>NZ_QGTQ01000078.1 GCF_003182255.1 Paenibacillus cellulosilyticus | reverse complement strand
CATCTGCTGATAAGACAGCGCGTGAAATCGAACTAGAAAGAGAAATAGGCGAGTTGCGTAGAGCGAATGAGATTCTCAAGGACGCACTCGGTTTTTTCGCAGTAGACCGGAAGCGGTAAAGGCATGCCATCTGTATGCTTACATCCGTGAACGACGGGATAGATGGACCGTCAAGGAGATGTGCGAAGTACTTGCTGTCAGCGAATCGGGCTATTACCGTAGCTTGAAACCGACACCTAAACAAGAGCGGCAGCAACGCCTTCTGGTCAACATTAAAGACATCATTGGAAAACATGAAGACAACAGTAATTACGGTGTTCAGCGTATTCTGCTGGCGCTGTTACAAATAGATATTAAGACCAGTTACAGCACCGTCCATCGGATTATGAAGAAGCACGGCTTGCTGAAGAAAGCCAAGCGTTATCCGAACGGCATTACACGCGAGGATGCCGCAGCTCAAAAGAGTGAGAACCTGATCCAGAGAGACTTCAAGGCCTCAGCACCAAACCAAAAGTGGCTATCTGACATCACCGAAGTCCCTTGTTCAGACGGCAAGTTATATCTGTCCGCAGTATTGGATTGTTTCAATGGAGAGATCGTGGGCCTAGCCATGGACGACAACATGCGCAAGGAACTCTGTATCCAAGCCTTTGAGAACGCCTGCAAGGCAAGAAATGCACGCGGAATGATTTATCACAGCGATCGAGGCAGCCAATTCACGAGCCATGCATTCCGGGAGCGTCTGGCTAAACGAGATGCCATTCAGAGCATGAGTGGCACAGGGCGTTGCTATGACAACGCACGAATGGAAAGCTTCTTTGCTACGCTAAAGAAAGAGAAACTGTACAAGATCAACACGGAGCGCTATCCGATGGCCTATATTAAATCGATCATCTTCAGATACATCATGGTTTACTACAACAGACAGCGGATCTACACCTCTAATCCAGGGGGCTGGCCCCCTGCTATTTATCGCGAAAGAATGCTGTCACAGGCAGCTTAGTAACGGGGTTTCTGTATGAGTGTGTTTTCAAACTGCACTTTTTTTGACAACTCCA
>NZ_QGTQ01000077.1 GCF_003182255.1 Paenibacillus cellulosilyticus | reverse complement strand
GGGAAAGATCGAAGAGTGATTAAAGATCAAAGAACATGTTGGAGATCGAAGAGCGATTAAAGATCAAAGAACATGTTGAAGATCGAAGAGCGATTAAAGATCCAAGGGGCATGTTGAAGATCGAAGAGCGATTAAAGATCCAAGGGGCATGTTGAAGATCGAAGAGCGATTAAAGATCAAAGGACTGTTGAAGATCGAAGAGCAGTTAAAGATCAAGGACATTATTGAAGAGCGAAGACGATTGAAGAACGGTATGAATGTAGCTCGAAGAAGGCGAGACCGTCCGATAACACCGTATTCACGCATCGGGCCATCCGGCCCTCGGTCCGGAAGAGGCATTTCGGGGAAGCGGGGGCAGCAGGACAACCCTGCACTGGCTAAGTCCGTCGGACCCGGGCCAGAGAGGGTTCGTGAATACAAAGACGTTATATGAAAGTACGGATGATTATATAAAACCACTGACGAAAGAAGTGATTGATTGAAGAGAACAATCCAAAACATCGATTTAATAGAATTGGAGATAAAAGAATTTAAATGGAATAAGTGTGTGTTTATAACCGAGTTTCATTTTTTAAAAGTTCTAAATAAATACTTTGAAGAAGTATCTGTATTAGAAACGCAATTAGAATATAAAGAAGTTGATAGTACATACATAATTAAACTGCAGTTTAAGAGCATTCAGAATTTAAACCTCTCATGTACAACTGATTATGGAATACAGTTAAGTTCTTTTGAAATTACTGATATCAGTGATGATGGATGGAGCGATTTGAACTATAAAGTAAATGACTATGAGACTGAAAACGTTAAGTTCTATTGCAATGAAATAGAAATAATTTCAGTAACTAGAATGTAACCTCAGGAAGTCCGTACCTTCATATAACACCATATTCACGCATCGGGCCATCCGGCCCTCGGTCCGGCAGGGGCATTTCGGGGAAGTGGAAGCAGCCGGACAACCCTGCACTGGCTAAGTCTGACGACCCGCGCATTCGCGCTTAAGCCAGTGAGGGTTCGTGAATACAAAGACGTTAGCAGAAATTAATGCGGTATGTATAACCTTAGAGATCACAAAAGAATGAATTTCATATC
>NZ_QGTQ01000076.1 GCF_003182255.1 Paenibacillus cellulosilyticus | reverse complement strand
CGATGGAATTAGGGCTGACAGTTGTTGATGACACAGTCGGGGTATGCAGGAACAGAAGTTGCGTTGATGCGCACTTCTCTTTAAGTTCTACTGCACGCTCCACTTGTCCCTTGGAGGTTCACCCTCCCATGTCTCGACGGGTCAATGCCCTTACATTCCTTCGTTGTACCTGACCAAGGCGTGGAGACCGATAGCGTTTAGCGGATGGGTCAATTGCCCTAACGGTTGCGGTACTCGGTTCTCTGTGCATACTTGTCGTTGTAGTCCCGCGAACGGGTCAGCATTCGTAAGATGGTGGACGGATACTGTTGTTCATTATTATGCTGCTATTACATCATGGAGCTGGCTCCGGTATGTTTCTCCTCGCTGAACCATGCCAATTAGGATACGTGCTAACTTGCCCATAAGTTTGAAGATGGAGGCCATCTTCGTCATTCCCCTCATTTGGTTCTGCGCATGCCATTTCTTGAAATCTGCGTTCTGTTTCACTAAATTCAATATTCCCATGTACAAGTACTTACGCAGCATACTGTCACCACGCTTGGAGAGTTTGACCTGACCCTTGTGTTTTCCAGACGTTCGTTCCGCCAAGTTGAGACCAGCACGACGCAGCAGCTGTCTGCCATGCGCATAGTGACGCAAATCACCCGCACAGCCCAGTAGACATGCGATGGTGATTGTGCCCAATCCATCTATGCTGCGTAACTGTTCCGTTAGAGGCACTTGCTCCAAGAGAGACTCAAGCTCTTGCTGCATCTCATCAAGCGTGCGTTGTGTTTGCTCGTAAAAAAGGATGAGGCGCAGGATTTCCTGGCGTGCTGCGTCGTTTGTATGCGACTTTCCGATGCTGTGTGCTGCAGCGTTCAGTAGTTCTACTGCTTTTGCTTTACCACTGACTCCGGCTACACGACGCATTCCTTGGTTCCGCCATCCTTCCATCACTTCCTCGGCATTTAAGTGCCGAAGATCGTCAGGCAGCGCAAAAGCTTTCAGCGTCGCCAGTGACCGAATACCGTTCCATTCCTGAAACACGCTCCGGAACTCAGGGAAGTACAGGTCGATCCAGCGCACGATACGATTACCCAGACTGGTAGACTGTCCGGACCAGTATTCACGGGTACTCATCATGGCTTTTATGCA
>NZ_QGTQ01000075.1 GCF_003182255.1 Paenibacillus cellulosilyticus | reverse complement strand
TTGGTCATATCCCCGTCAAGTAGACAATTAAAAAAGAGGTAAATTATGCGGCGATTGCTTCCCTGAATTCAACAGGAGAGCGGTCGCCTAGTTTTTTCTGGAACCGTTCGTGGTTGTAATACTCGATGTATTCTTTAATGTAGCGCTCGGCTTCAGATGCATTATTCGGCTTCGTTAAATAGAGTTTCTCTGTCTTAAGATGCGAGAAGAACGATTCAACGCAGGCGTTGTCAAAGCAATTCCCACGTCTAGAATGACTACCTTTAAGCTTCTGGTCTGCAAGCAGCTTGGCATAGGTCTTAGTCGTGTATTGGAATCCCTGATCAGAGTGAAGAATTGCATGAGGAGCATTCACTTGCTTCACAGTGTCTAAAACAAGCTCAAGATCGTTTCGGTCACCAAGTTTCCAAGCCTTAATTTCGTTGTTGAAGAGGTCCAAAATTACGGAAAGATAAAGGAATCCATGTCCGACGCGAACATAGGTGATGTCGGTTACCAGTTTGAGTTTAGCAGCCGTAGCAGTGAATTCTCGATTCAATACATTCGGGAATACAACAGATGCTTTTCGTCCAGCAAACGGACGCTTCTTACGGATGACGGACTGAATTCCTAACTCTCGCATCAGTCGGCGCACCTTCTTGTGATTCACATTTAAACCTTCTTTACGTAGGGCTGTGCGCATGCGGAAATAACCGTAGTGGGGCCGAATACGGTGAATGGCAAGAATATGCTCCTTCAACACAACATCATGATCTAAACGTGCTCTGCGTGTCTCGTACGCAGCTAGCCATTTGTAATAGCCCGAACGCGATACTTCAGCAATGTTACAAAGTAGGACCGTGGGAAATATTGCTGTCATTTCTCGAATGGACTCGAACCGGGCTTGCTTATCCAACTTCCCTCCCCATGTAGATTTGGATTGAGCTTTTTTAGATACTCCACCTGTGCTTTCAGATAGGCATTCTCTTCCTCAACCGAGCTGAATTGCTTCTTGTTCCACCGTCCGCGGTAATCCTCAAAGGATTCTCCGCTCTCGTACTTCCTTACCCAGTTCAAAATCTGGCTCTCGCTTTTGATCCCCAGTTTATTCATGATCATGGAATAACTCCATTGTTCCTCTAAGCGAAGTCTAACCGCCTCCAGCTTTGTTGCCTCATCATATCGAGTAAACGTTTGTCCCTTTTTCGCCATGAAAAA
>NZ_QGTQ01000074.1 GCF_003182255.1 Paenibacillus cellulosilyticus | reverse complement strand
TCTAAATCAGCGCATAAAAAAATCCTTTACAATAGATATGGTAGGTAGCCCTGTCCATAATCCAATGAAAGGATTAGTCGCATGGACAAGAATACGCTATTTTCATCGTTTGGTAAATGGATAGCGCCAATATGTACGAGAACGTTCACAGATTGGATTACTGAAACCCAGCAAGATAAATACGTGAAGAAGCTGACGACTGCTGCGTATCTGAAGTTGTTCCTGCATGCTCAATTGCAAGGCAGAGAAGGACTTCGGCATATCGCCGATGATGTGCTTTGTAAAGCGTTTCAGCGTGAACTGGGGCTCACATCGATCTCAGCAGCTCAACTTAGTCGGAAGCACAAGCAGGTGGATTCCGAATTGCTCCAACAGGTGTTCGAGCGTCTTGTTAAAAGGATTTTCACAACGTATCGCGCGCCGGCTCATCGCAGCAAGATCAAGCTCATCGACTCGACAACCGTTGCATTATGTCTGCAGAAATACAAATGGGCAACGTTCCGTAAGACCAAAGCAGGCATCAAGCTCCACATGCGACTAGCGTTTGTCGGTGAAGAAGACGTCATACCGGAGAAGGCAACCCTTACAAATGCCAGGAAAAATGATCGTACGCAGCTTGATGAACTTGTCGATGAACCTGGCGTCACGTATGTGTTCGACCGCGGTTACATCGACTACTCGGCATTCAATCGCTACTGCAACAACAAGATTTACTTCGTGACACGTCTCAAAAGCAATGCTTTCGTGGAACCAATGGAAGCATTCGAAATCCCTCAGGGTAGCAGCATCCACGCTGACATGCTAGTGCGAGTAGGTTCCCAGCAGAAGAAGATGAAGAACCTGCTACGGATGGTTCAGACCGAAGATTCGCAAGGGAACCTGTTGTTCTTAATCACGAATCGCTTCGATTTGACTTGTGACGAGATCGGTGACATGTACCGCAGTCGCTGGGCGATTGAAACGTTCTTCAAGTGGATGAAACAGCATCTTCGGATCAAGCACTTTCACGGGCAAAGCGACCGCGCGGTATATAACCAGATATGGATCGCACTTATCGCTTTCTGCTTGCTCTTGCTTGTTAAGCTGGAGACAAAGGTTAACCATAGCTTGTTGCAACTGAGTCGCTGGCTGACGAAATTAATGTGGCAGCCTTATGCCGAGTGGCTTCAACGGATGAAGCAGAAACCAAGTCGGGTATCTCTAGGAAGACGACGAAAAACGAC
>NZ_QGTQ01000073.1 GCF_003182255.1 Paenibacillus cellulosilyticus | reverse complement strand
TGTAATACTCTGCTCTTATCTAAACGCGTTAGCAATCGTTCTTGTTCTCTCTTCCAGTTCTCTCATATTCATTCGGGTATTGCACATAACGTCTTTGTATTCACGAACCCTCACTGGCTTAAGGGGCGCATGCCCCGGGTCCGACGGACTTAGCCAGTGCAGGGTTGTCCGGCTGCTCCCGCTTCCCCGAAATCCCTCTGCCGGACCGAGGGCCGGATGGCCCGATGCGTGAATATGGTGTTAGATGAAGTGTTCGCCTTCCGAGAGCTACTTAAAGAAGAATTTCAATTCCTTCATAAAGCTCTTTCAAATAGCTATTCTTAATTTCTAGTTGAGATATTGATTCCAGTTTGTTATTTACTATTACTTGATTAAAGGTACTCATATTATTATTTACTCGTTCTGCAGTTAACTTCTCTATAGAGTAACTGTTATCTGGCCAACATTCATTCGTATCAAAGAAAGCCTTGGCATCCTCTTCGATAGCACTTCCCCCAATAATAAAATGAAACTCATTGTAAAAATCTCTAAGTAAATTATAAAACTCATAATGTTCTGCTCGCCTCATGCCGGGCTGTTTCCATTCTGGAGCATCATACTCTGATCCATAAAAACAAAGTGAAAAACAAAGGAGATTAGTATTAATTCTTTCAACAAATAATAATGATTGCCGTGTTCTATTAAAATGAACCGTCAGATTTAAACATATCTGATTTACAATCCTCTCTTCAGGCTTATCTTCATCAAACGGATACCCGTCGTAGAACTCTTCAATGAATTCTGGAGGATTATGTAGAACTATTTTGATTGTTGATGAATTTACTAATCTAATAATTGTTTGATAAAGCGGTTCAACATCTTCAATGATAAAACTGAGTTCAAAAAATGGTCCTCCCTGTAACCAATTCATTGATGGACTATCCTTTCTATTGGTTTGCGAATATTTCATCTAACGTCTTTGTATTCACGAACCCTCACTGGCTTAAGGCGCGAACGCGCCGGGTCCAACGGACTTAGCCAGTGCAGGGTTGTCCGGCTGCCGCCACTTCCCCGAAATCCCCCTGCCGGACCGAGGGCCGGATGGCCCGATGCGTGAATACGGTGTTATGTGCAGTTCCCGACTTCCTCGGGTCACATTCATATCCAATAAAGCGCAGCATCTTGTTCTCGTTCTTCAAATCGCACTTATTCCTTAATCGTTCTAGACCTTCAATTCTTTCATCATTCTTTATGCTCCGT
>NZ_QGTQ01000072.1 GCF_003182255.1 Paenibacillus cellulosilyticus | reverse complement strand
AAGATCGAAGAGCGGTTAAAGATGAAAGAACATTGTCAAAGATCGAAGAACGGTGTGAATGCAGTTCGAAGAAGGCGAGACCGTCCGATAACACCGTATTCACGCATCGGGCCATTCGGCCCTTGGTCCGGCAGAGGAATTTCGGGGGAGCGGGAGCAGGCGGACAACCCTGCACTGGCTAAGTCTGACGACCCGGGCTGGCGCCCTTAAGCCAGTGAGGGTTCGTGAATACAAAGACGTTATCCGACAGACCTGCAATGTGTTTGAAGAACTCAATATTGAGTGAGATTGAAAGATTTAAGAGCTGTTGAAGGGCAAAGGACATTTTAAAGACTTAAGTGCAGTTGAAGGAAAAGGGGCATTTTGAAAGATTTAAGAGCGGTTAAAGGACAAAAGGCAATCTGAAAGACTTAAGGGCAGTTGAAGTACCAGGACATATTGAAAGATTAAATAGCAGTTGAAGGACAAAGGGCATATTGAGAGATTGAAGAATGAATGCAATTCGAAGATGGCAGGACCGTCGGATAACACCGTATTCACGCATCGGGCCATTCGGCCCTCGGTCCGGCAGGGGCATTTCGGGGATGTGGAAGCAGCCGGACAACCCTGCACTGGCTAAGTCCGTCGGACCCGGGGCATGCGCCCCTTAAGCCAGTGAGGATTCGTGAATACCAAGACGTTATGTGCAATACCCGAATGGATTAAGAGAGAGCTGGAAGAGGGAATAAGATTCGTTCGCTAACGCGTTTAGAGGATTAAGAACAGATAAACAGAACAGGAAACTGCTAAATCTGGGTTCAAGAGAAGAGAAGAGAAGAGAAGAGAAGAGAAGGTGTGGGTAATTTCATTACGTAGCAAAGAACAAGAAATTAAGAGATGAAGAGCAAATTTATGAAAGCAATTCTATGGAAGCGAGAGAAAGAAAACGATATGACTGCAGCTCATTACGGAGCAAGAGAATAAAGAACGGTTTGAAGATCAGGAATGATAGAAGATTTAAGTGCGAATTAAGAACAACTACTAGATGCTGCGCTTCATTTATATGAGAGTAACTCGAAGAAGTCGGGAACTGCACATAACACCATATTCACGCATCGGGCCATACGGCCCTCGGTCCGGCAGAGGCATTTCGGGGAAGCGGAGGCAGCCGGACAACCCTGCACTGGCTAAGTCCGTCGGACCCGGGGCTGACGCCCCTTAAGCCAGTGAGGGTTCGTGAATACAAAGACGTTATGTGCAATACCCGAATGAATATGAGAGAACTGGAAGAGAGAACAAGAACGATTGCTAACGCGTTTAGATAAGAGCAGAGTATTACA
>NZ_QGTQ01000071.1 GCF_003182255.1 Paenibacillus cellulosilyticus | reverse complement strand
AAGGACACTTTTAAAAAAGTGACCCTCTTACGGGTCATTTGTGTTTTAATCAAGGGAAGAGGAGTGGATCGGATTGGGGAAAGTGCAACGGATCATTTTTACAGAAGAGCAAATGAGGAAATTGGAGACAAATCCAAACGTTCAACATGTCACCGAACTAGCCATAACCTACTCATCAGCATTTAAGCTGGCAGCGTTGAAAGCTTACTCGGAGGGACAGACGCCGGTAGAGATCTTTATCCGAGCTGGTTTCGACCTGGATGCAATCGGTTCTAAGAAGCCAAAGCACTGTTTAAAACGCTGGCGTGACACGTATGATCGGTATGGTGAAGAAGGGCTTACTACGGAACGACGAGGCAAGAACAGCACAGGACGTAAGCCAGTTGGTGAATTGTCAGTAGAGGAAGAATTAAAACGTGCAAAGGCTAAGATTAAGCTATTGGAAGCGGAGATGGAATTGCTAAAAAAGCTCGAAGCGCTCGAGCGACAAAAGAAACGCTAACCCCTTCCGAGCGCTATGAGATTATCGAACGTACCATTCGAGCATATGGACTAAAACGTATGACGCGTTATTTGTGTCAGATTGCAGAAGTAAGCCCTAGTGGCTACTACCGATGGCTTTCTACCGCTGAAGACCGTCAACGTCGTGCTGAGATGGACGAGCGAGACATTCATCTTATCAAGCAACACTTTGATGCAAAGCAGCGAAAAGCAGGAGCACTAACCATAAATATGCGTCTAGAGCGGATAGAACAAGTGGTGATGAATCACAAAAAGATTCGACGTCTGATGCGGAAGGCCGGTTTAGTGGCAGAGGTACGGCAAGCTAATCCATATCGCAAGATGGCAAAGGCTACGCACGAGCATCAAACCTGTCCGAATTTGCTTAATCGTCAATTCGATCAGAAAGAGCCTGAAAAGGTATTCCTCACTGACATCACTTACCTTCGATATAGTAAGGGTTGGGCTTACCTTTCCTGTGTGAAAGACGGGGCTACAAGACAAATACTAGCTGATTGCGTCGCTGGTACACTTGAGCTGCCGCTTGTCGAGAAAACGTTAATGCAACTGTTGGAACGACTGGATGGCAATGTGCATCCGGAAGCCATTCTGCACTCCGATCAGGGGATGCATTACACGCACCCCAAAACGCGACTTCTTATTGCTGAAGCAGGCTTAAAGCAATCCATGTCACGTAGGGGTAATTGTTGGGACAATGCCTCCATGGAATCCTTCTTCGGTCATATGAAAGATGAGGTTAATTTCATCGATTGCCAAACCCTCGATGAAGTAAGAGAACGCGTCGCTGATTATATACA
>NZ_QGTQ01000069.1 GCF_003182255.1 Paenibacillus cellulosilyticus | reverse complement strand
GAAAATGTCACTCTCTAATGGAGGCCACCTTTACCAGGAGGCCTCTAAAAAACTGTTGTGCTGTGAATACATAGCATCTTGGAAGGTGCTGCGTTTTGTGTTACGGTTAGTGCTGGTGTTGTCATACGTGGTTTTCCACGGATGATCGTTGGCGGGTTTGCGTTGGGGCGCAGAACTCGCCTTTTTCTTTTTTGGTTGTTTTCGTTCAGGTCGTTCTGTTTTCTTGAGCTGCAGAGCCTGTTCACGGTGCCAAATGAACACCTCTCCCGAGAGTGTCTGCCGTACTTCAACGACCGTTTTTGTGTCAAAACGTTGAGTTGAGGGATCTACAAAAGTATAGATGATTCCATCAAAAGAGATGGTGTTACCGGCTCCCAGCATTCGATACTCGCGGGTCGTAAACACATGGTCAAGCTGAATGTGTTTGTCGAGCTTCATGTAAGCCAGTTCTTCCGAGCGTGGGGCCATAGCAAATTGCTTGTTATGCTTCTGAATGAGGCGAGGTAACGCTTCGTTAGCAGCCTCCATCGTGGTGATACCTAGCAAGCGAAGTTCAATGCTAAGACGGTCTTGCAAGGTTAACCAGAGGCGTTCGACACGACCTTTGGCCTGCGGTGTGATCGCTTTAATATGTTCAATGTTCAGTTCAGCCATTGCTTTGCCAAAGTTGGAGAGAGGCTTCGTTTCGCCAGCGAGTTCCTGTTCAACGGTCAGTTTCTCATTAGGCGATCGGAAGATGGTATGTCTGTCGCTGTACAGCCCTAGTGGAATGCCGTACTTCTTAATGCCCTGCTGCATGACAATCGAATAGCCTTCACGGCATTCGTTGGACCGAAATACGGCACCTACGACCGTGCCTGTTGCATCATCGATGGCGGCATGCAATGCAAACGAGGGAGCACGATCCTCTAGCCAAGCGTAAGGAGTAGCGTCAATCTGCCACAACATGCCTGCCTGTGCTTTACGCTGTCGAGGCTGGTGAGCCTTGTTCCGTCGTCTTTGTTTGGCTTGTTTGAGCCCTTTGGCAAGTAGGATGCGTCTCACAGTGGAGCTGCTCAATGCTATGGACTCGTGCTCTTGAAGTAGTTCTGCGAAGTGACAGCTGTTACTGCCGTGATACTTCGTTTTGTACAATGTCGCTGCCTGTTCCTTTGTCTCCTCAGTTAATGCATGTGCTGGTTTTCTTCCTCGATTCTTATGGGCGATGCCCTGAGCCCCTTCCGCTTTGTAATTATTCTTTAATCGTATAATTTGTCTAACGGAAATCCCTAACGCAATTGCCCCTTCGGTGTTTGTCATATGTCCTTCAAGGATTTTTCCCACTACAAGTACCTTCTTCATTTCTTCTCTGCTCAATGTAATTGTCTCCTGTCCCATAGTGACATTATCTCAGAACAGTTATGGGGTGACATTATCACAGCAGAACAACA
>NZ_QGTQ01000068.1 GCF_003182255.1 Paenibacillus cellulosilyticus | reverse complement strand
CTTTATCCATTTCTTTCACTTAGTTTCTGGTTCTTAACCCTATTGCATGTATTGCGTCTAACGTCTTTGTATTCACGAACCCTCACTGGCTTAAGCGCGCAAGCGCGGGTCCGACGGACTTAGCCAGTGCAGGGTTGTCCGGCTGCCACCACTCCCCCGAAATCCCTCTGCCGGACCGAGGGCCGGATGGCCCGATGCGTGAATACGGTGTTATAGGAAGTCAGCGTCATCTTCGATACACTTTAAATATCTTGATTCTATTCCCAACTTCTAACTAGATTCTTTACTTCAATTGCATTCATTAAGTCTGGTATACAATTTTGCAATTCCTTTTGAGAGTTCTTCGCGATTCTTTCTACTCTTGATCCAATTAGGAAGTCTGCTTGCTAAACTCTGATTTATATTAGGAATTCTTTCTCGCAATGAAGAATTAATATAACTATTTAAGAAATCCAAATGTTCTTTGTTATAAGCCCAAAGCAGGTTTCCACAACAATTAGTCCTCAACCAAAGATTCAAACCCATAAATGTACCATTTCCCCACGAACCAACAATTGGGTTACTTAAAATACCACAATATCTACATTGCATTATATATCCAAAGCTTGAGTCAATTTTTCTTATTCCTTTAGCACATCTCTTACAATGAGGACACTCAATTAGAATGTTATGTTTGAATAGAAAATCATAAATCCTTTCACCACTATCTTTAAATCTTGAATCGGTCATAAAAACATCTTTCCTTTATTTAAGTTTCTTCCCATCCTCGAGTCATTACTAACACATTAATATTCCAAGGAGCTTTAGGATAAATTGATTTAAATCATACTCCATTCACGCTGATTTCCTATAACGTCTTTGTATTCACGAACCCTCACTGGCTTAAGGGCGCCAGCCCGAGTCGTCAGACTTAGCCAGTGCAGGGTTGTCCGGCTGCTCCCGCTTCCCCGAAATCCCTCTGCCGGACCGAGGGCCGGATGGCCCGATGCGTGAATATGGTGTTATACGAAGGTACTGTCTTCCTGAAAAGCTCTCAAATCTATTTCCAATATTCTTTTGCTGCAATTCTCATATCTTCAAATGATAGTTCGTTCCCCTCATGGTCATAAATAATTAATTGGCTTGCTTTAATATAAAGAAATCCTCCTTCAATTCCAGGCTTATAACATAAACAGGTTACTTTAATATATTCTCCATCTAATTCTGACTCGTTTATCTCTAAGCACAAATTTGACATTTCATTAGTCATTTCAACTCTAGATTCTGAATTCCAATATACAAAATAGGTATCATCACAATTCATAAACTCATATGTAAAATATTCAAAATCCCTTCCGATCATCTCTGCTAGATATTGAATGTGAACTTTAAGTATTAATTTATTTTGGCCTCTTTCAATTGAAGAGATTTTTCCGTCGTGAAGAATCCCTACAGCAATTGACCTTTCATTTAGATCCATTTTTGATTTGTTCCCCTTTGATTTCAGTACTTTCGTATAACGTCTTTGTATTCACGAACCCTCACTGGCTTAAGGGACGCATGCCCCGGGTCCGTCGGACTTAGCCAGTGCAGGGTTGTCCGGCTGCTTCTA
>NZ_QGTQ01000067.1 GCF_003182255.1 Paenibacillus cellulosilyticus | reverse complement strand
GACCTGCGCGAGCAGGAGAGCTATTGGCTGAAGCAGTTCGATGACGAAATCCCGGTGCTGGATCTGCCGCTTGATTATCCGCGGCCGCAAACCCAGCAGTTCAGCGGAGGTTCGTTCACGCTGAATCTGAAGGATACGGTCCGGGCGCAGGTTCAGCGGTTAAGCCAAGAAACCGGCGCCACCGAATATATGGTCCTTCTGGCGAGCTTTATGGTGCTGCTGCATAAATATACCCGGCAAGAAGATGTCATCGTAGGTACGCCTATTTCCGGAAGGACGCATCCGGATACGGAAGCGATGGTTGGGATGTTCGTCAACACCTTGGCATTGCGCGGACGGCCGACCGGGGAGAAGACCTATACAAGCTTTCTATCTGAGGTCCGTGAAGTCTGCCTGCAGGCTTACAGCCATCAGGAATATCCGCTGGAAGATCTGGTAGAACGCGTTCAGGTCAAGCGGGATATGTCCAGAAATCCACTGTTTGACGTGGTGTTTGTGCTGCAGAACGAAGAAGAGGTAAGCGCGTCGGCGGATGGCTTGACCATCCAGGAAGAGGAGATGCTTTTGGCGGTAGCCAAATTCGATCTGGCGGTCACGGTCGAACAGAAGAGCGCAGGCTACGCGGTTAACTGGACGTATTGCGATGAGCTGTTCAAGGAAGAGAGCGTCCGCAGGATGGCTGTACACTTCGAACGGATTTTAGAGGAAGCGCTCGGCGCTCCACAGCAGAGGATCAGCGAGATGGAGGTCGTGACGGAGCAGGAGCAGGCGCAGATCTTGCAGATGTTCAATGAGGACAACGCCGAATACGACACGGAGATAACCGTCGCGGAATTGTTCGCGGAGCAGGTGCGGAGAGTCCCTGAACGGATAGCAGCCGTCTGTGAAGGCGAAGAGCTGACCTATGCGGAACTGGACCAACGGGCAGGCCGCATCGCGGCACAGCTTAGACAACGGATAACCACCGAGGCCATGGTTGGCGTACGGCTGGAACGGGATCTGAATCTGGTCACTGCGATTCTTGGCGTGGTGCAAGCCGGCGGCGTATATTTGCCGATCGACCCGGACGCTCCGGCAGAGCGGACGAGCTATATTCTCGCAGACAGCGGGGTACAGGTGCTGCTCACAAGCCGGACGATGCTAATGGCTGCGCCGTTCAGCGGCGAAGTGCTGTACGTGGAGGATCTACTGGCGGAAGAGGATGCTGCCGAATCGCAGCCGGCTATCCAGCTGCAGCCGGAGCAGGGGCTGTATGTGATCTATACGTCCGGGACGACCGGGAATCCGAAAGGAACGATGATCGAACACCGGAATGTGGTGCGGCTGATGAAGAACAGCGCATTTCCATTCGAAATTACGGAAGAAGACGTCTGGACGCTGTTCCACGGCACATCATTTGACTTCTCGGTATGGGAAATGTACGGGGCGCTGTTATACGGCGGCAAGCTGGTCATCGTTCCTAAGGGGACAGCCCAAGACAGCTACGCGCTGCGGGAGCTGCTGCTCCGAGAGCAGGTTACGGTGCTGAACCAGGTGCCATCTTCGTTCTATGAACTGATGCAGGCGGACGCAAATGAAGCAGCGGGTAAGCTGGCGCTGCGGTACTTAATCTTCGGCGG
>NZ_QGTQ01000066.1 GCF_003182255.1 Paenibacillus cellulosilyticus | reverse complement strand
GACCTGCGCGAGCAGGAGAGCTATTGGCTGAAGCAGTTCGATGACGAAATCCCGGTGCTGGATCTGCCGCTTGATTATCCGCGGCCGCAAACCCAACAGTTCAGCGGAGGTTCGTTCACGCTGAATCTGAAGGATACGGTTCGGGCGCAGGTTCAGCAGTTAAGCCGGGAAACCGGCGCCACCGAATATATGGTCCTTCTGGCGAGCTTTATGGTGCTGCTGCATAAA
Source organism: Paenibacillus cellulosilyticus (assembly GCF_003182255.1). Lineage (GTDB taxonomy): Bacteria > Bacillota > Bacilli > Paenibacillales > Paenibacillaceae > Paenibacillus_T > Paenibacillus_T cellulosilyticus. The sequence goes on along the minus strand of NZ_QGTQ01000066.1, from coordinate 1,397 downwards.
TATACCCGGCAAGAGGATGTCATCGTAGGTACGCCTATTTCCGGAAGAACGCATCCGGATACGGAAGCGATGGTTGGGATGTTCGTTAACACCTTGGCATTGCGCGGCCGGCCGGCTGGAGAGAAGACCTATGCAAGCTTTCTCTCCGAGGTCCGGGAAGTTTGCCTGCAGGCTTACAGCCATCAGGAATATCCGCTGGAAGACCTGGTAGAACGCGTTCAGGTCCAGCGGGATATGTCCAGAAATCCGCTGTTTGACGTGGTGTTTGTGCTGCAGAGCGAAGCAGAGGCGGGAGCGACGACAGATGGCATGACCATCCGGGAAGAGGAGGTCCTGCCGAAGACAGCCAAATTCGATCTGACGGTTACGGTCGAACCGGGGAGCGCAGGCTACGCGGTAAACTGGGCGTATTGCGATGCGCTGTTCAAGGAAGAGAGCGTCCGCAGGATGGCTGTACACTTCGAACGGATTTTAGAGGAAGCGCTCGGCGCTCCACAGCAGAGGATCAGCGAGATGGAGGTCGTGACGGAGCGGGAGCAGGCGCAGATCTTGCAGATGTTCAATGAGGACAACGCCGAATACGACACGGAGGTAACTGTCGCGGAATTGTTCGCGGAGCAGGTGCGGAGGGTCCCTGGGCGGATAGCAGCCGTCTGTGAAGGCGAAGAGCTGACCTATGCGGAACTGGACCAACGGGCAGGCCGCATCGCGGCACAGCTTAGACAACGGATATCCACCGAGGCCATGGTTGGCGTACGGCTGGAACGGGATCTGAATCTGGTCACTGCGATTCTTGGCGTGGTGCAAGCCGGCGGCGTATATTTGCCGATCGACCCGGACGCTCCGGCAGAGCGGACGAGCTATATTCTCGCAGACAGCGGGGTGCAGGTGCTGCTCACAAGCCGGACGATGCACATGGCCATGGCTGCGCCGTTCAGCGGCGAAGTGCTGTACGTGGAGGATCTGCTGGCGGAAGAGGATGCTGCCGAATCGCAGCCGGCTATCCAGCTGCGTCCGGAACAGGGGCTGTATGTGATCTATACGTCCGGGACGACCGGCAATCCGAAAGGAACGATGATCGAACACCGGAATGTGGTGCGGCTGATGAAGAACAGCGCATTTCCATTCGAATTTACGGAAGAAGACGTCTGGACGCTGTTCCACGGCACATCATTTGACTTCTCGGTATGGGAAATGTACGGGGCGTTGTTATACGGCGGCAAGCTGGTCATCGTTCCTAAGGGGACAGCCCAAGACAGCTACGCGCTGCGGGAGCTGCTGCTCCGAGAGCAGGTTACGGTTCTGAACCAGGTGCCATCTTCGTTCTATGAACTGATGCAGGCGGACGCAAATGAAGCAGCGGGTAAGCTGGCGCTGCGGTACTTAATCTTCGGCGG
>NZ_QGTQ01000065.1 GCF_003182255.1 Paenibacillus cellulosilyticus | reverse complement strand
CAAGTGAGAATGCCGGTATAAGTAACGAAAAGACAAGTGAGAATCTTGTCCGCCGAAAGCCTAAGGGTTCCTGGGGAAGGCTCGTCCGCCCAGGGTAAGTCGGGACCTAAGGCGAGGCCGAAAGGCGTAGTCGAAGGACAACAGGTTGATATTCCTGTACCACCGTAAACCGTTATGAGCAATGGAGTGACGCAGAAGGATAGTAACGCGGCCTGATGGAATAGGCCGTCCAAGCAGTGAGGCTGATGTGTAGGCAAATCCGCACATCGTAAGGCTGGGCTGTGATGGGGAGGGAAAATTACAGTACCGAAGGTTATGTGTTCCCGCTGCCAAGAAAAGCTTCTAGCCAGGTGAAGGTGCCCGTACCGCAAACCGACACAGGTAGGCGAGCAGAGCATGCTAAGGCGCGCGGAAGAACTCTCGTTAAGGAACTCGGCAAAATGACCCCGTAACTTCGGGAGAAGGGGTGCCTCGGTAGGGTGAATAGCCCGAGGGGGCCGCAGTGAAAAGGCCCAAGCGACTGTTTAGCAAAAACACAGGTCTGTGCGAAGCCGCAAGGCGAAGTATACGGGCTGACGCCTGCCCGGTGCTGGAAGGTTAAGGGGAGTGGTTAGCCGCAAGGCGAAGCTATGAACCGAAGCCCCAGTAAACGGCGGCCGTAACTATAACGGTCCTAAGGTAGCGAAATTCCTTGTCAGGTAAATTCTGACCCGCACGAATGGCGTAACGACTTGGGCGCTGTCTCAACGAGAGATCCGGTGAAATTTTAATACCTGTGAAGATGCAGGTTACCCGCGACAAGACGGAAAGACCCCATGGAGCTTTACTGCAGCTTGATATTGGACTTTGGTACGATCTGTACAGGATAGGTGGGAGCCTAAGAAGCCTGAGCGCCAGCTTAGGTGGAGGCGCCGTTGGGATACCACCCTGATCGTATCGGAGTTCTAACCTGCCACCCTGAATCGGGTGGAGGGACCGTGTCAGGTGGGCAGTTTGACTGGGGCGGTCGCCTCCTAAAATGTAACGGAGGCGCCCAAAGGTTCCCTCAGAATGGTTGGAAATCATTCGGAGAGTGCAAAGGCATAAGGGAGCTTGACTGCGAGACCAACAAGTCGAGCAGGGACGAAAGTCGGGCTTAGTGATCCGGTGGTACCGAATGGAAGGGCCATCGCTCAACGGATAAAAGCTACCCTGGGGATAACAGGCTTATCTCCCCCAAGAGTCCACATCGACGGGGAGGTTTGGCACCTCGATGTCGGCTCATCGCATCCTGGGGCTGAAGTAGGTCCCAAGGGTTGGGCTGTTCGCCCATTAAAGCGGTACGCGAGCTGGGTTCAGAACGTCGTGAGACAGTTCGGTCCCTATCTGTCGTGGGCGTAGGAAATTTGAGGAGAGCTGTCCTTAGTACGAGAGGACCGGGATGGACGCACCGCTGGTGTACCAGTTGTTCCGCCAGGAGCACCGCTGGGTAGCCAAGTGCGGACGGGATAAGCGCTGAAAGCATCTAAGCGCGAAGCCCCCTCCAAGATGAGATTTCCCAGTAAAGTAAGACCCCTGGAAGACGACCAGGTTGATAGGCTCGGGGTGGAAGCGCAGCAATGCGTGCAGCTGACGAGTACTAATAGGTCGAGGGCTTATCCTAA
>NZ_QGTQ01000064.1 GCF_003182255.1 Paenibacillus cellulosilyticus | reverse complement strand
TCTACCCACCTGATATGAACGAAAGTGTCAAGGCGCCATTGTAACTTCCTTGGCACTCTCCGTTTTTCTTTGTTGTTGAAGGGCTGTGCCCTGAAGGCGAAAACGGCTCGTTGACGTTGAGCAGTCTGATATTCGCGGATTGGTTACCGCATTTAATCCCTACGTCCTGCCGAAGCTGCCACGAACTAAATTCGCGAGTTTGTAGAAATGCTCTCATCTACGTATCGCATAGGTGGGTCGTGGATTCTTCGGTTTCGTTTTTCCCTTTCGCCTTGCAGGGCTCAGCCCTCAACTTGAAACTGTTTCCTTTTAACTCATGGCTCAATGGTTTTATTCGACGGATTAACTCACTAATGGAGCAGGCGTTTGCTGCTCCTTTTCAATTTGGCATGCAATCGCCCAGATAAAGCCGCTTAGTTCTCGTGCAATAGCGGTGACTACCTTGTTCTTATTCATACCTCGACCGAGCATCGTCCGATACTTCTCATGCAATCGAACTTGGGCATGCCAAGCCATCGCACATACTTCAGCACTTTGGCCTTTCTGCCGTTTCAACAAATTCCCTTTGAGGGCAGGTTGATACCGATAGCTCCAAGCGGCTTCAACTGCCGCTCGACGAACATGTCGGTTGCCTGCTTTCGTCGTCGCACCGCGCCGAGTCGTCTGTCCCGTGGAGTATTCACTTGGCACTAAGCCCGTATAACCCATGAACGAACTTCCTTTCGGAAATCGTAGGAAACTTCCGACTTCTGCTACCAAGGTTACAGCGGTGATGAGCGCTACGCCACGCAATACCTGCAGGGCCGTAATGAGCGAGGCACGTGGTCCACTTTGTGCTTCTTGAGCCATCCTTTTTTCCAATCGTTCCAAACGCATCATCTCTTCCTGAATCGCATGGATATATTCTTGAAGCACCGTCTGCTGGATCGAACTGTTGAGCTTCAAGACGTGTAGCCACCCCCAGTATTTGGTGGACCAACGACGGACACCTGGGGGACTGGAAATGCCATGACGAAGTAGAAATTTGGTTAATCGGTTTTTAGACCGCAGCAAATTTTCTTTACTATCCTCTCGTGCCCGAACTAAATCCCGCAAATCTTCATCTGCCTCGGTTGGAACGTACACACTTTGCAGTTCACCTGAACGTAGTAATTGAGCCAGTTTCAGTGCGTCCCGACGATCCGTCTTTACTCGGTCTCCTGGACGTGATGGGATAAGAGATGGCGCGATAACCACGCATTCAATTCCCATTCTCGTTAGCAGGCGATACAGCTCATACCCCGTAGGTCCTGCTTCATAACAGACTTCAAGCGTTGCTCCTTCTTTGGTCAAGGTCTGAATGAGCTTCCGTATCGCTTTTTCCGTATGGGCAAACATTCCTACATAGCGAGCGGCTTCTCGACCCTCATCCGCAACTGCAACCGCAATTTTTTCTTTTGATACGTCTAAACCTACGTACTTTTTGGCAAAATTCATTGTATAGCTCTCCTTTGCAATGTGGCTCTGCATGGCAGTCCAGTAGATTGGTTTCTTCTTGGACAGTATTGCCAATGTAACCCACGATTGTTGCAAACGGAGGGCTTCTTTCGTTCATGATAACTAAATCCTCCCTGCTAGGGAGGACCCCATGGGACTCCCGTCCCCTGGACCCCGGAAGGGG
>NZ_QGTQ01000063.1 GCF_003182255.1 Paenibacillus cellulosilyticus | reverse complement strand
ACAAAGCATTCCTGTATGGTGTTAAATTTCGGCTTTGAAATTAAACGAGCACCTCCTTATGATGAAGTTGTCCAGCCAGACAACAAAAACAAAAGGAAGGTGCTCTTATTTATGAAGTTTAAACAATCGGATAAACAAAATCAACGCATCGAACGCATTTCAACTAATCATCTCATCATTGGCATCGACATTGCTAAATACACACATGTCGCACGAGCAACGGACTATCGCGGGATTGAACGTGGTTCTTATCTCGCATTCTCTAATGATTTTGAAGGATATGAAAAATTGTTACATTGGATGAAATCTCTTATGTTTGAGTTTAACAAGACTGACGTTATCGTTGGAGTAGAGCCCACAGGTCACTACTGGCTCAACCTCGCTTTCTGGCTGAAGGAGAAGCAACTCGAGCTCGTACTGGTCAATCCATTTCAAGTGAAACGTAATAAAGAAAACCGTGACAACTCACCTACAAAGAATGATATCAAAGATGCTCTTGTTATCGCCGACATGGTGAAGAATGGGTACTATTCCGAAGTCTACTTTGCTTCAGAACAATTTCGAGCACTGCGTGTGCTTGTTACTTCTCGCGAGTCACTTGTTAAGCAAGTTGCCGGTGTAATTAACAAAATCCATCGTTGGACCGACATGTATTTCCCTGAATTCCACCATGTGTTTAAGGATCCTAAAAGCAAAACTGCGTTAGCAACACTCGTGGAATTTCCGCACCCATCAGATATTTGCCAATTAACCGTTGAGAACATCCGCGAAGGCTGGAAAAAACACCTTAAGCGGAATGGAGCTAGATCGACTGCTGCCGCCTTAATCCAAGCAGCTAAACAAAGCTCCGCTCTGCCAGGATGTGAAGACGAGGCTAAGCTAAGCATTACGTTGTTGATGCAGCAGTTAGATTTGTTCAACGAGCAACTTGCGCAGTTGGAGGAAAAGTTAGAAAGTCTGATTCAGTGCATCCCGACGTCGAAGTCCCTGTTGACCATTAAGGGGATCAACACTGTCACATTGGCGACATTGTACAGTGAGGCCGGTGACTTCAGTCGACTTGACCACGGAAACCAAATGCTGAGATTGGCTGGACTACACCTGTCTGAGAACAGTTCAGGTAAACATAAAGGCGAAGTGAAGTTAACCAAGCGAGGAAGACCAGGTTTACGGAAAGTCCTCTACCAAGCTGTATTTCAAATGGTCTCAGTCAATCCGGAATTCAAAGCTCTCCATCAATACAACAAGCAGATAAAGAAAATGAAAGGCATGAAGTCACTACTAAAACTATGTGGAAAGCTCGCCCGGATGTTGGTAGCTATGGCTAAAGGAAATATAGCTTACGATATGGAGAAAGTTCGAATTGCTTAAGTGATTTAAACTGCTATTGCTTGCCTACTGGCTCATTCGCAGGATTTAGGAACGCATGAAGTACCGACTACGTTCGCCTTAAGGGCTCAGACCCGTTGACAAAGCAATGTCGGACTCCATCCCCTTGATAGGTGTGACGAAGGAATGGAAGGGCAATTTGACCCGTTGAGACATGGGAGGGTTAACCTCAAGGATGCGGATGGAGCATGTTGAATAAAAGGGATATTGTGGGAATTACTGATCCTCCCTCTATTTCAACATGCCCACATTGTCGTAATGGGCTGGCCCCACCACCTTCATCTCCTCATTCGTATTCTTTCATGGATGAAATCCTGCGAATTAGCGAGCTTGAGCAAGAAAACTGAATCTTAAGGAGGGAGGCGA
>NZ_QGTQ01000062.1 GCF_003182255.1 Paenibacillus cellulosilyticus | reverse complement strand
TTGTCACTCATCATTGACTTTCTCCTTTAGATGTTCAAGTAATTTCGGAAATTTCGCATAACGTCTTTGTATTCACGAACCCTCACTGGCTTAAGGGCGCCAGCCCGGGTCGTCAGACTTAGCCAGTGCAGGGTTGTCCGGCTGCCTCCGCTTCCTCGAAATCCCTCTGCCGGACCGAGGGCCGGATGGCCCGATGCGTGAATATGGTGTTAGATGAAGTTACTCGCTTCGAAGCTCAGCCTCCATCGCACTTCATATGTTATAATGTATTAAAATCACCGTTCTTGACCATATCCTTAATAAGGAGATGATTTTCTAGTGGCTATTAATAAAAAAGAACTTTCAGAATTAATTAACAAACTATCTGACAACGATATTCCTCTTGTTGCCGATCTGGTTAAAAGACTTATTCATCCGGCAGATTATCATATTCCATACGATGATGAGCCGTTAACTCAAGATGATATTGAAGCTGTTGATGAAGCTAATCAAGAATTTCTGGAAGGGAAAACTATCAAATTCGAGGATATTAAACATGAATTACAAAATTGAATTATCAAAACGATCTTTCAAATATCTCGATAAGCTTGACCAGAAAACGAAAAAGCGAATAGCAGATCATCTCCAAATTCTCTCTCAAAATCCTCGATCTACTGAACTTGATATTAAGAAGATACAAGGCGAAGCCTCATTATATAGACTTCGAATTGGAAGTTATAGAATCCTCTATACTATTAAAGACAATCAACTAATCATTATCGTAATTAATATCGGTCCTCGTGGAGATGTTTATAACGATCTTTAATGTAGTATGTGTTTACTCTCGAGTAATTTCATCTAACGTCTTTGTATTCACGAACCCTCACTGGCTTAAGGGGCGTATGCCCCGGGTCCGACGGACTTAGCCAGTGCAGGGTTGTCCGGCTGCTCCCGCTTCCCTGAAATTCCTCGGCCCGGACCGAGGGGCGGATGCCCCGATGCGTGAATACGGTGTTATGTGCAGTTCCCGACTTCTTCGAGCTACTTTCCTTAATAAATTAAGCGCAGCATCTGGTTCTTGTTCTTCTAATCGCTCTTACTCTTCTATCGTTCTTGGTCTTCACATCGTTCTTGTTCCTATCTGCTCCGTAATGAGTTACTTTCAATAATGTTTTTCACTCTGCTTCCATGTAATTGCTTTCAAGAATCAGTTTCTAATCTCTTCATTTCTTTGTTCTTTCGCTACGTAATGAATTCTCCCTCAAATTCTTCTTACTCTTTTCAATCCAGCATCATACTACGCTGGCCTCATTCAACTACATATATTCCTTTTATATTGTTCTGCTCTTATGCTCTGTGTCACACTTGTTCTTTCTATTATTCAGTTCGTTCATTTCTTGTCGTCTTATTCTGCTCTTAACTAAACGCGCTAGCGATCGTAATTGTTCTCTCTCAGATCTCTTTATTCATTCGGGTATTGCACATAACGTCTTTGTATTCACGAACCCTCACTGGCTTAAGGGGCGAATGCCCCGGGTCCGACGGACTTAGCCAGTGCAGGGTTGTCCGGCTGCTTCCACTTCCCCGAAATGCCCCTGCCGGACCGAGGGCCGGATGGCTCGAAGCGTGAATACGGTGTTATCCGACGGTCCTGCCTTCTTCGAAATGCAATCACACCGTTCTTCGGTCTTTCAAAATGTCCCTTGATCTTCAACCGCTCTTCGTCTTTCAACATATCTCTTGAACTTCAATCGATCTTGAATCTTTTATCATGCTCTTTGATCTTCAATCGCCCTTCAGTCTTTCAACATGTCTTTTGCTCTTCAATTGCCCTTTAGTCTTTTAACATGTCCTTTGCTCTTTATCCGCTTTCTAAATTTTGCTTCTATTCTCTTGATCAATATGTTGAGGTCTTTAAACACATTGCAGGTCTGTCGGATAACGTCTTGGTATTCACGAACCCTCACTGGCTTAAGGGGCGAATGCCCCGGGTCCGACGGACTTAGCCAGTGCAGGGTTGTCCGGCTGCTCCC
>NZ_QGTQ01000061.1 GCF_003182255.1 Paenibacillus cellulosilyticus | reverse complement strand
ACGCATCGGGCCATTCGGCCCTCGGTCCGGCAGAGGGATTTCGGGGAAGAGGAGCAGCCGGACAACCCTGCACTGGCTAAGTCCGTCGGACCCGGCGCATGCGCCCCTTAAGCCAGTGAGGGTTCGTGAATACAAAGACGTTATCTAACATAATTGCTAGAAGGAGAAAACCATATGGCAATAATACATATTACAACACAAGATAGATGGAAAGAAGCAAAGAATAAAGGGCACTACGATCATGAGAGTATAGCAAAAGAAGGGTTTATACACTGTTCTTCACTAGATCAGGTGCTAATAGTGGCCGATAATTTATATAAAGGGCAAGAAGACCTGTTACTTCTTTTAATCGAGGAGGAGAAAGTAAAACACAAAATAATATGGGAAGATCTCTATAACTTAAATGAACTATACCCGCATATCTACGGTGTATTAAATTTAGAAGCAGTAATAAATACATACCTCTTCAAACCAAATCCCGAAGGAACTTTTCAACTCCCAAAAGAACTGAAATGATTATAAGAATAGTAGAGATTGTGTGAGTAAGACGAGGAAGACAATTACGTCAGATAACACCGTATTCACGCATCGGGCCATCCGGCCCTCGGTCCGGCAGAGGCATTTCAGGGAAGCGGATGCAGCCGGACAACCCTGCACTGGCTAAGTCTGACGACCCGGGCGGGCGCCCTTAAGCCAGTGAGGGTTCGTGAATACAAAGACGTTATGAGAAATTCTTGCAATGAGTTATAAAGATCTGTTTGAGGAGAATCCAGATGGAAATAAGAAGAGCTCAGACAAAAGACTTAGAACTGATTTCAGAATTATCAGAAGTATGGGAAAAAGAAGATGTTACCTATGGATTAAAGAAAAATACAACTCAATACTTACAACAATATTTGAATCAAGAATTATGGGTAGTAACGGAAAACGAAATAGTTGTTGGATATTTGCTTGGAGAAGTAAAAAGCAATAATGGACTTTCAGTATTTAAGGAATCAGATAGCTTGTATTTTGAATTAGAAGAGATATATGTACATCCTCAATATAGGGAACAAGGATTTGGAACAGCGTTATTAAAGAGAATGATAGGTGAGGAATTAACTGATCGAGGAATATATAGAATTACAGTTAGCACAGCTAATAAAGATTGGACAAAAGTAATGGATTTTTATAATAAGAACGGGTTTAAAACCTGGACAATGACAATGTTCAAGTAGATTCAAGAAGGCAAGAACTTCTCATAACACCGTATTCACGCATCGGGCCATTCGGCCCTTGGTCCGGCAGGGGCATTTCGGGGAAGCGGGAGCAGCCGGACAACCCTGCACTGGCTAAGTCCGTCGGACCCGGGGCTGGCGCCCCTTAAGCCAGTGAGGGTTCGTGAATACAAAGACGTTAGGTGAAATTCAAGAAAGGACGATTTAAGTGCCAGATTATGATCTTTATGTTTTATCATCGTTAAGAGATAGAAACTCACTGAATAACTTTATTAATAGATTTTCTGATAGACAGTCCTGTGAAGACCTAAAAGATGAAGAACTTATGATACTTCCCCATGGAATTTCGGATGATGTAAGTACTAATTTTGATGAGTACGATTGGGTTCCAGCGGTTGATATTTCGAATGTTGTTGAAATTGGGATGAAGAAACCTTTCAAGGGGTTTCGTTTTTATTTGAATTCAAAGGAAGACTACATTAGTAAATTAATTCTTTCATTTACTACAGATGGATATGTAATTTATGGTCTATCAATCGATTCTGAATTGAAGGATGTAGCCAATCTTAGGAATGTACTTAATGATTTATTTAATGATTTTCAAGGCATTAGTGGTGGGATCTTTTTGGAAGAGTCAGCTCCTCTTAGTTCAAAGCGGTTTCTAGATATGTTAGATCAATCGGAAGAACGTATTTAAGGTTAATCGGGAAGTCTTGAACTTCACCTAACACCGTATTCACGCATCGGACCATTCGGTCCTCGGTCCGGCAGAGGGATTTCGGGGAAGTGGGAGCAGCCGGACAACCCTGCACTGGCTAAGTCTGACGACCCGGGCTGGCGCCCTTAAGCCAGTGAGGGTTCGTGAATACAAAGACGTTAGCTGAAACACCACGAAAACTTATAAAAACCCAAAAAAAAGACGGAGGTATTACATGAAACCTGAGGTTTATGAATTTCAAGAGAAGAAAGTAATTGGAATTGGAAGCATAGAAAATCCTACAAAGCCTGGATATTTTTGGCCTATTTTGTTTTCTAGAATTCAAGAAATACAGGGTCGTAAGAATTCTCCTGAAACTCTTGGAGTTATTAAGAGAAATGAACCAGGCTATTTAGCGGGGATAGAAGTTGAAGAAATAATAGAAATTCCAGAAGGTATGTTTTCTTATGTGATCCCAGCTGGTCAGTATATTGGAATGACTCATAAAGGCCCGTTAAGTAAGATTGGTGAAACATTTTATATCCTTATAGATTGGCTAGCATTAAATAATTTTGAACAATATGACATTGTATGTTTTGAAGTCTATGATGAAAGATTTAAAGGTGAAGACCCAGAAAGTGAATTCGATTCTTACATTCAAATTAAATGATTTGTGAAGGATAACTCTAAGAAGTGTGGTGCATCAGCTAACACCGTATTCACGCATCGGGCCATCCGGCCCTCGGTCCGGCAGAGGCATTTCGGGGAAGTGGAAGCAGCCGGACAACCCTGCACTGGCTAAGTCTGACGACCCGCGCTGACGCGCTTAAGCCAGTGAGGGTTCGTGAATACAAAGACGTTAGCTGAAATCATTGTGTTCAAAATACCATTTAAGGAGTTGATGCTAATGACAGAAGACATTTTGATTCAACTAATTCGAAATAATGA
>NZ_QGTQ01000060.1 GCF_003182255.1 Paenibacillus cellulosilyticus | reverse complement strand
TGTCGTACCGTTTCATTGTCTCCCGTCCCCTCGTCAGCTTTCATTTTATTTCATACGAGGGTGTTTTTCGACTGCATTTTTATCGTAGCACTCCACTAATCGGATTAGCGCAACTGTCCATCTTACCGCTTCGTGTAAGGAGATTAGTCTTGCGGATGTGTCTGGCTGCTCCCACTTCCCGTAAATCCCTCAGCCGGACCGTGGACCGGATGGCTCGATGTGTGAATAAGGTGTTACGCGATGCACCTTGCTTCTTTACTACTCTATCCAAACAATCTTTACATCTGTTATCTCATATTCCCTTCTTACTTGTTTTCTAGATGTTGAACCTATACTCTGATATTCGGGCAATGCATCATGCAAATCTTTAACAAACTTATATTCTATTCCGTCATTCTTGTTTGTAAAGTAGATTTCGTACTCTTTAACTTCTCCATTAACAATAACAACTTGATAAGTTGTGAACGGATTAGTTATCCCTCCACCATTAGTAATTTGCTCTTCAATCTCTGTCATTGAAGTATATTGTCTTAAATACATGTCTTCATTGTGACCAATATAATCGAATAAAAAAAAGTCCCCTTCTAAGATTTCATCACCTGATAAAGGAACTTCCCGTTTCATATTTATAAGTTCCTTCCGGGTATTTCACCTAACGTCTGCTCCGAATTAACAAACCAATTTCTATTCTATTTTTATACAGTAATTCATTCTTACACCCTGTAATGCTTCTAAGTCTGATATTTTCAATTCAGATAATTTCAATTGTATTTCTTCAATATCTTGAAGACCGTCCCCGAACCATATAGACCATATTTCAAGTCCATTTTTATAATTATTTAACCCTAGCAAATACTCGTAGAGTTGTTCTTTCCATATTCCGTCATCTGAATCACCTTCTAACCAATAAATAAAATCTTTCTGAATATATTCTTCTATACCAGAGGGCGGGTTAGTACAAATGGTTATCTTGAGATGATGCATCTTGATCGGATTCATGATTAGGATTACTAGTTCATCATCTTTATCATCTAATTGATCTAAAATAGAACTAGATCCTCTAGATCCTCTAGATTCTTTATATAATTTCTTGTATTCTCCATACTTCATTCTCTTTGCATCAGTTAAATCTATCTCTGGCAATGTACTATTGGAAACTATAAAAGAATACTTGCTCATAATTCCCTCTCTTTCTTTACGCCTGTTACCTATAATATTTTTGCATAAAAAAAAACATCACTGGCTTAATGACGCTAGCCCGGATCGACTTATCCAATGCAGGGTTGTCCGTTTGCTCCAACTCCCCCGAAATCTCTCAGCCGGACAGAGGGCCGGATGCCCCGATGCGTGAATACGGTGTTAGGCGAAGGTGCTGCCTTCTCGAACATCTTACACCATTGGTATGATCTCGAATCGCTTTACCACAACTGGGTCATTAAATTCAATATCCTTGATATCTCTAGCTTGAAACTCTTCTAATATTCTTAAAAAGATTCGACCAATTAATATACTATCTCCTAGTGCATCATGTCTTCTCAGATCTTTATCATGAATGTTATAGTACTTAATCAAATAATCCGTCCATATTATTTCCTTTACTTCAGGATGTAAGTATGAAAATAATGCTTTCGTATCTAAACTTATATTGGTTAACATCTGTAGATTGTTCCTTTTGCATTCATTCAGTAGTAATGGTAAATCAAACTCATATCCTGCATGAGTAACTACAATACAATCCTTTGTAAATTCCAGAAACGCGTTATATTTGTCTTTAAAGAAAGGAGCATCCTCTAGATCCGAATTATAAATACCAGTAAACCGTTCAACAGCTTCAGGAATTGGCTTAGGAGATTTAATATATGTATTAAAGGTCTTGTTCTCCAATATACAACCGTTCTCTATTATGACTGCACCTATTTGAGTTATATATTCTGTTTCATGATTTATACCCGTTGATTCAAAATCAAATATACAAAATCTTTGTTTCTCAATATCTTTAATATTTACTCCTGAAATAATGTATTCTGTGTTAGAAATAAATTTCATCTCCATCAAATCCACCTCAATTATATTGTTAAAAGGGACGCATGCCTCGGGTCCGACGGATTTAGCCAGTGCAGGGTTGTCCGGCTGCATCCACTTCCCCAAACTCCCTCTGTCCGTCCGGATTGAGGGCCGAATGGCCCGATGCGTGAATAAGGTGTTATATGAAGGATCGGCTTTCATCGAATCATCTAACATCAATGATTGCTTTTATTTGTTGAATAATGTCTGTAGTTTTATCGGAATCCTTAATGACAAATATATGATTTGCTTCATCTTTGCTAGGTTTAACTTCAGTAGAATTCTCTTGTCTCTCTAATACTTCCAAAAAGCTTGAGGCACTTCTAAATATATTGTTACTTCTTTGGGATTGTTGAACACGTTCCTTGAGTAAATCACTAGATAAATCAAAATAAACAATAATACTTTCAAACCCTTTATCATGAAAATACCCAAGCATTTTAGTTCTTCCATTTTATTTAAATTTGAACTACTCAATACTAGATGGAGTCCGCTTTGCTCAACAGCATAATTAACTATTGTATTAGTTACAGAGTATTTCAAAGTGTTAGGGCCTTCTTCTGGGCGAAGCTTCTTATAATATCTATTAATAAATTCAGCATGATTATCTTGATCAATCACTATAGCTTTTTGTATTACAGATTCTAAATCTGTAGCGAAGGTAGTCTTTCCACTATGAGTCTTCCCAACCGTCATAATTATAAAGCGGCTCATAATAAACTCCTTTTTGTTAATTTCTGGGTTTTAATACCGATCTATTAGATAACGTCTTTGCATTCACGACGTCGATACACCTTAGATAGCTCCTATCTTAGGGGGACTGATGTGTCTGGCAGCTCCCGCTTTTCCGAAATACCTCAGCCGGGCCGTAGGCCGAATGGCCTGCAGCCTGATTACGGGGTGATGCCCTTGCTGTCTCTGAACCTACTCAAAAAAATAAATCATTAATTCCTCATCATATCCCTGGCCATTATAAATTAATGCATTCTTCTCAATTCCAAATGTTTCAAATCCAAATCCCTTATAAAGTTTGACCGCCACATGATTTGTTCTTACAACACTTAAATTAATTTGTTTTAAGCCTTCTGTTTCTTTACCTCTACTCAATATTTCTTTTATTAGGTCTTTTGCGATTCCTTTGCCGCGATACTGAGAAGATACATATACTCCTGTAATCATCCCTTTATGTTTCAGTTTTAATCCCTGTTCTCTTGTGAATCTTGCCATGCCTACAAGTTGTGTATCTGCTGTGAATGCTCCTAATATATAATTATTGTTATCCTTCTTAATTCTCTCCTCTATTTCATTTATTGGAGTTTGTACAGCATCTTCATATGAACTACCGAATGCTTCGGGGCTTATTTTCAAAGCTTCGAGTCTTAACTCCCAATATATTTTTGCATCTTCTATATTTAAATCTTTTATATATATCATCATGATTATCCTTTCAACACTGTATTTTGCAAGGGTTTCCGATAACGTCTTGGTATTCAAGAAACCTCTCAGGCTTAAGGGCATCAGCCCGGGTCGTCGACTTTGCCAGTGCAGGGTTGTATGGTTGCTCCCACAACCCCGAAACTCCTCCGCTGGACCGAGGACAAGATGGCCCGATGCGTGAATACGGTGCTATGTGAAGTCCTTGTCTTCTTGAAATACTTAATTCAATGTTTACGAATTGGATTTATCTGAAAATATTTAGTTCGTAATTCTAGATTAATTGTACTGCCCACATAATAAGGCTTACCTGTTTTATGGTTAATTAAATGATATACATAATATCTTGCAACTCCTGGTTTAAATCGATCGTCTTTCAGGTCTTCACTATCGATATCAGTTTGTTGTTCCCTAGATTCTGCTACTAATAATCTCTTCTTTAATTTATTCAATACTTTCTTACGAGATAAATATTTAAATAATCCTGCATCTTTCCATGCTCTCAAGTGTTCTCCATGTTCTATATGAAACAATGCTTTCTCTTTAATATCCTCTCTCAGATCATCTCGATCTAATAGAATTGAGGATATTGCAAAATAAACAAGAGGACCATCGTCCTCATCTTTTAACTCTTCAGAAAACAAATTAAGTAGCCTAGCCACGGCCTGATCAATCGATACTCCTTCATCTAGATATGAATTAGTAAGATCCTTTATGTCGAGTGTAAAATCATCTTCAAATATTCCATATCCCCATGTACCCATGAGATTCACCTTGCACTTTCTTGTTTTTTTGAATCAGTACTTACAAGGATTTCATCTAACGTTTTATATTGACGACGTCCTGGCCCCTTTGAGTCGATGCTTATAGTTGAGAGGCTTACCGAACACCTAATGCAGTGACCTCCCGACAGGCTTAGGGGGCTGGATGTGCTCACTCGCTTCTCAGTGTGACCCGGAGCGTCAATATGGTGTTAGCCGAAGGAAGTTCTGGAAGCAGCCATTGCATTTAAGGCGTTCTCAAAATAACAATACACTTCATCTGCAATTTCCAGAAACTCATCAACAAGTACATTACTATCCAAGTAACAAGCATACAGATAATCAACTAAAGCGGAGTCAATCTCACAATAGTTTAATATGGCATTCTTCATCTTAATAATGTCATCTTGCCATACACCTGTATCTTCTAAAACCAAAGAGTATAATGCACGAATTAATCTCTTAGAGTAACCTTTAATATATCTAGTTTTCATTGTGCTATCACTAGCATTAGAAAGTAAACTATGTATACGATCTACCTCCTCCTTGGTCTCTGTATTTAAGTCTAAAATGAACGCTGGAGAAATAATTATCGGTGGTACTTTTTCACCAACGTCATGACCATATACGCAAACACAAATTATCTTAACCCAAAAACCCCACTCATTTGGTTTACTTAATACATCGTCAATCGAGCAAATTGTCGTATCAATCTTAGTTAATACTGGATATTCTTTCAAAAGATAGTCTACAATATTTGACAATCTTTCGTAATCAATATCTTTGGGATTTACACATACAATAGTAAAGTCTGCATCTGACTTAAAAGGTTTAGCCGTTCCTTTTGGGATCGAGCCACACATATAAATGCTATGAATCTTACCTTTAAATTCGGTAAGTATAGTATCTAGATACTTATCAACAAAATCCTTATATTCACTTTGTATTACAATTCTATTTATAACTTTTTCTAATATCATATAGACTCCTCCTAAACTAAGAACTTCTTTCGGCTAACGTCTTTGTTATTCACGAACCCTCACTGGCTTAAGTGGCGCATGCTCCGGGTCCGACGGACTTAGCCAGTGTAGGGAGTTGTCCAGCTGCTTCCACTTCCCCGAAATTCCTCTGAGAGGCGGATGCCCGATGCGTGAATATGTTGTTAGGTGAAGTTTATCCCCCCCAAAGATATCTATCATAAAAATCAATACATAAAAAATTACCATCGTATTTATAATTCTTGGTGTACCTTTTCCGTGCATAGAAATCTATATGTTCATAATCGTGTGACCCAGAAAATCTCAAAAATTGTGCCCTTCCATTCTCATGAATTAGTAATATATCTTTTGAGATGTCTTTAAATACTCTACTACTACCTGTCAAAAACAATGTGTTCTCTAAGTTGAACTACATATAACTCAGAGAAATCAACTTTAGGTGTTAATAATTGATATTGTTTCTTCCCAATAGTTATTGAGGTTTTATCATATGAATTGCTCATTTAATCATCCTTTAGATGAATTTCATCTAACGTCTTTGTATTCACGAACCCTCACTGGCTTAAGGGACGCATGCCCCGGGTCCGTCGGACTTAGCCAGTGCAGGGTTGTCCGGCTGCTTCTA
>NZ_QGTQ01000059.1 GCF_003182255.1 Paenibacillus cellulosilyticus | reverse complement strand
TAACTCCATTGTTCCTCTAAGCGAAGTCTAACCGCCTCCAGCTTTGTTGCCTCATCATATCGAGTAAACGTTTGTCCCTTTTTCGCCATGAAAAAATCCCCTCCGGTCAACAGTGATTAAGTCCATGATATCATGGATTCTTTTTTCACTGTCTACCGTAAGGGGATAATACCAAAATAGCATCTACTCAACCTTTTTTTGATTTCACCCCTCCCCCAAAGCTGGGGAAGAGCGTTTTAAACTTCGCAGCGAAGCAAGGGAACTGTTCTGGAGAAACGTTAGTGCTCGCCTTGGTATTCGGATTCCTTCATCGATTAATAGTTCAGGGAATCCGAATACCACAGCGATCGGAAGAACATTCCCTGCCGAAGTGGAGCCTTGCTACCAAAAGACATGCTACGATTCACCAGCGACGAATCGTAAACGAGCCGCCGTTGCGCAGCTTTCTCTCGATGAAGCTGAGCATATAGACCTTGTACAGCGGCCGCGTGAACGGGAACAGCAGCGTTAAACCGATAATATCCGACAGGAAGCCCGGAAGCATGAGCAGGACAGAACCAAGAAGAACACAAAACCCATCCAACATCGCATGTCCTGGCGGCAATCCTTGCTGCAGCTGCTGCTGCATCTCCATCCACGACTTGCGTCCCTCGGAGCGCATCAAATAAAAACCGGCAAAAGCCGACAAGAGCAGCAGCAAGAACGAAACACCGCCGCCTAACCAAGCTCCAACCGCACTAATTGTCCACCAATCGACTAAGAGACCAACTATGACGATGAGCAACCATTTGCGCATGGTGATTCAACCTCCTAAAAGCAAATTGCTTGCTTCGAAAGCATATACTAAGCAATTTGCTTACTTCCGCGTAATACTATCTATAAGCAAATTGCTCTCCTCTTCAATACTAATTACCCAAATCAACTGCCTTGTACACACTGCTGCAGCATCGTGTACAGCTCTGGCATGGAACGATCCAGCCTTGTCGGCTTGAATGAGGCATTCACCCACATATGACGTGTCCCGCCTGCTGCAAGCAGCTCGCGTTTATCTAGTTCAGCCCCATCATGCAAACCGCCTCCGGCAGCCAAATGCGAAGCATCTCCAAGCCGAATTTGTGATTCAAACGCAAGACGAACTGGCGAATAATCGGCGATTCGGGTACAAACAAGCACAACATCATCGTAGCGAGCCGGTTTTATATATTTGCAATCGACGTCGATTACCGGAAGCAGCAGCCCCGCAGCCTCGATATCGCGATAGGCATAGCCTGCATGTCGAATCCACTCCGTACGTCCAATCTCGAACCATGTCAAATAATTACCGTGAAAGACGACACGCATCTGGTCGGTCTCCTCATAACGGACCCGAAGCGGATAAACATGCCATTGTTGTGAATCGTTCATCTTTATCCCTGCATTTCTCGAATAATAGATTAGCCCAAGTTAGAACAAGAGCGACGGCTGATGACCGTCGCTCGAAAAAGATACTTATTACAATACTTTAGATTGTCCCGTGTAAATAACGCCTGTCTCACCATAAAGCGTTACTTCCATACCATCCTGCAGCAGCTCCGTAGCGCGCTCAATACCGAGCACAACTGGGATGCCAAGGTTAAGTCCTACGATTGCCGCATGGCTCGTAATTCCACCTTGCTCCGTTACGATTGCAGCTGCCTTCTGAACGGCTGGCATATATTCTTTGTCGGAAGCTACGACAACAAGAATCGAGCCTTCCGTCGTTTTTGCGATTGCTTCTGCTGCTGTACGTGCAACAACAACTTTACCTTTTGCCGATTGCGTACCAATGCCTTGGCCTTTGGCAACAAGTTCACCGATATGGTGAATCTTGATCAGGTTTGTTGTGCCAGCGCGGCCAACTGGAACACCAGCCGTAATAACGACCGTGTCGCCGAGACCTACGATACCTGTCGAAAGCGCACCCTTGACAGCCGTTTCGAACATTGCGTCCGTCGTATCCGCTTCAGCGCCATACGCAGGAACAACACCCCATACGAGTGCCAGGCGGCGCATAACCGATTCGTTAGGCGTAACCGCGATAATTGGCGATTTCGGACGGTACTTCGACACCATGCGTGCCGTATAGCCGCTCTCCGTCGACGTAACGATTGCACCAGCTTCCAGATCAAGCGCAGAGTTCGCAACCGCTTGGCTGATCGCTTCCGTTACGGAAGTTTGCTGCGCATTCGCTTGCTTCACGAACAGCTCGCGGTATTCCAGTGCTGCCTCGGCACGTTCTGCGATGCGGGACATCGTTTGTACCGATTCAACTGGATATTTACCAGCAGCCGTCTCGCCCGACAGCATAATTGCGCTTGTGCCGTCAAAAATTGCATTCGCAACGTCGCTTGCTTCTGCGCGCGTTGGACGCGGGTTGCGCTGCATCGAGTCGAGCATTTGGGTTGCCGTAATAACCGGCTTGCCGACGCGATTACATTTCTCGATCATACGCTTCTGAACAAGTGGAACTTCTTCAGCTGGAATTTCAACGCCGAGGTCACCACGGGCAACCATCAGGCCGTCGGAAACCTCAAGAATTTCGTCGAGATTGTCAACGCCTTGTTGGTTCTCGATTTTCGAAATAATTTGAATGTGGCTTGCATTGTGCTTCTCAAGAAGCTCGCGGATTTCGAGCACGTCGCTTGCTTTGCGAACGAACGATGCTGCGATGAAGTCGATGCCTTGCTCGATACCGAACACGATATCAGCCGCGTCCTTCTCCGTAATGCCTGGCAGCGAGATGTGCACGCCTGGCACGTTAACGCCCTTCTTGCTCTTGATTTGACCGCTGTTCACGATGCGGCAGTGGATTTCTGTTCCCTCTACGCGCTCAACCGTCAAACCGATGAGACCGTCGTCGATCAACACTGTCGAGCCTTCAGAAATATCATTCGGCAGGTTCTTGTATGTAACCGGAATACGGTTAATGTCGCCGAGAATTTCTTCCGTCGTCAATGTAATCGCTTTGCCTGCCTCGAGTTCGATCGGCTCTTCTTTCAGCTTGCCGAGACGAATCTCAGGACCTTTCGTGTCAAGCAGAATGGCAACGGTTGTGCCAAGCTCTTGACGTGCTTGCTTCAGGTTTTTGATACGGTTGCCGTGCTCCTCAAAATCGCCATGCGAAAAGTTGAGGCGAGCAACGTTCATACCTGCTTCGATCAGCTTCTTTGTGTTCTCGAGCGATTCGCTCGATGGGCCGATCGTACAAACAATCTTTGTTTTGCGCATAATCTGAATCTAACCTCCGTTTGGGGTACGTTACTACACACTTGGGTTTACGCTTTTAACAAGATCAAGCTCTGGCTGAGCATTCATAGCACTGTTGTCGATTTCTTGCTTCTTATCATTCATTGTTTCCGCTTCTTGGCGCTCGTAAAACTCGCCGATCTTACGGAATTTGTTATAACGGTCCTCAATCAGCTGCTCCGAAGACATGGCCGACAGTTCTTTCAAGTGGCGAACGAGCGCTCCTTGAATCGATTGTGCCTGCGTAGTCAAATCACGGTGCGCACCGCCTTGCGGCTCCGGAATGATTTCTTCGATAATTTGGAACGCGAGCAGGTCCTTAGCCGTAATCTTCATCGCTTCTGCAGCTTCATCCGCACGAGAAGCATCTTTCCACAGAATCGACGCCGCGCCGTTCGGCGAAATCGCCGAATAAATCGCATTCTCCAGCATGAGGACACGGTTGCCTACACCAAGCGCCAGCGCACCGCCGCTGCCGCCTTCGCCGATGACCACACAGACAATCGGAACGCCAAAAGCAGCCATTTCGCGCAAATTGCGTGCAATTGCTTCGGATTGACCGCGTTCTTCCGCTGTATTGCCCGGATAAGCGCCCTTCGTATCGATGAACGTTACGATTGGACGATTAAATTTAACTGCCTGCTGCATGAAACGGAGCGCCTTGCGGAAACCTTCCGGATGCGGACTTCCGAAGAAACGAGCGATATTGTCGCGCGTATCCTTACCACGCTGATGGCCAATAACGGTTACCGGTACACCGTTCAGCCTTGCGATGCCGCCAACGATCGCCAGATCGTCAGCGAACAAGCGGTCGCCATGCAGTTCCACGAAATCAGTAAAAATAGCCTGAATATAGTCAAGCGAAGTCGGACGCTGATGATGTCTTGCAAGATGCATCTTCTGCGCAGCCGACAGCTCGCTGTACATTTCGTCTTCTAGTTGCTTGCATTTCAGCTCAAGACGAGCAATTTCCTCAGAGAAATCGATCCCTTGCTCTTTGCCGAATCGCTTCAGTTCTTCGACCTTCCTGCGATAATCAACTAGTGGTTTCTCGAATGGAAGCTCATTCGCCATCGGACCAATCCCCCCTTACGGTGTGCAGTTCCAGCAGCTTCGTCAACATCGATCTCATGTCTTTACGATGGACAACTTTATCCAATTGGCCATGCTGCAGGTTGAATTCTGCCGTTTGGAAGTTATCAGGCAGCTTCTGGCGAATCGTCTGTTCGATAACGATACGACCTGCGAAACCGATCAATGCGCCAGGCTCGGCCAAATTGATGTCGCCAAGACTTGCGAAACTAGCCGACACGCCGCCTGTCGTCGGATCTGTGAAGACGGAGATGTACAGGCCGCCATTGTTGTGAAGCTTAGCCAGCGCTGCGCTTGTCTTCGCCATTTGCATAAGACTCAGTATGCTTTCTTGCATACGAGCGCCGCCTGAGGTCGAGAAAATAATAATCGGCAGGTTCTTCTCGTCTGCATACTCAATCGCCCGCGTAATTTTTTCCCCTACTACCGATCCCATGCTGCCAGTGAAGAAATCGAAGCTCATCACAGCGACAACAACCGGAACACCGCCGATTGCACCTTCGCCTGTTACGACAGCTTCCGTCAGGCCTGACTTCTCCTGTTGTTTGCGCAGCTTGTTCTTGTAGTCTGGGAATGTCAGCGGATCGCCGGATTCCAGATGTGCGTCGATTTCAAGCAAACGTCCGTCATCAAGCGTCATTCCGATACGTTCCCAAGCGGACAAACGGAAATGATGCCCGCATGACGGACATACTTTCAAGTTTTTTTCAAGTTCTTTTGTGAATGCGATGTTACCACACTTCGGGCATTTGTTCATAAGCCCTTCAGGGATATCCTTCTTCGGTCGTTCCGCAGTCGGAGCGGGTACGGAAGGAATTGTCGCATATTTCTTCTTATGGAATAAGTCCTTAAACACGAATGACACCTCTCACGGCGCAGTTATTAGGTCGAGTCACGGGTGAAGAATGGAGTTCAGAACTTCCTGTACTTCCTCGAGCTCGCCGGACGGAACCAAAATCTCATATTGTTGTTTCGAATGGTTGATCGGCCTGACCTGGACGAGGAAGCCTTCCTCCGTCAGCCGGTTCTTGATATTGTCTGCAATTCTAGTTGTAGGCGCGATATAGATGACCGTCCACATGAAAGGTTGTACCCCCTAAAAACATCGGTTTCCAGGCCCTATAATGAACTTATGATAGCATAACTTCTCTTCGGGCCGCAACAAAGCGGTGAGAGCCGATGTTTCCAGGGGGTTCTTGAACCATCTGCTGCAAGCAGCAAAATCTATGGCAGGTCGTATTGTGCCGCCTTTGGATCCTGGTGGGCAATCCTCGCCGATGCGGCCGCTGCAAGCCCTGCTACAAGGTCATCCAGAAACACGTGAATATGCTGGCCTTTCAAATTAAGCTTTCGAATAATGCCAGGCTTTACTTTATCAAGATAGCCAAAGCTCGTCAATCCGATCATGCCGTACACATTCGTAATTCCAAGGGCAAGCGTCTCGTCTACGCCGTACAGCGATTCATCGGTTTCCATGATCGCCTGCAGCGGCTGCGGCAGCAGCTTGCGCTCCGCCAATTCGTCCAGTGCAATGCCCGTGTACATGACATATTGCACCTCGCGCTTCACCAATACGGCTCGTACGCTTTCTACGCACTGCTCCATCGTTAGGTCGGCATTATAAGGGTGCTGCAGCGCAAACACAATTTCGGCAACGTCGCCAATGGATACACCGCGTCTTAACAACCACGCTTCGATTTTTTCGCTTCCGCTCGCCAATCGTCATCCCTCCGTGGGCCGGAGCGTCGTTAATACACGGATGCTGCCGGCAAGTCGCTTGCGGTCTCTGCCGCATCTCGGGCAAGTCCTGTATTCAACAAAATCAGCGAATGCCCGGTGTCTCATAAATGTATGCAGCATGCCGAACAATTGTGCATGAAAAAACGGACGTGCACGTAGGGGCTTCGCCCCTTGGACCCCACCTGCTAAATTCCTGATTGTAGGGACACTTCCCCTTGGACTCCCATATTTTTAAACCAACATATCTACCCACTCAAACCAACATTTCTACCCACCCAAACCAATATTTCTACCCACCCAAACCCTTCCTGCTAGGGAGGGCCCCAGGGTTTCCAACCCCTGGACCCCGGAAGGATAAACGTTGGATAGGCAGAGGTGTGATTCGCGCACTTGGATGGTAGGAATCGCGTGCCCTTTGGGCAAAGCTTACTTTGGGTGGGGGAAATGAAATAAGCGCTGCTGCGCAGCGCTTATTTCGGTGTGAGTGAAATGGTAAATGGATTAGGTGATGTTAAACTGCGCTTATTTTTGTGTTAGCGATATGATGAAAGAAATGGAGTTGTCAAAAAAAGTGCAGTTTGAAAACACACTCATACAGAAACCCCGTTACTAAGCTGCCTGTGACAGCATTCTTTCGCGATAAATAGCA
>NZ_QGTQ01000058.1 GCF_003182255.1 Paenibacillus cellulosilyticus | reverse complement strand
CTTCATTTCTTCTCTGCTCAATGTAATTGTCTCCTGTCCCATAGTGACATTATCTCAGAACAGTTATGGGGTGACATTATCACAGCAGAACAACATAGGCGTTTCACCTTGGTTGACTTGTTTCCTTAAGAGAAGTATTATTACGGTATATGCATGCTGACGACAGGTTTCGATGAATCGACCTACTCAGCTATCGCGAACAATAGGAGCAACAACAAGGAAAGGGAAGCGCAGTATTCGTGCCTTCAGAGAGCGGAGCCGTTACGCTGAGAGGATCCGCAGGAATGTCGATGCCGCGTGTCGCCCCGGAGTTGCCAGGACTGAACGCTGCTATACAGGATGCAGCTGATAGGTTCGGCCGGACACAGCCGTTATCTGTTTGAGTGCCATGCGGTGCGAGTGATTCGCTCACAAGCTGCATGGAATGAAGGTGGTACCACGGAAGCTAGAACCTTTCGTCCTTTGCGACGGAAGGTTTTTTTTATTTTTCTAATAGGTGATGGGGGTAGTGAACATGTCTGATAATCAAGCAACGACCGCGATGCCGACGACATATGATCCGAAGAGCGCGGAAGCCAAATGGTACGACTACTGGATGAAAGGCCGCTATTTCGAAGCGGGCAAGCGTCCTGATGCACCGAAATATACGATCGTGATTCCTCCTCCGAACGTAACAGGCATGCTGCATATCGGGCATGCGCTGGACTTCACGCTGCAGGATATTATGACGCGTACGAAGCGGATGCAGGGCTATGATGCACTCTGGCTGCCAGGCAGCGACCATGCGGGTATCGCAACACAAACGAAAGTTGAGCAGAAGCTGCGTGAGCAAGGTCTGTCCCGCTACGATCTTGGCCGTGAGAAGTTCCTTGAGAAAGTATGGGAATGGAAAGATACGTACAACAATACGATTCGCGAGCAATGGGCGAAAATGGGCTTTGGCCTCGATTACTCCCGCGAACGCTTCACGCTGGATGAAGGTTTGTCCCAAGCTGTTCGTCAAGTATTCGTCCGTCTCTATGAGAAGGGCTTAATCTACCGTGGTAAGAAAATCATCAACTGGGACCCTGCCGCTCGTACGGCGTTGTCCGATATTGAGGTTGAATATAAAGAAGTAACAGGCGCACTGTACCACTTGCAATACCCGCTTGCTGATGGCAGCGGACATATTATCGTTGCAACGACGCGTCCAGAAACGATGCTCGGCGATACAGCGGTTGCCGTTCATCCGGAGGATGAGCGCTACAAGCATCTGATCGGACAGAAGCTTGTGCTGCCGATTATCGGCCGCGAGATTCCAATCGTTGGCGATGAGTATGTCGAGAAGGACTTCGGCTCCGGTGCTGTGAAAATTACGCCAGCTCACGATCCGAACGACTTCGAAGTAGGCCTGCGTCATGATCTGCCGCAAATTACGGTTATGGATGAGAGCGGCAAGATGAATGAGCATGCTGGTCCTTACCAAGGTTTGGATCGTGCGGATTGCCGCAAAGCCATCGTGAAGGATATGCAGGAGCAAGGCATTTGCATCCGCATCGAGGAGCATGTACACCAAGTTGGACACTCCGAGCGCAGCGGCGCGGTTGTTGAGCCATACTTGTCGACGCAGTGGTTCGTATCGATGAAGCCGCTGGCTGATCGTGCGATCGAAGCACAGAAGAGCGGCAACGGCGTTAACTTCGTGCCGGATCGTTTCGAGCGGACGTACCTGCAATGGATCGAGAATGTACGCGACTGGTGCATTTCTCGTCAGCTGTGGTGGGGTCATCGTATCCCGGCTTGGTACAACACGGAAACGGGCGAAACATTCGTAGGCGTAGAGGCTCCAGAAGGCGCCGACAACGAAGGTTCGCCATGGAAGCAGGATGAAGACGTACTCGATACGTGGTTCAGCTCCGCACTGTGGCCGTTCTCGACGCTCGGCTGGCCGGATGAGAACCATGAAGACTTCAAACGTTTCTATCCGACGGATTTGCTCGTAACGGGCTACGATATTATTTACTTCTGGGTTGCGCGCATGATCTTTACGGCGCTTGAGTTCACGGATCAAATTCCGTTCAAGGACGTGCTCATGCACGGTCTCGTTCGTGACGAGAACAACCAGAAGATGTCCAAGTCGCTGGGCAACGGCGTTGACCCGCTGGACGTGATTGAGAAATACGGCGCAGACGCTATGCGCTTCATGCTCTCGACGAACAACACGCCAGGTCAAGACCTGCGCTTCCGTTGGGAGAAGGTTGAGCAAGCGCGCAACTTCGCGAACAAGATCTGGAACGCTTCGCGCTTCGCGCTCATGAACCTGGAAGGCGTTTCGGCTGCCGATATCGATATTACGGTACCGCTGGGAACGGCTGATCGTTGGATTCTGCACCGCCTGAACGAGACTTGTCGCGACGTTACGCGTCTGATCGATACTTATGATTTCGGCGAAACGGGACGTCTGCTTTACAACTTTATCTGGGATGACCTGTGCGACTGGTACATCGAATTCGCGAAGCTGAACCTGTACGGCACCGATGCCGCTGCGAAGAAAGCGACGCAATCGGTTCTCGCTTATGTACTCGATCGTACGCAGCGTCTGATCCATCCGTTCATGCCGTTTATTAGTGAAGAGATTTGGCAACACTTGCCGCATGAAGGCGAGACGATTACGCTTGCTGCATGGCCAACATTCGATCCAGCACTGGAATCGCCAGAAGCGGTTCGCGAGATGGAATTGCTCATGGATATGATCCGTGCGGTTCGTAATATCCGTGCAGAAGTAAACGTGCCAATGAGCAAAAAAATCGAGCTGCTGATCAAGCCGTCCAGTGAAGCTGAGCTTGCTATCGTTGATCGCAACCGCGAGTTCATCGAGCGCTTCTGCGGTACGTCGAAGCTTGATGCCGGCCTTGCCATCGAGACGCCGGATAAAGCGATGTCTGCTGTTGTGACAGGCGCAGAACTGCTTCTGCCGCTTGCAGGTCTGATCGATATTACCCAGGAAATAACACGTCTTGAGAAAGAGCTGAAGACGCTGAACGGTGAAGTAGAGCGTATCGAGAAGAAGCTTGGCAATGAAGGCTTCGTTTCGAAAGCGCCAGCGAAGGTTATCGAAGAAGAGAAAGCAAAAATGGCGGACTACGCGGACAAACGCGATAAAGTCATTGCCCGTATTGCTGAGCTTCGCGCGTAAGGTGCTATAAGTGTGGGTTCAAAAAGCGGACTTTTTGAACGGCCTCTATAAGTGCGTGTTCAAAAAGTCGGATTTTCGTCCGCCGAGAAGATCGCGAGAACCTAAAGATCTTATGCTTACGAAGTTGTTATTTGCTCGCGGGTTGTAACGCCTGAAGTGTCGCAAATAACAACTTCAGAGGAACGGAGTGTAGGCAAACCTACATGAGTACCTGAAATGTTTCCGGAGGAAACATACTTCGCAAGCATACGCTTTTCGAAGGTGAACGCAATGTTCGACGTCGAGTAGGCTACCTGACTTGCTTCGTGATCAAAGGACGACTTTTTGAACAACCTCTAGAAGGAAGGTAGTGAAACAGATGAGTGAACAACGCATTGATGCGGCAGCGGCGGATAACGCCGCTCCGCTCTCTACATATCAAGAGGCGGCGGATTGGATTAATAGTCTTATTCCGTTTGGGGTTCGTCCAGGATTAGAACGGATGCAGCTGCTCCTGGAGCGGCTCGGCAATCCGGAGCGCAGACTGCGCTTCATCCATGTTGCAGGCACGAATGGCAAAGGCTCGGCATGTGCTTATTTGACGTCGGTCCTGCTGAAGAGCGGTTATGACGTCGGCACGTTCACGTCGCCTTACATCACGAAATTTACGAATCGTTTCCAATACAACGGTCAAGACATTCCTGAGGAAACGCTGCGTGATCTGTCCAATATGCTGAAGCCGCATGTGGAAGAAATTGCAGCAACGGACCTAGGCTCACCTACGATGTTTGAGGTGTCGACGGCGATTGCGATTTTGTATTTTGCCAAAGTAACCTTCCCTGACTATGTCGTTTGGGAGACGGGTCTTGGCGGCCGCATGGACGTGACGAACATTGTCTCGCCTGCAATTTCGGTCATTACGAACGTCGGTCACGATCATATGGACATTCTCGGCGATACGATTGAGAAGGTTGCTTGGGAGAAGGCTGGCATTATTAAGCCAGGCGTACCAGTGGTAAGCACGGCAACGCAGCCGGAGGTAATCGCGATTCTGAAGGAAAAGGCTGCACAGTCGAAGAGCACGTTGTACTTGCTCGGCGAGCAGTTCCATTATGAATCGATTGAGGTACAAGAAGATCGGCAGACGTTCCGTTTCCGCGGACCGTTCCGCGCAGTCGAGCCGCTTGAGATTTCGCTTAACGGCGCGCATCAGGTTGCGAACGCTGCAGTTACAGTCATGGCGCTTGAAGTGCTCCGTCAATACAATGCACTCTTGGTTGATGATGAGCAGCTAAATGATGGACTTCGCTCAGCAGCATGGCCGGGTCGACTGGAGATGGTGTCCCGCGAGCCGCGGATTTTGCTCGATGGAGCTCACAATCCAGAGGGAGCGCAGACTTTAGCCGCTGCACTGAAGTCTACTTATACGTATAAACGGGCACATGTCATGATGGGAATGCTCGAGAATAAGAATCACACGAAGACTCTCCGGCATATACTGCCAATAGCGGATTCACTGATCGTGACCGAGCCAGATTTTCGCAAAAAGATGAGTGCGGAGTCGTTCGCGTCAATCGTTCGGGAAATAGCGGAGGAAATTGGCTCTTCGGTTAACCTTATCGTTGAGCCGGATTGGCGTGCGGCGCTTGATAGGCTTAAGCAGCTAATAGGTGAAGGTGATCTTGGCGTCGTGACCGGTACGCTGTACCTGATCTCTGACGTGCGCGCTCAACTGCTTCATATTACGGATTCTGAAAAAGGTTGGTGAACCGTCTTTGAATACGGCTGAACATGTGCATTTTATCGGCATCGGCGGTTACGGAATGAGCGCAATTGCGCGAGTCATGCTGGAAATGGGCTATAAAGTAACGGGGTCTGACGTTGTCAAAGCAGAGTTGGCCGAGAAGCTGGCACAGAAAGGCGCCGGCATCTACATCGGTCACGAAGCGGATAACGTAAAGGGCGCCGACCTTGTCGTGTACTCGACGGCACTCCCGAAGGATAATGTCGAGCGACAAGCAGCAGAAGCGCTTAACATTCCAATTCTTCATCGCGCACAAATGCTTGCTCGTTTGATGAATGCGGGCAAAGGCGTAGCTGTTGCTGGCGCGCATGGCAAGACGACGACATCATCGATGATTGCGCTCGTCATGGAAACGTGCGGGATCGATCCAACCTTCATTATCGGTGGCGAGATTGTTAACGTTGGAACGAATGCTAAAGCAGGCAAGGGCGAATATGTCGTAGCGGAAGCGGATGAAAGCGACGGTTCGTTCCTGCAGTACCACCCCGCAATGGCGATTGTGACGAACATCGAGCCGGATCATCTTGAGAACTATGACGGCGATTTCAATAAATTGAAGAGCGCTTATGTGCAGTTCCTTCAGCAAGTGAAGTCGGACGGCAAAGCGATTGTTTGCATCGACGATACAAACCTGCAAGAGCTGCTGCCGCAAGTGAACAGCGGTTCGCTGCGTGCTGACCAAGTCATTACGTACGGCATCGATTGCGATGCGCAATATCGCGCGACGGACATTGAGCTTGGCGACCGCAAGGTAACGTTCAAGCTTCATCATCAAGGTGCAGAGCTTGGCCAAGTCGAGCTTTCGGTACCGGGACGTCACAACGTCTACAATGCGATGGCGACAATCATTACGTGCTTGGAGGCAGGACTGCCATTCGCGAATGTCGCAGATGCAATTAAGCAGTTCCGTGGTGCGAAGCGCCGCTTCCATGTGCTCGGCGAGAAGAATGATATTCTTGTCATCGACGACTACGCGCATCACCCGACGGAGATCCAAGCAACGATCAGTGCTGCCAAAGCAACGGGCAAGCGGATTGTAGCGGTATTCCAGCCGCAGCGCTATACACGGACGTATTTCCTGTTGGAGCAGTTCAGCTGTGCCTTCGGCGAAGCGGATGAGGTTATTATTACCGATATTTATTCCCCCGCAGGCGAACAGCAGATTGAGGGAGTAAGCTCCCGTAAGCTCGTTGAATTGATCATTCAGAACAGCAATACGAATACGCACTACATTCCGACGAAGGAAGAAGTGCTTGAAAAGCTAAAAGCTGCGATGAAACCTGGCGATCTGATCATTACGATGGGCGCAGGCGACATTTGGAAGGTTGCAGCGGCACTGGCGGACAGCTTGTAGAAGCTGTCGGGACACCTGTAACGTAACAAACAATAGGTAGCGAGGCTGTTTCTAAGGTCGTACATTCGACTTTTGGAACGGCCTCTTTTTTATGCTGCTCAAATAAAGTTTTATGAAAAAAACAAATTAATCCATTCTATCGACTATTTCTTGTAAGTAAAATGACTTAATTTATGATGTGTAACTTAATAAATGAAGGTTGAATGACGATACATTAATAGAAAATATAGAGGGGAAGGTTCGTTATGTTAAAAAAAAGAGTTTCTATTATCCTGTTGTTTAGCTTGGCTTTGATGTTAGTTCCGGCTTATGCATTCGCCGCAGCCGCTCCGGTCACGATTACGGTTGATGGTAAGGC
The DNA here is from genome assembly GCF_003182255.1 of Paenibacillus cellulosilyticus. Lineage (GTDB taxonomy): Bacteria > Bacillota > Bacilli > Paenibacillales > Paenibacillaceae > Paenibacillus_T > Paenibacillus_T cellulosilyticus. Next base: position 2,022 of record NZ_QGTQ01000058.1, on the reverse strand, counting down.
GCTCAAGCTGACGCAGGCACCTGTTCGCAAAGCGAATGCGACGCTTGTCGAGGCTAAGCCTCTTGCGGCACAGCTTGGCGCTACTTATGCCTTTGATGCGAAGACGAAGGCTGCGACGCTAAAGAAGGGATCAACGTCGATTAAGCTGACGCTTGAGAGCAAGACGGCATACGTTAATGGTGGGAAGCAAGCTCTTACCCTTGCGCCAACTAGCGTGAAGGGCTATGTCATCGTTCCAGCAGAATTTGTCGTTAAGACGTTCGGAGGAACCGCTGTATGGGACGGCAAGAGCCAGTTGAACATCTCCTCCCCAGCTTCTGTAGAGGCCCAGAGCAAGCAGAAGGCGATCAATACAGTGAAAACGTACTTCTCGGCTTTGTCCAAGCAAGATGCGAAAGGCGTTAAATCCGCATGGCTGCCTGCTAGCTGGAGTGCAGAAGATGAGGAAGACATGCTGCAGCTTGATGGAGAGGCTGTCGTATTCACGGTTCAATCGGCCAAAGTAACAAACTTCACGAAAACGCAAGCAACGATCGAAGCAGAGGTTCACATCGATTATCCGAGTCCTTATCTCATTGATGAGATCTATGTACTGGCCTACACGATGGTTAAAGATAGTACAGGCGTTTGGAAAATCAAACAAGAGAATGTGGAAGACTTCTACTACGATCTGTCTACTGAGCCAGTCGAGACGACAGAAGCATTCGCAGCAAGTGTAAATGAAGTTGTCGATCAATTAACCGACAATTTGAATGCTGAGAATTTGGATGAAATAGAAGGAATGTTTGCTGAAGACTCCATCATTGCTGGAGCTATGATTGATTTCTGGTCCTATGATTTTGATGAGTACGACACGCGCTATACGTTGACTGACTTGTCGATTATCGGGGCAGATGAACAAGCAGGCACGGCGGAGGTTTATGTTGCGTGGGATGCTGAGGACGAAGAAAATGAGTATCCATATGAAGCCGTGTTCTTCTTAGTCAAAGATGAGTCGAACAACTGGCTGATTCAAGAGGTTGCTGAATTGTAGTGCTTGACTAGTTGAGTTATAATCGCTTATGGATTATACGAAAGACCCGTAAGATGGACGCTTGAACAAGTTGGTCAAGACCCCATTTAGTGGACAAATAAAAAACACCTAGACTATAAGCTGACGTCGGTATTCAACTGGCGTCAGCTTGTTTAGTTTACGTTGTGAGCGTTCCTCGTTATAAAAACGTATATATTCTTCAATTCGCCTTTGAGCCTCAGCAATATTTCGTATATCATAGGGGTAGAGGGCTTCAACTTTCAGATGAGAGAAAAAGCTTTCCATAGAGGCGTTGTCGTAACAATTGCCTCGTCTGGACATGCTGATTTGGGCTCCAACCTGTGGCAGCATGTCGTGGTATGCATGGGACGTGTACTGGCTTCCTTGATCGCTGTGAACGATCAAGCCGTTCACGTCCTTATGTGTGTCTAAGGCCTTCCTAAACGTCTCCAGTACAAGCGGATTGTCATTATTCTTGCTGATGTGGTACGCGATGATTTCGTTGTTCCAGAGGTCTTTGATAACAGATAAATAGATGCGCTCATCGAATACGCGATATTGTGTAATGTCGGTGACCCACTTGCGATTAGGTGCATCAGCTGTAAAATCACGCTGTAGTAAATTCTCCGCAATTCGCCCGTCTGCAATTGCTGCCTGTTGACTTGTCCGATGTTTGTATTTACGGCGGATAATCGCTTGTATGCCTAACTCCCGCATGAGACGCAGCACCTTTTTATGATTAACGACAAGACTATACTGGCGGAACAGCTCATCTTGAATTCGTCGGTATCCCGCTTTCTTATCCCATCGTTCGTAAATTGCGGTAATCATCATTTTCAACTCAGCATCTGGATCTGTCAATCGTCTGAGAAAATGTCACTTTAACTGTGCTATGAAAATGTCACTCTCTAATGGAGGCCACCTTTACCAGGAGGCCTCTAAAAAACTGTTGTGCTGTGAATACATAGCATCTTGGAAGGTGCTGCGTT
>NZ_QGTQ01000057.1 GCF_003182255.1 Paenibacillus cellulosilyticus | reverse complement strand
CTTTTGTTTTTGTTGTCTGGCTGGACAACTTCATCATAAGGAGGTGCTCGTTTAATTTCAAAGCCGAAATTTAACACCATACAGGAATGCTTTGTCAACGGATTGCTACCTTGCAACGATCTTACCCATTCAGAGCAATCCGGTGACAACAGCGATCGTAAGAACATTCGCTCTGCGCAGCTGCCTTTGCAGTTAATTGAAACACAAGGGGCCGTCTCAAAGTCTAATGACTTTTGGGACAGCCCCTCTTTGTATTCATCAAAACTCATCATTCATATGGTGTGATAGAATCGGCCAGAATCTCTCATCGCGAATCATAAACGCTTTAGTATCCTCTAAAGATATACCCATTTCAGTTAATAGAATAATAACTATCAACGCTTCAAGTAACTCTACAGTCCAAAACATCTCTGAATAGCTAAGAATTCCTCTAGTGTCGTTCTTAAGTGCGAATAATAGTTACGTGTGTTAACTATTCTAGAGTAAAATCCATTTGCATTATTAGTATTAATTATTCGCTCACTGCTGGCTAATATGACCTGTAAGTATTTTTCATCTAAACGTTTTATCCTGCATTGCAAATTTACCCGATCTAAAAAACCTCTTGCATACGCACACATAGATATTGAAACGAAAAAAGATACGGCGCAAAGGATAAACGATCTATTCTCCAAAAAAGCAAAGGAAGTGACAAAGTGAAATATGCCGTATGGCGAGCACTAAACGATGAAGGAGTAACAGCCGCGTTGCTGGACATTGCCAAAGCCCACGTGAAGCTTGCCTTGGAGTACAGTAACACCAACTTACCTTGTCGTAGATAAGCCATTAAAGCCGAAATCCAGCGTCTGAGAATGGAGCGTGACGGAATTCTCGAACGGATCGTCTGAACCATTATTCGAACATCATGAAGTCAATACAACCATGTTGCCGAGAGTATCGAAACCCCCCGAACGTACACGAAAAAATAACCGCCGTTAGCAAAATGTTAGCAAACCGGCTTTTTTGCCATGAAAAAAGGCTCCAGCCCAATGAGCTGAAACCCTTGAAATCCTTGATATAAGTGGTGCCGAGGACGGGGGTCGAACCCGTACGATACTCACGTATCGCAGGATTTTAAGTCCTGTGCGTCTGCCAATTCCGCCACCCCGGCACGTCTTACGAAAACTCTGGTGGGCCCTACAGGACTCGAACCTGTGACCAATCGGTTATGAGCCGACCGCTCTAACCAACTGAGCTAAAGGCCCTTATTACGTCCACCTATCGCCTCCGCACTTGCTAGGAGCGATAAAATTTTCGAACTGAGAACAAGAATTAATATACTATATTTTGCCGTTGTAAGTCAACTATTATTTTAAATTTCACTTCTGCAGTTAGGGCATGTAACGCACGCCGTACTTGCCTTTGCGCGATCGGAACACTTCCACCTCGGATGGGCTGTCGTATCCATAAATCCACCAATCGTTCTCCATGCGCCGCACTAAGCAGCCAGCTTGAAATTTGGTCTCGTACAGCCGTCCCCAATAAATCCATTTCATGCGTATCGCCTCCATATTCTGATTGACGAAGAAGTTGTTCTTAATGTACCCAAAAAAATAACCCGCAATCGCTTGATTCGCGATTGCGGGCTTTCCTCACACCTTATTCTTCTACCGTTACAGTGGCCGAATCCGTCGAGGAGGTTGCTTCACCAGCAGCCTCTGCCAGTGGCTTCACGTCGATTGTGCCGCCGCCATCGCCGCCATTCGGATTCGTCTTGAGCTTCTCGAGAACCGCGTTACCCTTGGTCTCCCACTCCGCGAGTGCTTCCTTCGCCGTCTTGGTGCCTTTGACGACCTCGGTGAACACTTCGCTGCCTGCATTTTGCGCTTCCCAGATGCCTGGCTTCTCGCGATATACCTTATCCGTATCCGTCGAGGATGGCGGAATTGGCTTCAGCGTATAGAATGCCGCGATATTGAATGGCGTCGTGCTCTCAGAAGCTTTAATGAACGATTTGCGAGACGACAACTCATATTGGCTGCGCGACTTCAGCTTCGCAACCTCAGGGCTGTTAGTGAACTTGATGAACTCCCAAGCGTCGTCTGCATTCTGAGCTTTCGCATTAATACCCATCAGCTGGCTGTAGTAAATGCTGCCGCCGACACCTGCTGCCTCTTGATGCTGAGGAACCGTCACAACATCCCAATCCACAGGTGTGAAATCTTTGATCTTCGCTGCATTGTCTTTCGCCAGCGTCAGCTCATTCACATAGCTGAAATCGGAGATCGTCATTGCAACGCGGCCGCTCAGGAACCAATCGTTATCTACTGGATTGTACTCACCCGTTTGCTCTTTACCTTCGTTCATCTTCTGAACGTCATCGGAATCTGGAACAATATCATCTTTATAAAGGCCCGCTACCACATTCAGCGCATTTTCCCAGCCCGGCGTGTTCACGAGCATCTTCTCGCCCTTATCGTCCCACACCTTCAACTGCAGCGTGCTTGCATAGTTCTGAACATCATAGATGCCGTTGCTGCCCGGCCAGCGATTGAACGACAGACCGAACTTGCGATCTTTGCCCTCGCCCTTCGATACACGGCGCGCCAAGTCTACGATATCTGGCCAGAACATGCCGTCCGTAGGAGGCGTAACCCCAGCATCTTGGAACAGCTTCTTATTATAAAATAGAGCGGAAGCGCTGAACGTTGGCGTAAGAGCATACAGGTTGTTATCGCCTACTTGCTTAATACCGTCCAGTACCGTCGGTACGTAGTCCGTAAGGTCGAATTTATCTTGTGCGATAAGCGGGTCCAGCTGCTGAAGCAGATTATCTTGAACCAACCGTTTAAGCTGCGAATAGTCGATAACGACGACGTCGACCGGATTTTGACCCGTCAGCATCTTCTTAAGCTCTTCATACGTGTCTGGCTGCTTCTGTTGGTTGTTCGGATCATACGTCTGGAAGCGCTGATCGTCGTTATTGATTGCACCAACAATCTCAAGCTCAATGTTCGGGTGTGTGAACTCGAACGTATCCGTGTACTGCTGACGGGACCAAGGCTCATTGTCTTTGCCGCCATACAGCGTACCGATACGGAGTACCCGCTTCTCTGTCGAGCTGTCTTTCTCCCCTTTGCTGCATGCTGCCATTAGCGGTACGAGCATTGTTAGTGCGACTGTCGTCGCTGCTGCTCGTTTCATCCAAAGTCTCTTCTCCATGTTCGTTACCCCTCCAATGTTTTAGGCGGCGTGATGACGATACGTTCACCATCAAACTCAATCGATGCCTTATCCTTAATGTTCAGCGCGGACAAATATTCCTTCGGAATCTGCATCCGGCCGACGCGGTCAATAACTACGTATTCCTCGTGTACCTGCTTCAGGCCGCTTGCGCCTGCCGCAATCTCTTCATCCAAATGATGATTGCGTTTAATGAACTCGGTACTCGTCATACCGTCACGTATCGCGACAACACGGTCTACCTTGCTAGCCAGCGACAAATCATGCGTAACGATAACGATCGTAACCCCAAGCTCCCGATTCATTCGGCGAAAAATATCCATGATCATATCGCTCGTTCGCGTATCGACCGATCCTGTCGGTTCATCCGCGAGCAGCATCTTTGGCCGGTTCGACAGCGCGATCGCCATCGCGACGCGCTGCTGCTCACCGCCGGACAGCTGATGGAGCTTATTGTGCATGCGCTCCTTCAATCCAACCCATTCAAGCAGCTGCTTCGCATACTTGCGATCCATTCGGCCCGCAAGCATCATCGGCATCTCGACATTCTCGAGCGCCGACAAGTACGGCAGCAGGTTGCGCGCGTTGTTCTGCCAGATAAAGCCGACCGTATCACGTTTGTATTCGACAATCTGCTCTTCCGTAATCTTAAGCAGATCCCATTCACCGACTTTGACCGAACCGGCCGAAGGCCGATCCAGTCCGCCGAGAATGTTCAGCAGCGTCGATTTGCCGCTGCCGCTGTTGCCGATGATGGCCATCATCTCGCCATCCTCAACCTTGAGGTTCAAGCCCTGGAGGGCGACAACCTCGAGATCGTCTGATTTGTAAATTTTGACTAAGCCTTCGCACTCTATCATTGTCTACCGCTCCTCTCCCATTTTGACCGCCTGATGAACGCGCAGCCTGCGAATGTGAAGAAGCAGCAGAATAGCGCCTAACAGCATCATGACGGATACGACCATGTACAGCTGATTCGTATCCTGCGAGTCAAATACGACACGGAACGGCGGAACCGAATTCTCGACGTTGTCGGTCGTCTGCAGGAACGGCAGGAACAGCAAGCTGGCGATTTTGCCAATCAAGATACCAAGTCCAATCGACAAGCCCGCTGTAAACAGCTGCTCCAGCAGCAGCATGCCCGTTAGTTGTCTGCGTGACAGACCCATCGCCCGAAGGACACCGAATTGAACGACACGGCCAGAAAGATTAAAGAACCAATACAGCACGTAGCCCGTCAGTGAGACGATAATCGAGACGAGGAATCCGAGACTTAAGATACCGAACACGCCGCCGCGCGTCGGATGCTTCGATTGAATGAGCAGCTCGTTTCTTGCATCCGTTACCGATGCGAGCTCGATGCCTTTCTTCTGCAGCTCTGTCATAACAGGGCCGACCTTCGCGCCTGGTTCCATTTTGAGCCAAACATCGTAAGGGATGATTGGTACTTGATCGTAAATGTAATCCAGGTTCGCAATAATGAATGGCGACTTATCTGGATATTGCGTCGGCCAATACGGTACGATGCCTGCAATAGCAAACTCGATGACCCCGTCCGTCAGACCAACTTGAATCGTATCGCCAAGCTTCAGCTGGTATTTGTCCGCAACCGACGATGGAATGATTGCCGCTTGCTCGAACAACCCAAGGTTCCGCAAATAGTAGAAGGGATGAACCGGGAACAGGTCTTCACCAAACCAAGCGACTTTCGAGAAATCGACGTTGTCGATGCCCATCAGCGTACCCTGCCCGATCGAGCGATCTGCGACCTTTATGCTCCCTTTCGTTTGCAGGACGCGTGCAGCCGCTTCTACGCCATCCATCTCTTTGAATAGCTCGAATGGAGGTTCGGAGTAATTAATTCGAGTTGGCGTGCTGCCGCCTGATTGGCCGCCGCCACCGCTGCCTCCTTGACCACCACCATTGCCTTGGCCGCCGCCTTGACCTTCCCCTTGGCCACCACCGCCTGAACCGCCATTATTGCTATTGTCTGTGATGCTGACCTCTGCGCTTCCCTCCCAAACCGTCTGCATAATGACGTCTGTGCCGTACTTGTACTGCGTACGTTCCGTAGAGTTCAGATCAATCGTACGTGCTGCCGAGGCATTATATACCCCAAGGCCGAGCGTCAGAATGAGCAAAATCATTAGTGGATAATAGCCCTTAGACGAACGGGACAGCTGTACAAGCGTCAGGTACAGCGGCACTGGCAGCAGCTTGCGTCCCAGCCAGTTAAACAGTTTAAGCAGCCATGGGAATATGCGTAGGAAGAACAATCCCAAAGCGAATATTGCAATCGCCGGCACGAAGAACAAGAACGGCTGTACGTTCAGCTGGTCTGTCGTCATGCCTGTTTTGAACGAAATCATTTGGCGCTCGTTGAACAAGTACCAACCGTATCCGGCTACGCCCATCAGCGCAACATCAAGGTACCAACGCTGCCATACGGGTCTGCGGTCGGAACGCGCCAACTGCTGTTTGTAAGTGACGATAGACATCCGCGCGTAGCTGATCGCAGGGATAACTGTCGCAAGAATGGCAATTACGACAGCAGCGACACCTGCAATGATTGCATCCATTGTGAAGCCAACAGGAATCGATTTGCGATCAACGAACGTCAGGAAGCCATTCGCTGACCCAATACTCTTCGCCATGAACCAGCCAAGTAATGGGCCGGTTGCAAGTGCCAACACGCCGAGGAACAATCCTTCAATCAAATAAATAAGGATGATCTGCTTCGTCCGCGCACCACGGCTGCGAAGCACGGAGATATCGGAGCGCTGCTTGTCGAGCGATTGTCTTGCATTCATCATGATGAAGAAGAATACCATCGCAATCATCGGTGCTGCCAGCGTGAACAACAGCGTCTGCAGCTGTATGCTCTGCTTGCGGAATTCCGAGAGCGTTGATGCGAATGAAATCTCGATCTTCGTATCTTTCATTTGCTGATACAGGTCGATATTCATCCGCTCCAGTGTCCGGCTAAGCGGCGACAGCTGGCTTGTTGTAATCTCTCTCAGGTCGAATGCATAGTACCAGTTCGCCGTATGCAGTGGGATATGCTGCTGTCCCATCAATCCGTCGACCATGGTCTTTTCGCCAATAAGCAAGCCGCTCATTAATCCTTCAATACCCTGATACCAATAAGGATCCGTATCCGACTTCGGCTTGAAAGCGCCAACGATCTTCACCTTCAGCGTCAAATCCAGTCCGCCGTATACGGGATACTCGAATTCATCATCGATATGAATATCATTGCGGAACATGGCTTCTTCCAGCATGACCGCTTCAATGACGCCGTCACCGCTGCTGCCTGCTGAATCAACGAACCAACGGCCTTGCGACAGGTCCACTTTATCTTCTAAGCCCGACATCGTCATTAGGCCAAATTGACGTACCCGGCTCGGATCGACCTTCGAAGTATCAACGGGTACAACTTCAGAACTTCGTATGGAATAAGTGCGTACATCTGTTGTTGTTGGGAAGCCGACATGCTTCGGTACTTCCTCGTGTATATAACGATTGACATTCGTCAGTGCTGTAAGATCCGTCTCGGTTCCAGCAGCCGCCTGATTACGAATAAGCAGCGAGCCCGCTGGCAACCCTTCGCTCTTCTCCTGCAGCGACTGCGCGACTACGCGCTTCAGCGCGCCGTCGGCATACATCGGAATACTCGTCGTGAACGCAACAGCTATGACAAGCCCGACGAATGTACTGAGTGTCAGCCAGCGGGTGTTCCACATTTTGCGAAATAGAAATCGAAACAACGGGATACCCATAGCTTATCGACCTACGACTTTCTGTCCCGGTGTCAATCCTTTCAGGATTTCCGCTTGGGTGGAGGTCTGCTGGCCAACCTCGACGTCAACCTCGCGCTTCGATCCGTCCGCCTCAACAACCTGTACATATTGGCGGGCACCGATGCTGCGCAATGCAGACAATGGAATCACGATTGCGTCCTTCTTGCGATTAACGATAATGTTGAGCGAGAGCGGTGTACCGCGCTGCAGCCCTTCTGGCATTTTGGACAATTGCACGATCAAGAAATCTTCCGGACGCTCCAGCGTCTGCTGACCGTTCTGGCCATTCTGATCATTATCTGTGGACTGGAGCGGCAGCTGCTTGACAACACCTTTCACTTCACCGATGCCGTTAATGTCAGCAACAACTTCCATTCCAAGCGCTACTTTCGTCAATTGATCCTTGCTCAGCTTCGCAGCCGCAGTCAATTGCGATGTATCTGCAACGATGCAAATGGCATCATAGGCTTTGATTTCGTCGCCCTTCTGGACGTTTAGCGAAACGATTTTGCCGGAGAATGGAGCCGTCAGCACTGCCTTGTCGATCTCCTCTTGAAGATCAGCGAGCGCTTGACGTCCTTCCTCAAACACAATGACAGCCTCTTCATAGTCGACGGGGTCCATGTCATCCTTGTTCCGCAGCGTTTCCTTCATCTTCGTTTCTTGGCGGCGGAAATCGAGCTTCTTGGTCCTCAGCTCCTTACGCAGGTCATCGACATCCAGCTCACCGATTGGGTCGCCGGCTTTAACATCCTGACCATTCTTCACGTACAGTTCCTTCAGCCGCTTGCCATCCAGCGTGAAGTACAACGTCTCCTCTTGCATCGAAATGACTTTACCAACAGACGAAACCTTCGTCTCGAGCGTTGCTGTCGTCACATCGTACTCCGGTTTCTTCGATATCGTAGGAGGCGTAATGGCAGGCAGCTGCTCTTCTTCCTCCTCCTTCGGCAGCAGGCCGCAGCCTCCCGCCGTTAATAGAGATAAGCTGAGTACAACAGCCGCTCCTCTCTTAAATAAACTTCCCATCCACCATTTCGTAAACATGGTCGGCAACCTCCAGAATAGTAGGATCATGCGTAGTCATACATATAGTTACTTGTTCTGTTGCGATTATTGTTTGGAAGACTGCCATTATTTGGGCAGACATTTGAGAATCGAGCTCCGCTGTCGGTTCGTCCGCCAGCAGCAGCTTCGGGCGGTGTGCGATGGCCTTCGCAATGGCAACCCGCTGTTGTTCACCGCCGGACAGCTCGAACGGGCGATGGTGCATCCGCCGCTCCAGCCCTACCAACTTCAAGCAATGGGCTACGCGTTCTTTCCACTCTCTCTTCGGCACACCTGCCATACGAAGCGACAACTCGACATTTTCCCAAGCAGACAGAAGAGGCATCAATGCATACGCTTGGAAAATAAAGCCGATCTCCATCCGTCTAACCCTCGTTCTTTCATTGTCATTCAGCTGATGGAACGGGCGTCCATCAAACCAAATTTCCCCCTTGCTCGGCTGGTCTAGCCCCCCCAGCATATTCAGCAGCGTTGTCTTGCCTGAGCCTGAACGGCCCCTTAGCATGACGAGCTGATTCGGAAGCACCTGCATGTTAATGCCTTTAAGCACATGCAGAGGCTGACCGCCTACATTGAACATACGTTCAACACTACTAACGGTCATGATTGGCTCAGTCGACACTTTTCCCTTGTTTCTAAGGGCAGCGGCGGACTCGCCATCGGGAATGTGCTGCATAAGGCTTTCTGTCGAGACAGCAGTTTCAAGCTGTGCCGGATCACCTTCGGCTGCTCCTGATGGCGTGGATTTGAGCTCAGATTGTTTCGCTTTTGATTTCGATTTCCATGTGGTCAATAAACCCATAGAGGGGTGGTCACCTCCGCCAATCCTTTTTCATTTTTCTCATTTATCCTATAGACGGAAGCATTGGAAGAAAAGTTACACCGCTTGACGATAGATTTCGTAAAGAATTTCGATAAAGTGTTCAACCCACCTAAACCGAGATTTCTACCCACCTAAACCAAGATTTCTACCCACCTAAATCCTCCCTGCTAGGGAGGACCCCATGGGACTCCCGTCCCCTGGACCCCGGAAGGGGTTGGTGGCGAGACCGAGGCGTGGATAATATACCGCGTGCTGGGGGTCGTGTGCCCTCTGGGCACAACTTCTGTTCGAGCGTGGTTAAAAAAGAAGGGGCTGTCCCAAAAGTAGGTCAACTAACTGATGAGCTAGCTCAATTTATTGAAAAAAAGCAAAAAAAGGGTTCAGGGGGTCATCCCTGAATCGCCTTTTTGATTCTTCTATCAACTGCCACCTTCTTGAGCAAATTATGGGCAAGCGAAAGCCACCCGACCTC
>NZ_QGTQ01000056.1 GCF_003182255.1 Paenibacillus cellulosilyticus | reverse complement strand
TTGGTAATTCGTTCGATACGTTGATTTGTTGGGTCATTTCGAGTAAACTTCATATACAGCGCCTCCTGATGGGTTTTAGGACATTGATCCGTTCACACCCCCATCATACGAGGCGCTCCTTTTTTTGTCCAAGCTCAAATCTTAGACTCTACAGGAATGTTTGGCCAGACTAACCTAGACTCTAATCTTCTAAAAAGTACCCATACTTAGCAAAACTAAGGCGTCAGCAGGGAAGTAAGACAACTATTGTGGTGATGCAGAGCTTATGCTTTCGATGCAGCTTTCCTCCGGAAAGCATTTAGAACATTCACCCGCGCAGCGACCGCACGCACCAGCAATCTATTAGCACTTTCCCACCACTTCTAGCCCACAGCCTCACGCCGTCCCGCCACCTTCATCAGCACCCAAGCCACCGCCACCGGCAGCACCAGATAAACAACCGCAGCGATCACATTCATCGCCGATCCCATCATCAGCAGGTCAAACGACATCAGCACCGTGTCTAATATTGCATGCGTAAACACCGCCGTAATAAAGCCGAAGCGTATAAATATCCAACAGAAGAGGAGGCCCACAATCGTCAGTTCAATCAGCCTGCTATACGCCGGAAACACCGGATACGACACATGCCCAAGCGCCCAAATCACCGTCGGCATCAGGCACCCAAGGAACCTGCGGCGGAACAGCCGCTCGAACAGTGCGATACCAAACAATCGGTATAACGCTTCCTCCGATATTGCTGCGCACCATGCGAGCAGCGGGAAGAGCAGCGGCAGCGCCATATTGTATGGCGACGAATCGACGCTAGTAGTCGACCATGAGCCGATAGACCGATCGAGCCCGAGCAGCAGTATAGTTTGTGCACCTAGCAGAGCAAAAGCGAGTGGGTACGATATTTTCATCGAGCTCCATACATGACGGCCATAGCCAGGCTCACCGTAGCGCAGCCAGAGCGGTTTGCCGATTCTGCGCCATAATCCGTCTCCGGTGACAAGGCTGAACCAGATGGCAAGTCCCATAAGCACGGTGACAATATTGGATATGAAGACGCCCCCTGCGGTCAGCGCCTCCGTATTAGCGCGTATCCCGAGTGTCGCACGAATGCCATCGGCCATGTTGTAGTTGTTTGCAATGTAGAAGCCGAGGAACAGCAGGCAGAGCACCAAGCCACGACGAAATAACGCGATTTTGCGTATTCGAATAGCTGTAATAATGGCAAGCAGGAACAACAGCGCGTTCATGAGCATGCTGCCGTACAGTGACAGCGTGCTGGCCAGTTCTTTTTGCTCTTGTACATACGATGTATAGCTGACCGGCGCATTGAACTTCGGTTCATAGTTGAAAATAATAGGCTTGGCAGCGGTAGCTGGCCAATCGACGGTTACTTTGACCGTTAAAGCAGCGTCACCGATCGTATAACCCTTCGGACGGAGTGTCACCACATTACCTGACACCGTCGAATCTTTTAGGTCAGATAAGCGAAACCCGCTCGCTGTAACAGCTGCTTGTCTTGCAGCCATGAGCCGGGACCAGTCCGACATATAATTGTTTTTCGTCTTCGTTTCCGTATATGCAGGGAGATAGGTCCAGCCGGTGACTTGCCCGCTCTCCATATGAACCTGCACGAATAACGTACCTGATTTCATGCTGATTTCGGTCTGGAACGTGTCGGTTGGAAACTTCGAATCGTACGTTTTTCCATAGGAGTCGAGCTTCTGCTCCTTCGAGAGATAGCCATACAGCATACTGTCGGACTGATGCACGGTATGCGTCTGACTGATCGGCTCATTGAACCGAGACTTGGCGAAAGCGACTGCTTTGGTCGTCGCCTCCTCACGTGTAAGGACGGAAGACGATTCCGAGCTGCCACTGTCTGAAGGGGATACGAATATCGGCACGATTTGCAGCAGAATGAACATAATGAGGCCGACGAGGCCAACGAACTTAATCGAGCGGGGGATGCGCTGCGGCAGCAGCGGATAATCGGTCATAAGGCCCTCCTTGATATGCCGGACGACGGCAACTGCTTGTTCCCTAACCTTATCATATGATCAGTTGGCCGAGCCAATGTCTCGATTGAGACGCTGATAAAAGCTAGATAATTGTCGCAAGCGTGTAAAATAACGATCAGCGTCCAGCTAATGACAAGCTTGTATCGTAGATTCGTTTTTTTTCGGTTTAAATCGTCTCAATTGGTGACAAATCCTTGTTGGTGTCCTTCTCCTTTTCGCTATATAATTTGATGAGTTACTGGACATTAACCGAATATTCAACAGCCGAATTTCCAATGGAAAACGGGGGAACCATAACGTTGCCGTCTATGTAGATGCAGCCGATCACATCGGCCGGACGCGGCAACTTGGGGTGAATTCAGCATCAGTTGAGAACGATGTTCTTACCTTGCTGATAGGGCGATCTATCCGGGCCCGAATCCGACAGCTAACCTCGTAGGCTGCATGGACAGAACTCATCGCAGACGGCATTGGGTTTCCAATGTCTTTTTTTGTGCGCTTAGACCTGTTCATGGGATATAGAGAGGAATTTACGGATGTATAACGTTAACAAACGAAAGCTGTTCAATTGGTCGCCGCCGCGTATTCTGGTGACGGGCTTTGCGCTCATCATATTGCTTGGCGGGCTGCTGCTGTCGCTTCCAATTTCGAACACGGACGGCCATTATTTACGGTACTTAGACGCCGTCTTCACCGCAACTTCGGCAACTTGTGTAACAGGCCTCGTCGTGGTTGACACAGGGACGCAATTTACAACCTTTGGCCAAATTGTGCTGATTTCGCTTATCCAGATAGGCGGTCTCGGCTTCATGACCATGGCGACGCTTATCGCGCTCGTGCTGCGTAAGCGGATATCGCTGAAGGAACGGCTTATTTTGCAGGAAGCGATGAACCAGACGAACATGGAGGGCATCGTAAGGCTGATCCGCAAAGTCATTGTTTACTCGCTTGCTATTGAGGCGACTGGTGCGTTGCTGTTTGCATCGCGGTTCGCCTTCGACATGCCGATCGGCAGGGCGATCTACTTCGGCATCTGGCACTCCATCTCGATGTTTAACAACGCAGGCTTTGATTTATTCGGTGGATTCCGCAGTTTGACGATGTATGTCGGGGATCCAGTCGTCAATATAACGGCAATGGGACTTATTATTCTAGGCGGACTTGGCTTCGTCGTTATGTCTGACCTGATCGAATACCGGAAGAACAAGAAGCTGTCACTTCATTCGAAAATTGTACTTACGATGACGAGCGCGCTGCTGATCGTCGGAACCATCATCATTTTTATCTTTGAGTTTTCTAACAAACAAACCTTAGGATCGCTTGATTGGGATGCCAAAATCTGGGCTGCGATGTTCCAGTCCGTGACGCCGCGTACAGCAGGTGCAAATACGATTGATATCGGCGTCATGCGTCATGCTACCATTTTCTTCATGGTCATTCTGATGTTTATTGGTGCATCTCCTGGATCTACTGGGGGCGGCATCAAGACGACGACCTTCACGACGCTGATTGGTGCTGTCATTGCAATGATTCGTGGCAAAGAAGATATCGTGTTGTTCAAATACCGCTTGGCACGCGAACGGATTTTCAAGGCGCTGACCATTACGATGCTGTCACTCGTGCTCGTCATCGCTGTCACCATGCTGCTCTCCGCTACGGAGGACCGAGAATTTCTAAGGCTGCTGTTCGAGGCAACCTCGGCATTTGGTACGGTAGGCTTGTCCACGGGCATAACGCCTTCCTTATCTGACTTCGGCAAAATTATTTTGTGCTTCACGATGTTTGCCGGCCGGCTTGGACCACTCACGCTTGCCTATGCGCTTGGACCAAAGGCAGAGAAGGATCTGTACCGATATCCAGAAGGCAAAATCATTATTGGTTAATAATAAATAGATAAGATGAGGGATAGGAGAACGTTATGAAACAATTCGTCATTATCGGTCTGGGCCGCTTCGGTTCCAGCCTAGGCAAGGAGCTTGTCCAGCTTGGCTACGAGGTGCTTGGCATCGATAAGAATGAAGAGACTGTGGATGACATGAGCCGTGTACTCACGCATGTGGTTGCGGCGGATGCAACGGATGAAGAGACGCTGCGTGCGCTTGGTGTTCGCAACTTCGACTGCGGGATTGTCGCGATCGGAGATGATATTCAGTCGAGTATTTTGGCTACAATTCAATTAAAGGATATTGGCGTTAAGTCAGTTGTCGCTAAGGCACTCAGCGAGCTGCACGGCCGTGTATTGGAGAAGCTTGGCGTTGACCGAGTGATCTATCCGGAGCGGGATATGGGCATTCGTGTCGCGCACCAGCTCGTATCCCCGAATCTGCTTGACTATATTGAGCTGTCCAAAGAATATACCATTGCGGAGCTTGCAGTGCCGAGATGCCTTAATGGCAAATCGCTGCAGGATATAAACACAAGGGCGCGTTACGGCTGCAGTATTGTGGCGATCAACAAGCCAAAGGGCGGCGTCATCATTGCACCTACGGCCGATGAAGTACTTGCTGAGCAAGACGTTATGGTCGTCATCGGTACGAACAAACAAATCGAACAATTCGAAGAGGCCATTGTACAATAGGCTGCTTGGATAAGAAAGCGATGGTAGATCGGCTGTGGAGAGCACAACAGCTTCAACAATCCAGCACATTATAATTTTGTTCATTCTAACAGCCGCGGCAGGTATCGGGTCAGCCCGAATCGCTGCGGCTCTTCGCTTACCGGATGTAGTCCTATTCATCGCTGCGGGCATGCTGCTTGGTCAAGGCGTTCACTGGATTGATGAGCCGGCAAGCTCGCTGGTTAATCAATTCATCTTGACGGTTGGCTCGACGCTCATTCTGTTCGATGGTGGACGCAATATTCGACTTGAAGGTTTACGGAAGGTCGGCTGGACGGTTGGCTTGCTCAGCGTTCCAGGCGTTCTGATAACGATCGCTGTGACAGGCTCAGCCATTAGGATCATATTCGATATCGATTGGCTGATCGCGCTGCTCGCTGGCGCGGTCATTGCTTCTACGGACCCAGCGTCGATTATTCCTGTGTTCCGACAGGTGCGAATTCGGAAGAAGGTACGGGAGACGGTGGAGAGTGAGTCAGCCTTTAATGACGCAACTGGTTCTATCCTGACGTTCGCGCTGCTCGCTGCGGTTACGGGCAAGTCTACGCTGAATGTGGGAGCGGTTGCATTTGATTTTGCGAAGACGGCGCTTGGCGGCATTGTGGTCGGTATTGTATTGGGTATCGCGATCTTATATCTCGTCGCACATGCATCAATCGGATTGTTCCGTGAGTTTGCCGCGATTGCCATGCTGGGGACGGCACTCGCTGGGTATGTGGTTGGCGATGTGCTCCATGTTAGTGGATTTATGGCTGCGTTTGCGGCTGGTCTAATCTGGGGCAATTCGGATTTGTTTGGTATTTATATAGAAGAAAAACAGCAGGAGCTGACGCATGTATCTGACAATGTAACGGCCGTCATGCGTATGCTTATATTCGTATTGTTAGGCAGTCAGGTTGACTTCGGCTTGCTTGCGCAATACGGCTGGCAGAGCTTCATCGCTGTGCTCGTGCTTATGTTCATCGCCCGTCCATTGACGGTGCTGCTGTGTGCATGGCCGGATCGTAAGGCGCAGTGGACGTGGAAGGAAATGATGTTCATGGTGTGGGTGAGAGAGACGGGGGTTATTCCTGCGGCATTGTCAGGTATGCTCATCGGGCTTGGCATACCGCATGCATCGATAATTGCATCCATCACATTCATGGCGATTGTTCTCACGATTATGCTTCAAGCGAGTACGACAGGCTGGTTGGCGAAGAAGCTTGGTGTAGATCGGGGTTGAGTGAGCGCGGGACAGTCCATCATAGGGTTTTCTGGTGACTACATGCCAGCAATTCCGCTCATACTACAATTAAGAGAATCGCGGCAGCCATAAGATGCAGCCGCGATTTCCTGTATAAGTCTCTATTCAAATCCGGGTCGGGTAGGTTGCCGCGAGGTTGTCGATCCATAAGCGAACGGCAGAACTCAGTCCAGAAGGGGCGGCGTAGATAACCGAGGTCGTTCGCTTCGTCTCTGCAAGTTCGCGAACTGGAACGATCGTCAGTTCGTTGGCGTCAAGCATTTGCGGACGTACATACGATTGCGGCAGTAACGTCGCTGCTCTGCAAGTAACGAGAAGCCGCAGGATCGCTTCGAAGGAGTCGATCTCCATTCGGACGTCTGGCTCAAGCTTGTATTTCTCGAATACCTCGTCTGTCAGCGTGCGATACCAGGTGCCTTTGGTAAACAGAATAATTGGAAGTCCGTTCATCTGCTCGATTGTGAGCGGCCAACGATCGGTCACAATCTGATTGCGCGGCGCGACGAGGACGAGATGGTCATCGAAGAGCGGTACGCAGTGCAGCTGTGGATCTTGGATACGGGAAGCGACGATGCCGAAGTCTACCTTGCGCTCCCGAACGAGCGAGACAATCTCATGCGTCTTGCCGGTTACGGCTTTAATGTCGAGATCTGGGCGCTCTTCATTCATGAGCCGGATAAAGTCAGGCAGCGTTGTTTGTAGGGTCGTCAGGCTCGCGCCAATCGTGACTTCTGAGACTCCCTCTGAACGGAAGCCTGAGACGGTGTGCAAGTATCGTTGATGGAGGGTGCGAAGCTCCAGCGCATATTCGTAGGTCAACTGACCGACACGAGTAAGCTCCAGTCGTTTGCCAATGCGTCGGAACAGCTCAACACCTAGCTCCTCTTCCAGCTTAGAGATGCGACGGGACAGTGCAGGCTGTGACATATTTAATTGCACAGACGCCTTGTTCATGCTGGATTGTTCAACCACGATGGCGAATGCAAGCATATCTTCGAGCAAGCTGAACCCTCTTTTCCTTAGCTATCCTTCGTTTTAAGCGGACTTATGCAATATAGTTATAAGAAATTATCAACAATACGCAATTCCATTATAAGCTCAAAAGGAGTAGGATGGAAAGTGTGGCTAAGTTGTGTCGACTTTTGTTGACGCTGTACGGGCTCAGGAGTACAATGGAAAATGTTTTGTTAACCGTAATTCACAAGGGAAGTTATGAAAGGAGAACGCACCACTTATGAAAGCAAATTCGTATCATTGGCGGAAGCTGCATTCCCTGCTTGGGGTCATTCCGCTCGGCTTGTTCATCATTGAGCATGCTATCACGAACTATTCCGCGTTCGAGAGCGGGGCAGAGGGCTTCAACAAAAGCGTTAAATTTTTGAATGATCTTCCGCTCGTGTACTTCTTGGAGATCTTCGGCATCTTCTTGCCGCTGTTGTTCCACGGTGTATACGGACTGTACATGGCTTACCAATCGAACATGAACGCAGGCCGGTTCAGCTATGGCCGCAACTGGGCATTCGTTGCACAACGTGTAACGGGTGTTATTACGTTCATCTTCATCTTCTGGCATCTGTATGAGACGCGTTTCCAAGTTGCGGTTGGTAACCTGACGCACGAAGAGCTTGGCGCGCATATGCATGATATTTTCACGCATCCGGTTAGCTTGATTCTGTACGTTATTGGCGTACTAGCAGCTGTATTCCATTTCAGCAACGGCCTGTGGGCATTCCTGATCAGCTGGGGCATTACGGTTGGCCCACGCGCGCAGCGTATTTCGTCTAGAATCTGCATGATTCTCTTCGTCATTATCTCGGTGCTCTTCCTCCTGTCGATCGCAGCATTCACGGGCGACGAATTTAAGGAAGCAGCAGCAGCGGTAACGGCTGCATGGAACCCGATCGGCTAGGAACACGATAAGGAGAGCGATTCGATATGGCTAAAAATAAAATTATTGTCGTCGGCGGCGGCTTGGCCGGCCTGATGGCGACGATTAAAGCAGCAGAGGCCGGCGTTCACGTCGACCTGTTCTCGCTCGTGCCTGTTAAGCGTTCGCACTCGGTGTGCGCGCAAGGCGGCATTAACGGCGCGGTTAATACGAAGGGTGAAGGTGACTCCCCGTGGGAGCACTTCGACGATACGGTTTATGGCGGCGACTTCTTGGCGAACCAACCGCCGGTTAAAGCCATGTGCGATGCAGCACCTGGCATCATTCACTTGATGGACCGGATGGGCGTTATGTTCAGCCGTACGCCAGAGGGTCTGCTTGACTTCCGCCGTTTCGGCGGTACGCAATACCACCGTACAGCATTCGCAGGCGCTACGACAGGTCAGCAGCTGCTGTACGCATTGGACGAGCAAGTTCGCCGCTGGGAAACAGCTGGTCTCGTAACGAAATACGAGCACTGGGAATTCCTCGGTGCGGTGCTGGACGACGACGGCGTATGCCGCGGCGTATCGGCGCAGGACCTGCGTACGATGGAAGTCGTTACGATGCGCGCGGATGCGGTTATTCTCGCAACGGGCGGCCCTGGCATTATTTTCGGCAAAACGACGAACTCGGTTATCAATACAGGTACGGCAGCGAGCGCTGTGTACCAACAAGGCGTTAACTACGCGAACGGCGAGATGATTCAGATTCACCCAACGGCTATTCCAGGCGACGACAAGAACCGTCTCATGTCGGAATCGGCACGTGGCGAGGGCGGACGGATCTGGACGTACAAAGACGGTAAGCCTTGGTACTTCCTCGAGGAGAAATACCCTGCATACGGTAACCTCGTACCGCGCGATATCGCTACGCGTGAAATTTTCAGCGTCTGCGTTGACCAGAAGCTCGGCATCAATGGCGAGAACATGGTTTACCTTGACCTGTCGCACAAGGATCCGAAGGAGCTGGACGTTAAGCTCGGCGGTATCATTGAGATCTATGAGAAATTCGTGGGCGATGATCCTCGCAAACTGCCAATGAAGATTTTCCCAGCTGTGCACTACTCGATGGGCGGTCTGTGGGTTGACTACAACCAGATGACGAACATTCCGGGTCTGTTCGCTTGCGGCGAATGCGATTATCAGTACCACGGTGCGAACCGTCTGGGCGCGAACTCGCTGCTGTCGGCAATCTTCGGCGGTATGGTGACGGGTCCTAAAGCGGTTGAGTACATCAAAGGTCTGAAGAAATCGGCTGAAGACATTGCATCTTCCGTCTTCGATCGCGCGAAGAATGAGCAAGCTGCGAAATACGAGAGCATCCTGAAGATGGATGGCACGGAGAACAGCTACGTTCTGCATAAAGAGCTCGGCGAATGGATGACGAACAATATGACCGTTGTTCGCTATAACGACCGCCTGCAGCAAACGATCGATAAGATCAAAGAACTGAAGCAGCGCTACACGAAGATCAACATCAACGACACGGCTCGTTGGAACAACTCCGGCGTTGCGTTCACGCGCCAGCTGTGGAACATGCTTGAGCTTGCGGAGTCGATGACGCTCGGCGCATTGCTGCGTGACGAGAGCCGTGGCGCTCACTACAAACCAGAGTTCCCAGATCGCGACGACGACAAGTTCTTGAAGACGACGATCGCGTCCTGGACGGCGGAAGGTCCGAAAATCTCTTATGAAGATGTCGACACTTCGCTGATCAAGCCGCGTAAACGCGACTACTCGAGCAATAAGCACTAAGTCAAAGCGAATGCTTGCGAAGCATTTTAGGAGGGGATAACGATGGCGGAAACGACTGTTGCAGCCAAAACGGTAAAGCTTATCATCTCCCGTCAGGACGGTCCGGATGCGGCACCGTACACGGAAGAGTTCGAAGTGCCTTACCGTAATAATATGAACGTCATAAGCGCGCTGATGGAAATTCAGCGCAATCCGACGAAAGCGGATGGTTCCGGTACGGCGCCGGTATGCTGGGAATCGAACTGTCTCGAGGAAGTGTGCGGCGCTTGCTCGATGGTTATTAACGGCAAACCACGCCAAGCGTGCAGCGCGCTGATCGATAAGCTCGAGCAGCCGATCCGTTTGGAGCCAATGCGCACGTTCCCAGTTGTACGTGACTTGGTTATTAACCGCGAGCGCATGTTTAATGCCCTTAAACGTGTAAAAGCATGGATCCCAATCGACGGTACGTACGATCTGGGTCCTGGTCCTCGTATGGCGGAGACGAAGCGTCAATGGGCATACGAGCTGTCCAAGTGCATGACTTGCGGCGTTTGCCTCGAGTCTTGCCCGAACGTGAACGACCGCAGCAGCTTTATCGGCCCAGCTGCGATCTCGCAGGCTCGCTTGTTCAACACGCACCCAACGGGTGAGATGCACAAGGAAGAGCGTCTGGATGCACTGATGGAAGACGGCGGTATCGAAGGTTGCGGTAACTCGCAAAACTGCGTACGCGCATGTCCGAAGGGGATTCCACTTACGACGTCCATCGCTGCAATCAACAAGGACACGACGAAGCACCTGTTCAAAAAATGGCTTGGCATGTAATGCACAATCGCACATGCACATAAGCCTTAAGACGCCGGCAGAATTCACTGCCGGCGTTTTTGTACACCTAAGAGCGGATGTGCTTTCGACAATATTTCCCGGGAAAAGGTAAGTCATGTCGTTCATGAGGAGAGGCAATATGATCGATTATGAGCTGGTGAAGACGTACTGCTTGTCAAAGCTGTATACAGAGGAAACCTATCCGTTTGGTCCGGAACCGCTGGTGGTGAAGGTCGGAGGTAAAATGTTCGCGCTCATCTCGCCCGACTCGGTCTCGCTCAAATGTGATCCAGCGATTGCGCTAAATCTGCGGGAGCAGAATCCAGAGGCGATCAAGCCAGGGTACCATCTGAACAAAAAACATTGGAATACGGTGACGTTAGGACCGTTAATCTTAGAAGAAGAGATCCAAGATATGATCGACCACTCCTACGACCTCGTGGTACGAGGACTAACGAAGTCTCAGCGGGAACAGATGGGGTTAATAACGAAAAAATAAGAGCATTGTGCACGAAGCGCAGCGCATGATGCGAATAGAGGAGGGGAAGACATGAAAAAGCAGCAGAGACAGCATAGCGGGCAATCACAGTCGCAGCAGTCGGATAAGCCTGCAACGCTAAAGGATCTGCTCGGCTCTGACGTACTCAGCAAGCTGAAGCAGCAGCAAGAGCAGCTGAAGGCAGACGAAGACAAGCGCAAGGAAGCTGAGCGCGTCCGCGCCGAGGAAGCTCGCAAGGCCGAGCAGAAGCGTTTAGACAACGACTTCGAATATTTGCTGAACAATAGTAAGTTGGATTGGCGGAAGCACAAGTCGTAGGAGGGGCTGCTGCCCCTTGAGACCCCCGCTTAATTAGACTAGGGGCTGCGCCCCTTTGGACCCCGCTTTTCTTGACTAGGGGCTACGCCCCTTTGGAACCCCAGTTTCGCACACCCACCCAAACCCTCCCTCTCCCGAGAGGGAGGGCTCCAAGGGTTGCACCCTTTGGAATCCCGCAGGACTGTTCTAGGTATGGTGGAGCGTGCGCTCGCTTACGTCCCTGTGGGACACGCTTTACGTCTGATGTATCTAGGTACGGTGGAATGGTGGTGTGGCTTGGTCGGCGCTCGAACATTGGTGCGTGCTTAGAGACGCTTGTCGTCCCTGCGGGACACGCTTTTGGTTGAAGCTCGAGCGGGGGAGGGGCTGCGCCCCTTAGGAACCCCACTTTTCATTTTTCGCACACCCACCCAAGCCCTCCCTCTCCCGAGAGGGAGGGCTCCAAGGGTTGCACCCTTTGGAATCCCGCAGGACTGTTCTAGGTATGGTGGAGCGTGCGCTCGCTTACGTCCCTGTGGGACACGCTCTATGTCTGATGTACCTAGGTACGGTGGAATGGTGGCGTGGCTTGGTCGGCGTTCGAATATTGGTGCGTGCTTAGAGTCGCTTGTCGTCCCTGCGGGACACGCTTTTGGTTGGAGCTCGAGCGGGGGAGGGGCTGCGCCCCTTAGGAACCCCACTTTTCATTTTTCGCACACCCACCCAAACCCTCCCTCTCCCGAGAGGGAGGGCTCCAAGGGTTGCACCCTTTGGAATCCCGCAGGACTGTTTTAGGTATGCAGGAGTGTGCGCTCGCTTTCGTCCCTGGGACACGCTCTATGTCTGATGTATCGAGGTGCGGTGGAATGGTGGCGTGGCTTGGTCGGCGTTCGAACATTGGTGCGTGCTTAGAGACGCTTGTCGTCCCTGCGGGACACGCTTTTGGTTGGAGCTCGAGCGGGGGAGGGGCTTCGCCCCTTAGGAACCCCACTTTTCATTTTTCGCACACCCACCCAAACCCTCCCTCTCCCGAGAGGGAGGGCTCCAAGGGTTGCACCCTTTGGAATCCCGCAGGACTGTTTTAGGTACGCTGGAGCGTGCGCTCGCTTACGTCCCTGTGGGACACGCTTTACGTCTGATGTATCGAGGTACGTTGGAATGGTGGCGTGGCTTGGTCGGCGTTCGAATATTGGTGCGTGCTTAGAGTCGCTTGTCGTCCCTGTGGGACACGCTTTTGGTTGGAGCTCGAATGGATGGGACTTCTCGTTACTTACGAGTCATCTTAGTGAAGAAAGCAATGTCCGGTGAACGAGCCACAGTGGTGGTTTAGAGTACATATAAGTATCCTAAGTCCGGCGAATAAGCCGTATCGTGAACGCACTAAATAGCGGTACTAAAGGGGTGGGCCCCTTAACTCGGTCGAGTGGAGTTGTCAAAAAAAGTGCAGTTTGAAAACACACTCATACAGAAACCCCGTTACTAAGCTGCCTGTGACAGCATTCTTTCGCGATAAATAGCA
>NZ_QGTQ01000055.1 GCF_003182255.1 Paenibacillus cellulosilyticus | reverse complement strand
TTCAGGGCACAGCCCTTCAACAACAAAGAAAAACGGAGAGTGCCAAGGAAGTTACAATGGCGCCTTGACACTTTCGTTCATATCAGGTGGGTAGAGCACCCTCGAACAGAAGCTATGCCCCAAAGGGGCACGCGACCCCTAGCACGGAGCATCTCACCAGCGCCTCAGTCTGGCCACCATCCCCTTCCGGGGTCCAGGGGACGGGAGTCCCATGGGGTCCTCCCTAGCAGGGAGGAATTAGGTGGGTAGAAATCTTCACCCCTTACCCCACGCCAGCATCTTCTTCTGGAATTCCTTCGGCGAGCAGTTGTTATATTTGCGGAACATTTTGTAGAAATGCGCCATGTTTGGCATGCCGATTCGCTCGCCAACCTCCGAGATGCTGAGGTCCTTCGTAAGCAGAATACGCTCTGCCCATTTGATTTTGCGATAATTCACATATTCCGTAAACGAAAGCCCGATCGATTTCTTGAAAAATTTGACGAAGTAGTAGTAGCTCATATTCGCTAGCTTGCACACTTCTTCGACTTGAATCCGATCCGTCAAATGGTCCTCGACGTACGTTAGCACAGGTCGAAGCCGCAGGCGATCGAAGTCGTCCTGATCGGTGAGCACATTCTTACGATCGTTGCGAAGCAGCAGCAGCAGCAGCTGTTTCACGAGCATGCTAACAGCCAACTCATAGCCGATCTGTTTCTCATTCGATTCACGAAGGATCTCGCGGATGCAGGCCGCAGCCTGACGTTTGAGCTCCGGATTCTCCTGAAAAATATAATTCGCGCTGCTGAGCGGATTGTTCGACTCGGCAAAATAGCGCATAAACGGCAGTGTGCTGGCATCGAAAAACTGCTCCAGATCAAACTGCAGCACGATATATTCGAGCGGCGTGCCGAAGCTGCGGTCGCGATGCAGCTGCGACGAACCGATCAGCGCAATGTCACCAGCCTCCAGCCGGAGTAATTCCTCTTGAATGTGAACTTCGAGCCCACCTTCGTTCACTAGCAGTACTTCTACCTCTCGATGGTAATGCCAATTGATTAAGGCATCGTCGTACCGGGCAGCGGTATATACCTTCAATGACAAGAGAGGGTTTTCATATGCGACTTTCTCATTATAGATTTCCACTAGATGCGCCCCCGAATGACAAAATCACATAAAACGAGCACTATTCCAAACCTACACATATAATAAGCGCTGCAATATACTAAGTCTAGTGTTAGCGCAAGGAATCAGATGGTGATGGGGAGGATTTTGTCGATGTCTAAAGTTCGGGTAGCCGTTATCGGATGCGGCGGTATTGCGACGGGCAAGCACTTGCCTGCTCTTGTTAAAGTTAAAGAAGTTGAATTGGTCGCTTTTTGCGATATTGTCGTAGAGCGCGCTGAGCAAGCAAAAGCGAAATATGGTGCTGAAGAAGCAAAAGTATATGAAAGCTATACAGAAATGCTGAAGGACAGCTCGATCGACGTTGTTCATGTGTGCACGCCGAACGATTCCCATGCAGAAATTACGATTGCTGCGCTTGAAGCGGACAAGCATGTCTTGTGCGAGAAGCCAATGGCGAAAACAGCTGCAGATGCACGCCGCATGCTGGAAACGGCACAACGCACAGGCAAGAAGCTGAGCATCGCGTATCAAAACCGGTTCCGTGCGGACAGCCGCTACCTGAAAGACGCAGCAGCAGCAGGCGAGCTGGGCGAAGTATATTTTGCCAAAGCACATGCGATTCGTCGCCGTGCCGTTCCGACTTGGGGCGTATTCTTGGACGAAGAGAAACAAGGCGGAGGACCGCTTATCGATATCGGTACGCATGCGCTTGACCTGGCGCTGTGGATGATGGACAACTACAAGCCAAAGGCTGTACTCGGACGCGCTTACCATAAGCTGTCGCAGCGTGAGAACGCAGCGAACGCTTGGGGTCCATGGGATCCGAAGGAGTTCACGGTAGAAGATTCCGCATTCGCAATGATCACGATGGAGAACGGCGCATCGCTCGTACTCGAGTCCAGCTGGGCGCTTAACTCCCTCGACATCGACGAAGCGAAAGTTACGCTGTGCGGTACAGAAGCGGGTGCAGACATGAAGGGCGGTCTTCGCATTAACGGCGAGAGCAACAGCCGTCTGTACACGAAGGAAATTGAGCTTAGCAGCGGTGGCGTCGCCTTCTATGAGGGCGCATCGGATGATCCGGCAGAGCTCGAAGCTCGCGCTTGGATTGAGCACGTGCTGTATGACAAAGAGCTGGTCGTGAAGCCGGAGCAGGCGCTCGTTGTATCGGAAATTCTTGAAGCGATCTACGAATCGTCCCGTACGGGCAAAGCGGTTTACTTCGAATAATCCAATCCATTCAAATGAGGAAGTCCAGAACGTAAGTTTTGGGCTTCTTCTTTTTATTTTATAAAAGCAGCCATATCCCATTGTTATCGTGAATATAGCTGTAATATTGAGGTGTACAACTACTGACAGACGGGGTTATCCTTCCCGTTTGTTCTTTTTTTTGTCGTAATTAACGCGAATCATGAAGAAACATGAATAAACGAGATTGACATGAAGGAAGAATAATGAATAAAATAGACGATAGTTAGCATAAATTGTCATAATGAGGTTGTTCGGGAAGTCCGAACTTGTTGAACACGTTGTAAAGGGGTACAAGCATGTTAGCCGAAGAGCGCCGACAGCTCATCTTGGATCAGCTGCATAAGGATCAGCGCATTGTTGTGAAGGAACTAGCACAGCAATTCCAATTATCGGTCGATTCAATTCGCCGAGATTTGTCTATTATGGAAGAGCAGGGTCTGCTTAAGAAATCGTATGGTGGCGCCGTACCTATCAATCAGGTGCGTGTGTTTCCAAAATCGGATGAGAGACGTTATGGTCCTCCGAACGAATCGCAAGATGCAATTTCGAAGCTCGCGGCTTCTTATATACAGCCTGGCGACGCTGTGTTCATTGGTGGAGCGGGTATTCATTTCGGTATGCTTCAGCACCTTCCCCGCCATTATCCCATAACGATCGTGACGAATGCGATGAAGGTTGCGGACACGATCAAGGGCTGGGATAATGTCGACGCCTACCTGATCGGTGGCAAATTAAGAACGACATCAGGCAATTTTATAGACCCTCTTGCAATCGAACAAGTCCGTAAATTCTCGTTCGATATTTGTTTTGTCACGGGCGGAGGCTTTACGGGCAAAGGGATTAGTATGGCAACGCCAGACGGTGGCAGCTTCATGCGCGCCGTCATTGAAAACGCACGAACGAGAATCGGTTTGGCACCCAATGAGAAGCTGGGCCGCGATTTATTCGCGAGCTCTATTCCGCTTGCAGAGCTGGACATCCTGATTACGGATAAGCGGGCATCAAGAGCATTCATTCAACAGGCTGAAAAAGCAGGTGTACAAGTCGTCATGGCACAGAACGATAGCGAACTTAGTGGAGGGAACTTTTATTTATGAAAAGAATCATCGTACAGCCATCACCAGCGCTCAGCGGATCCGTTCGAATTCCGGGGGCTAAGAACAGTACGCTGGCGCTTATTGCGGCTGCATGTTTGGCGGACGAGCCTGTCCGTCTATGCGATATTCCATCCATTGCCGATATACAGATTATTGAACAAATTGCAGAAGGAATGGGCCTTGTCATCCAGCGGGAAGCAGTAGGACAGCTGCTGATTGACGCGCGTGCTGTCCATGCTGCCGTTATTGAACCGGCTAAAGCATCGGCTTTCCGTACGGCTTACTATTTCGTTGGAGCGCTGCTCGCCAAGCATGGCCGAGTGAGTGTCGGTTATCCTGGGGGCGACGACTTCGTCAGTCGTCCGATCGACCAGCATGTGAAGGCACTTACGGCAATGGGGGCGCGCTTCACGTTCCATGCGGACCATTACGTGGTTGAAGCGGCATCGCTTGTAGGCGCGGATATTTATTTTGATATGATCACCTCTGGCGCAACGATGAATGTGATGATGGCGGCGGCACGCGCGAAGGGCAGAACGGTGCTGCGCAATGCTGCCAGAGACCCTGAGGTTGTCGATACAGCGAATCTGCTCATTCAGATGGGTGCGCGCATTCGTGGCGCAGGAACGGATACGATTGTGATTGATGGCGTTTCGAATTTGAAGGGATGCACCTATCATGTTATTCCAGATCGGCTTATTGCAGGAGCTTTCCTGATGGCTGCAGGGGTAACAGGCGGCTCGGTTACGGTAATGGACGTTATTCCAGAGCATCTGGGTTCGTGTCTTGCGAAGCTTACGGAGATCGGTCTTCATATCGAGACGACTAGCAGCACGATCACGGCGCACGCAACAGGCGTATATCGGGCTACGCGGGTACGTACCGCGATGTATCCTGGCTTTGCGACGGATCTTCAGCAACCGCTCACTTCGCTGCTGCTCAAAGCTCCTGGCCGCAGCTTGATCTCGGACCGTATCTATCCGAACCGCTTCCAGCATGCTGCACAGCTTCGCCGCATGGGGGCGGACATTGAAGTTCGTTCCGGCGTTGCACGTCTGAACGGCGGCAAGCCGCTGACAGGTGCGCTTGTTCATGCGTCCGACATTCGAGCAGGCATCGCTCTCATTATGGCGGGGATGATCGCTGAAGGCAAAACGACCGTCATGGGCGTGCATCATATCGAACGCGGCTATGAGAATATGATTGAAGACTTCCGCTTACTTGGAGCCAATATTGCGGTATGCCAGTCGGATGACGAGGAATTGCGTTGGTTGGCATCTAGTGCAACTTAAAACTATAACAATAATAAAATCAGCATAAAATGGGCCACCTCCGAAGTTAGATTCGCGCTAACTTCGGAGGTGGCCCTCTTATTATTTATTCATCATCCTCCGGCAGGACCAGTACGGATGCCTCTACATGCTTTGGACCTTTGTTGTCGGCTTGAGCCGTAACAGGACTAATGAAGACGGTATCGTCTTCGACCTCCGGCGTGACGAATGGAAAACGACCGGTAAACTTGCCTCCAACCTGAAAGCGTGCGATACGGAGCACGAAATGAAATAATGGTGCGCGCAGCACGAAGTTGATCAGATCGACGTTGCCGACATTTTCAGAATGGATGGTGAACAATACCGTCTCGCCGCCAAAAACGACCGGGCGATCAACCGTTTCCTTCAACGTGAACTCCGGAATGGACACGGTCGATACCGAGACCGATGCCTGCTCGAACGGCGTTTCGTCGGAGAAGGCAGTTGCTGTGTTGACGAAGACGTCGCCTCCTCTGGCGTCGAGCGGGATTTGAAACGTTTGTGCGAAAGCTCGCGTCTCCCCAGGATGCAGCACCGGAATAACCGTACTGAACTGCGTCAGATTGTCGAACACCCTTACCGTGTGCAGATCAATTGCTGACTTGTTCGTCACGGAAATTCGGAAGTATACCGTTTCGCCTGGCTTCGCAGATGGGCGGTCGGCTGTTTTGGTAAGCTCCAGCAGCGCATGCGGCAGTGCGATCGGTACATCGGCTTCGGCTGTTATCGGATCGGTCTGCGGCGAAGTGACAAGGACGACATTATGAATGACCGTTCCCTGCTTCGTGTTGACGGGGACCGTATACGAGAACGTTACGAACTTCTTCTCCCCTGGTGCGAGTGATGGGAGAACGAATTGCGTGCCGGTTAGTGAATCTCTCAACGTAATAGTAGTAGCAGTGGAGCTGCCCGTATTCGTGACGGATGCGGTATACACAATCGTTTCGCCAGGCGATGCTATTGATTTGTCTGGGATTTTCGTTACGCGCAGCGTCGTGAACACGAGCTCGCTGTTGACCCCGACGACTGCTTCTGCTTGCTCTGGCGGTGATTGATCCGACGAGCAGGTCGCGATGTTGCGCAGTGCCGTGCCGTCTGGAACGGATGGGACTACGAACGATATGGTGCGCTCGATTGTGGCGCCGGCATCTAGCACCGGGATAACTTCATGGAAGCCAAGCGTTTCGTCTGCGAGCACAACATTCGTTTGTGGTGCATCGGTAAGATTCGTAACGGTCAGCGTGTAGAACATCGTATCGCCTTGAATGGCGAATTGGCGATCAGCAGTTTTCGTTAATGCAAGGCCTAATCCTACGACCGTGACGATTGCCTCTGCTTGGGCAGTTCCTGCCTCAGGAGACTGCACTGTAATCATATTGTCGATCACAGAGCCAATAAGCGCATGGGAAGGCACCTGATAGGTGACGGGAATCGCACGGATTTCGCCGATAGCCAAAGCAGGGATGGTCATATCGACACCTAGCAGTGGATCGATAACGCGAGATGGACCTAGAGCGACGTTGCCGAAGTTCGTAACCGTTACTTGATAATGAATGGTACCTCCTAGTGTAACCGTCTGCCGATCTGGAACCTTTCGAATGCCGATTGCAGGCGTTGGCAATACCTCAACCGCTTCGCTTGCTTCTACGGGCTGCGTCTGATCAGATGAAGCGATGGATGTGTTCGTGTACTGCTTTGGTGTCGTCTCTAGTGGTATGAGGAAGTTGACTGTAACCGGGATCGATTGCCCGGGAAATAACGATGGAAGCGTCGTATCGAGTCCGAGTGTTGCGTCTATTACACGTACATTCGTTAGCGTGGTGTCTCCGTTGTTCGTGACCGTAATGGTGAATACGACAGTCTGACCTGGTTCCACTTGTTGCCGATCGGCCACCTTCTCGATTTGCAGCCGTGGAACGGCTTCTACCTCAACGTCAACACCGACTGTAATCGGGGGCAGCCCTTCAGGTGCAATTGTTGCGACGTTCAGAATGGTGGAGCCGATGGCAGCATCCTCTGGAATGACGAAAGGCAGATCAATTGTAAGATCTGCACCTATTGCAATGTGATCGATTATCGTATCAATGCCTAGCAGGGAATCGGTGAGATGCACATTATTCAGATTAACCTCGCCATTATTAACGATACGAAGGGTGAAAATAACCGTCGAGCCTGGGCTCGCGACTCGTCGATTGACAGATTTGGTGAAGAGCAGCGAAGGGACGAGCGCAATAAGCACCGAAGCATCAGCTGTTTGTGGATCAGGCGTTTCGTTCGAAACGACCGACGCCGTATTGGTGAAGGGCCCTTGCGGCGTTCCCGATGGAATCGTGAACGAAAACGATTGGCCGAAGGAAGCAAGCGGCTCAAGGGATGGAATCGTAAACCGGACACCAAGCAGCGGGTCGTCCACGACGAGGTTCGTCAACGTGAGCGTCCCTGTATTGGTCACTTCAATGAAATAGATGACCTCGTCGAGTGGACGCGCTGACGAGCGATTAGCGACTTTGAGGATGGATACGTCCGCGAACGGTGTACAGGTGCAGGCAATGATCGGTGTTTGAAAGAAGATGGATTGAGGTTCTGCCGAATAATCGATTACTGATGAATCGGCTTTCGTGTGATTCGGTTCAATGAATGATACGAATGTTTGATTATCGGTATTCGTATGCAGATGATCGCCGTTAGCGAACGGATTCGATTGGACCTGATAGGTAAGCGTAATCGTCGTTAAGCTGTCCCGCGTCAGCATGCCAAGAGGCATGACGCCGTAATCGATCGTAATCGTCCCGTTCACGACGGTGTTGTCCGTTACATCCGGCAGCAGCGGTGCTTTTGGATAAATCGTAAAATCAGGGTCCGCAGGGTCGATGATGTCGGGTTGATTGGGCGATTTGAGCTTTAGGCCGTCGCGTACGCCGTGGATCTGAATCGTACCGGGCACATATTGAAAAAGCGCAGTGTTGATCCCGTCGTGGAACACCAGTCTGCTGCCTGCGAACAAGCTTAATACATCTTGGACCAACTCAGTCAGCAAGGCCTCGATCTGGGATTGCGGGTCGGTTGTCGTTGATTCACGGAAGAAAGCGGGTGCAGACACCCAGCTTTTCATCCAATTAATGACATCGTCACGCGTATAAGGCCCAGGTGATTGAGCACTGATGTCGATGCCTAACGCGTAGATTTGGACATTGCCGTCCGCGGGGTCCTTCAGCTTGTCGGCTACTTGCTGAACGCGAGTGGAAGAGAGAATGATCTCGTTGAAGGTAGAGGAGCGACTGGACATTTCGGCTACGAGCGTCGGCAGCGTCTGCTGGAGCTGGGTGAAATATTTCCACGGCTCGCCAGCCACGTCAGGGAAGAAGGTGCTATCCGTGTCGCCGAGGGCGGCATACGACTGAGAGAAATCGGGATTGATCGACCGATTCGCCTGTCCGTCCGTGATGAGAATGACGCATCGGCGGAATGGATCATCCGATTGCGCAAAGTCTGGCGTTGTGAACAAGTTGTAAGCCGCCTGCATGCCAGCCTCGGTATTCGTATCCTCGGAATAGGGGATCGCCCAGACCATATTTTGCAAAATCGTATTGTTCGCATAGCCTGTATCATTCATGCTGTAGGTTAATTGGACGGCGGACAACGGGGTGTTGTTGGCGATGTTCGTGATCGGATTGTTCGAATACTTCGATACGTTCGGATTGTAGACAGTCGTAATGTAATTCGACAGGACGGTATCGGGCAGCGGATTGCCAGCGTCATCATAGATATCGCTGTATTGGATTTTGTAGTAGTTGTAGAAGTTGTACAAGCTTTGCTCAATGTTGGCCACAAGCGGTGCGGATTGCGTGAGAAACTGGGTGAGCACGGTATTCGAGATATTGCCGTTCTGCCGATAGCCTAGTATCTGCGAAATGTAATAGGTGCTTGCCGATGGAGGAGGATTGTACGACCGTTTCCATTGAAACAACGTACCCAAGTAGTTGTAGCTGAAGCCCGTACCGGGGCTAGGGACAGGCAGGAACGCATCACGGCCATATGGGATGATCGTGACGGTCGTATTCCGATTCGATGCCCATAGCTGATTGATCGTGCTAATAAGCGCACGCTTGGCCTGCGTGAATTTGAGACTAGCGTTGGACATCATGCTCGAAGTCACATCAAGGACGAAGATCACGTCAAGCGAATGCGGTGGAAAATAACCGAATGCCACCGGATGCGCCTCGATGTCGACGGTTACCGTCGCGACGCAATCACATTCCTCTGATGAATGGAGCACGGCATTCTTCGATATACGTACAAGGTCGCTGGCTGTAATGAAGCCGCCGGCCCCATTGTTCAGCGCTGCATCGAATAGAACGGATTGGCCGGAGCCGATCCAATAATCGGGCTGGCTTGGATCATTCGTTGGACGGGGATTGTCGTAGCCACCGATAAAGACCGGATTTTGTTTCCCAGGACCTTGAAACGAACATGGCTCCACGTGGTTCAACTCCTCTCTAATGAGCAAATGTCACGAATATAGCCGATGTTACTAGCGTATGAATAATAGGCTGTATGTAGAAGTGAACGTAAGGTAAGCATGAAGAAACCGATCGGGGTGCGATCGGTTTTTTGTTGTGTATCGGCAGCCGGGCTGTCTAAGCTTGCTGCTCGAACCGTTTAATGATCTCGATAATCGTCTTCGCAGCGAGGACCATATTATCGACGGAAACATACTCGAATTTGCCGTGATAGTTTTCGCCGCCTGTGAAAATGTTCGGCGTTGGCAGTCCCATATACGATAGCTGCGAGCCATCGGTGCCGCCGCGAACGGGAATGACGATGGGCTCAATGTCGAGGCTCTTCATTGCGTCATAGGCAATATCGACGATATGCTTGACCGGTTCGATGCGGTCCCGCATGTTGTAATATTGGTCTTTCAGCTCAAGCGTGATGCTCGATGGACCATATTTGGCGCGAAGCTCTTGAACGATCTGCTCGATAAAAGCCTTACGGGCGTTGAATTTATGTTTGTCATGGTCGCGGATGATGTAGACAAGCTGTGTTTCTTCAACTGTGCCCTGCATTGTGATGAGATGATAGAAGCCTTCATAGTCTTCTGTGAACTCAGGTGTTTCTTGTACGGGAAGACGGCTGTGCAGCTCCATCGCGATTTTGGAGGAGTGAACCATTTTACCCTTGGCTGTCCCTGGGTGAACATTGTTGCCCTTGACCGTGATGCGTGCTTGTGCGGCATTGAAGCTCTCATATTGCAGCTCGCCGAGCGGGCCGCCATCCATCGTGTAAGCATATTTCGCGCCGAAGGCAGCCACGTCGAACCGATGTGGGCCTCTGCCGATTTCCTCGTCCGGTGTGAAAGCGACACGGATCGTGCCATGCTTAATCTCGGGATGTTGGATCAAATAGTCCATCGCCGTCATAATCTCGGTAATGCCGGCTTTGTCGTCAGCGCCAAGCAGCGTTGTACCGTCAGTCGTAACGAGTGTATGTCCGGCGTAGCCGGCCAGCTCAGGATAATCCTTGGGCGAGAGAACGACACCAAGTGCTTCATTCAGCACAATGTCGCCGCCGTCATATTGCTCCACGATCTGTGGCTTCACGTCCTTGCCGGTAAAGTCTGTCGCTGTATCGATATGAGCGAGGAATCCGATGGTGTCTACCTGCTTGTCTGTATTGGCAGGGAGCGTCGCCATCACATAGCCGTTCTCATCGACAGTAACGTCCTGCATGCCGAGCTCCTTGAGCTCGTCGACGAGCTTATGGGCAAGCGTCCATTGGCCTGGCGTCGTTGGGCATGTGTCACTCGCATCGTCGGATTGGGTATCGATAACGACGTATGAGGTGAAGCGTCGGATTAGATCATTTTTCATCGTAGTGGGTCCTCCCTTATTGTTATTGTTCGTTGTTGTCGTGCCAATGCTTAGGTGTATTACATATTAGCACTTTCAAAGCGCAAATTCGAGTAGGGCCGTGGCAGTGATAGAAGTAGAGCCCTGCTCGCCGCTAGTATGGAAGCGGGTAAGCAAGGCTCGAAATTAGATCGTGCGTTATTCAGACTCGGGCGGCTCGAGAGGTTCGAGAGGACGCAGCTGCTTCAAACGGCCAGATTTCGCTAAGGCTTCTCGAAGCAGGAATTCGATGTGGCTGTTCACACTGCGAAATTCGTCGCCTGCCCAGCGCTCGAGCGCCTTGTGGATCTCCGGGTCGAGTCGGAGCGGGAAAGCTTTCTTCTCTTTACCCATGACAGCACCTGCTTAGCTATACAGCGAGCCGGCGTTAATGACAGGCGTTGCTGCCCGATCGGAGACGATCGCGACCATCAGGTTGTTGACCATAGCCGCACGGCGCTCGTCATCCAACGTGATGCCGGACGCTTCCAGCTGTTGAAGCGCGGCATCGACCATGCCGACGGCGCCTTCGACGATTTTCTGACGTGCAGCAACGATGGCGATTGCTTGCTGACGCTGCAGCATGGCGCTTGCGATTTCCTGTGCATAGGCAAGGTGGGACAAGCGTGTTTCGATGACCTGTACGCCAGCAACGTTAAGACGATGCTGAAGCTCGTTCATCAATTCCGTGGCAACCTCGTCTGCATTACCGCGCAGCGATGGCGTTGGCTCGGAATCATAGGAGTCGTACGGGTAATGAGCCGCGATATGACGAATCGCCGTCTCGCTTTGAATAGCAACGAACTTCTCATAGTTGTCTACGTCGAAGCTGGCTTTGGCTGTGTCCTTTACCTTGTAGACGACGACCGCGCCGATCTCGATCGGGTTGCCTTCTTCGTCGTTTACTTTAAGCGTTTGGCTGTTGAAGTTGCGAACCTTGAGCGACACTTTCGATTTGTTCGTGAATGGCACAACCATCCACAGGCCGCTGTCGCGCACCGTACCTTTGTACGAGCCGAAGAACGTAATAATCTTTGCTTCGTTTGGCTGAACGATGACGAGCGAGGAGACCGTAATGATGAAGACGATGAAAAGTAGGACACCTGCGACAATCAACGCTGCACTTGGATCCTCTGTGCTGGCACCGCCTATGATAAGTGCGATTCCTCCGACGAATGAGACTAGCGCTAGCAGCAGCGCCGCATAACCGTTCATGTACCAAGCTTTCGATTCCACCATATGAAAGACACGCCCCTTTAACAAATGTGATGGTATTGGTTTGATATATTTATGATATCACTTTTTACAAATACATGCAATTGGCACTTCATGAGAAAATGCAATTGGGCAGTGAGTGAGCTTAACGAGGTGCAGAAATGCACCATATCGGCGTACTGGGCCGCGAACGAGCTCAACGAGGTGTAGAAATGCACTTACAGCCGAGCAGTTGATGGGTTTGGCGATCAGTAGGTGCAGAAATGCACCTACAGCCGAGCGGCTGGTGGTTTTGGCGATCTGTAGGTGCAAAAATGCACCTACAGCCGAGCGGTTGATGGGTTTGGCGATCAGTAGGTGCATAAATGCACCTACAGCTGAGCGGTTGATGGGTTTGGCGATCAGTAGGTGCATAAATGCACCTACAGCTGAGCGGTTGGTGGTTTTGGCGATCATTAGGAGCATAAATGCACCTACAGCCGAGCGGTTGATGGTTTTGGCGATCTGTAGGAGCAGAAATGCACCTACAGCCGAGCAGTTGATGGGTTTGGCGATCTGTAGGAGCAGAAATGCACCTACAGCTGAGCGGCTGGTGGTTTTGGCGATCTGTAGGAGCAGGTATGCACCTACAGCCGAGCAGTTGATGGGTTTGGCGATCAGTAGGTGCAGAAATGCACCTACAGCTGAGCGGTTGATGGTTTTGGCGATGGGGCTGTCCCAAAAGTCATTAGACTTTGGGACGGCCCCTTGTGTTTCAATGAACTGCAAGAGCAGCTGCGCAGAGCGAATGTTCTTACGATCGCTGTTGTCACCGGATTGCTCTGAATGGGTAAGATCGTGACAAGGTAGCAATCCGTTGACAAAGGCGACCGCTGACGCTTCTTCAGAATCATTCGTCTGCTCCGCTGCTGGCAGTATTTTGTTTTTAGACAAACAAAAAGAAACAGCCTTTTGGTAAAATGGAAGTACCACCAACCATTCCAAAGGAGCTGTTTCTTTTGTACATCCAATATACCAT
>NZ_QGTQ01000054.1 GCF_003182255.1 Paenibacillus cellulosilyticus | reverse complement strand
GACAATCGGGGAATGCGAAAGGGAATTTGTTGTTTTCATTGAGGATTAGTAGCTAATCATGTATGATAGTAAACAGGGAAATAAATATATGTGATATGGGAATACCATGATTTAATGAACCGATTGAAGCAGTCATATGCGAACCAATAGATGCATGGAATGAGGTGCCGTTTTTTGAAAATTTCGACGAAGGGCCGTTATGGGCTAACAATTATGATGGAACTGGCGGCGAAGTTTGGTGAAGGACCGATTTCGCTCAAGAGCATTGCAGAGAAGAATCAGCTTTCCGAGCATTATCTCGAGCAGCTAATCGCTCCGCTTCGCAATGCAGGCCTAGTGAAGAGTGTACGTGGCGCTTACGGCGGCTATATCTTGTCGAAGGCAGTGGATCAGATTACAGCGGGCGACGTCATTCGCGTGCTTGAGGGACCAATCTCTCCGGTTGATTTTACAGAAGAAGATGATCCGGCTAAGCGAGATCTGTGGCTGCGCATTCGCGACAGCATTGCAAGCGTACTAGACTCTACAACGCTTTCGGACTTGATTACATTCAAGGAAGAAGGACAGATCGACAACTATATGTTCTATATTTAATAAGTACAGCAGCAGATGGTTGCGGTGCGTCCGCATTGCGGGTGGACCAGGAATTGAGGAATGAGAATGACCCAATATTATTTTGATCATGCGGCTACGACACCGATGAGACAAGAGGTCGCAGCCGCGATGCTCGCTGTTATGACGGGAGGCCCCGGCAACCCGTCCAGCATGCATCGTTATGGAAGAAGCGCTCGAGGACATATGAATCGTGCTCGTGATACAATAGCTTCCTTCATCGGAGCTAAGCCAACGGAGCTGCTGTTTACGTCAGGCGGAACTGAGAGTGACAATCTTGCCATTATTGGCGGAGCCCGGGCAATGAAGGCGAAGGGCAAGAATCACATTATTACGAGTGCTGCCGAGCATCATGCAGTGCTTCACACCTGCCAGTCTTTAGAATCCGAAGGGTTCGAGCTGACGGTACTGCCTGTCGATTCGAGCGGACAATTGTCCGTTGATGTAGTGCGTGATGCGATGACAGATCGTACAGGTCTTGTTAGTGTGATGTATGCGAACAATGAAGTTGGTACCGTACAGCCGATTGTTGAGATTGGTGAGCTTGTCCAGCAGCACGGAGCTCTTGTTCATGTCGATGCGGTACAAGCGCTAGGCTCGATTCCCATTCATGTCCAGTCGATGCCAGTTGATTTGATGAGCTTCTCCGCTCACAAAATCAATGGCCCACAAGGGGTGGGGGCATTGTACATCGCATCAGGATCTTCTGTTATCCCCATTGTTCACGGCGGTTCGCAGGAGCGTAAACGCAGGGCAGGTACAGAGAATGTAGCAGGTGTAGTCGGCTTCGCAGCTGCTGTTGAAGCGGCAGCGAAGGAAATGTCGTCTCATGCAGATCGAATGGAACAGCTTCGTCAGCACTGGATTTCGCTTATGAATACAGTGACGGATAGTCGAATCGTGCTGAACGGACATAAGACGGAGCGGCTTGCTCATATCGTGAATTTAAGTTTTCTAGACATTGATACCGAGACGATGCTGATGAACCTCGATATGGCAGGGATTGCTGCATCAGGTGGATCGGCGTGTACATCGGGCTCCCTGGAACGCTCTCATGTGCTAATGGCGATGGGGGTAGAACAGGAGCGTTTGATGACCGCTGTACGATTCAGCTTCGGAATGGGGAATACTTTGGAGGAATTGAGCGAAGCGGCACAATTAATTGAAACAATCGTCCGCCGAGTTCGTAAATAACTTCAAAGGGGCGTACCCGATGTGATCAAACTACAGCAGCTGATTGGGCTGCCGGTTGTCGATCTTCGTACGGGCAGACAAGCTGGTAAGGTGAAGGATGCTTGGTTCGATGAGCAGTGGATGATGCAAGGTGTCGTATTGGAAGCAGGTAAGTGGCTTTCGTCGAAGGACCGGATTGTCCATTGGAATCGCGTAGCTTCATGCGGCGAAGATGCCGTGCTGATCGATGGTGCGGAAGCTGTCGTTGTGAAGGACAAGACGGCTTCAGGCAGATGTTTTCAGACCGGACATCCGAAACTGAAAGATTTGCCAGTCGTTACAGTAGGTGGCACGCAGCTTGGTCGACTATCAGATGTTTATTTTGAGCCAATTCAGGGTACACAAATAGTAGGGTATGAACTAACGGATGGATTTATATCGGACTTGCTTGAAGGCCGTAAGTGGCTGCGAGCGCCGAAAGAATCGGAGACCGTATTGCTCGGGGAAGATGCGATTATCGTTCCGGCGTGCTGTGAAGCGCAGCTCCTGCCGGTCGCGCCTTCCGATTCGGATATAGGGAGAAATGAAAGATGATGAGATGTCCTAACTGTAATTCCAAAGACATCGGTAAGATCGGTTCCCATCAGTTTTATTGCTGGGGCTGCTTCATCGAACTGACGGTGAACGGCGAGAAAATGTCGGTCTATCAAGTAGAAGAAGATGGAACGCTGAGCTCGCTCGACGACCTATTCTTCGAGGAAGAGATGTCAGAAATTTCACAAATTCATGCAAACGGCTTATGATGCGTGTAACGTAGCGGGCGTCCAGAAGAGGGCGTCCGTTTGCGTTATTGGACTACATATAGGTGATGTATAGAGTAGAAACCGTGTGAACGATCGTTCGCACGGTTTTATTTATTGTAAGACAAGGATGATCCGGGGCGCTTGTACATATAATGATTGCGTATGCCGTTGTCTGCATGCAAGCGACTGCCGAAGACGCGCGAGCGGGTGGCCGCAAGGGAAGGAGGCGTACGCTTTGGAGCGATTTACGAATAACCGGATGTTTCGAATGCTGGTTTATCTCATACTTGCGCTTGTAGCGGCTTATATGCTGCTGCAGCTCAAGCCGATTTTTATGCAAATTTATACGTTCTTGAAAGCTGTTCTGGCACCGTTCTTCATCGCAATGATCATTTCCTATGTGCTGAATCCAATCGTGTCGATGTTGACCGATCGTAAGATGCCTCGGACGGTTGCCGTGCTGCTCATCTATGCGGTGTTCTGCGGTGCGCTGACGGTTATACTTATGAATATGATCCCGATGTTTATTAAGCAGGTGCAAGAGCTCAATGAGCATGCGCCTGAGTTAACGATACGTGCGAAGAGCTTGGTCGATGACCTGAACAACAATTCGATGCTGCCAGAGAGCATTCGGACGGGCATTAACAATGCGCTGTACAAGATGGAGAAGAAGTTATCGGAATCGCTTTTCGACTTCGTGAATAATATCGGCGCGATGGTGAGTGTTGTGTTTATCATGTTCATCATCCCGTTCCTGGCGTTCTATATATTGAAAGATTTTGAAGTGTTCGAACGAACGGTCATTACGTATGTGCCCAAGAGTCATCGTCAGCAGGCGGTCCGTCTGTTGAAGGATATTGATACTGCATTAGGCAGCTATATCCGCGGGCAGTTTCTCGTCTGCCTCATTATTGGCATCTTGGCCTACATCGGTTATTGGATTATCGGCATGCCGTACCCACTTCTGCTTGCGTCTGTTGTCGCGATTACAAACGTCATTCCTTACCTAGGCCCGTTCTTCGGTGCGGCCCCAGCGCTGTTAATGGCGGCAACCGTGTCGGTCAAAATGATGATTCTCGTCGTTGTCGTGAATACATTATGCCAAATACTTGAGGGCAATGTCGTATCGCCGCAAGTCGTCGGACGGACGCTGCATATGCATCCGCTGTCGATTATTCTCGCGCTGCTTGTCGGAGGGGAGCTGGCGGGCATTGCCGGAATGATTTTGGCCGTACCGATCTTCGCCGCATTGAAGGTTATCGTGCAGCATTTTTTCGCCTATTACGTACGCCGGAAGACCATTTGACAGAGTATTAAGGCAGCAGTATACTCTAGACAAGTATGTTTGTATCTATTGATCAATATTTGGCGAAATCCGAGATGAAGTCGAAGTATGCCATAGCCCGTCATTCAGAGAAGGATACCCTTCGCGCATGCAGCGCGATGGCTGTGAGGTTCCCATGACGAAGAATGGTTGAAGCTGGCTTCGGAGTGTGAACGAACTTCACCGGCAGGAACCGTTATCTTCCGCATAAGGCGATCGTCTAATAAGGTGCAGTGCGCTTGAAGACGATAACCAGGGTGGTACCGCGAGATTCTCGTCCCTGTTATTGACAGGGGCGTTTTTTGTTTGAATTTGTTTGAATATGAGACTTTATATGTCTTGTTGAACATTATTGTTGATTTGGGAGGCCGTTACTTATGAAAGCTAGTGAAATTCGTTCCAAATGGCTTGCTTTCTTCGAAAGCAAAGGACATCATATCGAGCCGAGCGCATCGCTCGTGCCGCACAACGATCCGTCGCTTCTCTGGATCAATGCAGGCATGGCGCCGCTCAAGCCTTATTTTGACGGACGTGTGAAGCCTGAGAACCCACGTATTACGAACTCGCAGAAGTGTATTCGTACGAACGACATCGAGAATGTTGGTAAGACGCGTCGTCACCATACATTCTTCGAAATGCTCGGCAACTTCTCGATCGGCGATTACTTCAAGGAAGAAGTTATTACGTGGGCATGGGAGTTCCTGACGGACAAGAAGTGGATCGGCTTCGATCCAGAGCGTCTGTCGGTAACGGTATACCCAGAGGACGAAGAAGCATTCAAATATTGGAATGAGAAAATCGGCCTTCCAGCAGAGCGTATTTACAAGCTGGAGGAGAACTTCTGGGACATTGGCGAAGGTCCATGCGGCCCTTGTACAGAAATCTTCTACGATCGCGGCGACAAATACGGCGATCTGAATGATCCAGAGTGCTGGCCTGGCGGAGAAAACGAGCGCTTCCTCGAAGTATGGAACCTCGTGTTCTCGCAATTCAACCATAACAAGGATGGCAGCTATACGCCGCTCCCTAACAAAAATATTGATACAGGCGCAGGTCTCGAACGTTTCGCCTCGATTCTGCAAGACGTGGATTCGAACTTCGACACGGACCTGTTCCGCCCAATCATTGACCGCACTTGCGAAATCGCTAGCGTTCAATACCATGTGAACGAAGAGCATGACGTTGCACTCAAAGTAATCGCGGACCATATCCGTACGGTTGCTTTCGCTGTAGGCGATGGGGTTCTTCCTTCGAACGAAGGCCGCGGCTACGTCATTCGCCGTTTGCTTCGCCGTGCGGTTCGCTATGGTAAAGCGCTAGGCGTAGACCGTCCGTTCCTGTTCGAACTGGTAAAAGTGGTTGGCGACGTAATGGGCGTATACTACCCAGAGGTTGTTGAGAAGCGCGAATTCATTGAGCGTGTTA
Organism: Paenibacillus cellulosilyticus; assembly: GCF_003182255.1. Classification (GTDB taxonomy): domain Bacteria; phylum Bacillota; class Bacilli; order Paenibacillales; family Paenibacillaceae; genus Paenibacillus_T; species Paenibacillus_T cellulosilyticus. The sequence goes on along the minus strand of NZ_QGTQ01000054.1, from coordinate 9,778 downwards.
TCCGCACAGAAGAGGAGCGTTTCCACGAGACGTTGTCCGATGGTTTGACATTGCTTGCTGCACTCGTTACACAAGCACGTGAAGCAGGCAACAGTGAAATTAACGGCGATAATGCATTCCGTCTCTATGATACTTATGGCTTCCCGTTCGACCTGACGGAAGATTATGCGGCAGAGAATGGCATGACGGTTGACCGCGCAGGCTTCGATACGGCAATGGAAGCTCAACGTGAGCGCGCACGTGCTGCGCGTCAAGATACGGGCGGCATGAACGTTCAAGGCGGACCGCTGTCTGAACTGACGGAGAAAACGGAATTTGTCGGTTACACAGAACTGACATCCGCCGCAAAAATTACAGCGATCGTTCACGAGGATTCGCTCGTCGATCTTGCTGGCGCTGGAAGCCGTGTTCTCGTATTGCTTGACCGGACGCCATTCTATGCTGAGAGCGGCGGCCAAGTTGGCGACCGCGGTGTCATTGAAGGCAATGGTTTCGTTCTGAACGTAGAGGACGTTACGAAAGCGCCGCACGGCCAACCGGTTCATCACGCTGTTGTAGCTAGTGGAACAGTACGCGTGGGCGAGACTGTAGAGGCTGTTGTAGCGCGCGATCTTCGCGACGATATAATTAAGAACCACACAGCAACTCACTTGCTGCACAAGGCACTCAAAGAAGTGCTTGGTGAGCACGTTAACCAAGCGGGCTCGCTCGTGAAGGCTGACAGCCTGCGCTTTGACTTCTCGCACTTCGGTTCGATTACGGAGGAGGAGCTAGCTGATATCGAGCGCCGCGTGAATGAGCAAATCTGGCTCGGTACGCCGGTCGTCATTGAGAGCAAGCCAATCGCAGAAGCGAAAGCGATGGGCGCAATGGCATTGTTCGGTGAGAAATACGGCGATGTTGTGCGTGTTGTACAGGTTGGCAAATACAGCATTGAGCTGTGCGGCGGCATTCACGTCGGCAACACGTCCCAGATTGGAACGTTCAAGCTCATCGGCGAGAGCGGTATCGGTTCAGGTGTACGCCGTATCGAAGCTGTAACCGGCCGCCATGCTTATACGTACATGGAAAGCCAATTCGATCTGCTGAAGCAAGCTGCTGGCCTGCTGAAGTCGAATACGGCAGATGTTCCGAAGCGTATCGAAGCGCTGTTCGGTCAAGTGAAAGAGCTGGGCCGCGACAATGAGTCGCTGCAAGCGAAGCTGAGCCGCATCGAGGCGGGTTCATTGACGGATAAAGCGAAGACAGTTGCCGACATTACAGTACTGACGGCAGAAGTAAGCGCACCTAGCATGGACGCTCTTCGCGGCATTGTCGACGAGCTTAAGTCGAAGCTGACATCGGCTGTAATCGTACTTGGCGCTGTACAAGAAGATAAGGTCAACATTGTGGCATCCGTATCGCCTGATCTCGTGAAGAAAGGTCTCAACGCCGGCAAGCTTGTGAAGGAAGCAGCAACGCTGTGCGGCGGCGGTGGCGGCGGTCGTCCAGATATGGCACAAGCTGGCGGTAAGGACGCATCGAAGCTGGCTGAAGCATTGAAACTTGCGGAAGAACTAGTTCTTGCGCAAGCAAATGTGATATAGTAATAATTGACACTGCAGCATATAAAGCGGTTTCCAAAGTGAGGTGCTGGGATGAATTCGATGGACAAAACGATGAAATTCGACGTCAAGGCGGAAGGATTGGAAGCAACCGCGCAAGAGATTTTGCTCCAAGTGCATGATGCGCTATTGGATAAGGACTACAATCCGATCAACCAGATTGTCGGCTACCTGTTGTCCGGGGATCCCGCATACATTCCGCGGCACAACAATGCTAGAAGTTTGATTCGCAAGAAGGAACGGGACGAGTTAATCGAAGAGCTTGTACGATTCTACTTGAAGGAACATAAATAGACGGGAGCCTGGCATTACGTATGCGGATTATGGGTTTGGACTACGGCGACCGCAATATTGGCGTCGCCGTAAGCGACGCCTTCGGCTGGACAGCGCAGGGCACTGGCGTCGTGCATCGCAAACGCGACGGTGGCGAGTTCGATGAAATTGCCGCCCTCGTGAAGGAGCACGAAGTATCAGAAGTAGTGGTCGGTCTTCCGAAGAATATGAACGGTTCGATCGGACCACGTGGTGAAATTTGCATGGCATTTGCTGAAGAATTGAAGCAAAAGCTAAACTTACCTGTTCACCTATGGGATGAGCGGTTGACGACAGTGTCCGCTGAGCGAACGCTTCTGGAGGCTGACGTTAGCCGGAAAAAACGAAAGCAAGTCGTGGACAAGTTGGCTGCGACGCTCATTTTGCAAAATTATCTCGATTCTAGGACGAAAAGGTGAGGATGACAATGGCGAAGAACGAAAACCAATTTGAAGAGCCGGAAATTATCTATATTCCGGACGAAGACGGCAACGAGGAAGAGTTCGAAGTCATTATGAAGTTCGAGGTGGATGGCTCCGAGCACAAGTATATGATGGTTGTGCCGCTTGAGTCGGACAATGAGGAAGAAGATGAGGTATACGCGTTCCGTTATGAAGAGGAAGGCGATGACCTGAAGCTGTACACGATCGAAGACGAAGAAGAATGGAATATCGTCGAAGAGACATTTAATACGCTGCTTGGCGAACTGGACGAGAGCGACGAGGACTAACACCAGTCGCAATCGGCTAGAACGAGAAAGGGGAATTGTCCGATATGCACGAAGTTGAGATGGCGCCGCAGCGCGGAACGAAGCTGAAGGATAAATTCGGCAAGTTCGTTGAACTTACAAGCGAGGGCGGTACTGAAGAAGCTTATCGGATTATGTCCGAGTTTCAGCTTGGTGGTCAATATTACGCAGCGCTTCAATCGGAAGCGATGCGTGAAGAAGGCGAAGTCGAGATGCTGCGATTAATCGAGAACGGCGATGAGCTGGAGCTTGAGAACATCGAGAACGATGAAGAATGGGAAACGGCTGCCGAAGCATACGATATGCTTTGCTTCGATGATTCGAACAGCTAGTTACATCCTTATGCTGAAACAAGGTGAAATGGCTGCACCATCCTATTGATGGTGCGATGCGTTTCATTCCGGTAAACCATAAGCTGTCATATAAGTACTTCGAGTAAGGGCGGCCGACACCGCCCTTTTTCGCGGAAACGGAGGAGCATAAGTTGTCGCAATATCCGCAATCGTACCATGAGCAAGACGATTACGAACAATTCCCGATCGGGCCTCGCAAGAGCAGAATAACGATGTGGGTCATTTTATCGCTGCTCGGCATTATGCTGCTTGGCGCTGGAAGCGTTGTACTCTTCGTCTGGAATGGCCTTCGACCGACGGCGTCAGGTGATCCGGTTCGGATCGAGGTGAAGAGCGGTACGTCACCATTCAATCTGGCGGAACAGCTTGAGGACGAGGGTATTATCCGCAGTGCATTCATATTTAAATACTACTTGAAGTTGAAGGACGAAGGAAATCGCTTCCAGGCGGGCAGTTATGATATGTCGCCGGGCATGGAGTTGGATGCGGTTATTGCGAAGCTGAATGCTGGAGATACAGTTAAAGCGGAGACGGTGAAGTTTACGATTCCGGAAGGTTTCACAGCTGCGCAGATTGCTGAGAAGCTCGGGAGTGAAGGTATTGTCAGCCAGGATGAGTTAATGAAGCTGATCGACGAGAATCGGTCGTGGGAAGATGTTGATTCTATTCTGCAAATTCCGACGGACAATAAAGAGCTTCATCACCTGGAAGGTTATTTATTCCCAGAAACGTATGAGCTGAAGAAGGGTGCAACTGCTGAAGAAATCGTTAAGCGGATGCTCGCCGAGACGGATCGGAAGCTCAATACGGTGTCTGATCTTGATGAGAAGCTGGCAACACTAGGACTCAACCTGCATCAACTGCTTACGATTGCATCGCTTATCGAACGTGAAGTCGTTGTGGATGAGGAACGGCCGATTGTCGCAAGCGTTATATATAATCGGATCAAGGATGGGATGCCGCTTCAGATCGATGCGACGATTCAATATTTGCTGGACAAGCAGAAGGAACGTCTCATGGAAAAAGATCTTCAAGTCGAAAGCCCATATAATACGTACTTGAACAAAGGTCTCCCGCCGGGGCCAATTGCAAGCCCAAGCCTGAAGTCGATTGAGGCTGCATTGAATCCGGAAACGACCGATTATTTGTATTATGTAACGAAGAAAGACGGAACACAAACGCACTTGTTCGCAAAAACGTACAAGGAGCATTTGCGCAACATTGATGAGAGTAATAAAACCGCAGGGCAATAACGCACCGCGTTATCGTCGGATGGCGCATGATGATTGACGTAGGGGGCATCGCAGCATTTACGCTGTTGATGCTCTTGACGTTTTTTAGCGGATGCTTACAAGTAGAAGTATCGAAGAAGAAGCAAATTGCTAAGCATATGCTTACGAAGTAAGCAATTTGCTTACAAGTAGAAGTATCGAAGAAGAAGCAAATTGCTAAGCATATGCTTACGAAGTAAGCAATTTGCTTACAACTAGAAGTATCGAAGAAGAAGCAAATTGCTTTTAGGAGGAACAAGTATGACTGTTAAGAAACCGGAGCTGCTCGTAACGGCATCAGATTTGGATGAGCTTCAGCGACTGATTGCAGCGGGAGCAGATGCCGTATTGATTGGCGATTCGCGTTTCGGGACGCGAGTTCCTGGCGAATTCACATTGGAACAAATGGCAGAGGCAGTGTCGATCGCGAAGCAAGCGGATCGCGACGTTCGTATATATGTATCGATCAACAATATTATTGATAATAAGCTGGTCGATGAGATGCCTGCGTATGTAACGGAGCTGGAACGCATCGGCATTGATGCTGTGACATTCGGTGACCCTGCCGTGCTGATGGCTGTACGCGAGCATGCACCGAAGCTGGGGCTTCACTGGAATGCAGAGATGACGTCGACGAATCATGATACGGCGAACTTCTGGGGACGTCGTGGTGCAACTCGTTTCGTATGTGCACGCGAGCTGAACATGGAGCAAATTGCCGGTATGAAGGCTAAGACTTCGCTTGAGGTTCAAGTGCAGGTACATGGGATGACGAATATTTATCACTCCAAGCGCTCCCTTGTTCAGAGCTATATGGATTTCAAGCAGCTGGCTGAAGGGAATAGTGCAACAGGTGATCACTCGGACATGTACCTGATGGAAGCCGATCGTCCCGATGAGCGCTATCCGATCTTCGAAGATTCGAACGGTACACACATTATGAGTGCAGACGACCTATGCATGATTGAGAACTTGCAAGAGCTGATGGAAGCGAATATCGACAGCTTCAAAATTGAAGGACTGATGAAGTCCGTTGATTATAATGAAACGGTTGTACGTGCTTATCGAGCTGCGATCGATACGTATTGCAAAGACCCTGACCATTACCGATTCCAAGACGAATGGCTTGAAGCGATTCAAGCGAAGCAGCATCCCGATCGCGAACTGAGCTATGGCTTCTTCTACAAGGAACAGGTTTATTAAGAACATGAATACGATTGAGGTGACTAACATGGCGAATACAACATCAGAGACAGGACGCAAGCTGACCGGCAAACGTTATCGACTGGATCGCCCAGAGCTGCTCGCGCCAGCGGGCAATCTTGAGAAGCTGAAATTTGCAGTTCACTACGGCGCGGATGCGGTTTATATCGGTGGTCAAAAATACGGTCTCCGCTCGAACGCTGACAACTTCAGCTTCGAGGAAATGCGCGAAGGCGTTGAGTTTGCTGCGAAATATGGCGCGAAGGTGTTTGTAGCGACGAACATCTACGCCCACAATGAGGACATCGAAGGGCTTGAGGAGTACTTGAAGAGCCTCGAAGAAGCGGGTATCGCAGCGATTATTGCTGCGGATCCCATCATTATCGAGACAGCGCTGCGCGTAGCGCCGAAGCTGGAAGTACACTTAAGCACACAGCAGTCGACGCTGAACTGGCAGGCGGTTAAGTTCTGGAAGGACGAGGGCCTGCCGCGTGTCGTACTCGCGCGCGAAGCGAGCCTTGAAGAGATTGCTGAGATCAAAGAACATGTCGATATCGAGATTGAAGCGTTCATCCACGGTGCAATGTGTTCCTCCTTCTCCGGGCGCTGCGTACTGTCGAACCATTTTACAGACCGAGACTCTAATCGTGGTGGCTGCTGCCAATCATGCCGCTGGAAGTACGATCTGTTCGTCGATGCAGAGCAGTTCGAGGACAACGGAGAGCAGTTTACGATGGGTTCCAAAGACTTGTGCATGATCGAGCATCTGCCAGATCTTATTGAGGTCGGGATCGACAGCTTTAAGATTGAAGGCCGAATGAAGAGTATTCACTACGTAGCCACGGTTGTGAATGCGTATCGCCAGGCAATTGATGCGTATTTCGCCGATCCTGAAGGTTATGAACTGAAGCCGGAATGGATGGAAGAAATTTATAAAGCGGCGAATCGTCCGTTGAACACGGGCTTCTTCTTCGATACGCCAGGCGCTGAGGAGCATATTTACGGCCCAGAGGATAAAGGCTCACCGTATGATTTCGCAGGTATCGTCCTCGACTACGATGCAGAGACGGGTATTGCAACGATTCAACAGCGCAACCACTTCAAGCCGGGTCAAGAGATAGAGTTCGTCGGTCCAGGCGGTACGTTCTTCAAGCAAATCGTCGGCGAAATTTCCGATAAGGAAGGCCAATCTTTGGATGCGGCACGTCACCCACTGCAAGAAATTCGGATGGCTGTTACGCAACCAGTTAAACGAATGGACATGATGCGCAAACGGATCGGCAAAGGTTGATCTAGTGCATTTTAATGTGTAACTAAGAATAGGAGGTCTTTATGATCATTTCGCTTTAGGGCGGACTTGAGTCATAAAAGACTTTTTTTATTTTCCAATTGCAGTAATCAACTGGTGGAAAATAAGAAGCTTGTGAAGCAGACTGATGCGGGTTAAGTATAATAATTAGGCAGTCTCCGGGTATAGGCCATCCTTTGTGGATGGCCTATTTTGTTAAGTTTACGTAAATAAAATGCAATATTACGATGCGGGATTCGTTGGAAATTCGAAAAAGAAGCGATTTCCTTTTAGAAAAGGGTTACAAAAGACCTACGATTAACCGATATATAAATTACGCATTTTTATGTCTATTCCATGAGCAGGCGGTGTACCATCAATGGCAAAGAAGAACAAGGAGCCTAAATCAGTTAACGCGATAGGCAGTGAACAACAAGAGGACAAAAAGGGGAAACTGAATCTCAAGTTAATGCTTAAAGCAAAGCCAAGGCTCAAAATCAATACGCAAGACCTTAGTTGGTCAAGGATGAAGTGGGCCAATCCTCGGCGTTCGGTAGGGGCTAAGCTGTTTCTGTTTATTTTCGTAAGTATTCTTGCGTGTGTGCTTGTCGTAGGAACGCTGGCATACAACAAATCGAAAAGTATCATCCGTGAGAATGCTGCGGATTCAAACTACCAAACGATTCAGCAGGCAGCCGGTAAGCTAAAATTGCTGTTCGATAATTATGAGACACTGACGCTGCAAGTCATGGTGGATACAGCGATTCAAGAACAGCTAAGCATTATTCGGGATGATTCATTAGCCCAGTTCGACCGCTTCCAAGCGACGACGAAAGTGAACAGCTTGCTGCAGAAGTATATTCTGAGCAACAGCTCGATCGCTAACGGTTATTTGATCCCGTTGCAGGCAGGCGCTTATTCGCTGGGCAGCTCGGCTTTTGACCAAGAGCTGGCAGAGAAGAGCGACTGGTATCAGACGGTTAAAGAATCACAAGGGCAATCGTACTGGATCGAGACGAAGGTGGAAGGCGTTGCAGGCACCTCAGCTGAACCAACGCTTGGTGTATCACGTCTCTTGAAGAGCAGTGTAACTAGCGAGCCAATCTTCGTGCTTGTTTTTGAAATTAAATTAAGCGCCATTCAAGATGCACTTGGTGAGATTTCGCTTGGTGACGGCAGTATTGTATCGATCGTGGATACGAAAAACCGTTATGTCATGTATCCAGGCGATGATGCAAATGCGAAGGCGAAGCTCGGAACGGAAGCAGACGTTGCACTTCCAGCATTCGTCGTTGATGGAGACAATGGCGGTTCTCTCGAAGTGAATGACACGGAAGGTACAAGCGTTATCGCGGCATATTCTGAGGTTAATAGTGCGGGTTGGCGTATTGTCGGCAAGACACCAATTAACGAGCTTGTCAGCGATGCGAATGCGATTTTCGTACTGACGTTTATTGTAACAGCAGCAGCAGCAGTTGCAGCAATTGTAATCTGCTACTTCATGATTCGCATGTTTGCGAATCCACTCGTACAGCTTCGCAATTTGATGAATGAAGGCGAGCGCGGTAATCTGAGCGTCCGGCTTCATTTGAACCGGAAGGATGAAATCGGTCAACTGACCGACAGCTTCAACCGGATGATGACCGAGATTACATCTCTCGTTGATCAGACAAGCGGTACAGCTGATGAAGTATTGGCTACTGCAAGCGTCCTGACGGAAGCATCGCGTAAAACAGCGGTATCAGCGAAGGAAATTGCAGTTGCAACGGAAGAGATCGCAGGCGGTGCAACAAGCCTTGCAATTGAGGCAGAGCGTGGCAGTGACTTAACAACGACGATTAGTACACAAATGCAAAACCTGTTGAGCAACAATCAATCGATGGAAGCTTCGGCTACAACGGTGCAGCAGGCAAGTGAGCAGGGTACAAGCTACATGAATGTACTCATCGAGAAGACAGGTCTGACGGAGCAAATGACGCGCAGCATGGTGGAGAAGGTAGACCGACTGAAGGACTCGACTTCTTCCATTCGTAAAATTCTCGATGTGTTGAATAACCTGACGAAACAAACGAACATTCTATCGCTTAATGCAACGATCGAAGCGGCACGTGCGGGTGTAGCGGGCAAAGGCTTCATGGTCGTCGCAGACGAAATTCGTAAGCTGGCTGATCAATCTCGTCATTCCATTGATGTCGTTGCTCAAATTACGGATACGATTCAGCGTGAAATTGATGAGACGGTAGAGGTATTGACAGAAGCTCATCCAATCTTCCAAGAGCAAGTTTCGTCGGTAAAAGAGACGAACCAGATCTTCATGGCGGTTCAGTCGCATATGTCGCAATTCAGCGATAGCCTCGGCTCGGTAACCGAAGCGATCGGTAAGCTGGACGAGTCCCAATCCGTATTGTCCGATGCGATGACAAGCGTCAGTGCAGTAGCGGAACAATCGTCCGCGACATCCCAAGAAGTTGCTTCCCTCAGCAATGAGCAGCTAAGCGTCAGCGAAGAGCTCGTCAAGCTGTCCAACCGTCTGGAGGACGCATCCAACAAGCTCCAACAATCACTCTCTCGCTTCACAACAAAAAGCGAAGCGTAACATTAGTTAAGTCAAGTAGGGGCTGTCCCAAAAGTCATTAGACTTTGGGACGGCCCCTTGTGTTTCAATGAACTGCAAAGGCTGCTGCGCAGAGCGAATGTTCTTACGATCGCTGTTGTCACCGGATTGCTCTGAATGGGTAAGATCGTGACAAGGTAGCAATCCGTTGACAAGGCGACCGCTGACATTTCTTCAGAATCATTCGTCTGCTCCGCTGCTGGCAGTATTTTGTTTTTAGACAAACAAAAAAAAGAAACAGCCTTTTGGTAAAATGGAACTGCCACCAACCATGAACTATGACCCGTAAGAAGGACACTTTTAAAAAAGTGACCCTCTTACGGGTCATTTGTGTTTTAATCAAGGGAAGAGGAGTGGATCGGATTGGGGAAAGTGCAACGGATCA
>NZ_QGTQ01000053.1:13366-15143 GCF_003182255.1 Paenibacillus cellulosilyticus | reverse complement strand
CTCCGCGTGCTCTTCAATCCGCTGCAATAGCTCGCCTTCGATCATATGGAAGCTGGTCCGGAGACTCTCATGCCGACGGACCAGCTCTTGGAAGGTGGCCTGAATCCGTGCGGGATCCAGCTTTCCTTCCAGCTTCAGCACGCCGGGCATATTGTACACGGTGCCCAGGTCATCCATTTGATGGATGACATACAGTCTCTTTTGGGCGGAAGACATCGGATAATCCCGCTTGATCGCTGCCACTGGAATGGGCTCGAAGCTCCGCTCGCCCTGCTCAGACAGCAGCTCGCCGATGGCGGCAACCGTGGAACTCTCGAACAGCGTCCGGAGCGGCAGGCGTATACCGGTGCTCGATTCAATCAAGTTCACGACCCGGGCAGCCTTCAGCGAATGCCCTCCAAGGTCAAAGAAACTGTCGTCGATGCTCACCTCTTCCAGCCCCAGCACTTCCTTGAACACGCTGGCCAGCATATCCTCCACCGGATTTCTTGGAGCGGTAATGACCCGATGACCCCATTCCGACGGTTCAGGGAGCGCTCTGCGGTCAAGCTTGCCGTTCCTTGTGACCGGCAGCCGGTCCAGTGCCATCAGATAGGACGGAATCATGTATTCCGGCAATACTTGTCTCAACTGCTGCTTCAGATCGATGGCGTTAGCAATGACAGGTCCGCTATTCACGATATAGGCGCATAATATCATCTCACCTGCTGGATCCCGCCTTGTTACAACGGCCGCATCAATGATCCCTGGTTGATTTCTAAGCACACTTTCGATTTCCCCCGGTTCAATGCGGTGGCCCCTGATCTTCACTTGCTCGTCCATTCTGCCCAAGAACTCAATATTGCCGTCCGGCAGCCATCTGGCCAGGTCGCCCGTCCGGTAAATACGTTCACCCGGAACATACGGATTGTCGATGAATTTCTGACGGGTCAGCTCCTCGCGGTTCAAATAACCTTTTGCTACTCCGTCGCCCCCTAAACATAATTCACCGGTCATCCCAATGCCGCACAATGTGGTTCCGTTCATGATGTAGGCTGTGCTGTTGCTTATCGATTGGCCGATCGGTATGTTGACCTGCTGGTGTTCAACCTTGTATGTCAGGGAGAACGTCGTATTCTCAGTCGGCCCGTAACAGTGAATAAGGGTAAGATCCTGATGATATTGCAGCAGCTTGTTCACATGTCTCTCGGAGATGGCTTGACCGCCAGTGAGGATATTTTTCATCCCCTTCATCCATCTCATATCGAGATCAACCAAGTTATTAAACAGCTGAGAGGTCAAAAACATCGTATTGAGGCGATTCTGTTCAACTAATTCCGCCAGCTTCCCGGGATCCGCTAGAAGATCACTGTCTATGAGACAGAGTGCTCCCCCATTCAATAGAGAGCCCCAAATTTCAAATGTCGCTGCGTCAAAAGATAAGGCGCCGGTCTGTAATATTCTCGCGTCACTAAAATCCACATAATTGGTTTGCTGAACGAGTCGGATCACATTTTGATGGGAGACAACAACGCCTTTAGGCATCCCTGTTGAACCTGAAGTATAAATCACATAGGCCGTATCTGAAGGGGAAGAAGCATACGGGGCCATGTCGAATCGCTCATAACGCTCCCGGATGTCGATCCTATGAATCCCTTCTGGAATCCAAGCCCCCGCCCCGATAGTTCCCGAACTGCACAGAATCGTATCGATCTGGCAATCTTCAAGCATAAAGCGGAGTCTGCTCTCCGGATAATCGCCATCCAGTGGCACATACCCGCAACCGCATTTCACAATC
>NZ_QGTQ01000053.1:0-13268 GCF_003182255.1 Paenibacillus cellulosilyticus | reverse complement strand
AATCGTATCGATCTGGCAATCTTCAAGCATAAAGCGGAGTCTGCTCTCCGGATAATCGCCATCCAGTGGCACATACCCGCAACCGCATTTCACAATCGCCAGTATGCCGGCAATCATATGTACGCTTTTTTCCGTGACAATCCCTACTAAACGTCCTTCCTGCAAACCTTTCCTTTTCATCTCACCCATAATTTCATCGGAACGTCTGTCTAATTCTGCATAGGTTAACCGCTCCATGGGGGACAAGACAGCCTCTGCATCCGGATTCTGAGCTGCCTGCTGCCGGAACAGCTGCTGTATCGTTAATTCATGCGGATATTCGGTTTGGGTATCATTAAAATGATGTAAAATAAGCTGTTGTTCTTCTGGCGTAACAATCTCAATCTCTTGTATCGGCAAAGACGGCTTATTTACCATTCCGGTTATAAGCTGCTGCATTTGCTGCAACAGCCGCCCGATATCCAGCTCATGGTAGAGGCTTGGATCATACATCATTTTCATCGTGAAGATGTTCGTATGATCGATCATCAGATTCATTGCATAATTGGTTTTTTCACGGACACCGTCAGCTTCGATGCTCAGTAAGCTTTCCAGTTCATCCGCTGCAGGATTGACATAAAAGTTCTCAAACACCATCAACGTCTTGAGCGAATCTCCGCCAATCCCGCTGACCCGCTGTATCTCTGCCAAAGGAGAATAATCATGCTTTCCTGACTCTACAGCCTGATCATATAAACGGGGGACCAACGTTTCAAAACTGTCATTCTCTTCTATCTTTACGCGAACAGGAATCGTATTGATGAACAAGCCGACCATCTTGTCAATGTCCTTGAGCTTGGCATTGCGGCCTGAAACTACTTTGCCAAATACGACATCCTGAACATTATTGTATCTTTGCAGAACAATTCCCCAGCACAACTCAAACAATGTGTTCGATGTCACATGATGTTGTCTGCATAGTCTTACAATGCTTTCGCTTAACGTTTCGGACAATTCCAATTGGAGCTGGCCTACTGCTGTTCCGGTTACGACGGCCGTCCTGCTTGGAGCAATCTCTGCCACGCCGGAATAATCGGCGAGCAGGTGTTTCCAATAGTCCAAACATGCCTCATGATTCTGTTCTTTAAGCCAATGAATATACGCTTCATAGCTGGACGAACCGGCTGTTTCCTTTCGGATGGCTTCTCTGAGAATATCCTGCTCCGTGCCTTGACTGAGTGCGAGATAATAGTGCATGAAATCGGAGCAGAGGATGGATAAGCACCATCCGTCCATAATAATATGATGAAAGCTCCAAATCATTTTGTACTCGCCGCAGCCGGTCTGAAGGATGGTCATCCGCATGAGAGAATCCTTCTCCAGATCGAACCCGCGGGCGATATCTTCCCTCTTAATCTGTCGGATTTCTTCTTGCTTTTCTTCGTCCGAATAGGCGCTGATGTCGATCAGCTTCATTTCGATTTTTCTGTTCTTCAATAGCACCTGCTGAGGTTTTTTAACCTTCCTGTATACAATCGCCGTGCGAAGTATTGGATGCCTTTCCCCTAACAACTCCAAGGTCTGGTTCAGGTATGTTTCGTGAAGAACGCTTTTTATGGAAATGACTTCCTGAACAACATAGCTTGTCGAGTGCTCGTCCAGCATTTTGTGGAATAGCATGCCTTCCTGCATGGGGGTTAAGGGGTAGATTCTTTCAACCGTTCTCTCTTTATTTGATGCCATACCCGTTCGCTCCTTTAGGATGAAATTAAACCGTCAGCAGTTCTTCCTTCTGCCGGGCGTTGTCGGTCACGTTATACAAGGAATAAAAGAATCCTTTCTTCTCCAGCAATTCAGAAAATGAACCTTTTTCAACAACGCACCCGTTTTTCATCATAATGATTTCATCGTACATCCTTAGCGCATCACTGTTTAATTTATGTGTAACAATGATCCGGGTATTGTCCTTAATGTTCAGGATAGATTGTTCGATCGCTTGGGCCGTTTCGTTATCCAGTGACGAAGTCGCTTCATCCAGCAGCAGCACAGGCGTCCCCTTGATCAAGGCTCTGGCGATGGATACCCTTTGTTTTTCCCCTCCCGAAAGCTGTGACCCATTCTCGCCGCAGTTGAAGCCCGACCCTTTCTTCTCAATAAAACCGTCAAGTCCGGACATCGTTATAGCTTTCTGCAGCGCTTCTTGCGGATAGTTCTTATACAGGAAGACGTTATTTTCAATAGGTGCATCAAACATGAACACCTCTTGCTGGATCACGGACAGCATTTTGTAGAGACTCGTTGGATCTATATCCCTCAGCTCTACATCGTCAATGTAAATGTTCCCTTTGTATGAATCGTAGTAGCCCATCAACAGGTTCAGGAGTGTGGATTTCCCGCTGCCGCTTAGTCCGACTATGGCGTAGGACTTATTTTTCTCCAACGCCAGATGAATGCCGGTCAGCACATCCTTGTCTCCGTCGAATGAAAAGGACACATTGTCAAACACAATACTGTGATTAAATTGCTCTTTAGGAATACCCGCCTCTTTCTGTCCGTCGCTTATGAGCAGATCATCAATCTTCTGAATCAGCACTGCTCCGGCCTTCCGCTTGTTCAGGCTTTCAGACAAAATAACAATAGGCCCCAACAAATAATTCAAAAGCTGGATGTAAGCCAGGACATCCCCCGGCGTGGTCTTTCCTTTAATCGCAAGCCAAGCGCCGAATGTGAACGTGCCCACCACCACAATAAAACCGGCCACCTCTGTGAGGCTTTTAACCATCTCCGTCAAGTTTTTGAATTTCCGCTTATCCACCTCAAGACTGTTGTTTACGCCGGAAACCGCCGAAGATACTTCCTTCTCAACGCCAAAGCTTTTAATGACCGTGAATCCGTTGAAAATATCTTTAATCGTGGTCGTAAAAGCCCCGTTTTTCTCCGATACGCGTTCTTGATGGAGAGATACCTTTCCGTTGAAAGCAACCGACGTAATAATCGGCAGCAAACTTAGCACAATGGCAACGACAGCAACCTGGACATTGAGATAGAACATCGCCCCCAGCGCGAAAATAAACAGCGTCGCTTGCGTGATGATGACAATATTCCCCTCGACATAATCCGTTTCCACCGTCTTCACGTCATTGTTGATTACCGAGATATAGCTGCCGGAATTGTGACTTCGGAAATCGGACAAATCCTTTTTAATCATCCGGTCGGTAATCGCATTCTTGTAATTCACCATAGCTTCTTTTACGTATTTATTTTTCGTCCAATACTGCGTCACACTTACAATCAGGTACAGGGACAAGAAGGAGAGGATTACGAAGAGCAGATTAAATAAATCCGCTACCTCTCCGTCAATACTGATATTGATGAGCAGTTTTAAAATAAATGCTAAAGCGATGTTCAAACCCGCAATCATAATAGAAGCGATAACAGCACTGATAAGCAGAGACTTGTTCTGAAACAAAAGGCCTTTCAAAGAACTGCCGCTTTGACGTTTAATCGTTCTCATCTCCTTCAAACAAACTCAGCACATCGTCCAGTTCGCTGTCGCTCCACCCGATCTCATCGCCATAATCCGAAAGGGTATATTGCGTTCCTGTATGGCTGCTGCAATGTGCAATGATTGTACGCAGAGAAGCGGCGAATACCTCACTAAACCGGGTATGCACATCCATCTCTGAATGATTAAAGCCGATCGTAAATGCCATCTGGCCCTCTTGTACAATACAATCCACCGTGATAGGCTTTTGAAACTTGTTTTCGTCGGAGCTTACGCTGCCGCAGCCCAGCTTGGAGAATGAAAACTCCCCGCCGTCACCCTCGCTGCTGAAGTCTCCCAAATAATTAAAGCTGAGCTCAAGCTGCAGCGGCGCCAGCTGCGTCCTGATTTCCGGGTCGGACAAATACTTTAAGATACCGTACCCAAGGCCATAGTTCGGAACTTTACGGAGCGTTTCTTTCGTATGTTTAATCGTTGCTCCTAGGTCGTCGGTATGGCATTCCAACACGACAGGATACGTATTCGTGAACCAGCCTACCGTCCGGTCGATGCGGATCTGCGGTTCAATCGGATGTCTGCCGTGGCTTTCCAATTCGATGCCAACGCTTCCTACGCCAAAGCATTGCTGAACCGTCATGCTTAGGGCCGCTAATAACAGGTCATTGATTTCCGTGTTATATGCTGTGCCGGACTCATGCAGTAGCCTGTCCGTTTCTTCTCTAGTAAGCATGAATTCATGGTTAACGGTCACAGCCGCCCCGCTTAACTTCTGGGCATCCTTGTAGCAGGCAGTCTCCGAGAGCGGAACGGAGGCATCGATTTTGTGAGAGACCTCTTTCCAATACCCGAGCTCTCTTTTCAAGAGATAGCTCTTACTGAATGCGATCAGCCCTTCAGCCCAAGCCTGATAAGAAGCTGTCTTGCTAGGCAGACTGATGGTTTGGTGATCACGGGCTTGCGAATAAGCTGTACTGAAATCTTCCAGCAGAATACGCCAGGATACCCCGTCCACAACCAAATGATGAACACAGAAAAATAGATGCGTGCCATCATTCGCATGAAATAAGGCAGCCTTCAGCAGAGGACCCTTCTTGAGATCCATACTTGCTTGAATCGCATTGCAATGCTCCTCTACTGCTTGAGCCAATGCGTCGGCATCTCCCAGATCACGGTATTCAACGACCGTTAATTCGTACAACTGTCCTTCATCTACCCCGCAAATGCTGTGGGTGCCGCGCTCATCAAATCGGCTGCGCAGCGCATCATGATGCTTGGCCAATTGCTCCAGCGCTGTACGAACAAGGTCTTCGTTAAATCCGCCGGCCGAATGGATCATGATCGCTTGGTTGAAATGCTCAGGACGGGACAGCTCCCATTCATAAAATTGATGTTGAATTGGCGTCCGCTGAACCACTCCCGCTACCGGCTGCTGGTAGATTTCTAAATTGTCGGCTTGCGCTTTTTGTACTTTGGAGCTGATCGTACGGATTTCTCTGTGCTGTATTAATGTTTTTACATCCAGCTCATAGCCGTGCTCCCTTAATTTGGAGATGATGCGGATAGCCTTGATCGAGTCTCCTCCCATTTCGAAGAAGCTGTCGTCTATCCCTACTCTCTCCAGCCCGAGAACTTCACTGAAGACGTCCGTCAATATTGTTTCCAAGTCATTTCTCGGCGCTGCATAAGTTTGCATGGTCGTTTGTTCCGGTTGTGGAAGAGCACGGCGATCCAGTTTACCATTTGCCGTTGCGGGCAATTGCTCAAGCTGCACGAAATAGGCGGGTATCATATAAGCCGGCAGTTCTTGCCTGATCTTATCCTTTAGTTGTGTCAGGTTAACGGCCTGCTCCTGATCTTCGCCGACTATATAAGCACACAGATATCGGTCTTCTTCGCCATCTTTCCTGACCAGCACTGCGGCATCTTTGATTCCATCCTGCTGACGGAGAACCGTTTCGATCTCCCCAAGCTCAATCCGGTATCCTCTGATCTTCACCTGCTCGTCCATTCGGCCCAAGAACTCGATATTGCCGTCCGGCAGCCATCTGGCCAGGTCACCTGTCCGATAGATACGTTCACCCGGAACATACGGATTTTCGATGAATTTCTCACGGGTCAGCTCATCCCGGTTCAAATAACCTTTTGCAACGCCGTCTCCGCCTACGCACAGCTCGCCTGGAAGTCCGATGCCGCTTAGAATGCTGCCGTTCATAATATAGGCTGTACTGTTGCCAATCGGTTGGCCAATCGGTATGTTGACCTGCGGGTGTTCAACCTTGTATGTCAGGGAGAACGTCGTATTTTCAGTCGGACCATAGCAGTGAATAAGGGTAAGACCCTGATGATGCTGCAGCAGCTTGTTCACATGTCTCTCGGAGATGGCTTGGCCGCCAGTGAGGATATTTTTCATCCCCTTCATCCATCTCATATCGAGATCGACCAAGTTATTAAACAGCTGGGAGGTCAAAAACATCGTATTGAGGCGGTTCTGTTCAACTAAATCCGCCAGCTTTCCGGGATTTGCAAAAATATCACTGTCTACGAGACAGAGCACTCCCCCATTTAATAGAGAACCCCAAATTTCAAATGTCGTTGCGTCAAAAGATAAGGCGCCGGTCTGTAATATTCTCGCGTCACTGAAATCCACATAATCGGTATGCTGAACGAGTCTGACTACATTTTGATGAGAGACGACAACGCCTTTAGGCACCCCTGTTGAACCTGAAGTATAAACGACATAGGCAGTATCCGAAGGGGAAGCAGCATACGGGGCTAAGTTGAATCCCTCATAACGCTCCCGGATGTCTATCCTATGAGTCCCCTCTGGAATCCAAGCCCCCGTCCCGATAGTTCCCGAACCGTGCAGGATCGTATCGATCTGGCAATCTTCAAGCATAAAGCGGAGTCTGCTCTCCGGATAATCGCCATCCAGTGGCACATACCCGCAACCGCATTTCACAATCGCCAGTATGCCCGCAATCATGTCTGCGCTCTTCTCGGATACGATGCCGATCAGTTGTCCTGCTTGTATCCCTCTGCGCTGCAATTCACCCGAGATTTCATCCGACCGTTGGTCCAATTGTTCATAGGTCAGCACACCCTGCTCGGATATTACTGCCTCGGCATCTGGCGTTCTGATGACCTGTTCTTGGAACAGCTGCTGGATCGACTTCTCTTTCGGATAGAGGGAGCGGGTGTTGTTAAAATCAAACAAAATTTGTTGTTTTTCCGCAGGAGTCGCAACATCGATATCTTGAAGCGGTATCCAAGGCTGTCTAACCGCCTCTCGGATGATCTGTTCGAAATGAACGGCCATTCTGTGAACCGTCTCTTCTTTAAACAGCTTGTCACTGTACTCCCAGGTCATGTCATACCCATCATCGGTGTGATTAACAATCATAGTCAGATCAAACTTGGCTGCCTTGTTCTCCAGTTCGACCATATTGAACGTCAAGCCCTCCGCTGTCCATTCCTCTTCCATGTCCTGCAGCGCAAACATAACATCGAAAAGAGGGTGTCTGGACATCTCTCTCTGTACTTGAACTTTGTCAACCAGTTCTTCAAACGGGTACTCCTGATGATCCATCGCTTTCAGACATATTTCTTTCATTTCTTGCAGGAAGGCAGTAAAGGTTTTACCCCTTTCAGGTCTCCCCCGCATCGCAAGCGTGTTGACGAACATGCCCACCAAAGCTTCTGTATCCTGATGCGTTCTGCCTGATACCGGACTTCCGATGACGATATCCTCTTGGCCGCTGTATTTGCCTAACAAAATCATGAAAGCAGACAGCAGCAGCATATACTCTGTAGTTCCTGTTTGTTTGCACAGCTCGCGGATGTCGCTCTTTACAGTTCCGTTAAGACTTACATGAATAGAAGAACCTGTGTACTGTTTAGTCTGCTGTCTAGGAAAGTCTAACGGAAGCTCAAGTACGGGAATTTCACCGCTGAACTGTTCTGTCCAATAAGCCTCTTGACCACCCAAATCCCTTGCGCTCATCCATTCACAGTAGTCCTTGTATTGGATGTGCGGGGTTTTCAACGCTTGCCCGTTATAAAGCAGCGAGAACTCTTTGGTGATCGTATTCATCGACGCCCCGTCCGTAATGATGTGGTGCATATCAAACATAAGCAAATAATGCTCTTCTGCCGCTTTGACCACTTTAACCCGAATTAATGGGGCTTCCTCCAAATGAAAAGGACGAACGAATGGCTGAAGAAGATCTTCTGCCATCAGCTTCAGTGCCTGATTCTCCTCCACTGCCCCCTTCGACATTGCGGCAACTTCCGCGTAGGACTGGAGCGCTTCCACAGACATCAAGCCTTCATCCACTTCAACCTCAACTTCAACCGAATCCTCGATCCGCTGCACCGGATGATCCCCAGATACAATAAAGCTTGTCCTTAAGCTCTCATGTCTTTCGGTTAACTGCCGGATTACATCCTTCACCCTGCCAACATTCAGCTTGCCGCGGATTTCCAGAACGCCTGGCATGTTATACACCGTACCCAAATCATCCATTTGATGTATATAAAATACTCTCCGTTGAGCGGGTGATAACGGATAAACGTCTTTGGATTCCGACAAAGGGATAGGATGATACACAGCTTCATTTTGGCAAGCTGCTAAGTATTCACTTAATTCGGCGATCGTTGACCGTTCGAAAAATACTTTTAACGGAATTCTTAAGCTCGTCTTGGCTTCGGTCATATTCACGACGCGCGTCGCCTTCAGCGAATGGCCCCCGATTTCGAAGAAATGGTCATGAATGCTAAGCTGCTCCAGTCCTAATACTTCTTTAAATATGTCAGCTAACGTCTCTTCCAGGCTGTTTCTTGGCGCAACAATGTGCTCCTTCCGCTGATTGACCGGTTCAGGAAGAGACCGTCGATCCAGCTTACCATTGGCGGTTACAGGCAGCTTGTTAAGCCCAATAATATAGGCCGGAATCATAAATGAAGGCAGTACTTTCCGAAGCTCCTGTTTGATTTGCGCCGCATCCGCTTCTTGCTCCGGTTGATCTGAAACCACATACGCGCATATGTACTTGTCTCCCGATGAGTCTGACTTTGCGATGACAGCAACGTCCCGAATACCTGTCTGTTTTCTTATCGCACTTTCAATCTCCCCGAGCTCGATCCGGTATCCTCTTATCTTGATTTGCTCATCCATTCTGCCAAAGTATTCGATCGTTCCGTCAGGAAGCCATCTCGCCAAATCCCCTGTCCGGTACATCCGTTCGCCTTGGGAGAAGGGGTTATCTGTAAATTTCTCCTGTGTCAGCTCTGGCCGATTCAAATATCCTCTAGCGACTCCATCTCCAGAGATGCACAGCTCCCCGTAGATACCAATAGGTTGAATTTGCTGATGACTGTTTACGATATAAGCCTTCGTGTTGGCGAGCGGTTTCCCGATCGTCACTTTATTTTCGCTTCTGACATTTTGCAGCGCGGACCATACGGTAGTTTCGGTAGGGCCGTACATATTGTAGATTTCACAAGAGAACAACGTTTTCAGCGTATTGGCCAAATGTTTGGGAAGCGCTTCTCCCGTTACGATTATTTCCTGTACGCTGCTAAAAACATGTTCGATAGTGGCATTCTCGCCGATCAATATCTTCATTCTCGACGGGGTGGTTTGCACAATGTTAATCTGTTCTCTCTGGATTGCTTCAATAATCAATGACGAATCCTTTTGTCCGGCCTCATCCATAATGACAACACGCATACCCTTCAGCAGGGGAAGAATCGTTTCGATTACAAAAATATCAAAGGATATCGTCGTCAGATTCAGTATACTTTTCCCTTCTGTAAAGCGAATCTGCCGGCTTACTCCTTCGATCAGATTATGTACCGACGATTGCTCAATCATGACGCCTTTGGGCTTTCCGGTTGAACCCGAAGTGTAAATGACGTAAGCCAAATCCTCTGCAGCCGAGATGGAGGGCAAATTAGAGGAATCTGCATCGTAGCTGCCCTCACGCTGTACATCTATTATTTCCCCATGGAAATCGAGGTCCAGTGCAGCCATGATAGGATCTTCTGTCAAAAGAATGGCCGCCCCGCTATCCTCGAGCATATGCTGAATCCGTTCCAACGGATATTCCGGGTCAATCGGCAGGTAGGCATAGCCCGATTTCAGCACAGCAAGAATGGCGATAAGCATTTCTGGTTTCCGGCTTACCATAATTCCGATAATTCTAGCGCCGGAGGTGTTGCCTTTTCTAAGGGTACGTGCTAGCTGATTGGCTCTTTGATTCAATGCCTCATAAGTCATATGCTCCTGATTGAAGGTGACTGCATGATGCCCAGGAGTTCTTAGTACTTGTTCTTCGAACAACTCATGAAGGGTCTTGCTCTTCTCGTACGCCAACTCTGTTTGATTAAAATCAATCAGAATTTGCTTTTTCTCGGCTTCTGATAAGAGGTCAACCTCATGAATTTTGGCTTCCGGCGATTGAACCATTGCAATGAGAAGGCGGCTTAACGTGTCCAAAAGCCTTTCCATTTCTAATTGGCCATACAGACCGGCATCATATAATACTTCCATTTTCAACGTATCTGCCACATGCACGAGCAATGTAATCGGATAGCTCGTTTGCTCCTCCATGCTCTCCACTTCAAATGGCAATCCGCCGCCTTCGCCCAGCTCTTCATCCACATAATAATTTTCAAATGCAACGAGCGTCCGGATTAATTGATCCTTCAGACTGCTCTTTTCCTGAATTTCTACTAATGAACAGAAATCATGCAGGTTGCTCTCCAAAGACTGTTCCTGCAGCTCCTGGATTAGTTGGCTGAAACGAAGATTCTTAGAGTTGTTTACGCGGACAGGAATCGTATTAATAAACAGCCCCACTGTATGTTCGATTCCGCGAATGTCAGCGTTTCTACCAGATACTACTTTTCCAAAAACCGCATCACCCGTACCGTTATATGTTTGCAGAAGCAGCCCCCAGGCCGTTTCCACAATCGTATTCACTGTACAATTTAATTGATGGCTCAGCTTTAAGAGTCCTTCGCTTGTATCTTTGGTGAGACTTGCTTTTACAGAATCCGCCTGTTTGGTTGACTCATGACCGACAAGCAAGGGCGGAATTTCCGCCCCCTGCTCATAATCCGACAGCAACCGTCCCCAGTATTCCAAAGAACGTCCCTTGTCTTGTGCGGACAGCCATTTGATATAATCTTCATACTTAGCGCTTCCTCTTGAAGCTTCTTGCATCTCTTGAAGGAGAGCTTTCAGAGGTTTGCCGCTCTGTAATAAGGTGTAGTTGTCCAAGAAATCCTTCATTACTAACGACATGCACCAGCCGTCCATAATAATATGATGGAAGCTCCAGAGCAGCTTGTAATGCTGCTCCTCCATCTTCACCAGGCAAACTCTCATCAACGGGTCTTTTTCCAGATCAAAATGGTTCTCTGCGTCCAGCCTCTTGATTTCTGCTAGCCGCTCATTTTTCGCGAGAGCAGAGAGATCCGTAAGATCCACGGCGGAAAATCCGATGGTTCTGTCCTTCAGGATAATATTCCGCGGCTGCTTCACTTTTTTATAAAAGATGGATGTTCTTAAAACCGCATGCTTCTGGGCGAGTAACAATAAACTTTGCTCTACGCAACCCGCATCCAGCTTGCAGTCAAACCGGATCATATTCTGGACAAAATAGTGGCCCACGCTGTCGTCAACCAACCTATGATACAGCATGCCTTCTTGCATGGCGGTCAAAGGATATATCCGCTCAATGTTTGTATTATCCATCGCTATCTCCAATCCTTGGACATATTTAGATAAGCCACCTTACTTGTAATTGTTCATAATCTCGTTGAATTCATCCATCTCCAAATCCAGATCGCCAAAATCAGAAGCGGTAAAGCTGCCGGATTCTTTAGCGGCACAATGCTTCACAATTTCGGTTAATGCGCTGACGTAACAAGCTGTGAATTGTTGGATCTGTGCTGCTGAATACTTTGCCGCATCATACGTAACCTCAAGTACCAGCTGTTTCTTGACTATGCTGGAATTCAGAGTAATCGCGTTCAGCGGGGCGTTATCGTTGCCTGTACTTTCACCGGTTGATAACTCAGAGATATCCAGAAGAGTCGCTTCTTTGACTTCGTTAACAAATTCGCCCAGATAGTTGAAGCACAAATCGGCAGGCTCGCGGACGGGAAGCGTGTTGCTAAAGCATTGAATCACACCGTAGCCCACCCCATGATTAGGCACTTTCCGCAGCATTTCTTTAATCGTGCCAATATTGTCCCCAAGGTCCTCCGACGTACAAGTCAGGTTCACAGGGTAAATGCTTGTAAACCAGCCTACCGTTCTGTCGATTTCTATCTTCTTATGGATGGCTTCCCTTCCATGGCCCTCCAAATCAACAGCTACCTGTGATTGTCCGGTCCATAGCTGAACTCCTCTAGCCAATGCCGTTAACAACAAATCGTTGATCTCCGTATGATAGGCGGCACCCGACTGATACAACAGCTGTCCTGTAAGCTGTTCATCCAATTCGACAGCGGCAGTCTCCGTTCCAATGTTGCCTGTTTCCGTTGCCCCCTGCAGTCTGCCTTGCTCGGTTTCTTGACTGATCTTCTTCCAGTAATTCAGTTCCCGTTCTATCTCTGCGCTTGCTGCATACTCATTCAACGCTTCAGCCCACTGTTGGAAAGAAGCCGTCTTCAAAGGCAAGCTTACTGCTTCACCATTAGCAATCTGCTGATAGGCTGTAACCAGATCTTCAACCAGTATTCGCCAGGACACACCATCAACGATCAAATGATGCGCACACAAGAACAAATGATCTTTATCCTTGGTTTGGAAGAGCGCTGCTTTCAGCAATGGGCCCGCAGCCAAATCCATAGCCGCCTGCATTCCGTTGCACGCAGCCTCCATCGCAGCGCAGGCTTGTTCACTTGGCTTGTCGGACAGATCCAACACTTGCAGTTCAACAGAAGGGGACTCTTGGGAGCTAAGGATATTTTGCTGTCCATCTTCAGCATATACGGCTCTTAACATGTCATGATGGCCGCATAAAGCTGTAAGAGCGTCCTGTAAATTGCTGCTGTTCAATCTCCTTACCGCGTCCAGCATCACAGCTTGGTTGTAATGGTGCGGACTTGCCAGATTCCAGTTAAAGAACTGCTGCTGGATTGGAGTCAGCCTCACCCCACCGGTCACTTCTTCCTGTGAATAGCTGGACCTTCCTTCCAGATCGGTTTCCAGCTTGCCGGCAATGAAGCGAATCGACCGTTCCTTCATTAAGTCTTTCACACTCAGTCCGTATCCTGCTTCCCGCAGCCTGGATATGACTCTGATCGCCTTAATCGAATCTCCGCCCAGTTCGAAGAAAGAATCGTCTATCCCGATGCGTTCCATTCCCAATATCTGTTCGAAAATCTCCGCCAACGTCGCTTCCTCTGCGTTACGCGGCGCCGTATACTCACTTCCGCTGCTAAGCACCGGCTCCGGCAGTTTTCTCCGGTCCAGCTTGCCGTTCACCGTCACCGGCAGCTTCTCCACCTCTATAATGTGGCTCGGAATCATATAGTCCGGCAGTTGCCTCTGCAGCGCCTTCTTAATCTCAGCCGGCTCGAGTCCTTCCGCCTCCGTTGTCTTCATGACATACGCGCAGATATAAGGGTCTGCCGCCGCATCTTTCCGAATGATCACCGCCGCATCACGGATGCCTGCCTGCTGGATCAGTACCTGTTCAATTTCGCCCAGCTCTATCCGGTAACCACGGATTTTCACCTGCTCATCCATTCGTCCCAGATATTCCATACT
>NZ_QGTQ01000052.1 GCF_003182255.1 Paenibacillus cellulosilyticus | reverse complement strand
AAAACTAGGCGACCGCTCTCCTGTTGAATTCAGGGAAGCAATCGCCGCATAATTTACCTCTTTTTTAATTGTCTACTTGACGGGGATATGACCAAAGCATCCGCATTATGTAGCTGTTATTGACCTTCATCTACCCCATCCTTCTTGTTTATGAAATATGGACAAACCCCATGGATGAGATGGGATTTGTCCGGTAGGATACCGTTATTTCTTCATTGCTTCATAAGCAGCGCGGCGTTCGTCCTGAACGGCTTGACCGCCGATTTTCAAATACTCTTGGATGCCTGTGTCATAAATCGTGCTGAATTGATCCGGCTTCGCAATGATGCTCTTTACGAGAATTTCCGTCGCTTTATCCTTCAGCGTTGTGCCGTACTTGATCTCCGAATCGATCGGATGGTCGAAGCGCGGCATCGTATAACCATCCTTCAGCGCGTTGCGAATCGTCTGCTTCGCGAGCTCTTCATACCCTGGGTATTGATAGCCTGTCGCCTCGATGTTCTTGTCCTCCGAGCCGAATTCCTTGCCGTTCGAAATAATCGCGATATCGCTGTTGTTATAGAACGTCTTCTTCGCTTCGTCCGTCGTGATCGCTTTCGGGAAGCCGTTCTCCAATGTATAGTGCTGGCCTTCGATCCCGTTCTGAAGCGTGAACAGAACGTCCGATTGCGCCATCCAGTCCAAGTATTTGATCGCTTCAGCTGCGTGCTTGCTCGTCTTCGGAATCATAATGTGCGCACCGATTGGATCGTAGATCGCTTTCGGCGTCTTGCCTTCTGTATCCGTGAAAGGATCCATCGCAACGTATTCAGCGCCAGCAATGTTCTGCTTCAGCGTATCGAACACTTTGCCCGGCGCCATCAGGTTCGCATGAGCCGCCAGCGCCGTGAAAGCGCCTACATATCCGTTAGCGACGTCGCTCTCGAATTGCTTTCCGTCCTTATCCAGCGCGAAGTCTGGGTTGATAAGACCCTCTTGATACATGTTGTTGAGGAACTTCACGCCATCCTTGTAGCCCGGCTTGAGCAGCTCCGGAATGGTATTGTTGCTGGACATATATACATAACGGTCTTCTTCCGACATTCCGTTAACGAAGGAGTTCACCAATACGAATGGACTTGTAATGTTCGAGCCGTTAAGCGCACTGAAATCATAAGGGATCAGCTTGCTGCCGACTTGGCCCGGGTCCTTCTCTTTAAACGCTTTCATTGTATCATAGAATTGCTGTGTCGTTGTCGGTACCGACAGGCCCAGCTTGTCGAGCCAATCCTTGCGAATATACGAGGACTGCGTGAATTGCAGCGTCCGTTTCGCTGGAATCGTGTACTGTTTGCCGCTGAAGACGCCATAGGACAGTACGTCGTCGCCCAAATATTTTTTCAAATTCGGTGCATTCCCAACCAGCTCGGTCAGGTCGGCCAAGCCGTCATCTTTGATGTAATTGTAGATGGTGTTCATGTCGTAAGTAAATACAATATCCGGTGCATCGCCCGTTGCCATCAGCACATTCAGCTTGTCGACCTCTTGGTTACGCGGCACTGGGACGAATTCCAGCTTAATGTTGTTCGGGTCGCCGAAGTTCTTCTGAATCCACTGCGTCCAATAGTTGTCGGTTACCGGGCCCGCTCCTGCCGGCGCATTCCCGCGATCGAATACTTCAACTTTCAGGGTAACTTGCTTGCCGCTTGTATTGCTTGCCGCACCTTCGGAGGAAGAAGTCGTAGAGCTCGAAGACGAATCCTCATTGGAGCTTCCGCAGGCCGATACAACACCAGCGAGCAGCACTGCTGCAGCCGAAGCTGCGATCCATTTCTTAGGCTTTGCTTGCATATACAGATCCCCTTTTCAGTAAAATACATTTTTGATCACGAAGCTGAACTGGTTGTTATTCGACATCGAATCTTGCATCCACCCTCGAAGTCCGGTACTCATTTAGGCCCAACCTAAACTCCGTTCCTCCTTCTTCGGGTTCATACAACCTTCTCGGTGCTGAAAAATGTACATTTCGAAATATTTCTATATGTTTCACCCCTGCTGCAGACAGGAGGATCAACCAATCCCTATTAACCTTTAACGGCACCAATCATGATACCGGATACAAAATAGCGCTGCAGCCAAGGATACACGATGAGAATTGGAGCTGTGGCGAACATAATGCTTGCTGCCTTAATGCTCTCCGGAACAACATCCATCTGCACTGCGCCTTCCTGTGCGGTAAGATCCGTCACCATACTGTTCATGACGACTTGATACAGCTTCAGCTGGATCGGATACAGCTCCGAGTTCGTAATATAGAAGAGCGCATCCATAAATCCGTTCCATCTCGTTACCGCATAGAACAAGCTGAGCGTTGCCAATACCGGCATCGACAGCGGCAGCACGATCCGAAGCAAGGTGCCGATATGCGAGCTGCCATCTAAGTGAGCCGACTCTTCCAGACTGGCCGGAATCGTCGAGAAGAAAGATCTTAGAATAATCAAGTTGAACGCGCTGATCATGCCCGGAAGGATGAGCGAGAATAAATTATCTAACAATCCAAGCTGCTTGACCAGCAAATATTCCGGGATGAGGCCGCCGCTGAAAAACATCGTGAAGACGATCAGCATCATGAAGAAGGAACGGCCCTTGAGATGCTCCTTGGTCAGCGGATAAGCGGCGAAGATGCTCATCACCATACTGAGCGCGGTGAAAGCGACCGTCAGCATAATCGTAAGCCCCATCGACCAGAGCATTCTGGAATCCTGGAACACAATCTCATATGCATGCCAATCGAGGCCCCGTGGAAAAATCGTAACGCGATCGGACATAATTTCCTGCTTCGAGCTAAGCGATACGGCAATGATGTGAAGGAACGGCACGAGGCAGATGAGCATTGCCACGCCTACAATCAGCATGATGACGATGTCGGATACCCGAATTTTCGTAAGCGCCTTGTTGTTGGTCATCCCCCTGCCCCCTACCATATTCCTTGTTCTCCGAACTTCTTCGCGATCGCATTGGACACGACGACGAACAAGAGTCCGACGAGTGCTTGGAACAAGCCCATCGCTGTTGCGAGCGAGAATTGCGCGGATTGCAGACCTGCTTTGTAGACGAATGTACTAATAACCTCGGAATAGTCTTTGACGAGATCGTTACCCATGACGAATGGCCGTTCGAAACCGATCGTCATAATATGGCCCAGCTGCATGATGAGCATGACAACGATAGTGGAGCGAATGCCTGGCAGCGTAATATGCCACATTTTTTTCAGTCGACCCGCCCCATCTACCTCTGATGCTTCATACAGCTCCTTGTTGATGCCCGTCAGCGCTGCGAGATAGATGATCGTTCCCCAGCCGGCGCTTTGCCAGATACCTGTCCCTAAGTAGACGAGCAGCCAGTGGTTCTTCTCTGTTAGGAAAGGTACCGAATCGAAGCCCAGCGAGGTGATCAGGTTGTTCACCAGACCGCCGTTGTTGGAGAACATCTGATACACGAGACCGCCGATAATGATCCACGATAAAAAATGGGGCAAATACAGCAGCGTCTGCGCGGTTTTCTTAAACCACATCACTCGCAGTTCGTTGAGCAGCAGCGCGAGAATGATCGGTGCAGGGAACGAGAATACGAGATCGAGCAGGTTCAGCAGCAGCGTATTCCGCACTACTTCATAGAACTGACTCATCGCGAACAGCTCTCGGAAGTTCTCGAACCCGATCCACTCGCTGCCCGTTACGCCTTTGAAAATGCTGTAATCTTGAAAGGCGATGGCCGCACCGTACATCGGTACATATTTGAATAAAATAAAGTAGGCAATCGGCAAAATAAGCAGGAAGTATAATTGATGGTCTTTCCATATGCCTGTTGCCGGTCGGCGCTTAACGACTTGAGGCTTCGTCGACGTTGTTACCGAGCTAGTTGTCGTTGAGCTTTGTTCCATGCGCATCCCTTCTCTCTGTGGCGTTCTCGGATCGAATACCCAAACTATACGGAGAGTGCGGCGGGCCGGACAATAGACTCTTTTCCCACGGTGCTAACCCAATTCCGAAAGCCTTGGTACGACTGGGTTTGCGGGGTTTGGCGGGATGAGATGACAAGCTAGCGGACGTGCATTCGGCCGCATTAAGAATGGGTTATTAAGGGAATATTATCGAGGCTCGAATAGGCGATTGGGAGAGAAAAAAGCGCCTGCGAGGCGTGCAATCTGAATCAGGTTAATCGGTTGAAATCGGTTCATCCCTTATGATGCTGCGTCTATCCCAACATAAGAAAAGGCTGCCTCGCATGGAAAGATGCGGACAGCCGTCTAGGTTTCGCTGCCTTACGTGTAGTAGCTGCGAAAGATGAGGTCTTGATCGTAATTGCCGAAGCTTCGGCCATACAGCGTAAGTCCGCCCCTACCTCGGCCGGTATCCTCCGCTGCGATTCGGAACGTCCAGTTGATTGCGCTTGTATCAATATCAAGCAGTCCAACATCGGACACCTTCAACCCATCTACATACGTGCCGGACTCTTTAATTCTGAGCACCTTCAGCAATCCATATTGGTTCACATCGGACTGCCACCATTCCGGCGTTAATCGGCCTCTTGTTTTCCCGAAATCGCCCGGACTCGTCCAGACACCAAGCAGCTTATTGTTGAAATAGAAGCGAATATCCGAAGGCCAATGCTCGTTCACTCGCGGCGCCTCTGATCCGATCTCAAGCGAAATTTCGATCTCATGCAGACGCTGGTCTTTGTACAGGTAGTTCGGGATTTTGTACTCGACCCATCCTCTAGCGAACCACAGAATACCCGCGTTCACCCGCTCCGGGTCCATGAAGCAGACCGGTTGGTCGTATTGACCAACCATCGCTTTCGTTGTTGCGATGCCGCAGGTCGGAATCGCTTCATAGTCGGTGTAATGACCGATTGGAATGGACAGCTCCCGCACACTAAGCGAAGCCGGCGCATCCGGCGACAGCTTGATCTGCATGAACTCCGTCTTCACGTAGCAGTACTTGTACGTTCCGCCGTCTACCCGTTTCATTTTGCTCCCGACGACGCCAGCCTCCTCCAGCTTCCGAATATGGCCGCTAACCACAGCGTTGCTTAAGTAAAGCTCGGCTGCCAGCTCCTTCACATGCCGTTCCCGTTCGAACAATTTATCGATAATCGCCAACCGAACCTCACTGGCCAATGCCTCATAGACGCGCAGCGAATCTGTATTCGTAGTTAGCTGCATGATTTACCCCCCTATTGAATTTCGTATTATGTGAATCCTAAAAAATAAGATTGTGCATGATATCCTTATTATGATACGAATATTATAGATTGGCAACGCTTACTGAATTCGATTCTAACTTAATCCTATATTGGAGGAATTAACAATGGCAATTCGTTCCAGCATGCTTATTGATAAAAACTTCACCGTGGCTGCCGTAGACCCACGCGTATATGGCTCTTTCATCGAACACTTAGGACGGGCTGTGTATGGCGGCATCTATGAACCGGGCCATCCAACAGCGGATGCTAACGGCTTCCGTCAAGATGCACTGGAAGCGATCCGTGCACTTAATGTCCCAATCATCCGCTATCCAGGCGGCAACTTCGTATCCGGCTACAACTGGGAGGATGGCGTTGGTCCGAAGTCGGAGCGGAAACGTCTGCTCGAGCTCGCTTGGTGGACAACGGAGACGAATGAAGTCGGCACGAACGAATTCGCTGACTGGGCGAAGCTCGCAGGTACGGAAGTAATGATGGCAGTTAACCTTGGTACGCGCGGCATCGATGCAGCACGCAATCTCATCGAGTACTGCAATCACCCATCCGGCACTTATTGGAGTGACCTGCGCGTCTCGCACGGCTATCGTGACCCTCATAACTTCAAAACATGGTGCCTTGGCAACGAAATGGACGGTCCTTGGCAGATCGGTGCTAAGACAGCATACGAATACGGTCGTCTTGCGAACGAGACTGCTAAAGTTATGCGCTGGGTTGACCCTTCGATCGAGCTCGTTGCATGCGGCAGCTCCTCCCGCAGCATGTCCACGTTCGCGGAATGGGAAGCTACCGTACTTGATTTGTGCTACGAACAGGTCGACTTCCTGTCGCTGCATGCGTACTACAACAATAACAACAATAATACGGCGAACTTCCTTGCCAGCTCGCTCGATCTGGATGCGTTCATCAGCAGCGTAGCTTCGATCGCCGATTACATTCAAGCGAAGAAGCGTTCCAAGAAGAAGATCATGCTGTCGCTTGACGAATGGAATGTGTGGAACTCGATCGGATCGAGCCGCGCAGATGAGCGTTGGCAGATCGCACCACCAGAATTCGAAGATGTATACACGCATGCAGACGCGCTTGCTGTTGGCTGCTACATCATTACGATTCTGAAAAACGCTGACCGTGTGAAAATGGCCTGCCTCGCGCAGCTCATCAACACGATCGCACCAATCATGACCGATACGGGCGGCGATCTCTGGATTCAGACGACGTACTATCCGTTCATGCACGCTTCGAACTTCGGCCGCGGCACGGTGCTGCTGTCGAACGACCAATCGGACAAATATGATTCGAAGGACTTCACGGATGTTCCTTACCTGGAATCGGTCAGCGTATATGATGAGGAATCCGGCCAGCTGACGATCTTCGCCGTCAACCGTCATCTCGAAGAGTCGATGGAGCTGAACGTTGACGTTCGCAGCTTCGGCAACGAGCTCCGCTTGATCGAGCACATCGTCATGGAGAGCGATGATCTGATGGCTGCTAACACGAAGGCAGACCCTAACCGCGTCCTGCCACGTACTGGGGGACAGACGACGACTGACCAAGGCAAAGTATCTGCCGTACTCGGCCGCGCATCGTGGAACGTCATTCGTCTGCAGACGAAACGAGGCTAATACGAAGTTTCTATATAATAGAAGAAAGAGGGAATGGGATGCTTGCATCCCGTTCCCTCTTTCACTTGTCTGGGAGGCCAGTTAGCCCCTCACACTGCACACGAATGAACGATAATAAAAATGGTGATTCAGCTTTTAAGCATGTAAACAGACTAAGTCGGTCAAATACCTTCAAATCTGCAGGTTTTAAGACCTGACTAGCTGCGGTATCGATCCAAACGTCGAGATTCCTGCATATTCGCAGGCTTGCGGCACAAGGTGCCGCAGCCGTTTCGAATTCCTGCGCTTTTGCAGCAATCTTCATTTTTTCGATTCTTAAACCTGGAACGCAGCTCTTTATTGGTTGGTGACACGCTGCTAAGTGTAGTGGCACCACTCTTAAATGGTCATGTGAGAAGTTTGTGGGCGTTTAAGGGTGGTTTAACCGCGCTTAATCATGGAACGCGGCTCTTTATTGGTTGGTGACACACTGCTAAGTGTAGCGGCACCACTCTTAAATAGCCTTGTGAGAGGTTTGCGGTCGTTTAAGGGTGGCTCAGCCACACTTAAACTTGGAACGCGGCTCTTTATTGGGTGGTGACACGGTGCTAGTTGTGGTGCCACCACTCTTATTTGTTCTTGTGCGACGCAGTGCACGGTCAGACGTCGTCGGTTAAACTTCGTTTAAGCCTAGAAATTCAACTTGAAGTTCGTGATATTCAGTGTGCCCGCCGATACCGTCTCGTTCGCTCCCGCATACACCTTGAATTCAACGCCTCGTACATCCGCCTGTGTCGCCAGCGCCGCGTTATTCACCCAGCCCGTCAGCGCTGATTTCCAGATCAGATCGCCGAAGCTGTAGACGACATCCACCGATTGTCCGGGCGCAATAATGCGCTCGACTGCCGTATCGCCTGTGACCTTACCGCCTGTCTCCTGCCAGGTCCAGCCGCCGCCAGTCCGCAGCACAAGGGATACGTGTATGGCCGTTGTCCCTGTATTCGTGAGTGTGCAAGAGAGGCTCGCATACTTCGTCCAATCCTCGCCTGTTCCAAGGCCCGGCTTCGTCTCCGTTCCAACACCTGCCGCAACCGTTGAGCTAAGCGTGGAGGCATAGTTGACGAAAACCGTTTCCCCATTCAAACCCGCCGACACATTGCCGGTGAAAGCAGAGTCCGTAAACGCCCACGTGTAGAAGCTGGCCGACTTCGGACGGTTCATCTCCGCGATCGTCGACGCATAAGCATCTGCTGCCAGATCGAAGCTGACCGTGTGCAGCTGGATACTGCCTGCGAATCCGCCGCCTCCGCCTTGTACGCGCAAAATAATCCGATTGACGTTTTTATTCTCCAAATCCGTCAATGGTACGTTGATCAGCACCGTGCTTTTCGCCGGAATGGATACGTATTTGCCTAGCTCAATCCATTTCCAATCGCCGTCCTTCACGATCGACTGAAGCTGGAGTTCCACCGCATTGGGATTCGTCACGATCAGGCTCATATTCGTGTATGCGCTCCAGTTCTGAGCTGGCGAAGGATCGAGCTGGAAGCTCGGATAGTTCTCCGTCTGCAGATTGAACGTCATATTCAACCCGCCATTATCAAGCGTCGTCAGCTTCGCAACGGTTGAAATCGCTGGCTTATCTGCGCCATTGATACCGACATACCAAGTCGAGTAATTATCCATAATGCCCGGATCAATCGCTTGAATCTGGCTGGGGTCACCTGTTGTTACACTCACAGCGTTGCTGGCAGCCGAGAGATTCCCTGCATCATCGAATGCCTTTACCGTAAACGTATAGGCTGTGCTTGCTGTTAAGCCAGTTGCATTATAGCTTGCTGCCGCACTCGTTCCGATGAGCGTACCGTTGGCATAGACGTTATAGCCAGCTATGCCGATATTATCGGTAGAATCCGTCCACGTCAGGCTCGCTGTCGTGATGGATGGCACAACCTTCAAGCTTGATGGAGCCGTTGGCGAGGTCGTATCATTGCTGTCTGGCGTCGTTATCGATATGGCACCGCTCGCCGTCGACTGATTGCCCGCCGCATCTATCGCCCGTACAGTGAAGCTGTATGTCCGTTTTGCTTTCAAACCGGTTACCGTATAGCTCGTAGTCGTGCTGATTGCGACCAGCTCGCCGTCTTGGTAAATGTTATAACCCGTTACACCCACATTGTCTGTGGAGCCCGTCCACGAGAGTGCTGCTGTTGAATAAATTGACGCCGTCCCACTAAGATTCGTTGGAGCTGTTGGCGCTTGCGTATCTGTCGAACCGCCGCTGCTGAATACCGTTGCGAGCTTGGACGTTGCCTTAATGCCGTTCGTGCCGTTAATGATAGCATTGCCCTGCTCCGTGTAGCTTGTGCCTGCCCAGTCATTGGACATGTCGAGGTATTCGAGGCCGGAGCCATTGCCCTTCCAAGACCAGCCGAGATAGCCAACGCCCTTCTCTTGGCTGTAGCTCATGATGGTCGCTTCGTCGACGTCGCCATTCGTATGCTTAATGCCGAATTCGCCGATGACGACTGCGAGGCCTTTGTTCAACACGCTATCGATGTTCGATTTGACCGTTGCGGCGTTTGCGCCTGCATATTCGTACATGTGGATCGAGAACATCGTATTTTTCTGCGGATCGGCATTGAATACATCGGTACCATAATCTGCGATCGACTGCGGATACTGCCCCCAGCCTGCGGCGTCGACCATGATCGTATTGTTGATGCCCGCATTGCGAAGCTTCGGAATAACTGACTTGTAGCCCGCAGCCCAATTCGCGCCGTTCCATGTGCCGTACCATTCATTCGCGATGTTCAGAATGACCGTCTTCTCTTTGCCAATGAGGGCGCTCTTCATCTCGATCCAATAGTTCGCGATATTGTCCAGCACCGTCTGGCTGTCGGAGCCCGTTCCGTCATGAACCTCCACAATCGCGATCAGCTTGTTCTGCTCACACAACGTAATGAGATTCTGGATGGCGGACAAGCTGTCCTTCGTCCACTGCTGTCCATCTGCTAGTACGATGCGAACCGTATTGGCACCGGTCTTCGCAATTGCTGGAATGGCCACCGACTCTTGTCCCTTGTACCAGGTGTACGCATGGTTGATGCCGCGCATGACGAACGGGTTGCCATTCGCATCATATAGAGTCGTGCCTTTAATATAAAAGCCTGTGCTCGCCGCTGCTGGCGCATTCGTCGTTACGCTCAGCACACTGCTCGCCGCCGATACGTTGCCAGCTGCATCATACGCCTTCACCGTGAAGCCATATGTCGTACTCGCAGTCAATCCAGTTGCCGTATAGCTCGATGTAGTGCTCGTACCAACCTTCGTTGAACCGTTATATATGTCATAACCCGTTACCCCTACATTGTCAGTCGATGCCGTCCAGGTTAGGCTAACAGTCGTATCCGTCTTCGCGCTGCTAGCAAGGCTCGTTGGTGCCGTAGGTGCCGTCGTATCTCCGGCCTGCGCCGTTACCTCTGTGAGCTTCCACTTCTGCTGCGCGTTCCCGTTGTCCGTCCACTGCTGCACATTCGCGCCATCGTTCGTATAGCCGCCAACGACGTCGAGCGCTTTGCCGCTGGCACGCGAGATCAGCTTATAGCAGCCGCTGCCGACGCTGATAATTTGCCATTGCTGATTCGACTGCCCATTGTCCGTCCACTGCTGCACGTTTGCACCATCGTTCGTCGCGCCGCCTGCCACTTCCAGCGCTTTGCCTGACGATTGCGCAAGCAGCTTGTAGTAGCCACTGCCGACATCAACAATCTTCCACTGCTGCTGTGCTTTCCCGTTATCCGACCACTGCTGCACGTTTGCGCCGTCAGCGGTGGAGCCGCCGTCCACGTCAAGGTTTTTACCGCTGTGGGCAGCTGTAAGCGTATACACTTTGCCAGAAACAATTGCGGGATCAACCGGATTGGTTGTCGAATCGCCAGCTGCGTACACTTCGAAGTCCCACAGCGAGTACCCATAACTCGTTCCACGCTGCGTACCGTACATCCGAACATACCGCGCATTTTGCGAAGAGAAGGAGGTATTATCAATGCCGCCATCCCCAGTTGTCGTTGAATAGACCGTCGTCCATGTGCTGTTATCGAGCGACGTCTGAATTTGATACGCCTTGCCGTAAGCAACCTCCCAGTTCAACATAACGCCGCTAATCGCAGCTGCCGAACCAAGATCGACGCTAATCCACTGCGGATCCGAATAAACTGAGGACCAACGCGTGGAGCTGCTGCCGTCGAATGCCAAGGCAGCGGTCTTGCCGCTATCCTCATTCGAGCTTGAAGCCGCTGCCTTGTTAAGCGCGAGATTCGTCGCCGCACTCGCCTTTGCCGGAATCAACAATCCGCTAACCAACAAACTAATCATCATCACAAACGCTAACAGCTTTCTCATAATCACCCTCCTGAAATGGTTAAACCATGCAGCTTACTTGAGACTAGTCATGCACCAAGTCGTGAGCTTACAGAGGCACCACTCCCTTCAATAATCGAACGATCGATTGAAAGCGCTTTAAATTATTGAAATTGGAATCGTACCCGATGGGTCTGAACATGATGGCGAACGTAGTAAGGTGGGGACATCTGCGGAGGACTTAACATGCTGTTGAGCGCGAAATCATTCGACGTTCTTTACGAAATAAAATATAATATTCGTTAGTATTATATGTCAATACTTTAAATAACAAAGATAACAATACTAACACTCCACCCCTTGCACCTTGCAAGCCATAAAGTCCTAAATGAAGTAAGCATGCGGATCGAGCCCTACTACGGTATACTGTTTTCCAACGTAAACCAACGACCTGCCTCCTATTACCAGATACCTAATCAGATGATCATTGTTATCGTTTGTTATACTAACAAACACTTCCCAACCTCCTAAATTTAGTCCTACCTATTCACTTCATAACAAGCTGCGGCACAACAAAAAAAAGCCCAAAGCGCTCATTCCGCTCCAGGCCATCTTTTGCTTTTATAATCCTTAGGCGTAATGCCAACGATCTTCTTGAACAGCTTGTTGAAATAGACGGGATCATGGTAGCCAACCTGCTGCGCGATCTCATAGTTACGCAGAGAGGGATTTCCGCTGAGCAGCTCCTTCGCCTTCTCAATACGCAGCTGGATCAAGTAATCGGTAATCGTTATATTCGTCTGATGCTTGAACAGCCGGCTGAGATAATTGCTCTGCATCCCTGTCGACTGCGCCAGCTTCTCCAGCTCGAATGGCTGATCGTACGTTTTCTTCAGCACATCCTTCACCATCTCGACCGCATGATGCTCCCGGTCCTGCAGCGGCTGCTCCGTGTCCTGCTTCAACAGATCCGCTTCGCGACGCGAAGTCTCTATCGCCTGCAGCGCCTTCTGCAGCTGGGCCTTGTCGATCGGCTTAAGCAAATAGTCCCTTACCCCGTTACGCAGTGCCGCCCGTGCATATTCGAACTCATCGAATCCGCTTAGCACAATAATGTCTACCTTCGACTCACTCTCGCGAATCTTCCGGATCAGCTCAATGCCATCCATGAATGGCATCTTAATATCGGTAATGACAACGTCCAGCCCCTGCTGACTTAATTGTGCAAAATGGTCCCAAGCGACCGCGCCGTTATGATACGCGCCGAGCACTTCCAGGTTCGGAATGAGCTTCGTTAAAATTTTGATTAAGCCTTGACAGATGACTTCCTCATCGTCGACAATCATAACCTTTAACAGTTAAGGTCACCTTCTTCGGTTCATAGATCGAAATAACGCGCGCTATTGCTTGATGCTCGTGATCGATTGCCGGTAGATCACTTCGCCCGCGATTAATATTTTCTCCAATGGCTCCTTCGAACGGTCGATCCGGTCCAGCAGCTTGTCGACGGCTCTTGCACCAAGCGATTCCTTCGGCACGTTAACCGTCGTAAGCGGCGGCGAATGGCGAACCGAATCGTCGATGTTATCGAATCCTGTTATCGATAGATCATCAGGAACGGACAGGCCTAACTCAAGGGCCGCTTTGGACGCGTCAAGCGCAAGCGAATCGTTCGCGCATACAAGAGCCGTTGGAAGCGTGCGCAGCTTCTTCCGGCGAAGCAGCCACTGTTTAATCGGCTCATCGTAATGCTCCATGTTGTCCAACTGGGTCAAATGCTCTTCCCCGCTCCATAGTTCGTACTCCTCCATTGCACTGCGGAAGCCGCTCCAGCGGTCGAAGAAGCTGCGCGAGTAGCGTTGATTGCCAACAAACCCAATCGTTCGATGCCCGATGCCGATGAGATGCTTCGTCAGACGGTACATGCAGTCATAGTTGTTAGCGAACAGCGTATCCGACGGGATTAACGGATCCTCATGATCGACGAGCACCATCGTCACGCCTAATCGATGAATCTCCAGCAGCATGGAAGAAGCAATCTCGCCGACACCGATCATACCGAGTATGCCTTCCGGCTTCAGCAAATGCATGAAGGTCTCCGCATTTTGCTCCATCACGATCACCATGCCAATGCCCTTGTCTTCCAAACGTTTCGAGATCCCATCCAGAATACGTCCCCAATACAACGAGTCCCGTGTCTGAAATCGGATATTCGGCATCAGGACGAGGACGGACTGACGAATATCGGCGTTCGGCTTCTCTTCCTCTTCCCGCCCCAGCTTAATCGGCTTCACGTAACCGCTGTTCTGGGCGAAGTATCCCAGCTGTGACGAGACCTGGATGACGCGCTCCTTGGTCGCCTCGCTAACGCCCTTCTTGCCGGAGAGCGCTTTGGAGACTACATATTTGGACACGCCCAGATGGTCTGCGATTTGCTGCATCGTTACTTTTTTCGTCACGCTACGATCCCCCGTCTCCTATAAATGTATGTGAACATCCTATTCGTCGCTCATTGTGTCGGGCTGTGACAGCGGCAGTCTCAGCACAACTTCCGTGCCGCCCTCCGGTCCCTCCAGCACCTGCATGCCGTAACGATGTCCATAGTGCAGCTTGATGCGCTCACATACGTTCCGCAGTCCGATGCCTCCCCGACTCGGCCTGCTGACGTCTACGCCTGCAAAAGATAAATTGAGCCGCTCCCGTGTCTCCGGCGTCATGCCCAGACCGTCGTCGATTACATGGATCAGCATGAACTGATCCGTCTGATCAACTCGAATGACTATCCGCATAATCGCTTTTCGATCGTCCAGTCCATGATAAATGGCATTCTCGACGATTGGCTGCAGCAGCAGCTTGAGCGTTGGAATTTGCCAATACGATTCGTCCGCTTCAATGCGCAGATCGAATCGATTCGGATACCGATAATTGAGCATCTCGACGTAGTTGCGCACATGCTCCAACTCCGCCTCAATAACCGTCTTCTCCCGCACCTCACCGATGCTGTAACGGAGAAGCTTACCGAACACGAACAGCATGTCGGATGCCGCCTCATCATCGTTCAGCTCCGCAACCATACGGATTGTCTCCAGCGTGTTATACATAAAATGCGGGTTGATCTGCGTCTGCAGCGCAAACATCTCCGCCTCATTCTTCTTCGTCTCCATCTCATAGATTTCCTTGATGAGCTGGTCGATTCGAACGATCATCCGGTTGAATTGATGACCAAGCTGACCCGTCTCGTCGCGCCGCTTAACCGGAAACTGAACGGAGAAATCGCCCTCTTGTACGGTGCGCATGAGACGCATCATTTTCCGCAAAGGCTTCGTTAATGCATATGATAATAGGGTCGAAATGAGCAGGGCCAGCGCGATCGAGACGAAGGTCGCCGCCCACGTCACGTTCCGAATACGGATCGAGTCGCTCTTGAGCTCTCGCTCGGGGATGAGCACGAACAGCTTCCAATGCGTATTCGGCGAAGTCGTATACATGACTAGCTGTTCCACACCGTCGACGGTGGCATAGAAGCTGCCGCTTCCTTCACTCGTATGCAGCAGTTCAGGTGCTTGTACGATCGACTTGGCGTGATGCTGCTTGTCGCTGTCATAGATGATGCCGCCATTCTCGTCGACGATGAAGGAAATGCCCTGCGTCAGCTTGTCCATCTCCACCATCTGACCCTCGATAATCCCGATATCGGTATCGACGGCGATCAGTCCGATCGGCTGCAGCGTGGCATCGTCCAATATTTTGCGAACGACGGTAAAAGCATATTTCTTGCTGTTGAGAATACTCGTATACGCCTCTGTGCCCAGCAATATCGCCTTCCCGCCTGAATTCGCCGACAGCTCCTTCCATTGGTTGTAGCTCTGCTCCAAGTCCATCCGGACAGCCCCGGATTCCGTCGAGTAGTAGCCATTCCCGTATTCATCGAAAATATAAACAACGTTCGCTCCACGCTTCATGTTGTTGATGAATTTGACAGACGACTGAATCCCGCGCTGAATTAATAGCACTTGGTTCAAATCCTCCTGTACCTTGTCGCCGCCATTGGCAGGCTGGCGCTCGCCATAATACGTATTGGATCGAATGAGATTCTGCTTAATCTCTGCCTGGTAGGCTGGAATAGACGAGATTCGCATCATATCGTCGATATAATCATCCGTTCGCTCCATCATCGCCGTCATTAAGTTCGCCGAATACGACATCGTCGTCTTCTCAATCGAATTCGTGTAATTCGAATACGAGACGTACCCAATGAATGTCAGCGGCAAAATAATGATGACCAGAAACACGAACAGCAGCTTGCGCTCCATAGGCATGTCCATCAGCTTGGACCACGCCGATCCGATCCAGCGTCTTACGTTCATCATCCTAGTCCTTCCGTCCTAACAAAGGTGTCCGCTTGTGATCACGAAGCAACCTAAGAAGTATTTTCGGCTTCGAAACTTGCATTCGGCAGGAACTTTCGGTTCTCACGCAGCACTTCACTACGCTCCGATCCTCATTCCCCGCTTCATCCAACCTTCTTGGTGCTGACAACCGAACGTCGAATGTTGCCCCCATTATACGACAAAATGTTAGCTTCCGCACTTGTTTGTTATCACATGTTAGCATCGTTAATCGAGCGAGCTTGCTAACATTCGCGAACAGAGTCTCGCATGATGAGTGTAGGCCGGATATAGTGGCGGAGCGTCTCTCTGAACTTACCTTCCGTCTTCAGCAGCATATCGATCGCAGCGCTGCACAGCCGCGCCTTCTCGACTCGCATCGTTGTTAGCTGGAGCCCTTCCGATTCCTCGTATTTCAAATCATCGAAGCCAACGATCGAGACGTCCTCCGGCACACGAATGCCCCTGCTGCGAAGCTGGCTTGCAAGCAAGTATGCAATACGGTCATTGCCACAGAAGAAGGCCGTCGGCAGCTGCTTCAACCCGTCAATGAATGTTCCCAGCTCCGCCTTCGTATCTTGGAAACCTACCGACGAAGCCATCACCTTCTCCGTTTCAATGGGCAGGCCGTTCTCCGTCATCGCTCTCCAATAGCCGAACCAGCGCTCCTGATGGCTGGACGTCAAGTTCGCAGGCCCAATAAAGCCGATATCGCGGTGGCCTGCCCCAATCAACACGGATACCGCCTCGTGGGCACCCTCGACATTATCCGAAGCAACGACTGGACAAGGCAGTCCCGAATGGTACGAATCGAGCATCACAAGCGGTACATCCAGCTCCCATACAACTTCAGCGTAAGCACGATCGACAATGCCGAACAATATGATTCCACGGTATAGGAGTTCCGTACAGTGCCGCGGCAGCATAAGCCCCGCTTCCATCTCCGCATCAATCGGTGCAATGACAGCGTTCAAGCCTCTTGCGCGAATACTCTTCTCCAAGCCCCAGATCATATCGTGGAAAAACTTGAAGTGCTCGTTATCCTCATAGCCCATGATTCGTTCTGGTACAAGAACTAAGACGGTGCCGCCAGCGGCGGGTTGATCCCCATATGGGCCATAGCCTAATTGCTTGGCAGCCTCAATGATTTTGTTGCGCATGTCGGCGCTAACGCCCTGCTTGTTCTGAAGAGCGAGCGACACCGCATTTTTCGAAATATCGAGATGATCGGCGATGTCCTGCATCGACACTTTCTTTTTCCTAGCCATCTCTTTTCAATCCTTCCCGCACATGATAGACTAGTTGCAACTTTACTTTACAAATTAAATATTTGTCAAGTTTGTCAAGCAGATGATTAAGGAGGACATAACCTTGCAATACGCAGTTGGCATTGACATTGGAGGAACAAAAACCGCGATCGGGCTAATCGATTCGAACGGACAAGTGCTGGCGAAGACCGCACTACCGACCGGCTCTGAGCCTTCGCATATGGTGGATGAAATTGCTGCAGCGGTAAATAAACTGATCGGTGACGCAGGTTTTTCCGCTTCGTCGCTGAAAGGCATCGGAATTGGCGCCCCAGGACCGCTCGATACGAAAAAAGGCATTATCGCCGAGCCGCCGAACCTACGAGAATGGTGGGGCTTCCCGATCGTTGACTCGATGAAACGATATTTCAGCGTGCCGATCACCTTCGAGAACGACGCAACCGCCGCCGCACTAGCGGAGCGTTGGGTCGGTGCCGGACGGGAGACGGACCATTTTGTATTCATAACGGTAAGTACAGGGATTGGTGCAGGCATCTTCAGCCATGGTAAACTACTTACAGGCGCAACTGGCAACGCTGGCGACATTGGTCATATTGTCATTGATCCATCCGTCGGCACCTGCCCTTGCGGGCAGAAAGGCTGTCTCGAGTTTATTGCTTCCGGTACGGCCATCGCTCGAATGGCGAGCGAGCTTGTCGGCAGGGAAATCAGCTCGAAGGAAGCATTCGACCTCGCATTCAGCGGCGAGAACGCTGAAGTGAAGGAACTAATTGATCGTGTGTTCCGTTATATCGGCGTCGGCTGCGTAACGATGATCAATACGCTCGACCCTGAGCTTGTGATTATCGGCGGCGGCGTTTCGCAAGTAGGTGCGCCATTGTTCGATGCGGTTACGGACTATATTCAGAAACATGCGCTTAATCCGTCCGGACGCCGGACACGTGTTGTTCCCGCTGCACTGTCGCAGGATGCAGGCCTAATTGGCGCAGCTGCTCTCATTCATATCGATTACAAATAGTACGTGTTCAAAAAGTTCGATTTTCAGCTGGACTTTTTGAACGACCTCAAATAAGGAGTTTGATATACGATGAATTTGAATCAACCAATCTTCCTACAGCCCGTCTTTCAAGAGCGTATCTGGGGCGGCACGAAGCTGAATGAACTGTTCCAATACGAGATTCCAAGCAACACAACTGGCGAATGCTGGGCGGTATCCGCACATCCAAACGGCCAGAGCGTCGTAAACAATGGCCCTTATGCGGGCATGAAGCTTGGCGACCTGTGGAGCGCTCATCCCGAGTTGTTCGCTTCTAAGTCCGCCGTCTTCCCGCTTCTGACGAAGCTGCTTGACGCTTCTGATGACCTATCCGTACAGGTGCATCCCGACGATGCGTATGCTGGTGTTCACGAGAACGGCGAGCTAGGCAAGACGGAATGCTGGTACATCGTTGACGCTGAACCAGGCGCATCGATTATTTACGGCCATGAAGCAC
Organism: Paenibacillus cellulosilyticus; assembly: GCF_003182255.1. GTDB lineage: Bacteria > Bacillota > Bacilli > Paenibacillales > Paenibacillaceae > Paenibacillus_T > Paenibacillus_T cellulosilyticus. Next base: position 775 of record NZ_QGTQ01000052.1, on the reverse strand, counting down.
ATTCGAAGGAACAATTGGTTCAGCTGATTCAAGAGGGCAAGTGGAATGACCTGCTGACTTCCATTCCGGTCAAATCCGGCGATTTCTTCTACGTACCAAGCGGCACGATTCATGCGCTCGGTCGCGGTGTTGTCGTACTTGAAACACAGCAAAGCTCCGATACGACGTACCGCGTATACGACTACGATCGTCGCGACAAAGACGGCAACCTGCGCGAGCTGCATCTGGAGAAGGCGATCGACGTAACGACGATTCCGCAAGCTTATGTAGCAGGCAGCTACAACACGCGCCAAGCCGAAGGGCTCGCCGTTACGACTTTCGTCTCCAATGACTTCTTTACTGTTGAGAAATGGGATGTAGACGGCACAGCGCAGTTGCGAGGCGGCGAGCAAAAGTATAAAATCCTCAGCGTCATCGACGGCAGCGGCGTGCTTCGCGCAGACGGCCAGAGCTATGAGCTGCCGAAGGGCACACACTTCATCCTCCCTGTCGGCTTCGACTCGTATGAGCTCGAAGGCAAGCTGCAACTGATCGTTTCGAACGAGTAACGTTTGACGGTTGATGGTTGATGGTTGATGGTTGACGGTTGACGGTTGACGGTTGACGGTTGGGGCGGCAGTAGCGAGTCTCTCACGGTTGCCATGGGGCTTATTCAGCTCCAAATGCACGTTTTTATGCGCTAAACATTCCTGTAGAGTCTAAGAATTGAGCTTGGACAAAAAAAGGAGCGCCTCGTATGATGGGGGTTGAACGGATCAATGTCCTAATACCCATC
>NZ_QGTQ01000051.1 GCF_003182255.1 Paenibacillus cellulosilyticus | reverse complement strand
AGACCCCTGGAAGACGACCAGGTTGATAGGCTCGGGGTGGAAGCGCAGCAATGCGTGCAGCTGACGAGTACTAATAGGTCGAGGGCTTATCCTAAAAGCTTTTCGTAAGAAAAGCTCGCTTCGGAAGCATACGCTAGAATCCTTCTTCGGAAGGTAAAGCAAATGCTAAGGCTAAGGATTCAACATTCGCATCCAGTTTTGAAGGTGTAACCTTCATTGGGCATCAGAGCGACACAGTCGTGCTTTTGTTTACATGAAGATTCAAAAATCGGCTGTTCAGCAAATGCTTCGTGATCAACGGACGGTTTTTGAATTACCGTTAGGCCCGTTGGTCAAGGGGTTAAGACACCTCCCTTTCACGGAGGTAACAGGGGTTCGAATCCCCTACGGGTCACCATTAATCTTATCGCGGGGTGGAGCAGCTCGGTAGCTCGTCGGGCTCATAACCCGAAGGCCGCAGGTTCAAATCCTGCCCCCGCAACCAAATAATATCAACCACACCACCTGATAAGGTGGTTTTTTTGTTGTATATGTAGATAGATTTGTGGTTTTATCGCATACCAATCTATTATATCTTGACCATTGTTACTACTGGGACTACACTTACGAGAGAATGCGGACAGTAGGAAAGGAACGTACTCCATGGAAAGACAACAGCCACAGCGGCGTCATCACGCCGTTGTGAGGTTTGGTTTAGCAATGCCAGCCCGGGTCTGGTACAATGCCAAGATTGACGTTTGGGCATCGATGCTGTTCAGTTTGTTTAATGTCGTATTGAATCAGTTTTTTATGCCTTTCGCCATTCGGGAAGGCGCATCGAACCTGCAGGTCGGCTTATTATCGGCTGCACCGGCGATCGGGCTTATTTTCTCGCCTCTGTGGGCGAGCATTATTGAACGAACGGGGAAATATCGGTTATTTTATATCCTTCCCAATGCCATTGGCAGGGTGCTGCTTGTGTTTCCTGCACTGTTCCCGCATCCGACTGTCTATGTAGCGACAGCGGTATCCTTTCAGCTGTTAATGGGTATTCAAGCGCCTGCATATGCTTCGCTGATCCCTAAGATGTATCCTTGGGAAGTTCGCGGCAGAATCATGGGGTATGTTCGTGTTGCGATGGGGGCGTTGATGATTCCACTGGCGTATATCGTAGGAAGCTGGTCTGATCATGCTGGTCCATCTGGCCCGCTGTATGCGGCTGCATTGTTCGGCATTTTGTCGACAGGGTTATTTAATACGATTCGTTTGCCTAAGACACCAGCCGTGCAGGCTGATAGCAAGAAGAAGCAGAAACGTTCTGCGAAGGAAACGTTGAAAGAACAATGGAGCCTAGTGAAAGGGAATCGGATGCTGGCGGTATTTTTGTTAGCAACGACCTTCGCAGGCTTTGGTAATATGCTTGCTAACCCACTGTATCAGATTATTCAGGTCGATGAGCTGGATTTAACGAATGTGCAGATTGGTGTGGCGCGGATTGCTTACTATTCGGGCTTATTGCTGACCTACCTCGCTGCTGGCTGGATGATTGACCGTTACGATATTCGGTATACGCTGATGGTCGGTATCGGCGCGTACGCGGTCGTACCTATGCTGTATGGCATATGGGGCACCTATAGTGCTGTTATTCTAGGAAACGGTATTCAGGGGATGGGAGAGGCAATCTGGGACATCGGGATTCTATCCTTCATCTTCCGCCTCGTACCTGGTCGAGAAGGTGTTATCTTCGGCGTGCATTTGATGCTGTTCGGCTTCCGTGGAACGCTTGGTCCATTATTAAGTGCAAGCTTGTCAGAGTCAGTTGCGTTGTCGAGTCTGCTTATTATCGCTTCTATCTGCGGGTGGATCGGGACCTCATTGTTCATATTGGGCAGCCGAGGACGCGTGAAGGATGATCATCCGTTAGAGGATAGCTCCACTTAAATAAAAAAAGCGGCTTGCTGCATGGGATTCGGTCCTGCTGGGACGGATTCCGATGCGGCAAGCCGCTTTTCATTATGCTTGCTCCTTCAGAAGAAGCAGGTCAATGAATTGCTGCAAGGTAACGTTGCCGAAGTAATGGTGGATATCTTTGTCTGCAAGCGCGGTATTCATCGCCTGCTCTTCATAACGGATGCCAGTTAGCGCTTGCTCCAGATCTGCAACATCGCCGACGCCGAAGAAATCACCGAAGATGTGGCAGCCTGCAATTAGGCCGTCCTCGACATCGAGGCGTACGTCGATAATGCCTGCAGCGAACTTGTAAGCGTTCTGGATATTGAATTTGGGTGAGCGGCCATAGTTCCAGTCCCAATTGCGGTAACGGCTCTCTGAGAGCTCGTGAATCGCTTTCCAATCCTCTTCTGTGAGACGGTATTGCGGCACCTCGGAAGGCTCCATGCCAAAGATATGGCGAAGCAGCTCGTCGCGGAATTGCTCGATCGTCAACGGCTCGTTCAGAAACTCGGCAATGTTAGCGACACGCGATCGAACGGACTTCGTTGCCTTCGATTCGACCTTGATCGGCTTCACTTTCAGCGCAGATGCTACATGTTCCATCTCAGAACGGAACAGCAGCGTGCCATGGCTGAACATCCGACCACGTGTTGCGAACATTGCATTGCCGGACACTTTACGCTCGCCGATCTGAATATCGTTACGACCGCTAAGCTCTGCGTCGACGCCAAGCGCCTGCAGCGTGTCGATAACAGGCTGCGTGAACTTGCGGAAGTTGTGGAACGATTGACCGTCATCCTTGGTCAAGAAGCTGAAATTCAAGTTCCCCGTATCGTGATAGACGGCACCGCCGCCAGAGAGACGGCGAACAACGTGGATACCCCGTTCGTTCACGTACTCGCTGTTGATTTCCTCGATCGTATTTTGATTTTTGCCGATGATGATCGAAGGCTCGTTGATATAGAACAAGAGATAGCTGTCCGTCATAGGCAGCTGTCGCAATACATATTCTTCGATCGCCAGGTTAATGGTCGGATCGGTTATGCCTTGGTTGTCGATGAATAACAAGATCGATTCCTCCTCAAACATACTTCCGCACCGCGCATGCCGCCGGCGCGTCAGTACTTTGTTTAAATCGTACCATATTTGAGGAGTGGAGACGAGCCTAAGGCACGGTCGGCACCAGGTAAAATGACCTATGCCTGCTTGTAATACGTCCGGAAGACGATGTCCTGATTGTAGTTGCCGAAGCCTTTGCCATACAAGGTCAGGCCGCCGACATGAGCAGCTTCCTCATCGACAGATAGGCGCAGCGTCCATTGATTGCGCTCCTGCTCGATCGAATTGATACCGTTAGAAGATAGCATAATACCGTCAATGAAGGTGCCCTCTTCGTTAATCCGCAGCACCTTGAGGAAGCCGTATTGATTAATGTTGTCCGTCCACCAGTCCGGGGTGAAGGATCCGCGGCCGCCGCCGGAATCACCCGGGCTTGTCCAGTAGCCTAGGTTGGTTCGATTCAAGTGAAAGCGGATATCAGACGGCCAGTTCGAGTTGACACCAGGCGCTTCGGAGGACAGTTCCAGCGTAATTTCGATCTCGGTCAGCTGTTGAGACGGGAGCAGATAGTTTGGTATTTTATATTCGATGTAGCCCTTGCCGAACCATAAAATATTCGCGTGCATCCGCTCAGGCGAGAGGAAGTAGCGCGGGTCGTCGAAGTGGCCGATGTATTGCGAAGTGGTAGCGAGACCACAGGTTGGGTGAACCTCGAATGAGGTGTAATGTCCGATCGGAATGGACACCTCATGCATCGGACGTATCGTCTCCTCCATTTGAGGGAGAGCGATCTCGATCCACTCCTCAATCAAAGAATTGAGCTTATGGGTGCCGCCGTTAAGGCGAACCATCTCAGATCGAATAAGGCCTGCCTGCTGCAGCTTTCGAATGTGCATGGTGACAATAGCACCGCTTAAATTCAACTGCTCAGCCAGGTCTTTGTTGTTCATTGGCTTCTGCGCAAGCAGCTTCAATATGTTCAAACGTACCTCGCTCGCGAGCGCTTCGAATAACGGAAGCCATTTTACATCCGCACTGGCTTTAATCATTATCGTTCGTTCCCCCATTACTATGGTCAATAAGTAACCCTTTATTTTATATGTAAGTGAATTGATTGTGTATTTACATAATAATTAATATATACATAAACTATTGAGATGAAAAGGCTTTTATTCAAAAAAAATGTTGCATATGAAAGCGATATCGTTTTTAATTGAGTTAAGGATTAACATAATTCTTAATTTAATTAATACTAATATTAATCCAAGGTAGAGGAGTTGTCCACATGAGTTTAAAAGCCAAAATGATTGTTGACAAAGATTTTGCAATCTCCGAAATTGATGACCGTATTTATGGATCTTTCATTGAGCACCTGGGTCGTGCCGTATATAACGGCATCTATGAGCCAGGTCATACAACAGCGGATGAGAACGGCTTCCGCGGTGACGTACTTGGTTTGATTAACGAGCTGCAGGTTCCAATCGTTCGTTACCCAGGCGGTAACTTCGTATCCGGTTACAACTGGGAAGATACGGTTGGCCCGAAAGAGCTGCGTAAGCGCAGACTCGAGCTGGCATGGCGTGTAGTTGAAACAAACCAATTCGGCTTTAACGAATTCGTTGATTGGGCAAAAAAAGCCAATACGCAAGTGATGATGGCAGTTAACCTTGGTACGCGCGGTATCGACGATGCACGTAACATTGTAGAATACAGCAACCATGCTAGCGGATCTTACTGGAGTGACCTGCGCCGTTCCCACGGTTACGAGCAGCCGCACAACATTAAAACGTGGTGCCTCGGCAACGAGATGGACGGCCCTTGGCAAATCGGCCATAAGACGGCTGCAGAGTATGGACGCATTGCACTTGAGTCGGCGAAGGTTATGAAATGGGTTGACCCGACGATCGAGCTCGTTGCTTGCGGCAGCTCGGCAATCGGAATGCCAACGTTCCCAGAGTGGGAAGCAACTGTACTCGATCACACGTATGATCACGTTGAATACTTGTCGCTGCACCAATACTACGGCAACCATGAGAACGATACGCCGACTTTCCTCGCGCGTTCGCTCCAAATGGAAGACTTCATCCGTACGGTAGCAGCAACTTGCGATTACATTAAAGCGAAGAAACGCAGCAAGAAGAAAATGTTCCTGTCGTTCGATGAATGGAACGTATGGTTCCACTCCAACGAAGCTGACCGCAAGATGGATCCATGGCAAATCGCTCCTCCACAGCTGGAAGACGTGTACAACCATGAGGATGCGCTTGTTGTTGGTACGATGCTCATTGCGATGCTGAAGCACTCTGATCGTGTGAAGATGGCGTGCCTTGCACAGCTCGTTAACGTAATCGCACCGATCATGACATCGAATGGCGGCGGTGCTTGGCGTCAAACGATCTTCTATCCTTACATGCACGCATCGGTATTCGGCCGTGGTAAAGCGCTAGTGCCTCTCGTTCAATCGGACAAGTACGACACGAAAGAAATTACGGATGTTCCTTATCTCGAATCGATCGCGATTCATAACGAAGAGAAGGAAGAGGTTACGATCTTCGCGGTTAACCGCCATCTGGAAGAGTCGCTTCCATTCGAAATCGATCTGCGCAGCTTCGGCTCTGCAACGGTTATCGAGCACATCGTACTCGAATCGGATGATCTGAAAGCTGTTAATACGGAGCTTCAACCAAACCGTGTTGTACCACACAACAGTGGAAACGCGACAGCTGACGGCTTGTCGATTCAAGCATCGCTGCCGAAAGCTTCGTGGAACGTTATCCGCGTGAAAGTATAATTAGCACCACGGGCGTTCAGCGTTCACGCATCATGCAACAAAAGAATCTCCAAATCCGCTTTCGTGGACTTGGAGATTCTTTGCGTGAACGTACCGATTATTTAATAAGGGTGGTATGGTGGCTGTGGCTGCTATAGAGTCGGCTTAACGATCATGAGGACAAACAATGCGATGCCTAGCAAGGTCGCTACATAGTGGATCGTTCGTACTTGGGATAGAAGTGCGTTGTAATCGCCAGGAGGGCTAGCGGATGATTGTGAGGCTGCTGCTTGATCGAACAACCAGTTGAATACTTTCTTCTGTCTAGGAGCAGCGAAGCCGATGACGAGCATTTGAATCAAGACATAGATCGCCAGCGAGCAATAAATCCATACATCCTTGAACTGATAGTCGCCAATGATGACGAGTGCAATGCCGCTGAGCACGGCAAGCGACCCGCCGATCTTCGGGAACAGCTCCAGAATGGCGCCTAGACGGAACGAGATGCGAAGCTGCTCCGTCGTCTGACCAGAGCGGAGCAATACAGGCGAGAAATACGTGGGTCCGATTCCGATGATTGCAGCCATTACGTGTACGACAACCAGCAGCAAATAGCCATCCATAATGCCGAATCCCCCTCATCATAGAACAAATGTCATAAGCCAGCATTGATGTTACAGGAGCGCACAGTTGTTGACAACAGAAATATCCAATGGACCCATATAAATACTAGTGCAATCGTCCTTATTCATGCTCTTCAGAGCTGATTGTGCTATGCTAGGACACGGAGGGATCAGTATGAGAGTCAATCCATCGAATCAACATCAACGCGGCAGGCCTATTCGGTTGTCGGATGGCCGAAGAAGGCATTTTCTATTCACGGGTGCGCAGCCCGCTTTGCCGATATATGTAGAAAGCATTGGTTATAATCCGGAGCAGGAATCGGTTGACCGTGAAGAAGGGTATCCTTGCTTCCATTGGCTGGAGACAGTAAGTGGGGAAGGTATTATCGAGGTTGCCGGCCAAAGTCTAACGCTTCCGCCGCATACGGGCATTTTGCTATACCCGAATATTAAGCATTCCTATCGCAAGGGCGGGGACGAATGGTCAACGAGCTACATTACATTCGACGGGTCGCAGGCTGCGCCGATGGTGACTTCGCTTGGCTTCCGGCATTCGGAATGGTTCAAGTGGGAGCAGGAGGCGTCGGAGCTTAGCGGACATTTGCATCGTATGCTTGGTGCGATCGAAACCGCCGATGACCGTTCGGGTCTTGATGCGTCAAGCGGGCTGTATCGATTTCTATTGCTGTTGAAAAAATATGGCCAAGTCGGCTCCGGCTCGTCGCTGTTTCAACATATGGAAAGGCTTAACCCGTTGCTCGCCTGGCTCGACAGCAACTATAGCGATCCTGCTGTTGGCCTGCCGGAAATGGCGGACCAGCTGAATGTATCACCGCGTTACTTGAATATGCTGTTCCGCAAAGCATTCGGCATGACGGCTTACACTTATTTGATCCAACTGCGCTTGTCGAAAGCGAAAGAGCTTATTAGCGGTTTGGAGCGCAAACCGATTATGCAGATCGCGCAGGAAGTAGGCTATCGGGACGCGAGCCATTTCATCTCCGTATTCCGCAAGGCGGAAGGGATGACACCGGAGCAATTCCGAAAGCTTCATTAATAAAGTTGCTTCTAAGCCGATTCTCGGAAACTTACAGACGCTTATATGGCAAAATAGACTAAACAGAGCTTTATTGTTGTCGTATAATAGATGACAAATATCGACACGTTTCGATATTTCGCTTCGAAACAGAAGGTGTGACAAAGGGATGCATCGGATTTCCAAATGGTTTAATAATATGAAAATACGCACGAAGCTCTTCTTGTCGCTCGTGCTTGTTGTCATCGTTCCCGTACTTATAGTCGGACTCTTCCTAACTGCTCAGTTTCGTGAAAAGGTGCTTGATGAAGCAGTCGCGCAGTCGCTCAACAACGTAGACCGGATTAAGCAGCGGACTAGTCAGCTGCTCGCTGTGCCTATTGATGTAGCAAACACGCTATATGACGATCAACTGAGGCGAATTGCGAATACGTCGTTCGCTAATTCAGTTGATGTATTTCGCGCATATCGCGATTATACGGGGATAAAGAGTGCGAAGAACCTGCATAAAGAAATTCGCAGCATTCGATTTTATATGGACAATCCGACCTTGCTTAACAACTGGGAATTTATGAAGCCGAATACGTCGACACAGGCAGCCTATTGGTATAAGGAAGCTCAGGACAGCCCGATGGCATTGTGGTATTACTTCGATGAAGAGACGAATCCTGGAGACAAGTATTTGAACCTTGTGCGTCGTATCGACTTCTTGGAATATAGGACGAGCGGTATTCTTGTTATTTCACTCAATCGCAGCGAATTGACGAGCATTCTGATGAACGAGCCGTACGATACGATGATTATTGATGAAAACAATCATATTGTCGCATCCACGTGTTCCGCCGATGAAGGACTTGCCTTAAGTGATGTGAACGTCGGAATGACGCTCGATGGCTTCAAGGATGGGACGTATGATACGCGTGTCGATGGCAAACAGTCCAAGGTTGTCGTGGAATCGATCACGCCGGACTTAAGCCGCAATGGACTACGAATCGTATCGGTGATCGGGATTGAGGGCATCGTGAAGGATGCGAACCGTATTGGGATGCTTGGCTTGATGATTATGCTGTTTAGCTTCATCGTAGCGATTTTGTTGATCTCGTTCGTGTCCAAGCTTCTATCTAATCGGATGCTTCAGCTCAGCCGAGAAATGAATAAAGTAGCAAGCGGCAATCTGAATGTAGCGCTGCAGCTGGACGGTAATGATGAGGTTGGTCAGCTTGCCCGCCAATTCAACGGTATGATGCACAGTATTCGTGATCTGATGGAAGAAGTGCGGGAATCCAATGAACAGCAAAATTTGCTCAAAATCAAGCAGAAGGAAATTAAGCTTCGCATGATGGCGAGCCAAATTAATCCGCATTTCCTGTTCAACGCATTGGAGTCCATCCGGATGAAAGCGCATATGAACAAGCAGACCGAGATTGCACAGACAGTTAAACTGCTCGGAACGCTTATGCGCAAAAACCTAGAGATCGGCGGCTCCAGCATTAAGCTGGACGATGAGATCGAGATCGTCCGCTGCTACCTAGAAATTCAACGATTCCGGTTCGGTGATCGGCTCGCCTTCGAGCTGGACATTGATCCGCGTTCCCTGCATGTTCGCGTACCGCCGCTTATTGTACAGCCGCTGGTCGAGAATGCGGTCGTGCATGGGCTGGAGAGCAAGGAAGAAGGCGGATGCGTCGTCATTCGGACGACGATGTCTAAGGATAGGAAGACGCTTATCATTGAAATCTCCGATAACGGAGAAGGCATGACGGAAGAGCGACTGGAGCAGCTTATGGAGTCGCTTGATGATATGGAAGATCGGGAAGGGTACCGGATCGGCATGCGAAATGTACATCAGCGGCTCAAGCTTACGTACGGCGAACTTTACGCCCTCTCGCTTGAGAGCACACCGGATGAAGGGACACAAATCCGAATGACGCTGCCGGCGGGAAGGGAGGAATGGTAAGCATGTATAAAGTGCTAATCGTAGATGACGAGCCATCAATCCGTGAAGGGATGACAACGCTGATTGAGTGGGAATCATTTGGCTTCGAGGTATGTGGAACGGCTGCTAACGGAAGAGAAGCGCTTGCGAAGGCGGATGAGCTGCAGCCGGATTTGATGCTCGTTGATATAAGAATGCCCGGAATTAACGGATTAGAGCTGATTGAACGAATTCGAGAGAAGGGCAGCGACTGTCACTTCCTCATTCTTAGCGGTTATTCGGATTTCGACTATGCGAAGAAGGCGATCGGATTCCGCGTTGATGGCTACTTGCTGAAGCCTGTCGATGAGAAGGAGCTGTGCGAGAGTCTTGCTCGGATTCGTGATCGTCTTATCGAAGAGAAAGAGCAGAAACGGCAGCAAGAATCGGAGCTCGCTTGGCGAGGAGAGCAATTGATTGCCTCGGTCGTCACAGGCACAGCAGGGGATTCGCTCAGTGAGGATCTGTGGGGGCCAATCTCGCAGCGGCTTGACCTCGATTGGTCAAGCTATCGCGTGGCGGTCGTAGAGGTTGACCTCTCGGAAGAGGACGAATCAGGGGTTGGTCTGCTCAAGAGCAAATGGAGCCGCGAGCTCGATCGAGAACAGAGCTTTGCTTTTCTAGCAGAGCCTTATATCGGCATTCTACTGCGTGCGGACGAGAAGGGGGAAGCGCAGTGGCACGAAGCACTCCGTGCACTATTGAACAACGAGAAGGTTCCGCTGTACATCTCGGTCGGCAGTAAGGTTGATTCCTTCCTTGACGTTAGACATTCCTATGAGCAGGCGGTTGAAGGAATGCGCCAGCGTTTCGTGCTTGGGATGGGCGTCATCGTGCAGGCGGATGATGCAGGAGAGAAACGATCGGCTATCGAGCCTGGCGAGTTGGACGACTATGCGGATCAGCTGTTCCTGGCGATGGATATCGGCAATAAGGACAGCGCGGTTCGTACGATAGAGGCACTTGCAGAGCGGATGACCGCGGCGAGGCTGGACGAGGAGACGGTCAAGTCGTCTTTTGCCCAGATGGCATCGGTGGCGTTCAACAAGCTGGCAGCAGCGAATCCGAAGACGTTCACGTCGGCTCATTCATTTGGCCCAGTCATTTCGGATGTTATCCGGCAGAGAAGCCTGCAGTCGCTTATCAGCCATTTAAGTCAGGCGATTGAAGGGACGGTTCGTTACTCAACCGAGCACAGCCCGGAGACGATTATTAAGCAGGTCGAGGATTTCATTCGCCGCCATTCGAGCGAGAACTTGAAGCTGGAGACGATCGCTGAGCTGTTCAACTACAACAGCAGCTATCTCGGGAAGCTGTTCAAGACGCATACGGGTGAGTATTTCAACACGTACCTCGATAAGGTTCGAATCGAGAAGGCGAAAGAATTGTTGGCGCAGGGACTAAAGGTGCATCAAGCTGCAGAGCGGGTCGGCTACGCGAGTGTCGATTATTTTCATACAAAATTCAAGAAATATGAGGGGGTTTCGCCTTCTGCGTTCAAGGGGCGGCCATCTTAATATACCTGTAAAATCCGAGAAAGTCGTTCCAACGATTGCGTTGGGCGGCTTTTTTTGTCATTTTGTACGCGATCATGTCTAATTTGTCGTGTATTTTAGTGCACATTTATCGGGTATGATTTAGTGCTTAAGGTGGGGTACCATTAGGAAGCAAACGAGATGGAATCGCTTACAGAATAGCGGTTAACCAAGCGTTACATATTAAACCAGACCGTCTGCGATAGTGAAAATGTATATGATTTTTGTACGAATATATCGGGTGCAAAGCTTGTGCCTGAATCCTTTATGATGTTGTTTATGAAAGAAGGAGGGCTAGTATGGAAGCAGCAATTCGGGACGATAAAAAGTCCGGCGGAACGAAAAATAAAGGCTTTTGGTACAAGGCACTGCAACAAAAGTACTTATACTTCATGACCATTCCATTCGTTATTTGGGTATTCATATTCAGCTATGTGCCGATTTTCGGGTGGATCATGGCATTCCAGAAGTATAGACCGGGTCCAGGGCGGACCATCTGGAAGTTCTGGAAACAAGATTTTGTCGGCTTTAAGCATTTCATTGACTTATTCTCAGACGATCGCTTCTTCCTCGTCATTCGTAACACATTGGCGATGAGCAGCATGAGCTTGGTTGCAGGCTTCACGGTACCGATTCTATTCGCAGTATTGCTCAACGAGCTTCGCAATCAGTTCTTCAAACGGTTCGTTCAAACGGTTTCTTATCTTCCTCACTTCGTTTCGTGGGTAGTCGTTGCGGGTATCGTAACGAAAATGCTCTCGATCGACGGCGGCGTTATCAATGACATTCTTGTAGGGCTTCATATCATTGATAAACCGATTCTGTTCATGGGCGAAGAGAAATATTTCTGGTCGATCGTTACCGCATCTGATGTGTGGAAAGAGATGGGCTGGAACACGATCATCTACTTGGCAGCGATTACGGGCATTGACCCTGAGCAATATGAAGCGGCACGCGTCGACGGTGCTGGCCGCTGGCGGACGATCTGGCACATTACGCTGCCAGGCATCCGGACGACGATTTCGATCCTGCTGATCATGTCGATCGGTCACTTGATCCAGATTGGCTTCGAGAAACAATTCCTGCTGGGCAACCCACGGGTAATCGACTATTCGGAAGTGCTCGACTTATACGCCTTGAATAACGGTATTACGCAGAACCGATATTCATTCGGTACGGCGATCAGTATGTTCAACTCCGTTGTCAGTATCATTCTGCTCTTCGTTGCGAACGGTGTCTTCAAGCGTGTAACGAAAGAAAGCATCATGTAGAAAGGGGATGTCTCGGGCTATGTCTAAAGCAAGAAACACCACGTTTAATGCGACTTTAAGTGATAAAATGTTTGACTGGGCGAACGTCCTCATCATGTGCATCGTTCTTGTTATCACGCTGTATCCGTTCTTGAACGTGCTTGCCATCTCGTTCAACGAATCGAACGATACGGTTCGGGGAGGTCTCACGATCTTCCCGCGTGAATTCACGCTGAAGAACTATGAAACGATCTTCGCTTACTCCGGCCTGATTACAGGCTTCAAAATTTCGGTGCTTCGTACGGTAATCGGTACGCTGCTCGGACTGCTCAGCGGTTCGATGATCGCTTATTGCTTGGCGCGTCCCGATTTCCAAAGCCGCAAGTTCGTCTCTACTTTCTTGGCGATGACGATGTATATTTCCGGCGGTCTCATTCCGACGTACATGCTTTTCCGTGACCTGCACCTGATGAACACGTTCGGCGTGTACGTCCTGCCAGGTATCGTAAGTGCATTCAACGTATTCGTTATCCGCTCGTTCATCGACGGCTTGCCGTACGCGCTGCAAGAATCGGCGAAAATTGACGGCGCGAATGACTTCACCATCTACTGGCGTGTCATTCTGCCGCTCTGTAAGCCGGTGCTTGCAACGATCGCGTTGTTCCTGGCGGTCGGTCAATGGAACTCTTGGTTCGATACGTACCTGTACAACAACAGTACGCCAAGCCTGACGACGCTCCAATACGAGCTGACGAAGGTACTGCAATCGACGACGAACTCTTCGGACGTACGCGGTAAGAACATTACCGACATCGTAACGAGCGTATCGCCGGAATCGATCAAGATGGCGATTACAATCGTTGTATCGCTGCCAATTCTCGTGGTTTATCCGTTCCTGCAGCGTTACTTCGTTAGCGGCATGACACTCGGCGCTGTAAAATCTTAAGCCGAAGCGTCTCGTCTTGCATCTCTAACCTACGGTATGAACAGGCTATCCTGTTATACAATATATGATTTGTTATCTTAGGGAGGGTATCGGTATGAAAGGTAAGGTCTTGAAACAATCAAGCCTGCTGCTCGCGAGTGCAATGCTCGTAGGTTCTCTTGCAGCATGTGGCTCTTCGGACAACACAGAGAAAGAGCCGGAAGGCACAACGGGCACAACGACAGAAACTCCGGCAGTTGATACGACGCCAATTACGTATACGATGTTGGCTGCAGACCCAAGTCCGGACTGGAACCAAATGCAAGACGAGATCGGCAAAAAGATTACTGAAAAAACGGGCATCACGCTCAAAATGGACTTCGCTACGGACGCGAACAAAGTATCGCTCGTTGCAGCAAGTGGCGACTACCCGGATATCATCTCCGCTAAAGGCAGCTCGAACCTGTTTGTTGACGCAGGCGCAGTGCTTGACCTTACGGATCTGATCGATAAATACGGTCCTAACCTGAAGAAAGTATACGGTGACTACTGGAACCGTCTGAAATGGAACAATGAAGATCAAGCGATCTACGTTATTCCAACGTACGACGGCGTAGGCCAAACGTACTTTGATGCTGGCGGCGCATTCTCCCTGCAGCACCAAGCTGTAGAAGAAGCTGGCTACCCAGAAATCAAAACGGTTCAAGACTACGAAAAAATTATTGCTGACTACGTTGCGAAACACCCAACAACGGCAGACGGCAAGAAAACGATCGGTCTGTCGCTGCTTGCAGACGACTGGCGTATCATGATCTCCGTTACGAACCCAGCGTTCCAAGCAACGGGCGCATCCGATGACGGTGAAGTATACATCGATCCAAAGACGTACGAAGCGACGTTCCACTATCGTCGTCCTGAAGAAAAAGAATACTTCCGCTGGCTGAACCACATGAACGACATCGGTCTCCTTGACCCAGAATCGTTCGTTCAGAAGGAAGACCAATACAAAGCAAAAATCGCTCAAGGCCGCGTTGTTGGCGTAATCGACCAGAAGTGGGGCTTCCAATCCGCTATCGACACGCTGAAAAAAGACGGCAACGAAAAAGCGACGTACGGCTTCTACTCCGTACAGCTGGACGATTCGACGGTTGACCACTCGTTCGAACCAACGGGCTTCATGGGCGGCTATGGCCTCATGATCTCGAAGGATGCTAAGAACCCAGAGCGTATTATCCAAATGCTTGATTACCTGGCTTCCGAAGAAGGCCAAATCATGGTCAACTGGGGCTTCGAAGGCGAGCAATACAATGTTGAGAACGGTAAGCGCGTAATTCCGCAAGAAGTGCAAGACGCGAAGACGAACGACGCTTCCAACTTCCGTAAAACGACAGGTATTGGTCTGTGGACGAACTACGCTCCGCACTATGGCGACGGCGTAAAAGACTCGACGGACAACTACTTCACGACGAACTTCCCTGAGCAAATCGTGGCATCGTACACGGCTGAAGATAAGAAAGTTCTCGAGAAATACGGTAAAACGACGTGGAAAGACTTCTACCCATCGGAAACAGAATTCGCAGCTAAGCCTTGGGGCGCTGCATGGAATCTTCCAGTTCCAAGCGACTCCGACGCGAACATCATCTACAACAAGCTGACGCCAATCGTTCGTAAGGACATTCCAGAAATCATCCTGTCCAAGCCATCGGAATTCGATGCGAAGTGGGATGCATTCATGGCAGAGCTCGATAAGAACGGTGTTACGAAATATGAAGAAGAGTACACGAAATATATCAAAGAGCGCGTAGAACTGTGGAGCGGTCAATAATTGACGCGAAACGTTTGACGTAATCGAAGGGAACCCTGAGGGCTGACAAGCTCTCGGGGTTCTTTTTTGTATGCAAGAAGACAAGGGATTAACATCTACGTTAAAGCGTTTACAAAAATACATACGATTAGTAAACTGTAAAGATGACTTTTTCTTGAGAGAATGTAAATTTGTCGGAGGAAAGAAAGAAGGGGAGCAACATGAACGATTCGGACCGCAAAGCAACAAGGCGATCGTACCTATGGGCACTATCGTTTCTACGCCCATACGGGAAACAGATTTCACTGCTGGCTTTATGTGCCGTGTTATCCGTGGCTGGCGATACGATGACACCAAAGGTCATTCAGTACATCATTGACCATGTCGTCCAGCAGGGCAATTTCCGCGTATTCTATGGATTGCTCGGTCTGCTCGTAACGGTGAATGTGCTGATGCTGTTCGCGAAAAACAAGCGGAACATCTTGCAGCGAACGATCGGTGAGCTGGCGGCGCGCGATATGCAGAGCACCATCTTCAAGCAGCTGCGCAAGCTAGGCTTTGCGCACTATGAACGTCATCCGGCAGGGGAGACGCTCTCGATGTTTAACTCTGAAGTCATGTCGGTGCAGCGGATTTATCGGCAATACTTGCCCAGCATTATTGATAATCTGCTGTATGTGTTCATCGCGATCATACTGCTGCTGAACATTAACGCGTGGTTGACGCTTATTATGATTCCGACGTTCTGCCTGTATTACTTGTTTGGTCCTTACTTTGAGAAGAAGGCAGCGCATTATGGCAAAAAGTCAGGGCAGGGCCGAATCGCCTTCAATCAGAAGGTGTACGAAAGCGTATCGGGCTTCCGTGAATTCCGCGCATTCGGCGCACAGCCTTGGTACCACAGCCGCACGTATAAGGAGCACAAGGCGTGGTCGCGCGATTATTTGTCAGCGGCTACCTATGGCTTCGCACGCGGCAGCTTCCGTCGCATTACGTTCTATATGGGCGCCATTGCGTTGTTCCTGACGGGCTATTACATGCTGAAGCATGACATGGTTTCGCTGGGCGGCTTTGTTGCGTTCACCCTGCTCTATATGTCGACGATGTTCAAGCTGACGCTGCTCGTTACGCAGCTGACCGAACAGCGGCTCATCATTCATCAGACGGCACCGTTGTACGAATTCATGCACAAGAAGATCAAGATTGAAGATCCTGAGGATCCGATCGAGCCTGCTGATGTGCGCGGTCGGTTGCAATTTGAGAATGTCGAGTTTGGTTATCTCGATCAGCCGCCGGTAATTAAAGGGTTTAACCTAGACATTAAGCCAGGGGAGAAGATCGCATTCGTTGGCGCTAGCGGTGGCGGCAAGACGACGTTGTTCAAAATGGTCGGCCGATTTTACGATCCAACGAGCGGTGTAGTGAAGCTTGATGGTGCGCCAATTCATGAGATGTCGCTTGAAAAGCTGCGCGATTCGATTGGCTACGTGTTCCAAGAGACGTATCTATTCGGCTCAACGGTGAAGGAGAACATTCAATTCGGGATGCCAAGCGCGACTGATGAGGAAGTGATTGAGGCTGCGAAAGCCGCCTATGCGCATGACTTCATTATGCAGCTGCCAGATGGCTATAACACGCAGGTCGGCGAGCGCGGCGTTAAGCTGTCCGGCGGTCAGAAGCAGCGCGTGGCGATTGCGCGGATGTTCATCAAGCAGCCAGCAGTCATTCTGCTGGATGAAGCGACCTCGTCGCTTGATAACGTGAGCGAATACGAAGTGCAGCAGGCGCTGGACCGTGTCCTTGTTGGCCGGACGACGATCGCGATTGCGCATCGGCTGTCGACGGTGAAGCATTTTGACCGGATTGTTGTTGTGCATGAGGGTCGCGCAGCGGAGATAGGCTCCTACGAGGAGCTGATGGCGCGCCGCGGTCTGCTGTACGAGCTGGAGCAGGGACATGCGGGCGTGGCGGCTGTGAAGGATGAGGTGAAGGCCGTATGAATTACATCCAATTTATGATTCGCAACATGATGATCGTGAAGCGGTCTTATATGATCGTTCTTCTACTGTTAGCGCTCGAATCGGTATCCAACTATACGCTTGTCTACGTGCAGAAAATATTGATTGACGATGTGTTCGGTCAAGGCAAATACAGCTGGCTGCCAGCTGTTGTTACGGTGTTTGCAGCTGCAGGTATCGTTCACGCGTTAATGTTCACGATGACGAGCAGACAGCTCGTTACGAACGAATTCGCGATCAGCCATTCGCTGCTGCAGCGGATGCTCGGACGGATTGAGAACGTACCGATTGAACGGTTCGGCCGTGAACGCAACGGCAAGTATGTGTACACGATGACGCAGGATTTGTTCTTGTCCGCCAGCTTTATGGGCTGGCAGCTGCCGCGGGGTGTGCAGGAAGGGATTAACCTGCTCATTCTGGTGGGCTTCATCGGCTTCTCCAGCCCGACACTGCTGATCATGGTACTCATTATGTGCGGCTTCTACTTGGGAGCGGGCTACTACTTCACGCCGAAGCTGAAGGCTGCTGCGAAGCGGGTATCGGAGCGCCGGACGGCGCTGTTGATCGGGATTGAAGAAGGCGTCGCTTCAACGCGTGAAGTTGTTGCTTTCCACCGATTGAAGTGGGAAGAGAAGATGTATAACAAACTGTTCGAGCGATACTTCGAGCAGGTGTTGGAGGAAGGAAAGCTCGTTAATCGTCAGATGCGTTGGAGCGACCCGATGAAGTGGGGAATCGGCCTTATCGTGCTCGGTTACGGCGGCTATGAGCTGATGCACGGACGTATCTCGATCGGTACATTCGTTATCGTCTTCCAGTTCGCGACGCAAATGTCTGATTCATGCTACAACCTGTTCCAGTTCTTCATGGGGGTGTCGAGTCACTTGGCTTATATGGAGCGGGTCAACGGTATTCTGACGATGGAGCAGAATGAAGCTGGCACGAAGAAGCTGGCGGAAGCGCCGAAGCGAATCGATTTCGACGACATTCGGTTCCGTTACGCAGATGAGCTGCCGGACGTTATTCGCGGCTTGAATGCGGACCTGCAGGCGGGTCAGAAGCTGGCGTTCGTTGGTTCAAGCGGCGGCGGCAAATCGACGATCGCACAGCTGCTCGTTCGGTTTTATGATCCGCAGGAAGGCGGCATCCGCGTTAACGGCATTCCGTTGTATGAGCTGGATCGCGAGCAATGGACAGGCGGGCTGTCGATCGTCTTCCAAGATCCTTACATGTTCCCGGATACGATTCGCGAGAATCTGCTTATGGGGCGGGAGACGCTCACCGATGAGGATATGCGAGAAGCTTGCCGGATCGCGCAGATCGACAGCTTCATCGAGCGGCTGCCAGACGGCTATGATACGCAGGTCGGCGAGCGGGGCATTAAGCTGTCCGGCGGTCAGCGGCAGCGGATTGCGATCGCACGTGCGATTCTGACCAATCCGGACATTCTTGTGCTCGACGAGGCGACTTCCGCGCTTGATCTGGAGACGGAGCGTCAGCTTCTTGCGGCGCTGGATGAGCGTCGCGACGGACAGACCACGATCATGATCGCACACCGGCTGTCGACGATTGAGAATGCCGATCGGATCTTCGTCCTCGACAGCGGACGGCTGGCGGACAGCGGCACGCACGAGGAGCTGTTGGCGCGCGAGGGCGGCGTGTACAGTGAGCTGCTGATGGCGCAGCGGTAACTTGGTTAGTAGTTGAGAAATCCCCATAGCAGACGAATGCGAGTGAGCATGCGTCTGCTATGGGGATTATTTTTAGTCGCGCAAGTAAGAGGGGATAGGAAGGACGTCATCAATCGAGAATCTGAACGTTTGTCTGATCAAATCATCCTTACAGTTACTCAGTCGGTAGGATTCACCGTTCTGCACTTTAGAATCGGTAACAATGGAACGGCAGGTTGTGCTGACTCGCTGGGGTGAACCGAACGAATCCAGCGTGTTATCAAACGTATAAGTGATGGTGTTACCGCCGTCATAAACAAGATCATAAAAGATAGGAGCACCTTCGAGGGTATACGTCGTAATGCGAACCTGATCGGGCGTGCCGAGCTTGTAATTCGAATAAAACCGCTCCCAATGCTCAAGACCGAACAGCTTGTCTATTGGCTGCACGACATCCCCATTGGCCAGTGCTTTCTCTGTCGTGTAGGATAGGGCTTCGGACATAGCAGGCAGCGGGCCAAGCTGCTGAGAGGGAGCCCCGTCGCACCTTGCCAGCGTGAAGAAGAGCGATAAGGATAAGAACCATTTGATCATACAATATCACCTCGATAAGACAACCGTACCATAATTGGAATTTACTGAAAAGGACTGGAACATTCGGACCTGCCGTATCGTTCTAATGTGTGAGGTGATTCAATCATGACCAAATGGCTGCTAACTTTAGCTGCTGTAATGGTGCTGCTGTCGGGCTGCGGTGAGAAGTCTGACCGTCCAAGCGACAATACGACTAATCCTTCTACCGCTCCCGCACCTGGGGAATCGGTTACGCCGCCGGCGAAGCCAGAGCCTTTCCCAGCAGTATCTGAACCTTATCATGCAGAACAAGCAGCGGCGAACGGCGACGTCGTTAATGTGCATGGGAAGCTATACAACCTGGACAAGTGGAAGCTGTTTCTGGCTAACCTCGATGTTGGTGTGCCCGATCAGGTGCGCATCACCCAGTATACGGATGAAGGCGATCCGATTTTCTATGAACTGGTCTACGATGGTGCTGAGGTGATCAGGTACACATACGACAACTCGAGAGATAAGTTCGGCAAGGACGAGGGACGTCCAAGTACGATTTGCCGGGGCATTGAACTGGAAGAAGATAAGGAACGCGGTTCTTACTACCTGCTGACCGGATGTGAGAATGACACAGGCACATCATTTTCGTTCGCTAGTGAACAGCTGGAGTAGTCGGATTCAAGCACACAATCATGCAATGGGCTAGGCGACATACATAAGGACTCTCCTGATCGGGGCGAAACTATCGATCCGCAGGGGAGTCCTTTTGCTGTTAAGCATGTAAAATCGGCACAGCTTCGTCGTTTGACACAGCTGGTGTTTTCGTTTTTACTTGATTTATAGGCAGGACAAGGACGATAGAATGGAGCATACGACTATGTATCGCAGTTTGGAGGCATGTGTGAACGATCTTGAGAAGCATGGCCATCTGGTGCGCATCCGCGAGGAAGTGGACCCGTACCTAGAGATGGCGGCGATTCATCTGAAAGTATATGAGGCAGGGGGACCTGCGTTATTATTCGAAAATGTAAAAGGCTCGCGCTTCCGCGCCGTATCGAACCTATTCGGAACGCTTGATCGGAGCAAATTTATTTTCCGCTCGACGTGGGAATCGGCGGAGCGTGTCATTGCGCTTCGCAACGATCCGATGGCGGCGCTGAAGAATCCGTTCAAGCACGTTCGTACGGGATTGGCTGCATTCAATGCGCTGCCTTCGAAGACGGGCGGCACGGCGCCAGTAGCGGTGCAGGAGATTAACATCTCCGATCTGCCGCTCATTCAGCACTGGCCAATGGACGGCGGGGCGTTCATTACGCTTCCGCAGGTGTATTCAGAGGACCCGGCGAAGCCGGGCATTATGAATTCGAACCTCGGCATGTACCGCGTTCAGCTTAGCGGCAATGAATATGAGATGAACCGCGAGATCGGTCTGCACTATCAGATTCACCGCGGTATCGGCATTCATCAGGAGAAGGCGGCACGCAAAGGCGAGCCGCTGAAGGTTAGTATTTTCGTCGGGGGCCCGCCTGCGCATACGCTGTCCGCCGTCATGCCGCTGCCAGAAGGGCTCAGCGAGATGACGTTTGCGGGTATGCTGGCTGGACGCCGTTTCCGTTACAGCTATATCGATGGCTACTGCATCAGCCATGATGCGGACTTCGTCATTACAGGTGAGATCCATCCAGGCGAGACGAAGCCGGAAGGTCCATTCGGCGATCACCTCGGCTACTACAGCTTGACGCATGAGTTCCCGCTTATGAAGATTCATAAGGTGTATGCGCGCAAGGATGCGATCTGGCCGTTTACGGTCGTCGGTCGTCCACCGCAGGAGGACACGTCATTCGGCGCACTCATTCACGAGCTGACAGGCGATGCGATCAAAGGTGAGATTCCGGGTGTCAAAGAGGTGCACGCCGTCGATGCGGCGGGCGTTCACCCGCTCTTATTCGCGATCGGCAGCGAGCGCTATACGCCTTACCAACCGGTCAAGCAGCCAGCTGAATTGCTGACGATTGCCAATCGGATTCTTGGGACGGGCCAGCTGAGCCTTGCGAAGTATCTGTTCATTACAGCAGAGGACAAGCGGCCGCTCGACACGCATGACGAGGTTGATTTTGTAACGTATATATTAGAAAGAATCGATCTGCGGCGGGACATCCATTTTCAGACGAATACAACGATTGATACGCTCGACTACTCGGGCACGGGGCTCAATACAGGAAGTAAAGTGGTGTTCGCAGCCTATGGCGATCAGAAGCGGGAGCTGTGCCGTCAAGTACCGGAAGTGTTGACAGGGATTCGTGGTTATGAGAATGCACGGCTCATTATGCCAGGTGTTGTCGCGATCCAATCGTCGGCATTCACGAGTTATGCGGCTGCGGCAGAAGAGATGAAGCAGTTCGATGAGGCGTTGAAGGAAGCGGGTGCGGATTCGCTCGCCTCATGCCCGATGATTATTGTGTGCGATGACAGCACGTTCGTCAGCACGACGATCAACAATTTCTTATGGGCGACGTTCACGCGGAGCAACCCTTCGCATGACATCTACGGGGTGAATGCCGGCTACGAGTTCAAGCACTGGGGCTGCGACAATGTGATCATCGACGCTCGCGTGAAGCCGCATCAAGCACCGCCGCTCATTCCTGATCCGGACGTGGAGAAACGAATTGAGCGACTGTTCAAACGGGGTGCAGTATTGGGGGACTGGGGCAGAGATTAGCAAATAGAGGAAGCGGGCGAATGCGGTTATCGGCACATCCTGCATGGCGTGTAAGGGCATAATTGTATCGTGCACCATACAACGCAATGTAGAGGAGATGGCTGGGTGAACTATAGGCAAGTTGTCGTTCTAGCGGTTGTTGTCATAACATTGTTGAGCATCACAGCAGGGTGCGGCAGCAAGCGGAGCCCGTCATCTGAGCCTACACCAGCGCCAACGCCTGCTCCGGGACCTGCGCAGCAAGCAATACCGGGGCCAACACCGAATGCCGTGCCTGCACCGGCACCAACATTACCGACACCAACGATACCAACACCAAAGAAGCCGACACCATCGCAATCGGCTGTACCTAATAAGAAGGAGCAGGCTCGCAATATGCATCGGCTGTCGCAGCCGAATGCGAAGCAGCCTTCTCCATTCCCGTCTTCGATCGCTGTTATCGTGAACAAATTTATATACCTGCCTTCTACGTATACGCCGAATGATCTCGTGTACCCGGACGTCCAGTTTCTGTCCAATGAGCAGACAGAGAAGCGGAAGATGCGGAAGGAAGCGGCGGAAGCATTGGAACGGCTGTTCGCTGGAGCGCGGAAGGATGGCGTCTATCTAAGCGGCGTCTCGGCGTATCGTTCATATAGCACGCAGCAATGGCTGTTCCAGCATTATGTGAATCGGGACGGCTATGAAGCGGCGACGAAGTACAGCGCGATCCCAGGCACGAGCGAGCATCAGACCGGTCTTGCGATTGACGTAAGCGGAGAAGACGGCAAATGCGCCGCATCGTCCTGCTTCGCCGACACGAAGGAAGCCAAATGGCTGAGCAAGCACAGCGCGGAGTACGGTTTTATCGTACGCTATCCGAAGGGTAAGGAGAACATAACGGGCTACAAGTACGAGCCATGGCATATTCGGTACGTTGGGCCAGTCGCGATGGCGACCGAGATCAGGGACCGGGGCATCACGCTAGAGGAGTTCTTCGAGGTAGCACCTGTTATGGTAAAGTGACCTTCCTTTCCCATCAGCCTGACTGTCCGATTCGATAACGCGCTCGTCACCTATGTGGCTAATGGTTGTAATGGAGCTTATTACGGAGATAATTGCTTCTTACTATATGCAACGGTTGCCACAGAGGCTATTGGAGCATGAACATACAAATATGTCGCAGACTCGGGCAAATAAGCTCAACCACAACCGTCCCTCGTATTTAAGGGTTTCTCTCACGAATGCTCAACCATTCGCAGGATTTCAACTATTAAGATGTCGGATGAAGCGATGGAATTAGGGCTGACAGTTGTTGATGACACAGTCGGGGTATGCAGGAACAGAAGTTGCGTTGATGCGCACTTCTCTTTAAGTTCTACTGCA
>NZ_QGTQ01000050.1 GCF_003182255.1 Paenibacillus cellulosilyticus | reverse complement strand
GAGGTCGGGTGGCTTTCGCTTGCCCATAATTTGCTCAAGAAGGTAGCAGTAGATAGAAGAATCAAAAAGGCGATTCAGGGATGACCCCCTGAACCGCCTTTTTTTGCTTTTTTTCAATAAATTGAGCTAGCTCATCAGTTAGTTGACCTACTTCTGGGACAGCCCCCTCTGCTCTATCCGGCGCTAACGCGTCATTTTTCTGACATACTCTCTCATTCGGGAATCCGGCTTCGTACCCAGCTCCTGCTGCAGAAGCTTCTCCAGCGTGCGATATTGGCGAAGCGCTTCGTTGCGATTCCCTAGTTCAATATGTAGACGTATCACCTCATGATGGATGTCTTCCCGTAAGGGATCTAGCTTCAAGATCATGCTTAAATTATGAAGTGAATCCAGCGGTCGGTCCGTCGCTAGACGACGCCTGTAAGCTGCCTCCAGCTGTTCGATATACTGCTGCTCGAGCCCACGCCTTATCGGGACGGCCCACTCGAATGCTTTGCCCTTCAGCAGCTCTCCTGTATATAACGTCTCCGCTTGTTCGAGCAGCTTGTCAGCCTGCTCAGGACCCGATCGGATTTGTTTCAGCAGTCTTTCAAAAACATACAAATCACAATCGATGCCGTTCTCTTCCAAGCGAATTTCTGTTTTTCCCGTGTGCATGATGCTCCCGATCTTGTCCGCGCCGACCGCTTGACGAATATAGTAGAGCGTCGAATTTAAGTTCTTAAGCGCCTTATCCGTCTCCATATCGGTCCATAAGGTTTCAACGATTTCCTCCCGGCTCACCGATCGCTTGCATAAGAGGAAAGCGAACAACTCCTCGGTTTTCGGACTTCGCAGCTTGATCGG
Source organism: Paenibacillus cellulosilyticus (assembly GCF_003182255.1). Taxonomy (GTDB): domain Bacteria; phylum Bacillota; class Bacilli; order Paenibacillales; family Paenibacillaceae; genus Paenibacillus_T; species Paenibacillus_T cellulosilyticus. The sequence continues at coordinate 22,603 of NZ_QGTQ01000050.1, read as the reverse complement.
CGTTTCCTGCCCGTCCCGGTTGTATATTTTCAATTCGTTCAACAGCTGTACGCGCAAAGCTGGAGCGCTGCGAGGCGTCTTATCGATCCTGCTCAAGGTCTTGTTCAATCGCTCCGTTGTTACCGGCTTCAACAGATAATCCAATGCGTTTATATCAAAAGCTTGTACGGCATAGTCTCCATAACCAGTCGCGAACACCAGCTGAATGGAATCGTCAAGCTCCCGCAGCTTGCCGGACAACGTCATGCCGTCAATTGCCGGCATCGAAATATCCAGGAAGGCGACATCGATCCGATTCGCCTTCGCGAACTCATAAGCCTCCGATGGGTTCAGAAAAGAGTGGCATACGCTGAACTCGCCGCTTTCGAGCAGAAGTCTTGTCAGCCGTTTGACCGACAACTCCTCATCATCCACAATCATTGCCGTTAACATCGTTCCACTCTCCTACCATTTGGTCGGATTCGCCGGAATGACGAAAGACACCGTCGTCCCTGCTCCTTCTTCACTTTCCACATGAATGCTCGTATCGTATAGATGCTTGAGCCTCCTGCCGATATTCCATAATCCGACTCCTCTGTGGTCAGCGTTCGCATCCGCGTCCAGGTTAAGCACCTCTTCTCTTCTGCGCTCGCTCATCCCGCATCCATTATCCGCCACAATAAATCGAGTCTCGCCCGCCGCTTCCTTCTTCACGGATATGAATACTTTGCCCCGGTCAAAGGTAGACAGCAGGCCGTGCCGGATCGCATTCTCCACCAATGGCTGCAAAATCAGCGGAGGCATTCGGATACCTAGATCCGCCTCCACCTCATATTCGACCTCAAGCCGATTGCCGAAGCGCGCCCTTTCGATATGCACGTACGCTTGTACGAGCTCCATCTCGCTGCGCAGCGTCGTCAATGAGCTCAATTGTTTGAAGTCGAAGCTGCTTCTTAAATATTCCGAGAGATTCAGCGTCAATTCCTCCGCCTTCTGAGGCTCGATAATGCACAATTCAGCGATCGCATTCAAGGCATTATATAAGAAATGCGGATTGATCTGCGAGCGGAGAAAAGCGATCTCCGCGTTCGCGGCGTTCCGTACGGATGCCTTTAATCGGGTCAAGCTGCGGACGCGAGCCGTCAATTCCTCCGCTTCGAACGGCTTGCCGACAAAGTCGTTGGCCCCGATCTCCAGCGCAGACCTTACGTCGTACGCCCTGTTACGTGCCGTCAGCATCAATACCGGCAGCTCGAAGGAAGTGAACCGCTCTCTAATAGTCTGAAGCACCTCATAGCCCGACATATCCGGCATCATAATATCCAGAATGACAAGGGAAAAGTCCGGCGTCCCGGTAAGCTCATCCAGCGCCATCGCTCCGCGATTGACCGTCACGATGGCGTACCCCTCCAATCGGAGCAAATTGATCATCGCCTGCAGATTGGCGGAATCGTCGTCCGCAACTAGAATCCGCTCGTTGGTTTTCCCCTCGATATAGACGGGGTAGTCCATTGTCGGAACCGCGACATTCGGATAAGCCACCTCTGCTTCCTTCTGCCGCCCTGCGGTGACATCTAAGATTGCATGCGAACGCGGGAGCGTAAACGTGAATACAGTGCCTTGTCCGAGACGGGATTCCAGTCCGATTGCTCCTCCATGAAGCTCCACCAGCCTCTTCGTTATGCTTAAGCCAAGACCGGTTCCTTCATAATTTCTCGTCTCGGAAGGGTCCGCCTGTTCGAAGGCATCGAATATGCGCTCCCGCATGGACGCCTCGATCCCAATCCCTGTATCGCTAACTCGGATCTCCACAGTACCGCCGACTACTCTGGCGTTCACGGTCACCTCGCCCTGATCGGTGAACTTGATCGCATTGCCGACCAGATTGTGAAGGATTTGAATCAGCCGATTGCCGTCCGCTTGCACAGCGGGAAAATCTTGCGGAATGCCGTTCACCAGCGCAATCGGCTTGCCGCCGAGCAGGAAGGAATGGATGCGCATGACCGAATCGACGATCGCCTTCAGCTCAATATTGCTCTTATGCAGCACGATATCCCCATGCTTCATTTTGGAATAATCGAGCAATTCATTCACGAGATTGGCGAGTCTTCTGCCGCTGCCCAAAATAATCGCTAGATTTTGCGCTTGTCTCTCCGTAACCGGCCCCTCGATTCCTCTCAGCAGCGTATCGGTTATGCCGACGATCGCATTAAGCGGCGTCTTCAATTCGTGAGACGTATTGGACAGGAAATCGTCTTTGATTTTATCTGCTTGAAGCAGCCGGTTCTTCATTTCATCTATCGTATGGTAGGCTTCAAAGAAACGAAGAACAATCAGGAAGATGACGACGACGTTAAATACGAAAATATAAAACTGCGCGATCCAAAGATTTCCCTTCAAGGACAGAGCAAATAAAATGATATCGAGCGAATACAGATTGAAGGAGATAACCGCCATGAAGAGCAGCAGCGCTCTAAACCGATTGTGAGGCTCGCTCCTGATGAAGAAGATGGCTGATCTCCACAGCATCCACAGCAGCATCACTTGATACATGGCGACGACATAGGCTTGCAAGTCCGTATAGATACGGATAGGGGCAAAGCCGATCAACACCACGAAGACGCCTAGTACAATCGATATGACTCGCAGCAGCTTCAGAGAAATCATATTGTTATGTATCTTGTAGAAAAACATAGCGAGCAGGATCATCGTGACCATCGACACGATATCCTTCGCCCTGTACATCGTTTCAAACGTAGCATCCGGCAAAAACATCATGAGCGTCCGTTCGTCAATCAAGCCATGATAGACCGCATACAACGCGCAGATGAGCGCGAATATGAGCAGTGAATAGTCGACGTTGCGATACATCGCCGCCGCCGTAAAACAAACCAAATAAATAAGCGCCAACGCACCAAGAATCGCAAGCACGCCGAATTCCTGCGTCTTGTTCTTCTCCTCTTGCTTGATCATCGCGGCCTGCTCGCCGAAGCTGAGAGCGTTCGGAATACCCGCGCTAATATAATCGTAGTTGGCCACCTGAACAAGGATCTCCACATCCCCCTTGTCCAGCGCAACAAGCCCGAACTGCGGCGTGTTGCCCGGTTCATATTCCTCCGTATCCCCGGATGGCTTCCCGTCTTCGAACAACTTATGTCCGTTTACGAAGACCGCGCTCGAAAACCGAATATTATTTTTCTTCAATGCAAATACACCGCTATAAGGCACATTTCTGAGCACCATCCGATACGTGGCGTAACCGTACGATGGCAAAGCTTGGCCGTCAACCATCTTACCGTTCCAATTGGAGGGTACCTTCATATAAGCAGTGTTCACAGGCGGTGCATTCATACGACTATCTTCAGGCGTCAGCAGCTCATTCCAATAAAACTCCCAGTCGCCGTCGAGCCTGATGATCGGGTCCTGCTCATAATTCCATGAGGAGAGATCCATAACTCCATTCTGGACTCGCAGGTCGCCGGACTGATTACCCCGATTCATCATCATTGACAACGGAATGAGCGAGAAAGCGATTAAGCCAAGCAGGCAGACGATTAGCGTTCTCTTCAACAATGTGACCAACTCTTATCGTGTGGAGGTCAGCCGTCCGGAGATAACCGGATCTGGCTGGTCAAGGGTATTGACGATTGGTATATTCGACAAAATGTGCGGGAGTCCTGTTTGGAGGGCTGAGGGAGGTTACATTCGGTGTAAATCATATAAAGTTACATCTCTCAGAGCGGAGCTCTTTACCCTACCTCCACTATAAACACCCGATAGGTCTCGTTCTTTCCTCCACCTAGAATCAATGCTTTTACAATAGCGTGTCAGGAACCGCATGTTTGTTTGCAACACGCTTCCCTACATCGTCCCTGAAGCCCATGGCCTCAGGATAGAATTGATATTTTGGATGGCCTCGCGCTTGGCGTTTGCTAATTCAATTGAGCCCAGATCTTTCGTTTGCAGCAGAAAATTCAACGTAGCCAACGACTGCGCCTCCGTCAATTCGAAGGGCATAGACTCATAGTCCATGTTCTTCACTTCTAATGAATCATCGTCCTGAGCATATATGTTCTCGCTGCTGTAATAATACTCCAGGATGTCCTCCGGATATAAGGAAGGGTATTTCTTTCTAAGGGAGGACGACGCATCCCTCTTCCTATCTGTATCATCCTGGGTTACAAATATTTCATGATACGCTTCCGCAAGCGGAAAATCATCTATGATCTCCCCTGCTGGCACAAACAACTTTGAGCTTTCCCGTGAGAAACGCGACCAGTTTTTCTCATAATAGAGATATCTGCTGAAGACCGTCAGTTCCTTTGCTGTCACTTTGATTGGATGGATATTATAGTAAAACAAAAATAGATCCAAGCCGATGCCGTTCACTTTGAGAACAGTGATCTTCTTGATGCCATTAAACTTGACATTGAAATTCTCCATAGCCTCGTAAACATCATCGGCGTATGGCTTTAAACCCTCGGACAATGCTTCGTCTGTGGGCGATTTGAGTTTTAACTTTATATAATAAATTGATAACGGTTGTAAATGCACACATTTCCCTCCTTGACATTCTCAACCATAATATAACAAACAAGACTCTTAAGACAACATAAATATTAATTCTTAGTATTCTTATTCTTAATATTTAATAATAAGAATTCCAAGAACGATGCGAGGTTACATGAATTCGGGTGAATATCCGCTCTCTCATCTTCGTGTCTAGATAAAAAGCCGAGCGAGAATCGGAATAATATCCGCTTCTCACTCGGCTAGTAACGTGTCCCTTGGGCTAATACGAGGACTTGAACTTTACTGCTCCTCTACCCCATCCTGACGCTTGCTTTCAAAGTCGTCGAGACATGCTCGCGCTTCGTTAGTCGACTTGGTATTCATTAAGTTATTTCTTAACTCGCTTGCTCCTTTGAATCCACGGACATAGATTTTGAAGAAACGAGTAAGGGGCTGGAACGAACGTGTTTCCAATGCCGAATATTGGTCGTAGAGATCCAGATGCAATCGCAATAGGCCCAGCAGTTCCTCGCTGCTATGCTCCCTCGGCTCCTTCTCAAAGGCAAACGGATTTTGAAATATTCCACGCCCGATCATAATGCCATCCACGCCGTATTGCTCAGCTAGTTGCAGGCCGACCTGACGGTCAGCAATATCTCCGTTAATGGTCAATAACGTATCCGGTGCCACCTCATCACGAAGCTTCTTGATCTCCGGGATCAGCTCCCAATGAGCGTCTACTTTACTCATTTCCTCTCTCGTCCGCAGATGAATGGATAGGTTAGCGATATCTTGTTTCAAGATGTGCGTCAGCCAATCGCGCCATTCGTCTACCCTACTAAAACCAAGCCTTGTCTTTACACTTACGGGCAGTCCTCCGGCTTTGGCTGCGTGAATGATATCTGCTGCAATTTCAGGACGACAGATCAGGCCGCTGCCTTTCCCGTTCTCCGCTACATTCGCTACAGGACAACCCATATTGATATCGATCCCTCTAAATCCTTGTTCCGCCATGCCGATGCTCATCTGACGAAAATATTCCGGCTTATCTCCCCATATGTGTGCGACGATGGGCTGCTCGTCCTCTGTAAAAGTCAAACGCCCGCGCACGCTTTTGTTCCCCTCCGGGTGGCAGTAGCTCTCTGTGTTCGCAAACTCCGTAAAGAAAACATCCGGTCTTGCCGCTGCGCTCACGACATGGCGAAAAACAACATCCGTCACATCTTCCATAGGCGCCAGTACAAAAAAAGGCCGCGGCAAATCCCGCCAAAAATTATTCGTCATATCTAAAAAACCTCTCTATGGATATCCTTACAACTCATTATCCCAAAATGATAAAATCCCAAAATGATAAAAGCAATCCTGTTCAATTTTCTGCTTCTTCTACACTTATAGCACGTTTGAGTGCCTTTTCACAAACGATAGCGAATGGAATCATGATGATGGTTAAAAATTTGTCGAATCAAGCGCTTCCATAGATTCTACTTTTTGACAGGTTGTAAACCTGGTAAATATACCACACCATATAGTTGGGCGTATGTCAAATTGACAACGTGTCCGAATACGATGCGGGTAAGCCGTGGGCCCACCGGATCGAAAAAAAGGAGGATTTTATTGATGTCCAAACGATTCGGCAGCGTGCTCGCGTTCCTCTGTTGCTTGGTAATGGTGGCGTCGCTAATACCTGCCAGCCTTGCCGCCGCCTCTGACAACATGAAGCACGCAGAAGCACGCGATGTCGACCTCAGTTCTACAACTCTTGCAACCTTGCAGGCGAATGATACGCCTACCGCCATTTTCGGAACGCCCGAACTCGGGTCCAACGACCCACTGTGGGCCTTGACAATGGAACATCCCATCAACAAAAGCACTGTACCCGACGACCCTAGACCCCATGCCACGGGCACAGCCAGAATTCTGTGGGACCACGACTACCTGTATGCCCGCGTAGTTGTGAAGGACAGCAATCTATATCAGGGAGCCGGCGGAGATTACCAGTACGACAGCCTGGAGTTTTATGTCGGCAACGGATCCGGAGGCTCAAACCAATGGCGCGTCAGCGCGACGGGCGTGTTCTCAGGGCAGTCCGCTCCTGGCAGAGCTGCATGGACCCAGATCACGGATACAGGATATATCGTGGAGATGAGAATACCCAAAGGAAACTTGACCTTCCAGGAAGGCAAGCTTACCTTTGAGGTCTATATCAATAACTCCACGGAAAAGGGCGGCGATCGCTATGAAGTCGTTTCCTCTTTCGGCGTTCCGGACGCGGGTTATTCCAGCGATGCTTCATTTAGAGACAGCCTGCAGCTCGCTTCAGCCAATGAAGCGGACACCAGATTCTCCATCACCGCCACGGCGGGACCGGGCGGTACAATAACGCCGGACCCACCCGGCGATGTTCTGAGACTGGCTAAGGGCTCAAGCAAACAATTCGCGTTTACCCCCAATCACGGCAAAATCGTGGATACCGTAACGGTAGACGACGAGGCTGTGACTCTATCTGCTGCTGGTACTTATACCATTGCAAATATTGAGGCTGACCATACCATTCACGTGACATTCCGGAACGATCCGAACGCGAAGCAGCTTCCCTTTATCGTATGGAATGACAACTTCGCCCGCGGCGAGTACACGACGGCCGTCATCATTGACTTAGGCGATGGGAAGGCGGCGTTAGGCGCCGCGCTTAACCCGAGGTTGTTCACCGTCTCGGCTAGGAACACAACGTCGAGCGGCGACTCGGTGACCTTTGAAGGGACGCGCAAGATCACAAGGGTGTACGCCAATGACAAACCAAAGGTACGGGGCTATAAGGGCACAGTAAGCAATTCCCCGGATTATCAGGAAGGACTGTCAAGCGGCCGTTACATCGTAGTTGAATTGGAGTTTTATTCAGAGAGCGGCGGCAATACAACGCTGGATGGCAGCAGTAACTCGACCAAGCAGGTTTACAACATCGTCCAGAACGACGGGATCCTACTAACAGATGGGAGTTCGCTTCGCAACGTGGTTTTTGAACAGGACAAAGTTGTGAATCCGATCCTTGACAAGTTTACAACACCTACGGGAAATTCGGTCAATCGCGCGCTCTATCTTCACAAGGATGACAACGGTAATGTGGTGCAACGATTGCCGCTGTATGTCTATACCCACGGCATGTCACGCGGCGGCACAAACGCTGAAACCGACCCCAAAGCGGCCATGAAATCCGCCAACGGTTCGGTCGCTCTAATGAAGAAAATGGAGGAAAACCCGCAGAAATACGCCAGCCATATCCTGAATATTTCCTATAACGGCGTATCTACTCCCTCCACAGCCAATGTTAAGAAGGTTATAGACGACCTGGTTGCCAGCGGCGCAGTAGACCCTAACCGTATTTACGTGGCGGGCTTCTCATGGGGCGGCCTGTATACGAACAGCTTAGTTAACGACAACCCCGGCTTCTTCGCGGCCGCCGCGCCTATGTCTCCGGTAAACGGATCACCGAACGCGAGCACCAACGTCGCTCACACCGAACTGGCCTACTGGATGTTTATCAATGCTAATAACGTTGGCATATACCAGACTAACCTCGCTAACTTCATAAACACCAATATGCCCAAAATGACCAACGCGAGGGCCTCGCGCTTTGAGAGCAATGAGGCTCTTACGTGGCCCTACAATCAATTTGCTCAGCCTAGTCAGAGGCCGAATCCGGCCAACAACCCTGTCCTGCCTGATTATATAGCGCACGAGGTCGAAGCTGCTGTTCTTTACAACCAGATCACGATGGGGACTTGGAGCATAGCTCCCACGGCGCAGTCCTCTAACTTGCCGGCTTGGAACAATGACTACACAGACGTCTTTGATTGGATGTTCGCGCAGAGAAAAACAGCTCCTGTAACCATGGATAACGCCCCAACCGGGTGGCAGTCCCATCCCGTGAACGTAGTCCTTCAAGCGACCGATGCAGAGAGCGGAGTTGCTTCCACGTCCTACAGCTTGGACGGAGGAGCCTATACCACCGGCAATTCTATATCGATTTCATCGGAGGGGATTCATACTCTTCGTTACTACAGCGAGGACAAGGCAGGCAACAAGGAAGCGGTGAAGGAGAAGATCATTCAGATCGATCTGACAGCCCCTACTATTACGTTGCCTGACATCTCGAAGCTTCTGATTAGTGATGCTCTGAACTATCCGATCGCGGCATCCGATGCAACTAGCGGCGTGGATTCGGTATCCGTCACATTGGACGGAAAACCTGTATCCAGCACGATTCAAACAGCACCATTGCGTCTGACGCTCGGCGTACATTCCATTGTCGTGACAGCTAGCGATAAGGCAGGGAATTCCACTACGGTCACAGCACAAATAACCGTTTATATGGATATCGCGCATTTGGACTCGTTGATCCAATCCGGCAGTGACAACGGCTTCATTACGACACCGGGTCTGGCAAACAGCCTGTTAGCGAAGGTGAAGCAGGTGCAAGCGGCCGGCAACGACGCCAAGAAAACAAGCAATGCCCTGAACGCCCTTAGCAATGAAGTAAATGCCCAGACGGGGAAAGGACTGGAGTCCGGTTATGCGGCTTTAGTGCAAAGTATCCTTCAGTCCTTAGGCAACCAATAAGCCAGGGCAGCAGTGCCACGTTGCAGAAAAAGCCCGCATGCGGTTATCGCATACGGGCTTTTCTGCATTGAAATTGACAAGGGGAACGCAAGCCCTTGGGAGCAGGATTCAGTCGAACTGGTTGTTGACCTGACGAACTGCTCCAGCGCCATGTACTCATACTAAACACACGACAGTAGCAGGGGCTTGGGTCTATGCCTGCTTCATTATCACTTGGGTGCCGCTGTCGATGCATGCGCGTTAGCTCACACTTCCCAGCTTGTTATTTAATAATGCAAGGGTATATTTCAGATTGATGAGAGGCCATTTATTAATTGCTTGCTCTCCTTTTCTCACCCACCAACGAGTTCAACCGCTCCAGCAGATCGCCGCCGCCCGTCAACGAGATGGACCCGATTTTCTCGCAAATTTTCTCGAGGAATTCCAGCTCTTTCAGTCGGAACAACGTCTCATTCTCGTCCATCAGCTTGGCGGTATTAAGCAGGCTTCGGGTCGAAGCCGTTTCCTCCCGACGAGTGATTAGATTAGCCTGCGCCTTCTTCTCCGCAAGCAGGACGGTGTTCAGGATCTCTTTCATGTCTCCTGGCAGCACAACATCCTTAACCCCTGCACTCAGGAATTGCACGCCGAACGCTTCTTCTTGTTCATGCAAACGAGATAGTACGAACGAAGCAGCATCCTGTTTCCGTTTCAGAAGGTCGTCCAGCTTGAGCGTTCCTACGTACTCTCGAAGCAGCAGTTGGAGCTGGATGCGGATTTGCTCGTCAAAAGACTTCATTTCCAATGCACGCAATGGATTTACGATTTTATATTGGCATACGAAGTTGATTCGCAGCGTTACTTTATCCTCTGTCATCATTTCTTGGCCGATGAGATCCATTTGTTGTTGTCTAAGATCAATGGTCTTCACCATAACCGACACCGAACCTCTCCAGAAATAATACTTGCCCGGAGGAAGCTCACGCTGCAAGACATGGTCGTAGAACAGGAATCCGGATTCATAGCTCGCAATTTCATATGGCTGCACGTAGGCTGCCAGCTTAGGTACAACGGAACGGTCTACCTCCGCAGACAATTCAGGCTGTCTGGTATCGGTATGCAAGAAGGTATGTTTCTTAAACATGTTCCAGAAGGCATATGTACCTGGCTTCAGCAGCTGCCGGAATTGTCCGTCCTCGTAATGCAGCACGTATTCATGGTCTTGCACGCGTACAATATGGAGTTCTCGCACGAGGTCATCATCATGAAGGAACAGCTGCAAATCTTTGCCATCAACTACGAACGGTCTAGCAATATTCAGCACGACAACGGTGGATTGTGACCACGACGACAAGCGATAGGTGCCCGGCATCAACTTCCTCACATAACTTCCTTTATCGAAGAGCAAACCGCGCTCGTCAGCTTGAATCGTTATTTTCTTAAACATCTTCGTTACCCCCTTTAGTTATTCGACCAATGGATTAGAATCCCGCTGCAGCTCTGGCGGAATCACGTTTGAGCTAGGCGATCGATCAGCGATTTGCATGGACTTTCGAATAAGAGGATGGTGACCTACTTTCAGGCGTCCTTCTTACTCTTCCTTCCATGCAAACTCCCGGAATATCGCACTATCGGTATCCACGGATTACAAAGCCTTGCTGCAGTGTGCTTAACTAGCGGCTAGGGATTCTATCCCATGGTCTTGACTATTAGTTTGTGCTCGATTGGAAGTCGAGTGCTCTACCAGAATCGCTTTTCAGGCGATTGGGGAATTGAACCCCAAATAAGTGTTGTACCTACCGACCGATCGTACAGGATACCGCTGCATATGATGCACGGCACTGCGGGATAATTCGATATCCACGCCTCGTTACGACCGTCTGAATAAGAACCAATGTAAGATTGTCTGTCTCACAGGTTCTATGATGACTTATTTCAAGTTGAACGAACATGGTGGAAGTATTACGACTGAGTGCGAAAATGCTATTTCGACTAAATTTATTAGTAGGTGGAAGAAAGGGGTTTATGACAAATAATAATAGAGAGGTATTCGTGCCCCCTTAGCTTGTCAAAAAAGAAGCAACTTCTGCCTGCCTCATACGTAAACTTAGCTTATGCAGAAGTTTAATTTAGAAGAGGGAAATTACATGGGAATATTTCGAGAGTTATTGGCCTCACCAGCGGTTCGCAAGATTACGATCTGCCTCATCGTCCTGTTTGCAGTCTATTGTCTTAAAGACATGCTCAACCTGATCCTGCTGCTCTTCCTCGTTACTTTCGTTATGAACAGCTTGACCGGGTTTCTCACGAAGCGGATTAACCGCTTGTTCCCGATTCACCCCAATGTTGTCACCAGCCTGCTGTACATCGTCATCATTGCGGCGATGGTCATCGGCATTTCGAATTACGTACCCAAGATCATCGGCCAGGTTACCGACCTGATCAACAACATCATCAAGTTCTTAGACACCAACAAAGACGACAAGGCCGCCCAGCAACTGACGGAAGCGATCAACAATATCGATTACCAGCATTACGGCAAGGAAGCGCTCAATTATATCTCCAAGCTCAGCGAGTGGCTGGAGATCATTCTCGTCGTCATCCTGTTAAGCTTCTTCTTCCTGCTCCAGAAGGCGTCGATTATGAAGTTCACGCGGAAGTTCAAGACAAGCAAGATCGGCTGGCTCTACGAGGAGATGGAATACTTCGGCCGCAAGTTTATCTCTTCGTTCGGCAAGGTCATCGAGGTTCAACTGATCATTGCGATCGTCAACACCATTCTTACAATGATCGGCCTATGGATTCTCGGCTTCCCTTATCTGGTCATCCTGACGATTCTCGTATTCCTATTGAGCCTCATCCCGGTAGCAGGTGTCGCTATCTCGTTTATTCCAATCAGCGTAATCGCTTTTCAGACCGGTGGATGGATGCTTGTTCTCTGGGCGGTCGTTATGATCCTTGTCATCCATGCCGTCGAAACGTATGTGCTCAATCCTCGGCTGATGTCGCACAAGACGAAGCTGCCGATGTTCTACACGTTCGTCATTCTTGTATTCTCCCAGCACTACTTCGGCATCTGGGGATTAATTCTCGGCATTCCGATCTTCATGTTCCTGCTCGATATTCTTGACGTCAAGACAGAGGACGAGAAGTCATTGGCATAGGACTAGGACAATACGAAAAAGGGGCTGCTCCCGAGATCGCGACGACCAAATCTCTTGCTCCGGGGCAGTCCCTTTTTTATTCATCCGTTGCGAGCACGATTACAACGGTCACAACGATAATAATCGCGTCGACTAACGAAATGCGTCTAAGGTACATGATGGACTTCCAGTCGAAAATCTCGACGCAGACGTAGGTGGACGAAAGAAGTTCATGACAAATAAAGAAGAGAGGCATTTGCCCCTCTTACTCTAAACTGTTCCTTCGTCAAGGCTCAGATTCTAATGGATCGGGTACAGCCACATACTTATACTCTGAGTTATGACTATTCTCGGTATAAGGACGCACCCTATACTTATTTGGGTTCTTATATAGATAATCGTTCACATAAGGGATATATGGGTGCTCAACAAAGATCGCACTTTTTTCCACACCCTTTTCATTAATTAAATAATTCATAATTCTATAGACTGAGGAATACTTAAGGCTTCTTAATCTACGTTCCTTTCGGCACCGAAATTCATGAGGCTGTTCTTTATTTTTAAAATAATCCTCAATGACATGTCCGTATCTCGCTTCGAACTCTTTATATTCCGAATTTCTGTCTTGTCTACTTAAGGGTTGACTCCTATTTACCTGAAACACTGGTTTCTTCGGCTGCCGGTATTTTTTTGTATGATCGAATAAGTAATCTCTATGTCTTTTAAGCAGCGGCAATTGAGCGTTACGTAAACACTGAATCTCGCTTGACAAGTCCAACTTAGCAATATGTTCAAGAACAGATTGCGGCAAATCGAAATCGTTACGCTCAAATTTATGTAGTATTTCATCGAGTTCTATATTTATTATGTGAAGTCCATTTGTTACGAGTCGAGCAATATGGTGTGGGATATCCAGTTCTCTTTGGAAGTGCGTCCTCCCAAGGCTGATCAAACGATTAGCACGCAAGTCTCTAAGAAGAAACTCATAGCGTAAAGATTTACCACAAAGACACGTTACACGATTGCTGACCACACCATGGTCAATAAAGCCTTCAAAAGCATAGCGATCAGTCCCTTTGTGGGAAGCGAGAACATTCGCAAAGTAAGATTTTTGAGATAGCTTCGAAAAAACGCGCAACGCGTTTTTTTGAGGTTGAGTAAGTTTAAGTATAATTCTCTGTCTTTCATCAGAAGTCAGATACATGGTTGTTCCTATCCCCTTCTCATTTGGTCCAACTAGCTTGAAGGTTACTATATACCTTTTTTTTTCTCTTGAAAAGACATATGGAAACCACTATTTTTCACATGCTTTTTCAATAAAAAATAAGGATATTTTTCGAAAATTATAAACACTGCCGTATCTTTTAAAAATAAGATAAATAAGAACACTTTGAAGAAAGTGTCCCTCTGACGGTCATTTTTGTTTAATCAAGGGAAGAGAAGTATTAATCAGTACAAAAAGCACCATAACACCCTTGTAAGAGGGATGTCATTGTACCATTTAACGGAACAGAATAACCAAACTTATCCCACGTTACTGCCTTCCACTTTAAATCCTCGGAAAGTACAGATTCTCAAAGTGCCATGCTCTGTTCTCTATAAATACTCTATATTGTACTGGAAGTACAAACTGTCGGGTTATTCAATACTCGACAAGATTAACACCTGCTCAATGAACTATCTCACCAATATTCCTGATTTTCGTATGTATATCATGAAACTTTCTTAATTGGTTGGCGTCTATTAAATTATTCAATAAATGGAGGGGAACTACATGAAGATTACTTGTCACTATGGAGAGTATGCGGATATGGGTTACGTTTACATAGCACCACCTAACGAAAAGCTCGATAGGGATATAGAACATCGAAATGAAATTACAAAGCAGCTTAAGCCACAGGAGATTCATATTCCTTACATAACGGGAAATAGCCAAATTGCCTTATTGATCAGTAAGATGACTATCTCTAAAAATACGTTTAAAACTGGTTATCAACAAGCTTTCGAATCCGAGTACGGGTATGATTTTGACAGTCGCGGATATTTGACGGGGTTCGAATTGAGTCTATCGCAAGATAAATTCATAGAATTCATTCGAAATCAAGCGTATAAAGTGTTTCATTTTGAGTGGCATAACAAGCTAAATAATCTAGTAACATTCGATTATCCGGAGGAGGTTTTTCATTCGGAGAATATCATCTATAAGATGAATGAACAGGAAGATACCTTTGTTATCGTTCAACTTGAGGAAGATGAAGATCTCTATTCGCAATACTCCTATACTACGAAGAAGAATCCGCCAACTGCTAAGATTAAAGCATTGTTCTCCTCAAGGGAAGACATTTATCCCCTTGAATTCTTATTGAAACCGAAGTTTCAACTCGAGAAAAGCATACCTCTAGCGGTTATCAATAATGACTTATGTTGTGAAATGGACGTATTGCCTCGATGGGAGTCCATTGCTGAGGAAAAGCGCGAACGTCTTATTAATCAATATACCTGTGAGAATTGTTCAGAAGTTGTAAGCATTGTGCAATGTATCATACATGGAGAAGCAGATGGATTTCTGTTAATGGGAAAGTGCAGTTCTTGTCGTCAAGGAGTTGAATCATACGTGCTAGATGAGAGAAGATCTCGAGGATAATAAAACCAATAAACCGCCCCTAGGCTAGTTAAAGGAAATGCGTCTCTAACATCCTTCCTAGGGGCAAGTTCATATCATTTCATGACTCTATCCATCTCGTTCTATTATCGTGACCCATAAATCTATAGCACTCATCGGCAAACGAAATATTTATTCTAAACAGGTCATTGATTATCACAAGGATGATGCTAGACCGAGCTATGGTACGGAACATCTGAGCCAAATGATCGTATATTATTCCTGGCTAAATAATTCTCGATAGATTATTTCCAGTAAACCCATGTTGAGAATTAAATATTACAGCTGCAGAGGACATATTTATAGCACGTCTCCAATCGTCCTGATTTACCTTCCCCTCATCCTTCCACACCCTACCAATCATTTCTTTATTAAATTGACAGAAATAAATTTCATGAGGAACAGAATTTTTAACCGGTCTATTTGCATCATAAATCCCATACAATAGATATTGCTCAGATTCCATAGACATTACGGTCTTGTATCTCCAATACATATCAGGTAAATAGTATCTATTTTTATTTCTTTCCCACTTTTCTATATCCATCTTCTTATGTGTTACCCAAACCTCAAAATTTCTTCCGGATTTTAGTGTAATCTTCAAATCTGGTTCAGATGGAACATCCTTAATATCCTCATGCTTGTGGGGTTCATCAGACACATCAGTACGTTTCAAAACAGCAAGATCAATATAATTATCCCGAAAATTCTTATCAACCCAATGCTCAAAATTCATTCCGTCATTAAATTTAGTCCTCACGTATCCTTCTGTTGGCATCCAATAAACCCCCACTTTTTAATCGTATCTATGAGTTATTTTCTTTCTTATATCTAATAACTACATTAAGTCAGTCTCTGATAGCCGTAAATAACGAGAACTTGTTTGTTACTCTCGCTATCAAGCAACCCAAAGTAAAATACCAAGCTTAGCCGATCAAAACCCAATTTCATCTTTAAATATCAAATAAAGTTAACTCAGACTCCTCTGGTTCCTTGTTATCTTGTTCTATAGACATTCCTGAGAAATGATCTTTCTCTAATACAACCTGTGCAAGTTGATTAAACATCTTACGCCCATCTCTATCTGTATAGAATCTAAGACCACTTATTTTAACATTGGAAACCTCATCTTCAAATATAAGTTCAGCCTCATGTTCCGTAATATAGGTCAACAAATCTTCTTTCCACTGTTCTCTTTCCATACGACCAGAATCCCCACCTTTAGGTTCAATAAATACCTGAATGTAATAATCGGCATTATTAAGATAGAGTATAAAGTCTGGCTGGAAACCTTCAAACTTCACTTCACGAGTCGGTTGAAATTGATGTAACTTTAAATCGTTATTTTTACGTGTTTCTCTATTCATTTGCTCATCCATACGAAATAGATAAGTTTCAGGATATTTTTCTCGTAACTCTTTTATACGCTCGCCAATTTTTTGAATCAAGTCGAATTCAAGCTCATTCACTATTGCTAAGTTATAAACATACCAGTCGTTTTCATCACCTGACATTTTACGTGGTTCAACAATCTGACTACGATTACCACTTATTGAATCGTATTTTGGAACACGTTTTCTATAATCAGTAAGATAGTCTTTAATCGGATACCCAATAAATTTGTTACTACCCCGTGCACTTGAATAACCCTTGGTAATTTTATCCTCAACATCACGCAGATAGGATAATACAATATGCAGCTTATCGTTGCTAGTTAAATCACTCTCTGTAAAGTCAAGTGGCGCCTCTATTCGCAATGTAAGGTTATTCAAATTCAACCAATTATTGCCATAAATAAATTCTTCTTTTGATTTCAGTTCGGGTAAGAATCTCTTCATTACATCAAAGCGATAGAATGTTATTTTTTGCATAGCCTTTTTGAAATATCTCTCATTTAATCTAACTACAATTGAATGAGTTTTTAAACTTGTCGATTCGTCTTTATAGGATACTTCCCTAGATGAATATGACCAAGGAAGCGTTACATCGTTTGCATTAAGAATTCCATAACTAGACAGGCTAGAATAATAAGAGTCTGGTACATCAACGGTTTGATTATAATAGATCTTCCCATATTTCCAAACGTCGGTTTTCTTAAAATTACCTTTTATCTTCACTTCTAATGGAGGGTTCTTCTCGTCAGTTCCACTTGGCAAATCCAATGCTTCTAGTGAATTAACTAGATTTTTTAAATATTGCGGTTCATTAATTGTATGATAGTGAAGTGTCTCAAGTAACAAACTGTCATGAGAATCATCTTCAAGTCTTCTCTTATACGAGGCCTGTCCGTTTAATACGAAAGGATTATATCTAGCACCACGCCCAATTAACTGTGCTTCAGCCATAGTAGACTTTTTATCGCCTTTAGCATTCTCACTGATCCTTACAATATCATAGAGATTTAAGACATCCCAACCTTCAGTTAACTTTGCAACAGCAAATATTACTCGATATAAGTTATCTTCATCTTCTAAAGAATTTAATGCCTGATATTGCCCTTTTTCCAGCATACCTGCCCCACGATCTGAATCATTCGCATTTAATATACGTCTAGGCTCAAATTCACGTTTTATGGTGCGCAAAATCGTCGGTAGACTCTCAGTATGTTCCAGATAGTACTCATAAGCATAGTTTAAAGTCGAGCTTTCACTATCATCTAGCTTTTGTTGTCGAATAATAAAGTGATTTAGTTCCTCAACAGTCAAGCCTTCAATCATCTCATTAAACACTTGATTAGAATTGTTAGATGCATTAATGTTTTGAGATTTAAACATAATCACAGGTTTAAAATAAGGAATACCTTTAGCCATGGCCGTATACCTTCTATACTCACTTAGCAATACTACATTTAACATTTTATCTCTGTCATCTATAGAGCCCTCAATGCGCTTTACGTTCTTAGAGAACCCCTCAAACATAAATTTATCTAGAGTATAACGATATATAACTTTATCCTTGTATTTCTCATATATATTTTTATTTTCTAAATCAATAGTAGCAGTAAACTCGAGTAATCTATTGTCATCCCTTGCATTAAGTATTTTGTTTATTGCAGCTTCCCATGTCTGCTCCTCATCTTCTTCCTTTTTTGTAGATGCTGAGTAGTGATGTGCTTCGTCCCCCAGTATAACAACCTTATTACGAGCATAATCCCTTTCAGACATTGAATTTTCACTTGGAATAAACAAATCATTTGATAATGACTGGACTGTTGCTAATTTCAGATAAATCACATTCTTCGCTTGTTCAATAGGGAATCTTGTTACAGGCAATATACTTATTCGTTCACCATTAATTTCTATTGTTTGTTGGAATAAATATTTTTTCGATGCTTTACTCGTAAGGTTATCAATAGTCTTATTTAAAACACTGTTCGTATTTACAGTAAAGACAAAGTTCTGATATCCATATTCTTTAAACATAAACAATATTAAAGCTGCCATTAAATCTGTTTTACCAGAACCAGTCGCCATGTTAAATAGGACATGCTTAATGTTACGTGCATCTCTAAACGTTTGAGTGTAATGGAAGTATCTAATTGAATTCTCTTGATAGTCACGTAGATCGTGTACTAAATTATTATTTACATACTCGGGTATCCGATAGCCAATCATTTCATTAAATAAGGAAGTATTATATAGATTAAGCTCGTCTAGTAATGGCAGTGATAATTGCTTCTTTTTCTTTGGTACTGAAGACATTTTCAGGCCTCCTCCCCATAGAAACTCTTATTAAAATTGTAATCCAAATCACTGATCAATTCCCTGACATTAGAGTCATCAATTTCGCTCAAGTTATAATACAATTGATTTTTTTCAATTAGTTTAATAAGTAATTTTCGATTAACTTCAATCCCACGGCTCCAATCAATCTTATTTAGATCAGCACGAAAATCAATATCCGCTTTCTCCTGAGTATCAGAACCATGTAACATACGTTCATATACAGCCTTTAATTCAACAATTGAATTTGAGTTTATTATATCAATTAAATAACCCATATTTTTCGGGAACAATTCAGCGTACACAAAACTTCCTCCACCAACCCATTTAATTAGTTTCGAGATGCCTGATTGATCCTCACCACTTATAACACTCTTTAATCTATTCCAAGGACTATTTTCTTTATAGTCAATTTGTTCAATCGTTATATATTTCCGCTCGAGCTTATGAGCAACGGCGGCTGTTGTACCTGATCCGCCAAAGAAATCCATTACAATATCGCCTTTGTTACTAGCTATTTCAATAATTCTTCTAATTAGTTTTTCTGGTTTTTTACCTCCTTTTAAAGTAACTCCGCCTTCTCTGGCAATCCCTTCGTACGGTGTGTCCATCCATATATTGCTAAGTTGTATACTAGGCACTTTTTGTCCATCAATTTCTCTAATCTTTTTAGAATAGAATGCGATTTCCTGCCCATTTTGAACTATGACATTATAATGATTTTCTCTTTCAACGATATATATCTTATCTTTATGTCCTTTGGAAACATTTCGTATATTAACAATTTCTTGTCCTGCATCGTCTCCAATAGCAGTATATCTAAATACCGAATCAGAGTTCTCTAATGCGAAATCACCCATTTTCTTTTCAAAAACTTCTTTTCCAAGTTCATTGACAAAAGCATTTTTATTATCATACCCAAAAAGTAGCGGAAGATAGTCATTTAGACTTACTATTTCCCACTGAGAGATATCATCATTTATGTTTTTAATATAATATTTATAATTTGAATCGTAAGTGGATTCTATATATTGTGGATTGTACTTCCATTTACTTTTATCTTTTGCAAAACCAATAATGTATTCAGCTGTTTCAAAAACCCCTGCATTAACACTAGCAAAACCAGACGGAGATTTTGTTTTTACCGTGATCTTATTAATAAAATTATTTTTCCCTGGTTCATTAAAAATATCTTTCATTAGTCGGTGTAATTCAGCCACCCCATCATCACTAATTTGTACAAATATAGCTCCATCATCACTTAGTAGTTCTTTAGCAACTTGAAGACGATTTTTCATAAAAACAAGCCATGTTGATAGTTTAAAGTTTGAATTATATTTAAAAGTATCTTCCTTTTTCTTCGCTTCAAAGTAATACGGAGGGTCTATATATACAAGTTTAACTTTACCTTGATATTTTTCCTTTATTGTGTGCAGTACCAATAGGTTATTCCCTTTAACAACCAAATTTTCATCATTAAAATTAGTTACTCTGTGTTGTCCATGTTCATCAAATTTAGTAGCATTAGTTAATATTTTCTTATCTAACATTACGTCAATCTCATCTTTTTCAATTACCTCATTGAAAAAGGATTCATCATAAGCCATATCTTCTTTACTCATTGCTGCATTAAGTACCCCATCTTTAAATGGAAAATCTAAAACAACATCCTCCTGTTCAAGTAAATATTTCCCCCCTGAGGTTAAACCAATTTGATTCTCATATTTAGTATAACTGGTTTCCCAGTAGTCTCGATATTGTAGCATGTCTTCAAACTGATCAATTAAGAATATATCTTTCCCTGCAATTTTTTTGAAATAATGTTTATTAATATAGTCATCATTGACCAGAGCTGTAATCAGAGCTTCATCGTAGTTTCTTAAATCATTTACTACAGCAGTCCGCTTCAACCCTCCGTCAGCAACGTACTTATCTCCGAATGTTTTTACAATCTCAATTATTTTATCAAACACCTTGGGTTGAATCTTTTCCATAGTTAACCATTCCCCTTAAGCGATATTTGTATTATACGAACAAGTGCTGCAGCAATATATTTATAATAATATCTATTTGTATCTAAAGCCATAGAATTGAATGGTGATTCTGACCCCAATTAATTGTTCTTGTATCTGTCAATCCCTTCAGGATGACTCTAAACTACATTCAATCAAAAAGCGATGAAATGTGTCGATCTAATGCGTCAACTCCAATTATGAATCTCAAGCGACTTTCTTCCTTTGTCATGGTTACAACGTCTGACAAAGGCAGCTAATATTATACTCTTAACTGATAACATGAAATATCGTAATCTCCTTCCTCGAACATAAAGTAAACTCGTTACGAATCACATTATAACAATGGTTACAAACCACAATGTTCTTGTCACCTGTACCAATAAACTTTGCTACTAACTGATAATCTTCGTTAGGCAGAATCTCGAGTTACATTAAGCTTATACTACATACTCCGCAGGAACCATGAAGCATCATATAGTCCTCAATACAAAGTGATCCCATGTCGAGAGTTAAATGTTTAAATTGCATTTCCGCTTTCTTTTAACAAGATACACAACAACTCATTCTGAGAGACTCGTCGGTCGAGAAATATCTCCATTTCATATGTAAATTCTGTAATCGTTTGCCTAGCTTCCTCCTTATCAACTTCCTCTTTATGGGGATATAGCAAGGAGATGATGCTTGGAACAAGTAGTCATTCCGATACCTTAATGGACTGCTACTTCAATACACAAATCAGACTAAAATAAGCCGTTTATGTTCGCACAATACAGCAAATATCCAAAACAAAAGAAATAGCTGCCAATTCTCGCGGCAGCTGCTGGAACCTCAGACTCTAATTAAAAGTAATGGGTATAGCCTCAAAACTAGTCAAATTTGTTTCTTGAATAATTATCTAAAAAAATATATAAATAACTCCCCAAATCAGGGGGAGTTTCTCATCAAGGCTAGAAGACACCAAACTCATCCACCTGCTCATTAAGTCGGTCTATTAACTTCTCTGCATCCTTCACTAGGCTATCTTCAAGCTCAGACCCTGAGTATTCTTCACCGTCCTCATCCTCATAATCTTTTTCAGTCCAATCAAGCTCATCTTCGTCGGTAGCCTCGTCCTTCGAGTTTTCAGCGGCATCATCTTTTTCAGGCTCAATAGACGTTAATCTCGAGACACTATATTCAATACCTTCGGTTTGCCACATCTCAATAAGTTGATTCTCACCATATTCATCCTTATGCTGCTCAAAATAAATTAACCTTGCCAGCTCTTGCTTCAATTCACTGATTGATTCGGCATCCCCTGCATCTGTAACAACCAGTTCAAGTTCACCATCTCTAATAATTGCATATAACTCTCCCGGTTGTTTGCGTTTTCTTTTAGCCATCATCTAGTCTCCTTAAGTGGGATACATCCAAAATACGACGGACGCTTCCATTTAATCACGTTTATAATACGTAGTAGGGTAATGAAGAATAATGTCTCTAACGATATCCTTCACTCTGATATCGTGAAGGTCGCAGATTTCCACCAACCTGTCGTAATGTTTGTTCTTTATCTTTAGACTACATTTTTTAGTGATAGCATTTACAACTCGGACGCTTCGCCTTCTCGTATAAAAACCTGATTCCTCTATTTCATCCAAAGCCATACCAATCGATTTATTTACTAATTTCTTCAGACTATAGCTGTTTTCAGCAGCAATCTCCTTTAACTCCATGTAGTCACTATAAAGTAATTGCACTTTGACAGAGCTTTCATCTGGGATATTCGAAAGAAATATTGAATTAAGAAGCATTTTATCTCCTTCCTTAAGTTAAATGTCACCCCATTGCGCTTATACCTACAGTATAATGAATACATCGGACATTGTAAAGGTCCTGACAGTCCCTAAAATAAAATAAGAATCCCCTGTTATAAATACACTTGGTTATAATAAAGGGTTCAATAAAAAACAAACAAACAAAAAAAAAAAAAAA
>NZ_QGTQ01000049.1 GCF_003182255.1 Paenibacillus cellulosilyticus | reverse complement strand
GCTTTCAAACCACTCCGCTCGACTTGCATGTATTAGGCACGCCGCCAGCGTTCGTCCTGAGCCAGGATCAAACTCTCCATAAAAGAAGTGCTTGTTTAGCTCATTAAAAGCTGACTTACTTTAAAACATATCGCTCATTGTTCAGTTTTCAAGGAACAAGTTATTTCGTTTGTATTTCTCGTTACCGGCGTGTTTCTCTCGGCCGGAATTAGAATATACCATAGTTCTTTTTGATTCGTCAACACTTTAAGCAAAAAACTTTAAAACAAAATCGAATATGCTCAGAAAATCGCGTTTATCGGCGGATTGTTATCGGCACATGCAAAAGAGAAAACGCGAAAAAGCCGCTTCCCAAGGGGAGCAGCCCATTTGCAATCTTCATCCGCGAACTCTTGCGTGAAGTTACCTGCTTTTGCGCAGCACCTTGTATAGAAGTGATGGTGAAAACAACGTGGATACGGGGCGCAATAAGTTCATGACATGAATAAAGGCATTATAAACATCTACATTCTGAGAAGAACGATGAAATACCCGTCCGGTATACCATTGAAGAATAGAAAGACCAAGCGGCTTCTTTCCCGCCACATGATGATAACGGAAGTCCTCAATAATAATCATCTTCCACACAGGGCCGATCACCTTAGATATGGACCTATAGAATCGCTTGGTCAATCGGGGTGAAATGTCCTTTGTTTCTTTCCATTCTCGCTGAAGACAATCATCTAATGCTAAAGCCTCCATAGCTGCTACTGACATGCCCTGTCCGAAAACTGGATCGAATCGACAGAATGCATCACCTATGAATAAAAATCGCTGCGGGAAATTTCTTACCTTCTCATAATGGTGCCTTACGATATAAGGAACCTTATGTATTTTGACTTCCGAAAGCGGCTTAGCACCCTCTAGCTCATCACTAATCATCGTATTCGGCAGCTTCTTTGTTAACGCGATGAAGTTTTGTGTTTCTTTAATCTCGGAATGAGCCAGCTCACTGTCGTAGCCAAACATCGTGAAGATATGGCGATTCCCCTCAATACGGCAGACGGATCCCCCGATCTTCTCGATCGGCGCAGAAGGATACACCAAGAGCGTCTCCCAATCCCTTTGCGCAGCACTTAGTTGAAAGGTTTGACTTACATAACAAAGATCAATTTTAACCTTCTCTTCGGGGTCCTGATAATTGTTCATTTGAAACCACTGATGGAATTGCGAGCCATACCCGCTTGCATCAATGATCAAGTCAGCGTAGAGATCCGTCATCTGGGACGAGGCTGCTTCTCTCGCCTGTACACCAAGAATCATGTTCTGTTTCTTGTCGAATATGGGTTTCAGCGCCATCATGTTGTATTGAATGTGTAGGTTATGATTTTTCTCCACTTGGAGTCGAATATGTTTCTCTAGAAAGGGGCGGCTTTGGAGATGGACAAATATATCGCCTTCAAATCTCTTTTTCCACACTCCGTGATGAAGCCATTTAAGATCTTGCGAACCATTAATACGAGTAGAACCGTCCTGCACCATAGCTTCGACGATACCGGGGAAGAGCTGTTCCAAGGCTTGTTCCCCTCCCTTGAGCAAAGCATGGAGATGGTAGCCTTGCGGAACTTCCTTTCGAGGCTGTTTATCGTGAGGTTCCGCGCCTCTCTCCAGCAAGGTTACGTTATCAAAGTAGCGACATAATACTTGAGCAGCGCAAAGTCCGGCTATGCCGGAACCTATAACGATTGCATGTGCTCCTAATCCTCGCTCAGCCATCTCTTTCCCTCTCTTTTCACAAAATAACCTACCCCATTATCTCATATTTCCCCAACCTAACTCCGAATTCTTATTGCCCCGTATACAAAAAAATACCCACAGCTTGAACGCCCTTTTTCAAAGCGTCCAGTCTATGGGTACCCGTTTAGTACGCTCGATGCGCCAGCGAAGGAACAATAAACGCTCCTCAAAAGAATGGGGTTAGAGCTATTACTACCGAATTCTGATATTACTTTATTCTAATGACCACCTTTCCTTTGGCCCTTCCGCTTTCCAAGTAATTAAATGCTTGATCGGCATCTTTCAAATGATACACCTTGTCAATAATTGGATTTATGAAGCCTTCTTCAATAAATTCCTTTAAAACCTTCAATTGTTCACCGCTCGGTTTCATGAAAAGGAAGTGATACCTCGTTTTGCTCTTCTTCTCCAGCGCCTTGATCTTACGGCTTGCGATAGACAAAATTGTAGTTTTCATCCAACCCAATTTCGCGTCTTTTCCAAATCTGCCGTTAGGCATGCCGGAGATGGATACGATTTGTCCGCCTGTTTTCAGTATGCGGAATGATTTTTCCAAGGCTTCTCCCCCTAAAGTATCAAAAACAGCGTGGTATCCGGTAAGCATTTCTTCAAAATTCTCTGTTTTATAATTAATAATTAGATCTGCCCCCAATGATTTGACCAAATCGTAGCCTTTTTCGCTTGCTGTGGTGGCAACAAAAGCACCCAACAACTTGGCTAGTTGGATGGCAAAGGTTCCTACGCCTCCCGAACCAGCGTGAATCAAAATTTTTTGGCCTTTTTGAAGGTTTAATATATCAACAAAAGCTTGGTAAGTCGTAAGTCCAATCAGCGGTATCGATGCTGCCTCTTCAAAGGTTAGATTGTTCGGCTTCTGCCAAATGTCTTCCTCATGAACAGCAATAAATTCGGCTAATGTTCCGATTCGGTTTTTGCGGGGTCTTCCATAAACTTCATCTCCGGGTTTAAAAGTTTTCACCCGATCACCAACCTTGATTACAACACCGGAGAAATCATTCCCTAATATGAGAGGGAACCTGTAATTCAACAGGAATTTCATTTTCCCTTCCTTAATCTTAAAATCAATAGGATTTAAGCTGGCTGCATGAATTTCTACTAGAACATCATGTTCTCCGATATTAGGCAATGGTTGTTCGGACATCACTAATGGAACCTTCTCCCCGTATTTCTCAATGATCATAGCCTTCATTTCAAATCACTCCCTATACGATTATTCGTTTAAACGAATGAACCAAATGTGCATAATAAATTTCTTCCTCCAGTATTCCTTTCAGGTCTTAGGATCATCATTCGACCAATTGCATGCGTATTCAACAGAAGTAATTAATGATTTGAGTTGTTCAAGCGGTTTACGGACAGTTAATACATAATAGTTCTCTACGCCCTTTTTTTCGGCTTTAATGTAACCAGACTGTTTCAGTACCTTTAAATGATGGGATACAGCCGGTCTAGACAAATTCATATGGCCTGATATTGTATTAACATTAAGTCCCAATTTGTTCTGCGCCAACAACATAATAATGGCTTGGCGGTTTTCATCCGTCAGCACTTCCAATAATGGGATACAATCTTTAAATTGTTTTAGAGTATGCTCGGTTTGTTGGCTCATTCTTTCCACCTCTTTAGTTCATTCGTTTAATCCCTTAAACGTAATTATAGCTATTGTCATAACAAAATCAAGCTAAAGGCCGAGAGTTTCAATTTTTTTTAAATTGTAACTGCTGCCGGTAATCTTAATAAAGCAGCGTCAGTCTAAAACTTTATTTTCTTCAACCATCATGCAAATAAAGGAATGATCATGATCATGATCCTGCTTAAAAGTAGAGGAGCATTGCATTAACGGCTTTAAACGCCTCTTGCCTCTCGGGAGGATTTAACTAACATTAGGGCCCCCTTAGTCTTTAAAACGCCATATACGTGGTATAAACGAAGTTGCAGCATTGTTTCAACTGACGGATTAAACTTATTCTTCTCCAGCTCACTTATAGTCCCTTGTGAAATTCCAATCATCTGAGAAAATGCAACCTGATTAAGATCATGTGTCTTCCTTATATGCTTTATCCTCTCTCCTATAGAATGCATAGTCCATTATTCCCTACGCCTAATAAAAAGTGGCCCCAATTTAATTAAAATTCGGGGCCACTCATATTTAGTACTTAATTACTCAACCGTAACGCTCTTCGCAAGGTTACGTGGTTTATCGACGTCGTTACCTACTGCAAGCGATGCGTAGTACGAGATCAACTGCAGCGGAATAACCGAGATTGCTGGCGACAACAGCGGCAGCGTCTTCGGAATCGCGAACAATTCATCGACCGATTTGCTCACTTCTACTTCGCTGCCTGCATTCGCTATACCGAGAACATGCGCGCCACGCGCTTTGACTTCTTTAATGTTGCTCAGCGTTTTCTCGTACAGCTCCTCTTGCGTTACGAGCGCGATAACTGGAATGCCGTCTTCGATCAGCGCCAGCGTACCGTGCTTCAACTCGCCTGCTGCATAAGCTTCGGAGTGGATGTACGAGATTTCTTTGAGCTTCAGCGAGCCTTCTTGTGCGACTGCATAGTCGACACCGCGGCCGATGAAGAACAGGTTCTTATGCTTCGCAATCGATTCTGCCACTTGCTTCAGTACAGCGGATTGCTCCAGTACGGACTCGACTTGCTCTGGCAGCTCGTTCATTGCCGCGAGCAGTTCCGTTACAGCAGCTTGCTCTACCGTACCCAGCGTTTGAGCCAGGTAAATACCGAACAGGTAGAACGCGATCAACTGGGACGTATACGCTTTTGTCGAAGCTACGGCGATCTCTGGACCTGCCCACGTGATGAGGACATGGTCCGCTTCACGCGCTACCGAGCTGCCGACAACGTTCGTGATTGCCAGTACACGTGCGCCATTACGCTGAGCTTCACGCAGAGCTGCAAGCGTATCTGCCGTCTCACCGGATTGGCTGACGACGATAACAAGCGTATCAGGTGTGATGATTGGCGAACGGTAGCGATATTCCGAAGCAACATCCGTCTCAACTGGAATGCGCGCCAGACGCTCAATGATCGTTTTGCCAACAAGACCTGCATGGTATGCGGTACCGCAAGCAACGATTTGCACTTTGCGGATGCCTTTGATCTGCTCAGCCGACATACCGATTTCGCCCAGCGTTACCGACTGGCCATCATCCGACACGCGTCCGCGCATCGTGTCACGGTATGCTTTTGGCTGCTCGTGGATTTCTTTCAGCATGAAGTGATCGAATCCGGCTTTCTCCGCCGTAACGAGGTCCCAATCGACATGATATATTTCCTTGGAAATAAATTCGCCCTCGGTCGTCATTAGTTCGACACCTTCACGCGTCAGAACAGCCATTTCACCGTCATTCAAAATATACACATTCCGCGTATGCTCCAAGATCGCCGGAATGTCGGAACCGATAAAGTTCTCGCCTTCACCGACACCAATGACGAGCGGGCTCGCAAAACGAACCGCAACCAGCTTCTCTGGCTCATATTCTGTCAGAACGCCCAATGCGAACGCACCGCGCATCCGTTTCACTGCACGTTGAACCGCTTCAACGATGTTGCCTTTATACTCATCTGCGACCAAGTGCGCGATAACTTCCGTATCCGTCTCCGATACGAAGCTATGACCATTCGCAATCAGTTCATCTTTCAAGTCCAAGTAGTTTTCGACAATGCCGTTATGAACGACCGAAAACTTCGCCGAGTTGTCCGTATGGGGATGCGAATTCACATCCGAAGGCTTGCCATGAGTTGCCCAACGCGTATGACCGATGCCGACAGAGCCTGCAAGCGGCTCATCCTTCAGCTGTCCTTCCAGCACTGCCAGACGACCTTTCGACTTACGAATTTCCAGGCCGTTGCTTGTAAATACAGCGATGCCGGCGGAGTCATATCCACGGTACTCCAGCTTCTTCAAGCCTTCGATCAAAATCTCCTGCGAATCACGTTTACCGATATATCCCACAATACCACACATTATATGTTGCCCTCCGTTAAGTTCGATTTGCGCTAGCAATCTCACGGATTCGACAATGCGCAGTACACGTACGCAGTGATGTTTCCCTCTGCCCGCGCCGCTGCGAAAGCGAATCGTGGACCCTAGGGCTTCTTGGCTTGCCATTAACATTACTCTAGTAACCCGCTTCTACATCAGACCGAATGCTCCATCACTCGTTAATGAGAATGCTAGGCTAGTCTTACAAAATGCGAGTCTCACTCGCTCATTCCCGCCACATGGTTGGCCGACCGGTTGCCCGCGTCGTTTTGCATGTTGGCTTACGGTATGAATGCTCTACCGGGAGGTCCCCGCCGAAAGGTTCGAACGCCTCCACCTCGTCAGCTTGCATAGCCGCCCTTCCCACCGCGGGAAATTACTGCAGCAGCTCTCCAGTCGCAAGCTCTGGCGCTTATATGGCTTTATGAAAACATCTATCCTCGCTTTCATTTCTGGAATCATACTGTCTATCATATTCAGTTTCGACTATTTCTGCAACAAATAATTTCGTACTTCAATGCGACCCACCCAAACCTCAGTTGGCGACCCACTCAAACCCTCAGTTGGCGACCCACCCAAACCCTCCCTCGCCAGGGAGAGCCCCAAGGGCTGCGCCCTCTGGACACCCGCAGGACTGATTTTGTTACGTTGGGCTCGTGTGCTCGCTTGTCGTCCCTTGCGGGACACGCTCTGTGTCCATCGTGACCTAGGTACGTCCTCTTCATCCGCAACCTATTCGACGTCTTGCGCATCCGATTCTGCTAAGAGTCGCTTTCGTCCCTTAGGGGACACGCTCTACGTTGGTGCGTTCACCGTTCCGTCCCTGCGGGACGTGTTTTCAGTCTTCTAAGACCATTCTCAACTTCTTACTCTGTATTACCCACATCATTAATGCGGTTAACACCTCCCATAAACAATATATGTCGGCCCCCTCTAGGAAAGCCGACATATTTCAAAATACAACAAGGGATGAATGACCGTCATGGCCATTCATCCCTTGTCTATCCGTCGGCTCAGGTATGGGAGCCGACGACTATTACTACTTCCCCACTGAACGCAGGAATGCACGGAGAGCAAACAGCGGTACAGCGAGTTTACGTCCGACTTTTGTATGAGTGTTCCAACCTACTTATTAGTTCAAAGGAACACTCATACAACGGGAGGCGCGGTGCCGCGTTTGATCGGAGTGTACGGTTCGCGTTCCACCCTTGAGTTTACGTCCGACTTTTGTATGAGTGTTCCAACCTACTTATTAGTTCAAAGGAACACTCATACAACTGGAGGCGCAGTACCGCGTTTGATCGTAGTGGATGTTTTGCGTACCGATCCTTTTCTCCGCACACGAAGCATTTGCTCTCGGCGTACGACTCGCGATCTACTCTTTAGCCCAGTTCCGTCTTCACCACATCAACGATGCGGTTCACGTACGCTTCAACTTGCTCCTTGTCTGGGCCTTCGGCCATAACACGGATGAGGGACTCGGTGCCCGATGGGCGGACGAGTAC
Organism: Paenibacillus cellulosilyticus; assembly: GCF_003182255.1. Classification (GTDB taxonomy): domain Bacteria; phylum Bacillota; class Bacilli; order Paenibacillales; family Paenibacillaceae; genus Paenibacillus_T; species Paenibacillus_T cellulosilyticus. Next base: position 17,759 of record NZ_QGTQ01000049.1, on the reverse strand, counting down.
GCGGCCGTTGTCGCCGAGCTCAGCTTCAACTGCGCTAACTGCTTCAGCAATGGCTGCATTGTCCTTATATTGCGATTTATCTGCCACACGAACGTTAACGAGCACTTGCGGATATTTGCGCATGAGGCCCTTCAGCTCGCTCAGCGATTTGCCCGATGCAACGAGCGTGCTCACGAGCTGCATAGCCGTCAGAATGCCGTCACCCGTCGTGTTGTAGTCGAGGAAAATAACGTGGCCCGATTGCTCGCCACCCAGGTTGAAGCCGCCGCGGCGCATTTCTTCCATTACGTAACGGTCGCCAACCGCTGTTTGTGCCGTATTCAAGCTGAGCTTCTCCGTCGCTTTGAAGAACCCGATGTTTGCCATAACGGTCGTCACGATCGTGTCGTTGTTCAATTTGCCGGCACGACGCATAGCATCGCCGCAAATGCACAAAATGTAATCGCCGTCGACTTCTTCCCCCTTCTCATCGATCGCAATGAGACGGTCTGCGTCGCCGTCAAACGACAGGCCGAGCTGTGCGCCATGTTTCAATACTTGTTCCGTCAGGTATTCAGGATGCGTCGAGCCAACGCCTTCATTGATGTTGCGGCCGTTCGGCTCAGCGCCAACCGTAATCACATCTGCGCCAAGCTCGCGGAATACGCGTGGAGCCAGCTCATATGCAGCGCCATGCGCGCAGTCGAGTACAACTTTTACACCTGCGAACGAGTTGTTGATCGTCGTCTTCAGGTACTCAAGGTAACGGAATTTTGCCGTTTCGTCCGTCGTCACCGTGCCGATATCGCCACCTACTGGACGAGGCAGTTCATCTACCTCTGCATCCATTAGGCGCTCGATCTCAAGCTCCGTGTCATCCGACAGCTTATAGCCGTCTCCACCGAAGAACTTAATGCCGTTATCCGCTACCGGGTTATGCGATGCCGAGATCATAACGCCTGCGTCTGCTTTCAGCTCACGCGTCAAATAAGCAACTGCTGGTGTCGACACGACACCAAGGCGAATAACACTTGCGCCGATCGACAGAAGGCCTGCAACAAGCGCAGCCTCCAGCATCGGACCCGAAATACGTGTGTCGAGGCCGATAACGATCGTTGGCTTTTCTGCCTGCCCCGTTAATACATAACCGCCGCAGCGTCCAATTTTATAAGCAAGCTCTGGCGTAAGCTCCTGATTCGCAACTCCACGTACGCCGTCTGTTCCAAAATATTTACCCATGTCTGCCTGATCCCCTTCAGTGTCTCATAATGTTAGTTGACTTTCTCAGTCAGCGTCTACCGCCGCGTCTGCCTGCTGCCTAAAATTCGACCAGACTCTTACCGAGCCGGCATCTGTGCCTGTACTCGATGAATCGTCGGCAGGTATGCCAGCATCGCTGCTGCTGCTGGTGCCGGTGTCATCACCCGCCCCGTCGTCTCCCGCTTCGGGAGTAGGCGACGACGTATCCGTTCCAGCTGCATCGGTTTGTTTCCCTCCATCAGCTCCAGCAGCATCCGTCTGTTGATCAGTCGTATCTGCTGGAACCTCAGGCTTCGTGCTCGCCGCCTTACTATCTGAAATGTCGATGATTACTTTATATTGAGCATATACATGCAGATAGCTTGGAAGATGAACATCAAGCACTACCTCGTGCTGACCTACGCCAAGCGACTCGAGCTTCGCAACGGCTTGAACGTCGGACTGCTGCAGCGCCGTCAATAGCGATGATGCACCTGTAACGACGATATCGATCGTGCTGTTAGCTGGCTCTTGTATAGCAGCCGTCATACCCTCGGCAAGACTGTTGAGCGTAATCGGCACCTTCTCAATGACTCGTTCGCTCGTCGGCTCCACATCGATTGTTACTGTTACTTTGGACGGATCGATGCTGGCGACGCCTTCAATCGGTGCAATAGCATACGTGAAAGAGCCCGACTCTGTCACCTTAGATAGATCAACTGTTGCACCATCATAATAATCAAGCTTGTCCAGCACATCCTGTGGACCGTAAACGGTCACCTGCTGTACAGATGGCGTTACCTTCGCAATACTTAATCCATCAGGCAGCGTACCTGAGAAGCCGAGTTGCAGCGGAAGTGTTTTATATGGCTTCGTAATCGGCACTTCCACCTCAACGACACTAGGACTTACGACAGCATCCTCCATCTCGTTGCCATCATTATCGTAAACGATCACACGCGCCTTCTTCTCGCTGACCGTTTCTTCTTCATCTTTGACATTCACATTGACCGACACAGCGCCAACATCCGCCAATTCGTCTTCCGGCAGCGTGACGTGTACACGATTGTTCGGCTTAATGATCGGTTCTCCGACCTTATAGCCATTAGCCGGCTCTCCTTCGGTAAGCACCTGCACCTCGAACTCTTTCGTCTGCATCGGCACGATCGTAACGGACGCGCGATTCGGCGTCATTTGGACAAGCTCTACACCCTTCGGCAGCTCCACCGACAATTGCACTTCACTTTGACCGTCCGGTGCTTGTGATAGATTCGCAGAGACGACATAGTCGTCAGGCTCAGCTGCCGCAATTCGTGTTCTTGAGCCGCTGACGACGAGTTTTACAGTTCCAGGATCGATCGAGCGCAGCGCCTTCGTCTTCTCGTCCAGGCCGATTGTCTTAATTTTAACGGTATCGATAACATGCGTTACAGCGGTTGTTGTGGTCGAGTTCGAATTCGATTCCGGATCAAAATGAACAACCGCCCACAACAGCAACGCGACGACGACTGACAATATTTTGAGCGCGGTTGGGTGGGCTAAATATTTATCCATTCTGCTTATCCCCCTTCCGCCGCCAGAACGAGGTTTTCGCCTTCTCCGCTTGTGCGCTCGATGGCATCAGCTCCTCGAACAGCTTCGAGATGAGCGATTCCTCCTTTATATCACGCACGATCATACCATTAAGACACAGAGATACTTGTCCCGTTTCCTCTGAGACGACGATGGACACCGCATCACACACTTCGCTGATGCCGATCGCCGCCCTATGGCGCGTTCCAAGCTCTTTACTAATGAATGGGTTCTCCGACAGCGGCAAGTAACAGGCTGCAGCCATAATCTGATTGCCGCGCACAATAACCGCACCATCATGGAGAGGCGTATTAGGTGTGAAAATATTAACAATCAGCTCCGAGCTGATCCGTGATTCCATTCCAATACCCGACTCAATATATTCATTCAGTCCCGATTCCCGTTCGAATACGATCAATGCACCGATATTGCGCTTCGCCATAAAATTAACGGCTTTAATAATTTCCGATATCCGCTCATTAATCTGATCCCGCTCCAAAACATTCGAACGTCCGAACAGTTTACCGCGACCCAACTGCTCCAGCGCGCGCCGCAGCTCCGGCTGGAAAATAATAAGCACACTCACGACACCAAACGTGAACATCTGATTCATCAGCCACTTCAACGTGCCGAGATTAAGCCACGTACTGAGCGCCCAAGTTGCGACCAATACGAGAATACCTTTTAACAGCTGAACAGCACGTGTACCGCGTACGAGCAGGATGAGCTTGTATATGATATAGCTGACGATTGCAATGTCTATGACATCTTTAATGCCGTTAGACCAACTCAAATCATTAAAATAATTCATCGTATGCAGGCCCCCAAACGACAATTACCCAGTCAAGTACCCTGTTGACACAATGGGTCGGCTCGAATAGCCATTTTTAGGCATTTATTTTTATCATCGGCCTAGTGTCCGGTAATTTCAAATAAGCACGCCTATGTATTATGTAAACAGCAGGCGTCATTCCCAACCTTATTATTTTCTAGAAACGTAAATGCAAATCCTGCTCTTGAAACAAAAAAAGTGTCCCCAACTTCTCGGAGGACACTTTACAATGCATAACTCAATGCGTCATATCGGTTACTGTTTCCGTTACCTTGTACCAAAACCAGTCCAGCGCCCGATCAATGGTTCGGCTGGAGCCAGCAATATGCGCCGTCGAGGCAAGCTGCAGGTTGCCATCAATGACCGTCACATTGCCTTCCACATCGCCCTGTACATCGGCTGTTCCATTCTCGATCGTCAGGTTTCCGTTCACCTTTGTTCCCGCAGGTACGATGACCTTATTCCCCTCAATGATCACATGCTGCAAGTCCTCGCCCTTGACGACTAGCTGGCCATCTTGATGCCACATCGTAAGGAAACTTGAAAGCATGACAAAAAAGAACACAGCAGCAACAGATACCGCCGGATGGTTGCGTACCCACCGCAGCCATGCTGAATGTTTGCGCTGTTTCGGCAGAACCGACTTGATCCGTTCATTAAGCGCCGCCGATTGCTCCACTGTAATCGGACTAGGTGAGCGTAAAGACGTCGTTAGCAGTGACTCCGTTCGTTCCAGTTCATCGAATCTGGCGCGGCAGTCCGGACATGCCAACAAATGCGATTTCAGCTCACGTATATCTTGTGGCGGCAGATCGCCGTCCAAATAATCGTGCATCCACACGATGGCGACGTTGCAATTCATAGCAGCCATTCCTTTCCGCTTTCATGCTTGAACATCAGATAGATGATACTATACACATACGCAGCGAGTGACCGCCGCGTTTCACTTCCTTTAATAAAAACGGCCCCAATTATTAACATGCTATAATTTGTGCTCCAGCCGTTTACGTAGAAACTCCCTGCCTCTATGTACCCTGGTCTTGATCGTTGTCACCGGCATATCCATCACGTCACTAATCTCCTGCAGCGACATGTCCTGCAGATAACGAAGAACCATGACCGTCTTATATTTAGCCGGAAGGTTCTCAATCGCCTGCCGAATAATGCGCTGCGTCTCCGACAGCACAATCTCGGACTCCGGTGTTCGGTCATCGCTGGGGAGAACAGAATAACCGTCCAGGCCTTCATGGTCGGTTGACTCCGCATCGAGTGAATACGTCGGCCGCCTGCGCCGTAGACGATCGATACATAGATTTGTCGCGATGCGATAAATCCATGTTGAGAACTTCATCGAGTCATCGTAACGGTCCAGGTTTCGATAGACGCGCAGAAACGTGTCCTGTACGACGTCCTCCGCCTCCTGCCGATTGTACAGCATCCGATATGCCATATGATAAAGCTTGTCCTGATATAGGTCTACAATGTCAGCGAACGCCTGCTGATCGCCTTTAAGCGCCCGCTTGACGAGCCTTGCTTCCACAGATAGCAACTATTATTCCTCCAGACGTGACGTCTCCTCTAATCGATTCCCGGAGCGCCGTTCAGCCACTACGATCCCGCATAATATGAGCACAATCCCTGCAATCCGCCATCCGTTCAAGCTCTCTCCTGCAATTAACCATGCGAAGGTTGCTGCTACAGGAAGCTCCACCGATCCAAGCATAGATGCAAGACTGCTTCCAATCCGCGGGATACCGATCGAAAATAATACCGTTGGAATGACCTGCCCCAGCGTACCGAGCACAAGCCCGATCCCCGCCATCTGCCACTCACGCCCACCGGCACCTGCGTGCCAGCCATACAACAGCACAATGAGCAAGAAGGCAGCAGTCGTGACGACTGCAGACTGCATAATCGGACTGCCATTGAACTTGACCCTGCCCGTAAGCCATAAGAACAAGCTATAAGTAACAGCGGATAAGAGCCCGTATACCGTTCCAAGCGGGTCTAGTTGTTTGACGCCTGACTCCAATAGCCCAACAGCGAGTACCGTACCCGCGAATACAATAAGGATCGCAATCCAGTTCCAACGGCTCGGCCATTTCCGATTCCAGATGCTGTCTATCAAAATCGTAATCCACGTAAACTGAAAAAGCAAGACGATTGCAAGCGAAGCATCAATTCTCTCTAGTGCTTGGTTGTAAAATATCGTCGTCATCGCCATTCCGAACATACCGGTTGATACCAGCTTCACCCAAGGTCCTCGGAATGGATTCGTCCAAGCTTTCTTGACCAGCACCATTACCCATAGTAGGAACGTCCCCAGCCCAACCTGGTGCACTGTAATCTGTTGAAACGTATAAGAAGCGCCGTAGCTCAGCTTCACGAGCGGCGACAATATTCCATAGCTTGATGCACCCAGCAGTACGAGCAGTACGGCAAGGCCATAGCCTGATAGTTTCATGTAGATAATAATCTCCTCTTCGTTCATGCAAGGTGAAACTTATACTTCTTATATTTAGGCACAAAAGGCTGAGCCGAGCGGTCCATTGCCGCTAAGCCCAGCCTTTCACACTTCGACTCAGTGCATCATCACCGAATCGATCACTTATATGTTTCAGCCAATCAGCCCGTATTGCGAAGACCCGCTGCAATGCCGTTGATCGTAAGCAGCACTTCACGGAGCAGAACAGCGTCGCCGCTGTCATCCGGAATCGAGCGCAGCTCCGTCAGCAGCTGCACTTGCAGGTAGCTGAGCGGATCAACGTATGGGTTGCGAAGACGAATCGACTCTTGAATAACCGGTACATTGTCGAGAATTTCCGACTGACCCGTAATTTCAAGAAGCAGACGCAATGTCCGCGCATACTCTTCTTCCACTTGACCGAAGATACGGTCGCGAATCGTCGAGTCTTTGATCATGCCTGCATACTCACGCGCAATAAGCAGGTCCGCTTTCGCCAGCGCCATCTGCAGATTGTCGATGAGCGAGCGGAAGAACGGGAAGCTGGCGTACATGTCGCGCAGATTTTGCATCCGTCCGCTGTCGCCTTGCACATAGTGCTCAAGCGCATAGCCTGATGCGTACCATGCTGGGAGCAGGTAACGGCTTTGCGTCCATGCGAATACCCACGGAATTGCACGCAGATCTTCGAATCGGTCGCTGTTCTTACGCTTCGATGGACGGGAACCAATATTCAACTCGCCAACCTCAGCAAGCGGTGTAGACTCCTTGAAGAACGTCATGAAATCTGGATCGCGGAAGATCAGATCTTGATATTTGTTAAGTGCCGTCTCCGAGATAGAGCGAGCGATTTCGTTCCACTCATCGTTCTGCTTCGGCATTTGCTCCGGATATTTCGCCAGACGAGCTGCCGTAATGAGTGCCCACGTCGCTTGCTCCAAGCTGCGGTATGCGATATCAGGCATGCCGTAACGGGAGGACAATACTTCGCCTTGCTCCGTAATCTTGATGCCGCCGCCAATCGTATGTGGAGGCTGTGCAAGAATACTACGGTTAAGAGGCATACCGCCACGTCCGAGTGCGCCGCCGCGTCCATGGAAGAACTTCAGCTTCACGCCGAACTCCTTAGCAGCTGCTGTAATGTCGTTAAGCGCTACGCGCAGCTCCCAGTTAGCTGTTACAACGCCGCCGTCCTTGTTGCTGTCCGAGTAGCCCAGCATGATTTCATGCGTCTCGCCCATTGCTTTAACCGCATCGCGGTAAACAGGCAGCGAGAACAGCTTCTTCATGATGCCAGGTGCAGCATGGAGGTCGTCGATTGTCTCGAACAGCGGAACCGACTGCAGCGTGCAGCGAACCGAACCGTCTGCTTCCTTGCGGAACAAGCCGACTTCCTTCGCGAACACCATAACCTCGAGCATGTCACTCGCAGCTTCTGTCATACTGATCAGATAGCTTGTAATGCACTTCTGCCCGAACGTCTTCTGCGCACGGTAGATCGTCTCATACACATCGAGGCATTCACGCGTCGATTCCGAGTAGTCCAGATGACCGCTCGTCAGAGGACGTGGATCGTTCAGCAGCTTCTCAAGCAGCTCAACCTTCTCGTCTTCCGACAATGCCGCGTAGTTGTCTACGATGTGCATTTTGCGCAGCACTTCTGTCATTGCATTCTCATGCTCTTGACTGTGCTGGCGAACGTCGAGTGCCGACATGTAGAAGCCGAACAGCTCAACTTGACGAATCAACTTACGAATATGTGTATCTGCCGCATAGTCTGCGAAGTGATGACGCAGGCTGCGGTCGATGATTTTGAGATCTTCAATCAGCTCATCTGGACCGTTGTAACGGTGCTCAGCACCTTCACGTGTGTTGGCAAGCTTCTGCAAGATGTAGCCAACCTTAATCCGGTAAGGCTCATTATCGTTGCGCCAAATGCCGACGCAGTTCAGTTCAATCGTCTCGCGGTCGGAACGAATGGAATCTTCCAGCTCCGTCGTGATTTCAACGATGTTCGTGCTAAAGCTCAGCAAGTCCATTAGCTCTTTCATTGCTTCCGTGTACTTGTCCAGTGCTAATGCACGATGAAGCGTCAACGTCTCCCACGTAATAGCAGCTTTAACGGAAGGGTTACCGTCACGGTCGCCGCCAATCCATGAGCCGAAACGCAAGTACGTCGGTACATGCCAATCTTCTTCTGGATAGTATTTCTTCAGGCAGCGTTCCAGCTCTTCGTATACGTTCGGAAGCGCCTCGAACAGTGTTTCTTCGAAAAAGAACAGGCCGTTACGCACCTCGTCGATTACCGTCGGCTTACGGCCGCGCAGCTCGTCTGTTTGCCACAGCGTGAATACTTCGTTCAGCAGCTTCTCACGAAGCTTCTCGCGTTCACGATGCGTCAGCGTAGGGTTGTCCAGCTCCATCACATCAAGCGCGATGCGTTTATGAATATCAAGAACCGCACGACGCGTCGCTTCCGTTGGATGCGCGGTCATGACAAGCTCGAGCGAAATGCCACCCAGCATTTCCTTCACATCTTCAATCGCGATATTACGATCCTTCAGTACTTGTACAGCATCCTCGATCGAGCCTGGCTGTACGCTCTCACCAGCGGAACGCTCATAATCACGTTTACGGCGAATACGGTGGTTCTGCTCAGCAATGTTGACGAGTTGGAAGTACAGTGCGAACGCACGAATCACTTGATGGCGGTTGTCCGGGCTCAAGGATGTAATAGCAGCTTTAAACTCGCTATACAGCTCCGAATCATACTCCGCACGAAGTGATTTACTCATCTCGCGAATTTTCTCGACTACCTCAAGCAGCTCCTTGCCGCCTTGGTGAACGAGTACTTCTCCCAAAATGTTGCCTAGAAAACGGACGTCACGGCGCAGCAATTGATTCGCGTTATTCGCTTTGCTCGCTGAGACGCTCGTTGCAGTCTGCTCAGACATACTGTTCCTCCTTCAGATCGCGCCGCACGCTACCGTTCCTGACGGTCTGCTTTACGCTGCGGTGCTCTCTTATCTGTAAGCGTTCCTTTTTCTTGCGATCCTGCCCGATAAGCGGTGCTCGCTTCGTTACACTTTTTTCATCATACTACAAAACGGTGACGTATTGAAGTGTTGCGTCATGATTCTGTCACATTACCAGTATCAGGAACACTCACGAAACAGCCTCTACCGTCAGCTATAAATTGATCACATTGATATTAACTTCCAAGTACCTCAGTATAGGGAAGACATAAAAAAGTATGCCCTATCGGATTAGCGGATCACGCAACAACGGTTGTCATTATTTAATGAAGCTTTACAAGCAGGACAACCATGAAAACAAAAAAACGCGTAGGATGCATCAAACTCGTCCTACGCGTTCGTTTATATAATCAGTATCTTTTACGCTTTGAATTCCACCTGTTGCTTTCGATACACGGCTCGCAGCGCTCCGTCTGCATCAACTGCAAACATCGCAATACGGCCCGGCTCAAGCTGGAAGCAGTAAGTGCCGCCATGCTCCGGATCGCGAACTGCAACATTCGCCGGATAACCATATTCCGAGACGAAAATGTACAGGGCTCCGTCCTCAAACCGCAGCTTACGGCCGTATAAGCCACTGTTATCGCCACCTGCAAGCCATTCCAGCTCCTGCTTCAAACCGCATGTCTTCAATACATGCCCGTACAAAATCCCGATGGCGTCTGTTCGGTCGCTAAGTTCAACAGGCAAGCCGCACCAGACGACCCTGCCTTTGCCCTGCGACCATTCTAGAACCTTCGGCATGACCGCTTCGCCATTAATTCCGCAAGGCGCTTCCTTGCACAGCTCTGCGATTTTGCGCTGACCGAAGGATACCGGTACGATATCGTCACCGCAAACGAACGCCTCCTCGCGCAGCACGTTCGACAGCTTCACCTCGCCTGTATGCCGGGACAATCTCGCCGCAGGCTGCCAGTAGGCATCTAAATTGAGAGGCCCGGTATACAGCAGTGTCGCGCCAGTCTCCTCGACAATCTGTATCAGCTCGCTGAAAGCTTCGTCTCCGAAGTTGTGCGGGCTGGGAACGACAATAAGCTTGGCAGGATGCGTTCGAAGTTCCTTCAGATCGTATTCGCCTAAGGCGCGGAAGTGCACCTTCATGTCATACGCCAGAACGCGGGTAAGCCGGCTGGTCGCCTCCGCCGCCACTCGGCGGTTGGACAGATCATTGCTGTACGGGTAGACGACAGCAATATCTTCCACCTGACACCCGACGAACAGATCAGACACCTGTTCTATGAACCGACCGAAATCGTAGCAGACATCCGCTTCTGGCTTCTCCGTACCATCTGCGCGCAGCGCCCCGATATTGGACTCATTCACATTGTCCATGTAATAGTTTGTATTCCATATCCACTGCACCGCTCCCGCTCCGCCGGTTGCGAATGCATAAGCGTACTTGCGCTCCAGCAGATCGCGCAGTTCTTCCTCAGAGCGCTTCGCGCGTCCATCCGGCGTCTCCACATACATGATGCCCGTCTCTTGGATGAGGTTAGACTTCGCTGAAGTTTTGGAGAACAGACCGTCCCAGACGAGCTGGTCGTTCAGCCACCACGAGTGGTTCGTCGTATAGTCGGCGACTGATTCATAGAAATGCGTGGACGGCCGTTGCGCACTAAGCGCCTCATCCTGTCCGACAGTAATCATCTGCTTCGGCTGCAATGAACGCAGCGTCGCATTCATCTCCCTTGCCCAAGCATTAAACATATCCATGCCGAACAACGAGTAATCCAGCCAGCGTGTCCCTTTCTTACCATTGCGCATATCCTGAACGTCGAAATTAATTTCCTCCGCCTCTGGCAATGTAATGGCTTCGAACGATGACAACTGCTCCGGCGTCATGTTCCATCGGGCTTGCAGCAGTGCGATATCACGGTGCCTCTCCTTCACCCAGCTGCGGAATGCGGCAAGCTCATGCGGGTCCTGCGCGCTGCGCGGCCCTTCGAAAATTCGCTTCGGATCGAAGACGGACGGCTCGTTGATGAGATCCCAGTGAACATGCTTACTCTCCCGGTGGCGATTACGATGATTGACTGGGGCGATTATTCCAAGAGGATGCAAGTCATTACGACCTCTGGCGAGAACTATGATATTGGGCATTCGACTACCTGCCAAATGCGCAGCGTATCCTGCGCCGGGCAATTGATGCGTGTAAATCGGTAGTCAGATTTCTCTACGTGAAAACGCTGGGATGAGGATTTTGCTGAGACGAACCCGTGGGTATGGGAGCGCAAATATGAACTGGATTCTCTCTGCTATCCGATCCAACTCAGTTATCTGTACTGGAAGGAAACAGGCCGGGATCATGTTTTCCACGGCAGCTTCGATAAGAGCATCCGCGCCATTCTGCGCCTGAGGGATGCACAGAGGGGGAGGCACCAGGTCGGGCGCCGCCGAGCCCCGACTACGGTGACATGTTCGCGCCGCTTGCACGTATCCATACGCTGCAGGGGCTAAAAAACTTCAACAATTCCGCAATCGTTTGCAGCGAGCTTTTCAGTTCATCGGATTCAAGAATGTTGACAACTTTACCTTCTTTGTCATCCAGCTTGATACCGATCGGGAACTCGTCTCCAAGCAGGTAGTCGAACGGCAAATACGGCTTGAAGCCCTTCGGCACCGCCAGCGGCGTAATGTCAGACGGCTCGTTATCCTTGATCGTCTTCAGGTAAGGCTCCAAACCTTCCAACGTTCGAATCTGAGTCACATCGATGTTGTACTTGTCCACATACTGCTTATTGAAGCGCCATACCCATTGGGATGCCAGTTCTTTGTTGACGGGTTGGCAGCCCGCAGCGTGATCTGCCGCAGGTGCAAGATGAGATCAATAAATATTTGACAGAGAAAATTTCATGAATGGATGCGATCATCAGCCGATCCAGACCGATCTATCCACCGCAATCGAAACTGCGGGCAAGCTGTTCCCGGATGTCGACTTCGTTCATGGCACCTTCGAAGACTATTTGGAAGCCCTCCGCCAGTCGCTTCCTGACGATCTGGTAACGATTCAGGGCGAGCTGCGCAGCCAGCGCACGGACGGCTGGGGGACGCTCGTGAATACCGCTTCCTCGCGCGTCTATCTGAAGCAGCAGAATCAGGAGGCACAAGCACAGCTGGAGCGCGGCGCAGAGCCACTCGCAGTCTTCGCCAAGCTCGGAGCGAGCCAGCCGTATCCGCATCATTTGCTGACGTATGCATGGAAAACACTCATGCAGAACCATCCGCATGATAGCATCTGCGGCTGCAGCGTCGATGAAGTGCACCGTGAGATGGTCACCCGCTTCGCCAAGAGTAAAGAGGTCGCCCTCTCGGTCGTAGACGACAGTCTCACTGCGATCTCAGCGTCTATCGACACCGCTTCGGTCTCTGCATGGGACAGCTGCAGCGCTGCTGTGTCCGTCTTTAATACAAGCGGCTGGAACCGCAGCGGCGTCATAACACGAGAACTAGATGTGGCGCGTATCTATTTTGGCGTCAACCCATCTATTCCGGACATTATCGCCGAGCTGGAGCAACTGCCGTTGCAAGTGGCTGGAAGCGTACTGTTGGATGAGCAGGGACAATCGGTGCCCATGAGCATCGTCGACCTCGGCGTACATTTCGGCTACGATCTGCCGACGGACCGCTTCCGTCAGCCGTATATGGCTCGTCGCATTCGCATCACCTTCGAGGCGGTCGACGTGCCGGCACTTGGTTATCGCACCTACGCGTGGATAAGGCACGGATGATAACCTGGCTGCAAAATCCGCTGTCGCAGCAAGCTCGCTCATCACTGGGCTTCACAGCATGGCGAACGACAAGCTGTCTATCTTCATTCATGAGGACGGTTCGTTCGATCTGAATGATCTTGTTAATGACCGGACCTACGTTGGACTGGGCATTTACGAGAATTGCGGTGATATCGGCAACGAATATGTCTTCCGCCAACCGGACGATGAGAAGCCGCTGACGACCGCAGGAATTGCTGCTAATATCCAGTTAATTGAAGATACGCCTTTCCGCGCGGCATTTGAGATTGTTCATGAATGGGCAATTCCACGTGGCGCTGAAGATATGTTTGAAGACGAGAAACGCCGTCTGATCTATATCCCAGAGCGCAAGTCCAAACGTACGGACGAAACTGTCACAATCCGCATCGTCACGCGTCTATCGCTGGATGCACATGGCCGCGGGATCGCTATCCGCAGTGAAATAACGAATGAGTCGACGGATCACCGGATCCGCATGCTGTTCCCGACCGACCTTGTCGCGGAGGATCACTTTGCAGATTCCATCTTCGAAGTAGCCCGTCGGAACACCACGCCAGCAGAGGAATGGACGAATCCGAGCAACTGCCAGCATCAGCAGACGTTCGCCAGCGTAACAGATGAACAGCTTGGCCTGACCGTAGCAAATAAAGGGCTGCACGAATACGAGGTGCTGCGCGACGGACGCAATACCATTGCCGTTACGCTTCTTCGCTCCTCCTCTGAGCTTGGAGACTGGGGCGACTTCCCGACACCGGAAGCGCAGTGCCTCGGTCTTCAAATCGCTGAGCTTGCGGTATTCCCGCATGCAGGCGGCCCTGTAGAATCGAAGTCATATGTCGATGCCTCTGAGTTCGGAACGCCATGGTTCACATCGCAGCCTGCACTGGGCCAATCCGGCTCGCTCCCAGCCTGCCACAGTTGGGTGCAATGGTGTGGCGATACGCTCGCGCTCACCAGCGTGAAGCTGGCAGCAGGCACAGACGATGTCATGCTCCGCTGGGTGAATCTATCCGCAGAGTCAGGGACGCTTTCGGTCTTGTTGTCAAACGGTTCGAAACAGTGCTACGTGAGCAACATTCTGGAGGAACGGCTAGAATCACTGGAGACAGGACAATCGGTATCCCTTCCAGTCGGACCAGCAAAAATTGTAACACTGGCTATTGAGATGTAATCACGATGAGGCTCTTACTGGTAGGACTCCCCGAAGCCAGTTGAGGAATCCATGTAAGGGATCGTAAAAAGTAGGCTGCCCCCGGTATTGTACCGGGAGCAGCCTGTTTGTTTAAAGATCGATGAAGATTATAAGAGTAAGTGTCCGGATATGAAGAGTATCGCGAATCCTTTATTCAATCCTGCCCAGCACTTTCAGTGAATCAATCCTGAGGATCCGACCGACGGAGACAAAACAATTGATATAATGAATAATGAATTGGCTCCATAATGCGTTGATTGAAAGGTAACGAAATGGCGGATAAGAAGAAATTGAGGTTTTATGACGAGGCGGACGCATTATAACAACCCAGGAACATCGGATCATGAGCGTACAAGTATGGTTACTGTATTAACAAGAGTTGATATCTTCCCTCATCACAGGGACGCTACATACGCTGCCACAGCCCCTAGAAGCCAGCATACAACAATTAACACATGACTGCAGTACCTTTGTTGATTGAAGCGGAAACAGGGCTTAAACCCATTCCTGAACGGCTTGCGCATCAAGTCTCCCGTATCCGTTGCTATGTATGCTGCGTAATAACAACACCTTCACCGTATCGCTCTTAGAAAAACAAAAAAAACCTTTATGTAAAGGTTTTATGATTACATCTATTTAAAATGAAGATGGCGTGCCCTGAGAGATTCGAACTCCCGACCTTTTGATTCGTAGTCAAACGCTCTATCCAGCTGAGCTAAGGGCACACATTATGGAGCGGAAGACGGGAATCGAACCCGCGACCCTCGCCTTGGCAAGGCGATGCTCTACCGCTGAGCCACTTCCGCACACTATGTCCTCAAGCTAAGCCTGAGAAAAAAATAAACCTTGGTAGGTTTTATCGGTTTAACCGATATGGAGCGGGTGATGGGAATCGAACCCACGCTATCAGCTTGGAAGGCTGAAGTTCTACCATTGAACTACACCCGCAAAAGAAAGATGGTCGGGATGACACGATTTGAACATGCGACCCCCTGGTCCCAAACCAGGTGCTCTACCAAGCTGAGCTACATCCCGTAATAATGGCGTGCCCTAAGAGATTCGAACTCCTGACCTTTTGATTCGTAGTCAAACGCTCTATCCAGCTGAGCTAAGGGCACGTATTATGGAGCGGAAGACGGGAATCGAACCCGCGACCCTCGCCTTGGCAAGGCGATGCTCTACCGCTGAGCCACTTCCGCATTTCATTTCTTCGTTGCCGTTAATCAGCGGCGACAAGAAATAATATAACAGATAAAACGAACAAGTGCAATACCTTTTACGGAAAAACTTTAAAATAATTTATAGAGGTGCTGAAAACGTTGATTTTATGCGGTTTATCAGCCCTTTATCTTCACTAAAAAAGCCGCTGCCATGATCGATGAAAATCCGGAAGCGGCTTATGTAAGTCAATTAAACAACGGCTGCTTCGCGTTGATGAGTAGCAGCAGTGGTTGTAGAGTACTTCGTAATCAGAGCATGCGGCAGGCAGAGTGGTACGCCTGAACGTGGATCATAGACAATATCCGCTTCAATATTAAACACATCGCGGAAAATTTCTGGTGTCATGACTTCTGTTGGCGATCCCTCGCCCATAACTGTACCCTTATTAATCGCAATCATATGATGTGCATAACGGGATGCATGATTGAGATCATGTACAACCATAACAATGGTACGGTTGTTCTCTTCATTAAGCTTCTGCAGCAGCTGCAGTACCTCGAGCTGGTGAGCCATATCAAGGAATGTCGTCGGCTCATCAAGGAACAAAATCTCCGTCTCTTGTGCAAGAGCCATCGCGATCCATGCACGCTGACGCTGGCCACCCGACAGTTGATCGACTGGACGTTCTGCGAACTCCGTCAAACCTGTCGATTCAATTGCCCAGCGTACAACATTGCGATCTTCCTTCGACATCGAGCCGAACCCCTTCTGATAAGGGAAACGACCATAGGAAACAAG
The DNA here is from genome assembly GCF_003182255.1 of Paenibacillus cellulosilyticus. GTDB lineage: Bacteria > Bacillota > Bacilli > Paenibacillales > Paenibacillaceae > Paenibacillus_T > Paenibacillus_T cellulosilyticus. Next base: position 1,738 of record NZ_QGTQ01000049.1, on the reverse strand, counting down.
CTCCGTAACTGTCAGGCCGTCTGGAGCCGTTGGATTCTGCGGCAAAATCGCGAGCTGCTTCGCAACGTCCTTCGTCGATTGTTTGTGAATCGACTTGCCGTCAAGCAGTACTTGCCCTGCAGCAGGCGACATGATTCTTGCCATCGTCTTCAGAATGGTCGACTTACCGGAACCATTCGAACCAACCAGTGCTGTAATCTTACCTTCGGGAATTGCAATATTTAAATTATTAACGATCATGCGATCATCATAAGATATATTTAATTGCGATGTAGTCAGTCGTTCCATTGATCGTTCACTCCTTTATGCTGCCGCTCATCTGTTCTTGATGCGGACAATCAGTACGCATTCGGAACCAGACAGCTTAGAGGCTCACTCCTGCATTGATAACCATTATCACTATATTACCAATGATAATCGTTATCATCATGTTAGTCAATCATTTCTTCATCTAAACATCATCTTTCTTTATATTTGGCGCTGCATGTTCCTCCTTCTATACCTGGCTTTACGATCTTTACTCATAATATCGATCCTATTCCCTCTCCTGCCCATCCATACCTATAGAACAGATGTGTATGCCAGCAGATCTTCATATAGCATTTAGCTCTTTTTAACCGTTACTACGTCCGGATAGAGCTTTGCTGTTCTAGTGTAGTTACACTCCCCGACACAAACATATAAATCCTCTGGCCTTCTCAGACAGTCAGAGGCCGCCTAAACACGTCTAGGAGCACTCACGGGTTCAAAGGGTACACCTACAGGGCATCTGTCTAATTCAAGGCAATGTTCACTTTAAACAATAGGCTAAGCTTTCGCTGCCGCTGCACATTCCGCTTAGCCATCATTATTCAACTACGTCCCATACATATACCGAACCCTGGGCAACTTCAACCCATATTAGAAACACAAAAAAGCTCTTGAGAATATACATTCTCAAGAGCTAGCTCGTTATGTATGGTGCGCGTAGAGGGACTTGAACCCCCACGGTCGCCCGCTGGAACCTAAATCCAGTGCGTCTGCCAATTCCGCCATACGCGCATGAAACAAAGTGAGCCATGTAGGACTCGAACCTACGACACCCTGATTAAAAGTCAGGTGCTCTACCAACTGAGCTAATGGCTCTCAAATGGCTGGGGATCAAGGGATCGAACCTTGGAATGACGGAGTCAAAGTCCGTTGCCTTACCGCTTGGCTAATCCCCAATAATGAGATGGTGGAGGCTGACGGGATCGAACCGCCGACCCTCTGCTTGTAAGGCAGATGCTCTCCCAGCTGAGCTAAGCCTCCATGATGGTGACCCGTAGGGGATTCGAACCCCTGTTACCTCCGTGAAAGGGAGGTGTCTTAACCCCTTGACCAACGGGCCTTAAGTATAGAAATTTGCTGGAGCTCTCAACCGGGATCGAACCGGTGACCTCATCCTTACCATGGATGCACTCTACCTACTGAGCTATGAGAGCGAGAATGGCTCCCCGAACAGGACTCGAACCTGTGACAACTCGATTAACAGTCGAGTGCTCTACCAACTGAGCTATCAGGGAACAGAACAAGGTTAACCAAGATCAATAAATGATCTTATTGAAAGTTACACCTTCAAAACTGGATGCGAATGTTGAATCCTTAGCTCTAAGTAATGCTTTTTAGGATAAGCCCTCGACCTATTAGTACTCGTCAGCTGCACGCATTGCTGCGCTTCCACCCCGAGCCTATCAACCTGGTCGTCTTCCAGGGGTCT
>NZ_QGTQ01000048.1 GCF_003182255.1 Paenibacillus cellulosilyticus | reverse complement strand
TGATCCGTTGCACTTTCCCCAATCCGATCCACTCCTCTTCCCTTGATTAAAACACAAATGACCCGTAAGAGGGTCACTTTTTTAAAAGTGTCCTTCTTACGGGTCATAGTTCATAGATGGGGAACAGCTTCTTTATTTATTATTAGTTCAACGCCAACACCTTCACGCCGTATGGCTCAAAACCATACACGGAACGACGCATCGTCCGCATCCGAGTAGAAGGTATCGCCTTCTGCGTTTAGCTCGTTGTCGTTCTGCCAGCCCACGACGCCGGGATAGTCCGCATAATGACTCGCCATCGCCTCCGTTATTTTGGCACAGTATTCTCACTTCTAATAAAGTAAGAGTAAGATGACCAGAATCAACAAAAAAACAGATACTAATGCCATTCCTATTGTGGTAAACCATATAATGGTTTTCGGTGATTGGAATGTCTCTTCGTTTATCCCTCGCTGCTTCTTGCTATAATCGACAGTTGCCATATAGATGATTGTACATCCGATTATTACCGAGCCAATTCCGATGATCGCAGCAATTGAATGCCCATAATGCTCAAAGGTGGTGGTGCGAAAGACGACTCCTGCAGCTAGAAAACCAAGCCCGATGATCGTAATCGACGTACGTATCCATGCCAGAAAAGTTCGCTCATTAGCAAGATGTTGTTGTACATATTTATAATCATTTTGTTTCTCCTCCATTTACCGAACCCTATCCTTTCTCTTTTTTTATGAATTAGTCTACCTAACTTTTCTCTAATTTAAAACTATCATTGATCTCGTAAGAGGTGCTCTTCTTAGCCGTGTCAGAAAGCGCACACGATTCATATGAAGCAGCGAGAAGATCAGTCCATTGGTTAAATCGGTTCACTTCTTCAAATACTGCTTAGGCGTCGTTCCATACGTCCGCTTGAACATGCGAATGAAATAGCTGGTGTCCATGCCGACCCGCTCGGCGACCTTCTCTACGGCCATATTAGGATAGTCCTCGAATAGTTGAACCGCGATGCGCATGCGAAGCTGCAGCATATATTGCTGCGGTGTCATACCGAAGCTGGCGACGAACAGCCGGTGGAAGTGCTGAACGGAATAGCCGGCTGCCCGTGCGACATTCGACAGCAGCAGCCGCTCGTTGTAATGATCATGCATGAGATTGACCGCCGTCTGCAGCGCGGTGTTCGAGTGGCTGGACGTGATGGTGCTTTTGCCCAATTTGCGATCCGTATATTGATTCTCTAATAGGCTAATCAACATCCCATAGATTCGCTTGGATGATTCCCAGTAGGCGCTCTCGCCATTGGAATGGAGCAAATGCCAAAGCGATTCGAGCTGCTCCCACAGCTGATTGAAATTCGAAATCGGGATCGCAGTGAGCAGCAAATCGTTCATTTGTTGAAGCATAGGACCTGCTGCAGTGCCGTGGAAGCCAATGAAGCCAAGATCCCATTCCTCGTGCGGACTGTCGGAATAATACTCATGTGGCGTATCTGCCGGCAGCAGCAGAAGTGTACCTTTCGTCATTGCGATTGTTTGCTGCCCGTCTATGATGAACACGCCTCGTCCGCTGCGCGACAAGAACAGCTGGTGAGCAGGATAGCCGTCTGGACGAGTCAGATGACGCTGGGCATGGTTGCCGATAACGCGGACATAGAGGGGCAGAACCTGTTCTAAGTTAGCGAATTCCGCGAGCAGAAATGGCATCATCGAGGATCCCTCCATTCGTAATGTTCATATTGTACGATTTTGTGGATGGAAAGTTCAATGATTATATGTGCATTCCTATCTATAATCAAATCATTGATGAGTGAATTTGACGATAATTTGAAGGAGCGTGACTATCATGTCACAACAACACGCACCAATCAGTTCGAAGCTTCCAGTACTAATGCACGGTGCTGATTATAATCCGGATCAATGGCTGCACGATCCCGCTGTTCTAGAAGAAGATATTCGCCTCATGAAGCTGGCAGGCTGTAATGTAATGGCCATTGGTATTTTCTCATGGGCCTCACTTGAGCCAGAGGAAGGGCGTTTCACATTCGAATGGATGGACCAGGTGCTGGATCGTTTCGCGGCGAACGGCATCTATGCTTGGCTTGCAACGCCAAGCGGCGCACGTCCGGCTTGGATGTCGGAGAAATATGCTGAGGTTCTCCGCGTAGAAGCGAACCGCGTGCGTAACCTTCACGGAATGCGCCATAATCATTGCTACACTTCGCCGGTGTATCGGGAGAAGACAAGCATTCTGAATGGCAAATTGGCAGAGCGTTACGGCAACCATCCTGCCGTTATTGGCTGGCACATCTCCAATGAGTTCGGCGGCGACTGCCATTGCGATTACTGTCAAGAAGCTTTCCGTGATTGGCTGAAAGAGAAGTATGGCACGCTTGAAGAGCTGAATAAAGCGTGGTGGACATCGTTCTGGGCACATACGTATACGAGCTGGAGCCAAGTGGAGTCACCTGCTCAACATGGTGAAATGATGGTACACGGCCATAACTTGGATTGGCGTCGTTTCGTAACGGCACAGACAGTAGACTTCTGCCGTCATGAGATCGATTCGGTACGTGGTGTTAACCCATCGCTGCCAGCAACGACGAACATGCATATGATTGAAGGTCTGGATTACCGCAAGTTCTCTGAAATTCTCGACGTCATCTCATGGGACGCTTACCCGACTTGGCATGAATACAAAGACGACAGCCAGCTCGCCGCATCCGTTGCGTTCTACCATGATCTGTACCGCTCTTTGAAGCGTAAGCCTTTCCTGCTCATGGAAAGCACGCCAAGCCTTACGAACTGGCAGCCGGTCAGCAAGCTGAAGCGTCCGGGCATGCACCAGTTGTCTTCGCTGCAGGCTGTGGCGCATGGCTCGGACTCCGTGCAATATTTCCAATGGCGCAAGAGCCGCGGCTCCAGCGAGAAGTTCCATGGCGCAGTTGTCGACCATGTTGGCCATGAGCATACGCGCGTCTTCCAAGACGTTGCTTATCTGGGTCAGACGCTGAAAAATATCTCCGAGGTTGTGGGATCGGCGACGCCATCTGAGACGGCCATCCTGTTCGATTGGGATAACCGCTGGGCGGTGAAGGATTCGCAAGGACCTCGCAACATGGGCATCAAATACGAAGAAACGGTCTACGCACATCACCGTGCGCTGTGGAAGCAGGGCATTGCAACCGATATTATTGGCTCCGAGGATTCGTTCGACGGCTACACACTGATCATTGCGCCAATGCTCTACCTATGCCGCGAAGAGACGGGACGCAAGCTGGAGCAATTCGTCGAGCAGGGCGGAACGCTCGTCACGACTTATTGGTCCGGCGTCGTAGATGAGAGCGATCTTTGCCACCTTGGCGGATTCCCAGGACCGCTGCGCAAGACGCTTGGCATCTGGGCAGAAGAAATCGAAGGCTTGTACGACTATGATCGCAATGGGCTGGAGCTGTCGGCGAGCAATGAATTGGGTCTTAGCGGTACGTACGAAGCGCACGAGATTTGTGAATTGATCCATACGGAAGGCGCTGAAGTGCTTGGCGTCTATACGGACGACTTCTATGCTGGTCGACCAGCGCTGACGTTGAACCGTCTGGGCGAGGGCCGCGCTTATTATATGGCAGCACGTCTGAAGGACGACTTCCTTAATGACTTCTACACGGCTGTTGCTGCAGAAGCGGGCGTTAGCCGTGCGTTGCAGACAGAATTGCCGAACGGTGTGTCCGCTGCTGTTCGCACAGATGGCACAACAGATTACGTGTTCCTGATGAACTTCAGCGGCGAGTCGCAGCAGATCGAGCTCGACGAGCGCAGCTACAGCGATATGGAATCGGGCGATTCCGTAGCAGCAACATTCGAATTGCCAGTCAACGGCGTGAAGCTGTTGAAACGGCGCTCTATTTAAAATAAAACAGGCGGCTTCCACAAGTGGAGCCGCCTGTTACTATTCGATGGAATCCCACAACGATCGCGCATATCGCATCAGGGTCAGCGATTGTTCCCAACGATCGCTAATTTCTCGCTTTCGACTCGAAGGCTCGTCGATCGTAATCGCATAAGGCGGAGGGCCAAGCTCTGGAATGAACAGCAGAGAGCCTCCTTCGGGATGCGATTGACGCCAGCTGCGCATGCCATCCTTCCACCATTGGCCATACCGATCCAGCATCGGATGCGAACCATCCGTGCCGATGTCGACCTGAATCTGCTCGCCATTCGATAGACGGGCATGAATGCAGTCTGCACGCGAGAGCAGCAGCTGGAAGTAGGCCTCAGCCTGCTCAGGAACGTTCAGCATTTCGCCAGCCAGCACGTAATGGGACAGGTCTGCGGTCAAGCGCAAGTTTGGAATGCGCTCGACGTACTCGGCCGTGCGAATGAGATCCTGCGTAATTGTTCCGCGATGCGTTTCAATATTGATCGGCAGCTTGTATTCATCGGCAAGACTAGCAATGCCAGAGAGCAGTGTTACGGCTGCTTCACCGATTACAAAAGGCGTCATCACCTGCACATTGACGGCCTTGATGCTGCCATAAGCCGCCGCGCGATCAAGTGCAGCCTTCATATCGTCGAGTGATGTTGGATAGACGTTTACGCTGAGCGCCAAACCATACTGCTCCAATAGTGCCCGCCATTGCTCGGCTGATTCGCCAGGCTCAGGCGTGAAGGCATCGATGCCTTGGAAGCCAGAATCCGCAATGAGCCGAAATTGTTCTTCCATAGTTAGCTCGCGGCCGTCGAATAGCAGATTCGACATTCCCCACCAAGACATATGGATATCGAGGGTAGAAGTATGCTTAGTGATAGGCTGGTGTCTCAATTCCGCACGGACCTCCATCGGGATTACCCTCCAAAGTGAGTGCCTCGCCATTCGCGCGATAGAGCGGATTGTACCAATGGGAAATACGGGTCGCGCTCACATTCGCGTAATGGGAAATGAACGAGCGGCGGAAGCGATCCTTGGTTTTGTTACGGTACGAGCCATGAATGAGATTACCGTTGAAGAATAGAATATCGCCTGGCTCCATAACGGCTGCAATCGGCTTTTCGTCCTTCGGCGGCTTCACATAATGGGTTGTGAATGATTCTTTCGAGTCTGATTCATCTGGACACACAATCTCATACGTATTCGTTTTCGGTACGAGCAGCATGCAGCCGTTCTCCTCGTCGCATCGGTCAATCGCAGCCCATGCCGCAATACAGTTGCCTGGCTCGACCTTCAAATAGAAGTTATCCTGATGAAGCGCCTGACCACGTGAGCCTGGGGGCTTGTAATAGAACATACTTTGCGCAGCGAGTGCTTCTTCACCGTACAGATCCTCCAGAATCTGAATGACCGCGGGATGAAGCATATATTTCTTGCTCACATCGTTGAAACGATGCGGATGCATAACGCGTGGATAACGTCGTAACGGATCTTGATTCGCCTCGGACAGGTCCGGCTCGAAGAAGCCTGGGACCGTGCTTTCACCTATCTCGTCAAATGTTTGCTGAATTTCGGCAACCTCTTCGGCGTTCCATACGCCTTTTACAATGAGATAACCTTCCTTCTCGAACTGTTCCATCTGCTCATTCGTTAATACAGCAAGCTGCTTCATTCCTGCTATCCCCTCTCGTAGTAGCTGATGTCTATGTCTCAAAGTTTACAGCAGAGGGACTATGCGTAAGAAGTCGGATTTCTGCTCATAACTAACGGGATTCTGCTATGTTCGATAAATCCATATCACAGGGGGAAGAAGAATAGAGGAGGCTGTCCTGTCCATTTACAATCCCGTTGATTACTGTAGTTTAATGAATGGGAGGTTTGTGGTACAATTTCTTGATACTGTTCATGCGTTCGTGACCGTTCGTATGCGCAAGGATAGGGTGCGTTTGTGTGATAGATAGATAATCTGTTAAAATCATACAAAAGCATCAAGTGGAGGGAAAATGTTGAATACAGAGAAGACAATAGGAATTCCTTTGCCAGGGTTTGCTGAATTCAGCCGGAAGGTTGCAGCAGAAGGCGCTGTTTTGCTTCGTAACGATAATCAAGTGTTACCGCTAACCTCGGGTGACTCTGCATCGATATTCGGACGCGTTCAAGTCAATTATTATCGCAGTGGTACCGGATCAGGCGGCAGCGTTAACGTGCCTTACACGACGAACCTGCTTGGCGGACTGCGCCAGAAGTCGGGCATTGCGCTCAATGAATCGCTCGCATCGGTGTATGAGAAGTGGATCGAGCAGAACCCGTTTGATAACGGCGGTGGCGGCTGGGCGGCTGAACCATGGTTCCAGAAAGAAATGCCGCTGACGGAAGAGCTTGTGGCTGATGCCAGAAGCAAGTCCGATAAAGCGATTATCGTCATCGGTCGCACGGCGGGTGAAGACCAAGATAACGCTAACGAGCCAGGCAGTTATCAGCTGACAGAAGATGAAAAGACGATGCTAAAGCTCGTTACGGCACAGTTCGAGAAAACGATCGTTGTCATCAACGTTTCGAATATTATTGATATGAGCTGGGTAGATAACGCTGCATATGCTCATCCGATTTCGGCAATTATCTATTCCTGGCACGGCGGTATGGAAGGCGGCAATGCGATTGCGGACGTTCTCGTTGGCGACGTAACGCCAAGCGGCAAGTTGACCGATACGATTGCCTATTCGATCGACGACTATCCTTCGACTGCGAACTACGGCAGCGATACTCGCAACTTCTACCAAGAAGATATTTATGTAGGCTATCGTTATTTCGAGACGTTCTGCCCTGAGAAAGTGCAGTATCCGTTCGGCTATGGCCTGTCCTATACAACGTTTAAGATTGAGCCAGAAGGTGCAAAGGTTGTAGGCGATCAGATCGAACTGAGCGCAACAATCACGAACACGGGCAGCCAATATGCTGGCCAAGAAGTACTGCAAGTGTACTACGAAGCACCACAAGGCAAATTGGGCCAACCAGCGAAGCAGCTGGCGGCATTTACGAAGACCAAACTGCTTCAGCCGGGTGAGTCTACGAAAGTATCGGTAACGTTTTCGATAAACCTGATGGCGTCCTACGATGATGCAGGCGTAACAGGGCATCGTTCGGCTTATGTGCTGGAATCAGGTGTTTACAACCTGTATGCCGGTAACAGTGTCAAGGATGTCGTACAAGTACCGGTTGACGGTCAAAGCGGCTACCAAGTGAACGAGGTTGTCGTTGTCGAGCAGCTCGAAGAAGCACTTGCGCCAACGGAAAACTTCACGCGCATGAAACCAGGTGCACGCAAGTCGGATGGCACATACGAATTGACCTATGAAGCAGTGCCTACAGCACAAGCATCGCTCGCAGAGCGTATTGCCGAGCGCATGCCTGCAACATTGGATCATACAGGCGACCTAGGCTATAAGCTGCGTGATGTTCAAGAAGGTAAAATCAACATGGATGCGTTCGTGGCACAGCTGTCTAACGAAGAGCTTGCAGTTCTTGTTCGCGGCGAAGGCATGGTTAGTCCGCTCGTAACGCCAGGTACTGCTTCGGCATTCGGCGGCGTAAGCGAAGGTCTGCGCAGCTACGGCATTCCTGTTGCTTGTACAGCGGACGGCCCATCCGGCATTCGGATGGATAGCGGCCATAAAGCAACACAGGTGCCAATCGGTACGCTGCTTGCTGCGACATGGAACCTGCCGCTGATCGAGGAGCTTTATGTACTCGAAGGCAAAGAGCTGCTCAGCAACGACATCGACACGCTGCTCGGACCGGGCATGAACCTTCGCCGCAGTCCGCTCAACGGCCGGAACTTCGAATATTTCTCGGAGGATCCGCTCGTTACGGGTCTGTTCGCGATCACGAATGTAGTTGGTATTCGCAAGGGAGGTTCGAACGCAACGCTGAAGCACTTTGCTTGCAACAGCCAAGAGAAGTATCGTACGCAGGTTGACGCTGCTGTATCCGAGCGTGCATTGCGCCAGATCTACCTGAAAGGGTTCGAAATGGCTGTTAAAGAGGGCGGCGCGCAATCGATCATGACGTCGTACAACCCGGTTAACGGACACTGGGCAGCGTCGAACTACGATCTGAACACGACGATTCTTCGCGGTCAGTGGGGCTACACGGGCATCGTTATGACCGACTGGTGGGCGAAGATGAATGATGTTGTCAGCGGCGGTCATGCTGATGCACGTTTCACGAACCACATGGTTCGCGCGCAAAATGATCTGTACATGGTTGTCGACAACTATGGTGCTGAAGCGAACACGACAGAAGACAATACGATCGAATCGCTCGCGAACGGCACGCTGACGCGCGGCGAGCTGCAGCGCAGCGCGATCAACATTCTGAACTTCATCCGCCAAGCGCCTGTATTCTCGCGCAATCAGCAGATCAAGGCTGCTGAAGCTGTGAAAGTCAACGCTTCTTCGGAACAGCAAGCGGGCCACAGCATCGTTGAAGATGCACAAGTGAAGCCGGTGAAGGACGGCACTGTCGTCCTGAACGTTGCAGAAGCGGGCCAATATCGACTGATTGGCCGTATGATGTCGCCAGATAACGGCTTGGCGCAAAGCGCTTGCAACGTACTGCTGAATGGCCAAGTCATCACAACGGCTCAGACGAACGGAACGGATGGCAAATGGTTCAAGCGCAACCTAGTGAAGGTTGAACTCGAAGCAGGCAGCTATGCGCTGACGCTTGAATTCATCAAGCCGGGCATCCAGTTCGACTACATTGAATTCCAACAAATTTAATAATGGGACCACGTTACGTGGTTTTAGCAAAGAGAAAAGCGCGGCTCAGCCGCGCTTTTTTTGGATTGCTGTCTTCTAGATTTGTATGAAACTTTCGTTTACCGTTAAAACAGTTTCTAATCTCTAGTGCATTAATGTGTCACGGTTCACCGCGATGATCCTAAATGTTCCTGCTCAGAAAAGCGAAGATCTCACCATTATTATATAAACCAGGCTATTCGAATTCGGTTTAACTATTTTGTTTTACTCGCTTTATCTATATATGACTTTATCAAATGATAGATATCCAGCTTCCATACTTGATCTTCTTTCTGCAGCCCCAAAGCCATAGATTGAGTCGAGTTCTCCAAACTAACCGTAATAACTACCGCTACCTTATTCTCCTCGGCCGTGCTTTCATCCACTCTAATAGAATCATAATATCTGTAATGCATTGCTATTTCGGAATCATAATTCATTACATACTCGAAATAATCTTCCCGGAATTTATCTTGGTCAGGCAGTTGTCCTCCATTGAAAGTAATCGCATATATCAAGTCCGGGTCGCCTATTGATATACAGTACAAATAAATCAGCATCATATCCTCAGGTGTAAAATTGGTAAGGGTATTCAAGTTCCAATCCACTTTAAATTGAGTAAAAGCTTCCTGCTTCTCTTCAGACAACTGTTTCAGATAAGAGAACTTTTCAACGTGTTCCTCAACAGGATTCGTGTTTATATCATAATGGTGAGACGCTTTTACTTGGTCATTTTCGAGGGTTTCCACGGGAGCTTCAGTCCTCGTGGTTTCATTTGTACTGCTGCATGCTGAAACGAAAGACATCATTGCTAGCACTAACAAAACGAATCCTGCTTGCTTTTGCTTCATAAAATCACTCCTTACACTAGCTTGTTCCTATAATACTACATTATGGAACAAATCTGCCTGATAGATTACTTAGATGTCTTTAGGCTAAAGTTGCTCTCGGCAAAAAGCGTGGCCAAGCCGCGCTTTTTATTTTTCGCTCGAACAAAAGCTTTGCCCCAAAGGGGTACGCGACCCCAGCACGCAGCATCTCATAACTCTGCTGTCCCGCCACCAGCAACATTCCGGGGTCCAGGGGACGGGGAGTCCCATGGGGTCCTCCCTAGCAGGGAGGATTTAAGGTGGGTAGAACGATTGAAGATTTAGGTAGGTAGAATATTAATCTTTATATTTTTTTGATTTTACTCTTTTCAAAGAAAAACAAAGATGTTATATTGGGTTTATCAAATACAAACAGACAAATTCGGAGGTAAACAAATGGTTAAAAGTTTATGGGTTGCCGAACAAGCTGCACAATATACGAGTGGTCTTGATCAACTGGTTTATCGCTCTAATCTCATTGGCGCAGACCGCCGTGTCTGCAATATTTTCGGTGGTAACACGTCCACGAAGACGATCGAGAAGGATTTCCGCGGCCGTGATGTAGAAGTGATGTATGTGAAGGGCAGCGGCTCCGACCTCGGCTCGATGAAAGCAGGCAATTTCACAGGTTTGCGCATGGAAGACATTCGTCCGCTCTTCGAGCGTGACGAGATGACAGACGAAGAGATGGTTGCTTACCTCGGCCACAGCATGGTCGATTCCAAACATCCACGTGCTTCGATCGAAACGCTGCTGCATGCATTCCTGCCATTCAAACACGTTGACCATACGCATCCGGATGCAATCATCAGCCTCTGCTGCGCAAGCAACGGCAAAGAGCTGGCGAAAGAAATTTTCGGCGACCGTTTCGTATGGGTACCCTATATTCGTCCTGGCTTCACACTGTCCAAAATGATTGCAGAAGGCGTTCTCGCGAACCCGAATGCTGAGCTGGTACTGATGGAGAAGCACGGACTTGTTACTTGGGGCGAAACGTCCGAAGCTAGCTACGCACAAACGATTCGCATTATTAATGAAGCAGAAGCGTTTATCGAAGCTCGTGTAAACGAAGCGAAGCTGTTCGGCGGCGTGAAGCACGCAGCTTTGCCAGCAGACGTTCGTCGTCAGATCGCTTCGCAAGTGATGCCAACGATCCGCGGTGCGGTATCCGACAGCAAAAAAATGATTCTTTCGTTCGACGATCAAGACGATGTACTCGCATTCGTAGGCGGTCAAGACTCGCCGAAGCTGTCGCAAGTAGGCGCAGCTTGCCCGGACCACCTCGTTCACACGAAGGTTGTTCCGCTCTTCATCGACTGGACGCCGAATGCTGATGACGTAGAAGGGCTGAAAGCGAAGCTGAAGGAAGGCGTTGCAGCTTACAAAGAGCAATACGCACAATACTTCGAGCGCAACAAGCATGAAGGCGACGTTATGTTCGAAGCTGCACCGCGTGTTATCCTTATTCCGGGTATCGGTATGGTGAACACAGGCAAGAGCTGGGCACTGTCGCAAGTAAGCGGCGCGTTGTACCACCGTGCAATCGCAGTTATGCGCGGCGCGACTGCACTGGGACAATTCGTATCGCTTAACGAGAACGAATCGTACAACATCGAATACTGGCCGCTTGAGCTGTATAAACTGTCGCTGGCTCCAGCTGAAGCAGAATTCTCCCGCAAGGTTGCATTCATCACGGGTGGCGCAGGCGGTATCGGCAGCGAAACAGCACGTCGTCTCGTATCCGAAGGCGCACACGTTGTCTTGGCTGACCTGAACCTGGAAGGTGCTCAGAAGGTTGCAGATGAAATCAACGCGAAGTTCGGCGAGAACCGTGCGATAGCACTCAAAATGGACGTAACGAGCGAAGAAGCGATCCAAGCGGCTTATGCTGAAGTAGCAGTCGTATACGGCGGCGTTGACATTATCGTTAACAACGCAGGTCTTGCAACGTCCAGCCCATTCGATGAGACGTCGCTGAAAGAATGGAACCTGAACATGAACGTGCTCGGCACAGGCTACTTCCTCGTCGCTCGCGAAGCGTTCAAATTGATGAAACAGCAGGGCATTGGTGGTAACATGGTATTCATCGGTTCGAAGAACTCCGTATATGCTGGCAAGAACGCATCGGCTTACAGCGCTGCCAAAGCACTGGAAGCGCACCTTGCTCGCTGCATCGCAGCAGAAGGCGGCGAATTCGGTATCCGCGTCAACACGATTCTGCCAGACGCAATTTTGCAGGGATCGGCGATCTGGAACGGTTCGTGGCGCAACGAGCGTGCCGCTGCTTACGGCATTGAGCCAGACCAACTCGAAGAATACTACCGTAAACGTACGACGCTGCTCGTGAACATTTATCCGAAGGATATCGCAGAAGGCATCGCATTCTTCGCTTCTTCGAAGGCTGACAAAACAACGGGCTGCATGCTGACGATTGACGGCGGCGTTCCAGCGGCATTCACGCGCTAATCGAATACGTTAATCTAATAAAAGATAACAACGGCACCGTTCCTCATCGCTTAGCGGAGAGGACCGGTGCCCGCTATTCCCATACGAATCGAAATTGGAGGCTAGATAGATGGATGCTAACGTAAAACAAGCCTATGAAGCAGCAAAAGCGCTCTACGCGCAGCATGGCATTGACACCGAAGAAGTGCTGAAGAAATTGGCAGATATCCGTGTCTCGATGCACTGCTGGCAGGGCGACGATGTCAAAGGCTTCTTGAATAAAGATCAAGAGCTGTCGGGCGGCATCTCTGTAACGGGTAATTATCCAGGTGCTGCACGTACGCCAGAGGAGCTGCGCGCGGACCTCGACAAAGCGTTTTCGCTTATTCCAGGCAAACATAAAGTAAACCTTCACGCGATCTACGCAGACACGGATGAGAAGGTAGAGCTGGATCAGCTGGAGCCTAAGCATTTTGAGCGCTGGGTAGCATGGGCGAAGGAGCAGGGCTTGGGCCTTGATTTCAACCCAACTTGCTTCTCGCATGAAAAATCTTCCGACGGCTTTACGCTGAGCCATCCAGATCCGGAGATCCGTCAGTTCTGGATCGATCATTGCAAAGCATCCCGTAAGATCGGCGCTTACTTCGGTGAGCAGCTTGGTCAAACTTGCGTGACGAACGTATGGGTTCCGGACGGCTTCAAGGACAACCCGGTTGATCGGATGAGCCCGCGTCGCCGACTGAAAGAGTCGCTCGACCAAGTGTTCGCAGAGCCAATCGATCCGAAGCATAACCTCGACGCTGTTGAGAGCAAGCTGTTTGGTCTTGGTTCGGAAGCGTATGTTGTTGGTTCGCATGAGTTCTATATGGGCTACGGTTTGCAAAATGACAAGCTGATTTGTCTCGATGCGGGTCACTTCCATCCGACGGAGACGATCTCGAACAAGCTGTCTTCGCTGGCGCTGTTCACTAGCGGCATCCTGCTCCACGTCAGCCGTCCGATGCGCTGGGACAGCGATCACGTCGTCATTATGGACGACGAGCTGCTTGAGATCGGCCGTGAGCTCGTTCGTCACGACCTGCTCGGCACGACGCATATTGGCCTCGACTTCTTCGACGCAAGCATCAACCGCGTTGCGGCATGGGTAGTGGGCACGCGCAACACGATCAAGGCACTCCTCCGCGCTATGCTTGAGCCAGTTGAAGCGCTCAAGAAAGCAGAGCTGGAAGGCGACTACACGGTTCGTCTCGCACTGACTGAAGAATTCAAATCGTATCCGTTCGGCGCGGTATGGGATTACTATTGCGCTTCGAATAACGTGCCTGTTCGCGAGCAATGGATCAAGGAAGTTAAAGACTACGAGCAGAACGTTCTGCTTCAGCGGGGCTAGAACCTTATGTCGAACATACTTGCATTCGATCTTGGCGCTAGCAGCGGCAGGGCCATTCATGGCAAGCTGAATAACGGCAGAATCGAGATCGAAGAGCTGCACCGGTTCCCGAATGATCCAGTGCAAGTTGGAAAGCGTCTTCACTGGGACATCCTTCGTCTGTATCATGAGATCAAGCAGGGGCTGCTGAAGGCAAAGCATAAAGGAATCGATCTAGCCAGCATCGGCATCGATTCCTGGGCCGTTGACTTCGGCCTGATTGCGAGCGACGGAAGTCTGCTCGGCAATCCGTATAACTACCGGGATTCCTTGTACGACGGTGTGATGGAGCGTGTACAGGAGGAGCTGGGCGCGGACTACATTTTCTCCCGTACAGGTATTCAGTTCTTGCCTTTCAATACGATTTATCAGCTGAGTGCGCATCGCGAGAATGGGACGGCTGCAATGCAGTCGGCAGAGCAATTCCTGATGATTCCGGACCTGCTTCGTTACTTCCTTACGGGCGAGAAGTACAATGAATTCTCGAACGCAACGACGACGCAGCTGTACAATCCACTTACGCAGAAGTGGGATGAAGAGCTGCTGAAGAAGCTCGGACTTACGCCGTCATGGTTCGGAGAAGTGCTCCAACCAGGCGCACCAGCGGGACAACTGCAACAGACGGTACAGGAAGAGCTCGGACTTGGTCCTATTCCGGTGTATGCGGTGGCAGAGCATGACACGGCGTCAGCTGTAGTAGCTGTTCCAGCGATCGAGCGTTCCTTCGCTTACTTGAGCTGTGGCACGTGGTCGCTGCTCGGTACGGAGATCGATCAACCAATCATGAACGAAGAAGCGCGTCAGCTCAACTTCACGAATGAAGGCGGCTACGGTAATACGTATCGTTTGCTGAAGAACATCATGGGGCTGTGGATCATTCAAGAATGCCGCAGAGAATGGGAACGTGCCGGACAGGCATTCACATTCCCTGAGCTCGTCAAGCTGGCAGAAGAAGCAACTTCATTCTCTGCTTTCATCGATCCGGACGATGCGGCGTTCCTTGCACCAGGCGATATGCCTGCACGCGTGTGTGAATACTGCCAGCGTACGAACCAACCAGTGCCGCAGAAGCCGGGCGAAATTGTACGATGCGTGCTTGAGAGTCTTGCGTTCAAGTACCGTTACGTACTGGAGTTGACCGAGCGGCTGTCGGGTCAATCCTTTAATGGGCTGCACATGGTAGGCGGCGGCATTCATAATCATTTGTTATGCGAGTGGACAGCGAATGCTATCGGCAAGCCAGTATGGGCAGGACCTGCCGAAGGCAGCGCAATCGGCAACCTGGCGGTGCAGTGGATCGCGCAGGGCGAATTCAAGGACATCTGGGAAGCGCGCCGTGCTATTCGCGAATCGTTCCCGATTGCGATCTATGAGCCCGAGCAGGGGGATCGTTGGGAAGAGGGCTACGCCCAATTCCTGCGTATTACAGGGTTAGCGTAGTTTGAATCATCGACCATGCGAATGTCATTGTAATCCTATAAACGATTATCGTTCTAACGGACTGTACGAACGTTATTCATTCCACCTAATCCTCTAGTGAGGCTAACGGACTCAGGAGACGCTATTGTGGACAATTAGCGCTAGATGAGTGAGTGTGGGGCATAATAACGCTTCTACAGTCCGTTAGTGCGTTCTAAGAGCCATTTTTTTGCAAAATAACGTTACTGAGGTCCTTAAACATCCCGCGTGCGCTCAGACGCATCCATACGCACCACGCCAAGCCGGACAGAAGTCATCATGTATGACATTGTGCCGGTTTTTGTTAATTCATCGCTCCTTGTCTACTTCTTTTAATCTCCCTTGATGAAAAGAAGGATATTTCCCACCATTTTGGCGAATAATATAATTGTTTTGGGCTATGTAGTTGAACTGCCCAATTTGCACTTTTTGGTCCACTGACCGTAACTTTTATGGAAGAATCGCCGTACTAGTGTTAGAGGAGAAGCAGCGTACGAAGAGGGGAAGCGATAAAGATGAAAGCGTCCGACATTATGAATCGCCACGTCTATAAGGTGAAGGAAGGGGACACTGTCCGCGCCGTCATCGAGAAATTTATCGACCATTCGATTAGTGGACTTCCCATTGTGAACGATAGAAACGAGATTGTCGGCTACATTAGTGACGGTGACATTATGCGTTTTATCGGCAAGAAGAATGACCGGATTGTCGGCAATTTCTACTATACCATGATCGTGAGCGACCCCGAATGTATGGAGGAGCGGGTCAGCAACATCTTAGATTTGAACGCACTCGTCATCGCCAAACGCAAGGTCGTCGTAGCCTCTTGGGATGAAGACATTGAGCAGATTGCGGCCATTCTGGGCAAAAAGCAAATCAAAAAAGTGCCGATCGTACGCAGTGGTGTGCTGGTCGGTATTATAAGCCGGGGTGATGTCATCCGACATGTATTCCGCTCCGTCACGAATTGAATATCAGAGTGCGAAGCTCATTTAGATACAAGACCGTTCCTCGGTGATCTCTCCGTAGGATGGTAAACGGTAAAACCCTTGGAAGGCTGATGAATATCGGCCTTCCAAGGGTTTTTGTTTGCTCAATACGAGACGGGTGAGCGAGTCGCCTGCACTACACGCCCGAGTAAGAAAGGAATCCGCCATCAACTGGCACCACGATGCCGGTTACGAAACCGGACAACGTTTCATCGGCGAGCCAGAGCAGCGCGCCGAGCAGATCCTCTGGTTTGCCGAAGCGGCGCATCGGCGTGTGCGAAATGATTTTGTGCGAGCGTGCTGTCAGCGAACCGTCCTCGTTCGTAAGCAGCGCGCGATTTTGCTCCGTCAGGAAGAAGCCTGGTGCAATCGCATTGACGCGGATACCTGCATCCGCCAAGTGGACGGCAAGCCATTGATTGAAATTCTCGATCGCCGACTTCGCTGCGCTGTATGCAGGAACCTTCGTCATTGGCGAAGGAGCGCTCATCGACGAGACGTTGATGATCGATACACCTTCGCGTCCGAGCATTTGCTTCGCAAACGCTTGTGTCGGAATAAGCGTACCTACGAAGTTCAGGTCGAGCACGTTACGGAAGCCTGCCACGCTCAGATCGAAGAATGATGTGACATTCGGGTTAGTCACGTCATCGAGCGAGAACGTCTCGTTCGTCGTATTTGCGCTCGGATGGTTGCCGCCTGCACCGTTAATAAGAATATCGCACGGTCCGAGCTGTTCAAGCACGATATTCGCCGCTTGCTGTACGCTGTCAGCGTTCGTTACGTCGCAGGAGACGGCAATCGCCGTCCCGCCAGCCTCTCGAATTTCTGCGACAACCGCTTCGCCTTTCTCAACCGTCCGATTCAAGATTGCAACGCGCGCGCCTTGGCGTGCAAGCTCCTTCGCCATGACGCGGCACAATACGCCTGCCCCACCGGTAACAACAACTACTTTGCCTGCGATAGCAGGAAAAGAATGAATTGCGCTTGTCATTATACGTTCACCGTTCCTTCCTTGGCTGCCGCTGCCAGCACCGTTCTGCGATGGCTGTCCCATACGCCCCACAGATACATGATACCGAGTGCGCGGTCATACAGACCGTAACCCGGACGGCATTCTTCCCCCCAGATATGACGTCCATGGTCAGGGCGAGCGAATCCTTCGAAGCCTTCCTCCGCATACGCCTGCACGATACCTGCGATATCGACTGTGCCATCCTGCGTACGGTGCGATGTCTCGATGAAGTCGCCATTCTCGTAGACACGAACGTTGCGGATATGGGTGAATGGAATCCGATCAATGAATTCATGCACCATGCTGACGATATCGTTCGCAGGATTCGCCCCAAGTGAACCGCTGCACAATGTAATGCCATTGTATGGACTGTCGTGAAGGCTCAAGAAACGGCGGATATTCGCTTGACTCGTAATGATGCGCGGCAGACCAAAGATCGGCCATGGCGGATCGTCCGGATGAATCGCCATTCGGATGCCATACTCCGCTGCTACTGGAATAATCTCATCGAGAAAATATTTGCAGTTCGCCCACAAATCCTCTTCGGTTACATCTTTGTACGCCTCGAACAGCTTCGTCAGATGGGCGAGGCGCTCTGGTTCCCAGCCCGGCATCGTTAGCGAAGAGTTCTCATTGATCTGCTTCACGAGCTCCATCGGATCAATATCCGTAATGCGGCTTTTCTCATAAAACAGCGCCGTCGAGCCATCTTCCATTTCCTTGTGCAGATCCGTCCGCAGCCAGTCGAACACCGGCATGAAGTTGTAGCAGATAACCTCGACGCCAACCTGCGACAGCTTTGCGATCGTCCGCTTGTAGTTCTCTATGTAGCGGTCACGGGACGGCAGACCCAGCTTAATATCCTCGTGAATGTTAACGCTCTCAACAACCTTCAGGTGAAGTCCGGCACGATCGGCCTGCTCCTTTACGGTCATGATTTTGTCCATTGGCCATTCATCGCCAGCTGGTACATCGTGAAGTGACCATACAATGCCTTCAACGCCGGGGATTTGCCGAATTTGATCCAAGGATACAGTGTCGTTGCCTTCACCGAACCAGCGAAATACCATCTTCATAACGATCCTCGCCTCCACACCTTATGAATGATTGATTATTGTTTGAAATAGTCCGGGTACTTCATCTTCAACAAAGCTTGATCCGCTACCGACAGTAGCATATGATCGGTCATCAGCTGTACGGCTGCAGCCTCGTCATGTGTTCGAATCGCGTCGACGATGCCTTGGTGTTGGTTATAGAGATGATCCCATTGCTGATCTGCCGCCAGCCGAAGCATCCGGCTTCGATTCAGATGAGTAATGATGCCGCCAAGCGCGGCCCACGTATTGCTCTTGCGGCAGCCCTCGAAGATCGTTCGGTGGAACGTTTCGTCCAGCTCGAACATGAGGTGGTAGTCATGTACGCTGATACTCGCGCGCTGCTGGCTGAGGTTGCTCTCCAGCGCTGCCAGATGCTCGGCAGGGAATTCGGCGCACGCAAGTCGCACGACTGCGACCTCCAGCTGCTCCCGCATAAATCGCGCTTCCTCAACCAGCTCCGGATCGATCAGCGATACGAAGGTTCCGCGCTGCGGATACACCTCCAGCAGCCCTTCCTGAGAGAGCCGGACAAAGCTTTCGCGAATCGGAGTGCGGCTGACGCCCATTTTATCCGCCATCTCTTTCTCCGAAATCGCTGCTCCTGGCGGCAGCTCCAGCTGCAAGATCAATGAGCGGAGAGCCGCATAGACTGCATCGCGTGTTGAGACTGGCTGAATCGGCTTGATTGTAAAATCCAATGGCTCACCTCGTTTGACGTTTATCTTACTAACTGCCATACTACCATACTTGTATGGCAGTTGAACAGATACGATCTGCACGATAAAAAAAACTGCCTCCTCATCAATGAGGAAGCAGTCGCTTCATAAGCGTTATATTACGCTTCAGATGTTGCCGTCTTGTTCAATGCAACCGTGTTCTTGTCGTCCGACGCTTGCTTCACTTTCTTAATCATGAAGGAGAGCAGCAGGGCAACGACACCGATTCCGATGATGACGATGTAGGAATCGTTAATCCCTTGAATTTGAGCCTGTATTCCAAGCTGCTCTTTCGACCAGCCGGCAGCCTCACCTGACATAACCATATCTTTAGCATGCGATGTTGCGCTGTTCGTCATAATCGTGACGAGCAGGGACGTACCGATCGCACCGGCAACTTGACGAATCGTATTGGAAATCGCCGTACCATGTGCATTCAGTCGATTCGGCAGCTGGTTCAAGCCTGCTGTTTGGATAGGCATGAGGAATAGAGCCATACCAATTCGACGTCCTGTGGACATGAGTAACAGATACGTGTAGCTAGTCGAATCTGTCAGATTGATGAAGCCAACCGTCGTACCGATCGTAATGATCAAGCCGATAACAGCCAGCCATTTGGCACCGAATTTATCGAACAGGCGGCCGGCAACTGGCATCATGAAGCCCATGATAAGAGCGCCTGGCAGCATCAATAGTCCGGATTCTATCGCGGTGTAACCGCGAGCGTTCTGCAGATAGAGCGGAAGCAGCATCATATCGGCGTACATAACCATCGTTACGGCGATATTGATAATTGTAGTCAGTGTGAACATGTTGTATTTGAACGCACGCAGATCGAGCAGCGGGTTCTTCGATGCTAGCTGTTTCCATGTAAAGAGCGCAAGCGCAATTACGCCAACTGCGATGGAAATAAGTACTTCTGCACTCGACCAGCCCAATTTCCCTGCACGGCTGAAGCCATACAGCACAGCGCCAAAGCCAAGCGTCGAGAGAACGACGCTGATCGTATCGAGTTTGGATTTGACACGTTCCGATACATTCGTAAGATAAATGAATCCACACACAATAACGATAACCGCGAGCGGGATCATGCCGTAGAACATCGTTTCCCACTTGTAATTCTCAAGAATATAACCTGCAAGCGTAGGGCCAATTGCCGGGGCGAAAATAATCGCGGTACCGACCAACCCCATCGCTGCGCCACGTTTTTCAGGCGGGAACAGCGTCAGAATAACCGTCATCAACAGCGGCATGATGATACCAGCGCCAGCTGCTTGAATCATCCGACCTGTCAGCAGCACCTCGAAGCTGCCTGCTAACGCGGATACGATTGTACCGACTAGAAACACTATCATTGACGTTTGGAACAGTTGACGCGTTGAGAATCGCTGCATGAGATAAGCAGTGATTGGAATCAACACACCGTTTACCAGCATGTAGCCTGTTGTCAGCCATTGGGCAGTAGTAGCCGAAATGTCAAAGTCAATCATGAGCTCTGGCGTAGCAACGCTCATGATTGTCTGATTGAGCGTCGCAAGAAAGGCGCCAATGATCATGACGAACAAAATCGGCCCTTTTTTAATAGAGCTGTCATCTGCAATTTTACCTTTACTCAAGTCTTTCCCCATCCTCTCCACATTCTCTCTAGACTTAATTTACAATGTGTTAGATAATTAACACTGTATAAATTAGATTATAAGCCGATTTTGGAGTCTTACAAGCGACGCTTTTTTTTAGAGTGTAAATTAGTTATCAGATGTTGATCATTCGTAGTGCAAGTCGTACATAATCGACAGATCATTAGTAAAATGTAAATTAACCAGGCAGAGGAAAGGATAAGGTGATTATGGATCATACGAAACCCCGCACGGATCCGAGAATTGTTCGGACGCGACAGCTGCTCAAGGACGCGTTTATCGATTTATTGGAAGAGATGGAGATCGAGAAAATATCGGTCAACCGTATCGCAGAACGTGCGACCATTAACCGCGTCACTTTCTATCTGCATTATCGAGATATTCCGGATATGATGGATAAAATGGCGGACGAAATGGTGGAGGATATGCAGCGTGCTCTCGATGAATCGCCACCAATCGACAGTGATAGGGGCGACTCGCTCATTTTGCTTAATCTGCTGGAGCATATCGCAGACAATGCCAAGTTCTATAAGGTCATACTCGGTTCTAGACGAACCCCTGTATTTACGGAAAGGATGCTCAAGATGCTGTCTGATTCCGTCAAACGGAGAATTGAACAGTTTGGCATGAACGATTCGATGGTTGATGCCGGCATACAAAAGGATGTTGCGATATGGTATGGCTCTGCGGCACTTATTGGGACGATTGTCGCTTGGCTGCGCAACGATATGCCGTATACGCCAACTTATTTAGCCAAACAGTTCACCATGCTGCGCGCCTATCCACAGTGGAGATCTACTGAAGGAGTGTAGCAGAGCATAGGAAGATCCGTTCACGGGGATGATAACGAAGAGTGGTTATGACGATACTCTCCGTGAAGAGGGGCTAAGCCGATGGCATACAATCATGCAGCTGCCAAACCATACAGACGAACGGGTTTGTCCAGGCTGCTGCTTAGTCATCAGATTCGGTTTAAGGACAATTGGCTTCTGCAGGCAACCATATTTGGATTTGTTGTTTACTGGATCCTCATGGCCATACATCCGAAGGACTGGAAAGATTGGGCTGTTGAGAACACGCTTGTCGTTCTATACTTTATTGTGAGTGTCTTCAAGTATCGGGTTTTTCCATACAGTAATTTATCGTATATCCTCATTGCTTTATTTCTTGCCATGCATGCATATGCAGCTCATTTTACTTATCAGCATACACCGATTGATGAGTGGATGAAGCATGCGTTTCATATCAAACGGGGGTTCTATGACCGTGTCGTTCATTTTGGATTTGGTTTGATGATCTCATTTTCGATAAGGGAATCGGTCTTGTATTTCTTCAAGCTGCAATTTTGGAAAAATTATGCCGTAACCTTCGCGTTCATCGTTGCGTCTAGCGGGATCTACGAGATGCTGGAGGCGTGGTCTGCTTTAATATTCAACGCTAAGCTGGCCACGGAGTTCGTTGGACTCGAAGGTGACCCTTTCGATTCGCAAAAGGATATGACGTGTGCGCTGGCCGGCGTGCTGCTCGCGATCGGTATTTTCCGGATCATGCATGCAAGGCGTAGAACCTAATCTCTGCTTTGGATAGACAGGCCGCTGATAATTTCAGCGGTTTTTTTGTTGTCCTCAACCTCTATCGAATCGCGAGATAGGTTAGTGTACAGACACTTCCGCTTGGCACACATATGATGGATGACTAGAGAGGTGAAGAGGTTGAAGCGTGGAATTGGAAGCACACGAACGAAGAAGGTATGCAAAAGACGACATAAGCGGCGTAGAGCGATTATTGTATGTAAATGCCGGGCAAATAACCGAACCCGCAGGCGCAGAAGGATCATCATTACGCCTCAGCAACTGAATCGATTTCTCCGACAACTTGCGCTTCTCGAAGTGCTAATTCCAGATACATTCAATAACACGAATCATATCAACAGCTCACAATTACAGCGATCACTCCTGAATTTGAATAACTTGCTAAGAGACTTAGAGACTGGTATAGCTCAACAAGCGGCAAGGCTTGCACTCATTGATCTGTTCTTCGCTCAGCTCAACCATTCTCCACTTGAAACAGCTGCAGCTGCAATTAACCTGCAAATCTACTTTACGAACGTAAGAACGGTCGTTCGGCGACTGATCATTAACAACACGACTCGTCAGGAGCTGCTGCAGTCGGTTCAAAACATACAACAAACCTTAAGTGCGTTCATTAGCAGTGCAGAAGGACCGCCTGGTCCTCCGGGGCCGCCAGGGCCTCCTGGTCCACAAGGACCGCCGATCACGGTTGGCTGTAATGCTGTAGCGCTCGGTGCCTGCTCTTTCGCGGAAGGTCGCAATACGCTGACGACGGAGGAAGCGGAAGCCTCGCATGCTGAGGGTGAAGGGACGATTGCCCGTGGGCAGGGTTCACACGCGGAAGGTGGAACAACCCAGGCGGATGGCAGTTTCTCGCACGCGGAAGGGGCCACGACTGTTGCTTCCGGCAATAACTCGCATGCCGAAGGCGATCGTACAGTGGCAGAGGGCGAAGCCTCACATGCCGAAGGCTTGCAGACGACAGCCAGAGGCACCAATTCACATGCCGAAGGTAATTTAACCGTTGCCTCTGGTGTCAACTCACATGCCGAAGGTGATCGTACGCAGGCACTTGATGCAACGGCTCATGCGGAAGGTTTGCTTACAGTTGCCAGCGGTTTAACTGCTCATGCCGAAGGCAATGCAACAACAGCCAGCGGTGACAACTCCCATACCGAGGGGAATAGCACGTTAGCTTCAGGCCTCAACTCGCATGCCGAAGGTGATCGGACACAAGCGCTTGAAGCGACTGCGCACGCTGAAGGTCTGCTTACGGTGGCTAGCGGCTTGACTGCTCATGCGGAAGGCAATGCAACGACAGCCAGCGGCAATAACGCACACGCGGAGGGCAATGCAAACGTTGCGAGCGGCGTCAATTCGCATGCCGAAGGATCATTTACGGCTGCTACTTCGGATCAAGCACATGCGGAAGGTTCAGCGACACAAGCAATCGGACCGTCGTCCCATGCTGAAGGCAATGGAACCATTGCCTCGGGCTTTAATACTCACGCTGAAGGGAATGCTACGCAAGCGACTGGACCGAATGCGCACGCAGAAGGGGATCGCACGATAGCATCGGGCGCAGCTTCTCATGCGCAAGGACTTATAACCGTTGCGAGCGGGGAAAATTCCTTTGCTGGCGGTGCAGAAACAACAGCATCAGGCGTCGCTTCATTCTCGATTGGCAACGGGACAGTTGCAGACGGCTTCGCGTCATTCGCAGGGGGCCTCCTTACGAATACGGGCGGATTATTCGGAGCCTACATTATGGGTCAGGTTGGTACTGCTTTATATCCAATCTCGTTCCATATCGCTAACGGTGCGGATATTGGTCCCTCAACGAATTCGATCATTCTGCAAGGAACGTTTGGCAATATTTTTATCGATGGCGCCGTGTTCAGCTCGGGAGCTGCGGACTATGCCGAAATGTTCGAGACGATCGACGGACAACCGATTGAACCGGGTTTCTTCGTAACGCTTGAAGGGAATCGAGTCCGTGTGGCGACGGAGCGGGATCCTTTTATACTCGGGATCATTAGTGCGAATCCGATTGTTGTCGGCGATGCTGAGGAGCTCCATTGGAAAGGAATGTACCAGAGGGACGAGTGGGGAAGGACGTTAAGGCAAGTAGACGGTAAACCGATCTTAAGCCCTGAATATGACCCAAGCAAAGTGTATGTGCCGCGCCGCGAGCGCCCCGAATGGGTGAAGGTCGGTCTGATCGGCAAGCTTCAAGTACGCGATGACGGTGCTTGTACGGTAAACGACTACTGTATGCCGAATGCTCAAGGCGTTGCTACACCTGCACCAGCCGGTTATCGCGTGATAGAGCGTATTAGCGATGACCGAATTATTGTACTAGTAGGCAAGTAAGCAGCAGATCTTAATAGGTGCAGATTGATAACACCTGCTCGTGTTTCCTATTGATGAAGAAGAGCCGATCGTCGGATTAACCGCGATCAGCTCTTTTCGTGCACCTAAACTTGTCTAGCAGCTATTGTTTGAATGCCTTCTCTTAGCATCTGTGTAGCCCAGTCGTATGCACCTCGATCGTCATAATGGCGATAATCGCATTCCAACGCCGAGATCAGGAACAAGTACATATCGTACCAATGCACACGAATTCGTTGACTTTCCGTCCATTCTGTAATGCCGTACCCTTCGACAAAGCTGTGATTGTTCGCGAATCCCCGGAATCCGACCTCCAGCAGCTCGTCCGCCCACATACATCGCTCGAAGTCGATCACACCCGTCACTTTGCCATCTTCGATGAACACGTTGCCTGCCCATAGATCCCAGTGAACCAATCTAGGTGTCGTAATCTCTTCAAAATGAGGCTTGTCCCGTTCCAGGAAAGATAGCAGCTGTGGAATATCAATCGTCAAATCGATGTTCAAAGCAGCTGCATCGTTGATTGCATCTTGAACGATGCTCATAAATACATCGAACCAGACATCGCCTTGCTTGTACGGTTGACCGAAATAACCGAATCGTTCGCCGACGATCGAATTGATTCGGCGATTCAGTTGACCGACCTGCACATCAACACCTAGCCGCACTTCGTCGCTCAGTTCGCCCATAATCGAATGGAAGCTCCGGCCGGGCAGCTTTTCCATAAAGAAATAGTCCGCGTTACAAATCTCTCTACTATTATCGTAATACAGAATTTTCGCGACGGGCACATCCGTCTGCTCAGCTGCGAGCCGCATGGACTCAACCTCGCTGCTCATAATATGATGCTCATGCGTCATAATGAGCGAATTTACAGGTGGTGCGATTTTAAGTACCGTCTCCCGTCCATCGGATAGCTCAACTATATACGCAACATTAAAGAAACCTTCGGTCAATTCCTTAATGGATACGGCTTCTACTCCCGGGAATGCTCGATCTATTAGGGTACTTAATATTTCATTCGATTGTTTGTTTTTCGTCTGGCTATCCATATGAGCCCCCTATTAGGATTTTCCATAAATGTACTCTGTTTCTTGTCTGAAAGCTATATAAGGATCGAGAAGTCCATGTTGAGAGAGAAGGGCGTGATAGACCTCTCTTCTCTTTTTACACATGAAGAGGGATTAATGTTCAAACATGCGAATAGGATGATAGGTAGAATGAAGTTCGAAGGGAGATTGATTCAGATGACGAGTTATGGACATGAACATGGACTTGATCAAGGACGATCGACAATCGAAGTACAAGGCGAGGGCAAAGTAACGGCGGTTCCCGATCAGGCAGTCATTACACTTGGTGTCATAACCGAGAAGACGGAGCTGCGCTCGGCTCAGGCGGACAACGCAGCCGCGATCACTCGTATTATCCAATCGATTCGCCAATTGAATGTGCCACAGGAACAGATCCAAACAGTCGAATATCGGATTGACACCCATTATGACTATATTGATGGCAAACAAATATTCCGTGGCTATCAAGTGACGCACATGCTGCAAATTACAACAAGCAATGTCGGGCAGGCGGGTGCTATTGTGGATGCGGCTGTAGAGAACGGGGCGAACCACATTGGCGGAATTACCTATTCTGTATCACAGCCAGCCTATTACGAGAAGCAAGCACTGTCGCTAGCCGTCCGTAATGCGATGGACAAAGCGCTGACGGTCGCTCATACGATGGGCATTACAATTGACGTGGTGCCAACTCGCGTGCAAGAGCTTAGCAGTTCGGGAGTTGTACCAATGCCTTTAGCCGCAGCGGCAATGAAGACTAGTGCAGCCACACCGCTTCAGCCAGGCCAGCTATCGATTATTGCGTCCGTTCGCGCGTGGTTCCGCCAGCGTTAATCGGATGTGTAAGGAAGGGTAATCGAAAGTTTTTTAAAATAAATGATAAAAAACAGTTGCACAAACGATGAAGTACATGGTATATTCTAATTCCGGCCGAGAGAAACACGCCGGCAACGAGAAACACAATGCGAAATACAATTGTTCTTTGAAAACTGAACAACGAGCGAAACTGTCAGTTTAAATGTTTTAAATGAGCTATACAAGCACTTCTTTTATGGAGAGTTTGATCCTGGCTCAGGACGAACGCTGGCGGCGTGCCTAATACATGCAAGTCGAGCGGAGTGGTTTGAAAGCTTGCTTTCAAACTGCTTAGCGGCGGACGGGTGAGTAACACGTAGGCAACCTGCCTGCAGGACTGGGATAACATTCGGAAACGAATGCTAATACCGGATAATCGATTTCCTCGCATGGGGAGATCGGGAAAGACGGAGCAATCTGTCACCTGTGGATGG
>NZ_QGTQ01000047.1 GCF_003182255.1 Paenibacillus cellulosilyticus | reverse complement strand
AGACCCCTGGAAGACGACCAGGTTGATAGGCTCGGGGTGGAAGCGCAGCAATGCGTGCAGCTGACGAGTACTAATAGGTCGAGGGCTTATCCTAAAATCCTTTGCGCAAGTGAAGGTAGAGCATATGCTAAAGCTAAGGATTCAACATTCGCATCCAGTTTTCAAGGTGTGAGCCTTGTTCTGTTCCCTGATAGCTCAGTTGGTAGAGCACTCGACTGTTAATCGAGTTGTCACAGGTTCGAGTCCTGTTCGGGGAGCCATATATAGAGAGGTGTCCGAGTGGTCGAAGGAGCACGATTGGAAATCGTGTAGGCTCTAACCGGGTCTCGAGGGTTCGAATCCCTTCCTCTCTGCCATATACGGCCCGTTGGTCAAGGGGTTAAGACACCTCCCTTTCACGGAGGTAACAGGGGTTCGAATCCCCTACGGGTCACCAACTTCTCTTAAAAAGCTTTCGAAAAAAAGCTTGCAAGAAAGCCTAGAATGTAGTAAGATATAAAAGTCGCTTACAACGGAGGCTTAGCTCAGCTGGGAGAGCATCTGCCTTACAAGCAGAGGGTCGGCGGTTCGATCCCGTCAGCCTCCACCATATATGACTATCGCGGGGTGGAGCAGCTCGGTAGCTCGTCGGGCTCATAACCCGAAGGCCGCAGGTTCAAATCCTGCCCCCGCAACCAATTAAAATGTGGAGCCGTGGTGTAGAGGCCTAACATGCCTGCCTGTCACGCAGGAGACCGCGGGTTCGAATCCCGTCGGCTCCGCCATTTTAAACAACAACAAGTTAGGCTCGGTAGCTCAGTTGGTAGAGCAGAGGACTGAAAATCCTCGTGTCGGCGGTTCGATTCCGTCCCGAGCCACCATTTTGAAAATTTAATATGCCGGTGTAGCTCAGTTGGTAGAGCAACTGACTTGTAATCAGTAGGTCGTGGGTTCGACTCCTATCGCCGGCACCATGTTTCATGGAGGATTAGTGAAGTGGCTAAACACGGCAGACTGTAAATCTGCTCTCTCTGAGTTCGGTGGTTCGAATCCATCATCCTCCACCATTTTTATAGGGGCATAGTTTAAAGGTAGAACAAAGGTCTCCAAAACCTTTGGTGTGGGTTCAATTCCTGCTGCCCCTGCCATTTTTTTCTTTTTTTATGGCGGTCGTGGCGAAGTGGTTAACGCATCGGATTGTGATTCCGACATTCGGGGGTTCAATTCCCCTCGATCGCCCCATTGAATTAATGGGGATTAGCCAAGCGGTAAGGCAACGGACTTTGACTCCGTCATTCCTAGGTTCGATCCCTAGATCCCCAGCCATTTTATTATGCGGAAGTGGCTCAGCGGTAGAGCATCGCCTTGCCAAGGCGAGGGTCGCGGGTTCGATTCCCGTCTTCCGCTCCATTTATGGCGCCATAGCCAAGCGGTAAGGCAAAGCTCTGCAAAAGCTTTACCCCCAGTTCGAATCTGGGTGGCGCCTCCATTTTCTTTTCAAAGCCTGATGGTGGGCAAAATAATGATTGGCCGGTGTGGCGGAATGGCAGACGCGCGCGACTCAAAATCGTGAGGGAAACCGTGGAGGTTCGAGTCCTCTCACCGGCACCATTACTTAACAAGCTAAACTCTTATGTGCGAAAGCATATAAGAGTTTTTTTGTTTTAAACATCAAGTCATTTTACATATATTGATTCGAAACAAGTTCAATCCCCAGTCGGTTAAACAGGCAGGGATAGCCGTGAATGTTGTACGCGCATTACCTCACATTATATGAAGCGCGACAGTAGAAAGAGGCGTCTGCGGATAATGTAAGATAAAGAAAGAGCACCGCGTTACTCACGCGGTGCTCTTCTTCATTCCATTTAACTGGGCGTATTAGTTGCTTGTTGTTGCAGCAGCGTCGGAACCGGAAGCTGCATCCGTAGCTGTAGCTGCGTCACTCGTGCTGTCTGCAGGAGCTGCAGTTGCTTCCGTGAAATTGTTTACGATCTTAGCTTGGGAGCGCAGATCTTGAATCAGTGTTGACGACAGCTCATAGATCTTCTGGGAAGTAAGCGTGTCCGTGATTTCTTCCTTCTTCTCTTCGAGCGTCGGGGAAGATGCTTCTTTTCGATCCGTTACTTTGATGATATGGTAACCATAATCGGATTTAACCGGCTCGCTCACTTCGCCAACTTTAAGGGAGAATGCTGCATCCTCAAATTCTGCGACCATAGAGCCTTTGCTGAAGAAGTCCAAGTCACCGCCATTCTCTTTCGAACCTGTATCGAGCGATTTCTCTTTCGCAAGAGCTGCGAAGTCTGCGCCTTCTTTGAGTTGTTTCTCGATTGCATCTGCTTCTTCCTTCGTTGCAACGAGGATGTGGGAAGCACGTACTTGTTCTTCCGTCGAGAAGGATGCTTTGTTTTGGTCGTAGTAGTTCTGAACATCCTCATCCGTGATGTTGATTTGGGAGCTCAGCAGCTTACGCAGCTGCGCTTGTTCAAGCAGGTCTGCATGAAGATCATCCACCGTCATTTTATATTGATCCAGAGCTTGTTGGAATGCTTCTTCGCTGCCCATGCTCTTCTTGATAACGTCCAGCTCACGATCAAGGTCAGCATCAGAAACTGTAATACCTTGTTTCTGTGCTTCTTGGTTAACGAGCTCATACGTAATGAGGCCATCAAGAGCGGACTCACCGTTACCGCCTTTAACCAATGTATCGTACAGGTCGCTTTGGCTAATCGCTACTCCATTAACAGAACCGACCTCTCCGTTTAAACCACCATCGGTCGAGAATGCTTTAATGGAAACAATGAGGAGCGCTACGAGCAGAATAGCACTAGCAATCCATCCGCCTGCACCAGCACGTTGCGGTGCGGAAGCTTGTCCAGCCGCTGTTTGTACGGAGTCGTTGTGAGCTTCTTCGTCCTCGTTATCTTGTGCATTGTTGTACGAGTTTAGGCTTGTCTCATCCTGATTGTTTTTGGCGAAATCAATTGCACCCGTTTGACCCTCGATTGTATTATCGTTATTTGTTTCAACTTCGTCTTGCTCGTTAAAGCGCTTGTTTTCTTCAGACATGATTAGGTGTTACTCCTCTCTAATGTTTAAAAATGGTGCCCCATTGTATTACTATACCAGAATAAACAGCGGCTAACCTTAAGAGCAAATAAAAAAACGATAGAGGAAAAAGTCCGAATGGGTCGAATACATAAAACACCAATTTAAACAAAGAAACGGAGCGAAATAATGGTTTTCGTTCAATCGTTGAAAGTAAAACTGCTGCTCAGCTTCGTTGCGGTTATTGTACCGCTTGTCCTATTCATGATCGTGAATACGTTATATGCGAAGGAAGTTGTACGAGATAAAGTGTCTGAGACGTACCGGAACACGTTGGATATTTTCGTTAAGCAAACGGATAACAATTTGAGCGATACGAGTGAATATCTAATGAAGATGGCGATTCTCGACAGTGATGTAGGCTTGCTGAGCTCGTATCCATACGGAACAGACAATTACGTACTGACGAAGGTTCGTATCTACAATAAGCTGATGCGGGACGTTGGATTTTACGACATGCTTGATACAATCTTTCTATACAGCAACAACGATGTCATTATCGGTACGCAAAGCAATGACTATGAGAAGATGAAGAAGCTGCTTCGAGATCATGTTCCGGGCATTATTGAAAACGATACCAATAATTCGAACTTGAACTTCTGGCAGCTTACGAGTGATGATCTTATCCCTGGCAAATTCATGCTGATGAAGACCATTCATGTAACGGATGACCTCTACGTTGGCGCGATTATCGTTGTACAAGATATTGCGCACATGCTGGGCAATCAGTGGAGTGACGGAGCGATAGCGGACAGCGGGCTTTATTTGACAGAGCAGAGCAAGATAGTGAAGGCGCTTGCTGGCGGGGACGGACCTGTTCAGCTTGATGGGATCAACATGAATGATAAGCAGACTTTTGTCACAATGAAAGGCAAAGAGTCGAGCGATCAGTATCTGGTCATGTACAAAGGAAGCCAGACATCCAATCTTGCTTATTCCATCATGCTGCCGGAGAAAACGATGCTGCAAGGATTGCCGTTCTTCCAGATGGTTGTCTTCTTCTTGCCGATCGGAATCTTCATTCTCCTCATGCTGTATCTCATCTTCGTTCAACGTATTATGTTCAAGCCGCTTGGCGAGCTCATCTTGGGCATGAAGAAAATTTCGCTCGGTATGCTGGATGTACGACTCCAATCGGATAAGACGGTCGAATTTGTCTTCCTTGCTAATACATTCAATACGATGGCGGAGCAAATAAAGACACTGAAGATCGGTATGTACGAAGAACAGCTGCGTGTAAAGCAAGGCGAACTTAAACAGCTGCAGGCGCAGATTAACCCGCACTTTTATATGAACTCACTGAACATCATCTATAACTTTGCGGCATTAAAGGATCATGAATCGGTTAAAAAAATGTCGCTGCACCTTGCAGACTATTTCCGCTTCATTATGAGGGCGAATCGGGACACGATTACGCTCGATGAAGAGCTGCGCCATATCGATAATTATATTACGATTCAAGAGCTGCGCTTCCCGAACAAGCTGGTCGTAACGTACGACATTCCGGATCCGCTGAAGAACTTCCCGATACCAGCGCTGACGGTACAGCCTTTTGTCGAGAACTCGATTATTCATGGATTCAAAAATCGCAAGCAGCTATTCGTCATTCATATCTCTGTAGAACAGGACTTGCAGGATGGCGGGGGCTTCTTCCTTACAATCTCCGATAATGGCGTCGGATTCCCTCCAGATGTACTTGAGCAGCTACGGGAAGGCAAGCCGTTGGCGGAAGGAGAGTCAAGTCGTCTTGGTATTATGAACGTCGCACATCGACTAAGTCTGCATTATGGTGAAGGCGCAAGCATTCGGTTCGCGAATGGAGCAGATGGTGTAGGTACGGTTATTACAATTAAGTTTCCGAGTATGACAGAACGTAAGGCAACGGGATAAGAACAAGTAGAGATCATTTGTTGAAGTGAGGAGGGTAAATCCAATGGGGTACAATTTGCTCATCGTAGATGATGAAGATATTGCGATTAAGGGAATTGTGCATGGAATCGAATGGAGCGATATGCCGATTGCCAACATCTACACCGCATGTGATGCGGAGGAAGCACAGGAACTGTTCGGCCAGCATACGATTCATGTCCTGCTATCTGATATTGATATGCCGAATCAGACTGGCATTGAGCTGCTTAGCTGGGTAAATATAAATTCCCCGGCAACGAAAACGATTCTGCTCACGGGTCACGCTGATTTTAAGTATGCGCAGCAAGCGTTGCAGCTCGATGGTTTCGATTATTTGTTAAAGCCAGTTGATCATGAGCATCTGAAGAAAACGATTATGCAGGCAGCGGAGAAGGTTCGAATCCAAGAAGAACATGATTCGTTCCATCGAACTTATGAGCACTATTATCAGCAATGGCAGAAGCAGCTCCCTGTTATGGCAGAGCGGCTGTGGGAAGATATCATTCATTGGCGGCAATCGGTGTCTCCGCAGCAGCTGGATCCGCAGCTTACGCTGTACGGCATTCCCCTTCAATCTGAATCTCCGATCGTTGTTGTACTAATAAGTATTGAACAGTGGCAGGAAGATTGGTCTGCACGGGACGAGGAGATTATGACCTATGGCGTGAAGAACGCGGCGGAGGAAATTATTCTCAAAGATGCCAAAGGGCAAGTCGTGCAAGATGCGAGCGGGGCACTGCTTGTGCTCATCTATGAACCTGATGCGGTGTCCAAGGCTGAGCTCGATGCTCGCTGCCGTCAATACATTGAGCAATGCGGCTCCTACTTGCATTGTCAGCTATCCTGTTACGTGGGCACTCCGTCACCAGTTGCAGCACTTCGGGAGGTCGTTGAGCTTCTAGGGAATTTGGAGCGGAGCAATCTGACAGATACATGTACGGTGGTGCATGAGCAGGGAAAGGATCAATCCAAACGTCAAACGGGGCTTGCAGCTTATCCGCCTCTTGCTGACTGGGCTGTCCTGCTCGAATGCGGCAAACGGGCAGACCTATCGGCTCGCGTGGATGAATTTTTCAACCAACTCGTTGAGGAATCAGACAGCATTGATTACGCTGCCATCGTCTCTATTTACTTCGGGATCGTACATACGGTGTTCCAGACGTTCCAACGCAAATCGCTGTCCGTGGATGCAGCGTTCCCACATCGGGAGTGGGAGGACGGCGGTCATGCACTGAAGTCGCTGCAGGGCTTGAAGAGCTGGGCGCACTCGGTCTGCTCGCAAGGGGCAGAGTATATTCGATTGAATGGCAAAGACGTATCCAATATGGTTCGAAAAGCACAGCAATATATAGAAGAACATCTCGATGAAGATATTAGCCGGGAGCAGTTGGCGGACTATGTATTCCTGAACCCTGCTTACCTATCCCGATTGTTCCGGAAGGAGACTGGTTCGTCCATTACGGACTATACGACGGAACGGAGAATGATGAAGGCGAAGGCCGAGCTTGAAAACAGCAATGTGAAGATCAGCGATATCGCGACTTCAGTTGGGTACAGCAACTTCTCTCATTTCTCCAAGTTATTCAAGAAAGCGACAGGATTAACGCCGCAGGAATACCGCCGATTAATTCACCATGTCGATTAACGCTGATTGGAAGTAAAGATGTCACAGGAACGTTAATGAGGTCACGACGCAGATAGAGCGTTGTGGCCTTTTTATTTACAATGAGGAAGAAGAAACACGAGGTAGTGGCAAGAAAGAGAATAGGAATGGAAGCAGGAGGAAATTGGATGGCACTTACGCGAAATTTGCGCAAATACGGGATGTTTTACTTAATGCTGTTGCCTGGGTTTTTGATTCTTCTAGTTAATAACTACATCCCGATGCTGGGTGTCGTAATCGCGTTCAAAGAAATGACTTACCCGCATGCGAACATTATTATGAACTTTATCGATAGCAAATGGGTGGGGTTCGAAAACTTCAAGTACTTGTTCAAAACAAGTGATGCTTGGGTTATTACACGAAACACGCTGCTCTATAACTCGTTGTTCATTGTGTTGAATCTTGTGATTCCTGTAGCCTTCGCCATTATGTTGAATGAGCTTCGCAATAAATATCTTGCGCGGTTCCATCAGTCGATCATATTCATGCCTTACATCTTGTCTTGGGTTGTTGTATCGTATCTGGTTTACGGACTGCTGCATGATAAAAACGGCTTCGTCAACACGACGCTGCTTCCCTTCTTCGGTATAGATCCCGTCCAATGGTACTTCAAGATTCATGCTTGGCCGTTCATCCTTCCGATCGTTAATACGGTCAAAAACGTTGGTTACTACATGGTTCTCTACTTGGCTGCGATCATCGGCATTGACGATGAGTATTACGAAGCAGCGACGATTGATGGTGCTGGCAAGTGGCAGCAGATTTTGAAGATCACGCTTCCGCTGCTCATGCCGGTCATAATCATTATGACATTGCTGCAAATCGGACAGATTTTCCGTGCGGACTTCGGTCTATTCTACCAGGTACCTAAAGAATCTGGCGTCTTGTTCCCAGTAACGAACGTAATCGATACGTATGTCTATCGTACTTTCCTTGCAATGGGTGATTCCGGATTATCGTCGGCAGCTGGTCTGTATCAATCTACTGTAGGCTTTGTTCTCGTGTTCCTATCGAACTGGTTCGTTAGACGTATCGATAAGGACAGCGCTTTGTTTTAGATCAATGAAGGAGGCAACTCATGGAAGCGACAATGACGACCCCCAAAGAAAAGGCACCGTCACGGCCGGTAAACTCGCTGTCACCGGTCGGCGACTGGACAATAAAAATAATATTCGCCTTGTATTCTCTGTTATGTATTTTCCCACTACTGCTGCTCGTAATGGTTTCATTCTCTAATGAGCAGGATGTAGTTCGCGAGGGATACAAATTTATCCCGATGCATTTTGATCTCAGCGCCTACAAGTTCGTATTCGAGGATTGGCACAATGTATTGAGATCGTATGGCGTCTCCATCTTCGTAACGGTTGTCGGAACGGTTTTGGGCCTTGTCATTATGGCACTGTACGCTTATCCGATCAGTCGTCCGGACTTTCCGCAGCGCAAGTTTTTCACCTTCTTCGTTTTCTTCACGATGTTGTTTAACGGCGGTCTCGTACCATGGTATTTGGTGTACGTAAGGCTGCTGCATCTGAAGGATAACATCTGGGCGCTTATTCTTCCGCTTCTCGTATCCGCGTTCTTCGTACTCATTATTCGAACCTTCTTCGCGACTACGATTCCGGGAGCGGTAATTGAGTCAGCGAAGATTGACGGAGCAGGCGAGATGCGTATCTTCTTCAAAATCGTCCTGCCGTTGTCGATGCCGGTACTTGCATCAACAGCACTGTTCAGTACGCTTAATTATTGGAATGACTGGTTTCTCTCCCTCGTCTTTATCACGAAGAGTGACGGGTATATCAGTGTCCAGTATCTGATGTATAAAACACTGACGAACATACAGTTCTTAATGACCCACACAGAAGCAATGTCGGTCATTGGCGGGGCTGCGAAGTTCCCGAATGAAACGGTTCGGATGGCAATGGCTGTTATCGGTATCGGCCCAATCATCTTCGCTTATCCTTTCTTCCAGAAGTATTTCGTAAAAGGTTTGACAGTCGGCGCGGTTAAGGGTTAAGTTAACCAAATGCGCCATAAAGGCGGCGAAAGCCGTCGCCTTTCTACTCATGGCTGTAATCGGTTACAAGCCGATGTAGCATATATAATTAATTACCATTGGGAGGTCTAGTGAAAATGGTTAAGGCGAAAAAGAGTGCACTACTGCTTATGGTACTCGCCCTTACGTCCTCGATGGCTTTGGCCGCGTGTGGCAGCAAGGACGACGATAAGGAGACTAAAACGGACACAACAACGCCAGCTACAACGACTACAGACGACAGCACGAAAACAGACGATAAGAAGGACGATGCTGCAGGTGCAGCTTCGGACCTGAAGCCGTACAAGCTGGTTATGGTTTATCCAGGCGGCGCTCAACCAGACGAAGCAAAAATCGAAGATGCAATGAACAAATATTTGACGGAAAAAATCAACGCTACGATCGACCTGCAGCCAATCGATTGGACGGCATGGGAAGATAAAGTAAACCTGATGATCGCATCCCGTGATCCAGTGGATATTTTCTTCACGGCACAATGGACAAAATACGCGGTTAACGTAGCGAAGAATGCATTCCTTGATCTCGCTCCGTACCTGGACAAATACGGTCAAGATATTAAAACTGAGCTTGATCCAGCTTACCTGGAAGGTTCCAAAATCGACGGTAAAAACTACGGCGTTCCTACGAACAAAGAGCTCGCTGCTCAAGGCGGTATCGTGTACCGTAAGGACTGGGCGGATGAACTGGGCATCGATATGAGCGCAGTGAAAACGATCCAAGACCTGGACGCTGTATTCGCAAAAGTTAAAGCTGCAAAACCAGAAGTTACGCCGCTGTACCTGCTCAAAGGCGAAAACTTCGACGCGCACTACTTCGGTAACTTCGATGCGCTCGGCGATACGTCCATCCCAGGTATTATCCTGAAGGATTCGACGGAAACAACGGTTAAAGCAAGCTACGACACGCAGCGTTATGTAGATACGCTGAAAATTACGCGTGACTTCTTCAACAAAGGCTACATCAACAGCGATGCTGCAACGACGACGACGATGAACACGGATGCTCTGAAAGCAGGCAACGTATTCGCAATTACGTCCTCGCTGAAGCCTGGCAAAGACGCAGAGCTTGCTGCATCCACGGGTCTCGTTGGTAAGTTGGCTCAAATCGAGCTCAATGAGAAAACGGTTTCGACTTCGGAAACGTCCGGTTCGATGCTCGCGATCTCCACGACGTCTGGCGACCCAGACCGTGCGATGATGTTCATCAACCTGCTGCACACGGACAAATACCTGAACAACCTGCTCAACTTCGGTATCGAAGGCGACCACTTCAACCGTGACGGTGAAATCATCACGCCTACGGACAATGCGAAAAACTACTCGCCGGGCGCTGCTTGGATGTTCGGCAACCAATTCCTGAACTACGTTCTGAATTCGGAAGCTCCGGACAAATGGGATCAATTCAAGAAATTTAACGAAGGTCCTAAAGTTTCCCCAGGCCTTGGCTTCG
The DNA here is from genome assembly GCF_003182255.1 of Paenibacillus cellulosilyticus. Classification (GTDB taxonomy): domain Bacteria; phylum Bacillota; class Bacilli; order Paenibacillales; family Paenibacillaceae; genus Paenibacillus_T; species Paenibacillus_T cellulosilyticus. The sequence continues at coordinate 18,047 of NZ_QGTQ01000047.1, read as the reverse complement.
TATTCGACAGCGAGCCTGTGAAAGCTGAAGTTAGCGCGATCGTTAACATCGACCGTCAATACCAAGTAGCTCTGGAAACGGGTTCGGTCGACGTTGACTCGGTACTTGCTGAGTACAAGGACAAACTGATCAAAGCTGGCGTTGAGAAAGTCATTGCCGAGAAGCAAAAGCAATTCGATGCGTTCCTTGCTTCTAAGTAATCATGGAATCGGTATGATGAAGTAAGCACTACGATTACGGCGTTAATGTAACACGTATTTCCCCCTCACCCCATTTTGCGCTCTCCCGTCAGGGAGGGCGTTTTTTTATCCTATATAAGAACAAATCATTGTAGATGATAATGCGTTGCTTCAGGATGCCGCCACTCCCCTTGGCATAGGCTAAAATAGAAGATTTACCTTTTGAATACGTATTGAATACGTAGAGATTCAATGGTCTGATAGGTGCTCCGACTGAAGGTTGGAGAGCACCCCGACCTAGGTCTAGTCGCAAAAACAGCCGTGAGTCCGTTTTGGAGAAGCTCGAAAAAACCTAGAATAAGGACATAAGGTTAAACAAACAAGTTGAGAGAAACGAAGGTGGTGGAAACGATATGAATAACCAATCGGCAAAAGGTATCGCGTTAATCGTTGTCGGCGCACTCATCGCGTTGCCCATTCTAGGCATCACGCTCGGATGGATCATCAAGCTGCTTTTCCCGCTCATCCTTATCGGACTTGGTGTGGTAGGCTGGCGGAATGGCAGTAAGGTAATGGGCGGTCTGATGATCGCGTTTGGCGGCCTGATGGTGCTTGGCAAGTTTCACACGTGGATCTTGCTGGCAATCGCGATTGCACTAGTAGCATTCGGTGTATCGCATCTGAATAAAAGAAGGTACTAAACGAAACAAGCTTGGCAACACACGGATAGGAATAGAAGGAGGAAGGAACCGATGAGCATTATTCGTAGAGTGCGTGACATTACAGCGGCAACATTGAATGAACGGTTGGAAAAATCGGAAGATCCGGTTCGACTAATCGATCAGTTCCTCTGGTCGACACGAGAAGAGATCATTCAATGCGAGAAGCTGTACCAGCAGTATAACGAACATAATCATCACTTGAAATCGCAATGGCTGCAAGCGGATCAGCATAAAGAGAAGCGGGAGCAGCAAGCGATGACAGCACTTAAAGCTGGCGAAGAGCATCTGGCACGTATCGCTCTCCATGAGAAGCAAGCTGCAGAAGAACGGGCGAATCAATACCGAGCGTTGTATGAGCAATCCAGCAGCAATGTAATGGAGCTTGAAGAACAGCTTCGCGAGCTGCGCAGTGAATATCAATCGGTGTATGACAAGCGTGAGTATTATGCAGCACGGATGGAATCGCTGAGATTGCAGCAGCGCATGAACGCAAGATACGGACAGCAAGGTCAAGAACCGGGTTCCATGTTCCGCCGCCTTGAGGATCGCATCAGCGATATGGAACTGGAAGCGAAGAGCTTGCGCGATATTCGCAGATTCGGTGCAGAGGTACTGCACGAAGCAGGCAGCCGCGTACAATCGGTAGTTGAGCGCGAGCTGGAGCTGTTGAAACGCAAGCTTGAAAAAGAAGGGTGGTCGTCCTCGTCATGAGTAAAATATATCGCTCCAATCGAGATAAGAAACTGTTCGGATTGTGCGGCGGTTTAGCAGAAGCAATGGGAGTCGATGCTACCCTTATCCGTATTCTGCTCATTGTTCTCGCCGTATTCTCTGGCGGTACCGTTATCCCGATCTACATTCTAGCAGCATTCGTTGTTCCGAAGGCGCCTTACTATGGCGGATTCAACGGACCTGGCTATGGACACGGCCATAACGGCCCTTATTATGACCAAGGTTATGGCCAACAACAGCACCAAGGCTTCAACGGCTATAACAACCCGCCATATGGTGGATCGGGCGCTAACAATGGTCCTTATGGTAACCCGTCCGGCAACCGTCAATACAACGCCGGCAGCAACTCTAGCCAATTCGATTCGATGATGGAAGATTTGGAACGCAAGGCGCTTCGCAAAGAAGTGGAAGAACTGAAAGCCAAACTAGCGAAATATGAGAAGGGAGATTTTTAATATGGGAATCTTTAAACGGATGAAGGATTTGACGAAGGCATCGGTACATGAACTGCTCGATAAAGTGGAAGATCCGGTAATTATGCTAAACCAATACCTCCGCGATATGGAGGAAGAAATTCGCCAAGCTGAAGTAACGGTTGCGAAGCAATTGACGAACGAGCGTCGCATGAAGCAGCGCCTAGAAGAAGCGGCACGCACGGCAGCAACCCTTGAGCCTAAAGCAGAAGCTGCACTTCGTGCAGGCTATGAAGATCAAGCACGCAAGCTGCTCGAAGAAAAAATCGGCCTCGATCAGAAAGTTGTAGAATACACAGAGCTTCACGCACAAGCAAAAGCACAAGCCGACGACCTCATGCAGCAGCTGCACGGCATGAAGGATGAATTCTACCAGCTGCGCAACAAGCGCAACGAGCTTGCAGCACGTGCTCAGCTGGCAAAAGCGAAAAAGCAGCTGTCTCAGCTGTCCGCTACGCAAAATTCGATCACGAGCGGCGGCGCAGCTCGCGGCTTCAACCGAATGGAAGAGAAAATCATTCAAATGGAAGCGGAAGCTGATGTTCTCCGTACGCCATATGCATACAGTGGTGCGGCTGTTACTTCACCGGTTGATCTGGAGAAGCGCGGCAGAGTAGAAGAACAGCTGGAAGCTCTGAAGAAGAAGCTGAACAGCAGCGCTGAGTAATGGAATAGCTGGATAACCTAAACGGGCGGACCGCCATAAGCGGCCGCCCTTCTTGGGCGAGAACAGCGCCACAGATCGTGTCTTTCAATTGATCTGGAATAGGTCTACAATTATGGGGAGAGAGCTCGCGAGTGCAAACGGCGAGCGTAAAGGAGCACGCGGATTATGTCTGGCAAAAAGAACGAGCAGCAATCGAAAGCAGCCAAACGGAAAAGCCAGGTTGCGGAAACGATTATTTGGCTGCTGATTGTAATCGGACTGCTGCTAATCGTGCTTCACAGCATTGGTTACATAGAAGTATTCACGCTGCAAAGCAGCGGCGCCATTATTTCGCTTGCTATTATCGCTGCGGCATTAGCGGCTGCGGCGCTAAACAGCTACCTACAGGGCATTCGATTGAAGGAAGCTCTCCAACGTCTAGCTGACCGTCAGTACCGACGTCCGCGTGTCACGATTGATCGCGAAGAGGATGAGGAGATTAGCCCCAGTAATGCGGAGGCTGATCAGGCATGGGAAGAGAAGGTGAAGTTCTCAGCTGTTATCGAGGAGCGTCAGCGTCTGGCGCGTGAGCTTCACGATGCCGTTAGTCAGCAGCTGTTCGCCATATCGATGACCGCAACCGCTGTAGGGCGCACCATCGAGAAGGACTGGGAGCGGGCCAAGCGGCAGGTTGAGCTAATTGAAGAGATGGCAGCTGTCGCACAATCGGAGATGCGTGCACTTCTACTGCATCTGCGGCCTGTCCATCTGGATGGCAAAAACTTGGGCGAAGCGTTGCAGTCGCTTGTCTATGAGCTGCAGCAGAAGACGTCCATGGCTATTACATTGAAGGTTGATGGCGAGATGACGCTGGATACACAATCGGAGGACCATCTGTTCCGTATTGCCCAAGAGGCGATTTCGAATACGCTGCGCCATGCGAAGGCACAGTCGATGTCGATTCATTTGACCGGCTTCGGCAGGCAGGTACGGCTTACTTTTATAGATGACGGGGTAGGGTTCGAGGTGGAGGAGCGCAAGCATTCCTCTTACGGCCTGCTTACGATGGAGGAGCGGGTGCTGGAGATGGGCGGTTCGCTTGATATCGAGAGCAAGTCAGGAGCCGGTACGAAGATCGATATTTGGGTTCCGGCGCGAACGGTGGAATAAGGGAGGAGCAAGGGCGATGGATAAGGTTAGTCACGGCAATGAGACGGAGATTGGACATTCGATAAAAGTACTGCTGGTCGACGATCACGAGATGGTTCGGATCGGCTTGGCTGCGGTTTTAGATACAGAAGACGGCATTGAAGTGGTTGGAGAAGCGAGCAATGGCTACGACGGCATCCGTCTAGCACAAGCTTATTCACCTGATGTGGTTCTCATGGATCTCGTGATGGATGGGATGGACGGTGTCGAGACGACACGTAAAATATTAGAGTTGTATCCGGACTGCAAGGTCATCGTATTGACCAGCTATCTGGACGACAGCAAGCTGTACCCGGTAATTGAGGCAGGAGCGTTCAGCTATTTGCTCAAAACATCGCGTGCCAGCGAAATCGCTGACGCGATTCGCGCAGCCGCGCGCGGGCAATCCGTGCTCGAATCGCAGGTTGCTGCGAAGATGATGAATCGATTCCGGCAGCCGCAGCAATCCGCTGCGAAGCTGCATGAGCAGTTGACCGAGCGCGAGATGGAAGTTCTGAAGCTCGTCGCAACGGGCAAGTCGAACCAGGAGATTGCAGACGAGCTGTTCATCGGGATTAAGACGGTGAAATTCCACGTTACGAATATTTTCTCCAAGCTTAATGTAGACGATCGTACGCAGGCTGCCATTTATGCGCATAAGCATGGCCTCGCTGAATAAGGATTATCGATTAGATTAAGTTTGGAGAGTTTATCCACTGCCGGCAGACAATTAGTCTTGCCGGTTTTTTTCTAACTCTGCTACAATAGCAATAAATGGATATTAAAGGGTATTAAGTCATGGCTGTTACCCTTGTCGTTGAATGAGCAGACTGAGTGCGTGAATCGTTGTGGAGTAGGGCTGGAGCCGAGTATGAGGAGAATAGCTGTATCCTGTTCTGCCGATCATTCGTAATAACAGCTTCGGTTCAACGAGCAGGCTTGCAGGTGTGCGTTCGATTTGATCGATAATATGCTGAACAGCAGCCGCTGGACCATCGCGATCGAACAGAGCCAATGCGGAGCTTGAGCTGGATATCGAATATGCGTCGAACAACGATTGTTTCCATGAACGACGTAACGCGGGATACTCGTCGAACAGATCCAGGCAGGCATCGAATTCCCGCTGGAAAGCAGCGGCTAGAATGGTACGGGCTTGAGAGCTCTTAGCAGATTTCTGCAGCGCGGAGGACATTCCTTGTGCAATCGTACCTTTCAGGACCGATAGCTGCTTGATGAGTGCCGCAATGGCATGTGCCGCTTCTTCAGCGGCATTGCGATCGTCCTGCTTGTCCGCCCCTGTATGAAGCAGGGCATCGTGCTCTTCTTGAAGCTTGTAATCCGCGTATGGTCTGCTCCGCCCGACACGGTTAACAGCCGACGGTATATGTTTACGCTGGAGCGGGTTTATTCTCATCAATATCGCCTCCTGTGACTACAATAACGGATTCGTGGTGCAGAAGGTGGCGATTGGTGTCGGTGGGCACGGAGCGTGAACTTCGTGCCCGCTTGAGCACATTGATGAATGGCATTTGAAGGGTACGTCCTATTACAGAAGGAGGAACAGAAAAGCGATCGCTGCTAAATCGATGGCAAATGCAGCACCCCACGGATTGTAGTAGCCGTAATCATAGCCATAGCCGTCGTACGCTTGCGTCTGAACCTTTTGCGACTCATCTTGAACAGCTTGCTTCTTGTTCTTTTTGTTCTGTTTCTTTGGCGTCTCTGCGATCTCTGCTGTGGAATGGTACTGGTTCACGTTGGCATGCTGTCCCGCATTCGGTGAGCCCATAGGGCCATTCAATGTCACGCGGCCGCTGCGGCAGTTCGATAGTACGCCAACATGCCGTCTGCCGTCGTGCGTCACGATACATACCGGCAGTCCGCAGAAGCGGGATATATGATCCTCTTGTAGTGGGAAAATCGGTTCCATTTCGTTATGCACCTCCTAATTCTACGCCCATCTTATGCAGGTTAGGGCATTTGTGCATGGTCGATTACCCAGATTGACTAAGCGTTGGCCCGCCCAATTCCTAAAGGGGTTGATCCATTGATGAGCAGGCAGGCAGCTGTGCGGCGAACACGGAAGGGGCTAATGCCCGTCATGCTTGCCGCAATCGTACTCATTGTAGGTGCCGCTGTTGCAGCCAAGCAGCATGGAGGGAGTAAATCGCAGGTATCCGCTGCAGAAGATCTCCAGTATGTATGGTCGCTGGCCGACATGATTCCGACTTCTACAGCGACAGTATCGAATGGGCATCACTGGTTGTTAAGATACGATGTAGATGGAATGCGCAGTGGACAAGCGCTTCGAGCGGCAGGGCTGCTTGGTTTGCATAAAGCCGATGCTTCGACGGAAGGAGCCGCTGGTCAACAGGCTGAGACGGACACGTATGTCGGAACGATTGACACTGATACGGAGTCAGCTGGAATTATCGATGGTGATGCGGATACGAACACAAACAATAGCAGTCAACAGACAGCTGTTGAGGTGTCTATGCTGATCCATACGGATCATAACAGCACCAGCTCTGTCATTGTCGTTAAACCACCTTCAAGCGTAGGTGTAGATGGACTACAAACGGTCGCTAATACAATCGAGCAGGCTGTACATGAGGCAGGCGGACAATACGAATACAGCTTCCGCGTTAGCGGAACGGCAGCACCGGATAACACGGTCGATAAGATGCAATCGCTTAAGCAGCTCTTTACGGACGTTGTGGCCAAGTCGGATGCAGTGCTAGTCGAGAACTATGAGGACAAGGAAGGAATGACGATCAGTGAGTCGCGGTTTTCGCCGCATATCGAGCGGACGATGAAGACAGGCGGCAAGACGTCTAACCTGCAGTTGACCGTTCATCTGGACAGCGAATCGACAGCATTAGACTGGGTTATTGGCGTACCGGTTATAACTGGGGATTACACGGAAGCAGACTAACGATGAAGAGGCAAAACCCGACTTTAATTAGATTGATTACCTTTCCTTGGGGGGACAATCAGTTTTTTTTATGAGTCGCTTAATGGCGCAATAAGGATGAATATGCTACACTACAATACATGATAGACGTATAGAATAGAGAAAATCGCTAAGGGAAGAATGAGGAACATGACGACTACTGTAAAATTGGAGCAACAAGCCGCCGAAGGTGCGGTCTTCTATCTGTTCGGTGCAACAGGCGACCTTGCAAAGCGCAAGCTGTTTCCTGCGCTGTTCAGCTTATATAAAGAAGGCAAGCTTGCAGAGAACTTTGCTGTTGTCGGTCTTGCCCGTCGTCCTCGCACGGACGATCAATTCCGCACGGATGTATATGAGTCCATCGTTGAGTTCTGCCGTTACAAAGCAGACGATGCAGCGCTGTGGAATAAATTCGCTGAGCACTTCACCTACATGTCGCTTGATATCAACAATGTGGACGGCTTCCGCGAGCTGAATAAACGTTCGCTTGAGCTGGACCAGAAATTCAATATTCCAGGCAACCGACTGTTCTACCTGGCGCTTGCACCAGAGCTGTTCGGACCGGTTTCTTTCAATCTGCGCGACGGTGGTCTGCTTGAGTCGGGCGGCTGGAAGCGTCTCGTTATCGAGAAGCCATTCGGCTATGACCTTGAAACGGCTCGCAAGCTGAACGGACAATTGAGCCAAGTGTTCAAGGAAGAAGAAATTTACCGCATCGACCACTACCTCGGCAAAGAGATGGTTCAGAACATCGAAGCGATTCGCTTCGCGAACGCGTTCTTCGAGCCGCTCTGGAACAACAAGCATATTGCGAACGTTCAGATCTCGCTTGCTGAGACCGTTGGCGTTGAAGATCGTGGCGGCTACTATGACAAGTCCGGCGCACTTCGCGACATGATGCAGAATCATATGCTCCAAATGCTTACGATTATCGCAATGGAGCCGCCAAGCCGTCTGCAGCCTGAAGACATTCGGGATGAGAAGGTGAAAGTGCTTCGTTCGCTTCGTCCGTTCAAGAACGGCGAAGAGGTTCGTGCGAACGTTGTACGCGGTCAATACTCTGAAGGCTCGCTCGGCACGAAATCATTGACGGGCTACCGCCAAGAAGATTCCGTTAATCCGGAATCGGTAACGGAAACGTATTTCGGCGCTCGTGTTCACGTGGATAACTTCCGCTGGGCAGGCGTACCGTTCTACATCCGTACAGGCAAGCGCCTGCCGGTGAAGACGACGGAAATCGTAATTGAATTCAAGAACGTCCCAGAGAATGTGCTGTTCCGTGCCGGTGAAGAAGTGAATCCGAACCTGCTCGTCATTCGGGTGAATCCGATGGAAGGCATCTATATTAAGTTCAATGCGAAACGTCCAGGCACGGACAACGATCTTCAGCCGGTTGCAATGGAATTCTGCCAATCGTGCCAGATCGGCATCAACACGCCTGAAGCCTATGAGCGCCTGATCTTCGATGCAGCACGCGGCGAATCGACACGCTTTACGCGTTGGGACGAAGTATCGCAAGCATGGGCGTTCGTTGATGAAATCGCGAAAGCTTGGAAGGAAACAGATTCGGATCTGGCCTTCTATCCAGCAGGCTCGTGGGGACCAGAAGTAATGGACCAAATTCTTGCGCAAGACGGCTTCAACTGGTGGCCGGTTAATGGTCAAGATGAGGATAACGTCATCTGGATCTCGGGCAGCCGTAAGTAAGTTATTATTAATTAATTTAGCTTGGTCGTAATCCGGCCGGTCGACGAAGAAAGGTTATCGTCGGCCGGCCTTCGGACTGTTTCAGAACAACATCATGTGCTGTCTGCATTAGCGGCTGGCGGCTTGAGAGGACGACGAGACTTGTTCAAAATTTATGATATCTCGATGACTGTTCACGAAGACATGCAGGTATGGGGCAATAAGAACAGCAAGCAGCCGCTCGTGAAGAATGTGTCCAACTTCGATGACGGCGAAGTATATGAGTCGCAGCTTACGATGAATCTTCATTGCGGGACGCATGTCGATGCGCCGCTGCATATGTTGAAGGACGGCGCAACGATTGAATCGATTGGTCTTGAAGAGCTCGTCGGCCAGGCACGTGTGCTGGATTTGACGCATGTACAGGACTCGGTATCGAGAGCGGATCTGGAACGGTTCGGTATCCAGAAGGGCGAATGGATTTTGCTCAAGACACGTAATTCCCTCAATGAGAGCATGACGTTTGATGAGCAGTTCGTATATGTGAACGAGGACGGCGCACGGTATTTGATCGAATGCGGCATTCGTGGTGTTGGTGTCGATGGCCTTGGGATTGAACGCTCCCAGCAGGATTATCCGACGCACCGTCAGCTGTTCCGCAACAATATTGTGATCGTAGAAGGTCTGCGATTGAAGCATATTCACCCCGGCAATTATTTTCTCGTGGTTGCTCCACTCAAGCTAACAGGCGTGGAAGCGGCACCGGCAAGGGCTATTCTGATCGGCGGCATATAGGACGGCGGGATTACATTCACCTGCTGCCTAGTCGTTTCACGCATAGTCTATAGATGAATTGAAAGGAAGACATTATGAGCTTATCGTTGAAGGATGAAATCATACAAGAAGTCGAGAAGCGGCGCACATTCGCCATTATTGCGCACCCGGACGCCGGCAAAACGACGCTGACCGAGAAGCTGCTGTTGTTCGGCGGCGCCATTCGTGAAGCGGGTTCGGTAAAAGCGCGCAAGGCAAGCCGCCATGCGACGTCGGACTGGATGGAGATCGAGAAGCAGCGGGGTATCTCCGTTACGTCCTCGGTTATGCAGTTTGATTACAACGGGCATCGGGTTAACATATTGGACACGCCTGGTCACCAAGATTTTAGTGAAGACACGTATCGGACATTGACCGCAGCTGACTGCGCCGTGATGCTTATTGACGTTGCGAAGGGCGTCGAGCCACAGACGATTAAGCTGTTCCAAGTGTGCAGCCAGCGCGGCATTCCGATCTTCACGTTTATTAACAAGCTGGACCGCGAAGGAAAGAACCCATTCGATCTAATGGAAGAGCTGGAGCGCGTGCTTGGCATTCGTTCGGTTCCAATGAACTGGCCGATCGGTATGGGGCGTGACTTGTGCGGCGTTTATGATCGGATGAAAAATCAAGTCGAGCTGTTCAATGGCAAAGACCATTCGACGATTGAAGTCCGCAAGGTCGATGACTATAACGATCAAATTATTCGTGAGATGGCTGGCGATTTCTTAACCGATCAATTGATCAATGATCTTGAATTGCTTGATGTTGCAGGCGATCAGTTTGATCTGGAGAAAGTAAGCCGCGGCGAACTGACGCCTGTCTTCTTCGGCAGCGCGGTCAACAACTTCGGCGTGCAGACCTTCTTGGAGAACTTCCTGCAGCTCGCACCGAAGCCAACGCCGCGTAAGAGCGAGGATGGCATCATCGAGCCAACGAGTGAGAAGTTCACGGGCTATGTGTTCAAAATTCAAGCGAATATGAACCCGGCGCACCGCGACCGGATCGCGTTCCTGCGTATCTGCTCTGGCCGTTTCGACCGCGGGATGTCCGTTAAGCATGTTCGTGCCGGCAAGGACATTAAGCTGTCCCAACCGCAGCAGTTCCTTGCGCAGGACCGCGACATTGTTGAGTCGGCGTATCCGGGCGATATTATCGGTCTGTTTGACCCGGGTATTTTCCGCATCGGCGATTCATTAGCACAGGGTGGCAACGTTGTGTTCAATGAGCTGCCAACGTTCTCGCCGGAAATTTTCGCGAAGGTAACGATTAAGAACGCACTTAAGCAAAAGCAGTACCAAAAGGGCATCGATCAGTTGACCGAGGAAGGCACGATTCAAGTGTTCCGCACGATAAGCTTCGACGATACGATTCTCGGCGTTGTCGGTCAGCTGCAGTTCGAGGTGTTCGAGTATCGAATGCGTGCCGAATATGGCGTTGAAGTTCAGCTTCAACGGATGACGTATCAATTCGCACGCTGGATCATCGATGACAATATCGATCCGTCGAAGTTCCGTATCAACTCGGCACTCGTGAAGGATAAGAAGGACAATTATGTCGTTCTGTTCGAGAATGAGTATGCGATGCGTACGGCAATGGAGAAAAATCCGACGGCGAAGTTCTTGGATACAGCGCCATAAGAATATAAGATAGGAGCCTGTCATTCGCTTTAGAATGACAGGCTTTTTTTCTACATAAGCATCGGCAAGGCCTTGACATGAGAGCGGTCTCATGACAAAATGTACGCGTGTACATTTTTTGCATTTACATGAGAGTTCAAAAAGTACGGTATTCAGCACCTGATGCCGAATTCACTTCTTGTGATACTTCGTGATCAAAAGCGGACTTTTTGAACAACCTCTATAAACAAGTAAAGGGAGTATCGCTTTGAGACAACAAGTGGCGAAGCTAGCGGGAGTATCGCTTTGAGACAACAAGTGGCGAAGCTAGCCGGTGTGTCAGAGGCGACGGTGTCCCGTGTTCTTAATGGCGTAGGACCGGTGAAGGAAGCGACGAAACAGCGTGTGCTTGCAGCTGCGGCAGAGCTGGGGTATGTGCCGAATGCGCTTGCCCAGCAGTTCGCGCGGAAGAAGAGCGGCAACCTCGGCGTCGTATTGCCCCACATGGCGAAAGTATCATTGTTCTCGACCTATTATTTCTCGGAGATGCTGAGCGGCATTGGCTCGGAGGTACAAGCGTCCGGCAACGATCTGCTGCTGCTGTTCCGAGAAGCAGACCAGCCTCGCAACTATACAGCGTTGTTCCAGTCGCAGAAGATCGATGCGCTGATCGTATTGGGAGCAAGAAATATGGAGCTGGATCGCACAGCGCTGGAGGAACTTACGCAGGAGGGCTATCCATTCTGCGTATTGAATCAGCGGTTTGGTCCGCGAGGCAGCGAATCACCATTCTTAACGGTGGATGCGGACCATTGGTCGGGCAGCCAGGAGGCGGTCCGTCATCTGATCGACATCGGCTGTCGACGAATTGCCTTCATCAACGGCCCGGAGCAATACTCGAACAGTATCGACCGGCGTGAAGGATACTTAAGCGTGCTCGTACAGTCGGGGCTTCCGATTGAGCAGCCGCTCATGCTAACCGGCAACTACAGCCGCAAGAGCGGCTATGAGCTTGCGAATCAGCTTGCGGAGCTGATCAAGTCGGGGCAGGCGGATTCGGTATTCGCAGCCAACGACCGCATGGCGATCGGCGCGATGCAGGGACTTCGCGAGCATGGGCTGGAAGCTGGTCGGGACTACGCGCTATGCGGCTACGATGATGCGGATGCGGCTCGAATGGCGAGCCCGCAGCTGACGAGCGTGGCGGTTCCTTTTCAGGAGATGGGAAGAAAGGCTGCTTCTCTTGTATTGGGAGGCGGCAGTATTGGTGCAGATGCATCTCGTTCCGCGGTGCTGCCTGTTCAGCTCGTTATAAGAGAGTCGACAGGGGTACAGCAGCGCAGGAGCAAATAACATACATGACAGCATCTTAGATGAGATCAGCGTAATGGGCTGCGGCCACAATTATTCGAACAGGGGCGATAAGTCAATGGCATTGGATCAAGTGCGAGTAGGCATGGTCGGGTACAAATTTATGGGTAAGGCACACAGCAACGCATATCGAGCGGCACCGATGTTTTTCCCGAACATTACGAGACCGGTTATGCAGGCGATTTGCGGCCGTGATCCGCAAGGTGTCGAGCAGGCTAGAGGCCAATTCGGCTGGCAGTCGGTCGAGACCGACTGGCGCGAGCTCGTGAAGCGCGACGATATCGATCTAGTGGACATTAACGCACCTAGCGATGCACATAAAGAAATCGCGCTTGCTGCTGCTGCAGCAGGCAAGCATCTGTTCTGTGAGAAGCCGCTGGCACTGACGCTGGCCGATTCTCGCGAGATGCTCGAGGCAGCGGAGAAAGCCGGCGTGAAGCATATGGTCGGCTTTAACTATCGTTTTGCACCGGCGGTGCAGCTGGCGAAGAAGCTCATTGAAGAAGGCCGTCTCGGTCAAATCTATCACTTCCGCGCTTGGTTCCTGCAGGACTGGATTATCGACCCATCGTTCCCGCTCGTATGGCGCTTGCAGAAGGAGATTGCAGGTTCTGGCTCGCACGGCGACCTTGGCGCACACTTGATCGATATGGCACGTTTCCTCGTTGGCGAGTTTAGCGAAGTGATCGGGATGAGCGAAACGTTCATCAAGCAGCGTCCGATGCCTTCCGCCATGACGGGCCTCAGCGCGAAGGGCGATGCAAACGCACCGCTCGGCGACGTTACGGTCGACGATGCAACGCTGTTCATGACGCGGTTCGCGAACGGTGCGCTCGGCAGCTTCGAGGCAACGCGCTTCGCGGCAGGACATCGCTGCACGAACTCGTTCGAGATTAACGGCAGCAAGGGCAGCGTGAAGTTCGACTTCGAGCGGCTTAACGAGCTGCAGGTTTATTTTACAGACGATGCGCCTGATGTTCAGGGCTTCCGACGCGTGCTTGCAACGGATGCAGCACACGCTTATATGGACGCTTGGTGGCCGGCTGGACATACGATTGGCTATGAGCATACGTTCACGCATGAGGTTGTTGAGCTGATGCAGGCGTTGTCGGAAGACCGTCAGCCGGTGCCGAACTTCGTAGATGGCGTGAAATGCCAAGAGGTGCTGGAAGCGGTCGATCGTTCGATCGAGCAGCGCCGTTGGGTATCAATCGAAGAGATGTAAAGCAGAGTGACTTTGAACTCCGTTCAAAGATCCTGATGTGAGGAGTAGAACAATGAGAAAAGCACTGATCGTATGGGGTGGCTGGGATGGCCATCAGCCGAAGGAAGTTGCCGCTATTTTCGCTGATATTTTGCGTAAGGAATCATTCGAGGTTATCGTATCGGATACGCTGGACAGCTATGCAGACGAAGAGCTTATGAAGTCGCTTGACCTGATCGTACCGGTGTGGACGATGGGCAAGATCGAACAAAATCAATTGAAGCCGCTGCTCGCTGCGGTGGAGAACGGCTGCGGCATTGCCGGCTGCCACGGCGGTATGGGCGATTCGTTCCGCAACGAGGTTGAATACCAGTACATGGTTGGCGGTCAATGGGTTGCGCATCCTGGCAATGACGGCGTGAACTATACGGTTGAGATGTCTACTCCTGGCGATCCGCTGACGGAAGGCATTGGCGACTTTGAGGTATGCTCCGAGAAGTATTACATGCATGTGGATCCTGCGATCAAAGTGCACGCAACGACGAGCTTCGGCGATGTGAAGATGCCGGTCGTATGGACGAAAACATGGGGGCAAGGCAATGTGTATTACAACTCGCTTGGCCACCAAGCGAATATTGTAGAGATGCCGCAAACAATGGAACTGATGCGCCGCGGCTTCCTGTGGGCAGCACGTCCAGAACAAGGTTAATCGTAAGAGGGTACGAGGAGAGAGGAGAGCTTTCGAATGACACGATCACGGATAGGCATTATCGGTTGTGGCAATATTAGCGATATCTATCTTAAAAATTTAACGGCATCCGACAAGGTTGAGGTCATCGCCGTTGCAGATGCGGATCTGTCGCGTGCTCGTATGCGGGCGGAGCAGTACAGCTTGCCGCATGCCTATTCGGTAGACGAGCTGTTGGCAGACCCTAACGTCGATATCGTCGTTAACCTTACGATTCCGAAAGCACATGCGGAAATCAGCTTGCGTGCGCTGGAAGCAGGTAAGCATGTGTACGGCGAGAAGCCGCTGGCTGTAACGATGGAGGAAGGCGCTCGCGTTATGGCGCTCGCAGATGCCAAAGGTTTACGCGTTGCTTGCGCGCCAGAGACTTTCCTCGGTGGCGGTATTCAAAGCTGTCGCAAGCTCATTGATGACGGTGCGATCGGCAGACCGGTTGCAGCTACCGGATTCATGATGAGCGGTGGACATGAAAGATGGCATCCAGATCCGGCTTTTTATTATGAAGTTGGCGGCGGCCCGATGTTCGATATGGGTCCGTATTATTTAACCGCGTTCGTTACGCTGCTTGGACCTATTCGCCGTGTTACAGGCTCGGCCGTTATTACGCACGAAGAGCGTACGATCACGAGTGAACCAAAGCGTGGGCAGAAGATTCGTGTTGAGACGCCGACGCATATTGCAGGAGTCATTGATTTTGCCTCCGGTGCCGTCGGTACGCTTATTACAAGCTTCGATATTGCTGCTGGCGCAGGGCTGCCGCCAATCGAGATTTATGGGACTGCAGGCACACTGCGTGTACCTGATCCGAATAACTTCGGTGGGGAAATCCAGCTGCGCAAAGCTGGATCATCGGAGTGGCAGTCGATCCCGCTGACGCATGGTCTGACGGACAACTGTCGCGGTATTGGTGTAATCGACCTGGCTGAGGCTATTGCGGAAAATCGGCCGCACCGCGCGCATGGCGCTATGGCTTATCATGTCCTTGAAGCGATGCATGGCTTCCATATTGCCTCGAATGAAGATCGTCATTATCAGATGACGAGCTCTTGTGAGCAGCCGGCCGCTATGTCTGCAAACGAATAAGGATATACTTGTAAAATGCCATACAAGAATAACAAACGAAGGACAGCCCGGTAAACCGGTTGCTGTCCTTCGTGCTATCTTGCGATAGCGTCAGTAGCGTGGTCCTCAAAAGAGAATTCTTTCTCAGGAATGTCCGAGGCCGGCGGCATCGGCTGAATCGCCTGCATGCAGATGGCGGTGCAAAGATCCGACCATGCTTGTTTGTTCATTGGCAGAGCTGTCCTGCCAAATCATTTCGAACAAAACACCGAGTCCAGGAAGTGCTCGTTCATCTGCGCCGATCGAATCTTGAATAATGTCGCTAAGTTCCTCGTTGGACTTATCCTTAACCCGCAAAATAATCGCCTGCCGCAAATCGATTGTATTCAAGCAGATTACCTCCCATTGACGTTAGACGCGTATTCATTATGTCCTGTGCACGCACAATACACACGAGGAGACATGTGGCAAGCGTTCAAGGCATCGCGTAAGGAAAGCAGCGCTTGTATATGGTATAATTGTTGGGAACAGGACTGGGGGAATTGGTCATGGCTAAAAAGCAATATGCCGTCATCGGAATGGGGCGTTTCGGCTCAAGCGTAGCTGCTACATTATCGAATCTTGGCTTTGATGTTCTAGCCATTGATGCCAGTGAGCAGCGTATACAGGAAGCGTCACAGGTTGTCACGCATGCCGTCTCGGCAGATAGTACCGATGAAGAAGCGCTTCGGGCGCTAGGCATACGGAATTTCGATGTCGTCGTTGTTGCCATTGGACAAGATATCCAGGCGAGCATCCTGACGACACTCATTCTGAAAGATCTTGGCGTGCCAAGACTGATCGTTAAAGCTCAAACGGAGCTGCACGGCAAAGTGCTTAGCAAAATCGGAGCGGACAAGGTGGTCTTCCCAGAGCGGGACATGGGCATGCGCGTCGCTCATCACCTGATCTCGCCTAACATTGTAGATTTCATTGAGTTGTCGGATGACTACAGTATTTTGGAATTGGCAGCGCCAGCTCAAATGGTCGGTCGCAATCTGAAGCAGCTCGATATTCGGCCGAAGTTCCGCTGTAATATCATGGCGATCAAGAGCAACGGTCAGATGAATATTTCGCCACTCGCAGAGGACGTCATTCATACGGAAGATGTGCTTGTTATTGTAGGCAAAAACGACGATCTGGCGAGCCTGGAACGGGCATATTTTGATGGACGTTAGGCTTGGAATTACGTCGTTAATGGATAATCGTTGATGCAATCATTGATGTGAAATAGAGCAAGCTATTATTGGGTTTACATTGAAGAGAGGTTCTTACGTTGTTTGATGTCATGTCAGTGCAGAACGCCCGTGCGAAGAGCTGGGCAGCCCTATTGGACAAAAAGCACCGCGACCGCGCAGGCCGGTTTATTGTTGAGGGCATTCATTTGGTGCAAGAAGCGCTCCGCTGCGGAGCTGAGATAGAGGCCGTCGTCTATGACGGCGAACGCGGACTGCCCGCGGAGCTCGACCGCGAGACAGCGCTGGCAGAGCAGCATGATCTGCTCGTGAGCGCATCGCAGGCTGTAATGGCGAAGTGCACGGGGACGGATTCGCCGCCGCCCGTATTTGCGGTAGTGATCAAGCCGGTTGTGAACGAGGAAGCCTTGTTCCGCGAGCAATCGCTCGTCGTTGTGTTGGATGGTGTACGTGATCCAGGCAATGCGGGAACGATAATCCGCAGTGCGGATGCAGTTGGTGCAGATGCGGTCGTGCTAGGACGAGGCTGCGTAGATCTCTATAATCCGAAGACGGTACGTTCGACGATGGGGTCGCTGTTCCATCTGCCCGTGATCGAGGCAGATCTGAGCAAGCTGCTGCCACAGGCCAAGGAGCGGGGCATCCGCTTGGCAGCGACGAGTCTGCAGTCGGCAGTGAGCTGCTTCGACTGCGATTGGACAGGCCCGACATGGCTGGTGCTCGGCAGCGAGTCGGATGGTATCTCGGCGGACGTATTGGCGCTTGCCGATCAGTCCGTTATTATCCCGATCCGCGGCCAAGCGGAATCGCTGAACGTGGCGATGGCGGGTACGGTTATTTTGTATGAGGCGTTGAGGCAGCGGGAGCGGGCTGGGAAGTAGAAGTATTGTGTGTGGGTTATAACATCTAAAAAATCTGGCCTAGGCGACAATGCCGGCTTATGCGGGGCGTTGGCGCTGGGCTTAAGAGCGCTCGGTTCATAGACGGGGGAATCTCCGCCGACATTCCGGTGGTCGCCCTAGTCGGCAGTGGACAGTCGATAAGAACGAATAGAACCAACATAGCAGATACCTATCGGGGCATTATCATTTAGACCTTAAATAGACGGGGCTGTCCCAAAAGTCATTAGACTTTGGGACGGCCCCTTGTGTTTCAATGAACTGCAAGAGCAGCTGCGCAGAGCGAATGTTCTTACGATCGCTGTTGTCACCGGATTGCTCTGAATGGGTAAGATCGTGACTAGGTAGCAATCCGTTGACAAAGGCGACCGCTGACGCTTCTTCAGAATCATTCGTCTGCTCCGCTGCTAGCAGTATTTTGGTTTTAGACAAACAAAAAGAAACAGCCTTTTGGTAAAATGGAAGTACCACCAACCATTCCAAAGGAGCTGTTTCTTTTGTACATCCAATATACCAT
>NZ_QGTQ01000046.1 GCF_003182255.1 Paenibacillus cellulosilyticus | reverse complement strand
TTCAGGGCACAGCCCTTCAACAACAAAGAAAAACGGAGAGTGCCAAGGAAGTTACAATGGCGCCT
This sequence comes from Paenibacillus cellulosilyticus, assembly GCF_003182255.1. GTDB lineage: Bacteria > Bacillota > Bacilli > Paenibacillales > Paenibacillaceae > Paenibacillus_T > Paenibacillus_T cellulosilyticus. The sequence continues at coordinate 28,274 of NZ_QGTQ01000046.1, read as the reverse complement.
TGACACTTTCGTTCATATCAGGTGGGTAGAAATTATATACTTGACACCAAAGTGTACTACGGTCATAATACAGTAAGAGTGTATGAACCACATAGTACACACACTAGAAATTGGATACTATATCAAGTAATTGAGAAAGTATGCAAAGGAGCTGCGCGGATGGAACTGCTGTTTAACAATCGGGATCCCGTCTATTTGCAGGTCGTGAGGCATTTTAAGGAACGGATCGCAACCGGGAAGCTTCTGTCAGGGGATACGATTCCGTCTCGGCGCGAGCTGGCCAGCCAGCTTGGCATTAATCCGAACACGGCTCAGAAGGCGTACAAGGAAATGGAGGAACAAGGCTTGATCGTAACCGAAGGAAACTCACCGAGTCGAATTACGAGTGACACTATCATACTGGGCCGCATACGTGACGAATTGCTGACGGAGGCAGTGGACACCTTCCTTGCTTCCGTGAACAACATTGAAGTACCGGCAGAGCAATTGCTCTCGCTCATTCGAACACGACTGGAGAAGAAGCAGGCCTTGCGGTCGGGACAGGATCAGGGGGAGAAAGGAGCAACGTGAAATGATTGAATTGATTGATGTGAAGAAGCGGTTTGGCCTAAAGAAGGTACTTCAAGGCGTTTCCTTTACAGCCCCGCGTGGTGCAATTACATGCTTAACGGGTCTGAACGGAGCGGGGAAGACGACCATTCTGAAGGCGATCATGGGATTGACGCCGATCCAATCCGGCACGATTCGAATCGATGGCAGTGCGCGTAATCAAGCGATGTATGAGCGTATGGTCTATGTCTCGGATCAACTGACGATGCCAGGACGAATGAAGATCGCGGACTGCTTTTCTTTTATGAAAGAATATTATCGGAATTGGAACAGCGAACGGGCGAACGAGCTGCTTGCGAGATTTCAGCTTAACCCCGCAGACAAAGTAAACTCGCTGTCGAAGGGGACGGCGGCGAAGCTGAACTTGCTAATGGGACTCGCCATGGATGCTGACTATATGCTGCTCGATGAACCGTTCTCTGGCGTAGACCTATTCAGCCGAGAAGAGATTGCTGCTGTATTTTCGAGTGAAATGGTAGAGGGACGCGGTATTATCCTTACAACACATGAAATCAGGGAAGTGGAGCATCTCCTTGATTATGTCGTCATGCTGGACCATGGACGAATTACGAAACAATTCGCAAGCGACGATATGCGGATGGAAGAAGGCAAGTCGGTCGTTGACGTCATGCGGGAGGTGTACAAGCGATGACTTATTGGAAGCTTCTGAATTTCGAGCTTAGACGCTTGGCACTGCCGCTTGGCATCCTTGCCGTCATTACGACAGCACTGCAAGTTTACAATGCATATTCACAGGCTAACAAGTCAATTGATTACGCGCATCGAATTATGAAAAAAGAGCATCTGTCCACGATGGAACAATATGCGAATGAGCACGGCTATTTCAGCTATTCGAAATCGTTTGATGAACTGAACTGGTTGATCTTGTCGATCTTCATCTGCGCAGCTTTTATCGGATTCTATTTCGTCTTCATTTGGTATCGGGATAGTGTGGGGCGTCATCCGTTCATGACAAGGCTTCTGATGCTTCCGGCATCGAGACGTAACTTATATTGGGCGAAGTTGACTGCGCCGCTCCTGGTCATGATAGCGCTGCTGGCGCTGCAGCAACTGCTGCTGCCGGTCGGTGATTCGATTTATCGATCGATTGTACCAAGCGAAGTGAGGGAAGATGTACCGCTTCAGATGCTCATTCTGATTAATCCTGCACTGAACATCCTTTTATCTCCAAGCATCGTCGACCTTCTGTTGTACTACGGTACGGGAATAACAGCTGTTATCGTTCTATATACGGGAATTCTACTAGAGCGCAGCTATCGTTGGTACGGCATTCTAGTTGGTCTGGTCTATGCTGCTGTTGCGATCTTCGTAGTCATGATCCCGCTCATCATTCTTCAATCCGATTATAGGTATACGATGATGGATTCGCAGCTGACCGTGTTCTATTTCATTCTACTTGCAGCTGTGAGCGGCATATCAGTTTGGTACAGTCAATATTTGCTGGCGAAGAAATTTACGATATAGAACAGCGGATCTGCTGTGCGGGTTGAGAGGAGGCTTATCATTGTTTAAAAAATATAGCGTGACGTTCGTAGTCATTGCTTTCGTTATCGTAGGAATCGGGATGTATACCGCATCAGGCTGGAAAAATAACGGTAGACCTGATTTTAAGCTTGTTGCGGTAGAGGGCGATGCATCAATCGGAAACCGTCTTGCCGTCCAAGGGTATTATTACTACACAGGCTCCGGAGTAACCTCTACGTCTTTGAAGATCGGGCAGCAGAAGACAACTTATGAAGACAATCGGCGTCACTTCCAATGGTTCACTGGCGATGATGCATATGAGAATTTTGGTGACACAAAGCAAAAACGACGGTTTATGAAAGGGAAATATCCTTACGGATTGTTCGTCGATGAGCCGAATATGCTGGGCTATGCATACAGCCATCAGGTCGATGGACATTGGGAGCTTGAGGTGGGGGCTCTTAATAAAGAAACGAATGAAGACGCCGATTTTGAGCTTGACCTGCCAGAACGTGATGGGACTGCTTATTGGAATACAGACATGATTCATGGCGTAGATGCTTCGAGTATTCGTATATATATGACACGTTATGAGGACTTCCAGTTCGGGGACGAACAACAAGTGAATCGGATATCTAAGCTGATCCGCTTGGACATTGACTTGAAGAAGCAATCGATTACGAAGGAGACGGACATGACAGCAGAATTGCCTGGATATGACCCGAATCCCCTTCATAGCACAAACATCGTATCTTTCAATGAAGAAACCGTAATTATAAAAGATGATATACGAGAAAATTCTAGCTCGGACCCGATTTCGAATTACTATGTGTACAACTTAACTACTGATTCCATACGACCGCTTGCCCTTCATGAGAACGGCAAGGATAAAAGTACAGACAGCGTGAATATCGTTGGTACACAGCTTGCCCGATTCACCGTCAGTGATGGTGTCGTATACTACGAGGCTTATGATTTAAGTCAAGTTGGAGATCCATTAGTGAATTCTTGGAAAGTCGATGCGCATGTATGGGGAGTATCAGATAATGTTGATGTTCGTCCTTATGATGATCAAACGGCCGAAATTTCATATAGGCATGATGAAGCAAATGCGTATATACGCGGCATCGCAATTGTTGATATTGTGACAGGCAAGATTACTTATCGTGGTGAAGTTCAGACAGATGGAAGCGAAGAAGAACAGCAATCTAAACTTCGCCGTCTATCACTAGGATTCTAATTAACAAGCAAGCTCTCCGATCATTAATCCGGATGAGCTTGTTTTCTTTTTTTATTTGTCCGTTGCAGCGCTTTCATTATAGGAGTAGCTTACACGACAACGTTTTCACAAGCTATGTCGAACTGTGTCGGGGGCAGGAATATTTCGGGGGGGCGGGGAGATAATGAACATTAATGTTTCTCCTTGGGAGGTAATCACGTTGACCCGAAACAAAGTCGAGATCTGTGGTGTGGATACCAGTAAACTGCCTGTCCTGACAAATGCGGAAATGCGCGAGCTGTTTACGGCGCTGCAAACGCGCAACGAACGGGCAGCAAGAGAGAAATTGGTGAACGGCAATCTGAGGCTCGTCCTCAGCGTCATTCAGCGGTTCAATAACCGTGGCGAATATGTCGACGACCTGTTCCAGGTCGGCTGCATCGGCCTGATGAAGGCGATCGATAACTTCGACTTGAGCCAGAATGTCAAATTCAGTACGTACGCCGTGCCGATGATCATCGGTGAAATCCGCCGCTATTTGCGTGACAACAATCCGATTCGCGTATCGCGCAGCCTTCGGGATATCGCTTACAAAGCGCTGCAGGTACGCGACAGTTTAACGAACCAGAACTCGCGTGAGCCGACGATCTTCGAAATTTCTGAGGTGCTTGGCGTGCCGAAGGAGGATGTCGTCTTCGCGCTTGATGCGATTCAAGATCCGGTGTCGCTGTTCGAACCGATCTACCATGATGGCGGCGATCCGATCTATGTGATGGATCAGATCAGTGATGATAAGAATAAGGACATCTCATGGATTGAAGAAATTGCACTCCGTGAAGCGATGCATAAGCTCAATGAGCGGGAGAAAATGATTCTGTCCATGCGCTTCTTCGAAGGCAAGACACAAATGGAAGTAGCCGATGAGATCGGCATTTCACAGGCGCAGGTGTCTCGTCTGGAGAAGTCGGCTATTCAGCAAATGCAGAAGCACGTCAAAACGTGAACTTCTACAAATACTGCGACTCATAGCTTAAGAAACGGCGCTGGCTGCGCCGTTTTTTTGCGCCGGTAGGACATTTTAGACAGGATGGTCATATAGTAATAACAGGAGCAATTGGGCATTGGTCTACCATCCGGCGCAGAAAGTGGTGAGCAGCTTGAAAATTTCAGACTTTCAGACCAAGGATGTTATTAACATCGTGGATGGGAAGAAGCTCGGTCAAGTGAGCGATTTGGAGCTGGATCTACGTCAAGGGCGCATCGATTCGATCGTCGTGCCGACATTTACCCGATTTTTCGGCATGTTCGGTGGAGGCACCGATATCATTATTCCATGGCGCAACATTGTGAAAATTGGTGCCGATGTGGTGCTGGTACGATTGGATGAAGCGAAGGCGGCAGCCTATAAGACAGAAGAGGAAGAGATACCGGTAAGAACGTGAACAGAGCCCGAACGCCTGTCGAGCGTCGGGCTCCTTTTCTGCTGTAATGACTGTTCCGTCGTATTGCCCTATGGTACACTGAACTGAATAGACATAAAGAGGTGATATACATGGAACCATTTGTATGGGATCAGGCGGAGCGCGAGGGGGCATCTCTTATGCGGCTGGAAGCTTGGAACGATACGGGTGCTGGCATTACAGCCGGCTTCACGACAAGGCTGGGCGGCGTTAGCGGCGGCCATTGGTCATCGCTCAATATGGGACTCCATGTCGGCGACCGGGATGAAGACGTTGTGGCGAACCGTCAGCGGCTTGCACAGGCAATCGGATGGCCGTTTGCTGCCTTCACATCCGCAGAGCAGGTCCACAGCGATAACGTGCATATCGTTACGGAAGATGATAGTGGCCGAGGACGAGATTCGAGGCAATCGGCACTTCAAGATACAGATGCACTTGTAACGAATATTCGAGGCGTACTGCTCGCTTCCTTTTATGCAGATTGCGTCCCTTTGTACTTCTACGACCCGGTGAATGAGGCAGTTGGACTGGCGCATGCCGGTTGGAAAGGAACTGCATCTGAGATTGCCTGCCGTACGGTCGAGACGATGCAGCGGGCATTCGGAACAGATCCAGCGCAGCTTCACGGTGCGATTGGACCGGCGATTGGGATATGCTGCTACGAGGTGGACGGTCCTGTTATTGGCCGAATGGAGGCGCTGTGCAGTGGTTTTGCCGATGCTCCACCAATCGATTCGATGATTCGCCGGACAGAGGAAGGCAAGGCAATGCTCGACTTGAAAGAAATCAACCGACAGATTATGATAAAAGCAGGAATTTTGCCGACTCATATCGAAATATCATCGTGGTGTACCAGTTGTCGGACAGATTTGCTGTTCTCGCATCGTGCTGAGAGAGGCAATACAGGTCGTATGGCAAGCTGGATTGGCATGGAGAAGAGGTGAACCTCTTGTCGACGTTAGCAGAACGGGTACAAGAAGTGGAACAGTTAATTCAGGCAGCATGTGAACGAAGCGGGCGAAGCCGAGATGAGGTGAACGTCGTCGCGGTAACGAAGTATGTATCGCTCGAATCTGTTCGAGACGTTGTCGCGCATGGGGTTCGTCAACTAGGTGAGAACCGCTGGCAGAACGCGAAGCCCAAGTGGGAAGCGCTGCAGGAGCTGCCGCCGTCGGAAGCGCCGGTATGGCATTATATCGGGTCGCTGCAGACGAACAAAGTGAAGGACGTCATCGGCAAGTTTACATACATTCATTCACTGGACAGGCTGTCGCTCGCCGAAGCAATCGCAGACCGGGCAGACAAGCTTGGCATTATTGTACCTTGCTTCATTCAAGTCAACGTGTCGGGAGAAGATAGCAAGCAAGGCCTAGAACCGGATGAGGTGCCAGACTTCCTGCGTGCGATTAGCGAATATCGGTCCATTCGACCAGTTGGTCTAATGACCATGGCGCCGTTCGAAGCAGAAGCCGAAGAGACACGACCTGTATTCCAGGCGCTTCGCCAGCTTCGCGATCAGCTCAACACGCTTGGCATATTGGAGCAGCCGTTAACCGAGCTTTCGATGGGGATGTCCAACGACTTTACAGTAGCAATTGAAGAAGGAGCAACTTGGGTACGTCTTGGCACGATACTAGTGGGGAAAGAGGAGGCATAAGTAATGAGTGTAATGAATAAGTTCATGAATTTTTTTGGCCTTCAGGATGAGGAAGAAATCATCGAACACGAGAAAGTAACGCAGCCAAATCAGCAGCATAATGCGCAGCATGCGGAAGAACATGAGAATGATTTTGAAACCTCGCCGTTCGAAGCGCGTAAACAATCGAAGAGTTCCAATATTGTGAGCATCCATTCGCAGAAGAATGTTCGGGTTGTGCTCAACGAGCCACGTTCGTTTGAGGAAGCGCAAGAGATCGCCGATCATCTCCGTGCACGTCGCGGCGTTGTAGTCAATTTGCAGCGTGTACCTAATGATGTTGCGAAGCGGATTTTCGACTTCCTGCTCGGCACGCTTTATGCGGTCAGCGGAACGATGAACCGGATCGGACCAGGCATTTTCTTCTGTGCGCCAGAGAATGTGGAAATTCAGGGCACCATCTCCGAGCTGCTAGTGGACGACCAGGATTACAAACGAACGAGGTGACCTAGATTTGCTAAGTACACTTAGCTGGTATGTGTTCAGACTTGAAGACATATATACGTTTCTTATTATCGGTTATGTGCTGTTATCGTGGCTTCCGAACGCACGCGACAGCTTCATTGGCCAGTTGTTGGGTAAAATAGTAGAGCCGTACTTGTCCATCTTCCGCAGATTCATTCCACCAATCGGCGGTATGCTTGACATTTCCCCGTTCATTGCGGTTCTTGCGCTAAGCTTCATCGCTTACGGTATCATCTTCGTATTAGATATCTTCCTCTAAGGAAGCAGGCTGACGAACGATGAACACGAAAGGCAACATTTACGACCATTTCCACCCGGACGAGCGTGCATTCGTCGATCGGGTGGATGAGTGGATCGAGCGGGCTGCAGAGCGGCATGAGTGGAAACGAACCGATTATTTGGATCCTCGGCAGATTGAGATTGTACGTTCATTAGCCAATCGCAATGGCCGCGTCGAAGTTCGATACGAAGGTGGCGGTCCTGATGCCGAACGGCAGCGGGCGCTCATTGCACCGGACTATGCGTACCTCGAAGACGAACCGATGGGTGTGCAGGCAATCGCTGTAACGGCTGATTCGCAGGGCCATTTGGAGCTGGATCACGGGGATTATCTCGGGGCATTGCTCGGGCTTGGCGTTAAAAGAGATCTGATCGGCGACATCCATGTGCACGAGGAAGGCTGTCATGTCCTCGTCACAGAAGAGATCGCCGACTATATCAATATTCATTTGCGTCAAGTCCACCGGGTTCATGTCCTAACCGAGCTGATACCTTTATCAGCACTTCGAATTGTTGTGCCGAAGCTGGAGGAGATGAGTCTATCGGTGGCTTCTCTGCGTCTGGACGGTATTGCTAGCGATGCGTTCCGAATTAGTCGAGCACGAATTGTCGATCCAATCCGTGCCGGACGATGCCGCGTTAACTGGAAGGTCGTTGAAGATCCATCTGCGACACTGAAGGCTGGAGATGTCATCTCGATGAAAGGGCTTGGCCGGTTCAAAGTGATGGACATTGAAGGAATGACAAAAAAAGGCAGAGTTCGCGTGCTAATCGGGAAATTTATTTGATCTGATGCAGGATTTTGGACGGTACTGTCGAACAGATTCATTACAAACACAGATCCGTCATATCCATTAGGAGGTGCGCCAATGCCGCTAACGCCATTGGACATACATAATAAGGAGTTTGGAAGAAGACTTCGCGGCTACGACGAGGATGAAGTTAATGAATTCCTGGATCAGGTCATCAAAGACTACGAGTCGTTGATTCGCGAGAACAAAGAAATGCAGAACCAGCTGCTGGGATTGCAGGAGAAGCTCAATCACTTCTCCAACATCGAAGAGACACTCAGCAAGACGATTATTATTGCGCAAGAAGCGGCTGATGAAGTGAAGTCGAATGCGAAGAAGGAAGCGCAGTTGATCGTGAAGGAAGCGGAGAAGAACGCTGACCGAATCATCAATGAGTCGTTGTCCAAATCGCGTAAGGTAGCACTTGAGGTAGAGGAGCTGAAGAAACAAGCTTCTATCTATCGTGCCCGTTTCCGGACACTCGTCGAAGCACAACTGGAGCTGCTCAGCCAAGACGGCTGGGAAGCACTGGAATCAAGCGCAGCAGCGGCTCAGGAACGCTTGTAGCCAGCTGTTGTCCATAGTTAGCCCATGCAGCGTGCCGAATTTGACAATTTCGGCACGCTGCGCTATAACTAGTTATATTATGAATGAAAGTGAACTTCGTTGACGAGAACGAGTACGATGTGTTTCCGTTCCCCAGAGAGCCGGTAATTGCTGAAAGCCGGCGTTCGGTATGCTTCGGAATATCCTCTCCGAGAAGCAGTGCAGAACTTGAACCGACCATCTCTATCGCAAGATGCGATTACGATTGATGGGATGGGGCAATAGTAAGCGCTGACGGATGTCCCCCGTTACAGGGAACACGAACACAAGCGCTAGGAGCCTGTTCGTGATTGAGGTGCCATTCATGCCTCGACTGCAGCTGTTTAACAACTGCTTCGTCGGACTGTCCATTTGGGCAGGCAATGAATGGAACGAGGGTGGTATCGCGAGTTATGACTCGTCCCTTATAGGGGACGGGTCTTTTTTGTTTTCATTTGGAAACAAGTTCGTTCAATTGAAAGGGGATAGACAACGATGCAACGCGTAGACGTCAAAGAACGTGCGCGGAGCCGTGAGCTTCGTGTTCTAGAGCAGTGGAGAAACAATGATACGTTCAAGCAATCGATCACAAACCGGGAGGGCAAGCCGAACTTCGTCTTCTACGAAGGACCTCCAACAGCAAACGGTGCACCACATATCGGTCACGTGCTTGGCCGTGTAATCAAAGACTTTATTTGCCGTTACAAAACGATGTCGGGTTATCGCGTAGTCCGTAAAGCAGGCTGGGATACGCACGGTCTGCCAGTTGAACTGGGCGTTGAGAAGCAGCTTGGCATCTCCGGCAAGCAAGAGATCGAGAACTATGGCGTAGAAGCTTTCATTAAGAAATGTAAAGCGAGCGTCTTCGAGTACGAGAAGCAATGGCGCGAACTCACAGAAGCTATCGCATATTGGACGGACATGGACAATCCGTACATTACGCTGGATAACAACTATATCGAGAGCGTGTGGCATCTTCTATCCAAGATTCATCAGAAAGGGCTGCTGTACCGCGGTCACCGTGTAAGCCCGTACTGCCCATGCTGCCAGACGACGCTCAGCTCGCATGAGGTTGCACAAGGCTACGAGGATGTTAAAGATCTGAGTGCAACGGTTAAGTTCAAGCTGACAGACTCGAACGAGTATGTGCTCGCTTGGACGACAACGCCATGGACGCTTCCTGCGAACGTTGCGCTTGCTGTGAATCCATCTCTTGCGTATGCGAAGGTGAAACGCGGCGAAGAGACGTATGTAGTCGCACAAGCGCTTGTTGAATCTGTATTCAAAGACAGCGAATACGAGATCGTTGGTTCGGTTAAAGGTGCAGACCTTGTTGGCAAGAGCTACGAGCCTCCATTCCGCTACGTTGCGATTGAGAAGGGCCATATCGTTATCGGCGCAGAATTCGTCAGCGATACGAGCGGTACAGGTATCGTTCACATCGCACCAGCACATGGTGACGATGACTACAAGGCAGCTCGTGCGAACGGCATCAGCATGCTGAGCGTTGTGAACAACGCAGGCCGCTATGTAGATGAAGTAACGGATCTTGCAGGCCGTTTTGTCAAAGACTGTGACATTGATATTGTCAAAATGCTGAGCGAGCGTGGACTGCTGTTCAGCAAAGAGAAATACGAGCACAGCTATCCGTTTTGCTGGCGTTGCAAATCGCCGCTGCTCTATTATGCAACGGAGAGCTGGTTCATCGAGACGACAGCTGTCAAAGATCAGCTGATCAAGAACAACAGCGAAGTGGACTGGTATCCAGGCCATATTCGTGAAGGCCGCTTCGGTAAGTTCCTTGAGGATCTGGTCGACTGGAACATCAGCCGTAACCGTTATTGGGGCACGCCGCTCAACGTATGGGTGTGCGAAGTGACAGGCAAAGAATATGCACCAAGCAGCATCGCTGACCTGTGCGAACGTGCGGTTGATTTTGTACCGGAGGATATCGAGCTTCACAAGCCTTACGTGGACGAAATCAAGCTGAAATCGCCATTCGCAGAAGGTGCTGTCATGACGCGTACGTCTGAAGTGATCGACGTATGGTTCGACAGTGGCTCGATGCCGTTCGCGCAGCAGCACTATCCGTTCAGCGACGAATCGAAATTCGCGGATCAATATCCAGCGGACATTATCTGTGAAGGTATCGACCAAACGCGCGGCTGGTTCTTCTCGCTGCTCGCTGTATCGACGCTGTTTAACGGCAAAGCGCCATATAAAGCAGTTATCTCGACCGGCCACATTCTCGACGAGAACGGCCAGAAGATGTCCAAGTCGAAGGGCAACGTTATCGATCCTTGGGAAATTATCAATGAGTTCGGTACGGATGCATTCCGCTGGGCACTGCTCGCGGACAGCGCACCTTGGAACAGCAAACGTTTCTCGCGCGGCATCGTAGCCGAAGCGAAATCGAAAGTAATCGACACGATCGTAAATACGCATGCGTTCTTCGCGCTGTATGCAACGATCGATGGCTTTAACCCAGCTGAGCATCCTTACAAGCCATCAACGGCGAAGCTGGACCGCTGGATCGTATCGCGTCTGAACAGCTTGATCACGCAAGTGGTGAAAGGTCTTGATGCGAATGACTTCCTCAACCCTGCAAAAGGCATCGAGGCATTCGTTGACGAACTCAGCAACTGGTACATCCGTCGTTCGCGTGACCGCTTCTGGGGAAGCGGCCTGACGGAAGACAAACTGGAAGCTTATGGCACGCTGCGTCACGTGCTTGTAACGCTGTCGCGTCTGATCGCACCATATGCTCCGCTTCTTGCTGACGATGTATACGGCAACCTTGGCGGTGAAGGCAGCGTTCATCTGGCGGACTTCCCGACAGCAGACGAATCTGCGATCGACGAAGCGTTGGAGCGTGACATGGAGACCGCTCGTCAGATCGTTGAGCTGGCTCGTAACGTTCGTAACGAAACGGGTATCAAGACGCGTCAACCGCTGTCCGAGCTGATCGTATCGCTTGATCGCGACTTTGACGTTGCAGCCTATGAGGACATCATCAAGGACGAGATCAACGTGAAGACGATCGTTATTGAGAACAGCGACAGCGGATTCGTTGACTTCACGCTGAAGCTGAACCTGAAAGTAGCAGGTAAGAAGTTCGGCAAAAACGTAGGTCCTATCCAATCGTATCTAAAAGAGCTGGCTGCGGATCAAACGCGTGCAGCTGTTCAAGGCGGCGGACTGACGTTTACGACTGCAGAAGGTGAATCGATCGCGATCACGGTTGACGAGCTGCTTGTTGAGAAGCAGGCGAAAGCTGGCTTCGCATCGGCATCGGGCTACTCGCTGACGGTTGCACTGAACACGGATATTACGCCAGAGCTTGAGCAAGAGGGCTGGGTACGTGAAGTTATCCGCGCCGTGCAAGACACGCGTAAAAAACTGGATCTGCCGATCGAGAAACGTATCGATCTCGTTCTTGAAGTCGATGCAGAGCTGCAAGCTGCCCTGCAAGCATTCGACAACGTGCTGCGTGAGAACGTACTCGTGAACTCCGTATCGTTTGGTTCCCCTGAAGAGCTGGAGCGGGTAGAGCTCGGCGGCAAAACCGTTGGAATTCAAATCCTTAAATAAGGACAATCTAAATAGCAGCAAACCAAAAAACGAGCGCATGCTTGATGAGCAATCATCAAGTATGCGCTCGTTTTCGAAAGTAAGGAAAGTATAAGTTTTCGGGTTGTAGGAAAACTTATTGGTTTGGAACTAAATAGAATTTATACGCACAAGAAGTAAGCTTGTCCCGTAGGGGCACGCGACTCTTAGCACGCAGTATCTTAGCCGCGCCTCTGTCGATCCTACGTCTCCCATTCCGGGGTCCAGGGGACGGGAGTCCCATGGGGCCCTCCCTTGCAGGGAGGGTTTGGGTGGGTAGAAACTCCTGAGGGTTTGGGTGAGGGTATGAAATGTTGCTTGGGGTCATAAGGGGCAAGCCCCTATTTTACAACGGAGGGGGGCCGGATTTATGGTATCGATAACGAAAGATACCGATGAGAAGGAGGAGCTGAATGCTCTACGGGCGTCTCTTAACGCAGTGGACCGGCAGCTGCATCAGGTGGCAAAGGATATGGAACGTGCGCAAATACGCGACTACATCGAGCTGCTGAATCGGCCGTTCCGGCTTATATGGCGCAACTTTCTGTCAGGGACTGCACGCGGCGTCGGCATCGCACTTGGCTTTACCGTATTCGCCGCGAGCATCCTCTATGTGCTGCGAATAATCGGTGCACTTAATCTTCCGATTATCGGCGATTTCGTTGCCGATTTGGTTCGAGTCGTACAAGCCCAGCTTGAAGGTAAAATGTATTAGAAGCTGCACCGTAGGAATCGTTGTCCTCTTCATTCGTGTTAAAGGACAGTTCGTCATCACCTTCGCCATGGGACATGTATTCATGATATTGGCGGTTGCGGACGACAGAGACAACACGGCCTGTAATATCGGTTGCCAAGAAACTTTCAATTGGCTCGACGAACCCTTCATTCTCGTCGGCCTCGGTGTACATTTCGTTATAGGAGTCGACTTCCCGGTTTTCAGACATGGCAGGAGAGTTTGAGTTGCCATAATGCTCGACGATCTGCCAAGCGTCTTCTCCATCGAATCCGGTGTAGCCATCATCTTCTCTTCGGCTTCGGCCGAAGGCGGGTTGAAGGAAGTCTTCCTCAGCTGGACGGCGGTTCGAAAGCTCCTGCCTCGGCGCATGCTGCGCGCAGTATAAGGAATCCGGCAGCGCCTCCAGCCGTTCAATCGGAATGGCTTGACCACATGTTCTGCATTTCCCATAAGTGCCATTATCAATGGCCGCTAATGCTTGATCAATGCGATCGAGATGAAAATCCTGCAGCTCATGAATAGCCAGATCTTTACTGCGTTCGAACATATCTGTCGCAACATCACCTGGATGGTTATCGATTGGCGATAGCTCGCCGGTCTCATCCTTCAACGAGTTCGCGAGGCCACCTTGTTCGCTGTCATGCTGCGATTGTTCGAGCGATCTTTTTATATCGATAAGCCGACTTCGAAAATGGGCGATTTGCTGCTCGTTCAGTATCGTCAATGTCAGCACCTTCCTTTATTCGATTCCACTCGTATCGTTGCGGCGGCAATAGGTATAGGGTGAACGGAGAGGCGCTTTTTTAGCATGCTTAGGCTTCGGAGGTTCAAGCCTGTTCTGGATAGTTCTGCATTCCGAAGTGGGACCTTCGACCTTGGATGTTCTGGTCGCTGCCGCAGGGTTTATGCTACAATAGATTGGACTGTCAGCAATTTGCTAGCAGGAAGTGGATTTATGAAAGTAACGCAAATTGCTTTTAGGAGGAGAAACGGTGCTGCGTTTATTGTTCTATCTTGTAATTAGTGGTATTACGTTTTTGGTGGACTACATATCCAAGAAGATGATCGTCAATGAGCTGGATTTGAATGAGCAGGTCCGAGTAATCGGAGAATTTTTCGTCATTACTTCGATTCGGAATACAGGTGCAGCGTTCAGTCTGCTGGAGAATCAGCGCGTATTCTTTCTCATTATTACGATCATCATCACAATTGGACTTGTTGGTTACATGACCTTCCTGTCGCGCAAGAAAGGCAGAGCGCTTCTCCTGACAGGACTAGCTCTCGTGCTTGGTGGCGCGCTTGGTAATTTCATCGACCGTGCAAGAACGGGTGAGGTTGTCGACTTCCTGCAATTTACGTTTGGCAGCTACACATTTGCGATTTTCAACTTGGCGGATACGGCTATTTGTATCGGTGTAGGACTTATTGTGCTTGATTCGCTGCTGGCTGCTAGAGCGGAGAAACAAGCTTATGTGGACAATGCAATCGCTGCGTCTTATTCGGAACCGAAACAGCCGCAAGAATAGGTGTGGAAGGAAAGATAGACATAATGAAGCAAAATTGGAATACGGATCAAGAAGAAACCGAAATCGAATATGTATATGAAGAAGATGATGACGACACGTCGGAAGACGAAGCTTCATTAGAATGGGAAATTGACGAAACGGCTGCTGGTGAGCGTCTGGACAAATTCGTAGCAGAAGCAATGGATGACGACGCAGTGTCGCGGACGCAAGTTCAAGACTGGATCAAGGATGGCGCTGTACTGGTGAACGGTAGTGTAGCGAAGCCGAAGCATCGACTGGTGGCTGGCGATCTGGTTGCTGTTCATGTGCCGGAGGCTCAACCGACGGAGATTGTGGCTGAGCCGATTCCGCTGGAGGTTGTATACGAGGACAGCGACGTTATCGTTATTAACAAGCAGCGGGGACTTGTCGTTCATCCTGCACCAGGGCACTCGTCGGGTACGGTTGTCAACGCACTGCTGTATCATTGCAAGGATCTGTCTGGCATTAACGGCTCGATTCGTCCAGGTATCGTACACCGCATCGATAAAGATACCTCCGGCTTATTAATGGCTGCGAAGAACGATACTGCGCATGCATCGCTCTCTGAACAACTGAAAGCGCACACGGTCACACGCAAATATATTGCGCTCGTGCACGGCAAGGTACCGCATGAACGAGGTACGATTGATGCGCCAATCGGAAGAGACGAGCGCGACCGTAAAATGTTTACGGTTACGGAGAAGAACAGCCGCCATGCTGTGACGCATTTCAATGTAATCGAACGACTTGGTGAAGATTACACTTTGCTTGAGCTGCAGCTCGAAACAGGCCGCACACATCAGATCCGTGTACACATGAAGTATATTGGACACCCACTGGCAGGCGATCCAATGTATGGACGCAGCAAGACAGTGGACTTGAAGGGGCAAGCGCTTCATGCGGCTATTCTGGGCTTCGAACACCCGAGAACAGGCGAGTTTTTACAGTTTGAGGCTCCGATCCCAGCTGACATGGAACATGTGCTGCACAGTTTGCGACAACGTTAAGCCGTGAAATAGTACAAATTTTTTGCGCATTCGTATATTTTAGTCGACGTATAGGATGAGCTATGCTGTTAACATAAATATACGCGGTTCGAGAGCGCTGCTCTCGCGCCCTGTCACGGAAAGGTGATCGAGCAATGACGCAGATGAATCAGAACTATTTGGAGCTTCAAGGAAGCTATCTGTTCTCTGAGATAGCGAAACGCCGTACGAAATTTGTACAAGAGAATCCGAACGCCGATATTATTAGTCTTGGCATCGGTGACGTTACGCGCGGACTGCCTGCTGCTGTCGTGCAAGCGATGCACGCGGCCGTTGATGAAATGGCGCAGCCGGGTACATTCCGCGGTTATGGACCAGAGCAAGGATATGATTTTCTCGTTCAAGCGATTATCGAGAATGACTATAAATCGCGCGGCGTTGATATTCAGCTGAATGAAGTATTTCTCAGCGACGGATCCAAGTGCGACGTCGGCAATATTCAAGAAATTTTCAGCCAAGATGCAGTAATTGCAGTTCAAGACCCGGTATATCCTGTTTACGTTGATACGAACGTAATGGCTGGTCGTTCTGGCAAGTTCAATCGCGAGACGAACCGTTATGACAATATCGAATATTTGGAATGCAATGCAGACAACAACTTTAAACCAGCTCTGCCGAAGCGTAAAGTCGACATCATCTACCTGTGCTATCCGAACAACCCAACGGGTATGACGCTGTCGAAGGAAGAGTTGAAGGTTTGGGTTGATTATGCAAAAGCAAACAAATGCATCATCCTGTTTGATTCCGCATATGAAGCATTCATTCAAGAGGCAGACGTACCGCGCAGCATCTATGAGATCGAAGGCGCAAAGGAAGTTGCAATTGAATTCCGCAGCTTCTCGAAGACGGCAGGCTTTACAGGTATGCGATGTGCATACACGGTTGTTCCTCGCGAGCTGAAGGGCTATGACAAGGACGGCAATGAACTGCTCGTGAATGACCTATGGAATCGTCGTCACACGACGAAGTTCAATGGTGTATCGTACGTAACGCAGCGTGGGGCTGCAGCGATCTATACGCCGGAGGGCAAAGAGCAAGTGAAGTCCATTATCGATTACTACATGACGAATGCGAGCATCATCCGCGAAGGTCTGAAATCGATTGGTCTGCAAGTGTACGGCGGCGTCAACGCGCCATACATTTGGCTTCAGACGCCAAACGGCGTAGACTCGTGGTCGTTCTTCGACCGCCTGCTGTCCGAGGCGAACATTGTTGGTACGCCAGGCGTTGGCTTCGGTCAAAGCGGCCAAGGCTACCTGCGTCTGACGGCATTCGGCAGCCGCGAGAACACGGAGCGCGCTGTAGAACGCATTCAGAAGCTGAAACTGTAAAGTTGAAGAGCACGCCATTATCCTAGGGTTCGGGATAATGGCGTGTTTTTGTCTAGTCCGATCATATTCGCCAGTACCTCCAATAAACCGTTCCATAGCATCTGATTATTCCGCAACCCAATCACTTATAATAATGTCACAAAGCCTGATAACAATGGGGCGGAAAAGCTGGCGGGAGTCTTGACAGTTGGTGTCGAATGTGGGATAATTTCTTTCGATAAAGCAGTACCTTTAATTCAGCCCAGAGAGGCTGGCAAGGTAGCGTGATAACATATTTCTCGGTCGGCCCACAGACGGCAGAACCGAGCATCGTTTCTATAGGCGCGTCTTATCTGCGGCCTGATACGGTGCTGTCGGTTTGCGCTGTGAGTGCACCGGGTTATCAAGCTGACTCCTTGCCTGTTAGGGCAAGGAGTTTTTTTGTACACGCTGGCCTGACTAAATGAAGGAGGAAGCGGCTTCCATGACGGTAGAACAGCACCGGACACTAATGGATGAAACAGCGATCCGACGCGCATTGACACGAATTGCGCACGAAATTGTCGAGAGAAACAAAGGCATTGACAACGTTCTGCTGGTCGGCATTCGGACGAGGGGGATTTATCTCGCTGAACGACTGGCGGCGCTGATTGAGGAAATCGAAGGCAAGCCGGTTGAGATCATCGATCTCGATATTACAGCTTACCGAGATGATCGCAGATCAGCTGCAGCAGATCGCAGCAAGGCTGGCAACGGTAAGGCGGGCTGCGGATTAAACGTAGAAGGCCGGCGCATTCTTTTGCTCGATGATGTGCTGTATACCGGACGGACGATTCGGGCGGCGATGGACGCTGTCATGGATAGCGGAAGACCGGAAGTCATTCAGCTGGCAGTGCTGGTTGATCGCGGTCATCGAGAGCTTCCGATTCGGCCGGATTTTGTCGGGAAGAACGTTCCTACTTCAAAGCAGGAGCAGATTGAGGTGTCGCTTGCTGAGGTTGATGGCGAGGACAAAGTGACCATTAGCATCAGCTTAAGCTAACGAACACAATGCGATGTAAGACCAACATTCACAACGTCGTATGAGGCTTACAGACGGTATAGGGAGGCTTTGCCAAATGACGACAACGGCAATCAAGCAACGGAGCTTACTCGGATTAAAAGACCTGAATGCAGCAGAGATTGAATCGATTCTTGATCGTGCGGCTTACTGGGAACAACAATCGGTGAAGCTGAATCCGGTACTGCAAGGCAAGTTTGTTGCGAACATGTTCTTCGAGAATAGCACACGGACTCGCTTCTCCTTCGAAATGGCTCAGAAGCGGCTGGGCGCAGAAGTGATGAACTTCGCGGCAGCAGCATCGAGCGTTGAGAAGGGCGAATCGATCTACGATACAGTGAAAACGCTCGAATCGATGGGAATCGACGCAGGGGTTATCCGCCTGAAGCCAATCGGCATGCTGGCAGACATCGCTGCAAACGTGAAGGTCCCACTCATCAACGCTGGCGATGGCAACAACGAGCATCCAACACAAGCATTACTCGATCTGTATACGATGCGCAAGCAATTCGGCAGCCTGCAAGGTCTCAATGTTTCAATTATCGGTGACGTTCAGCACAGCCGTGTCGCTCGCTCAAACTTGTGGGCACTTCGCAAGTTCGGCGCGAACGTAAGCTTCTGCGCACCGGACAGCATGCGCGCATCAGATCTTGATGCACCTTATATCTCGATGGACGAAGCAATCCGCGCAGACGTCGTCATGATGCTCCGCGTACAGCTGGAACGCCATGCAGGCAGCGTGATGAATTCGGCAGAGGCTTACCGCGAAGGCTACGGATTGACAGTGGAACGCGCGAAGCAGCTTGCGCCGCATGCCATCATTATGCACCCAGCACCAGTGAACCGGAACGTTGAAATTGACAGCGATCTTGTTGAGCATCCGCAATCCCGTATTTTCCCGCAAATGTCCAACGGTGTACCGATCCGAATGGCGGTTATGGAGCGCGCACTGAGCTAAAGCTAGTGTGAACTGAAAATAGATGAATGAACGGCAACACTGAAGGGAGTTAGCGAAGAATGACACTTTGGGTACTAAACGGACTTATTTGGAACGAAGCAGCAGGCACAGTTGAGAGCAAGCACGTTCGAGTAGAGGGCAATGCGATTGCAGAAATCGTAGACGGCTCGACTACACCGGAAACGGCTGGCGCAGAAGTTGTTGATGCAGCAGGCAAGCTGATCAGCGCTGGTTTCATCGATATGCACGTACATCTTCGCGATCCGGGCTTCGAATATAAAGAAGACATAGCAACAGGGACGCGCTCGGCTGCGGCAGGCGGATTCACAACAATCGCTTGTATGCCGAACACGCGGCCGGTAACGGACACGGCTGAAACCGTGAAATACATTCTTGATAAAGCAGCGAAGGAAGGCGTTGTACGCGTCCTGCCTTACGCGGCAATTACGAAGAACGAACTTGGCCGTGAGCTGACGGACTTCGCAGCACTGAAGGAAGCTGGCGCAATCGGCTTTACAGATGACGGCGTAGGCGTACAGAACGCGCAGATGATGAAGAACGCGATGACGCTTGCGAAGTCGCTCGACATGCCAGTTATCGCACACTGCGAAGACGACTCGCTCGTTGAAGGCGCATGGGCTTCGGAAGGCAACTTCGCGAAGAAGCACGGCTTGAAAGGTATTCCGAACGAGTCGGAAGCGATCCATGTTGGCCGCGACGCGCTGCTGTCTGAAGCAACGGGCGTTCACTACCACGTCTGCCACGTCAGCACGGAGCAATCGGTTCGCTTGATCCGCCTTGCGAAGTCGATCGGTGTGAAGATCACAGCTGAGGTTTGCCCGCATCACCTCGTGCTGTCGGATGAAGATATCCCGGGTGTAGATGACGCGAATTGGAAAATGAACCCGCCGCTCCGGACACCACGCGATGTACAAGCGGTAATCGAAGGTCTGGAGGACGGCACGATTGATATCGTCGTAACGGACCATGCGCCGCACAGCGCAGAAGAGAAAGCACGCGGACCGCAGCTTGCGCCATTCGGCATCGTTGGCTTCGAGACAGCATTCCCGCTGCTCTACACGAAATTCGTACGCACGGGCAAATGGAAGCTTGGCTTCCTGCTTCAACGCATGACATCGGATCCAGCACGCGTCTTCAGACTTCCGACGGGGCGTCTGGAAGTTGGAGCGCCTGCTGACCTAACGATCGTTGATCTCGAGAATGAGCGCGAAGTTCGTCCTGAGACGTTCTCGTCGAAGAGCAACAACACGCCATTCGGCGGCTGGAAGCTGTACGGCTGGACGACGACGACGATCTACAACGGTCAAGTTGTATACAACAAAGCGTAATTACGGCACTACTAATATATAACTATCGAGGAGTGAATTCGGATGCAAGCAAGACTATTGTTGGAAGACGGAACGCTGTTCACGGGCCTCGCGTTTGGCGCTGAGGGTCAATCGACAGGCGAAGTCGTATTCAATACAGGCATTACAGGTTACCAGGAGGTACTGTCCGACCCATCCTACTGCGGTCAGATCGTGACGATGACGTATCCGCTCATCGGTAACTACGGTATCACACGCGACGACTTCGAGTCGGTACGCCCATACATCCACGGCTTCGTAGTACGCCGTCATGAGCCGGTGCCATCCAACTGGCGCGGCGAGTACTCGCTTGACCGTTTGCTCAAGGAATACGGCATCACGGGTATCAGCGACATCGATACGCGTATGCTTACGCGTAAGCTGCGTAACTTCGGTACGATGAAAGGCCTTCTGACGACAGGTAACGAGCGCATTGAAGAGCTGCAAGAGCGTCTGGGCGTAGCTCAACTGCTCCGCGACCAAGTAGCGCGTACGTCTACGAAACAGCTGTTCTCGGCTCCAGGCAACAAAGAGCGCATCGTTCTGATCGACTTCGGCGCTAAGAGCGGTATCGTGAAAGAACTGTCCCAACGCGGCTGCGACGTTATCGTCGTACCACACAACACGACGGCAGATGAAATCCGCCGCCTGAATCCAGATGGCATTCAGTTGTCCAACGGCCCTGGGGATCCAAAAGACGTTCCTTACGCAGTTGAGACGATCAAGCAGCTGATCGGCGAATTCCCGATCTTCGGTATCTGCCTGGGTCACCAGCTGTTCGCACTCGCTTGCGGCGCAGACACGACGCGTCTGAAGTTCGGACACCGCGGCGGTAACCACCCGGTTAAAGAACTCGCAACGAATCGCTGCTTCATCACTTCGCAGAACCATGGCTACACGGTACTGGAAGAATCCATCGCTGGCACGGAGCTGGAAGTAACGCACATCAACAACAACGACAAATCGATCGAAGGTTTGAAACATAAGAAGCACCCTGTGTTTACGGTTCAATATCACCCGGAAGCGGCGCCTGGCCCGCATGATTCGAGCTACCTGTTCGATCAGTTCCTTGAGATGATTCGTGATCATAAGAAAAACAATCCTACGAAGCCGCTTCAAACACGGCTGCAGGAGACGCTGAAGGGAGAACTGCAATATGCCCAAAAATAATGAACTCAAAAAAATTCTCGTCATCGGCTCCGGCCCAATCGTCATTGGACAAGCGGCTGAGTTCGACTACGCAGGTACGCAAGCTTGCCAAGCATTGATGGAAGAGGGCTATGAGGTTGTTCTGATTAACAGCAACCCAGCTACTATCATGACTGACACGAACATGGCTTCCAAAGTTTATATCGAGCCAATCACGCTCGACTTCGTCTCCCAAATCATTCGCAAAGAGAAGCCAGACGGCCTCCTCCCAACACTGGGCGGCCAGACGGGTCTCAACATGGCAGTTGAACTGGCACGCGCGGGCGTGCTGGAGCGCGAGAACGTGAAGCTGCTCGGTACGCAGCTGACGGCAATCGAGAAAGCAGAAGACCGCGACCTGTTCCGTGAACTGATGCGCGAACTGGAGCAGCCGGTTCCAGAATCCGTCATCGTAACGACGGTTCAAGAAGCACTCGACTTCGCTAACGAAATTGGCTATCCAATCATCGTTCGTCCTGCTTATACGCTGGGCGGCACGGGCGGCGGTATTTGCGCAAACGAAGAAGAGCTTCTTGAGACGGTTGCATCGGGTATCCGTTACAGCCCAATCGGCCAATGCTTGATCGAGAAATCGATCGCTGGCATGAAGGAAGTTGAATACGAGGTAATGCGTGATGCGAACGATAACTGCATCGTTGTCTGCAACATGGAAAACTTCGACCCAGTAGGCGTTCACACGGGCGACTCGATCGTCGTAGCGCCTAGCCAAACGCTGTCTGACCGTGAGTACCAAATGCTCCGTTCGGCATCGCTGAAAATCATCCGTGCGCTGAACATCGAAGGCGGCTGTAACGTACAGTTCGCACTTGACCCGCACAGCTACCAATACTATGTCATCGAAGTTAACCCGCGCGTTAGCCGCTCGTCGGCTCTTGCTTCCAAAGCAACGGGTTACCCAATCGCGAAGATGGCAGCTAAGATTGCAATCGGCTACACGCTGGACGAAATCGTGAACCCAGTTACGGGCCAAACATATGCATGCTTCGAGCCTACGCTCGACTACATCGTATCGAAGATTCCGCGTTGGCCGTTCGACAAATTCACATCGGCTAACCGTAAACTGGGCACGCAGATGAAAGCGACTGGCGAAGTTATGGCAATCGGCCGTACGTTCGAAGAGTCGATTCACAAGGCGGTTCGCTCGCTCGAGATCGGTGTACACCGTCTGAACCTGAAAGAAGCTTCGTCGCTTGATGACGAGACGCTTACAGCTCGTCTCGTTAAGCCAGACGACGAGCGCATGTTCCTGATCGCAGAAGCATTCCGCCGCGGCTGGGCACTGCTCGACATTCAAGATCTGACGAAGGTTGACTGGTGGTTCCTTGACAAAATCGAAAGCATTATCGCTTTCGAAGATCGCATCCGCAAGGAAGCAACGCTGACGCGTGAAACGCTGTACGAAGCGAAACGCAAAGGCTTCTCGGACCGTTCGATCGCTGAGCTCCGCCGCGAAGGCGCTGCGAAGTCGCATACGCACGAAGACGAGATCCGCGCTACTCGCCTGGAGCAAGGTCTGAAACCTGTTTACAAAATGGTAGATACGTGCGCAGCTGAGTTCGAAGCAACGACGCCGTACTACTACTCGACATATGAAGTAGAGAACGAAGTAACAGAATCGAGCAAACAGAAAGTGCTCGTACTTGGTTCCGGTCCGATCCGTATCGGTCAAGGCATCGAGTTCGACTACTCGACTGTACACGCTGTATGGGCAATCCAGAAAGCAGGCTACGAAGCGGTTATTATCAACAACAACCCAGAGACGGTATCGACGGACTTCTCGACGTCCGACCGCCTGTACTTCGAACCACTGTTCTTCGAAGATGTCATGAACGTCATCGAGCAAGAGAAGCCAATCGGCGTAATCGTTCAGTTCGGCGGCCAAACGGCAATCAACCTGGCAGCACCACTTGCGAAGGCTGGCGTACGCATTCTTGGCTCGAGCCTCGAGAGCATTGATGCAGCAGAAGACCGCAAGAAGTTCGAAGCTATGCTTAGCAAGCTCGACATCGCGCAGCCTAAAGGCAGCACGGTAACGAATGTTGACGAAGCAGTCGCTGTTGCACAAGGCCTCGGTTATCCGGTGCTCGTACGTCCATCGTACGTTCTCGGCGGCCGCGCAATGGAAATCGTCTACTCCGATTCGGAGCTGCTCGTATACATGAAAGAAGCTGTCAAGATCAATCCAGAGCATCCGGTCCTGATCGACCGCTACATGCTGGGTAAAGAGGCTGAAGTCGACGCAATCTGCGACGGCGAGACGGTTCTCATCCCAGGCATCATGGAGCATGTCGAGCGCGCAGGCGTTCACTCCGGTGACTCGATCGCTGTATATCCGCCGCAATCGCTGTCCGATGAGATCAAACAATCGATCATCGACATTACGATCAAGATCGCGAAGGAACTGCAAGTAATCGGTCTGGTAAACATCCAGTTCGTAATCCATGAAGAGAAAGTGTACGTCATCGAGGTTAACCCTCGTTCGTCCCGTACGGTTCCATTCCTCTCCAAAGTAACGAACCTGCCGATGGCTAACCTGGCTACGCAAGCGATTCTCGGCACGAAGCTGAGCTCGTTCGGTTACACGGACGGTCTGTGGCCAGAAGACGAGTACGTATCGGTTAAAGTACCGGTGTTCTCGTTCGCGAAGCTCCGCCGCGTTGACCCTACGCTGACGCCAGAGATGAAATCGACTGGCGAAGTTATGGGCCGCGACGTACAGTACGAGAAAGCTCTGTACAAAGGTCTGATCGGTGCAGGCATGAAAATCCCTACGACTGGTGCCATCGTTGTAACGGTAGCAGATAAAGACAAGCAAGATGCAGTCGAGCTGATGGAAGGCTTCGCAGCACTTGGCTACAAGCTGATTGCAACAGGCGGAACGGCTACAGCACTCGAAGAAGCTGGTCTGCGTGTAACGCGTGTGAACAAGCTGAGCGAGGGTACGCCTAACATCCTCGACCTGATCCGTACGGGTCAAGCGAACTTCGTAGTCAACACGCTGACGAAGGGCAAAACGCCTGAGCGTGACGGTTTCCGTATCCGCCGTGAAGCGGTTGAGAACGGCGCAGTCTGCTTGACGTCGCTCGATACGGTTCGCGCATTGCTCCGCATGCTCGAGACGCTGAACTTCTCGTCCCGATCGATGCCGGTATTCAAATAAGACAGAAGGTAAGCGGCCAACGACGGCTGTCCTCGAAGCATCGAACAGATGATTCAAGGGCGGCGGCGGGTGGCCGCCTTCCATGTCTGCCTTAACCAAACCAATACGGTAACGACCGAAAGGGGACTTGAGCGATGGGTTTGACATACGAGCAAGCAGCAGGGCGCATTATGGTCGCACTCGATTATCCGGAAGCTGCAGGAGCGGAGAAGCTGCTCCGTGAACTAGAAGGCATTCCTTGCTTTATGAAGGTTGGCATGCAGCTCTATTATGCGGCTGGTCCAGCATTCGTCTCGGCGCTTAAAGAGCGCGGGTACAGCGTATTCCTTGATCTGAAGATGCATGATATTCCAAACACCGTTAAAGGTGGCTCAAATAGCATCACGAAGCTTGGTGTTGACGTATTCAACGTGCACGCAGCAGGTGGCCGAGCGATGATGGAGGCCGCACTTGAAGGTGTGGAGGCAGCGCTGACAGCAGGTGCAAAACGTCCTTCTGTTATTGCGGTCACGCAGTTAACAAGCACAAGCCAAGCGGTACTGAACGATGAGATCGGCATTGTCGGTCCAGTTGAAGAAGCGGTGCTTCGCTATGCTCGCCTCGCTCGTGAAGCTGGCTTGAATGGCGTTGTTGCTTCGCCGCAAGAGGTTGTCGCGATCAAAGCGGCATGCGGTAACGATTTTCAAACGATAACGCCTGGTATTCGCCCGGCTGGTGCTGATATCGGTGACCAATCGCGCATTATGACACCGGCACAAGCGATCACGGTTGGTACGGATTACATGGTAATCGGCAGACCCATAACAGGTGCGCCAAGCCCACGCGAAGCGCTTGAATCGATTATTAAGGAGCTGATGGCAGTATGACAACTGTATCCGTAGAACAACTTCCACGTGAAATTGCAAAAAGTCTGCTTGAGATTGAAGCGGTAGCGCTTAGCCCGAATGAGCCGTTCACATGGACGTCCGGCCTCAAGTCGCCAATCTACTGCGACAACCGTCTGACGATGACGTATCCAGCGATTCGCGATCTGATCGCAGAAGGCTTCGCAGCGGTTATTCGTGAGCGTTATCCGAACGCCGAAGTGATTGCAGGAACGGCAACGGCGGGCATTCCGCACGCAGCATGGGTTGCACAGAAGCTTGGTCTGCCAATGGCTTACATTCGTGATAAAGCGAAAGGCCACGGCAAACAAAATCAAATCGAAGGCCGCATTGAGGCTGGTCAAAATGTTGTCGTCATCGAGGACTTGATCTCGACAGGCGGCAGCTCGCTCAAAGCAGCACTTGCCGTACAAGAGGCTGGCGCGAAAGTAAACGCCGTGCTCGCGATTTTCTCTTATCAATTCGCTGCAGCGGCCGATGCATTCGCAAATGCAGGTATCGCGCTTGAGACGCTGTCGAACTACTCGGCGCTTATCGAGGTAGCAGCTGAGATCGGCAAAGTGCAGCAATCGGACATCGAGACGCTGAAGTCCTGGCGCGAGAATCCACAAGCTTTTGGCGTATAGTCGATAACAGGATCTGAATAGGTAGGCAGCAAGTGACCTGCCTACCGTTAGGAGAAAGCCAGTACAACCCTAAGCGTGTTCAACGCGCTTTTTGGTTGTACTGGCTTTTTTTTGTGTAGTTCTTTTTCATCATTTTTTGATTCAAACCTTTTATTTCTGGGTATTCTCTTCATTTTTCGAAACCGTTTCGCCGATATGATGGTTATCAGTCGTGTCACTTGTGTCCAGACAACTAGAATACGGCATAGTAGAAGGGAAGATGATAATGAAGTTAAGTTTTCGCACGAAAGTAATAGGATTGATAGCTATTCCATTTTTATTGTATATCGGAACATCGATCTATTACCCTTTATATGTAAACACAACAGTGGATAAGTTGAAGCAGCAGCTCTACACAACGTCCTATACTGCTAATAACGAAATTATGAACGCCGATCGAGATGTTTACCAGGCGTTATTTGCTTATACACTTATCGACCTGGGCAATCTGACGGGTAAAGAGCTTGAAGATGCCGTGAAGGACTACAAAGATAATATTCAACAGGCGAACGATCGGATGGCCAATGCTCGTGAACTGATGGAGAAAGCTGGCCTTTTGAATATTACAGCTCGGGGTGCGGATCGGCCGGTATCAGCATTATTCAAAGATTTTGCAGATGGATTTAACGCTTGGGCAGAGGATACAAGTCAAGCGATCCAGAGCGGCAAGCACGTGAACGAGGATGTAACGGCGTTGTTTTTGCAAGGAAGATCTGGTATTGATACCATTGGCAATATTCTTGACGAGAATGCTCTTATATCTCTCCAGAAAATTGAGGATGACAATAACAGCAGCCAGAAGTCGATGATCATCCAAGGAAGTCTGATTGTCATTGTGGTTGTTATTCTTATGTATATTGTCATGCGTCGTCTTGGCAAGTCTGTCCGTAGTGCCGCATCTAAGACATCCCGTATCATGCAAGGTGATTTGACGGTCGAATCGGAAGCGAAGTACAGCTCGGACGAGATGGGCGCGATTCTGAAGAGCACCGACGCCATGATCGGCAATTTGAAGTCGATGATTGGCGGCATTATCGACAATGCGAGCAAGGTAGCGGATTCCTCGGTTACGCTTCATACGGCATCGCGGGAGACTGCGGATTCTGCCAACCATATCGCCGAACATATTCAAGAGGTCACGAACGGCACTGAGCTTCAGGCTAGAGGAGCTGAGGAGACGTCTCGTGCAATCGAAGAGATGGCAATTGGCATTAACCGTATTGCGGACAATACGTCAGAGATGGCATCGCAATCCACAGATACATCGTCCTATGCATCCGAGGGACGCGAGTCACTGGATCATATGATCGGTCAGATGAACGAAATGAAGGAAACGCTGACGCTGCTTGCGCAATCGATTCAAACGTTGGAGAATCATTCCGGCACAATCGGTAAAATAGCGGATGAAATAACGGCGTTTGCTTCTCAGACGAACATTTTGTCGCTAAATGCATCGATTGAAGCAGCGCGCGCTGGCGAGCATGGCAAAGGGTTTGCCGTCGTCGCAGGCGAGATTCGAAAGCTCGCTTCACAGTCGTTCGAGTCCGCTGACAGCATTCGCGAGCTCGTTACGGCAACGAAGGAAGATATTACGGAAGCCGCAGACTCCATGAATAAAACGTTGGTCGAAGTAGAGAAGAGTGGTCAAACGATCGAAGTGCTTGATAATCAATTCAAGCGCATCTCGGATGCAATCGAACAGATGGCCGAGCAGCTGCAAGAGAACTCAGCGATTGCCGAGCAAATGTCGGCAAGCGCTGAGCAGGTGAGCGCATCGATGGAGCAGTCTTCGCGCGCTTCTTCCGACAATCTTGGTAAAATCCAATCCGTTGCCGCAGCTACCGAAGAGCAATTAGCACTAATGGGCAGCATGGCCGAATCCGCTGTCCAACTGAAAGAAATCGTGGGCGACTTGTCCCGCGCCGTATCGTATTTTAAAGTGAACTAGTTATTTAAACTTCACGTTTATGTATTGATTCTTATAATACTAATCCAATATATCACTATCCGAAGGGGCTGTCCCAAAAGTCATTAGACTATGGGACGGCCCCTTGTGTTTCAATGAACTGCAAAGGCAGCTGCGCAGAGCGAATGTTCTTACGATCGCTGTTGTCACCGGATTGCTCTGAATGGG
>NZ_QGTQ01000045.1 GCF_003182255.1 Paenibacillus cellulosilyticus | reverse complement strand
TGCAGTAGAACTTAAAGAGAAGTGCGCATCAACGCAACTTCTGTTCCTGCATACCCCGACTGTGTCATCAACAACTGTCAGCCCTAATTCCATCGCTTCATCCGACATCTTAATAGTTGAAATCCTGCGAATGGTTGAGCATTCGTGAGAGAAACCCTTAAATACGAGGGACGGTTGCGGTGGAGCTTAGTTTCTCGATTATGAGCATAAACGCGCCATTTTTGCCCCAATAGTCTCTCCCTCAACCGTTTGCACTCCAATTTCCTATGTTTCACAACAATAACTGCGGAGAGAACCGTTAACATCGATATCGCTCGCGGATTCCACAAATTTTTGCTTACGAACGAACCTCATATTCTCCCTGTCCCATCTTTAGCGTATGCAAACCAAAAGGACCTTAACTTCCGTACAAACTCGGAAGCAAAGGTCCTTTATCATTCTTAACTGTTAGGAATAATCCTCAATAAGCTTCTCAATTTCATCGACCGAGGCGAATTGTCCCGTCACAATCTGAGCCACCTTTTGCTCGGAATCGATCAGCACGGTGACCGGCAGCGCCTTGACTTGATAGGCCTCCATAATGTCGCCGCTCGGGTCGAGCAACTGCGGATACGTTATCCCCAGCTTGTCTATAAATGTTTTTACCGTCCCTCTCGTCTGGCCCACATTAATGCCAAGCACCTGTATGCCTCGCCGCTTCGCCGCCTGATCGATAAGCGGCATCTCATTCACGCAAGAGGTGCACCAAGAGCCCCAGAACTGCACAAGTACAGGCTTGCCGCGATAATCGAACAACCTTACTTCTTGCCCATTCGTGTTCTGAGCAACAATTGCGGGAGCCGGACTCCCAATGGCAATAGCCTCATGGTCCATTTGAAGCTTCTGTACAACTTCGAAAAGAGCCGCACCTGCCAGCAGCGCCAGCAAAACTATGCCTACATACCTTTGCACTGTTCGTTTCATCGGCCAGATTCCTCCTTAAGCCTCATAGCCGAACAAAGCTTGGAAAGCTGAATACAGCCCAAGACTGCCGCTGTCTTCCCGATAAGCCTCAACGGGCCCACTCTGCACGATTCTGCCTTCCTTAAGGAAAATGACCTCATCGGCGATCGCATCAGCCACTTGCATCTGATGCGTCGAGAAGATGACCGTATGGCCTGCATCCTTGACCGTTCGAACCAGCTCCACGAAGGAGTCCATCCAATACGGATCAAGCCCATTCGTTGGCTCATCCATCACGAGCAGAGCCGGATCACCGAGCAGCGCTTGAGCGAAGAGCAGCCGCTGACGCATTCCCTTGGAGAAGGAAGTAACAGGCTTGCGACGTACCTCCGAAAGGCCGACAAGCTCAAGTTTCTGCCGCACAGCTTCCTTGCCGACCCTTCTCAGGGATGCCCAGAAGGCAAGCGTCTCTTCAGCAGACAGACCATGGCTGAACAAGTAATCGTCCGGCATATAGCCGATCTGCTCCGCATATCGCTTCCGATTGCTCTTCCACGATTGACCTGCCACTTGAATCGAACCTTCTGTTGGCTGCGAAACGCCGGCTATTATCCGTAGCAGCGTGCTCTTGCCTGCTCCGTTGCCTCCGCAGAGAGCAATGACACGCCCCTTGGCTGCCTCAAGGCTGACGCCATGCAGGATCGCCTGCTTCTTGATCGTCTTGTGTACACCTGATACGCTCAGCACCGACTCACTCACGATGACGCCCCCTCTCCCAGATTATATAGGCGATTCCGGCTGCCACAGCCGCCCAGAGCGTACAAATCAGTATGAACCATAACGTGCCGTCAGCCCGGCCAATCCAGTGCACCCAATCGTAATATTCCGGCCCGAGAATGGAGCCTCCGCCCAGCTTCACAATGACGAACAATCGAACAAGCTCGGCCGGATTGAGAAACGTAAGAAAGATAAGTGCAGGCTTGACATAGAGATAAGGCACCATCCCGAGAATCGCCACGAGCAGCGACGACCAGCCGATAACGGCGAAGAACCAGATGGATACGCTAATTGTGAGCGCCTGCCAGCGATTCCTCGCGAAGGTGCCGATCATCATCGCAATCGCGACGAATAAGAAGGATAAGCCCATTGAGAACGCAATAAACAGCACAAAGTCCGAAATCGCGAAGCCTCCGCCGAATACTGCCCCCAGCATACCAGAGACGCCGTAGCCAACGAACATGATGACCCACAGCACCAAGGTAAGACCTGCATATTTGCCCACAATAAACGATAAGGTTCCAAGCGGATATGCCGATAGGAGCCGCCAGCTGCCCTCCTCCTTCTCAGCAGTAAGCGAGAAGGAGCCTAACAGCAGCGACATGAGTGGCACGAGATATAAGATTAGATTCAACATTGCACTCGTAACGCCGGAATACCCTTCCACTGCGTTGCGGGCATTAATTAGAAGCAGGATAATGCTGAATACGATGAATAGCGCCATGAAGGAATAGGCCCATGGATTTCGAAAGCCCATTCGAATCTCGCGAATAGCAATGGTACGGAAATCCATGCTTAGTGGGAATGTGCATCCGAGGATGCATCGTCCATTGTCATATCGCCGTCCATTTCGGAATGAGCCGATTCGTCATGTCCACTCATATCCATTCCGCCCATCATGTCTGTATTCTGCTGCCAAGAGTGGCTCGCCAGTTCTGCGCTTGTCATGACAACGCCTTTATCCTGCGACTTCACGAATGCATCGGCCGATTCCTTGTCCTTGAACGAATAGATCCCATACGCCATCGGAGAACGGTAGGAAGCATCATAAGCATAGTACGCATCCTCATATTTAATCCATTCGTTGTCATTGTAGTCACGAACGAAGGAAGCGCCGATTTCTTCGTTCGGGTTCGTTGCTTCCCATTCGTGCATGCAGCCGATATCGTCGAACAGATAAACTTTGCCATTCTCCGTAACAAGCTGCGTCGCGTACGCATCATCCTTAACCTGCATGTTGCATACCGCGCATTTGGCCGTATCTTCATTGATTGCAACGGCCTTGTACTCTTTTCCACCGCAACCTGCTAACATCACCATAAGGAACAGCAAGCATGCAGTAACCGATAACTTCATTAATTTTGTTGAGTTCATGTTCGTTTAACCCCCGTATTATAAATGATAATTGTACTGATAAGGAGCAGACACAAGCTCACCCAGAACGTATAGGAATTGTGCTTGCCTGCCATTGCCTGTTGGCCTGCCGGCATCATGAGCGGTTCTATGTCTACCGTCCAGGACGATCGATCGGATTGCATCATCGTCTCAAGAAACTGCATACCCGGCGACTGGAAGAATAGCTGGAAAGCTGGCGTCTGGTGCGTCAGCTGTTGGAAAAATGGATTGATCGCATAAGAAATGTCGCTGCGGCCATTACCATCCGCGTCGATCCCGCTGAAGTTGTCCCAGAAATTCGCTGTCAGACGATTGTCTGGGCTGTCCGTCGCCTCCGCATTAATGACATTGGCGATGAAATCATTCGCCTGCAGCTCGTTACCTTCGGATTCCAGAAACTGAATGCCTACAAAATTCCGTTCAATGCTGTTATTCCGAATATCGTTCTTGCTGGACTGCTCGACATAAAAGCCGATGCGATTGCCTTCTACTCGATTGTTGGCTATCGTCGAGGTATGAACATCGAACAGCAGCAACCCCTGTGAATTGACATTCTCGCTCTGCTTAGTGAACGAGTTGTCTTCAACTATGGCATCCGTTACCCCCATTACCATCGCGCCGGTCACATTGTAGTTCCCTGCATTGCCCCGAACAATCGTCCCCTCCGTGTACATGCAATGAATACCGTACCGTGAATGGTCAATCCGGTTGCCTATGACCTGATTGCGATGGCTGCTCTCCTGATAGATCCCGTCATTCATAGAAGAGATTCTATTCCCGCTGATGACATTGTCATGTGAATCATAGAGATCGATTCCGTTTCGTTTCGCCGACATCTTCACCTCTTGGCCAGACATCTCTCCGAGCCATTGAATCGAATTGTCTGCAATCTCATTCCGATTCGACTTTCGCAAACGTATGCCGAAAGCGTGCGTATGGATGTCGAGATTGGACAGCATCGTGTTCGAGGCAACCAACTCGATCGCAGTCGACTCCTCCATTGACCGCTGCTCGACGGTAATACCACTAACCGAGACACCATCAGCGGTAATCGTGACAGCCGGCTGAGCAGCATCGTTAACGATGACCGTGCCTGGCTCTCCGACGAGCGTAACGCTTTTGTCGATGGTGATTGCTCCGCGGTATTCGCCAGGCGCGATCGTTACCGTATCGCCAGGCTTCGCCTCGTCAATCAACTGCTGAATGGTACCCTTATCCAGCGATGCGTAAGCAGCGCAAGGGGCGATCCATACAAACACACCCAGCAGAAGCAGACATGCGGCGAGCCATCCTCTGCGCTTGATCATTGAACCTCCAGCTTTTTGAGCTTCGTCACATGCAGGTCATCCTGATATAGATGAATATATACCGTATAGGTACCTGGCTGATCGAAAGTCTTCGCTGCACTGAATTTCCCGCCCCCTGCGGCTTCGGCGTTAATAATTTCAGGAAGTCCTTTATTGTCCGGCTTGCGTATGTCGAATGCCACCTGCGCGTCGTCCGCGAGGACCATGCCCGTTATAGCAGCGATAAGCTTGCCTTGTTCGCCAGCCTTCATCATTGTCGGATCAGTGGCAAGCTCAACCTTCACATTAGCCGGATCTTGGCCTTGAGCAGCCGTGCTGTTCGTGCATCCAGACAACAGCATTATTGAGAGACAGCTCAGCATGACGAATAAAAGCGTCTTTCCCCTCAATGTCGTCATCCCTTTCTGTTTATAGTTTATGCTTCTCATTGTATTCATTAGGCGCATATGCCAAATGACCCATTAGGGCTATTGAGAGTGTGACTTTATGAACGCTTTATGACGATTACACGGGGTCTCCGTCATTCTCATTGGTCGGTATGCGCAAGGTATCACGGTGAGAGCATTAAACGATTCATCTGCTTGTGCCGCCGAATCGATCGGCACATCTCAATTCCTGTCATGCCCGGCATCATGACGTCCAACATAATTAACTTGTAATTATACGAAAGCGCCATGCGAAGCGCATCTTCGCCGTTTTCCGCTTCATCAATAAGGTAATGTTCCCGCTCAAGGTACATGCGCAGCAATTTACGAATTCGCCACTCGTCATCAACTAATAAAATCCGTTTCATCTCTAGATCCATCGCTTGTACTTTATCACTCCGGTCTTACCCAGCCGTTCTCGAACGCATAGCGCGTGAGCTGCACTCGATTCGCAAGATGAAGCTTCTGCAATATATTTTTTAAATGGTTCTTTACTGTCTGCTCCGAGATATCCAATTCGAAAGCAATTTCTCTATTCGTGAGCCCTTTGGCTACCCAGCCTAAGATCTCGCGTTCCCGCGGCGTTAGAGGCTGATCATTGTCATACGGCTGAAGAAGCGAAAACTCGCTTAGAATTTGTCCCGCGATGTCGCGGGAGAACGGGACCTCATCCGATATGATCGTCTCCAAATATTCGAGCCACGTGCTCGGCGACAAGTTTTTGAACAAATAGCCCTGCGCCCCGTTTTTGATCGCCTCGAACAAGTGGGTAATATCGTCAGATACCGTAATCATAACGATCTTGATAACCGGATATTTAAGCTTAATCAAGCGTGTCGTTTCCAGGCCGTTCATATCTGGCATATTAATATCCATCAGTATCAAATCCGGCATAAATTCATCTGTCAGCCTGAGCGCTTCCGCGCTATTTTTCCCAACTCCAACAACCTTAAATGACGGCTGATAGGATAAAATTTCACATATCGCTTCCCTTGCATGATGATGGTCATCGACAATCAATACACGCACCTGCATGACTGCCATCTCCTCCTTACGCTCTATCATTTCTCCCATCATAGGGAACTGCCTGTTGAATGACTATGACTCGATCGAGTCATATTGGTGGACAAGCTGTGACAATTCAAGCGGGATATAGCCCTTTTGAGTTATATCAAACAGCTGATTTTTTCAGTAAGATGTGTGTTGAATCACGCAGGTCCAAGTAAACGGAGGGGATCACACTGGAATCGCAATTGATCCAGCCAACCAAAACAACAGAAAACAGCTTCAAAACCACGCCTCGCAATCGAGGGATGTACGCAGCCGTATGGAGATGGCATTTCTATGCAGGTATAATCTGCATGCCGTTTCTCATTCTTCTGGCTGTTACCGGCGGAATTTATCTGTTCAAAGACCAGATCGATGACGCGCGCTTTGCACATTTGTATCACATCGAGAAGCAAGACAGCGAGCCTATCTCGCCTTCATGGCAAATCGACGCCGTAAGGAAAGCGTATCCCAACCATCCTATTACAAGCTATACCCCAGCCTTCAAACCGGATCAGACCGCTGCTGTCGGCATAGACAGTCCACTAGGAGCGCTGACCGTATTCGTAAACCCATATAACGGCGCAATTGTAGGCAGTCTGGACCCATCGACTACATTGACCCAGCGTATTCGCGATTTGCACGGAAGCCTGATGCTTGGCAGCAATTCGATCGGGGACAAAATCGTCGAAGTCGCAGCCTGCTGGGCTATCGTTCTTCTCATTAGCGGTATATACCTATGGTGGCCACGCGGAAGGAATAAAGTATTCGGAACCTGGCTGCCGCGTCTTCGCAGCGGCTCCAAAATCATGATACGCGACTTGCATGCAGTGCCCTTGTTCTGGTTATCGATTGTCGTGCTCATGCTTGTCGTTACGGGACTTCCATGGTCCGGACTTACCGGCAACTACATAAGCAAAGCGACAGACTCAACAAAAACCGGTTATCCGGACTATATGTGGTACTCTCCGGAATCCAAAACACCAACGAAAGACATCATGCAGGTACCATGGGCAGCCGAGAATTTGCCCGTACCTGAATCCTCGCAAAACGGCGTGCCTCGCATTCCAATCGAGAACGTCATCTCGATTGCTTCCGCTGAGAAAATCGTGGATGGGTACACGATCGCCATTCCGCAAGACGATAAGGGCGTGTACACCGTCTCCGTCTGGCCGAAAACCATTAAAGACGAGGCCACGATGCACATCGATCAGTACAGCGGAAATACATTGGTAAGCCTTCGTTATGATGACTACGGGATTGCTGCCAAAGCGATCGAGATCGGCATCTCCCTTCACGAAGGAAAGTATTTCGGTACTGCCAATCTCGTGCTCTGTCTGCTTGCCTGCATCACATTGGCCGGCACGTCGTTCCTTGGTGTCGTCATGTGGTGGCGGCGCCGCCCGAAGGGATCGATGAAGCTCGGCGCACCTGGCGCGAACCATACATACAAGCTGCAGAAGGGCGTTGCTGCGATTGTCATTATAATGGCTATCTTGCTCCCTCTTGTCGGCATTACACTTATCGCTGCCCTCATTCTCGATTGGCTTATTCTGCGTCGTATTCCAGCAGTCAGAGCGTGGATGAACTAAATAAACGCAATAAACAGCAAGAAGGCCTATGCAGCATTACAGTTGCACAGGCCTTCTTGTTCTAGAGAGAAGAGGGATGTATCGAGTGTTCAGTTTCAGCTTCATGTTCACGCCGGGCAGAGTGCAGCTCCAAGAAACGATACAGCGCACTCATGCAGCCGACAAAAACCAGGTCCATAAACAGAATGGATAATGTCGGATACTCCCCAACAACCATCACGCCTAGCATCGCCCCCATCATGCCGCCCATAAGGCCGGATAGCATGCCGTCCATTGCCGCCAGCATACTGCTGCCTTGGCCGGCCAGGTATCCAACCGCCATTCCGAAGACAACGCTTATCACCGTCGAGATGAACATCTGGGACAGCAGAATGCCCGCTGTTGTTCCAATGGTAAGACTTGCGGCCATCGCAACCGTCATTGACGCCATCATGCCCGCCATTGGACTTAGCTGTTTATCCAATGATCGGGCATGTAACAGATAAGCCGTAATTGCCAGCAGGACAAATACGATCGAACCGATAGCCGTATTAATCGTAAGCGTCGACAACCCCGTTCCGTCTGCCGCCACCTGTCCATGATCATGCGCAGCCGCAGGAAGCGCGGGCAGCAGCACCATTAACGCAATTGTGCTTCCAGCAATTCTTCGCCAGCTTGCCTTCATCCTATTACCCTCCTTATTGATGCATTTATGCTAGCTACGCTCGTATGCTAGTTCAGATTATATGGAGGTGCATTTAGCGCTAGAATGACCCGAAAGGGCTACTCCAATGGCTATGCTTTATCTGTGCTCAGGCACGCTATATCTCACTTCTCGAAATCCTCCCCATAAAAAAAAACCTTCAACTCCCACATCTGCGGGAGCCGAAGACCCTCTTCGAACGATCCATTACCGATATAACTTTGCTTCATCCACGACACAAGAGAATCCCCGCCTAGAGGAACTCAAGCGAACCCAACTTTGCTCAGATTGCTGTAGCTGATACGCAGGCTCTCGAAGGCCTCGCATGGCCCCGCATCCCGCTCGATAAGATACCATTCGACTCCTGCCTCCTCACAGGCATGAAGAATATCCGTCCACTCCAGATTTCCCTCCATTACCTCAGCCATCACAGGCTCGGCGTCAATGATCGTCATATCTTTAAAATGGATGGCTTCAATCCGCCCGTTCAACTTGCGGATCCATGCGGCCGGATTGCCGCCGCCAGCCTGAACCCAATACGTATCCAGCGTGAACAGAAACGTCTCCGGATTCGTATTCTCCATAAGGATCTCCATGCCTGTCTTCCCTTGGAATCGCTCGAATTCAAAATTGTGGTTATGGTAACTAAACTTGAGTCCGTTCTGGTCAAGCTCGTCAGCAATTTCACGGAATTGCTTCGCAAAAGCTTTATAACCTTCTTCGCTCCAGAATTGTTTCGGCAAACCTCCCAAACCCGCAAGCTTGCACCCCAGAGTATGGTGATCCTTGATCAATGCGTCCAGATCATTCGTAAACCGATCGTATCCCATATGGGTAAGCACAATGCTTAGGCCGTGAGAATGTACAATGGAAGCTACTTCATCTACAGGCAAATGCCACAGAGCAGAAGCCTGAACGGTAGTGTAGCCCATCTCCTTTATCCGTCGGATCGTGACATCGAACTCCTCAGGAGTCTTGACATAATCGCGAACGGTATACAGCTGTGCGCCTAATCTTTTAATCATAGAATAGCTCCTCCCGATTAACTTTTTGTAACCTTTCACTTCTATCTTTGCTGATTGTTTAAACTAAATGTAACATTAAATAAATGCATAAACTTCGCAATTTTTGTGTGAAACTTTGCATATCCTGCGGTAATCTGATGTAGAATTGATTACTTTGGATTTGTCCACCTGTTGGACGCTGACTCAACTCTCAGCACGTACATCACTACTATTTGAAGCAGCTTGTGTGATTGGAGGGCGAACCTCTTACGGTTGCCGCGGGACTTGCCGCAGGATGGCGAGCCCTAACGGTTGCTCACGGGGCTTGCCGTAGGATGACGAGCCCTACGGTTGCCACGGGGCTTATTCCGCTCGGATAGCTCGTTTCCAACCGCTAACGGTTGTCGTGATGCTTACTGGCTCGATTATGCGCAAAACGCACCACTTTTGCCCGAATAGGCTCTCTGACAACCATCAGCACTCCAAACACCGTATTTTCAACCTAATAGCCGCTATGACAACCGTTAGACGCTGACGCCAACGCAAACTACCAACATGTGCATCGCTGCTGCTCGAAGCAGCAGCTTGTGTATAGTTGGCAATCTCTTATGGTTGCCATGGCTTGCCATAGAAGGACGAACCTCCAATGGTCGCCATGGAGCTTGCGTAGGATGACGAATCCTAACGGTTGTCACGGGGCTTATTGCGCTCCAATCGCTCGTTTCCAACAACTAACGGTTGCCGTGATTCTTATTGGCATGGTTTTGAGCACAAACACACCACTTTTGCACGAATAAACTCTCTCGCAGCCGTTAGCGCGCCAAGTACCGCATTTACACCATCATAGCCGATGTGGCAACCGTTAGACGTAACGCTGACGCCAACCCACTCCAACTCCCAGCACATACATAGCGTAGCTACTGTTCAAAGCAGCTTGCGGTTGGAGGGCGAATCCTAACGGTTACCATGGGCTTGCGAATGGACGGCGAACCTCTTACGGTTACCACGGCTTGTGGTAGGATGTCGATCCCAACGGTTCCCACGGGGCTCCGCAGCAAAAAAAAGACCTCGCTCCCACTCACGTGGAAGCCGAGGTCCTTGATCACTTCACCTTACCGATATGCCTTCACTTCATCGACGTACACATTTGCCGTACCTGCTTCGCCGCTTGGGGTTACGATCTGAATGCCGATTGCGTTGACCGACTTCAGGTCGTCAACCGTGAATGGCTCTGCTCCATCCGGCACCCACGGGCTCATGTTCGAGAAATCGATCCTGAACGTGACGAAACCATCACCGTCTGCCGACAACGCGCCAGAATCGATCCATACGACCCAGTTACGCAGCTGGATGAATAACTTCGCTTGTACGCCAGCAACTGTCGAATCGATCTTCACCTTTGCGGTCAGCCCTTTGAAGCTGCTCAGATCGAGGCTGTCTGCCTTGCTTATCGCCAAGTATGGACTGCCCTCCGGCCATGTGACAGCCGTCTTCAGCACACCATAATCTTGTCCATTGTCGGTATACACATCCTGTGTAACCGTCAGATTGCTCGCAGCGTTCCCCGTCCAGCCCTGCGTATCTGAATCGAATCCGAATGACACCTCCGGCAGCGCCGCTGCCAAGGCAAGATCCTTCAGCAGCAGCTTCGCCGTTTCCGTACCATCGCCAATCTCCTCGACCTTAATGCCGATGAGCTTGATGTCGTCCAGCTTCACGTTAGCATTGCTCGCCAATGCATCCTGCAGCGAAATCGTCAGCGCCGTATAGCCGTTCGAATCAATAGTGACCGCCGTTCCGCTATCCGCCCAAGTCCATCCACTGCCGCTCTTCAGGAATAGACGAGCCTTAGCAGTCCCTTGGCTCAGCTTCACATTAGCCGTCATCGTATCGAGCTTGGACAGATCAAGCCCTGTCGGATAGGTGACAAGCTCGAACGCTTGCGCCGAAGAAGGCGTACCACCATTGCCCAGCGGGAAATCGACCGAGAGCGCGCCTTCCCCAGCATCATAGCCAATAGCGGAAGCATTGGCGTTGTTGTTCTCCAGCTTCCAGCCTGTCAGATCAACCGCGGATTGGAATTGATACAGCACACCCGCTGGCGTTCCTGGCTGCTCATTATGTTCACCCAGCTCTGGAAGGCCATCCTGATGAACCGCACGAATCTCATCGACAACCAACTCTCCGCTGTGGCTGTCATTGTCCATCGCATTCACATATAGATTGAAGTTCGTGACCGATTGCAGCGCTTCTTTCGTAACAGGACCACCCGAGCTCCATGGCGCAACCTTGAAGTCGCTGAATGGAATAACAAGAGGATATTCACTCGACGCCGCAAGCGTTGGATATACCTCATAATACGTGCCGTTCATGACAACCTGTACAACGAGCTTAAGCGGCTTGCCTTCTTCCGCGTACTCCCCAGCTTCACCTGTCTTCACCCACAGCTTCAATGCGTTATTGCTCGACCAATCGAACGTGCCCAAGCTTCTATTCACGCCGACATAGCCCATCGCATTCGGATCAAACGTATACTGCAGCTTCATGCCGTAATCCCCGCCTGATTTGCTGCTGCTATCCAGCGCAACGCTGAACGTACCACCCGATACGACCTTCGAATATTTCGCAGCGAGTGCATCCGTCGAACCGCCGTAGCCTTCGAAATCATCGACAAGGCTCGTATCCAGCACCGGTGCCGTATACGCGTTATAGAGACCGAGGTCGTCAACAAGAATCGAGATCGGCTCAGTCGACGACAGGCCACTGCCTACGAGCGAGACAATAAGTCCTGGCGCAATAGAAGCTGCACTTGCGTTACCGAGCTCAATAACAGCATTGTATTGGTAGTAGTCGACACCATCTACCTTAACCTGCGGCAGATCTGCCAGCGTCTGCTTCGTTGCATTCTCGCCATACTTGACGTCCCATGCATCCTGATACATCGCGATCGCTTGCATCGAAGCGCCAGCGCTACCTGCAGATACTGGAATAAGCGCCGACAGCTTCAAGCGCTGCACCTGCGCCAAGCTCACGCCATCCAGCGCTGCATCCGTCAGCTTCAGCTTCAATTCCTGCCATGTATCAGCAGCCGACAGGCCGCTTGCCACGTTAATTGCGAGCTTGCCGTCATTGCCAACGAGCGTATGACCCAAGCTCATTGCAATACTGTCCGGCCAATGGCCAAAATCACTAACCGTCGCCTGCGTTTCCTCCGGCGTATCGAAGGTGAACGTACGCAGCGCAAGCTCTGGCACCTTCACGAACACCGAAATTTGCTGCTCCAGCTTCTTGCCATTGGGCAAATAAGCATGGACCGTAATCAATGCCGACTTGCCGTTCAGCTCCGCACTCGGCTTCCAGTCACCTGCGTAGTAGCCGCTGCTATCCAGCGACATCGTCTTCTCTTCGCCGCTCGTTCCGATGCTGTACGTGACCTTCGTTGGCGATGCATCATTCACTTTGGCCCGAATGACCGTCGTCGCTTCACTTGCCGTACCTACATTAGTAGGCGATACAATATGAAGGAACGGCTGCTCCACCGCCGCATTCAGCTTCTGACCGTACACGTTATCGCCGCGAATTTCACCTGCGAATGCGGTATAAGGGTCCTCATAGAAATGAATGAAATCTTCTAGCAGCTCATGATCGCCTATGCCTGCGACATTCTTGTAAGGAACGAACAAATTCGTATTATCATCAAAGTTCGCCCACGTGAGCATGTACGCAATCCGCTTGGCATCGGGATCATTCTTGATCGCATCCATCACCTTCGTGAACCACTGCGTCTCGTTGTTGCCCGTTACCTTCATCCCTTGCGCGCTGTAGCCGTACTCCGACAACGTCGCAATCTTGCCCTTGCGATCCGCAACCTGGCTGATCATCTTCAGATCCTTTACCAATCCGCTTAGGAATGATTCACTGCCCGCGTTGTCGCGGTTGTCATACTGGTCCATCCCGAGAATATCGACATAATCATCGCCCGGATAGGTCGTCAAATACTCGGTCTCGCTGCCATTGAACGAGCCGTTCGGCGAATACACGTACAGGAAGTTGCGCACATGCTTCACGTCGCGCAAATATTCAACCGTGTAGCGATACAGCTCCGCATACTCGGCCTTCGTCGTCGTTGCCGCTCCCCACCAGAACCAACTGCCGTTCTGCTCATGGAACGGACGGAACAACACCGGAATCAGCTTGCCGTTATCATCCTTCAGCCCACTTGCGAAATCCGCAATGCGATCCAGATAGGCATTGAATGCATCGTTCTTATCGCCGCCTGGCAAAATGCGCGTCACGACCGACTTCGTCGCCCCTGCCGTATTGCTCGTATCGTTGAAGCTGCCCCCGGTTACGAAGTTGTATGGGTGCGTGCTTAGCGTCACGATACCGCCCAGCTCATGCGCATGCTTCATCGCAGCCGTAAGGCCCAGTCGGCTCGCTTCATAATCGCCAGCCACGCCCGGCGGATTCTCCCGTCCTTCCAGACTAAGCGTATCCCAGCCGAACACAGCCGGATAATCGCCAACGCCGTTCTTCACGTCGGAGATTACATTGTCGTCGCCGTCCTTGCCCGCAAACGATACGTCCGTATCATGCTGATGGCCGAACAACACCTCCTTGCCTCGCGTTCCTTGCAAATAAGCGAACAGCGACTTCGTCTCTGCCGATGCCTGATCGTCAACAAGATTAACCGTCGGTGCAGTAGAGCCAGCGCCGCCTACAATAATGCCGCCCGTTCCGCTTGCGCTGCCATTATCGCCATTCTCGCTTTCCGAGACACTGGACTGCAGCTTGCCATCCTTCCACGTGTATGTACCGCTCTTCGCAATCGTCTCGCCATTAATGACGATGCTTCCACCTTGAAGCGTAAGCTCAACCTCGCCATCAAGATCTTCCACGTCCAGCTCAGAACCATTAGCTTCGGTACTTACCGTAATCGCCTCAACAGAGGAGCCGTCCTCCAAGACCAAATGCCCAGCGGAGTTAAACATCACCTCACCGACAGAGGAGCCGCTCGCGACAACGATACGAACACTGCCTTCCGCTCGATCCACAATCAGCTGTCCGAGCTTGCTGCTGTTCACATGAATGGAGTGATCGCCGCCTCCGGCAGCGAACGTCTTGCCAGTAACCGATACGTTATCGATCGTCGCTTCGCCGTCTGCAAGACCAGGTGCCAGATACAGATTGCCCGCGACCGCCGCATCCTTCAGCGTCACACCCGTATGGTTAATAACGGCATTGCCCTTGATCTCCCCGCCTACGAACGTTCCCTCCTTATAATAAAAGGAAGCCACGAGACGATCGATAACCGTCATCAATTCCGCGCGCGTGATCTCCCCGTTTGGGCGGAACGAACCATCACCATACCCTTGAATAACGCCGCTCATCGCCGCGATCGCATCTTGAGCGTAGGATCGAATAGCTTCCGCATCTGTGAATGCCTGACCCGCACCGTCATCTGCATTCGCCAACTGGAACACGCGAGCCATTAGCGTAACCGCATCCTGGCGCGTTACGTTCGCCGAAGCCTTCGCTTTATTGCCTTCATAGCCCTGATAGTACCCCGCTTCACGCGCGATGCTTAGCTCACTCTCATACCAAGCTCCACTCGGCACATCGGTGAACAACTGGTCCGATTTCACATAGTAGCCGAACAAACGATTCATAATCGCAGCAAACTCTGCCCGCGTTACCTTGTCATTCGGTCTCAGCGATCCATCCGCCGCACCTTTAATAATGCCGTAACCCGCCCATTTGGTCATGACGGCTTCAGCCCAATTGATCGCTTTGGCATTGCTTGTGCCAGCCTGCTGTTCTACCTGCTTCGCGCCCGCTTCCGGCAGACCCGCAGCCTGCGCCGTTCCCGTTATCAGCAGCGATGCCGACAGCATGGCAGCCAATACCGCACTCGACCCACTCTTCATCTTGTTCAACTCGGTTCACTCTCCGTTTTATTAGATCGTCTTCCTCGCATATGCACACGCACTGAAGCTGCAACCGCCTGCGGCTTTCACCCCCTTACAATGACGGTCGCCACCATATAAAGCGCTTACAAATAGCTGATTAAAGAGAAGAGGGAACCTCATCAGTCCCCTCCCTCTCATTCGCGAATGCTACTTCACCGCACCACTCGTTACACCTGCGAAAATATACTTTTGCAAAATTAAATACATAATCGCTGTCGGAATCATAATGATCAGAATGGCTGAAGACACCATCTGCCAGTCGCCGCTGTTCACACCGAAGAATCGCATTAGCGCGGTTGATACAACGACCTTATCCGGTTTGGACATGTACAAGAATGGCGTGTACATATCGTTGTAGATCGAGATCGTCTTCAGAATGACGATCGTCGCCGTCGCTGGGCCGAGCAGCGGCAGAATGATGGAATAGAAGATTTTGAACAGAGAAGCCCCTTCCATCATCGCAGCCTCATCCAGGTCATACGGGATGTTGCGAATGAACTGCAGGTAAATATAAATTTGCAAAATATCGGCGCCCACATACAGCAGCGTCGGTCCCATCAGATGATTCGTCAGCCCAAGGCCTTGAATCGTCTTATAGTTCACGACCTGCGTCGTAATCTGCGGGATAATCGTCGCGAATAGGAACAGGCCTACGAGCGGCCCTTGCAGCTTGAATTTGAACCGGGATACGGCGTAGCAGAAGGCCGAGCCCAACAGCACGTTCAGCACAAGCGTCACGCCAAGGATGATCAGCGTATTGCCGAAAGCGCGTCCCATATCCGCCTCTACGAATGCGTCTCCAAAGTTGCTGAAGTTCAGAAAGCTATCGGGCAGCGACATTGTCGACTTATTCACGAATTCCTCTGGCGTCTTAAATGCGT
Organism: Paenibacillus cellulosilyticus; assembly: GCF_003182255.1. Lineage (GTDB taxonomy): Bacteria > Bacillota > Bacilli > Paenibacillales > Paenibacillaceae > Paenibacillus_T > Paenibacillus_T cellulosilyticus. The sequence continues at coordinate 22,585 of NZ_QGTQ01000045.1, read as the reverse complement.
TAGTGACGATCACATAAGGCGGGAACAGGATGCCGAGTGCCGCGATCAAGAGCGACAAATATTTGATGAAGGTCCAGATCGGATTCTCTCTTGTCATGGTTAGTCTCCCTTCCTACTCAAGAAGAATCGCTGAATCGATATTACGATTACGACACCTATCAACAAGACCACGCTCATAGCAGATGCAAGCCCATAGTTGTTAAACTGGAATGCAGTCTCGAGAATTTTCATGACGAAGGTTTCACTCGCTCCTGCCGGTCCGCCGTTCGTAAGCACGAATGGAAGGTCGAATACTTCCAGGGCACCCGTTACAGTCAGGAACAGGTTTAGCTCAACAATTTTGTAGATGTTAGGCAGCGTAATGAAGCGGAATTGCTGCCATTTGTTCGCGCCGTCGATGGACGCTGCTTCATAAAGATCACCAGGGATCGATTGAAGGGCTGCCAAATAAATGACCATATTAAAGCCCATAAAACGCCAGAAGCCGATAGAGGCCAGCGTATAGTTCACGAACTTCTCGGTTCCAAGCCAGCTCGTTTCCGAGCCAAGTCCAGCCTTGCCAAGCACGAAGTTAAGCGATCCATTCGTTGTATCGAACACATAGCCGAAAGCATAGGCGACAGCTACGCCGTTCAAAATATAAGGCAGGAATAGAAGCAAACGGAAGAAGTACTTCCCTTTCAGCTTGCCGTTCAGCACGACTGCGAAATAAATCGCAGCAATATTTTGCACAATACCAACCACGAAGTAAGCCACATTATGCTTGAATACACCGAAAATTTCCGAGTTGCTGAATACTTCATGGTAGTTCTTGAATCCAACCCAGTCCTTGTCCGGGCTCATGCCGTCCCAGTTCGTAAAGCTGAGCCGAACGAGCTCCAGCGCCGGATAGTAAGAGAACGTTAATAATAGTAGAAGAGGCAGCGCGACGAACGATATTATTATGATTTTCTTTTGTGTTCCAAAAGGAAGCCTGCTGAGCATAGCACCCATCCCTCTCCCATCACTTGTATTGCTGATGCACCTCAGAGGCGTATCAAGCGCTCCTTAGAAACGGATGTCCGGTACGACATCCGTTCCACGGGGGCTAATCTCTAATGTTTATTGCTTATTTCACAACCGATTTCTTCGCATTCGCCCACAGCTTGTTGTATTTGTCCAGAATGGATTGTTGATCTGGCGCAAGTACGAATTCTTGAACGACTTTGCCTTGGTCGATCTGTGCAGCGTTCTGAATCGACGTTGCAACGTCGTTCGAAGGACCTGCCTCGATGTATTGCGGGTTGTAGCCGTTGAACTCGGCCAGCTGAGCCAGATTCGATTGCTTGTCCTTCAGCGTAGGAATGAGGCCAGCGAAATCGTCGAAGCCGGATTCTTCGATCATCCATTTCACGAATGCTTTGGCAGCTGCAACGTTACCGTTCTTGTTCACGCCATAGAACCAGTCCGGGTTCAGAGGTGCTTTCAGCGTGCCGGAATTGTCCGTCGGGAATGGGAAGAAGCCGACGTCTTCCGAAGCTGCACCGTTCTCGATGACTTGGTTAATGACCCAGTTGCCGAGCAGATACATGCCGAACTTGCCTTGTGCCACGTCTTTCTTGGAATTCTCCCAGTTCGTCGAGTTGATGTCTTTCTCCAGGAAGCCCTTCTCGTACAGCGTGCGAAGGATCGACCACGATTGGCCATATACGCCGTCCATCGTGTATGGCGTGTCGCTGTCTGCGCGTTTGTTCTGATGATCCGAAGCGCCGCCGATCATTGTCGGTACATCGTAGATCCAAGTGTCAAGCGGCCATTTGTCTTTGAAGTTCGAAGCGAGCGGCGTGATGCCAGCATCCTTCAGCTTCTGAGCTGCTGCGTAGAACTCGTCCAACGTTTTCGGAACTGCCGTAATGCCAGCCTTCTCGAACGCTTTCTTGTTATAAACGATACCGACCGTGCTGCCGCCGGAGGATACGCCGTACATGTGGCCTTCATAAGACTTCAGATCCTTGAAGCTGATGTCGCCGGAGAACTGAATATCGTCCAGCGGTTCAAAATATTTCGGGAAGTCCGAGTTCGGAATGCCGGATCCGATCAGTACAACGTCCGGATACTCGCCTGTTGCGATACGGATTTTCTCTGTTTTCTCGTAGTCCGTCACAGCTTCGAATTCGATCTTCACGTTCGGATATTTCTCTTCGAAACGTTTCTTATAATCGCTGTATTGCTTGCCGACCATATCGGTACGGTTCGTCAGGAATACGACTTTGCCGCTGATGTCGCCTGCTCCGTCCGTGCTGCCCGCTTCCGTATCCGTCGATGCTGCCGACGTTGACTCCTTGTCCGTATCAGCAGCTTTCGTCTCTTCTTTCTTGTCGTCGCTTCCGCATCCTGCTAACATAGTTAGCGAAAGTGCACTAACTAACAATAACGATAAAGATTTTTTCACGTCTAAATCCCCCTCGATTAATGTTTGGTACCGCTTGCAAATTGAGTATACCCCCTCCCATTTCGCAATAAAATGGTCTGAATTATCTTTTCTAGTCTTCAAATTACTTCTTTATCCGACAAACGTAAAAACTTAAGAACGGACTGTAACTTTGTGGAATACGGTAACTTTTCAATCTTTTCTGCCCCATTAATAAGAGGTGAAGCGTTTCCATTAACTTTTTCATTCCGAGCTATTGCCAAACGCAGCATCATACGGTTTACTTATGATAACAGATCATAAATTTGTTATGCTAACAAAATGATTGGAGAGTTGTTTAATGAGCAGACCAGATGATTTTATTGGTGGAATGACATGGGGATGGACAGGCGTTAGAGGCACTTGGGCGAAGCCCGAAGCGATGCAATCGATGGAGCTGATGGCCGATCGTCTGAAGGTCAATTGGACAGCTATTACGTTCGCGGCTTACCAAGCGCACCCGCAGGCGACTACTATTCATTATCAAGAGGAACCCACCGTAACGGACGAGGAAGTCCGCAATGCGATCTATAAAGCGAAGCAGCTTGGACTTAACGTTTGCTTGAAGCCGGTCGTCAATTGTGCCGATGGCACTTGGCGGGCGCACATTAACTTCTTCGATCACGATGTGCCCTGTGAACCGAAGTGGTCCGAGTGGTTCGCCTCGTATACTGCTTTCATCCTCCACTATGCGGCAATTGCCGAGGAGACCGGCTGCGAGATGCTGTGCATCGGCTGTGAAATGGTTCAGACCGACCGTCGTGAAACCGAATGGAGAATGCTGATCGACCACGTTAGAGCCGTATATTCCGGAACGATCACCTACAATTGCGACAAATATCAAGAGGATCGCGTCTCGTGGTGGGATGCCGTCGACGTCATCTCCGCAAGCGGTTATTATCCGATCGGCGATTGGGATCGCCAGCTTGATCGGATCGAAGCAGTCGTCAAGAAGCATGGCAAGCCGTTCTTCTTCATGGAAGCCGGGTGCCCAAGCCGCCAAGGCTCCGAGCATCTGCCGAATGACTGGAACCTCGCCGGCGCACCGGATGCGTCGGTTCAGAGGCTCTACCTGGAGACAATGTTCGAACGATGCGATAAGCGCGAATGGGTACGCGGCTTCATGCTGTGGGATTGGCCGGCGATTATGTACGCAGAGAACGAAGCATCTGCTAACGATGATTACTGCATGTATGCGAAGTCCGGCGAGGCTGCTGTAGCGAACTACTATTCACAGAAGGTGAAGGAACGGGAGACATCAACGCGATGACAATGACAATGACGGCAATATCGAAGCAGCGATGGGCTGACGAAATTCAACGAGAGCTGAGCGACAACATTCTCGGCTTCTGGCTGCAGCATGCGCCGGACCCGATCCGCGGCGGTTTCGTTGGAGAGATTCGCCAAGACATGTCGCGTGTAGATGATGCGGAGAAAAGCCTTGTCCTAAACACCCGCATCCTGTGGACGTTCTCGGCGGCTTATCGTCAGTTCAAGAGCAAGAGCTACTTAGATGCAGCGGAACGCGCTTATCTTTATGTCAAGGAACACTTCGCTGACGCGAGCAATGGCGGACTGTATTGGATGCTGGATTCGGAAGGCAGCCCTTCTTCTGACAAAAAACAGATTTACGGCCAAGCGTTCGGCATCTATGCCTTGTCCGAATATTACCGCGCCACGAGCAATCAACAGGCGCTCGATGAAGCGATCGAGCTGTTCCGGTTGATCGAACGCCATGGCCGAGACCCGATCCACCTCGGCTATATCGAAGCACTCGCAGCCGACTGGACGGCAACCGATGAGCTAAGTCTGAGCAACAAGGATCTTAATGAGAAGAAATCGATGAACACCCATCTTCACGTACTAGAAGGGTATACGAACCTGTATCGCGTATGGCCTTCTGAAGAGCTGAAGCTCGCCCTGCGGGAGCTGATCGAGATCACAGTGAAGCATATTGTCGATCAGGAAACGGGACACTTCAAGCTGTTCTTCGATGAGCAATGGAGCAACAAGTCCGACCACATCTCTTACGGTCATGACATTGAAGGCAGCTGGCTGCTGCACGAGGCTGCGGAGGTGCTCGGCGAGCAAGAACTGCTCGCCAAAGTGAAAGTAGTCGCGCTTAAGATGGCTGAAGCAACGCTGCTGGAGGGTGTTGATCCCGACGGCGGCATTCCGAACGAAGCGAATCAGCACGGATTTATCGATACGAATAAGGATTGGTGGCCGCAGGCGGAAGCAGTTGTTGGCTTCTACAACGCCTACCAGCTGTCCGGCGACTCGCGTTATGCGGCAGCCGCTTCTCACTCTTGGCATTTCATTCAAACCTACCTCGTCGACCGAACGAATGGCGAATGGTACTGGAGCGTAACGCGAGAAGGTCAGCCAACTGCAGGCCATCCGAAGGTTGGCGCATGGAAATGCCCTTATCATAACGGTCGCGCCTGCTTCGAAATGCTGGAACGCCTGGAACGTTAACCTACGGAATCGGAATTGAAATCGAAATTGATGTAGAAATTGAAATTATGAATATCGGAGGAACTCATCCATGAATGAAACATTTCGCACACGCAAACAACAGCTAACGGATCACTATGAGCAGCTCATTGCCCGCCCGAATACGAAGGCTGCGATCGGCAACGGCATTTTCGACCGCTACGAGAATCCCGTCCTGACAGCCGAACACGCGCCGCTGATCTGGAAATACGACTTCAACCCAGAGACGAACCCGTATTTTATGGAACGTCTGGGCATCAACTGCGTCTTCAATCCTGGCGCGATTGCGCTGAACGGCAAGTTCTATCTCGTCGCCCGCGTCGAAGGCCATGACCGCAAATCGTTCTTCGCCGTTGCCGAGAGCGACAACGGCATTGACGGCTTCCGCTTCTGGGACCGCCCTGTCGTGCTGCCGGAGACAGAGAATCCGGACATTAACGTATACGACATGCGTCTCGTCAAACATGAGGACGGCTGGATTTACGGCTTGTTCTGCACCGAGCGCAAAGATCCGCAAGCGGCGCCTGGCGATCTGTCCAGCGCAGTTGCGCAATGCGGCATCGTCCGTACGAAGGACCTCGTAGATTGGGAGCGCCTCGCTGACCTGAAGACAAGCTCCAATCAGCAGCGCAACGTTGTTCTGCATCCAGAGTTTGTGGATGGCCAATATGCCTTCTACACCCGTCCGCAGGACGGCTTCATCGATACTGGCTCAGGCGGCGGCATTGGCTGGGGGCTGTCCAGCTCGATCGAAAATGCCGTTATTGAGAGCGAATCGATTATCGACCATCGTCACTACCACACGATCAAGGAAGTGAAGAACGGTCAAGGTCCCGCTCCGATCAAGACGGATAAAGGCTGGCTCCATATCGCGCACGGCGTTCGCAACACAGCTGCTGGCCTTCGTTATGTGCTCTACGTCTTCCTGTCGGAGCTCGATCGTCCGAATGTCGTTACCCACCGTCCTGGCGGACACTTCATTGCGCCGGAAGGCATCGAGCGCGTTGGCGACGTCTCGAACGTTGTATTCTGCAACGGCGTTATCGCGCAGGACAACGGAGACGTCTACATCTACTACGCTTCCTCCGATACGCGCTGCCATGTTGCAACGACAACGGTGGATCAACTGCTCGACTATGCAATGAATACGCCAGAGGACCCGCTTCGTTCATACGCATGCGTGCAGCAGCGGATTGGACTGATTGAGCGCAATCTGGGGATGGCATCGAAATAACGAACGACTCGGTAAAAGAAGAAGTCGTTGGTTGCAAACCTGCAAAATGCATGCACATGATGATCTGATTCATCCGGATAGATCAGCAGGTCCCAGTAACAAACCTAGGGTCTCCCATAAGCACTTGTTGAGCGCTGTGGTAGATCAAAACCGGTGCCGCAATCTCTGCAAAAGCGCAAGAAAACCAAAGCTTTAGCTTGGTTGGTCTTCAGTCCAGATAGCGCTATTGTTCACTCACGCAAAGAACCTCAACCCCCACTTCAAAGTGGAGTTGAGGTTCTTTCACGTGAATATCGAGATATGTTCTGCCGTTATTTAATAATCTGCTTCCGAGCTTCCTGCCATCTCGTATTATACTGCTCGAACGTCTGCTGCAGGTCGGCGGAAGCAATCCATTCTTGGATGTAGTCGCCCGACCAGAGCGTCAACTTGGCTTTCTCTGCGATTTGGAGAATCTGATCGCTTGGCGGAACATTCTCAACGAAGGTTGGCTTGTACGATTGGAACTGCTCCTGCTGCGGCGATACGGACAACTGCTCATTGACCCGGACCGATAGGAATCCTTCGTCTTCTATATACCCAGACTGCTTGACGAAGTAATCCACCCATTCCTTCGCTAGCTCTTTGTTTGTGCTGAACTTGCTCACGCCAACGAACCAGTCCGGCACAAGCGGCGCGAATCGCTTCTCCCCATCGTCGTATGGGAACGGGAAGAAGCCGATATCGTCCGAGCTTGCTCCCGCTTCGATCACCTGCTTAATGACCCAGTTGCCGTTGATCGACATAGCCGCTTCGCCATCGGCGATCTTCTTTTTCGACAGCTCCCACTGGTTGTTGAACAGCCCCTGCTCCGTATAGCCGCCATCAATGAGCGTCTTCACGATTCGCATCGACTGGCCCCATGGATTGTTCAGATCCCACGGCTTGTCGGAATCGACCATTTTATTAAGATATTCGGGGTCTCCCGTCATGTAGCTGACGAACTCTTCTCCCCATATTTTGAGCGGCCATTGCGCACCATAATTGAGGTACACCGGGGTGATTCCCGTCTGCTTCAACTTCTTGCAAGCCTCATAGAACTCGGCGAGCGTGACTGGTGGCTTATCGATGCCCGCCTTCGCGAAAGCCTTCTTATTATATACGACGCCTACCGTCGAGACACCCGATGCAATCCCATATCGCACGCCGTCGTACGCCTTGTAGTCTGCGAATCGAATGGAATCAAACATCTCGTCCGGCAGCGGTTCAAAATACCGCGGAAAATCCTGCGCCAGCATATTCGCAGGCAGCAGCAGTACATCCCCCATGTTCTGCGTAGACAGATGCGCCATAATATCGGCGGTATAGTTGCTGAAGCCTTGAAACTCCACCGTCACGCCGGGATGCTTCTGTTCGAACGGCTCCGCGTACTTGCGCATCGTCCCATTTTCGACCAGATCGACCCGGTTCGTCAGTACGGTCAGCGTGCTGCTTGTTGCCGCTGGTGCATTCCCCATACCCGCGGAGTTCTCATCCTCTGCTTGCTTGCTCGAACAACCTGCCAACGCCCACGATGCAGCGAGTGCTGCGACTAACACAAGTCCAATTGTCTTCCGCATAACCCGCCTCCTTCAGCATCATGAACGTTAACGCATCGATACGTTAAGCCTTTCACCAATGCGGCTCATACATTCTTATCCTGCTTATCCGAACATTCATGAAAACGTTTTACTACTATGCTAAGAATACCACATGTCGCAAGGCTAACGGAATAACAGTTTAGGAAATATAAACATTTTGCGAATAACAAAAATAACATTTACTTCCTCTTATTCGCAAGCATACAAAAAGGGCATCTCAACATGAACGGCTGAGATACCCATTCTCGAAGACTCGAAGACTCGCATGATGATAACGAAAGAACGATTACAATCCATCCTGTCATTAACAATTCCAGTCAAAATGCGTTTTCAGCAAATCCCTAAACCTCTCGTCATTAATTTCTTGCTTATGCTCGATGCCATCTATCCACTGCGTAAAGGAACAATCCGTTAACGTGATGGTCCCTCGATCGGTACGCTTAGTTAGTAAGGGCTTCTTGTTAAACCGTGACTGCGGGTGGTGAACGATTATGCTCTGTACGTCATCTAATTCCGATAAGTCCTTTATCTCCTTGGTTGAATCAAATGCATAGCCTATCTTCCAATCAGCATGTTTATGCTTCAATTTCATATAGAACAGGCAATCGCCGTGCTCGCTGCTCACTCTTTCCACTCGAAATTCGCCGTTGTCCGATACAATGACTTCCCCGTTTAAAGGAACCGGTTTTAAAGGCAGGTTTCCTCCGAATCCAGAGTCAACAATATACGACTGTCCATTATGTTCAATTAAATTGAAGATATGCGTTCTTCCGCTAGCGCTCCATCGATTCTCATTATGGTCGTAGGTGATACCTCTAGTCATCGTTGTATGAAAACCGTTCTCGGATAGAAAATAATAAAGAACCGTATTCAGTTCATAACACAAGCCTCCCTCGTTACGAAGGATCATTTTGTTATATAGATTGTCCATGGTGATCGCAGCATTGCGATTCTCGATTATGCTCAGATTTTCAAAAGGAATTTCTTTAGCCATTTTGATTAAGATATCTTCTAAATTCTCAAACGTAATGATCTCATTGTCTGGAAGGCCTAGTCTTTGACGAAGTATTGGACGTATTACTTTGTTCATAATGGATTACCTCTTCGTTCGTTTTATATGTCGTGCTATGTGCTCAAGTATATCGATCTAATCAAATTTAGCAAATAGACTAACCCAACAAACGAAACAGCAGTAGTCATGGACGAGAGGAAAGTCTAGACTACTGCTGCCTAAAATGAACTAATATTTCCCGTTAGGGAGCGTAAAGAACCCGATCATCTATATCCTCGAACCGCTGCCCGGACGAAGACGTACTCCGGGGCTTCGAAGAGAAGAAGTCTCTTATCTTGCCCATATAAGCGTGACTTACTATACCTGGCTGGAGCAAGGCAAGGAGGTTAATCCTTCGCCGGAAGTGCTGCTAAGTATCAGCAAAGCGCACAGCTTGACGATGATGAGCAGAAGCATCTGTTCGATCTGGCCAATGTAAACGTGGCGAACGTCGTCGCAGCGCCAAATAACGGAGGGCCGGATACGATAGTTTTGCAGAAAATCGTAGATCAACTGCATTATCCTTCTTTTATCACGGACGAAGGTACGGATGTTATCGTCTGGAATCGTAACTCCCATTAAAGTAAAACATTATTAGTCTCCTGAATACTTGTTTCGTGTAATTGAATAATGGAATATCTCAATATCGGCATCAATAAAACCTCTGCGTTGCGCAGCAAGTAGTGTTTCGTACATATTCTTTCGACCCACAGGATTGTCTGTATGTAGAAATATTTTATTGGCCCTCAAGCCATTTTCGCAAAAATACTTAACGAAGTCGTAGCCATTAGGCAATTCGTTTCCGTGCTCGTCCTCGCCTAAGTCGTGATCAAGCGACAGCAAATTTATCGGATTTTCTTTAAAAGCTTGCACCGCTTCTTCAAAAGTCCTAACCACAATAAAGCCTTCTGGACAGTCTCTTAAGTCATGGAGATAAAGGCTCTGCGCCAGCTTGAACAAATCGAGCACGAGCTCCGCCTCATTCTTGAGCATATTCCTTATGCACAGCAGCTGCTTGAAATACGAGGCGTTTATGTAACGAATTTAGCGGGTGTACTCGGTGAGGCTGGTGATCTAAGCGGATATGCTCACGGGAATGCTTTGCTTCGCCATGCCGGTTTAAATCTAGCTGAAGCTAGTTCAGGGAAATGGCGAGGTAAGATGGTTCTCAGCAAACGAGGCCGACCTCGTTTACGTCATTTTCTTTATCTCATGACGATGAGTATGGTCATGACAAACCCGGAAATCCGAGCGGCACACCGTTACAATGTGGAAAGGTATTCCCACAAGCAGCGTAAAACCAAACGATCCTCACCAGCTCAAGTATTCGCAGGATGACAAGAAGCACGGAGTATCGGAAGACGTTACGCAAAAGGGCTCGGACCCGTTCCGTTAGAAAGACCGACCTCCACCCCGTAGTTAGATGTGACGAAGGAATGAAAGGGCTATGACCCGTTGAGACATGGGAGTGAGAATCGCTAGGGCGAAGTGGAGACGTGCGAATTATGGAACAATGTGGGTGGTCCATAATCACCTTTATTTCCTCATGCCCAATTCTCTATCTCCCAGCCACCGGCTCCCCGATCATCCTTGTCTTCTATTTAACTACAGGATGAAATCCTGCGAATTCATGAGTCTGAGTGAGGAAACCGAATCATTTCGAGGGAGCTTAACGGTCCGTTGGACTGACCAATTGATTCTGATCATCTATCTGTTTCGTTTAACTGTATCGATTGTACCTCTGCGGTTTTCGAGTTGAATATAACCGAAACATGCACGCCGAATTTTGATTGATCTCGACGACGGAGCCAAAGCTTGAATTTTTCCTCCGCCTGCGATGGAGAAATGACCGAACGACCTATATGCAAATAATCAACAATGGTCACATTTGGGTAGCGTTTTTGTGTCTCTCATGGCTATTTCCCCAAACTTCACGTAATCAGGGACTGCATAAACATACCTAGGTGGTAGCACAATCAATGCAATGAAAAAACAAAGCAAAGAACGGTACATTCTTGCCTCCATGCATGAATTTTCTGTTATTATCCCGTTATCCGCCCAGCCCTTTAGTCGAATGAAAAACGGCAACCGCGCTTCTTCGCTGGTTGCCGTTGTGTATTTTGAACTATAGTTCCTCAGCTTATTCATTTTTCCTCCATAAGCCTCCAGAACAAGGTTATGAATCCACTCTCTGAATAAAATGACGTATGTTTTGAATCGTAGGTCAAAGTCACAATTTCCAACCCGAACCGCTCCGCCTCTTGAAGTATTTCTTTACTAAGGCTTGGCCTATTCCCTTCTTCTGAAATTGAGGATGCATAAAAATATATAGTTTAAAACGCTCACGCCACTAACGTTGGCATTTTAAATGATGAGATAAAGTTATCTCCGGAGACTATACAGTCTACAGGTCATTCTTAATAGTAGAAGCACAATTAGTATCGCTAAGATCTGGATTTTGAGTGATCTCACGATAGTGATCGATTTTATATTCAATGATTCTTTGAACCTCAAACAATCTTGCAATTTCTTTTTGAATCTTTTGATGGTGCTCTTCCAGTATAGAGAGTCTTAAAGGAACCGTATCGTTGCCGAGACTTGAAAGTTCTCGATAACGTTTCATTTCTTCTATCGTCATCCCTGTTGCCTTTAATCGGGTTAGAAAAATGATGCTTTGAATCTGTTCCCTACGATAAACCCGATGCCCGTTTCGTTTTCGATCTGCATAAGGCAGCAGTCCAATTTTCTCATAATAACGAATGGTGTCTTCCGTTAAACCTGTTAATTCTGTAGCTTGCTTTATAGAGGTCACAACCTCTGGAATTTCCATTTATAGAATCCTTCCCTTCATTATTGTTACCAAGGAATTTCGCCATTCTCATCAAAGAAACCACCTGTTGGCCCAACTTCCGGAAGCGTCGCAAGGCGAATGACAATCCCGGCGGCCTGCTCTACCGAACGATAGCCCGTATGTCGATTTAAATCGGTAGCCGTATAACCAGGATCAGCAGCATTGATTTTCAGTGTCGTATTGTTAAATTCTTTGGCAAGCATTACGGTTAAAGCGTTAACAGCTGTTTTGGAGCTATTGTAAGCCAGCAAATTGAAACGTGCGAATGCGGATTCGGGATCGCTATTGATGGTTAAAGAACCGAGGCCGCTCGATAGGTTGACAATTCTACCGCATGGAGACTTTAGTAATAAGGGAAGCATTGCTCTCGTTACAGCAAACATGCCGAAAAAATTAATCTCAAAGGTTTCTTTTAAGACAGACAACTCAAGCTGACTTGGGGAAACGCCTCTTTCCAATGACACTCCAGCGTTATTTATCAATACGTCGAGCGACCCAAATTCTTCTTCAATTTTCTTGGATGCAGCTTCGATCGTATGTTGGTTTGTAACATCCAACAAAATATGGCGAGCATTCACTCCTTCATTTGCCAACCCAGCTGCTGCATCCTTTCCTTTCTCCTCGTTTCGCGTTCCAAGCAGGATCGTAAATCCCATAGCTCCCAATTGTCTAGCCGTTTCGTATCCAATACCTTTGTTAGCTCCGGTAATCAGAACGGTCCTTGCATGTTGCATGGTGTTACCTCTTTTCACTATAGTTGGTTTGACTTTGCTGACATACTTAAATTTACAACTTGGAGTGTACTCCAAGTCAAGTTATACATGCCAAATTCATTTTCCGCCTACAATGCGGAACAAACGTTTGTTCGGGGGCGATTCTTATAGCAAAGAAAGAACCGATGAATTTGATTCAGTTCCAAAAAATATTCCAAACCGAGGAAGCCTGCCATCAGCATTTGTACAAGTTGATGTGGCCCGAGGGGTTTCACTGTCCCAAATGTCAGCTTGTGAATGCCGTTACGTTCCTTGGGAGCTATCATGGAATGCCCCCTATCGGAATCTTTGCGTATTCCTTGCTCACATTGCGAGTTTGAGCTAGTGCGTGTTTTAAAGTGTTGGAAGTTAAGCCCTCTGCTTACCCTTCGACGGCAATAATTGACGAGTGACAATTACAACCGCTCCTACAAAAACAGCCGTTACGCCGATTAACAAGTCTGTACCTCCAACCAGATATAAAACACTCCCAATCATCGGCGCCGCAGCCATGCCCAGGTAGCGAACAAAGTTGTAGACCCCCATCGCGGTTGCTCTCTCTTGAACGAATTCTGCTGATAATAAGGTAGGCATCACAGGCATAGCCAATCCGTTCACGAAGCCGGTGAGCATTAAGGCTAGAAGCAGTGTTATAAGCGAAAGTTTGGCGGCAAAAATAAAAATCACAAGACATCCTACGATAGAGGAACTGACCCATAACAACGATTTTACAGTACCGATTTTGCTTTGAAGTCTGCCGCTGAGCTTGCTGCCGACAAGATTAAAGGCCATTAAGGCAAGAGAAAAAAAGCCGATGTTCGCAGCACCCAGGTCATATTGGGACTCCAATATCATTGGCAGAAATACGATAAAGGTGTAAAAGACATCATAGAGAACAAAACCGCTCAACAACACGACACGGCCGGTTTTACTTTGAAAAATCCGTCTGAATGCGTTTAGTCCAACCTGTTTTCCTGTTAAGGTTGAAGTTGTCGGTTTGGTTTCGGGGAGTACGAACAGAGCGATAAACATTATGATAACGGCACTTGCCGCCGCAAAAACAAAGGTACCGGAGTATCCGAACACGGATCCGATTAAGCCGCCAATCAGAGGGCCAATTGCAGGCGAGATTCCTAATATCATTTGGTACGTGGCCATACTTTCGGCCCGTTTCTTTCCTTCGAATACATCTCCAATCATGGTTGCCGCAACCAGTGGTACAGCTGCCGCACCAATTCCTTGAATGATGCGGAAGATAAGCAGCATTTCAATCGAAAACGAAAACGTACATCCAATCGTAGCCAGTACATAAATAATCATGCCGGGAATCAGAATTTTTTTGCGACCGTTACGATCTACAACAGGTCCGAGTACCACCTGCATCACAGCCATCGCGATCGTAAATAAGGTAACGGTGAGGTTGGCCATAGACAAGGAAGTGTGAAGGTCACGCTGCATGTCGGGGAGCAACGGGACATATAAGCTTTGCGCAAGAGAAACTATCGCGGCAGAGAGTCCAAGCACAAATAATATCTTTTGTTTGTTCATAAAAATCCTCCAGATCTCATTATTGACTGACTGTCAGTCGATTGATAGAATGAGTTTATTACATTGACTGATATTCAGTCAATTGGATATATTTAAAATAGGATAGGAGTGATAAAAAGGAGGTCTTCACATGCCCAGAATATCCAAGGATCCGCAGGAACGAAAAGATGAGATTGTGAATGCCGCAATGGAGTTGTTTGCTTCCAAGGGCTACGAACAGACTTCGGTCAGCGATATCGTCAAGAAAATCGGAGTGGCACAAGGAACGTTCTATTATTATTTCCAGTCCAAAGAAGAAGTCATCCATGCTGCCTGCGAGCGCACCCTGGCCTCGCGGCTCGAAAAAGTAAAGGACTTGGTCGATAGTACGCAATGGAATGCTCTCGATAAGCTTACACGTCTATTTACGGAAGCTTCCCCGAACGAGGAAGACGTAGACGTATTTGAATACCTGCATCAAGAAATCAACAGCACCCTGCATCAGAAATGGATTGTCGCCGAGATCATGGCCTTACTCCCCTATGCTCGGCAAATCGTTCAACAAGGCGTGGAAGAAGGAATATTCCATGTTCGGCAGCCGGAACTGGCTGTGGAATTTTTACTAGTTGGCGCTTCCTTCTGGTTTGACAAAGGTATTTTTGATTGGAATGAACAAGAATATGAAGCGAAACGACAAACGCTGACCGATTTTATCGACCGTTTGCTTGTCGGCAGCCCTCTCGTATCTCCCGATGCTTAATATATCAAAGGAAGGCAGGAACACTGCATGACTAAATCAAGTACGGTTCTGGATTTTAACGAGGTTATTCACGGACGGCGTACCATTAAAAAATACGATCCGGAGGTCAAAATCAGCCGGGAGGAAATGAGCCAAATCTTGAAGGAAGCTACTCTTGCGCCGTCATCGTTCAATTTGCAGCCGTGGCGGTTTGTTGTCATAGAAAGCGAGGAAGCCAAGGAGAAGCTGATCGAGCTTGCGCCGTTTAATTCGACGCAAATCTTTACCTCCTCCGCCGTCATTGCCGTGTTCGGCGATCTCCAGTTTACGGACCGTGCCGATGAGATATACGGCAAAGCAGTAGAACTCGGCTACTTGCCGCAGGAGATGAAAGAAAAGATTCTATCGACTGTCGCACCTCTATTTGATCGTTTCTCCATACAAGAAAAGCGTGAATCCATTATGGTTGACGGCGGACTTGTATCTATGCAATTATTACTATCCGCTTACGCGCATGGCTACGCCACCAATCCGATGGCCGGATTTAACAAAGACAAGATTGCAGAAGCATTCGGGCTAGATGCCTCGCGTTACATCCCCATCGTTATTATTTCGATCGGCAAAGCGGCAGCCGAAAGCCGACCTCCCGTTCGATTGCCGGTTCACGATATCGCGCAATGGAAATAAGTACAACGTAACTATCGGCTACGATAGCCCAAAGAACAAAACACACAGAAACGGTAGCCGATATTGGCTGCCGTTTTCTCAACTAATCCGTCCGATTGGTGCAGTTCCTTCCCATTAATTCTCTATAACGAGAACTTCCCTTGCTGCTTCTATGAAAGATAACATAATTGTGAGGATTATCATCGTCTCCAAGCAACACGCCTCCGCCATTCGACAGAGCTAATTTTCCGCAGGTAACCATCTATGACAACGTTAAATTCCAGCATAGGCTGTTGACCGAAAAATTCGGCATTCAAAAGATCGCTCTAGTAGTCGGATTGTCAATGGGAGGCATTCAATCCTATCAATGGGGAGCCAGTTATCCAGACATGGTAGAACGAATTACGCCTTTCGCCGGAGTTGCAAAAACTTGGCCCCAAACGTATTTGGTCCTAGACGGAATGAAAGCACCGCTCATGGCTGCAGTTGGCCTCGATTGAGCAAATTAAACCGGCTGACTTCGGCAGTTATGCGCTGTTGGCCGTGTCTATGCGGGATGGGGCTTATCGCAGGGATTTTATAAGGAAGAACTTTATCGTGAGCAGGGATTTGACTCCTTGACGGATTTTGCTGTCGGGGTCTGGGAAGATAGCTTTATGAAAATGGTAAATGAAGAGATAAAGTTATTTCAGATTGATTACACAGTCTACAGGTCTCCACTTACAGCAGGGGTACAGTTGGTATCGCTAAGATCTGGATTTTGGGAGATCTCACGATAGTGGTCGATTTTATATTCAATGATTTTTTCGGTTTCATACAATCTGGAGATTTCTTTTTGGATTTTTTGTTTGTGCTTTTCGAGTATGGACAGTCTAAGAGGCATCGTATCGTTACCAATATTTGAAAGTTCTCGATAACGTTTCATTTCTTCTAACGTCATCCCTGTTGCTCTCAACCGGGTTAAAAATATGATCCCTCTGATCTGGTCACTGCTGTAAACCCGATGCCCGTTTCGTTTTCGGTCAGCATAAGGCAACAATCCAATTTTCTCATAATAACGAATTGTATCTTCCGTCAAACCTGTTAATTCTGCAGCTTGCTTTATGGAGGTTACTATCTCCGGAAATTCCTGCATAAGATCGTCCCCTTAAGTCATAATTACCAAGGTACTTCGCCATTCTCATCAAAGAAACCTCCTGTTGGCCCCTCTTCTGGAAGCGTAGCAAGGCGAATTATAATCCTGGCGGCTTGCTCGACTGAACGATAACCCGTATTGCGATTTAAATCGGTGGCCGTATATCCCAGCCACCGGCTCCCCTATCATCCTTATCTTCAATTTAACTATAGGATGAAATCCTGCGAATTCATGAGTCTGAGTGAGGAAACTGAATCATTTCGAGGGAGTTTTATAAATTGCGATGGACCTCGCGTGCACATGCAGCCAGCTGCTTAATCTCTTCGATCCCCATGTTCTCCAAGCCGAATTCCTCGGCTATCTTCACGAAATACGACAACACGCTCCAATGGAAAAGATATAACCAACTATTCTCCTATTATATCGATAATCCACGCATTGCTGAAGTAAATGTCCCCCTCCCCCATTATCATCCCCTCCTCCTTCTTCATTGCAACCATCAAGAACAATCGGTTAAAATATTGGAAATGATAGGAGGAATTTTCATTTGAATAGATCCGAAAGGCTATTGCTTGTCGATGATGAGGAGGGCATTCTGAAGCTGCTGGAAATTACGCTTAAGAAGGAACGCTTTGTTTCAATATTTACGTGTACATCAGGCAGAGAAGCGTTAACGCTTCTTCAGCGACCCCCCTTCGACGTCATTTTGCTAGACATTATGCTTCCTGATATACACGGCTTCGAACTATGTAATCAGATTCGGGCCATCACGAATGCTCCGCTTATTTTTATCAGTGCCTGCTCAAGCGATTTCGATAAACTTACAGGACTCGGTATCGGTGGAGATGACTATATCACGAAGCCTTTCAATCCAATGGAGGTTGTAGCAAGAATTCAAGCGCTGCTCCGGCGACAGAATATAACCCGGTCAGTCCCCAACGAAACCATACACCACAAAGAGTATCGATATGGAAACCTTGTATTAAAGCCTGCTGACGCTTGCCTTAGCGTAGACGATCAACCGATCGAGTGCACGGCCAAGGAGCTTGAACTGCTCACCTTTTTCTTCAAGAACCCGAATCGCATCTATACGTCAAACCAAATTTATCAATTCGTATGGGGCGAGGATCCTCATTATGGAGGAGAGAAAACGGTCGCTATGCACATCTCCAAAATTCGCAAAAAACTCGAAACGAATCCTCGAATCCCCGAAGTGATCGTTAATTTGAAAGGGATCGGGTATAAGTTCATACCGCCGGTCTAAGGATGCCATTATGAAAATAAAGCTTCGTTTCAGCATCCATTTTATTCTTGGACTTATTGCATGGCTCATAAGCATGGGGCTTTCTATTATGCTGACTGTCGAAGTGCTGCTCCCAGCACTAGGCCTTACAGAAGAAATGGAAAGCTACGATCTTATTGTCTTCCTTGCATTCGCCGTCAATATCGGCTTGTCGAGCGCTCTGTTCAGCTGGTATTTCAGCAGTCCGATATGGCTCATTATTACGTGGATTTCCAACTTATCTCGAGAGCCAGCTATACCAACAAATACGAATAGAATCTACACGAAAAAAAATAAGCTTAAAGCTCCCTATCGCTTGTACAGCGAGGTCATTACGAATATTGAAGAATTAGGCGTTAATTTGCAGCAAGCCGAGCTGGAACGAGCCAAGCTCGAAGAGTTGAAACGTGATTGGATAGCGGGAATCTCACATGACTTGAAGACACCTCTTACCTATATCTCTGGTTACTCCGCGCTGCTGCTTAATGAGGATTACACGTGGAGCAGTGAAGAACAGCGTTCCTTCATTACGGAGATCATGAGGAAGGGGAAGCATATGGAAGACTTGATTCAAGACTTAAGTCTTTCGCTGCAGATGAACCAGAATGAATCGGTCATTCCGATTCATTTGGAGCCAAGTGACGTTGTCGAGTTCATCAGAAGCTTATTAGCCGATACATGGAACGACCCCCGTCTTCAAGCGTATGATTTGAATTTC
This sequence comes from Paenibacillus cellulosilyticus, assembly GCF_003182255.1. Classification (GTDB taxonomy): domain Bacteria; phylum Bacillota; class Bacilli; order Paenibacillales; family Paenibacillaceae; genus Paenibacillus_T; species Paenibacillus_T cellulosilyticus. The sequence continues at coordinate 4,066 of NZ_QGTQ01000045.1, read as the reverse complement.
CACTCTGATTGCGATACGCTAATCCTCTCATTTGATTCAAAGCTGCTGTACCGCGCCATTCAGAATTTGATTATGAACGCCATCCTGCACAATCCTCCTGGAACGAATATTAGCGTTCACTTATCCAGCGAGAATGCTCATGCTGCAACCTTGATAATCAAAGATACAGGAGTCGGCATGGATCAAGAAACGCTCAGCCATCTGTTCAATAAGTATGATCGAGGGACAACCACGAATTCGAAGGAGTTCGGTACCGGGCTTGGTATGGCGATCGTCAAAAGCTTAATCGTTGCTCACGGCGGTACCATTTCGGTGCAGAGCAAGGTATCCGAAGGAACGACTTTCTTTATTACACTACCGAAGAATACCGCTTTGAATTACTAACACGTCAGCATTCATTTCATGCAAAAGAGCCAATCAGCACAGCTGATTGGCTTTATTAATGTCTTATATTTAAAGAAACGGCGCCTATTCCAGACTTATATTCCCTGTCGACGTTCGAATCTTGAGACTCGGCGTTTCACTGGACTCAGAGCCGATCGTCGTTCTTAACAGCTTTCCTGCGCCATCGTCACTTACTTTGGATTCGTCGACTAACGAGGTTTTGATTTTACCCGATTCCGAAGAAGCATCGATCGACAGTGCGTCTGGCTTATGGTCAAATTTCAACTGAACATCGCCGGTGCCGGTTGTTATGCTGCTTTTATTCGTTATTTGCCCAACATATCCAATATTGACATCACCTGTATCATTATCAATATTCAGCTCGCCTTCCACATCCGTCAATTCAATATTGCCTGCTGCAGAATGGCCTTCGATTCGGCTTCCCGTGTAGCCGCTAACCTCGATTTTACCAGAGCCGCCGGACAATACGAGCTCATTCGCATCAAGCTGCTGTCCCTCAATGTGCCCTGACTCGGAAGCAAGACTAATCTTACGATATGTCTTGCTCGGAATTTCGATATGCAGCCGGTCCGTCTTGAAGTGGATGCCTGCGGAGCTTTCAAAATGAATGCTCAACACATCCCCATTCAACTCAGCCGGAACCTCCTTGCCCGATTTCGAGTTAATCCGTATGTCCGATCCACTTGACGGTACAATTTCGATATTTTGCCCATCCGTTTGAATTGCAATTTCCATGACCTTATCTGCACGAAAGGTTTGTTCGGCTTGCCCCGATGTCGACTCGGAATCAGAGTCGCATCCGGACATGATGAGTGCCGCTGCTGCTGCGTATGCGACCAAAGCCATCTTCAACTTATAGGTTCTCATGACATGCCTCCTTCAGAATATTGCTTGATCCTTTCCTTATCTGCAGCGATTGAAACGAAGCGCTTCTCTTTGAATTGCTGTACGAATAGCGCAACCGCAAGCAGAATAACTGTCGCGACGGCGTAAATCTCGCTATGATCCGTTGTCGCACCCAGAAAGTCGAGGTAAGGAATGTCGTTGATTGGCCCCAAATACCACAACAGCATATACAGCACTTCGAACAGCTTTCTGGAACCACTGATCATCCCTAGCGTCATCGCAAGCGTTGGAATGAAGACCGCTGCCACCAACCACGAGCCGACGGATGACCATTGCTGCTCGATCGCATAACGGACAAGCACACCTGCAGAAACAAGCAAGCTGGCAGCAATACCAGCAAACCACACACTAAAGAAACGATATAGCGGAGGGCAGCTGGATGCGATCATGTCCCACGTGAAGTGATATTTTTCCCTCGTCCCCATTTGCGACCATAGTGCAATTGGCAGCACGGCGACAACTGGCATCCAGCTGCCGATGCGATCAAGCGACAGCAGAAGACTGCCCCCTAAACATCCAAGCACAATGATATACCACCAGATGGAGTTATCTTTCAACATGACGAACAAGTCAGCTCTAGCTAGTCGTCCAATCCGCAGCTTCCGTTCTTTTGACACAGGCGTTAACTTAAATTCATAATGATCCAATGCTGGCTTAGCCTGTACCTTCGCATCGGACAAGCCAATCAGTTGCTGTATGGCCAACGGATTCTTCTTCGACCGCTCGTTTCTGAATCGATTGAATACGAGCGATGAGAGAATCAGAATACAGATCGCAATGCACGCCCAAATGAGCCGAAGCGTTAGTAGATGGCTATCCCAATCTACGCCTTGCCATATGAATGTTGCAACGTCCCCATCATTCGAGTAGTACCCGAAGCTGCCGCCTTCCTCGCTCGTCGCAAGAAAAGGATAATGAAGCGTCGCCTCTTGAACCATATCGGTACGAATGGACTCCAGACCAAACACATCCCAGAAATTGTTTGGACTCGCGATCGAGATGACGCTAAAACATATCCACAGGGCAAAAAAGATGATATTGCCAATTACGCCCTTAATGCCAGGAAACACATCAAAGAACACCGTTAGTGCAGCTAGCACTAGCATAGAAGGCATAACGATAATGACAAACGGGGACAAATAGTCATTGATTTGCAGCTGATAGCTCTCGCCCCGTATGAGCTGCATCACCATGAAAGCTAGAAATAGGATCACCTCGATCGCAACGAGTACAACAAAGTTAGATATCGCCTTACTAGCAATATAGCGAAAATTACTAACTGGCGTAGAAGCTACGATTTGTCCTACTTTTAACCGCCCGTCCTCGGAAATTTGGCTTCTTAGCATAAAGAAAGCAAACAGCCATACGAGCAATGTTGATAGCATCGTGACCATACCGCCCAGCCAGGCAGAGTTGTAGATGCCTCGAACCCCGCCGATGTAGAAAACCTGGTACCCATCTGAAGCCGATGGCACACTAGCATAACCAACAAACAACGTGATCAGCACAATAAGCAGGAACGAGTAGCTTCGCATTTGTCTGATCAGGTTATTTCGGACCAAGCTATAATAAGCGTCCAGCGCTTCACCCATAACTTTCCTCCTATTGTGCTACGGCATACAAATAAGCGTCTTCCAGCGAAGAAGGCATCGACACTGCATTCTGACTTGGCTGATGCTCGGACACGATTCTTGCATGCACACCATCGCTTCGATGTATCGCGCTGCTGATCGTATACCTCTCCTGCATTTCACGAAGATTCGAAGTCGGAATGACGCTTTGCCATACCTTGTGATCCGCTACCTGCATCAGACCTTCTGGTGTCGTATGCGTCACTAGCCTTCCTTTTGATAGAATAGCAATTTGCGGCGCGATCGACTCAATATCGGTCACAATATGAGTGGATAAAATAACGATTCGATCCGAAGACATCGTAGATAACAGATTTCGGAACCGAATGCGTTCTTCAGGGTCTAGCCCAACTGTCGGCTCGTCGACGATCAATAGTGAAGGGTCATTCAGCAGAGCTTGCGCGATACCAACCCGCTGCTTCATTCCTCCTGAGAATCCTCCGAGCAGCCGTTTACGATCATTAGCTAAATTCAAAACCTCAAGGAGTTCATTAATTCTCTTCTTGGCGCTCTTGTTGGCCATCCCTTTCATAGCAGCCATATAGGACAGGAACTCAACAGGATTCATATTGGGATATACGCCAAAGTCCTGCGGCAGGTACCCTAGATCAGCTCGTAATGCATCCGGGTTGCTAGCGATGTCTATACCGTTCCACGTAATGGTTCCTTGGGTCGGCTTCTCGATCGTGACAAGCATTCTCATTAAAGTAGATTTGCCGGCCCCATTGGGACCAAGCAGCCCGAGGATGCCCGGTTTTAAATGCAGCGTTACACGATTAAGAGCTTGCTTTGATCCGTACACTTTGGTAACCTGCTCGATTTTCAATTCCATGATTGGTTCACCACACCTTTGCTCAGTCGTCTATGTCGTTAGTATAGTTGGCGTGTTTAAAAAAATAGTAAAAGCAAATTAAAACTAGATTAAAAGGAATGAACCATGGTTGCGGAACAAAAAAACGGGGCTGTCCCAAAAGTAGGTCAACTAACTGATGAGCTAGCTCAATTTATTGAAAAAAAGCAAAAAAAGGCGGTTCAGGGGGTCATCCCTGAATCGCCTTTTTGATTCTTCTATCAACTGCCACCTTCTTGAGCAAATTATGGGCAAGCGAAAGCCACCCGACCTC
>NZ_QGTQ01000044.1 GCF_003182255.1 Paenibacillus cellulosilyticus | reverse complement strand
ATTCCCGTTCTACTTACAAATAAAAAGCGCTGGAAGCCCAGTAAAATCAAGGCTTCCAGCGATAATATTCCGAGTGGGTTTAACATCACATATATTTATTTCCCTGTTTACTATCATACATGATTAGCTACTAATCCTCAATGAAAACAACAAATTCCCTTTCGCATTCCCCGATTGTCCACAATCATCCACGAACTTGAATTCTCATTTCGGCACCATCGCGGCACCAATTGCTTTTACGGCACCGTTTTCTAGGCACCAAACACGGCACCAATTCCACGGCAAAAATCTACGTCAATTAGACGTATAAATCAGTCATCTCTTACGTCTATATGACGTATGATGTGCTATAACCCAATGAGGAGTGATTCGGTAATGAAGCAAACAGTCTATCGCTATGAGTACCAATCTGACGGCAATCGGATACGTTGCATCAGGGCACGCGAGGAAGAGGTCAATGAGCAAGCAGAAGCCATGAAGGATTTGGCGGCGTGGGGAATCGTTATCGCAGGACTAATTATTTGTGGGGTGATCTTACTATGATCATGAAGTCTTTCCATACTCGCATGGCTGAAATCTGCACCGTCAACAAGACGCGCGAGCTTCGACATGATGAGATTGAAGAACTCGACCACTGTCTCCAGCAGAACGCCAATTACATCTGGGAGATGCTTCGGCTCAAGAACCTCTCGCTCATGGCCTCGATGATCAACGACACCGAATGGCAACACGAGTTATGCCGTGAGATCGACGAACTAGCAGACGACCCGCATGCATCAAAAATAAAAAAGCCCTGACCCCAAGAGGTCAAGGCACCAAACTCCATTAATAGGGTATGCGACTGAGCGCAGCGAGATGCTGCGCTTTTCGCTGTTACTGTGTTGCTTGTCCACTTGCTTTGCGCAACTCGTTCGCCAAGCGGTTGAATTCTTTTTTCGCTTCTGGGATCTGCACGGTCGCCGCATAGCCTGCGCTCAGGAATTTAATGATTGCATTTGCATCTTCTGGTGTAAGCATATACTCATTCTCCTCTACAACATATTTTTCGAAGAAAGACTTTTCCATGGCATTAGTATCCACGTTGCCACTGATCCCCTTAACCTTACCTACATCGGTATATTGGAACACCGACCACTTGTCCCATGTGCTATTCGCCATAGGCGTGCTTACGCCATAGTGAGCGATCCACAGCGGGTACGACGCCAGCTGATTGCCGAGATACGACTTCGCGAAGCTGGCACCTGTGTAAATCATTGTAGGATGCCCAGTAAGTCGCTCCACCTCTTGAAGCCATGCCACGCACCACGCCGACAGCTTCCCACCGCCAACACTTGCCGCATCACCTTCCACATCCAAGACGTGAGGGAAGTCAGCAGCATACCCCTTCACCGTATCTGCGAACTTTGCCGCCTCGACCAGCGCGCTATTGTTTTCGGGATGCGCATAATGATAGAAGCCAACCTTCACGCCTGCCGCCACTGCCGCCTTCGCGTTCGTGCTGAATTTGGTATCGACTCCCGTGCGGCCTTCTGATGCTTTGATAAACGCCCCTTGTACGCCATCCGCTTTGACAGATACCCAGTCGATCGCCCCTTGATGGTGCGACACGTCAATGACTTTAATGTTACTTGCTGCTTTCGCTTGCATCGGAATCCCCCTTAGAAACCTTGTACAAACCAACCGAACCAAGACCAATAACAACGATAGCCGCGAGCGTCGACTGCACTGCGTCCGGCACAACAACAAACATGGCAGCAAAAGCAAGCGCCGCCACATTGTAGTGACGGCGCGGTACTTTGTATTGCTTCAGCACACCAACCAGTGCGGCAACGCATGGTGTAAGCATTAAAATTTGATCGGTATCCAACTTAAGCACCTCCACGGTAGAAGAATCCTAGCACGGCAACAATGATGCTGCCGAACGTCGTACGCCACAGCCATTTACGATCATCCTCAAGGTCCTTCACCTTATCATTCAAATTCTTTGTATTCTCCTCGATGCGTGTCAGCCGCTGCAGTATCTCTGGGAAGTAATCCTCATTTGCCATGTCCCCCACCGCTCCTCACCTCGCAGCCCGATTTATCTCGCTGATCGTACGCACATCTTGTCCTCGCTGCTGCTCTATATATTGAATGTAATCTTGTAGCTTACTGAGCTCGTCCAGTAGCTTGTAATAATCGTACTTATTCACGTCGTAATCTTTCAGCAGCGAGGATATGCCAAGCGTTTGTCTTAGCGCCTGATCGGCCTGATCGACATCTCCTTGATCCTTGAATGTCGTCGTTGCCATACGAGTCGGCTGTCCGCCAAGCTGTTCAAGCACGTAATTGAGCTTCGGATCAATACCGAAATCAAGGGCGGTGCCAGGTAAGTTATAGTTCGTCTTGTCTCCCTCGTACTTCTTAATCTCTTTGTTCGTAAAGAAACTGCGATTCAGGGATAATTCAGCCGGCAGTTTCAGCAGTGGGTTAACTGATCCGACAAGCAGCTTGAGCGGATCGTCCAACCGGGTTAAGTCACCGAGCGGCAGGTTCAAGCCGAGAATCTTACCCGTGCCCGTCTTGTCATTGCCGTAGACAGGAAGCGCGAACTGTTCCTTCATATAATCCGGCATCGTCTCTTCATCGAGCCCGACTGCATCCTGTGCATTCTCCCTAACCGTATTCACCTTTGCATATTTGCGTGGGTCCGAGGTAATCTGCTTCAGTTGGAATGGAATGTTGTTGCGCATCCACCGATAGAACGGCACCGCCCGAGTCACGTACTCCCGTTCGAAGTTCGATAGCTTGTTGTAATCAAACTGCGTTTCTCTTACCTTCGCCGCGGCCTGCTGAGGCGTTAACCCTTTATCACGAGCCCACTTGTACATGGCGAAGCGCGAGACCTGGTCTACGACAGCACCTGCCTCACGGCTAGTTTCTGGCAAATTGACTGCACGTCTCAGGAAGGATTGTTCACCGCGCTGTACGGATTTCTCAATCGCCTTTTCTGGATCGACACTACGCACGAAATCTACCTTGGATAGCGCTTCGGCACCTAGACCCTGCTTACGGTATTCCTCGAAGAGCTCGCCGCCTTTGCCCCTCAGCGCGTCAGCTACATCCTTGGCCGCGCCTGATGTGTATTTAACAAGGTTTGGCATACTCATGCCGCCCACGTAATTATTGAACATCGCGCCTGCCAAGTTGCGGGCATGGTATGCAGGAGACAGCAACGCTAGCTTTTTCCAGTTGTTCAGCACTGCGTCATAGGACTTGAGCATCGATTGTATACCTTCGTCCGATGTTAGCTTTTGGTAACGGTCGAGTGCATTCTTTGTTGCCTTCGTCACTAGGTATTCGCCACCGACTTCATCAGCTAGCGCCGTCGCTCCCTCTGGTACCTCTTCGCCGGCCTTAATGAACTTATAATTATTCGTATCGATGACGACCTGATTCGGCTTGATATCCATCCCCTTCTTGTACTTGGTTGCGAAGTCGGGATTGCTCAGCACTTTACGTCGGAATTGCACAGCCTGAACGTAGTCAATGAGCTGCTTCTGACCGATCGCGGTTGAAAAGAACGCATTCGGGTTGAAGAACTCACGACCTACTTGTTCGTTGATGTCCTCAGCGCTACCGCTCAATTCACGAGCGTTCACAACCTTCTTATTCGGGTTTCCTGTACCAACAGCACCTCGATCAACACCAGCTGGGGTTCGCCGCTGACGCGATTCACGTTCAGCCTTGGAGAGGACGTGCTTCATATATCCTTCCATCTCGCTGATGTGGATGCCGTTGTCAAGCGCATACTGCCGAATCTCATCATTGCTCCGCGTCAGTTGTCGTGCTGCTTCTCTAACATTCACGTCATCAGACAATTCTCGTTCGGCGCGTGGTATCTCGCGTTGCTCGATGATTGGATTTTGCTTCGACGCTGTGAACTGTTCGATGTCGTCCTGGTGCTGTTTAATCTGAGCAGCAGTGTTATCCTTCAAGCCGGTCGCCTGCGTACGCAGATCGTTCAGTTGTGTCTTAAGCTCGTCCCTTTGCTTCAACATCACATTAAATGCTGGACTAGCACCCACCTGTGAGAAGGCTCGGCTTTGCGCAAGTTCGTCGATGTTAACCGGCTTATTCTTACGCCCAGCCAGTTGTCGGAGTGCTGCATTCTCTCTACTAAAATATTGTCGTCTGATTTGCTTATCAAGCCTGCTTAGCTGATCGGCAGTATCGGCGATTTGCTTGTTAACACCGCCAAGCTCCGTCGTTCTCGATACGCCAAGAGGCTTCACGCTGTTCGCGGGGATAAAAGTATCTTCATCCTTGAAACGGATCTCCTTCCCTGCCGATCCGTTTCGAACCTCTTCAATCTCGAGTGCCTTTTCCCCCTTTAGGCGCTTACCATTCTCACCTATACGGTATGCCTTATCGCCAACCGCCATCTGTTCAAGGCTCTTAGGTGTGTAGAAGTTATCTTTCAAATCACCTTCGAGTTCAGTAATGCGGTTACGGCTATCATCGATTCGATTCTGCAACTCTCGCTTACTCGTCGTTGTACCACCGCCTGGCAGCTCGAACGCTTGAATGTCCTCGAACTGCTTTAGAGGTGCTTCCATGATCCGCCCAACATCCGCACCCGCATCGAGACCACCTGCCAACTTCGCAGCATCCACGACCTTACGCATAGACTCGTCAGCCATATAGCGCCTTGTTGCCTCTGTCTCCTCACCCAGATCGCGCAAGAAGTTATTACCGCGCTGCCCGCCAAGGGTTTCATCTATGCGGTAATCACGATTGAAAGCATAGCCGAGACCATCCTTCGCCTTTTGGGCAGCTGGCCGCAGCGTGTTCTCGGAGAAGCGACCGAAGGCCGGAAGCTTCTCCAATGTGCCATATGATACCTTGCCTAGACCTTTCGCTGCATCGGCAACTCCTCTACCGACCTTGGTGAACGCAGCACCAGGTACATACATGAGCGGATCGAGCGCAATCTCAAGCCCCGTTCCTAGAACTGCCTTCATAAGCTTGTTGTGAACGCCAGCGCGCTCCATCAGGTCAGAGCCATGCGTCCTCTCCTGCCCGCTGAATCCCTTCCATGCTGCCTCACCGAACTTGTCACCGCCCGTCTGCTTTTCGTTCAGCATGCCGAGAATGGCTTGAGATGGCCTACCTAGGAGCTCCAGAGCATCGAATATGAAGTTCTGACCTTCTGGTAAATTCGTTGCCTTCTCGAACCAATTACGGCGGTCGGTGTCTGTCTTAACGTTAACGCCCACATCCTGTAGACGGGTGCGGGCGTTTGTGATTTGCCGTTGCACGGCTGCTGAAGGGTCGTCATCCTTATCAGTTGAACTAGAACTCTGACGACTCCATTTATTGCGAACGCCACTGGAGAACGGCATTTCATTCCCTCCTTAACCTTGTGTTAGGCGAGGACCGTACAGGCTTTGCCACGTTTGGAAGTCTACGCCGCCAAGTCGGCCATTCGCTGACTTATACCACGAGAGGTAATCGAGAGTAGGATAGCCTTTCGCTTTAGCCTCTGCTTCCACTTCCTTGTCGCTCTTGGCGCCCGATGCCGCGATTTGATCCTGAGTAGCTGCAGGCGCCTGTGTCGACGGCGCAATTTGCTGAACAATGCCTTGCAGATACTTAGCATCCTCGGCACTATATAGCCCGAGTGACAAATCGTCTTGAATCTGTTGCCACGCCTGTGCCGGGGTTAACTCGCCCGCCCGAAGCGCGGACAATAGGGCGCTGCCCTCTTGTTGTCTTTCAGCAGCGGTGAGTCCTGTACTTGCCGCGTTTTGGTCACTCTCTTTGTTCGCTGCAAGTCTCTCTTGCAAAGCCCGATCAGCTGCATTGTCCGACGCGCGTTGCGCCCGGTCAGCAGCAGCAATAGAAGCTGTTTGTGCACGGCTTGCTTGCTGTTCAGCGAGATTCGCATTGAACTGACGGGTCGATTCAAGCAACGTACCGGCTGGAATGCCCGTGAGATTCGCAAGCGAATCCGAAACTTTACCCATTTGCACCGACTCTGTCCACGCATTTTCAAACGCTTGCTGCTGTGCGGCGGTTGTTTGCTTGCCTTTGTACATGCCGGTGAGTGCCGCCTGCTGGATTTCAAGCAACTCTTGTTGCTGCGTGTCCGTAACCTTGTCACGTTCCGCTTGGTACTGCGTTTGGTAAGCTTGGTCACTGCGCCCGCTAAGGTAGTTAACCGCATTGTACAGGTTATTGATGCCTTCCTGAGTCCGCGTGTCGTAAAGTCCTTGTTGTCCAGTCAGCGCGTCGAGATACGTTCCCAGCGCCGCAAGCTGCTGCTGTTGCTTCGAATCATAAGCCGCTTGCAGCTGCGGTACAACCTGCAGCTGCATGTACTCGTTCTCGTCGTTCTGGATGCTCTGAGCCCGGTCGGCAAGGTTGGTCGAACGACCAAATCCAGAAGCGCCCATTGACTCCTGCGCCGCGCGTGTTGACTTCTGCGCCGCCCGGTCAGCCTGCGCTTGATAGGCTGCATACTCATCGCTGTTGTACACGTCGTAAGGCGTTTGGTTCGTCAACTTGTCGTAATAGGAGGCCAATGTATCCGAAACTTGCTGATCATATGGGTTCGTCGTTGTATTGTTCAGAGCACTGAGGTAATTGTCCTGTGCCGTCTTCGTCGCTTGGTTTGACGTATAGGTGTTGTAGGTGTTGTACGTGTTGTTGTATGCCGTAGGGTCCGCGTAGGATACGCCACCGCTAACCGTTGTCGGCTTAATGAAGTTCTGTCCGTCGATCGTGACATAGCCGTTGCTGTATCCGATGCGGCTATTGTCGATCCCCTTGGCATTGAGGTCTGAACGTATTCCGATCATGCCCGTTGTGTCTTGAGCACTTGCCATATCGGCGTCCCCTCCTTACGTTTGATCATGCGTGTGGCCTGTCGCTGCGGACCAAGAGACAAGCCCGCTCACGGTTACGCCGTCCGTTGTCGTGGCTAACCACGTTCCAGGAGGAATGCCGTGATTATGACCGCCAGCCGCCGAGGTTGCATTTCCAACTGTCGCCTTGGCATTGAGCGCAGTTTGCAGCGATTGTCCAGCTGCCACGCTGCGAAGTTCGCTCCACGAGTCGAACTGAATGCCTTCGAGCCCTTGCGTTGTAAGCTTGATAGGCCCCGTCCCTGACCAGAGATTCAACCCCCACAATCCTTTGATCTCCATCTCTTCCGGTGCCTCAATTTCACCCACAACAAAATCGCCCGCACCAAAGATAATGGCGGGGCGATCATTGGTACCGAAAGGTACGACTTTAATCCAATCATTTTCAGATGAATATGCACCGATCAGGTTGTCGTCGTAGTTCAGTTCAACGTACGGGTAGCCTTCAGCGCTTCGAATTCGCGCTGAGGTCATAGTTACGTTGCCGTTAATATCGACCTCAAACGTGTTGTAGGAACCGTTGTTTACCACCATACCATCGCCATCGATTTGAATGAAGCCGCTATCTAGGTCACTTCGAACCGTCACGACATTGGCGTCCAATGTCCCTGTGTAAATCGAATCTGCTGTAATGCGTCGGACGTTCAGATCGTCAAGATTAAGCAGCAGCCAATCCAAGTCGCGCTGAAGCTTTACGACATAATCAATAAGTTGTTGACTACTCGGATTATCTGCCAGCTGCGGCAAATCAGGAGTCGGACACATCGCCGTCGCCGCCTCTCATTGCTTCAACTGCCGCAATCGCGGCATGCAGTCCTGCAATGTTCTTCTCCTGTGCCGCTATCTGCTCTTTAGATGAGTTAGTCGCCCTCAGTGCAGCGAGGTTTAGTTCAGCATCATAAATCCGTAGCTTGTACGTTCTTACGCGGCTATCAATCAGCGCATCCTTCTCTTTTTGTGTCAGTTCCATAGAAGCCTCCTATCGCTGCACGCGGCAGACTTTGAAATATCGTTGCATCTTCTGTATTTCAGCAGGGCCAACGCCTGAAAGTCTGAATTGTGCGAAGTTCGTTAGCGGCAGCGTGTCAAGCGGAATAATCATATTGCGGCTCTGTGCAATGTCCGCGCCGCCTGCTGGATTGTAAGCGATCGTCGTCCACGTCAATCCTTGGTCAGTGCTATACTCCACGGTGAGCGACGTGTCAACGGGGAACGTGCCTTGCAGATGAAGTTCCTTGTACTGCTTTTCAGCTTCCGCATACCCCTCGTCAAACACCTTTGTCACAATACTCCAAGGAATAGCGGCTCCATTGTCGTCCGTGCCGTCATTAATCTTGTACGTTTGACCGTTTGCATCTCCGACATACGTTTGGTTGTTGATTCGCCCAGCGTAACGGTAACTTTCGTCATGCGCGACTTCACGCCATATGTTGAAGCGCGGATCGTACATGAGCCTTACGTTTGGCTCGTCGTACTCTCCAGTCGCTATGCAAAGGTAATAGCGAATACCGTCCGTAAACGCGCAACACCGTTCCAATGCCCCGCGATTCAAGTTGTTGAGATGCCCACGAACACGCTCGCCAATGGCGAACGGCTTGCCGCCTTGGTGTCCATAGATGTCGTTTTCACCGAGCCAATATATCGTGTCGCCTACCTCGACAATTGTTCGTGAAGAGATGCAGCCGATATCGTTGCTGACGGATACGAGCGCGTAATTGTAATAGTTCGTGCCCTTGATGACCGCCATGCTGTCCTTCTTCCAAACCCACTTGTCACCGTAGAACTCTTTCAGCCCGGTGATGTCGCCGCCGTTGGGCGTGTAATACTGCACGCTGCCGCTGTTTTCCGCGCTCGTCCAATCATCTTGATCTTGGAAGGCGCTGTAATACAGCACATCGCCTACCGCCATCCAGACACGCACGTTATCGTTCGTGATGTACTTAGCGCCTGCAGGAGGGCTGCCGCTGATGTTTAATAGTGACGTGCCATTCCACTTCTTCAGCTGCGTGCCATTGACCAATAGCAGCAGGTCATTGAAGTTCGTCGCGTCCCAGTCGGCATCGGCCCATGTGCCCGTAATGTTTGTCCACGTCCCAGCGTTGTCATACTGCAGCGTTGAACCTACGGCGCGGACGAGATACGCATTCCCGAAGTTGGCCATCAGCCGTGTTGCGCCGCTACCGGCTGCTCCATACGATGAACGACCTTTCCGTGTTGTGAGTGCAGGATGCCGTTCCGTGTCCCAGCCATACTCTGCTGCGCTCTCATTGTCCTTCAAATCAAAAGTGGAGAGCCCATTGTTGAGCCCTCCACTGAAATCTTGCTCCGCTCTATTGCTTCGGTTCGTTGTGCCGCTGTATATTGCGCCCATCCTGCTCACCTCGATCTGTACAAGGGTACAAATAAAGTTATTTAAAACTTATTATACATGTTTGACAACATGTTTCGGAGCATGTAATATATAGCCAAGGAGGTGAACAGCACTTGGCACGAAGAACATTTACCACAACAATCGACGATGAGATCCAAAAACACTTCAAAGAATCTTGCACGATTAACGGAGACAAAATGAATGACGTTCTTGAAGCATTCATGCAAGGATACATCAACGGCGAGTTTACAGTCGAGAAGGAAGTCAAATTCATCTTGAAAAAAATGCAAAACTAAAAGGGAAGCCGATGAACCCCGCTAAGAGATTCGGCTTCCCTACCACAAAAGCAATCACCCAAAGGTGTGCTACTGCTATTATAGCAGGTTTGTCCTCCTAACGGCAATGGTTGCTGAAAACAGGAGGGTTACAATGAAAAAACAGATCTCCGAGTATCCGCCGTATGAAGAACTTTACGACTCCTATGCGGACAACTTTAATCGACTCGCTGAGATTATGGAGGAGTTTGGTTTAGACCACTCCCTGCTTGATGACGTCTGCTCCTCACTCGAATGGCTTAATAAGTTAGATGTAAGATCTGCTTATCAGCAAGGAATTCAGGATGGTCAGCTCATTGCAAACGATGGCAAACATACCGTCGAATCATTTGATAAGCTTGAGCGGAGGAATGCCCTGTGAATTCCTTGACACTGGTTAAGAGTGATAATTTCGGAAGTATCCAATGTGACTTCTATGGTGACGATAACGAGATTTGGATGACCCGTGAACAGATTGGCAGGGCTTTGGATTACACTGTCCCGCTAACTGCAATTACAAAGATCCATACCCGTAACAAAGAACGTTTAGATATGTTTTCAGTAACTACCAAGTTGGTAGGTACTGATGGCAAGTTGTATGATACCTATATCTACAACGCCAAAGGCATATACGAAATATGCCGATGGAGCCGACAACCAAAGGCCAACGCGTTCTTTGACTGGGTGTATGAAGTGTTGGAAAATTTGCGCAAAGGTAAAACCGTCCTGGTTCAGAATGTACCTCCTCAACCGATGGAGCCTACAGTAACGGAAATTGAACGTGCTAAGGTACTTATTGATGTAGCAGATAAGTTTAAACGCCACCTACCGAACAAGTCAGTTCAAATCATTGTTGAAGAAGCTGTTGGGTTACTAGGTGTTAAGATTCCTGCGTCAATTGAAGATGATATTATTTCGCCACCGAAGCAACCAGCGACAAGTACCCGAAAATTGTCTAGCATCACTACCGAACGTCGTTCCATTGGTGGGTATAGTCTTGATGACATTGGACACATGATAGGAAAAGATTCCAAATTTGTAAACACACTAGCCACTAAGTATGGTTTGTATGCGTTGAAATTCGGTTCTTATTCCAAGGCTGGAATTCACCGCGATCCCCATAAACGTCCATTTTATTTCAATGAGAAAGGTAAAGAAGTGTTGATGGCACTTTTTCAACAAGAGCAATCTAAATGAGACTAATAATTACAGAGTTTGAGCAGGGCGAGAAATCGTTCTGCTTTTTTTTGCCTTACAACCCGGAAGGGATTAGATCAGCCACAGATGAACTCCTTGTACCTCGTCCACCGCTCCATTGTCCACGACGACGCGGCAACACATCACGGGGCGTATAATACTCCGGCTGCCGTAGCTTGTACTGTCGCTCATAGTCAGCTAACAACGCATTGTAATCCGTGGCAAAGTTGTTCTTATCATCGATCTCGCCTCGGGCCCGGGCAATGCGCTCCAAGCAACCGAGGACAAGCAGTTCTTGAAAGTCCTCTTCTAAATCAGGAGTCACCGTAAGATCGGATGCTGACAATGCTGCAGGCCGTTTATTGTAAATAAGGTAAATGGCTTTTCCTTCATCCGTTTCGGTCGGCATCGGGTTAATAAAAAGCTGATCTTCTAGTAATGAATAGAACTGTGTAGCTGAGCCAATCTGTTCTCCGCTTTCAATCGATAAGTAAGGCAGAGTAGAGAATCCGCTTGAGCCTACTGATCGTTTGATCATCACTTGCTTGATACCAAATCGATCACAGTTACTCGGAAGTTGATAGAAGGCAACACCGGCTTGGGTTGGGAATGTATCCGGAGGCGCCTCTTTCGGCACCTTCTGAAAAATCTGACACTGAGTAACATCCATCCATTCCACTTTTTGAGCTATTGAATAACTGTTACGATAGGTTGTATCAATTGTGTTTAGCAATTGTTGTATAGTCGGCATTGACTTATCCTCCTTTCCAAAAAGAAAAAGACGCTCAGAAGAGCGCCCGCCTGCACACACCAATAAAATAGCCGCCCGATATCAGGCGGCTTAGTGCTATATTGCTTTTTCGATTAGAACTTTGTTAACTCGTACCCGTTTGAATTTCATCGCTCGTTTCTCGATCAGATGCCATGACGCATATGCAAACACAAACGTTATCAATGCGGATACGATAAAGGCGATGTAAGGGTTCAACTCAAAGTTCTCAGAAAGAATCTGCTGAATCGGGAATGCGAATATATACATCCCGTACGAGAAATCGCCGTGCTTCGAAACACCCGGGTACTTGAACTTTGTTCCGAACACTAAGTAAAAGACAGCATACGCTCCTAGCACAAGGAGTCCTTCTTTCAGGTACCCGAGCCAACCGGCACAGACTAGCAGCAAGAGTGCTATCAGGAAGTAGCTGCCTCTCAACTTTATCGAATCCCTAAACAGGTAAAACACCATTCCGGCTGAAAAGTACGATAAGAAGTAAGCTGCGTTATCGATCAACGATACCGACAATTCCAGATGATCCACTGCAACAGTTGCTAGAAGTAACCCCACAGCGATCGGCTTGTTTAACTGGCGGAAAAAACCAAACAACGCAACAACCAAGTAACAGAAGAACTCGTATTCCAATGTCCATAACGAGCCGTTAACAGCGCTCGGAAAAACATTGTTTGTAAAGATTCCAGGTAAATAACCGCCATTACCAAGTGGATGCAGCAGTATCATCGTTAAGTACGTGTATGTCTCCTTGGAAGTGAAGTACTCGCTTGGCGATAATGTCGTTATAAACGGCCCCATGATAAACACCGTCAGCAACACCACGACGATCAACGCCGGGAATATTCGCAGCACTCGCGCTCTCAGGAATTTATATAGGTCCTGAGAGCGATCATAGCTCTGTGTAATGAGATAGCCACTGATTAAGAAAAAGATAATGACTGATACATTGCCTGAAGAAACCTGACCATTCGTAAGCAAATATAGCGGTTCCTTTTCTTTCGACCCCAAAAATAGATCGAATGAATGGGATAAGATGACAACCGTTGCCGCTATAAGTCTTAGAAGGTCGAGATTGTTCACCCGACCATAGATATCGCTTTTACTCAACCTCGCACTCCCCCTTCCTTATTTGATACAAATCGTAGCATAAATTTACATATTTTTTCAATATAAGTTTTTATGTCGGGAGTGTCTTAAGTCAGATAAAAAGAACGTTTGGCTACTAACGGTTCATCTCATACCATTTTGCCCCATCGAATCGTAAGGTAATCGAAGCCCCTGCCGACATCGCCGCGTCAACCGAACCTTTCAGTGCGATGTAAGCGCCAGAGTTTTTAATCGTCGTGTTGCCATTTGTCGCTGTAAGGATGATGACTTGACCGCCATATGCATTCAAAAAATTCGTAATCGTCGTTGGCGATGTGTTGGATAATTTGAGCCATTTCGATCCGTTGCGGTCGACGTACCCTACATCTGGTGTCGTCGCGCCATCAGGAATCGAAATTAGAGCTTCACCTATGCCGGACCACGTTGTGCCGATAAGGTTCGCTGTGCTTGTAGCGTCCAGAACTTTATTAAAGCTGCCAAAGATCCGGTTGTTTTCTAGTTTTGTCCCTACACCATCAGCCAAGAATAGTTGACCGGAAGTGACTGCAGCTCCATTGCTCGGGTCGTAGACGGTATTACCGGTGATCAAGCACTCGTTTCCGAATTTCATTAAGTTACGCTTACCGTTTGTAGGCTGACAGTAGACGTTGTTGTTAAGGAACTTCACTTGTCCACTGAATGAAAAAGCGTAAGCTGTATCATCTCCGCCCCAGCAGTTGTCGAAGGTGCTACCATCGATAATTATCTCTCCCCCAGTTTGATTAAACCATTTTGTACCTGCTGGTGTAGGAGTTGTACCGAAGCAACCATTGAAAGACACTCGGCCTGATGCAATAGAGAAGAAAGGTGGCTGAATCTTCGTGACGTTATCGTAGTATCCAGGGTCGTTTGCTGACCGTTGGACAAATTGCATGCCTACGAAAGTATTCTCCAGAACGCCACTCAATTGAACAGGTGAGCCAAGCACCGGTGTAGCGCTGTACATCTCAATTTTCCCGCCGATAAACTGGACATGTCTCATATTGTGATCGCACTTGAGCGGAAACTCGCACGCCTCAATGTGCAGACCAAAAATATGCAGTGCATTTGTTGAGTCCGATTCGCCTGATAGGTAAACCGCTGGGTACTCATTGTCCTTTCCGCACTGAATTACACGGCAACTGTACCATGACCCATCGAAAAACTGATTTGTGTGAATGCCACCCCGGGTAAAGCCGACTACATTCAATCGCTCGAGTGACGGTTCTGTAACCATATACTTCAAATACAAGGCTCTTCGATCTGATTTATTGGTCCCGGTATTAAAGTGGTTCGACCCCAGGAAAGTTAAGTCTGTTATCTTTGTTCCGAATATAACGTTGTAATCATTGACGGGTTCGAAAACAAACATATCCGCGTTGCTCGTACCAATTGAGCGAAAGATCGTTCCGCCTTCTCTAATTTCTGGATTGGTTGTGTTGGTAAATGTTGTTTTTACACCGATGAAGTTGCAGGGATCGTTAACACGGACTGTCCCAGCAATGTCGTAAATTCCAACTGGCGCAAACACCTCTCTTACCTTCAATGAAATTGCATGATCGAAGGTTCTTTGCATTGCTTGTGTGTTGTCAAATCCATCCTCACAGCGAGCGCCGAACCAATGGGGATAAATCTGAGTTACTAATGGGGCACCACTCAATGTTCCACCTTTGGACAGGTCAAATAGAAGTGAATACAAACCACCGACTATTTGACAGTTAAGCTTAATATTAGAGCCAAGGTTAGGCGTAAGGTGTGCGCCGTTAGCAAATACAACTAAGATGTTTGACGGGAAGTCAACAGTGGCAGCAGAAAAGCGATAACTACCGCTAATAAAAAGGAATGTTGCTAATTTATCTCCTACCTTTTTAAGCAGTCTTGCCCAGGCGTCAGAGTTATCGAATGAATCATCTCCGCGCAGCCCGTTGTCATCTACGTTATAAATGCCACCTCTACCACCACCTGAGTAGAAGGCTGACGCCATTAAATCACTTACCGATGGCATTCACTACCGCCTCCTTCGTATAGAAACAAAGGAGAGGTGCCTGCGGGCACCTCTCTACTACCTCTACGTTCCGATTGCGATCCAGTCCACCGCGCCCCATGGCGTTGTAGCAGCGATGGGTGTCACGTCGCCCGATGCTGTTGGCTTCCAGCTCTTAATGAGTATAGAACCTGCAGCAGGAGCGCCGGACTGGTTGCCTACGTCCGCACCAACCCACAGATGCGTGAGTGTTGGTGTACCGCGCAAAGTAGCCACAGCGGCGACAACGGTCGTTAAACCCGTTGCTACCGTGTGGCTTGCTGATGTCGGCGTTACCGTGCCGCGTGCGACCTTATAACCTGTTCCTGCGCCAAGAAGAACATTGGCGAGGGACGCGTCGTTCTGGAACAAGTTCCCGTTCGTATCCCATAATTGCTTCTTTGTGCCGCCGCCGTTAGGCTTCGACATTACGTAGCCACTATCAACATGGTTAGGCATGTCTTATCCCTCCTATTAACCTTGGCTGCCTACGAGGCCCATCCAGTGAACATAGCCGACCGAGTAACGAGCGTAACCGTAGTAGAACCAGTCAACTGTTTTCGGCAGTTGGTACGAGTCGAACGTCGGCTTGTCTCTCCAACCCAGTGTGATGTTCTGGAAGCGCGGATCGCGAAGAACCCACTTCGAACCCGTGATGTAGTCGTATACTTTAGGCACAACACCTTGGATGACGTTCTTCGTGTTCGACTCCTCGTATGCTTGCAGCGTCGACTGTGTGATCTCTTTGCCTGTGAACTCGAGATCTGGACCCGTCAGGAGCTCTTTGGCACGAGCCATGATTTTCAGGCCCGCTGGGTTCACCTGGTTCCGCATGAGCGTCATACCAGCTTTCAGGTTGTCCGGCGTCAAAGCACCCGTTGTTAAGTTATCGCCAGCTGCCGAGGAATCAATCAGTGGGTGATTGTCGTTGAACAGCGATACGCCATCGTATCCAACGTTGCCGAAGCCGTTGTTGATGACGTTAGCTGCATCCAACTCCATACGCGCTTGCAGGCCGTATGCAAGACCAGCAGCAGATCCGTTCTGACCGAGGCCCTTCATGACGTTGTACAGGTCGTCACGTACGAGCTCCCACGTTACAGAGTAACCTTGGTCGAAACGCTGCGCCGTCAGCGTAGCCGTGTCGCCTTGGTTGATCTCGGATTCGTTGATCGTGTTACCTTCCGAGTTTTGGTCCCACATGCCAAGCGCACCCATGTGCGGGAACGAGTCGTCTTTCTTGTTCATGTCGTACACGGTCGTGAAGCCCGGATACTGCTTCTCCAGACCGTCGAATTCATCGAAGAATACCTTCTTATGAACAGGCGTCAATAGTTCGCCGAAATTAGAACGATTCATTTTCATAGCGGTTCACTCTCCCTAATTAGTTTTCCGAGCGATTCTTGATCAACGCGAACACTGTATTGCGTGTCGTTGACCCGGGCGTTGGCAAGCCTGTTACTTCCAAGTAGCCGCCTGTCGTATCGTCAGGGTTCAACGTGTATGCGTTGGAACCGAGGTCGAACACCGTGCCGATGTCGCTCGCCGTGAACGATGTTTTCGTACCGCCCGTTGCGAACGGAATCTCGTAGATGCTGTCAGGGTTCACATCGATTGTTACAACGTCAGATGCAGTCACGCTGCCGCCTGTCGTCTTCGCCTCTGCTGCTACGCCCCATACCGTGCCAGCAGCTGCAGCTTGTCCTGCCACGCTTGCTTTGCCGGATGTCTTAACGACGATGCTGCCCTTCACGATTGTCTGGCTTGCATTAACCGGCACTTGGCGGTAAATTGGGCTCGTTCCGTTATTACTGCCGTGATACACCATGCGTCTTACCATTGCTATCTCCTCGCTTTATCGTTTTTTGTTTTTCGCGTATTCTTCCGGCGTCATGCCAGCCGCTTTGGCAATCTGCCGTTCAATTGCCGAGAGTTGAACACGCTTTGTGCTCTGTCCGGCATTGTTGCCTGTTGGCGATGTGACGACCTTCTTGGCCTGCGTCTTGGCCTTGTCGGCTTTGACTTTGGCTGTAACCTCGTTCTCGCGCTCCTTCATGCGCTCGCGACCGCGGCGCATCCAGTACACGTCCTCAAGGCTCATGTTCAGCCGCTCTGCTTCTTCCTCGAATTCTTCGCGATAGTCATCGAGGTCCGCATAGAACGGATCAGCTTTGAGGCGAGTTGCCTCTGCGTCGTACTTGCTTTTGCGCATTTGCTGCTGAATATCAGCCAATTGCCGCTGTGTTGCCGCGTATTGCTGGGCCACTTCTGCCGGCACACCTTGCTGTGTCAGGCGATGCGCTTCCATTGCATCCATGCGGCGATTGAGTTCGTCAACGTCACCTACACCTACCTGTTGCATAAAGCGCTTGGCCGTCGCCGCCTCTTTCTCTAGCTTCCTCATGCGCTCTTGCCACTTCTTACGCTCGGCAATTACGGCATTGGCCGTCGCATTCTTGCCCTTGCCGCCACGTACGTTGCTCCCGTCGTCCTCGGTTGTTTCGTCTCCTTCGGACTCTTCGTTTTGCTCGTCGACTGCGGCGCCTTGATGTCCATCACCGTCCTGCACTTGCCCTTCGCCATCGTCATCCCCACCTTCGAAAATCTCATCCAAGTCAATCTCATTGTCGTCGTCTGACACGTCTGGCAGATCGACTTCAATCTCTTCGTTATCAGTAGCGCCGTCGCCATCGGCGAACAGTTGCAAGTTAAGGGGGAAACGGAATTTCAACATAGCGACTTACCTCCTCGCCCTTTACGCGGGGCACTCGATATGCGGCTTTTCGCAGGAGCCGAGTACCTGGCTTATTTGGGCGGCGTGTGCTCGCCGAGGCATGGGTTCTAAGCCACCCATGAAGGCAAAAGAAAAAGCCGCCTAGTGGCGACTTGGAATTAGTGCTATTCGATAACTTGCCAGTCTTCCGCGAGCAGATCGCCCGTACTCGGAACCCAGCCGGGCTGCCATTTGCCTTGTGCATTCCACAATGAGAAGTACGGTTGCGAGTCAAGCGGAGTATCTACGCCAATATGCTTGGCTGTTCGATCGTTGACGCGTGGACCAGCTTCTTGAGTTGAATATGGCGGCAAATATAGGGCAGGCACGAGCACAACCCATTGCCCTCTGCCGTTCCAGCCTGCTCGCGAAACCCTTTTACCTACCTTCAGCAGTTCGAGTATTTGTCCGAAATTCATCTCTTACGCTTCCCCTCTAGGCATGATTTGCCGTGGGCCGCGCGGGCTGATCGTCAGAATACGCCACGACTGCCCTTCTTGCTTGAGCCACAGATAATAGTCCTTCTCGCACTGCGGGCACGTCGCCTCTGTGAAGCGTTGCGCGTTGCCGCCGTACAGGTTAGGGTCAACGGTCTGGAAAACCTCCGGTTGCCGGAGCAGCGGGGGCTTTATGTCAGCCACGTCGAAAACGTGATCACAGCATTTCTTGGTATTTAAGTGCATGATTGTTCCTCCTCATAGTCTCTCGATCAGACGGTCCATGTTGGCTTCAACGACTCGATACATGATGTCTACCTGCAGATGAGAGCAAAGCTCCTGCTGCTCGCCTACGTCGCAGTTTCCCCACGAGGTTGCAATGTTTCCGTCCGTTTTGTCTTTAGCGGCGAATACGAATGACTGAATGTCGCCCGCCTTCGCCTTCTCCAGCAAGAATTCTAACGCTTCAATCATGTTGTTTTGTGGCGTATTCAACCGCACAATATTCGTCATCGGTATTCACCGCCCTTGATGTATTCATTCATGAGCATTGTCGCTCTGCCGCTCCACCCGCACGCTGGGCACCGTGCCATGCGATTGCTCGTCCACCCGACGTCACGAAGCGCTATGCGCTCACAGCGAGGGCATACAGGGTGTTGAACGTATGATTGCTTCGTGCCGATCCACGGATGGCTCGTCGCGTGCTGTTGCCACTTCTTCGGGTCCATTTGACTGAACAACATTACGCGCCACCTCCCGGTGCCATCGGTGCGCCGCCAGCTGCTAGACCTTGAACCATAGGGTTTTGCATCGCTGGTGCTGCGCCCGGAGCGCCTTGTGGCATCATGCCCGGCATAGTCTGCTGCATTGGGGGTTGCGGCGGCTGTTCTTCGATCGGCAAGCCTGCATAGTCACGAAGCAGCTTGCGGTATTCTTGCGGCGTAATCGCTTTGCTCGCATATGCCTTGTCGATCATCTGGAACACGAACGCCTTGTTGCTTGGCAGGCCAGCACCGACTGTTACCTTGATGTCGAGCGCAATCTTCTGTGTCAGACCGTCAGGATGCGGCATCCACTCCGGTACGTTCTCCGCTGCAGGGAATTGCTGTGCGAAGCCTTGCTGGAACGACGACGTTGCGGGCATCAGCTTCGGTATGTTGAGCAGCTGGTTCGGATTCATCGCCATGAAGCTGTCTGCACCGCTTGATTCCGTGATTCGGAATATCTCTTCTGTTGTGTAGTTCTCCATCATCAGCACCAACGCATACTCGAACACTTCGGCAAGTGTCTCTTCCAGCAGCATTTTGTCGTGCGTGATGTTCTGTGTGCCTGCCTGCTGCAGGCCGAGCGACTCGGTTGCTGTGTCCACACCTGTCTGCTTCACACCATTCATTTGGTCGCTCCAACGGCTTACAACAACGCGATCATAGTTGATTGCCTTGTCGCGTATCTGCGACACATAAGTAGGCATATCAGGCGGCTCCATCCACTTAATGCCGCCTTCGTAGTTGGATGGAATGACAAGTCCGCCCTCGTTTGTCAGCTTGTCCGGATCTATCCCACTATTTACATCAACCACGCGCTGCGGGTTGCCTGTCATCCGAGCGTTATAGATGATCTGGTCGTCAAGATCGTTGATGCGGTCCTGCACAGGGATAAGCAACTCAGCCGTCGACTTCGCCCATACCGTGCCTTCACGGTACATATCCGGCGTGAAGAAGTATGGATAACGGTTGTCGTTCTCACAGATCACAACGTCATCAGCCAGCGTGTCGCGGAGAATAACGCCACAGGCGCTCATCTCGATCAGTCGAATGATCTTCTTCATCGGCTTGCCGCTCTTCGGCGCTGCGTACGAGCTACTTTGCCCGTCGACACCTGCATCAGCAGCAGATCCGCTGTCCTCTGCTTCGACGTCATCATCAGTGACGGGGTTGGCTTCCATCTCCTCGACCATTTGCTCCTGTGCGGCTTCGTCATCAGGCACCCATGCGTGCGTCCAGACAAGCATATGGAGGTAATGATCCTGCGCGACTTCGCCGCCCGGCCACCCGTCAAACTCATCGAACATATCCTCATACTGCATCGGGGAATAGCCCGGTGTGATGGCGTCGGCAAGTTCTTCGCCGAATAGCTCCTTGGCGGACTCGATACTTCGGTTGATCGTCTCAATGAGGAAGCGACCCTCTTGAATGCGGTATATGTCGCTGACGACTGGATCCGGGAACACGTATGCTGGGTTAACCGGCTCAATCTGCGGCAAACCAAGCCCGTCCAATACATCAGGGTTGAACAGCACGCGGAGCACACCGACACCGAACTTCTTACGACGGCGCTCGTGCACGTCAACCTTGCGGCGTAGTCGATTCTGATCCTTGCACCAACGCATGAGATTGACAGCCTTATCACGAAACGGCAGGTCACTCGGCCCGCGCGGCTTGGCTTCAACGTCGATGTTCTGCTCTACCAGGTAAGCGACTTGGCC
Organism: Paenibacillus cellulosilyticus; assembly: GCF_003182255.1. Lineage (GTDB taxonomy): Bacteria > Bacillota > Bacilli > Paenibacillales > Paenibacillaceae > Paenibacillus_T > Paenibacillus_T cellulosilyticus. Next base: position 18,587 of record NZ_QGTQ01000044.1, on the reverse strand, counting down.
CTCTATCGTGCTGTTAACGACATTCGTATTGCTCGCTGGGTCGTAGTCACTCTCTGGCGGGCTCTGTTCGCCTTCCCAATACTGGTCGGCTGTCTCCATCTTGTCGAAGATGCCGCGCTGATCCTTCTCGGTGTAGGCGTCTTGGTACCACGTTTGTATCTTCTCAGCAAGCTCCTGCTGCTCATCGGACATCAGGTCGAGCCGCTGCTTCGTATACTTGTCTTTTACTTCGTCGAACGTTGCGTTGATGTTCGCCTTCTTAGCCACGGGGTTCACTCCTTCCTGCCAACGTCTATATCATCTGCCGTACTGCCCTTACCCGGCTTCACTGGCGCATATAAGCCGCCTCGTGTCTTGTACTCGTTGTAATCATGCTCGAATGTCCGTGCTGGATTACGAAACGATGATTTGACACGCCGCACAAGGACGGTTTGTTCTTTGTCACTTGGCTGCGGAAGTGGCTGCGTCGCCTTCTCCCAATTCCGACCAAGCACAAAGCCGCAAAGGAACACGAACCCTGTAACGGCAATTAAGAGGAAGTCACTCATTGCTGCACCGTCTCCTTCTTGTCCATGAACGTCGCTACAAAGCCGCAATCACCGCAAGCCCATTGATAGAGGCGCACAGGCTTGCTCTTGCCATCCTTATAGAAGCCACTGTCGTTCTTGGCCTTGGTGACGTTGTCGCTTTGGCATGCTAGGCATTGCTTCATGACCGATGCACCAAGCGGGTGATCATCTCGTCAGCAATTTGTTCCAGAATCATCGCTTTATCTGCTGCACCTTTAGCAAGGCTTTGCACACTAGGCTCAGGAGAATAATACTCCGTGTCACAAGCGGGTTCTGCGCCGAACAGTGCGCTTTGTAATTCGTATAACCTCGACTCTACGATTTGAAGCCTTTGCCACGTTGTTGCCATCACATCAAGAATCGGACTAAGCGGCGACGGTGTTTCGTATGTCTCATGCAATCTGTTTGCTTGATTTTGGTTTAACCCTCTTTGCGCTTCATATGCTTTATAGTTCACAACTCGTCACTCCTTCGCAGAATAGAAAAAAGACGCCATTGCGGCGTCTTGTCACATCGTCCTTAATATGGTAAGTTACTTGTTGAGAGCCTGTGGGAAAGCATCCCCGGCTCTCTTTTCTATTTTACCGCGATAATATCGCCAAACATGATCCATACCCCATCAAGCTTGATCTTCCCTGCATAGCGGTCCACCTTCTCGATAATTCCTGTCTCAATGCGCTCGGCATATTCGTTGAATACCTCGATCGTGATTGGCTCTTTGTTCTCGAATGCTTCGCGTATGGCCGTTTCGATCTCTTCAGCTGCTTCGAAGTCAATGTTCGGCTTACTGCGCTTCCGCTCTTCTCTGCGCCATTCGATCAGTGCTGTTTTGTGCTCTGGCAGCATCATGCGGCTGGATTCCCAAAACCCGTTGCCTGTTAGCTTCTTGCTCATTCGGCTTCACCTCGGTAACAGTATACACCGAACAAACGTTCTTATTCTACGTTTTTTCTCGTTCCTGCGCGCGTGCGATCAGCTTATCCAAGTACCAACGTGCCTTACGCAAGTCCTCAACGCCGTTCTTCCGCTTCCAGCGCCATACGTACTTGATGACGTTCGCTGTGCATACGGCCTCGATACCTTGCAGCTCGGTAGTTGCACTCTCGATCGCGTCGATGCATTCGACCCTACCTGCCGTGTAGTGTGCAGGCTTGTTGACGTTGTCGCTCATCACCGCAGCCTCCTAATCCCACTTGTCTGATTGCCGCCAAGCTCCTCGCGCTCTGTCGGCGTGTAGAAGCCGCCCTTCTCTTCTGGACCGGGCTGCGCAATGAATCGGTATTGCAGCCGGTTAATGGCCTGCGTCATCGCATCCACTTGGTCGTCATGTGCACCGCGCGGGAACGCCGCGCACTCCTCTACGAAGTCGCTCACCCACGCTGCGCCTTCGGGCAGGAACACATTGCCTGCTTCGATCTCAGGCGCAACGGCCGAAGCACGAGCGATCTTACCGCCTTCAGGATTGACTGGCACGAGCCCGCCAATCTTGTTCCGCAGCATCTGGATGACTGCAGGGCCGTTCGCCTTGTCCTCGACGAGCTTGAGTTTTGCACGCGGCCACTTGGCAGACAGCTGCGTGATTGCCTGCATCGTTGCATTGATGTCCATACGGGCGCGTACTTGGTCGAGCAGGTACTTGTTCGCGCCGATCCTGCCCCACACTTGTCCAACAACATAGTCGCTGCCGTCGCTGTCCTTGAATGTGCAATCCCATGACTGCACCATCTCGTCGTATGCCTTGCGAGTCGGATCGAACGTGTAATATTGCCACCAGTGGCGCTTAAGCATGGCGCCCTCTGCTGCACTCGGGCGTTGCTGGTACAATGCGTTGAATACGTAGCTGCCGACGTCGCGCCTGATCTGTGCCAAGCGCTTCGCATCAAAGCCGTATTCAGGCCATAGCGGCTCGTCTGGATCGCGACCAAGGTAATCGTCTGCTTCGGCAAGAGCTGGAAAGTTGATGACCGTCCAGCGCTCACCTTCATGGACGCCAGCTGCAATGTCCTCTTCTTCCTTCTTCAGCAGCCGGCCAACCAAGTCGTCTTCATGCCACCGTGTCATAACGACAACAATGCGACCATCAGGCGTTAGACGAGTGTACAGCGTTGACGTGTACCAGTCCCACACCTTCTGCCGCATGACTTGGCTGTTCGCTTCCTCAGCGTTCTTGATCGGGTCGTCAATGATTGCAATGCGTGCACCCTTACCAGTGATCGGACCACCGACGCCAGCAGCATTAAGCCCGCCTCTGTGCCCCTTGACGCCCCATGACTCGGCACCTTTGTTGTCTGGATCAACCTCGGTCTCGAAGACTGCCGTATTGGCTGCCAGCGTGTCACGCGCTAAACGAGAAAAGCCCCTACTCAAATCGATTGAGTAAGAGCTGATTATCATTTCATCTTCGGGATTGCGTCCGATATGCCATGCTGGGAACTTCTTCGATACGACCTCGCTCTTCCCGTGACGAGGCGGCATTGTTACGATGACTCGCCGCAGTTCGCCAGATGATACACGTTCCAGCGTATTGGTCAGCACGTCAAGGTGATTGCCTGATTTCCAGCGGCCATTGGATTCATAGCCAAGGAAGTATTTGAGGCTGTGATACGCACGAGCCTGCTGCACCGCATCAAGGCTCGGAAGTCTTTGCGATAATCCGCTCAAGGTCCTCCAGCTCCTTCGGTGACAGCTTCTTAAGGTCATGTGTCACATTGTGATTGACGTTGCCGTTGATCTCCAGCTTATCGTTAGCGAACATGCCAAGGTGACGAGCTATCGAGTCCAGCGCGCCTTTCTTGTCGTGCAACTTGAGTGCGATACCTTCCTTGGTCTGCTTGATTTCTGCAACAGCGTCCAGTTTTTTACGATCAACTGTGTCAGTCGGGAACAGCTCGACCTCGTTGTAATACTTGATCTCACCCGAAGCAGCTTCGAATGACTTCTGCTCCACCTTCAGGTAATCGGTTATGTTGCTGAATCCAATCTTCGCATATTCCTGCAGCACTCGATCAGCTGTGATCTCTGTACGCTTTCCACGTTCGTTCATCGCTTTTTCGATAGCAGCCGCTATTCTAGTTTTTCCTAGTAGCTCTGGACCAATCTTGCCAGCATTCTTAACGCTATATCCAGCACGGATGGCGGCCTGTGTGGCATTGAGGTCAATCAGATATTCGCGTACAAACTGGGCTTGCTTAGGTGTCAATGTCATCAGTACCGCCTCCGATCGATTGGAATAAAAAGAGCCGCCCTTAGCCGGGCGGCTTGATGTGTAATTCAGTCAACCTACTGTGTGGGTACAGGATGCCCACACTAAGATTTTATAACACTTTTAGTACATGTGCAACAGACTTTTACGCCTAAATGACGTATTTGTGATATAGCTATCCCTCGCCTTCAATCCGATCCAGCACATTTTGAATGATTTTTGGATCATAGTCCCAATCCCATTCACTGCCGTCTGCTATAACCATCGCATTCTCAAACGACCATACTTCGCGCAGCTCATCCAGAATCGTACGCTCAAGCCCGAGTGAACGCTGGTGCTCGTATACCACGAACAGTGCCGCATTCAAGGTTTCGCCGTATCCGTGAAGCTGAATGGTTTCCGCTTCAGCCTGCATGCCGTGTTCTGCGGGCTCGTTGGATACAATCCATCGCTGCATGATGGGGTTGAAGATAACCAGCCATGGTCCCGGATCGTCAATTTCTCGGTACTTCGGCATCCAGCCCTCCAACCGTTCAAACTTCGGTTTGCATAATACGCGTACGTTGCTGTACTCCAGTATCATCCGTTCACCTCCTCGGCCACCCGCGGTATTTTAGCCGAACGTTGTTTTGTTGCTGAGAGTGATAATCCTAACGTTTCAGCAATTTCACTTAAGCTTCGGCCTTCGATATCTCGCAAATGGGCAATCCGGATATTGACGGACTGCTGCATAACAGCCTCCATCTGCCGTAACGCGTCTCTCTTCAACGTGCACAGGTGTTGGAGTAACAAGTGCTGCGCCTTAATCTCGTCGAGTCGATCCAGTGCTTTGTCGACCTGCATCATCGGCTTTCTTCCGGGCATGAAGCAGCATTCGTACAACGTCTTGTACTCGGCTTCCAGATCGTTCGCTCGAATCTCTAAAAGCTCTGCATCGATCTTCAGGTCTCTGTATGCCGTTAATCCGTTCACTCGATCACCTCCAGCTTTATTTAAAAATGACGCGTGTCTGATCAATCAGCCGGTGCACGATCGTCATCTCTCCAGGTAAGTCCTTAACAACGAGCCAGTTGTCTGACGTCAGCCCTGCCGCTTGAATCCCCATCTTCTGCCTACGTGTTGGATTTTTACCGTGTTTCATCGCTATCACTCTCCCATGAGTATTAAGCTGCTATGCCTTCGATTCTGGCTTTAACTGCCGCCATCAATGCGTTCTGACCATCTGCTTTGCTCTCCAGTGCGGCAATGACGTCTTCGTCAATGGAACCCTCGACGACCAAGTGGTGAATAATCACACTCTTCGTTTGGCCTTGACGGTAAAGCCGTGCGTTAGCTTGCTGATACAGCTCCAAGGACCACGTAAGCCCGAACCAGACGATAACGCTCCCTCCGTCTTGAAGGTTGAGTCCATGCCCCGCTGATGCTGGATGCGCGAGAAGCAGTGGAATCTCACCTGCATTCCACGCGGCTATGTCGTCAGCTGAATCTAACGTCCGCGCTTGTGGAAACCGCTTCTTGATTCTGGACAAGTCGTGCTTGTAAGCATAGAACACCAGCACGGGATTGCCGTTCGCTGCCTCAATCAGGTCCTCTAGCTTGTTCAGTTTCACATCGTGGATCTCACGAACGCCTCGCTCTTCGTCGTACGCGGCTCCGTTCGCCATCTGCAGCAGTTTGTTTGACAACGCCGCTGCTGTGTTCGCAACGATGTCCGCGCCAACCATCGGCAATAACAAGTCGCGCTCCAGTTGCTCGTACTGATCTCTAGCTGTCTCACTCAACTGCAGCGGTATGATCCGATCAACACGCTGCGGCATCTCTAGCCAGTCCTCGGCTTTCATGCTGACGCAAATATCTGCAATCGCCTCGTGAATGCGGTCGTCTGCCTCTTTCTTCTGCTTCCACTCGTAAACGACATGGCCTTCTTTCTTGCCCGGGATGAAGTAACGGTCTCGGTAAGAACCGACTGTCTTTCCTAGACGCTCCCCCTGATCCAGAAGATAAATCTGCGCCCATAGGTCAAGTAGGCTGTTCGGTGCTGGTGTACCGGTTAGGCCTACGATTCGTTTGATCAGCGGCCGTATACGCCGCAATGCTCTGAACCGTTGTGCGTCACTGTTCTTGAAGCTGGAAAGCTCATCGACAATGACGGTATCAAACGGCCACTTCTTCCCGAGGTGTCCAACCAGCCACTGCACATTCTCACGATTGACGACGTAGATATCCGCATCCTGCAGCAATGCCTTCTCGCGTTGCTTCCGATCGCCTAGAATCTTCGAGATGCGCAGATGCTTCGTGTGATCCCACTTGCTTGATTCGCGGCTCCATGTATCCTCTGCAACCCGTAGCGGCGCGATGACCAATACCTTCACGGCCTCGAACGAATCATACAGCAACTTCTCTACAGCGGTCAGGGTGATGATCGTCTTGCCTAGCCCCATCTCCAGAAAGAGCCCGACCGCTGTCGTGTCCAGTATCCGCTCGATTGCGTACTCCTGATATTTGTGCGGCTTAAACCTCATGACCGAACACCTCTGCGATAAAGTCATCTATGCCTGCAATCGAGTCAATGCAATAGACAGGGTATCCCATCTTACGCAGTTCTTCTGCTCGCTTCACCTGAAGAGGCCTTAGTTTTTCACCAGGAGCCTTTAGCTCAACGAAGTACGTCCGCCAACCAGGACATAGCACGACGCGGTCCGGCGCACCTGCATATCCTGGAGGGATGAATTTAAACGCTTGCCCGCCATGCTTCTTTACCTCCGAACAAAACCGCTTCTCAATTGTCCGCTCTCTCATCGTTGACCTCCCGAACATCATTATTGCCGCATTGCCGATGTTGTCGCGTATACACGTATACGGGCAAAAACATGCGTTAGCATACGTAGCATGTGTTTATACGCCAGTTTTCGATATGCTATATATGCTATTTAATATTTAGCTTATATTAATAGAATTTACAGCAACATCAGAAACAAATAACTCTGAACCCTTGCTACGTCTGGTATTTTCGCGTTGCCGCTCATACTGATTTACAGCAACAAATGCGGCAACGCGGCAACACCTTTTGTTGCTGTAAAAAATACGGCAACACTTATTACAAATTACGGCAACACTTTCTCGAACGCCTTTTGAACGCCGTAAAGCTTGAATCTGGACTTCTCTGGCTGCCGATCTCTCCACCCTGGAATACGCCGAATGGTGTCACACAGGTTCCTTGCTTCCCACGGTTTCAACGCCTTAAGCGGCGACTCTAAACATTCCACCCACACCTCCGCAACACATACACGAGTCCTCGGTACGGACCCGGTTGGCTGCTTCAAATACTCACGGCGGGACCACTCATCCCTTTCATCCCAATCATCAGGCAGAGGCGTAGACAGGTACTCGGCTATTAGACCCTCACGCGGGTCATTCTCCATGTGCCGCTCCTGCATCGTCTTCGCCGCCTCATAGGCTTCTGAATCAAGCTCCAGCGCCTCTCCAGCCTTATAGAGGCTTAGCGCTTCTGCCCATACCTGACCAACGAGTTCCTCTGTAAAATGTGTAAAATGGTTCAGCTTCCGTTTTGCTGGGTCTACCGTAACAGGCCAGAAACGGCGGTTACCTGTCGTGTCCTGCAGGAAGTTGTGATTGTTCGTCGTGCCGAAGAAGACGCATTTGCGTGGGAAATCTGAAACCATGCGGTCATACGCTACCCTGTACCGATCGCTCTCCTTGGATAGGAACTGTTTGATCTCATCTACCTCGGCTTTTTTCATTGCCGCCAATTCGCCGATCTCGATGATCCACGCCCCCTGAAGATGCTCGCCCGCCTCTTTGCTGTCGAACGTCTTAAGAGAGTCACTGAACCATTGTCGCCCCATCTTCGCTAGCAGCGAGCTCTTACCAACGCCTTGCGGACCAACGAGGACGAGCATTTGGTCGAACTTGCAGCCAGGTTCATAGATCCGCTTGATCGCAGCGATGAACATTTTACGCGTAACCTCGCGCACATAAAGCGTATCTTCGGCCCCAAGGTAATCGATGAATAAACGGCCTAGGCGTTCGATGCCGTCCCACTGCTGCTCCTCCAGATACGATTTAACAGGGTGGAACGTGTTGCTGTGTACGACCTCAGTAAGGGCGTTCTTAATCGTGTCAGACGATTTAATATCGTAGTGCTTGCCAATGTAGTGCTGCAGCCGGCGGTCGTCTGCCCCAAGCCACGGTTCGTAGTCCGCCTCGGGACGCTCACGGCGGCGCCATGGGAGGTCAGAGCGAACAACCTCGGTGTTCTTGAAGGCATCATAAGCAAGCGTTCCAGCAAATACGCCGTTGGTCAAAATCAGCTCTACGTTGCGGGCATTGGCAAGGATGATCTTCGGATTCTTCTTATTGCGCTCGAGCTTCGCCATCCAGTCGATCTGTTCTTCGTCCAGATCTTCCATATCTCCGAATTCCTCTGCGACCATCTCGCGCATGACGGCGCTGTCTTTCATGGCGAAGTCAATCATCGCTTGATAAGAAGGTAGCTTCACGACGTTGGTTCTGTCTCCGACGTTGTCATCTTGATCCTTGAACTTGTGGAGCCGTACGAGGTCAAACGCGTTCACCTCGCGCCCGCTGATTGGATCTGATTCATGGTGCGAATAGGCGAATGTGTCATCGTCGTATATGACGAGTCCACCGTGCGAGCTGGAGCCTGTGAACGTGTAGCGGTCTTCTACGCTCGTAGGTTCATAGGCATCAGATAGAAAGGTCTCAATAGCTCCTGTGATGCTGTAGTGACGGCAGAATGCGCCAATGATACCGTCCTTGCTCTTCGGGTCCTCCATCTTCGCCTTAGTGCGTCGATGTGCTTCCTCACCAGGATGGCGCTCCCAGCTCGTCGGGTCCGTCCAGTCGTCGTATTGAGAGAGAATACTATCGACAGTGATCGGCTCACCGTCGGACTCTATGAAAACAGGCTTAGCATCAATAGAGCAGCTAGGGAGATACATAAGGCGGTGGACGTCGAACGTCGTCTTATCGAAATACCGCATGCTGATATTCGCTGCGAGCTTACGAGAGGATGCTGCGTATTCGTCTGGCGTCATCTCCCGATCAGCGGGAATGACAATTCTGTACTTCGGCTTATCTTCTCTATGACTGTGCGTGGAGTAGATTACGTAAGCGTAGCCGCCAAGCACAAGCTCAACCATGAAGAGGAAGTCGCTGTCGGCATGGTCAACGTCAAGGGTGTACAGGCAGCGGCTTTCGACGTTCTCTTTCTTCCTGCGGCCTCCCTGCACCAGTCCGCCGACAAAAGCCGGACCGTCCTTTAGCTTCCCTTTATTCGGTACCGACAGCTTGTCGTAATCAACCATCGTTTCGGAAGTGCGGCGCAGAGAGCGAAGGCGCTGAACCATCTCGCCCCAAGAGAGGTATTCATTTTTCCAATTCGTATCGCTTCGGTTCCGCCCGAACGCGATGGCTAATTCGACGTCTTGCATATTTTCACTTCCCCGTTTAATGTGTTAAGCCAACATCACTTCCAGATCAGCTTCACTGAAGCGATCCCTATTTTTAGCGACGCAAAGCTCTGGCAGATTCGCACGAACCAATGCTTCTGGGATGACTGGAGACACCGAGTTCCCGCACTTCGCGACCTGTTCTGCTTGAGAAAATGGCTTGCCGTTAAAGGTTGGATTGATGATGTAGGACATCGGGAATCCCTGTCCATTGTAGAGTTCACGAGGGGTCAACATCCGCATGCCGATGTCGACGATTTGGTACGGTGTTCCGTGGATCATGACGAGCCCGAACCGATCGTGCGTCGTAACCGTACCGAGAGGAGTACTTAAAGGCTGACCGACGCTGGCGCCGTAGTAGGCCATCAGGAACGCTCGAACCTCGCCGATATGATTGCCACCAGCTGTAATTGTCGGAATCGGCTCTTCTACCGAGCTGCCGATATTGTCGCCTCTGAACTTAATGAGGTTGCTTGTCACGAGCGCGTATCGGTTTGAAGTATCAAGCGTCATGATTGGACTATCCAGTGTTTGGCCCCGTGCGTCATGGCTAGCTGTCTCACTGTGATACTGAGCGAGGAGGGCGGCTACAAGCGCATGCTTCTGTCCACCTGCTACTAGGGTCCCTATCGGCTTCTGAAGATCAAGTGCGCGCGGCTGCTGGCCCTCTCGCTCGCCGTATCCCGTCTGTATGAGTGTCGGCGATATCAACATGTGCTCTGCCTTCGTTGTAATTGTTGTTATCGGCTCATCAAGCGAGTAACTCATTCGATCGCCACCGAAGCCCGTTTGCCCGATTCTCGTCAGATAAGGAGTGACGATCCCCCAGCCGTTCTTGGATGTTATTGTCTGAAGAGGCTCGCTGAGCGTTTGACCACGAAAAACATCATCAGAGCTGTGGTTTACCTTGATGATGAACGGATCGGGATTATCGAGTACAAACTTCTTCAAACCACGGGCTATACGGCGCATCGTGTTCTCAGCCAGAGGCTTCTTCCGCTCGAAGATAGACGGACAAGGAATCGACCAATCGATAATCTCAGCAGCCACTCTGTATGGCATTTTCCGTCCAGACTTGACAGCTAACGAGCCAGCCTCGGCATGTGACTCCTCCGGCCATACGATCGGCTTCCCGTCGCAACGAGCAATCATGAACAGCCGCTTGCGTGTTGTAGGAGCTCCGTAGTCACATGCCTTCAGCACCCGCCATTCAACCCGGTAGCCATGCCGCCGCAGCGCGTTGACGAAGGAGCGAAACGTCCGCCCCTTCTTCGCCTTGATCGGCCTCCCGTCAGCATCCAACGGACCCCACTCCATAAACTCTTCTACGTTCTCTAGCATAATAACACGAGGTTTCACCGTTGCCGCCCAGCGTACACCGACCCAAGCGAGGCCGCGTATACCCTTCTGACGAGGCTTACCTCCGCGCGCCTTGCTGTGATGCGTACAGTCTGGAGAAAGCCACACAAGTCCGACCTGTTGACCAGCTGCTACGTCGCGAGGATCAACGTCCCAGACACTCTCGCAGTAATGGACCGTATCCGGGTGATTAGCTTCATGCATAGCGATCGCTGCAGGATCGTGGTTAATCGCTACGTCCACGCTGCGGCCTATCGCCATCTCTATACCCGTCGAGGCACCGCCACCGCCTGCGAAGTTATCGACCACAAGCTCTCGAAGTTGCTGCATACTGTACCTCCATTTTCTTCCGTATTCACGCCAATTCTTCGTTCTCTCGCGCTTCCACCAATGCAACTTTGCCATTTTCGTCATAAACGTCAAATAATTCTCCGCAGTAATGAAACGTGCTTTTTCTTAACTGCAAGATTCTCTTGAGCGTTTTACACCTATAGAGTTTCATCCCTTGATACTTTCCCTCTGTGCCAACAAAGGCTCCTCGGTAAAAGCGAGAATAATCATGATGTTTGTATACTGCCCGGTCATCTTTTCTTAGGTAGTACATGCTTTACCCCTTCCTAAGCTCCTAAATAAACCTTACTGTCAGATGCGACATGTTCATATCGTCGATCAGGTTCAGCAAATCATCTCTGCCTTTTTCGGTTCTTACTAGCTCGCGTTCGCTTCCGTTCTCTTCTACAAGAACAGCTATGAGTTTGCTTTTACTTCCATTTTCATAGACTAGAATTTTCATTTACACAGGTCCTCCATAACCAGTCTGCATACCTCATCGTGTGATTCTGTGGCATACAGTTGATCACCCGATCCTGTAACAAATTGAATTAGCGTGCCGCGGCTCTCGCCATCAGCCTTAAACCTAATATGCTCATGACGAAGATAAACTGATGTTCCTTGCTGGGTCGTCACCTTGATCATTGGCTTCCGCTCCTTCGCTACTAATTGAGATAGCTGTCATCGTCGTCCAGTTCGATTGAAGCGAAGATGGTTTCGAAACGCTGTTCAATTCGCCGCAAGTCTTCCAGCAGCTCCCGCAGATCCGTTGCTGTAGACTGCATCAGCTTCAATTTGACCATACGCTTCAACGCGGAACTAATGTTAGAGTAATAGCCGATTGTCTTAAATGACTCAATGCCCGTTTCGTTGTTGACCTTGCCTGTATATTCACGAATGATGAACTGCATCGAGTCTGATTCAAGATAAATGTTTTCTTCGATTTGGACCTTCATCGCGCACCGTCCTTTCGAATTGATCGTTACCCGCAACTACCATTCAGAACGCAAGGGTTCACAGATAGAGCGATGACAGCTGGTAGGTTATCAGAGCCTTTATCGAAACCCGTAAGGTCAACCCCGAGCTCCTCCAGACGGCTGAATGCCTTATCGCCATTGTGCGAAGAATCGATGATTGCCGTAAGTTCAGTCCGTAGATCAGTAACATCGCGATATTCTTTGACTTTTTCAGTAAGCTCCAACGCAATCGATGGAATCAACTCTTCCACCTCCGGCATTGTTACCTCCGTCTGGAAGTCGAATAGGTTCATCAGTACAAGACGTACCTGTCTGTTTGCAAGGTCTTCCCGAACTCCTATTACATGGCTATCTAGGTCACGAACGATCGACTTGATTGACCAGTTGTTAAACCTTTTATGTTTTTCAGCAGCTTCGAGTAAACGGTCATGCAGACGTTGAGCTTCTCTTTCAAGTAATGCGAGATCGTCATAAACTTGAAGCACCACAGGCTTAACGACCGCTTCCACGATTAATGTTGCCGATTGACGAATTTCCTTTTTCCGTGAATCTGCTTTGTTTTGAACGAAATCACGCAGTTCGCTTTTTTTATTCTCATATCTGAACACCCTCTCGAATTAATCTGCTTTCTTATAGAAGGTCGACTCGAAACCGTCTGCCCGAAGCGGAAGCCCCGGCGCCCAGTCAATTGACCGTCCCATGATCTCGCATACCTCATCTAGTGAGGAGAAATCCTCACGCTCATCGATGATGACCTCATCGTGCACATGCATGATCGTCTGGAAGCCATGGGCATCCAATCGAAGAAGTGAGACCGCTAGACAGTCCCTTGCAACGGCTTGAACGATGTTCTCCACAAGCTTGCCGCCGTACGTCCGAAGCCGCGACCAGTTCTTCTTATCGTCAACGCCTTCATAGCTCAGCTGCTTCTTACCGTAGTTGCCGTTCTCCAGTTTCGGCCTGAAGTACGCCAGCCGGCGACCGGAAGGCAGTTGGCAGAACAGAGTATTGGGCGAATAGATGAAGGCGATGCCGTGTTGAAGCTTTACCGTTCGCTTCTCTTCCATCGCTGTGATTGCCGCATCGCCAACGTCATACCAGAACTTCTTGATTGCCGGATTCGCTGCGCGCCATGCGTCGACCAGCGGCTGCAGCTCCTCTTCTTGAAGCCCCTTCTCCAGAGCGCCCATGTTAATGAGCGCATTCGGTCCGCCTTGATAACCTAACGCCAGCTCTGCGACTTTGCCGCGCTGCCGATCGGCCTTCGATACCATTTCAATCGGAATGCCGAACATCTGCGCCGCAGAGGCTTCATATATCTTGCCGTGGCTGCTGAATACGTCGAGCCGCCATTTCTCTCCAGCCAGCCACGCGATAACGCGGGCTTCGATAGCCGAGAAGTCAGCAACAATGAAGCGTCTACCAGGCGAAGGGATGAATGTTGTGCGGATCAGCTGAGAGAGTACATCGGGCACACTCTCGAATAGCATTTCGAGCAACTCATAGTTCCCAGAGCGCAGCACGTCGCGGGCGAGGTCGATGTCATTAAGATAGTTTTTGGGAAGGTTCTGAACTTGCACGAGACGTCCTGCCCATCGGCCAGTTCGGTTAGCCCCGTAGAATTGTAGGAGCCCACGAACACGTTCGTCACTACAGATAGCTCGCTGCATGGCTTGGTATTTCTTAACCGATGTTTTGGATAGCTCCTGCCGCAGCTCCAGCACACGCTTAGCGTCATCGCTGCCAACTTGATCCAGAAGAACAGGCACCGTGTCCTTCGTAAGGCTATCGACTTCGATACCTTCTTCCTCTAGCAGCCACGCCTTAATTTGTGCACCGCTGTTCGGGTTGTTCAGCCCGGTCAGCTCCGTTGCTTCAAGCAAGAGCTTCTCCTTGTGCTGCTGATCGCAAGTGATAGCATGTTGCACCATGTCTGGGTCAAGTCGAACGCCGCGATCATTAATCCGCTGATCGAGTGCCCACAGCGCATTCTCACTGTCAGGAACAGGGTACTGACTAAGCGCCTTGCTTACATCGCGTTCGACGACTACGTCCTGTACGTTATACGCCTTATAGTCCTCCCACTTCTCGGGAGCGTGGTGTGGGTGATTCCGTGTGCGGCCTCCGTTGGCCTTGGTAGGCTTGCACGGGACGCTGAAGAACTTAATCAGGTTCTTACCTGCTGCATCCTTCTGCGCCTCCAGATTAAGCACCTTAGCGACGCCTTCTAGATAACCTGGTAAGCCAAGATAGAGCGCGTGAACGGCTGTGCAGCGCCATTGTTCAGGCGGCATCGGCATGCCGAAATGCTTCGCCAAACAGGTCCGTTCAAACGCTGCATTGAATGCTTGCTTGAGGATTAAAGGAGTAGAGAGCGCCGAAACCACCTCTTCCGGAATCTCCTCGAAGTCGGTTAAGTCAATGACGCGAACCGGATCATCACCGAATGCGTAGCCGAACAACAGTACTTCGAAATCAGGTGAATCGACATAGGCGTAAACCCCTGATTTCTCAAGGTCGACAGAGGAATAGGTTTCAATATCGATGCGAAGAACGGTCATTTCGAATCACCTGCAAGGAGCTGAGGATATTCGTATATGTTACCTATCACCACAAACTCTTCCAGTCCTTCATCAATCGGTTCGGAAATGCCGTCAGAAATTCCGCGTTTATTCGGGTTAACGAGATGCTTCGTCATATAAAAAGCAGCACCGCAGTCAATCCACTCAATGACGCCGTGGTAGTTGTATTGTCCGTCGTCCTGAAATGGGTAAGACTCCGCAGTAAGGATGTCGCCTTCGTAAATCTCCTTGCCGTTCTTGTCCTTCATGCCGGTGTATTGCATAAGCTCAAAACGTTTTACCTGCGGCTCCCCGGGTTTTCCTGTCATTTTGTCGAGGTGTCCACCATAGGCAACATCCCCATAGAAGTCGGAGTCTTTATCGTGAACATCAACACCTGAAAGGTGCGTCAGGACATTCGAAAGCTTATGCCACTCCAGTTTGTGGACTGGAAACATCGCATTTGCCTTTCTGTCATAAGCCCGAAATTTGATCTCTCTCATAGCAGCTTACCCCCATGTCTACGTGGCCGACTTTGGTTGTAAGCCGTCTTCATAGCAATAACGTTCTCCAGATCGATCTTGAAATGACCGCAAATATCGAACACACGGATTACAACATCCGCCAGCTCCACAGGCACGCCGCACGGCTTCACACCTTCGGTGTATACCTCTTTAATACCGTGGCCGTTACGGTATTCTTCCAAAGCCTCCGACAGCTCGGAATGAATTAGAGCGATAGAATCGCCGAAGCTTATTGGCTCCTCATACCAGCCTTTATCTACCGCCGTTTGATGCGCTGCCTTGACCAGATCGCTGATTGTGGTTTGCATTTGTACTTCCTCCCCTGTAACTAAATTCTGCTATTCGAACTCTACGCGGATCGCATTCGCCACAATAATTACGGCTACGGCCTGTGTCTACAAATCCGAGCTGACACAGCTTACACGTTTTGATCTTCACAGCCGCACCTCCTTATATAGGAAAGGGACCTGATTACCGAATCCCTTTCACCGAGCTATTAGTTCAAGAAATCTTCTTCGCCATCAAAGTCGTCCTCGAATTCCACATCCGAGAAGTCATCGTTCAGGCTGCTGCGACCGCCAAGGAAATCGCCGTCCTGTACTTTCACGAGATTGTTCAACCCAGCAGCGACACCGCGATTACCTTTTGCATCGAATGCGTAGAAGTTAAGCGACACCTTCGCATAGCAGCCAGAGTATACTTCCGTCGTATCCGTAATCTCAGCGAATTTGGTCTTGCCTGCCGCATCCTTACCGATAGGCTTCGCAATACCTGGTTTGTTCTTGCTGGATGCGTTCAGGAAGTAATGCCCCTTGTATGCTTCATCATCCGGACGCTCCTCGTCACCATCACGAAGCGGTGTCTTGCAGTTAGCAGGGATCTTGCCGCCCCATTTTCCTTTGCCTGCTTCCTTCGCAGCGTTAACAGCTGCTTGAATCCGACGAAGCGTTTCCTTATCCGTCTTAGGGATAAGAATCGCCGTGCTGTACTTCTCATCGCCGCCATCTACTGCTTGCGGTTGGAATACGTGAGTATAAGACAAGCGTACTTTCCCTGTTACTACCTTGGTATCTGCGTTCGTAATAGCCATTTGGACATTCTCCTTTGGTTTATTGGATTGGTGTTGGTGTCCCGAAGACCATCTTCCAGATGTCATTCGGTCAATGTAATAATCCGCAATATCTCCCATAAGCTAAGATCCAATGTCAACAGCTGATTGGCTGTCCTCGAACTCTTCGCCGCCGAAATCACTGTCGATGCTAGCAAGACTATTCAGCTCTGGCCGTTTGTCGGACTCTTCAACGAGCGTCGGCTTGCCTGTCGGTTTAACTACCAACTCACCAAGCAGCTCGGTAAACTTCTTCTTGCCGATTGCCTTCTCCATTGCGGTAATGCCGAGAATCGACTTAGGTTCGTAGATCAAAGCCGCATAACCGTCCTGCTCCAGCAGCTTGCTTTCAACGGCTTCCTTACTGCTGTAAACACGGTTGCTCTTCCCTTCAACAAGCTTCCAGCCAGGGTATTTAACTCCATTCTTCTCAGCCTGCTCAAGCATGTGGTCCTTCACGTCGCTCGCCCAACTGGCTAGATCGTCGATCTTACCCCGAATGTCTGCAAGCTCTTCAATAGACAGCAACCGAGCCTCGCGGAACTCGTATTCCATCAGCTTGAGATTCATTTCAGCACGAGCGCGGCACTGGCTACGAGCCTTACAGAACTTACAATGCTCGCCTGCGACCGTCTTGCCTTTACCAGACAACGCCAGCTTAGCGCCCGGCTTCACAGTCTTATCAGCCCATTCCAGCAGCTCATCCGCTGATAGCTCTTCGGTCGAAATGTCATCGAGTCGAGGCTGGACAATCGTCATGCGAACACTGTGGATGTCGTACAAGAATCCGAATCCGTTGATCGCTCCCAGCCCATACAGCCGCAGTTGAGGGTTGCCGATCGCGGAGACCGGCACACCCTTACCGTATTTCAAGTCGATGACTTCAAGCGAACCGTCTGCGATGATGACCACGTCACCAGTACCGAATCCCTCCGGAACCCACGGCGAGAAGTCGAGCCGTTCTTCAAACAGAACCGTTGCGTCTGGCGTCTTTGCACGGGCAGTGTTGATCCGCTCAATGACTACGTCGATATATGTCTGGATGTAATCTTCCATCTCTTGCGAGTAGAAACCATTTGTTTGAACAGCCGCTAAACGTTCGACATGCTGCTCCTTGGTTATATGTCCAGCCCACAGGGCCAGATGAAGCTCGGATAGCTCGTGCGCGAATGTTCCTTCGTCACTGTGAGTGCTGCTACTGTCGACGTTCGAAAACATCTGCTCGAGCGATACACTACCAGGACAGCTGAGCCAGCGTTTAGAACCAGACGCTGATAGCTTAGCGTGCGCTCTTGTCGAAGGGGCCTGTTGAGCCAAATGCCTCTCCGCCTTTCCCTTTCGGACTTCTCATGTCATTGATCATGCAACGGAGTGAGCAATACAGGTCGTGACCTTTCTTCCATACGACTTGCCCCACCTCCAGCGGCTTCTCGCAGGCGTCGTGTTCGCATTCACCGACGACGATAGGCTCGTGTAATTCGGCTTGCATTAAGCGGCTGCCTTCTCGAGCTTTTCAAGCTCTTGGAAGAAGTCCGAGCGTTTATCTTCTGGCACCGTGCTGATGTTCGCGACACCAAACTTCGTCAGCAGCGCCTTAACCTGGGCTTGTTTCCCTGACTGTGCAACAGCCGTTGCCTTCGCCCTAAGAGCTTCAATCGTCACTGACAGCTCATCGCTTCCTGTAGCGCCCGCCTGCTCTTTCTCAGGCTCTGGCTCTGGCTCAGGTTCTTGTTGCTTGGCTTGCGGTTCTTCTGGTTCCGCAACAGCAGTAGTCGTTGTTTCAGCAACAGCCGTTTCAGTGCGAGCTGTGCGCTGTCTGCGCGTTGTCGTTTTAGTGTCCGTCGACTCTTGTTCAGGAGCAGCTACAACAGTTGAAACAGAATTGATCGTGAGCGCACCATTGAAGAACGTTGCAAGCGCCGCAAGCTGTTGAACCGTTTCTGCTGCATTTTCACCAGAGATTTGAATGCTAATTGACATATGAATCCCTCCGTAACATGTATTTGGTTAAACTTGAATGCCTGTGATTTCTTCAAATACAGCAGCATCAAAATTCGGCATCGATTGAATGCAAATCTTTTGATCGTTGTCTAACGAATTCCAGAGATTCGACCAAGCCTGCTTGTATTCAATCTTGTTGCCTTCATCATCCACAACAGAGAGTCGGCGGCAGAGATAATAGGCACGACTGCTGGTGAAATCCTCGCGAGTGATTGGGCTAGGCTTATTAAAGAGTAAGAATTCAGGCTCTACAGAACAGAACGAGCCACTAGAATAATTGCAGCTATTGAAATCGCCCGCGTTGTAGTGGCCCGCGTTGTAGTGGCCCGCGTTGTAGTGGCCCGCGTTGCGGTTGCCCGCGTTGTAGTGGCCCGCGTTGTAGTGGCCCGCGTTGTAGTGGCCCGCGTTGTAGTGGCCCGCGTTGTAGTGGCCCGCGTTGTAGTGGCCCGCGTTGTAGTGGCCCG
>NZ_QGTQ01000043.1 GCF_003182255.1 Paenibacillus cellulosilyticus | reverse complement strand
ACGATCTTACCCATTCAGAGCAATCCGGTGACAACAGCGATCGTAAGAACATTCGCTCTGCGCAGCTGCTCTTGCAGTTCATTGAAACACAAGGGGCCGTCCCAAAGTCTAGTGACTTTTGGGACAGCCCCATCTAACGGACTCC
This sequence comes from Paenibacillus cellulosilyticus, assembly GCF_003182255.1. Lineage (GTDB taxonomy): Bacteria > Bacillota > Bacilli > Paenibacillales > Paenibacillaceae > Paenibacillus_T > Paenibacillus_T cellulosilyticus. Next base: position 39,078 of record NZ_QGTQ01000043.1, on the reverse strand, counting down.
AGGCACCTTATTTACTCCGAATAGCCCCGTCTGGCGCGCTAACGGACTCAGATCGTCTTATTTGGCAAAGAAACGCGTGTTTGGACGCACAACTTGCTCAATAGCACCACTGGAGTCCGTTAGCGTACAAAAAGAACATTTTCAGCACAATAACGTCATCTCAGTCCGTTAGCGGATAACCACTAGCCAATATGTCCGAGCTAGAAGCTGCATTGGCCTAAGCATCTAGCTAGCCAAACAATCCGAACGAGCATCACTGTCCGTAAGCATCTGATGTATGCGTTAGTGTGCTGTTGGAGCGACAGCCCCAGTGCGTCCCGAGGCCGAGACACTCTCCAAGAACTGCCGCAGCTTCATCGTTTCCACCCCTGCGAGCAGCACGATACCGACGCCATGCGTATCGTTGAGCTGCCATGACAGCTGGTCTCGGTAATAATGCGCCGCGAAGGAATAGCCGGAACCTCGGCATACGCCGTACACATTGCCGTGCCGATCGATGCAGTGGCGTGTAAGTCCATTCCAGCCTCGAAGCGATGCAGCTGTATACTTCTCCGGCTCGTCGAGCCATCCGAAGCGGACACCGCGAGCGAAGCTGTAGATGAACATCGACGTGCAGGATGCTTCCGCATACGAGGTAGGGTCGGTTAGCACCTGGTGCCATAACCCTTGCTCATCCTGCAGCCGAAGGTAACCCTCGCACAGCTCGCGGAAGAATGTCAGCAGCTCCGGACGAAGCCGATGCTCATGAGGCATAACCGCAAGCAGCTCGGTAAGGGAGAACAATACCCAGCCATTGCCCCTGCCCCACGGAACGCCGTTCGGCTTGTCAAACTTGAAGTCGTAAACGTGATGCATAATGCCGCGCTCTGGAATGAACATGCGCCGCTTGTACAGCAGAAACTGCCTAGCAGCATCGTCCAGATAAGAAATATCACTCGTTAGCTCGTAGTACTTGGTCAGAAACGGCGTGCTCATGTAGAGATCGTCACACCACATCGTCTGCTGCATGAAGTCCGTCGTACCCCGTGTTCGATACAAAGCGCCTTCTGGCGTCCGGTCCTGCACATGCGTGATGTAGTGCGCAATATGAGCCGCCGCTTCCTCAGCGCCACGGACTGGACGGCGCTTATTCGCCTCCAGCATCGTCGCCCCGAACGAGCCGCAGTCATCTAGGCTGTCGATCAACGACAGCTGATGATTGACGCCTGGCGAGCCCCAACGCTGCGTGTCCTTCATCGCATACTCGTGCATTGCTGCGCACTGCTCGATGTGATCAATCGCATACTCGGTAAAATGCGGCTTGCCAACCGCTTCGCCCGCTCCCATAATGCCATACAGCGTTACGCCGAGCGGGTAGTTCCATCTGCCGAAAATACCATTTTCCAAATACGGTCTAACGAACGTATCCGGTCGATCCATTCGCCAGAAGGGCGCGTCGCGATGCTCGCCTTCTGAACAAGAGTCAATCCGTGATATTGTCGCAGCCTCGGGACTGCAGCCTGCCTCATACAATCCGCGATACAGCCATACCTCGTCGTTAGGCATACCTGCCACTGGATAGGGACGTTCCATTCGAGCCATCGCTCTGCCATCAACCCCGCCGCTTTGCAGCTTGGCGGTGAAACCCCACCGCTCCCCCTTGCAAACGGATTGAATGACGAGCTCATGCCGACCGAAACCAAGTGACAGCTCCACGCACCAATCGCCTTCATCCAGCTGTGTACGGAAAGTAGGGACGCCATCGACGAACAATGTGAATGGTCCCTGATGCAAGCCGCTCAGTGTGAGCGATGCATTGGCAGAACTGTCGTTATGTAATGCCGCCCAAGCTAAGGCTTCCTGACCTGCTGCAGGCTCGCTGTCATTATACAAGCGAGCGAAGCAGCCTGCTTCCAGCTGCTCCTCCGACCATTCGCGCTGCGGATGCCAGCGGAAAGGCTGTTCCTGCTCTTGTGATTGCTGGAGCTCCTGACCTTGCGGCTGCGACTGCGATTGCCCCTGCTCCTGACCTTGCGGCTGCGACTGCGATTGCCCCTGCTCCTGACCATGTAACTTATCCTGCGACTGCGTGAGAGCAAGCTGTGCTTCCACACCCGCCCACTCGTCTGCGCCAGGAACCGCCTGCCATGCATTCGATTGCGGCGTGCTATAAACCCAGCCTTCGGCACCTGCGCGTTCAGGCAGCGGATTGAGCGCATGCATCGGGAAGCCTTTCACACTGCCAGTTCCAAAAATCGCGCCGCAGCCAGTCCCCGTCTTCACGCACTCCAGCACGATATCGTTCCAGCCCTGTCGCAGCGCGGTTCGGAAGTATACTTTGCGCTCCGGGAATACATCGTCATTCAAGTTCGAGGCGAACCGTGATGTGCCGTTCACGAATACGCGGAGCGGGCTGTAGCAGCTCAAGAAGAACGGGAGCTCGCTGTCATTGTCGCTCCAAACTTTGCCCCAAATATAGACGTGCTGACCATCGGCCATTTCCGGCCAGATTGCCGCCATATTCATATCGTACCGATAATCCTCGCCGCGCGGAAAACCGCCCTCATCATACGCTCGGTAGACGGGAGGAAGCTTCGGATGTGCACCGGCAAAACGTCCCGCCACGGCAGACAAAATCAGCTTATCATCGCCCGCCGCCCGTACAGCAATCGACTCGTGATCCTCGAAATACCTCATCGTAATCCCGCCTCACTTGGATGGATATTGTTCATTTACAAATTTACAAGCACATGCCGTTAAACAAGTAAACTTCATTCATCAAGACGCCTACCACAACAACACGGCGCGTTACTCGAATTTTCGGCTATGATAATCAATAATAGTAACGCTAACAGTTGCCACAGCGCTTATTGCCTATGAATTACGCCCCTTCGTACGCTAACGGTTTTAGTGGAGCTTATTGCGTTGAAGATCTATCAAAAACAGACCCGATCTCCCCAATACCCTCTATGAGAACCGTTAGCGTAGGAAACACCTCAAAAATCACAAATTAGCCTCTGCCGCAACCGTTGTCCAGCCGCTTCTCCTATCTACCCGGAGGAGCGCAAACCAAATGCATTGTACCGCCTATCGTCGTTGACACCCGTACGGCTCCACCTCGCGCTGGGAGCTGCGCGCGTTCTCCTATCTTTCAAAAGTAAGCAGCCATCAGATCCCTGAGGCTGCCGCCCTACTCTATTAAGCTAGCGAATCTCCCCGCCCGGATACAGCGTCGAGCTGTACAACCGCTTCGGCTGAGCAATCGGTACGCCAGAAGGCGCTGCCGTCAGATCGATCGGTTGGCTGGCGAACAGTTCCGCGCGCTCATCGTTATATATAATGACCTGCTCCGTTCCCGTACCGAGCAGATCGGCATGAACGGCATAGCCGTTCGCCGGGAAATGAACGACTTCGTTCAAATGACCGTCATACAGCGTCGGATAAACACCGCCGCCCCGACGATACGCGAGAATATAGTCCGGTGCATCTGCCTCCCAGCGCTGCAGCGTCTCGGCAATCGTCAGCCAGCCTGGCGTCGTACGCTCTTCCTTCCACAGCTCGCGTCCTTCCGAATCAAGCAGGAACAAGGCATCCTTCCCTTGCTTGCCAGCGCCGTCATCCTCACGGACAAGGCGATCAAGGCCAGCGATCTGCAGACCAGGCAGCTCAGGACGGAATCGGCCGAGTGCCACATGCTGCGATTCCACTGAACCTTCATAGCGCCACAGCTCATGGCCATCCGCATCGTACATGACCGTGACACTCCCGCCGATGACAAGCTCAGGTTTGCCATCTCCATTCACGTCGCCAACCCAGATGCAGTCCGCATGATCGTCCAGATCGCGGCAGCTCCACAACACGCGTCCCTGCGCATCAAGCAGGTCGTAACCCGCCATCACTTCGTCTAAGCCATCGCCGTTCAAATCATAGACCCACGGGAAATGGCCGGGGTTGCCTTCGTGCGTCCATAGTAGATTAAAGTCGCGATCCAACGCCCACATCCGATGATAGCGGTCTTTCAGAATAATGTCGGAGGCATGTGTTCCGCCTGTCAGATTCGCGATAATAATACAGTCATGCGCATGCTCATTCGGCAGCTCATGTACCGCCTTGCGTTCACCTGTCGCACCATCGAGGATCACGAACTGGCTGTCTATGACACACAGCACTTCAAGCCTCCCATCACCGTCAATATCGTAAATTTGCACAGGATAGTCCGAACCTTGGCTGCCCGCGCCCGGATCAGGCTTGCCTGTCTGCCAGAGCAGATCGCCGTTCAAATCATAGGCGGTCAGGCACTGGACCTGATGCGGAATATAACGTACATCCTGCCGATTATCCGGCTGGACGAGCAGCATCTCCATTCGGCCGTCCCCGTTCAAGTCGCCGAGAAGCATTTTACAGCGCGGTCCTGCCGCCTTAATATCGAACGATCCAATGCGGATTGCCGCCTTCTGATTCTCTCTTACCGTTGTCATTGCCGCTTGTCCCCCTGTCATTTGCCGTCTCATAATTTCACAACCAACGTTGTTATTCGAACTCAAAACGCAATGCCCGTTCGTGTCTGCTCATCATCTTCCGCACAACGTGCCGCATCTCTATGAACCGAGGGTTACCGCCGTCGCGTGAACGGGCGCCACGATCCTTTATGAAACTCTCTACCGATCGCGTGTCTCTGCTTATTTGGCACAAAATGATCGATTGATTTGCACCTTGCTGACTCAAACTGCCTATCCCAGCACCAACGACGTCTGCTCGCCGCCCCGCGCCTCTACGATCGTGCCGGCTACATTCAGCCAGACGCTTGTCGCGAGCGGATTGTAGACAAACTCGAGCGTTGCCGAGAACTTCAACTGCCGGAACGCCTTCATGTAGTCCACGATCTCGATATTCGTCGCATACCAAATGTCTTCTCTGCCGCCTGCAAATTCGCAAAACTTCTCGATTACGTCCCAGTTGTTATCGTTGTCGAACTCGTAGCTGTGTCCCCACACGTACATGAGATACAAATACTGCGACTTGTGCAGCTCTACGAATTCTTCTGCTTTCCTCAGCAAATCATGCTTGTGATGACAGGTCGGCATCCATTCATACCAATCATCCGGCATGCCGAAATGACCTGTCGACGGCACAACGCGGGAATACTCAATGCCAAGCGCCGGCAGCGTTTCTTTAATCGCACGATTGTAGGAGCCATTCGGATACGACATGCCGCGCACTGTATAACCGACCAACCGCTCCAAATTCCTGCGATCCTCCATCACCTCATACACGAGCGCTTCCTGCGGACTTCTCGCAATCGTCGGGTGCGTGAGCGTATGCGCGGACACTTCATGCCCGGCATACAACGTGCGTACTTCCTCTGCCTCGATCCGATTGCTCAAGTCGAACAGTCCCGCGTTCAGGTGGAACGTCCCTTTAATGCCGTTTCGGTTAAAAATATGAACGAGCCGCCGGTCCGCAACCGTCCCGTCATCATAGCTCATCGTCAGCGCCTTGTGTCTGCCTCCCGGAAAACAAACCGTTATTCTCGAATTCATCCTCTGCCTCCTCGGATTAAGGTCCATACACTTCCAAGCTCGAGTATTCCGCGATCAACGGCGCCATCTGGCGAAAACCAATTCGGCCCCCGCCAAGCGCCGGACCGCCAAGCGTGCCGTCATCCTCCCATGCAAGCAGCGGCAATCCGTTCGCCGAGAACGTGATCGATGCGCCGCGCCGCACGAGCAGCAGCTCATAACAATCCGTCACATCGCTGACATCCGGTATCGGGTCCGCGCCTTGCGCGACGAGATGGAAGCCGAAGCTTTTTCGCAGATTGCAGGTGTGAAACTGCCTCTCCTCCGGCCATCGCCGGCGAAAATACGATAGATGGTACGCGTCCATCTCGCCATGATGATACTGCTCATAAGGTCCAGTCCGAACGGGAAGAGCCGGATCGAATAGATCCAACCCTCCCGCTCCACGAGCGCCGAAAAACATAATGGCTAGTCCCGGCTCCCGTAACGGCCGGAAGCGCCAAGACAACGCGACATCCGCTCCGAACTGCTCCGGACACCAGAGGACGAAGTTCGCCTGCTGGCCTTCTCCGGGGTCCCTGCGGCTTTCCAGCCGCATCCGTCCCATTGGGAAGCTGGCGGCGCCATCGCCCTCCATAATGAAATCGCGAATATCATCAACGTTGGTCAGCGGATTGCGATACAACAGCTTCCACCCTTCTGGAATGTCAGTTCTCTGCATCATCATCACTTCGTTCCCGCTGGCTGTGCCGCCGCCGAATGGAGCGTGGCCGGAAGCGCATCGCCGATCAGCTCTAGACTCAAGATTGTGTTGAGTGACCACTGCGCTGCTTCATTCGTATTGATCCAATCGATCTCGCGAAGTGGACCCACCTGCGTCACATCAGCCGCCTCTTCAAGCAGACGAACGCGAGCGAACGGGTTGCCGAGCAGAATCGACCATGCCGTCTGTGCCGTCTCCGCATCCTTCCGTCGAGCCGCTCCATAGGCGACGAGCGCAATACTCAGAACTGGATGCTCGAACCTTGATGTACTTATCTCCCCATTCGTGATGAGGTCCTTCCGCTCCTGCGGCAGATTGTAATAAACACCAAACTCTGCCATTATGTCTTCCCATTCCGGGTCCTTCAGCATTTCGGCCATCTCCAGCCATACTTGCGGCCCGCCCATGCAGATCGCCAAATGACGGCCCCAGTTATCGTCGCCCATCGGCGTCAGCTTGCTCGTCGCCGGATCATAGCCATATGTCGGTCCAGAAATCAGACGATATTTGGCTGCTTTGATGCAGTCGATGCCCGTCAAGATTTTGTTCCGATAAACCTCGTCCTCATACCGTTCCCAGCGCGTCATCCAGTTCGAGCTGAACGCTGCCCAGTCCGGACCCACTCGAATATGCGTCTTGTGCTCATCCGGCGGAAAATAAGCCCGCATCGGATCAAGCGTCACCGTCGCATAGTCCGCATCCTTCACATCATCCATTAACTCGCCGATTCGCTCATCCGCCGTCAGGTAGTAATAATAACGATGCAGCCCCGCCATCGCGATGCGTGCTTCCTTACAACCGCAGCCCCAATGGACAACGTTATGACGAGAGCCCAAGCCCGCATATTCGCCAAAATGGTACACGTCGACTTCGCTCGTATGCCGCGTCATCGCCTCCGCAAGCCGGAAAATATCAAGACGCCCAGAACGCAGGAACATGTACCAGAGCCACATGTTTGGCGCAAGCTCCGTGTTCTGCCATGCGCAGCCGCCAAGGTCGTAATTCCACACATGCCGTACCGGATCGTAGCTGTGCATGAAATCGCCGTAATCCCACAGCCCATACCAACGGCGCTGCTCCACCTCTGCTTGGTAGAACGCGATGATTCCGTCAAGCCGATCTTCCAGCTCTGCCTTCGCAGGTGTCGTTCGATCCGGCAAGCTCCATATACCGAATGCGCCGGCACGGCGGTAATAAGCAGGGTCGCAGACGAGCAGCTCCGGCGATTGCGACAGCGACAGCATCCCTTCCAGCTGAGCGTTATCAGGCGTGCCGCTCAAGCACCAAATGTTAATCTCATTCGTATTAGCGATGCCATATGGCGTTGCGCGCAGCTCTTCCGCACCCTCGTAGGATGACTCAACGTGCGTTCGCGTATCGTAGTGACGCAGATCCATCGCTTGCACGTCTGGCGACCAAAGCCACACGGTCAGCGACGCTTCATCTCCCGACAAGCCGTCGACTTCCATGCCGGACGGATGCTTTTGCCAGAAATCGCGCAGCCCTGCTGCCAGTCCGCCGCCTTCCCCGCCAACATAACCAAGGCCGCCTGCCCTGCGACCTTCTGCCGAACGCAGCCAACTGCAGCCCTCCTGCGTCCGCTTCGCGATCCGATAATGATCGGCCGAGTCCTGTACGAGCTTGAAGCCGTCCCAAACAGCAGAATCGTCCAGCAAACTTAGAAAGTAGCCGTCTTCCCCTGCATCAAAGGTAACCATTTCGCCAGCCGTCTGACGTTCGAACAAGTCCCGATATTTACCCTTCGTCCGGCGCGTATGCAGCGTCTTCGGCGACTCTGCGAACATGGCGGTGTCACCGGCGAACCGCACATGTCGGTTGTACAACGGTCCACGCATGGGGATGCGGAAATTGACGCCCAGCCCCTTTATGAAATCCTCATTCGGGTTGCCATCATAGAAAAACGTATGCACGATCCGAATTTGATCAAGCCCAGCATAGACGTACAGCCGCAGTGTAAAAGGAATCCACATCGCCGACCGTCCCGTCGAGCGATGGCGCCCATCCAAGCGGACAACCGCGCGGACGGGTCCTGCCTGCTCGACGACAGCGGTACGAATGACGCCGCGGAACGGCTCCTCGCGAATCGTACGCACGCCGGATACGCCGCTAATGATCTCCTTCAAGCAGACCAGCTCAGCGCCTTCGCATACCGGAAGACCTTCTCGAACGATCGACCGAATAAGCCGGTCGCCCTGCTTGTTCAGCGTGCAGACGATAGCACCCGTATCGAGTATGATCGTCTCGTCAGTCTCCGACACTGTAACTACCGCAGCTGGAGCAGTCGATTCGGCCTCCTCGGACAAGCGGCGTACCTCGAATCCACCATCTTCTATTCCATCAATAACAGCCGCATGGGCCGACCATTTCACACTTCCATCCGGCCAGTAGGCCGTAGGCCAGCTCTGCATGGCCAACACGTTATTGCCAACGCCAGAAACGAGCTCTAGCTTATCGTTTCGCGACAGCTCGCCCTCTCGCCAAGGAATCCCCCACGTTACGCCGGCCGAAAGCTTGTTCACTTGACCTTGTTCTACTGCATGCAGCCGATTCACAGCAATGCTCGTTAATCGCGTCGTTTCTGCGGTCATCTCGACTTCATCTCCTCGCATAGGCGAATTTTCCCCTTCATCGTATAGGGGCGCCAGCTTGCGGGCAATGAAACATTTTTGTCGGACGGGCTGCTGCAGCCTTGCACTTTGTTGCCCAGCTTGCCTTATCTTGCAAAGCTACGAGCTCCGGCTCATCTCTCGGTAACGGCTTGGCGTAATGCCCTCCGTCTTCTTGAAAATCCGGTTGAAATAGCTGTGCTGATACCCAACCTGCTCAGCGACACAGTTGATTTTCAGCTCGGATTCTCGCAGCAGTTCCTTCGCTCGCTCCAATCGCAGCTCGGTCAAGTAATCAATAAAGTTCTTGCCTGTCACTTGCTTGAACATTTTGCTCAAGTAGAATGGATTCGTCCCGATATGGTCCGCACAGCTGTCCAGCGACACATCTCGCATATAGTGCTGCTGCAAGAACAACATCGCGCCTTCGATCATCCGTTTCGTCTGGCTGTGCGACCTCTCGCCCAGCTCCTTCAAGAATGGAACGATGACCTTGTCGAGGAACAAATCCGACAGCCGTTCGGGTTCGCGCGTTTGCGAGAGCAGTTCGTATAGATTAGCGCCCTTGAACAGACGTCCAGGATAAATGCCGGACACCATGATCGCATGCTGAACGCTGCCGAGCAGATGGAGCATCCCTTGCTGCACATCGAACTCCTTCGCGCCTTTCACTGCCAGCGCACGAATAAACTCACCCAGCAGCCGGTTCGCCTCGTCCTCCTGCCCGGTCCGAAGCGCCTGCACGAATTCGCGCTCCACCGTGAACGGGTATGTAAATTCCGGACCTTCCTCGCCGCGATCGTCCAACGCTTCGATATCGACAATGCCGTTGCCGCTCTCCACGCTGCGATAGCCTGCCGCCTGCTTCGCATTCTCGAATGCCATCGGGATATCGGCAATGCGATGCGTCGGACGGCTGATGGCGATCGTCACCTGCATTTGCAGCATTCGGTTTACCGCATCTGTAAGCTCCTCGCAGTACGCCCGGACGCTGTCCTCGTACGGCTCTTCACTCGGTACGACCAGCAGCAGCGCAGCCGATAAGTCATGGAAGTTCACGACACTGCTCTGCTCGTAACGGCGAGAAGCCAGCTCCTCAATGACGTTCACCGTGGCAAAAGTAACAAGCCCTTCGTCGCCGTAACGGAACTTGCCGTCCATATTCGCAATGCCAGTCAGCTGCACATACAACACGAGGTACGTGCGATCACGCACTTCCCATTTGTACCGCTCCATCCGCTTCTGCAGCTCCTGCTCGGAGTATGCATAGAGATAACCTTGCAGCAGCTGATGCAAGAAGCTCTCCTTGACGTGCGGCAGCTGCTCCGCCCATCTTGTATGAAGCTCACGGCTCTCACTGCTCAGATGCTGCCACTGCCGCTCGATAAGCGCAAACTCATCCTCCTGCTCCTCCGGCATCGGTTTGCCCGCTGTAAGCAGCTGCACGAGTCGATCGATTGGCGAATAAATGCTGCGGGATGCAAGCCAAGCGAGCGCTGCCGCGAGAAGCAGCGCACTGCCACTCACGATCAGAATGAGCTTCGAGATGAACATGACAGGTGCAGTAATCGTCGTGATTGGTGATGCCGACACATAACTCCATTCGTCCTGAATACGGGAGAAATGGCCATACGTCACCGTGTATGTTTTGCCGCTCCAATCGAAGAAGAAGGAACCTTCGCCGGTGCCGCGTTTGTTCACCACTTCCGTTAAAGCGTTTACAAAATCAGATTGAGGTTCATTGCCGATCGATCCATACAGCTCCCCCGTATCTTTCAGCAGGAAAGTCTCGCCGTCATTATAAGGCATCATCGTCCGCAGCAGCTCGCCGACCTTCTCGCGATCGAGACGTAACAACAGCATTCCAACAGGCGTCGACTGTCCACCTGGCACATGATGAACGAGCGTCAGTTCCTTATCATCTGGATGCGCAGCGTCGAAAGCCCATTGCGTCCAATAGGTCTGCCGATCGGATTGCAGCAGTCCTTGATAGATGCCGGACATCGTGCTCGCCTCTGAGAATTCGGGATCGAACAGCACAGGCTGCGTACCGTCGACGTAGAGCTCGACCTTCTCAATCATCGTGTTCGAGCCTTGCATGACAAGCAACGTATTCGTAATATCGCGAGATCGGATAAAATCTTTCACAAAATCCGTGTCGCGCAGCGTGTAGTTGAATTTAGTATCAAAGGCCCAATGCGACAGCATGAGCTCCAGATTGGACAGCTGATCGTCCACATTTTGTGCACGGTGTTGAATTTGTTCATTATGCATGCTCAGCAGTTCGCTCTCGAGTCGGCCCCCGGCCATCCAGTAAACGAGCGCGCCCGTAATGAGGCCCGGGATGCCGGAGACGAGGAGAAGGACAATTAAGCTTTTGCGATAAAAGCGTCTCTTACCGCCCATTTGACGGCCCTTACGGTTGTGAAGCCATGCCTTTAAGCTGTTACCCATTCTCTCACCAGCCATTATTCATAAAATGTAAGCGTGTTCTTCTAGGATAAATGTACACGCCGCAATGAACAAGACCCAGATGACAACGATGTCATTGCATTTTTTTGCGTCGATTGGACTATTTTGGTGTGACCCGCCTAAGTCCTCCCTATTGGGAGGATTCTAAGGGCGCTGCCCCTTGGACCCCGAGTTTGTATAAAGATCAAATGAAAAATTTCTACCCACCCAAACCCTCCCTGCTAGGGAGGGCCCCATGGGACTCCCGTCCCCTGGACCCCGGAAGGTTGGTGGTGGCGGGACAAAGGTGCGTGTGAGTTACTGCGTGGTTGGAGTCGCATGCCCCTTTGGGGCAGAGCTTTTGTTCGAGATTAGTTACTTGAATGAGAAGCACGCGATCAGTGGACTGTGGGTAGTTTGGATACTTTTTTGTATGCTATCTCGCTCGATCGGCGGGCGGCGGACTGTGGGTACATGTTTTAAGTATCCTAGAAGATGGAAAGACCACTAGCTAACCTGCCCATAAGGGCGGGATAGTCAGTGGTCTTTATTTCATTCCTTGCGTTACTTCGTGATCATTGCTCTTACTTGCCGCCGCTTGCTGCGTAGAGCTGGTTCATTTCATCTACAAGGTCGTTGCCGCCTGTTTTCTTCCACAGCTCGACTGCTGCTTGGAAGCCTGCTTCGTCGAGCTGGCCGACGATGTATTTAATGCGGGCATCGTTGATGATGTTGTCTAGCTGCGGACCCTTTTGCGAGTAGACGGTCGAGATGAACGGCTCTGCTGGGTTAGGTACAACAAACTGCTCGTTCTCTTTGATCAGTGCGGTCTGCTTCAGGCGGAGCGGCGTCTGTTTGACTGTTGCCGCAGTCGTCTCTGGAATGAACGTCAGCATTTGGTTGAGACCCTCTACCTCCGACTCCAGCAGCACCGAATCTTTGCTTGGCTCTACGAAATCACCATTTTTCGTATAGTGGGTTCCTTCAAGTCCGAAGCTTGCCATCGTCTGGAGCTCAGGCTCGCTTAATTGATCGAGGAATCCGAGGACGCGCTTCAGTTCGTCTTCCGTCTTCACGGACGACTTCGGAATGGACAGCATGCCGGCGAAGCCCGACGTTGGCAGCGTGTGCAATGCTCCATCAGCGCCTGTTACGCCTCCGAGCACGTCCATAAAGTTCTGATCTTCCGGTACCTCGGCACCCGCTTCCTTCAGTGCCGCATGGATTTTGTCATCGATGCGGGCTGCCGTATCGATAACGTCAACGATAACGCCTGCCTTGTTGTTAACGACTGGATCGACCCACTTCGCCGAGTCATACACTGCGAAATCTTGGTTGATCAGCTTCTCGTCATACAGCTTTTTCATGAATCGAAGCGCTTCCATATATTCTGTTGTTTCGAATTCTGGGATCAGCTTGCCGTCCTTCACGCCCCATTTGTTCGGTGCTCCGAACCACAGCTTGATCGTATCGAAGCCGCTTGCCCAGCCGCCTGTCCATTTGACGAGAACCATACCGTACGTATCGTCCTTGCCGTTCTTATCCGGGTCCTTCTCCTTGAACGCCTTGAGCATATTGTAGAAGTCGTCGACCGTCTTCGGCTCGCTCAGGCCCACATTCTCAAGCCAATCCTTGCGGTAAACGATACCGTTTCGACCAAGCGGACGCGAACGGTACAGACCGTATGTTTTGCCGTCAATGGAGGAGTTGTTCAGAATGACCGGGTTCGCCGCGCTCAGGAATTTGTAATCCTTCAGGTAAGACGACAGCTCCCAGAATGCGCCCGATTTCGCCGCATTCACGAAGCTTGAACCCTTCACGTTATCGATATAAATGATCGAAGGCAGCTTACCCGAAGCAAGCGTGATGTTCAGTTTGTCCGCGTACGAAGCGTTCGGCACCCATTCGAAGTGAATGTCGGTGTTCGTCAGCTTCTCGATCTGTGCAGCTACCGGGCTGTCATCCTTCGGAAAATTCGTTTTGAAGATCGGCAGCATAATGTTCAGCTTGAGCGGATCCTGCTGCTTAGGCGTATCTGTATTTGTCGTTGTGTCTGTTCCAGTTGATTCCGTTTCCGCTGTAGTCCCTTTCGTGTCCTCGTCCGAGCTTGAACCACAAGCTGCAAGCGAGCTAGCGACAAGCGTACCTACCAATACTGTTGCCGCGAAGCGCTTCCGTGCCATAACCATTCGTTTCATGATAAGCGACCTCCCATAGGAATAGTAGTATCATATCGTAAAGCCGCGATTGCAGCTATCCTATCTACGCGAATCGCGGAGTTCACGCACAACAAGCCCGGGGCTTTAGCCCTTGACGGAGCCAAGAAGAACGCCCTTTGCAAAATGCTTCTGAAGAAACGGATAAACCATCAGAATCGGTACGGTACCAACGACGATAACAGCCATTTTGATCGACTGCTCCGGCGGTTTGACGAAGTTCGGGTCCATTGAATTCAAGTCGCCTGCTGCCGCTTGCGATAGTAGAACGATCTGGCGAAGCAGCACTTGCAAGGGCCACTTCTGCGGATCGTTCAAGTAGAGCAGCGAGGAGAAAAAATCATTCCAATGGCCTACCGCATAGAAGAGCGTAAATGTCGCAAGCACCGGTGCCGACAACGGAAGAACGATGCGAAGCAGCAGACCGATCTCGGTGCAGCCGTCGATTCGCGCCGCTTCCTCCAGCTCCGGCGGGAGCTCTTGGAAGAAATTTTTGACGATAATCAGGTTGAACGCATTAATAGCGCCAGGGAGCATGAGCGCCCAATATGTATCAAGCAGATGCAGATCGCGAATGACGAGATACGTCGGGATCATGCCGCCGCCGAACAACATCGAGAAAATAACGAGGTTAAGAACGAGATTGCGCCCCATAAGTCCGCGTTTGGCAAGGGCATAAGCCATCGTCACGGTAAACGCCAGGTTGACGAGCGTACCGATCGTGGTCACATAGATGGAAACGCCAATACTTTTGACAATCGTGTCCGTTGAGAAAATGAATTTGTACGCGTTGAGCGTGAACGTCTCCGGGATGAGGAACACTGCCCGTTTCGTCAGCTCCGCATCCGATGCGAACGAACCAGCGATAACATAGAGGAACGGCAGAATCGCCGCTGTCGCGAACAGTCCAAGCACGATGTAGTTGAAGACGTCAAAGGTGATGCCTGCGGGAGTTCGATATGTTTTGGCCATAAGAAGCGCCCTCCTTTCTGTTGAATATGTTAGAGGTGAACACGTACTTTTTAGTACAGGCCCGATTGACCAAAACGCTTCGCCAGCCAGTTCGTGCCGAGCACGAGGATGACACCTACGACCGATTTGAACAAACCAACTGCCGTACTATAGCTGAACGCGCCTTGCGTAATACCCATCATGTACACGTACGTATCGAACACTTCCGCATTCTCGCGGTTAAGTGGATTGAGCATGAGATAAATTTGTTCAAAGCCGTTGTCGAGCACGTGACCCATTCGCAGAATAAGCAGGATGACGATCGTGCTGCGGAGCGCCGGCAGTGTAATATGCCACAGTTGTCTTAGACGATTCGCGCCATCCACGATAGCCGCCTCATATTGCTCCACATCCACAGCTGCCAGCGCAGCGAGGAATATAATCGTGCCCCAGCCGCATTCCTTCCAGATCGTCTGAATGATGATCAGCGGTCTGAACCAATCCGGACTGGTCAGGAAGTCGACCGTCTTGCCTGTGTGAGCGCTCAGCCATTCGTTGACTGGTCCGCCCTCTGTCGTCAGAAACACGTACGTTAAGCTGGCTACGATAACCATCGAGATGAAGTGTGGCACGTAGATCAATGTTTGAACCGCTCGCTTATACAGCGCGATTCGAACCTCATTCAACATAAGCGCAGCGATGATTGGTGCCGGGAAGAAGAATATCAAGTTGTAAAAAGAAAGCACCAGCGTATTGCGTAACAGCATGAAGAAGTCTGGATTCGTGAAGAACAATCGAAAATGCTCGAAACCTACCCACTCGCTTTTCCAGAACCCGAGAAACGGCTGGTAGTTCTTAAAGGCAAGCAGCACGCCCCACATCGGAACGTATTTGAATACGAGAAAATAAATGAGTCCCGGCAGCAGCAGCGCATACATCCATTTGTCACGCTTCAATCGGCTCATGATGCTCGGCCGATAAACAGAGGTGCGCTGCGCTGCGGCGGATGTCGTTACAGCATTGTGCTTCATCATGGTTCACCTCCCTACGAAAGTCCGTCGATTTCGTGATGCAGCCTCAGTATGCTTTGCCCCGGTCCTTTCCGGCAATTAGACATTTTGGAAAGCGCTTGTTTGGCTTGTTTCGCGTGCTTTGCACTTTATTTACGAGCAGTTCAGAAGGCGTTCAAGAAAGTGCAATTGCCCGCCGTTATTGGGTTCGTTACATTAGAGAGGGCATGCTTGAACAGAAGACAGGAGGAAAAATTCGATGAGTAGAAAGCTGTATCACGGGACGGCCTGGTACCCCGAGCTGTGGGACGAATCCGTCATCTTGCACGATATTGCCAAGATGCGTGAGGCTGGCATCAACGTCGTCCGAATCGGGGAATTCGCTTGGTCCACGATGGAGCCGACAGAGGGAGCCATTGACGTTAGTTTGTTCGCGAAGGTGATGACGAGACTCCATGCCGAGGGGATCGATACCGTCATGTGTACGCCGACGGCGACGCCGCCGATCTGGCTGACCCATCAGCATCCGGAACGTCTGCATGTGGACGATCGCGGTGTCGTCATGGGGCACGGCTCGCGTCAACATATTTGCACGAACAATAAGGAATTTCGGCAGCGAGCTGCCTTGATTACGGAAGCGATCGCTTCTGAGCTTGGTCGAATGCCTGGGCTGATTGGCTGGCAGCTTGATAATGAGTTCAAAGCACATGTAGCAGCATGCCATTGTCAAAATTGTCTTAGCCTATGGCAAGAATGGCTAAAGCAGCGATACGGGACGATCGAGGCATTAAACGAGGCTTGGGGTGCGGCAATCTGGAGCCAGCAGTATGAACGGTTCGAGCAGGTGCCTCATCCAGGGCCAACGCCGTTTCTGCATAGCACTTCCATGCAGACCGCCCATCGACAGTTCAGTATGGCATCCATCGCCGAATTCGCCGATGAACAGGCAGCCATTATTCGCCGTTTCTCGGATGCGCCGGTCACGCATAACAGCAGCGTCGCTTTCCACGTCGACAATGAACGGTTATTTGAGCGATTGGACTTCGCTTCCTTCGATACATACGCAAGTGCGGAGAACTATCCCGCGTATCTGATCAACTGCGATCTATTCCGCAATTACAAACCGGGCCGCGGTTACTGGCTCATGGAGACGAGCCCTTCGAACAGCGGCTCCATTCAAGGCGCTTCCGTTCCGCATCCTCAAGGGTATGTCGCTGCCGAGGCCGCTGCGGCCTATGCCCTCGGTGCGGATGCGTTCTGCTATTGGCATTGGCGTCAGCATCGCAGCGGCTGCGAGCAGCCGCATGGCTCGGTGCTGAGTGCTTGGGGCAAGCCAACGATTGGTTGGACGAATGCGCTTGAAGTCGAAGAGGCAAGGCGTGTGCTGGAGCCGTTGCTGCTTGGTTCGCAGCCGGCTGTTGCAGAAACCGCGCTCGTCTATTCCGATCGAGCAAAGGCATTCATGGCGACTGAACCGCTCAAAGGGATGAACTACCGAGGGCTGATGACGGGCTTCTATGGAAGGCTGTTAGCGATGGGGATCCATCGGGATGTCGTGCCGGAGAATGTCGAGCTTGAAGGACGCAAGCTGCTGCTGACGCCATTCCTGCCTTACGTCAGCGAGACATTTATTGGTAGGGCGATGGCGTTCGCAGAGCGAGGCGGAGTTTGGATCATCGGACCGTTCACTGGCGGAAGAACCGAGGAGCACACGATCCAAACAGATGCTGCGCTTGGCAAGCTGGAGCAGCTAGCCGGCGTCGAAGCGGTCTTCTCTTACCCGCTCGACGGGTCAGGAGCAATTGGAGAAGCCTTCGGAATGAAAGCACCTCTCGGCATGTGGGGCACCGTGTTCGAGACGCACGGTGCATCGTCGGTCGGCACCTTGGTCGACGGTCTGACGCCAGGGCTCTCGTTTCTGACGGAGCATCGCGTCGGTGATGGCTTGATTGTCATGTTAGGTGCGATGCCAATGGGTGAAGAAGGCGACGCGATGCTGCGCGCCATGCTGGACCATTATGCTTCATGCGCTGGCGTAACACTTCGCACAGACGCGACTTCTGGCACGCTTGTCGCGCCAAGAGTAGAGTCTGACGGTCGCGAGCTCTGGGTCATCGTTAATATGGATGGCCGCGGAGGCACTGTTACGATACCGGATGGAACGGTGGACGCGCTAACCGGAGAGCCAGTGGCTGCTGGATCGCTAGCTGTGGAACGTTATGCGTACCGCGTTGTTCGGCTGCGGGAAGAAGAGTAAGGAATGAGGTTGCTGTGATATTGCCAGCCCAGCAGCCGAATATGAGGATAGCGGCGTTCAAGTCTGCACATTATGCAGGCTTGAGTCCCGACTTCATCGCGGCGCATAAAGGAAGGACCACAACCTCCACCTTATAAGGGTGAAGGCCGTGGTCCTCTTTTTACATCGAGAGATCGCCTTGCTGCGCTGCTACGCCTGCGGGCACTCCAGTTGCAGATGCAGCCGTCATTGTACGACTACCCTGTCCGTACAACTCCTTCATCAACGTCTCGATCGGCAGCGGCGTGATCGCCATGTCTTGAATTCCACACTGCTCGTTGACGGCATTGATGAACCGTTTCAGCGGAATGATCTCCGTGTCGATCTCCAGTTCAGCCTCAACTTCGCTAATGCTGTTCACGACGGTCACCCCTTGCAGTGAAAGCTGGCGAATCGGCGTGTCCGTCACGATCCGAACATTTTTCTTATCGCCCAGCAGCCGTTGCAGGTTGGTCAGCGCATTGTCATAAACGATCTCGCCATGATTGATGACGATAACACGCTCTGCCAGCAGCTCGACATCGTCAAGATCATGCGTCGTCAGAATAAACGTGACGCCCTGCTTGTTCATATCCTTGATGAAATCGCGGATGCTTTCCTTCGCGAATACATCCAGTCCGATCGTCGGCTCATCGAGGAAGACGAGCTGAGGTCCATGCAGCATCGCCATAATGAACTCGCACTTCATCCGTTCGCCAAGCGACAGCTGGCGAGTCGGCTTCTTCATAATGTCCCCTACCTGCAGCAGCGTCGTCAGTTGGTCCAATCTGCGGCGATAATCCGCTTCGGGCACGCCATAGATCGCTTTGTTCATATAGAAAGCATCGATCGGCGGAATATCCCACAGCAGCTGCGATTTCTGACCGAACACGGCGCCGATATGGCGCACATATTCCCGCCGCTGCTTCCACGGCGTCAGTCCAAGCACCTTCGCCTCGCCGGATGTCGGGTGAAGGACGCCGGTGAGCATTTTGAGCGTCGTCGACTTGCCCGCTCCGTTTGGTCCGAGGAAGGCGACCATCTCGCCGCGATTCACCGAGAAGGTGATATCCTGTACAGCACGCACTTCCTTCATCGGCCTGCGAATGAGGTTCATTGCAATCTCGCGCATCGAGTGACCTCGCTCGTGCGTCATATACGTCTTGGTCAACTGGTTAACTTCAATCATCGTCATGTCCCCCTGCCCTCCTCAGCCGCCCGCACTCGTATAACGCCCCAGCATCGCATGCCAGAACCATAGACCAAGCGCGAGAAATACGACACTGGCGCCAGCGGCGCCCAGCGTCTCCCAACCACCACGACCTAGCAGGGCAACTGCCGGCATGTTAGCAATGAGCCCTACCGGAATGACGTACGTGAGCAGCTGTTGAACGGCTTTGCTGTAGATCGTGCCCGGGTACATGCCGAAGCTCGTCACCGAGTCGAAAATATCAAACACGCGGCTGCTGCCCACCCATTGAAACAACAGGCCGGACAACAGCAATGCGAACGTGCACAACACGGCAAGCGATGCTGCGAACAGCACAGCGAATTGCAGCCAGCCTGTAATGGATGGCGCTGATACGCCAGACAGTGCATAACCAAACAGCACGCCGCCGCTTATTAATCGCCCGAAGTCGTCCAAATCCAGTCCGCGAAGCATCGTCATCCAGAGCACGGAGCGCGGCTTGAGCAGCAGCAGGTCGAAGGTTCCCTCTCGGACAAGGCCGAGCGTCGTATTCACCATGCCGAAGAACAGCGGGAACGCAATCCCTTTGGCAAGTCCAAAAATCGCCTGTACAAGCAGCGCTTCATACAGCGTCCACCCGGCGAACGTCGCTCCTGATCGATAAACGAGCAGCGTAATAAGCGGAACGACGAGATCGCCTGCAATAAGCAGAATGACGCTCAGTACAAAATGACTCCGATACGCCATCTGTTCGGCCATCTTCGTCCGCATGACTGCCCAGAAGCAGGTGGCCGCACTACGAATAACTGCGATCATACGCCCACCCCCGAGAATCTGCGGATTGCTGCATGATAGAGCAGCAGCGTCACCGCTGCCATCAACGCTACCGCACATGCCTGGACGCCAACAATAGCTGGAATCGATAGCTTAATGCCCGCCAGCTCATAATCGCCGATGAACACCCGGGTCGGCACATAAGAGGTGAATTGGAACGGCAGGAAGAACAGCACCTTCTGCAGCTGTTCAGGGAAGAAGGAAAGCGGAACGAACAGTCCCGCACTAATATCCTTAAGCAGCAGGAACACCCGCCGTATCCCTTCTGCTCGAACGAGCCAGAAGGCTGTCATCCCAACGCAATAATTAATGAAGAAGTTCATAAGGAAGCTGAGTACGATCGTTGCTACTGCCCACATCGGCTGTGCGGGTATGATATCGACTTGAAAGGCGAATTGAAAGATCAGGAAGATCGGTACGAACTCAATCCAGAAGCCGAGTGAGCGGTGTCCGATCTTCTGCGAGAGCGCGAACAGCCAGTGCGGCATCGGCCGCAGTGCGAACGTGACGAATTTACCCGTCCGAATGAGCATCTGCAGATTCCAATCCGCGAAGTCGAACGTCAGGTAGTTCGTCACTGCCGCAATGCCGAAGTACGCAAGCATCTGCTCCAGCGTGAAGCCGTTCAACGTCTCTCGATCCTGATAAACCGCGTGCCAGATGAAATATTGGACGAGAAAGTAAACAGGGCCGATCAACAGTGAGATGGCCATGTGTGAACGATAGGCCGCCCATTCCTTATAGGTGGCGATGCCGATAGCCTGAATGGAGCGGATCGTACGTATCATTGGAGGCCCGACCAAATCATATTTTTCAAATTAAGCATAGACTCCGGCACCCAGTCCACAATGCTCGGCACGAAGAACACGACGACGAATCGTTCCACCGGATCGACGATCAAGGCGCAGCGGCCTGCTCCCTCGTGCATATAAGCCGTTGGCGCAAAGAAATCAACCGGGAACGACAGCGACGTGCTTAGGCCGAATGGGAACTTCTTAATATCTCCGCCCCAGTTGAACGCTGGAATGCCCTGCGGAAACTGATTGCGCGTAATGAGCTCTATCGACTTGCGGCTTAGAATCCGCTTGCCGTTGTAAGAACCGGTCAGCATCATGTGGCCTAAACGGCTCAGATCCTGCAGCGTCGAGTACAGTCCGCCTCCTGTACGCGGCGGCGAAGCAGGATTGTCAGCGATCCGTCTCTTCACACCTCGTACATCCCAGTCGTTGGTCGTGCACACTTCGTCTGCTAGATGCTCCGGCACATCGAAGAACGTGCGAGTCATGCCGAGCGGCTCAATGACCGTCGTACGAATGTATTCGTCATAACGCATACCCGAGACACGCTCGATAATCTCGCCCAGCAGCGAGAATCCCGCGGAGCTGTAATTCCACTCCGTTCCAGGCTCACACACTGGAGGCCCGGACAGTATCGCCTTAATCCATGCAGACTTACTCCGCGCTAGCTTCTCCGCATCGGTAAGCGCCGTATTGCCGCCATCCCCATCCTCGAACGCGAACAACACATCGTACCAGCCCGTCGGGTATGGCTCTGTGAAGTAGCCCCCGTCAGGCTTCAAGCCAGCCGTATGGGTGAGCAGTTGGTGGATCGTGATTTTGGCAAAAGCCGGTTTATCGAACTCTGGAATCCAGTCCTTCACCTGCTGAACCAGCGCCAGCTTCCCTTCCTCTACGAGACGCATGATGCAGACGAGCGTGAACCATTTGGTCACGGAAGCGATCCGGCGAATGGAATCTGGGGCGTAGTCAGGGCTGTCTGCCGTATGTTGCAGCGCTCCCATCGCCTTGCTCGCGAACACTTGCCCATCACGTGCGAAGAGGTAGGACGCACACTGCAGCTTGTTATCGTCGATCAGTCCAGTAAGAAGTCCATCGATCCGATCGAGAACCTCCTGTCGGTAGCCGGCCGCCTCCGGCGTCACATCCACTTGTGCGGTCTGTATGCGGACACTCATCTCTATATCCTCCTAAAATTGCTTCTTCGACACTAGTCCTAATCGTTTACAATAATGCGGACCAGATGATGTTACGCGGATTAATGACCGATTCTGGAACCCAGCCTGCCTTACTCGGCACGAAGAAGACGTACACCAGCCGCTCAATCGGATCAACATAGAGACCGCTGTGGCCAAAGCCCTCATGCGAGAATGTCGCCGGCGAGCACAGATCAGCACCACCAAGACCCAAACCGAAAGCGTACCGGCTATCGTCCGAGGTATTGCCCCAACAACGGTTCTTCACATCCTTCAATTGATCGGACACCATCATTTGAACAGAACGGCGTCCAAGTACCGTGTTGCCATCCAATGTCCCGCCTTCTAGCAACGCCTGACCGAACCGATAAAGGTCGTGTAGTGTGGAGTAGAAGCCGTTGCCTCCAGCTGGCAGCATATCGTCGTCTGCAGGACGAGGCTCATATATTTCTCGTTGGCCCCAATCGCCCACATAACAAGTTTCATCGCGAAGCATTTCCGGCACTCTCATGAACGTTCGCCCCATACCTAGCGGCTCTAGAAAATGCTGCTTGATATAAGTCTCGTAGCTCACGCCAGATACACGCTCGATAATCTCCGCCAGCAGCGCGTATCCGGAAGAGCCGTAAATCCATTGCTCACCAGGCTTAGCCAACGGCTTGCCTGAGATAATCCCTTTGATCGTGTCGGACTTCGACCAGCTCTCTGACCTCTTCTTGGATTCATGTGCAAACCATTCGTACCACGGATAAGCATAGGGCTCCCCAAGCACGTCCGGGTCAGCGCCGATACCCGATGTATGCGTAATCAAATGCCAGATCGAGATTCCACGGTGCATGGCGGTATCGAATTCAGGCAGAATGGTGCTTACCGATTGCGTCGGATGAAGCAATCCTTCCTCTGCCAAACGTGTAATCGCCGCTGCGGTAAACGCTTTCGTAATCGAGTACACCTTACGAATCGAATCTGGCTTCAAATCAGGTGAATCACTCTTGTTGGTCAGCTTCCCTTGGGATCTATGCACGATGATTTTCCCATCTCGCGCGACGAGGTAGCTCGCTCCCTGCAGCTTGCCCGCTTCAATGAGACCTCCAAAATGCCGATCCAGCAGCGCCAGCCTTTCCGCATCCATTCCGACCTGCTCTGGTGCAGCATCGGTTCTGCCTTCATGAATCGTTATTACGCTTTCCATGGAACCCCTCCTAACAAATGTGGATAGTAGATAGATAGAATAAAAGGAAAAGTAAACCAATAGTAACCGAACATAGATTCGTTGTAAATTACTATTTGTCGAAAATTTACTTATTTTTTGTAAGGTAACGACAGTCGAAACAGGAACGCCTGTTCTAAAATCATTTTACGAAACCAAGACCTCCGTATGTTGGCAGGATGTGGATTGGGAATGAAGTCTCATCATCGGTCGTGACCATCGTTCAATAACACAATAGGTGCGAGGACCAATTCACAGCCTCACCAAATTGTGGTTATCTAAATATTGTCGATTTTTAGCGGGCATATGGTCGCAATCGATATAGACGATAGGCATACAGATGATGGGGGATGCTCAAATTGAAACAATGGATCGCAATTGCAACGATTAGCGCCGTGCTGGCAGTTAGTGGCGGAGTAAGCTTCACACCTGCCGCACATGCAGCCTCTGCAGTCGTCTTCACCGATATTTCGCAGCATTGGGGCAAGGCCACGATCGAGGACATGGTTACACGCGGCATTCTGGATGGTTACCCGGATGGAAGCTTCCGGCCTAACGATCCCGTGAAGGTTGACCAGTTTATTAAAATGCTCATGCTCTCCTACTCCGATCTTCATCCAAACGGGGAGCGAAGCTGGAAATCAACGTTTCTCAGTTCATTGAGCGAGGAGAACCGCACGATTATTTCGCAGGATTATCGCTACTATGACTTCAAGCCAAGCACGACCGGCTATTGGGCGAAGCCGTTCATCGATATCGCGAGCGACTTGCATTTTCTGAACAAGAGCCGCTATAGCGATTTCCAGAGCAATATGACGCGCGAGAACGTGGCGGAAGTGCTGTATTATACGCTGCAAGAGACGGAGTATCTGGAGGATGAGTCGTTCAGCCGCTCGGTCGCGCAATCGTATGGGGATCTGACGAGCGCATCGGATCGTATGCAGAAATTTATCGCAGAAGCGCTGGTGAAGGGCATTATGCAGGGCTACCCGAACGGGAAGTTCGGAGTCGGCGATGTCGTGACGCGTGCGGAAGCGCTCGTTATTCTAAACCGGCTGACCGATCCGAGCAAAAGAATCCCGATTCAGCCGTCCGCAGACAAGCTGCAGCGTCTCGTGCCTGCAGCCGGCGGCGCTCAGAAGATCGTCGTGTTCCCGGACAAGCGGATGTGGGATGCCTACGACGTGCTAGTTGACGCTGGCAAGCTGCGCGGCAGCAACTATGACCTGCTAGGTACGACGCTTCGCCTGTTCAAGGACAGCACCGAGAAGGCCGCTGTACTCGATACGACAGCAACGGTGAAAACAACGCCGGAGGCATCGATCTGGCTCGACACCGATTACAACACGTATGGCATTACGGTTGTGCTGCGTGATGGCGCACGTGCACGTAACAAAGAATCGATTACATTGTTCGCCAACGCACTGTTCGGCTACTATGCCAGCTCCTTCAACCAATGGTTCGATGCCGTATGCACCGAGATCGAAGCCGGCCGGCCACTCGCCTCCAAGCAGATTACGGTTGGTACCGACCACGTCAGCCTGCTCGTCGACAGCGCCGCGAAAACGGTCAGCTTCTCGATTGCGGCTGTAAAGAATTAAAGAAACAGAAGGCCCAGCTCCTTGAAGAGTTGGGCCTTCCCTTATTCAGAAGACTGCGAATGGATCCAATGAGATGTTAATCGCACTTTTGGGGCTGTATTCGTCACATTTTTTATACTCATATCGGTTCATCAACTAGAAATTCCACCGCTGTACGTAGGCATTAAGCACTAGAACAATGAAGTTTCCGCCAACTGGTTAGATATTCCTGCATTTCTTGCTGTTCTACCTCTCCTTTAGTCACGGTTAACCGTCGATCCTAACCAAATAAGGGACATCTGCCGCAGCCGTTTATCTCTACTAGATGAACGTCAACGCCTCCAGCATTCGTTCCACCATGACCGCACACTCTGCACGAGTCGCATTCTCCTTGGGTCGGAACGTCTTACCATCCTCGCTTTGCACAATGTCTGCTTCCAGCGCCAGAAGAACGGCATCCTGTGCCCATGCTGCAATGGTCGAACGATCGAGCAATGTCTTGAGAGCATCTGCGCTTAGGTGCTTGTTCGTATCATAGCCACCGACTGCCAGCGCACGAGCAATCATGGTAATCATCTGCTCCCGTGTGATGACCGCATTCGGCCGGAATGTGCCGTCCGTGAAGCCTGTAATAAGCCCTGCCTTCGATGCAGCACCAACAACACCTGCATACCATGCGGTAGTCTTAACATCTTTGAAAGGTTTGTTTGGCGTTGCCTCTACCAAGCCAAGTGAGCGTACGAGTATCGCAGCGAATTCAGCCCGTGTAATGCTGCTGTTCGGTGCAAACACACCCTTCGATTGGCCATTCACGATCAGCTTATTCGCCATCAGCTCAATCTCTGTACGCGCCGAATGTTTGGCTATATCGGTAAACTTCTGATTCGACTTCACTACCGCATACAGGCTATTGTGAGGGGAATGAATCGTAACGATGGTTTTGCCGCCAACTAACGAGAATGTAGATGGAACAAAATGCAGCTCTCCCGCTTCATCGATCCATACGCCCGTGGACTTACTCGCATCCACATCGCCTGCTGCCGGAATCGTGCGTTGTACATAAAGACCGTCGAGGTCGGTTATCTCTTTATCCCCCAGCAATAAGGTAAACGCATACGGCTGATCGACAAGCGGTGTTACGCCAAGCGCTTTGGCCGCAAGGATGAATGCGTCCGTCTCCGCTTTCGATGCTTTCGCAATAACGACCGTTACAACCCCGTCACCAGATGCATCGAGGAACAAACCAACCGGCAGCCTGTAACTAGCGCCAAGCGCTTGAACCGTCACGAACGCATCTTCGTTAAGCTTTCCTAATGCCTGCAGCGATTTGACAGGCAGCTGTACGCGGACAGATTGCCCATCACCATCGATGTTGATGATTGTATCCGCATGATTGCCATTGGATAGCAGATTGGTCAACACAGAAGCCGTGAAGGTAACCTTCATCTCGGAACCGCCATCTAACGACCCGTTCTTCGTTATGGTGACGCCACTGCTAAGCGTATGTCCATCAATTAACACGCCGCTCACGGCGGGAGGCGTCGAATAGGTGCGCTTTTTCGTCCATGCTGCATATAGCGTGAGATCGGTTGTAACCAGCGTATTGAAGTTGTACGACGTCTTCAACGCAGCATCTGAATACCACCCGCTGAACGAATAACCCAATCGCGTTGGATCCGTTGGTTTCACGACCTTGCTGCCTACATTGACCTGCTGATCGGCAACGGCAGAGCCGCCGTTGACATTGAAGCTTATCGTCCTCGGAAGCACGATTTCAAAATGGAGAGTTGTCACGTTGCCTGCCGCATCGGTAACAACGAGTGTGTACGCACCTTCCGTGCTCACTTTGGTTCCGCTCGTGAAGTCCACGTTGTTCAACTTCGCTGTTCCATCCGAGAAGCTGACCGTGACTGGCGCATTATACTTCGTGCCTTCCGTTACCCCTGTTACGGTTGGTGCTGTCAGATCAATTGTGAAATGCACCGTTGTCGTGTTGCCCGCCGTATCCTTCAGAACGAGCGTATAATCGCCATCATCGGTAATGGACGTACCCGAACTATAATCCTCATCATTGAGCTTCGCTGAAGCTCCCGAGAATATAGCCGATACCACCGTATGATATAGACCGCCGTCTGATACGCCCGTCACGGTAGGGGGAGTCTGATCAATTGTAAAATGAACCGTCGTTTCGCCGCCTTCACCCGTAACGATAAGCGTATACGTACCATCCTCACTTACGTCCGAGCCTTTCGCAAACGGCTCACCGTTCAGACTCGCCGATCCCGAATCGAACGAAATCGTGACAGGTGCCGTATAGAAATGCCCCTCCTCGACACCGGTTACAGCTGGTGGGGCAATCACTTCCACGTTCACTATAAAAGTACGAAAGCCATAGTTGTTGTTAACCGTGTAATAAAACCGATCCGCCCCCACAAAGCCATTGTCAGGCGAATAGTTGAAAGATCCGTCAGGCTGAATCGCAACCGTTCCATGAATGGGCTGCTTTGCGATCCTCGCTGAGTTCGGATTGGCATCATGCGTTGGAGACAATAATCCCTTATCCGCACTCACCGTTAGCTGCTTATTCATTCCGGTCTTATAAGTGCCCGCCCCTGCATCATTATAGGGTCCAGCACTAAATTCCCAGGAGGGGACTCTAGTCGGATCGGTCACCAGATAGTACTGCACGGACGCAATACCTTGTATATTCGGTGTCCCGAATTGGCTATTGGAGTCGTTCGAATTGAAAGTAGTGGAGAAAATTTGGAACAATTCGCTATGATCGGCAATGCCCAGCGATGTTCCGTCCGCCTTCATCAGCTCCATGCTTCCGCTGTACATTTGATCAGGAAAAGCGACCAGCTCGCCAAGAAACTCTTGTCCTGTACTATTGCCTGGGAATACCCCTTCCGTTGCAATATAGTACTTCACGCCAGGAATGACCGGCGCAATATTAGGCAGGCGGAAATCAACATACTGTTGGGAAAAACCATATTTGTCGCCGATAAGACTGAACAGCGGCGTGTTATTCGCAATGCTGATCGTACGGTGGTCGGCTGGGAGCCAGCCTCCCGGCGTGAACGTATAAGGGAACAGACGAAGCTCGCTAATGAATTTAGACGAGTTTGAGATGTCTGCGCCCGGGAACACGCCATTAAGGGCAATATAGTACCCGGTTCCAAGCGCAGGCTCATAATCTCTCAAATCGGGCACTGCGAAGGTCGTCTTCCCATCGCCGCCGAAATTCGTGCCAATGAGCGAGAACAACGGCGTGTTCTGAGAAATCGGAATCTGTTGGCCGCCGCAATACATCCATCCCGCAGGTGCGTCTTGATAAGGGAATAATCGAATTTCTCCTAATAAAGGCTGCTTCCCAGCGGCATCCGCACTCCGAGCAGGTCCAAGACTGCCTAGTACCATAACGATTCCCATGATAATGGCCAGCAGAAGACGCGGCATCGCGCCGTTCTTACTTGATTGAAGCATGAACAATGGGATCTACCTCCAAAGGTCATATTTAATTATCAATGAGTAATAGCTGGGTGTAAGTAGAGCGCCAACGGATGATCAGGATGAGAGAAGTGAATGAAGCAGGAATGAGGATTGGGACGATGGATGGTGTCAAATGGTATTGTGGTAGAAGTGTGCCTTCGTATAACCGATTCTTAAACCCGCTCGCTCCATATTGTTCTGACTCGTAGAAGCATAAGCGGCTTGACTAACGATTAGATCGCATTGCGCACGCGCAGCATCATAACAGCGTTGGTGCAGGAAAGCGGTTTGCAGTCCGCGGCCTCTGAATGCAGGCACCGTCGCTGCGAAGGTGAAGGAAGCCGCACCGTTATACATATGCATTACGGCAACACCTGCCGGCTGATCATCGACGAATCCTATATAGAATCGCCAGCCCGGCCGATCAAATAAAATGCGATTGTTGTCCGCAACATAACCAGCACCATCCGGGCTTAATCCCGTACCAACGCAATGCAGCTGACCGTACAGCTCGAATTCGTCTGCCTTCAGCTCGCGAATCGTAATGCCGGATGAATAGACCGGTTCTTCCAAGCTTGGCACGCCATACAGCGAGGTATGGAATCCATGATGTCGGAAGCCTCTGTCTGACAAATAACCAAGCAATTCGTTAGATGAGTTTGCAGGCGTAATCTCGAACTGAAAGGACCTATTTCGTTCACGGAAGAACGCGATAATATCGTCTATATATTCGATATCCTCCGTGCGTATTCCTTTCACTGTATTGAAGCTGCCCCATGGCATCTCTCGTACGTAAAAGGCCGAGGCATCGCCAAAGCGCCGCACCTCTGCCCCCATCGGATTGCCCTCTCGCTCTCTTATTGCATTCACTCTCGAGGTCATATAATCAATCTCGGATTGCTCCAGCCGTTCGGCCAGCGCCTTCGTGACGATAGGCGGCCCCTTCATCGTTAACTCTCTCCTTCGCCGCGCACCTACGTTATTGCATGCTGTAGTCGCTGTCATCATTTCATGTATTTTATTCCAGTATAAGGGTTAGCGCAATATAAAAATAGCTCCTATTACTTTATCCGCCAGCAAGCCAAAAATGACCGCCGAATCCGTCTCATATGACAGGATGCGGCGATCATTTTGTTCATCTCTCGAATATTATGGGCACTTATCTGTCCAACCAGCGGACGTTATCCCTTCACCAATCGGAACGGCAGTGCCGTATTCGTCTTGCTGTTCGGTCCCACGAACGCGACGAATGCGCCCGAATCGCTGGCGTGGGTCAGGTCCGAATGGTAATAACGCAGTTGCTGCTCGGACAGAACGAACGACACCTCGGCGCGCTCGCCCGGCTGCAGGCAAATCTGGCGGTAATCCTTCAATTCCTTGACGGGACGAACCACTTCGCCCGAAATATCCCGCACATACAGCTGCACCGTCTCAACGCCTGCGACGTTTCCTTTATTCGTCACGGTAACCGATACCGTAATAGGCGCCGCTTCTGTCATCAAATCCGCGGAAAGTTCAGCTTCGCCGTACGCAAAGTCGGAGTAGCTCAGTCCGAAGCCGAACGGAAGCAGCGGCTCGTTCGGAATATCGATGAACTGCGATACATAACGGACCTGCGCATCCGGCGCGCCCTGCGGACGGCCCGTATTGTAAGCATTGTAATAGACCGGAACTTGACCAACGCTGTGTGGGAACGACATCGTCAGCCGGCCGCTCGGGTTGGCGTCGCCGAATAATAAATCGGCTACCGCATGGCCTGCTTGCGAACCCGGATACCACGCCTCCAATATCGCATCGGCTTCGTCAATCACCCCGTGCAAGTCAAGCGGACGACCGTTGAACAATACGACGGCGATCGGCTTGTTCAGCGCCTTCACCTTGCGGACCAATTCCAACTGAGCCTGCGGCAAGCGAATGTCCGCCCGGGATGCCGCTTCGCCGTTCATATCCGAATGCTCACCCAACGCGAGTACGATGATATCGGCTTCTTGTGCAGCAGCCAGCACCTGCTCCCATTGCGCCTCCGTCCCCGCTTCCAGAATCCCGCAGCCTTCCGCAACCGAGAGCTTCGCATCCGCTGTCAGCTTCGCCTTCATGCCGGCTTCCAGCGTGATCGCATCGTCCTTCGAGCCTGTCCACGACCATGGTCCCAGCACATCGCCGTTCGTGGCAAAAGGTCCGATCAGCGCGAGCTTCGCATCGCTGCGGAGCGGCAAGACTCCTTCGTTCTTCAACAGAACGCACGACTTGACCGCGAGCGCGCGCGCAGCTTCCTTGTGCTCCTCGCAGAACACGACTTCCCGCTCCAGCTCCGGATTGGCGGCGCGGAACGGATTCTCGAACAGACCGAGCTTCTGCTTCAGCATAAGAATCCGCAGCACCGCTTCGTCGATCAGCGCTTCGTCTACCTCGCTGCGCTCCACGAGCTCTGCCAAATTCTTAACGTAACAAGCCGTCATCATCTCGATGTCGACGCCGGCCTTAAGCGCCTTGAGCGCTGCTTCCGATTCATCGGCAGCGATGCCATGGTTGATCAGTTCCTTGACCGCTCCCCAGTCGGAAATCAGAATGCCGTCGAAGCCCCACTCCTCCCGAAGCAGCTTCCGCATCAGCTTCGCGTTGCCTGTCGCAGGGATGCCGTCCACCGTATTGAACGACGTCATGACCATTTCGCAGCCTTCATCCAGCGCAGCTTTGTAGGCCGGCAAATAAAACTCGCGCATTTGGCGGTCCGACAGGTCGACCGTGTTATAATCGCGCCCTGCTTCCGCAGCTCCGTATGCGGCGAAGTGTTTGACGCACGCCGCTACTTTGTCCATGTCGCCGGCAAGGTCCTTGCCTTGGAAACCCCGGACGAACGCCTTTGCGAACTCGGCGTTCAAATAAGGGTCTTCTCCTGTCGCTTCCACGACACGGCCCCATCTCGGATCTCGCACGAGATCCACCATCGGCGCGAAGGTGACGTGAACGCCGGACACTGCCGCTTCCTTCGCCGCGACCGCCGCGCTCTTCTCCGCGAGCTCCATATCCCAGGAGCAGCCGATCGCCAGCGGCACCGGGAAGATCGTTTTGAAGCCGTGCACGATATCCGCCATCATGAGGAGCGGAATGCCATGCCGATTGTTTTTCAGATGCGCTGTCTGCACATTAATAACATCTTGCGCCCCGGCCATGCCGAGGACGGAGCCGGAATTATGAACGGTTTCCTCCGCGATTCCTAAGCTTTCCATCGGCCCTGTAATTTGCCCTTCCCCTGCGCCTTCATAGAATGGGACGGCCAATTGAATGAGCTGCGCGATTTTTTCATCGAGCGTCATCTGCTGGAGCAGCTCGTTTAGATTTACTTCGCCGTTTGCTGTGCGCGGCGGTTGTTGTTGTTGGACTTGGTTGGACATCTAATTGCAGCCTCCTGGTTGTTGGTTTTATCAGTGGTTCAGTTCAATCGTTTATTAGTGCATTCGAAGCTTTCACACGGCTATTCCTTGACGGCGCCGATGACGATGCCTTTTACGAAAAATCGCTGCAGGAACGGATATACGAGCAGAATCGGCAAGGCGCTGATGAAAATTTGAGAAGCCCTTAGCGTGCGCTGCGACATATTGGCGATGACGGCCGGATCGAAGCCCGTCGTGTTCCCCTGTACGATCAGCGTCTGCATGAAGCTCGCCAGCGGCAAGTTCTCCGCGCCTTTCATATAGATAAGACCATCGAAGTAGGAATTCCAATGGCCGACCATCGTGAACAAAGCAATGGTTGCTATCGCCGGCATAGATACCGGAAGAAAAATCGAGATGAAGGTACGGAGATAGCCCGCTCCATCGATGAAGGCCGCTTCTTCAAGCTCTTTGGGCACTGATCGGAAGAAATTAAGCAGCAGGATGATATTGTATACCGCCACGAGCCCGGGCAAGATCAGCGCAAACAGGTTGTTAAGCAAGCCCAACTTCAGAATCAAGATATAGCCGGGCACGAGACCTGCGCTGAAGAGCATGGTGATGACAAAATACCAGAGATATATGTTTCTCCCGCGGAAGACATGGTTATCCTTCGACAGCGCATAGGCCGCAATCGAATTGACAGCCAGAGCAAGCGCCGTTCCGATGACCGTCCGTTTCACCGACACCCAGAGCGAGGTGACGAAATTATGGTTGCCGAACGTTTGGGCGTACGCATCCCAGTTGAATCCGATCGGCCAAAGCGTCACGCGTCCCGCGTTCGCCGCGGATGTATCGCTGAAGGACACCATCAGCAGATGATACAGCGGCAGCAAGCAGACGATGGAGATTCCGGCCAGCACGATGTAGTTGAGCAGGTTGAATACGCGGTAAGGCAGCGTTTTATGATACACGAGGGGTCACCCTTTCCAAGTAAGCGAAATCGGCCGTTATAGAGGTTGTTCAAAAAGTCCGCGATCCAACCTTCTCGGTGCTGAAAACCGAACTTTTTGAACACGCACTTATAGATTCTTGTTTGACTAGAAAATGCGGTATCCCGCGAATCGATAGGCCAATCGGTAAGAGATGATGATAAGCACGAGGCCGATCAACGATTTGAACAAACTGACCGCCGTGGCGAAGCTGAATTGGCCGCTGAGCAAACCTTCGCGATACACGAACGTATCGATAATATCGCCCTGCTGATAAATCATCGGGCTGTATAGATTGAATACCTGATCGAAATTCGCGTTCAATACGCTGCCGAGCGCCAGCGTGGCGACCACGATCAGAATCGGAGTGAGCGACGGAATCGTAATATGCAGCGTCTGCTTCAGCCTTGTTGCGCCGTCGACCTCTGCCGCTTCATACAGCGCCGGATTAATGCCGGACAACGCGGCCAGGAAGATGATCGTATTGAAGCCGAATTCTTTCCACACGTCGCTGAAAATAATCGTCAAGCGGAACCAAGTGCCGTCCCCAAGGAAGAAAATCGGCTTCATTCCGAACAGAAACGTCAGCAGTTGATTCACGACGCCCGTCTGTCCGAGCAGATCGATCAGGATGCCGCTAAGCGTTACCCACGACAAGAAATGCGGCAGATAGACCATCGTCTGAATCGACCGTTTAAAGCCCATATGCCTCACTTCGTTCAACAGCAGCGCAAATGAGAACGGGACGATTAAGTTCAATATGATTTTGGAGCAGGCGAAGATAAGCGTGTTCATCGTGATTTTCATAAAATAATCGTTCTCGAACATATACCGGAAGTGCTTCAGTCCGACGAACGGAGAGCCGGTAAAACCTAGATTGGCCTTGTAATCTTGGAAGGCCATTACGATGCCCCCCATGGGCAGATAGGAAAAGACGAATACTAACAGTACGGCAGGCAGCACCATGAGATGCAATACCAAAGGCACGCGGTATCCGGATCTCTTCCTTGCTTTAGGTGTGGTCTTGAGATTATGATCCGTCGAAGTCATTGCGTCCATGGTTCTCTCCCTTTCCAAAGAATTTCATTGTGCCTCGAACGTGGCTTTGCTATATATATTAGCAACGGTTATGAACGCCGAACTATATGACATTGTTAGGATCGATAGTGTTTTGTTAAGCAATTCGCAAGGGGGAATCAGCAATGATGCTCGGTAGAGGCATAAGCATGATGAAGAGAAAAGTAAGCTCCAAGATGAGCCTGTTCGCGAAAATAAACGGGCTGCTGATCGTCCTGTTCGTCCCGGTCATTCTGTTCTTCACCTACTCCAACAACGTATCTTCGAACGTCATCGTTAAGGAGCTAAAGTCGTCAAACATTAAGCAGCTATCATTCCTGTCCAGTCAAATCGAATCGCGGGTCAATCAGACGATGGACTTCGTTCTCACCTTCTCGAAAGATCCGAACGTGCAGAAATTCAACGGGCTTAATGTGTGGGACGACCCGTACGACCGCATGCAGACCCGATACGTTATCCAAGAAAAAATGACGCTGCAATCCGGGGTCATGAACATTTGGCCGGTGCAGTTCACCGTCTATTCGCAGCAGAATAAATTGGCGATCTCGAATTCGAGCAGCATTGCGGAATACGACGAGGACTATCTGAAGCGGAACGCGACGGGCAGATGGCTGTATGGCGACGGAGAGCTCGAAACGGCGGAGCATCCGAAAGCGTTTCATTGGTTTTATGCCGATTCGTACGGACTGCAGGGCTCGCTTACAGGCAGCAATCTCGTCGTACAAGCCAGCTTTGATAACGCTAACATTCAGAATTTGCTGGATACCTATAAAGCAGGCGGGCAAGGCGATCCCATGTTCTATCGCAAAGGCGAGGGCGTCATTCTGAATCGAAGTGCCAACGAGAAGCTCGCCGGTGAATTGGTAAGCTTGCTGGAGAGTAAGGATTTGGGAGACACCATGCAAGAAGTCGTGGAACTGGATGGCAAACGTTATCTCGTCAGCGCGGTCATGTCCACCTCGCTCGGCTGGCATTTGGTCGACGTCGTACCGATCGACCGCATTCTTGGGCCGATTTCGTTCAGCCGCAACCTGTTCTACGCGGCCATGGCTCTTCTATTCGTGGTCGGCATTTCCGCTTCCGTGCTGCTGTACCGCAACGTTCAGCGTCCCATCCGCAAGCTCATCGTCGGCCTACAGCGCGTACAGCGAGGCGACTTCTCCGTTCGGATAAGCTCGAACGTCAATAACGAGTTCGCCTTCCTGTTCTACCGGTTCAACGATATGTCCAACCAAATTCAGACATTGATCGAGAACGAGCTGAACGAGAAGCTGCGGGCGAGAGAATCGACGCTTAAGCAGCTGCAGGCCCAGATTAACCCTCATTTCCTGTATAATTGTCTCGGCTATATCATCAACATGGCCCAAATGAAGGATGAAGAGGCCGTCGTCACGATGGGGCACAATTTGGCCGCCTATTATCGGTACATGACCCGCCTGGAACGCCCTACCGCTTCTTTAAACGAGGAAGTGCAGCTAATCATCAATTACTTGGATATCCAGAAGCTCCGCAATGGACGCATTCATTACAAGATCGCGATTCCCGACGAAATGCTGAAGCTGCAGGTACCACGGCTCATGCTCCAGCCGGTTGTCGAGAACGCTGTCATCCACGGCGTCGGCAAAACCTACTCCTCCGGCGAAATCCGGATTACAGGTGAAATATCCGAGAAGCTCTGCAGGCTTTATGTGGATGATGACGGTCCCGGGATGACCGACGAACAATTAGAAACGTTGTGTCGCAAAATGAAGCAGCCGCTCCAGGATGACACAGGCTACGGCCTCTGGAATACAAATCAGCGTATTATGCATCAGTTCGGCGGAAAGTCCCAGCTCACGTTCGCGAGATCGGAGCTCGGGGGACTGCGAGCCGAGATGTGCTGGGAGCTTGCTGACGCGGACGCGCAGCTGATCCCGCCATACAAGTAAGGAGGAGAACGCACTTATGCAAATGATCATCGTTGACGACGAAGCCCATTGGGTCGACAATCTATCCACCACCAAGCCTTGGCATACGCTCGGCATTGATGTGGTCCATAAAGCTTATTCCGCGCAGGAAGCGCTGCAAATTATGGAGACGCATCCCATCGATATTATTATCTCTGACGTTCTCATGCCGGAGATGACCGGGATCGAGCTCATGGACAAAATCCGCGAGTCCGATCAGCGCGTGAAATGCATTATTTTATCGGGGTATTCGGACTTCGACTACGCCAAGGATGCGCTGCGCAACCAAGCGGTCGATTACCTGCTCAAGCCCCCCACAGACCAGGAATTGCTCGGAGCAGTCAAGCTGGCCATTGAACAATTGGAAGCCGAATGGAGCAATATTAGTTCTCTTGAGCGCACCCAGCACATTCTTCGGGAGAATATGCCTCTGTTGCGCGGACAACTGCTGCTGAGCGCTTTCCGCGGGGAAAAGCTGGCGCTTGGCGAATGGGAGCGAAGACTCGACAGCTATCAGCTGCCCTTCCGCTTCGGGAACTGCGTACTCATGCTCGTCCGCATGGAGGAAGAATTCGGTCAGTACCGCAACAACGGCCAGCAACTGATGGAGTACGCCATCATGAATATTGCCGAAGAGATATTCGGTGATTTCGCGCATGCCTGGGGTGTGAAGGAAGAACATGGCTATCTCGCCTTCCTGCTGCAGCTCAAAGGAAATAGGACGAAGTCGGGCAAAGAAAGCAGCTTCGAGAAAGCCGCGATGCACCTGCAGGCGAAAGTGAAGCAGTACTTAAACGGCTCCTTATCGATCGTGATGTCCGAGCCCTTCGTTTTCCCGGATCAGCTGGCTGACCGATACCGCCACGCGCTCGCTTACTTCAGGCAGATCATCGGGGACGAACGGGAATTCGTCATCCGGGCAGGCGACTTGGGCGGCAGCGTTACAAATGGCGTGCTCGACGTCATCCATGCCCCGCCTGTCCTGAAGAGTTTGCTTGAGGCTGAAAGATGGGAATCCGCCGAGGAGAAGCTGGCGGAAATCTTCATGGAGCTCGAAGGACGTTGGTCCGATTCGTGGGAGCATTGCCTGGAGGCCGGGTATCTCATTGCCTCCTCGTTCACGAACTACTGCCATCGCAACGGACATACGCTCGAAGGGCTGCTAGGGGAAGACATGGAACTGCTGCGTACCGGAGAAGCGTTCCTATCAATCGGCAAGCTCCGCAATTGGGCGTTCCGCGCCATGGACAAGCTGAAGGAATCGGCATCGAGCGAGGTCAAGGACATTCGTTCCGTCTATGTGCGCAAAATCCAAAGCTTCGTCGAAGCGAACCTCCATCTCGACGTCTCGCTGCGTGCCCTGGCCGATCATGTCAACCTTCATCCAACGCATCTGTCTAAGCTTTACAAGATCGAGACTGGAGAAGGTGTCAGCGATTTCGTCTCCAGGCTCCGCATGGAGACGGCTTGCCATAAGCTGAAGACGACCGATAAGAAGGTGTACGAGATCAGCACGGAGATCGGCTATTTGGATCCGGCGTATTTCATCAAAGTGTTCAAAAAGCAATTCGGCATGACGCCGCAGGAATACCGCGAAAGCAACTAACAACCTAACAGAGTCCTATGGAAACTGAGAAAATCCTATAGAAGCCCCCTCTCGGCTGTTGGTAAAGTAACACATGTAGACATCATAAACAGCAGGGGGAGTATCGATATGGGAAAAATGAAGAAGCTGGCTCTGCCGCTTATGGCCATGGCGCTTATCGCTTCGGCATGCAGCAATGGCGGCGGCAATAGTGAACAATCGACTAACACTTCGACCGAAACCGCGGATAATACAAGCGCCGTGACGTCTGAAGCGGATGCGGCCTTCGCAAAGGGCAAATACGATCCGCCAATCGAGATCAGCACCGTTATTATGCCGAAAGAATATACAAAAGGCGAAACGAACGAGAACAACGTGCATGACCGTTGGATGCTGGAGACGCTGGGCATGAAACATAAGGATACCTGGTATCCGGCTGGCTCCGATCAATATAAACAGCAGCTGCAGCTCGCGCTCACATCGGGCGAGAAGCTGCCGGATTTCGTATTCGTCCCTACGGATCCCGTCTTGACGAACCAGCTGATCGACTCCGGGCAATTCATTGCGATCGACGAGCTGTTCGAGAAATACGCCAGCCC
This sequence comes from Paenibacillus cellulosilyticus, assembly GCF_003182255.1. Taxonomy (GTDB): domain Bacteria; phylum Bacillota; class Bacilli; order Paenibacillales; family Paenibacillaceae; genus Paenibacillus_T; species Paenibacillus_T cellulosilyticus. Next base: position 1,416 of record NZ_QGTQ01000043.1, on the reverse strand, counting down.
GATCTGGAAAGAGCATGCCGCGAACAATCCGGAGCTTTGGTACCCGTTCACGAAGGACGGCAAGAAGTGGAACCTGCCGATCCTCGAATACACGGACAATGACGACACGCTGCTATGGCTCCGCGAGGACTGGATGCAGAAGCTGAATCTGGAAGCACCAAAGACCATTGCCGATCTGGAAGTCATCATGGACAAATTCAAGAACGAGAACCCGGACGGTTTGGCGCCCAAAGACGTCTATCCACTGGCGATCTCTCTGAAAAACAACACCAACACGTGGATGGGCGGCCTTGACTGGCTGTTCGGCGCATACGGCACCGTGCAGGAGCAATGGAACAAAGACGAGAATGGCAACCTGGAGTACGGTTCCGTCAACCCTGGGGCCAAGCAGGCGCTGGCTAAACTGCAGGAATGGATGGATAAAGGCTACATCCATCCGGATGCCGCGTTGTGGGATGAAGGCAAATCAGCCGAAATCTGGACCAAAGGCAACGCCGGCGTCTTGCCTGGCGCGAACTGGGTGCCGGACTGGCCGGCGCCGGACCTCATCAAGAACGTGGCTGGCTCGCAATACAAAGCGTACCCGGTTCCAGCAGGTCCGGATGGCAAGATCGGTACGAAATGGCAGAATTCAGGCGTCAACAGCAGCTTCATGATCAACAAAGACGCGAAGCATCCGGAAGCAATCATTTTGTACTACAACTACCTGCTCGAGAACCTGGCGAATCCGGCCGTCGGCAGCCAGTACGAATACGGCTTCGCGCAAGGCTACGACTGGGATATCGTTGACGGTCAACCGACCAATGACAAAGAAAAAATTACAGATTTCTTCGATAAGTTCCCTTATATCACAGGTCCTGCGCGCATTCCGGGCCTCTACATGGAGACCCTCGTAAAACTCGCAAATGGCGGGACGGCGGAAACGCCTTACGAGAAGCAGCTGGCCACCTTCCGCAAGCCGGAGAACTGGTATGCCGCGAAGGTTGTCATGGACCAGATTGATATCCGCAAACAGAACTACTTCACCGGTGCGGCTACTCCGACGATGATCGAGAAATGGAACCTGCTCCGCCAATCCGAGCTGGAGACGTTCAACAAAATCATCTACGGCAAACTGCCGGTCGACGCCTTCGACGAGTTCGTCGCCAACTGGAAAGCGAACGGCGGCGAGCAGGTCACCAAGGAAGTTAATGAATGGTTCCAATCGGTGTCGCAATAATATATTTATGGGCATGCCAAAGGGGCTGTCCCAAAAGGTCATAAATTTTGACCTTAGGACAGCCCCTGTTTTTTCTAATAGGAAACACAAAGAAACCGTTCTTTGGTAAAATGGAAGTGCGACCCACCATTTACGAAAGGAACGGTTTCTTTGTACATTCAATATACCATGGATCAACTTTGCCTGCCAATGGACCT
>NZ_QGTQ01000042.1 GCF_003182255.1 Paenibacillus cellulosilyticus | reverse complement strand
GTATTCTTGTCCATGCGACTAATCCTTTCATTGGATTATGGACAGGGCTACCTACCATATCTATTGTAAAGGATTTTTTTATGCGCTGATTTAGACAAGACTGAAAGTTATGAAGATTCAGAGAACATTAATGCAACGCTAGTGATATTCAATAAGACTCTATAGATCTTATTATAACACGCATACATAATCTGCATGAATAAGCATGTATCACAAATAATGTATAGAGTAAAACAGATCCATTTGTGGTCAGAGCAATGTATTAAACCGGTCTTATAGATACTCTGTTTTTAAAGCTGGTATTTATTTAAAATCATTATATTTATGGATAATAATATAGAAGTGTGGTAATTTAATGATGAGAGCCTGTGGGAAAGCATCCCCGGCTCTTTTGTTATCGGTTGGAATGCATTCATAATCATAAGCTACGACTCATAATTCATGCGGGACAAAACAATGTCACATTCCCAGAAAAGTTTTATACGATGGAGTGAAACTGCAGGGAAAGAATATGTTATACAGATCATTGATCTATAAACTATTGACGGGTGACAAATAAACAGTGAGGAAACTAGCATGGAAGGCGGTTGGGTCGAGTTATGCCACGTATTCGCATTGTAAAGGCTTCGGAGAGCCATGTAATTAGTTTGGATGGTGGCATTGATAGTAATAATCCAATTCTGTCTGTTATGTACGAGGGGATAAATCTTCTTGATCGGGCACTTCAAAGAAATCCATTTTAGAATGAATCATTGTTCTTTGGGTGGGATGATGGCTGAAGGATGAAAGGCTTAAGATCGATAACAACCGGAGTGAACGGTCGATTAAGCCGTTCGTCATCGGTCGCAAAAACTGGCTCTTTGTGAACACGCAGCGCTGAGCGAAAGCAAGCGCTAATATCTACAGCGTGATCGAGACCGCGAAAGAAAATGGGTTAAACCCCTTCCAATACTTGAGGTATCTGTTCCAGCAACTTCCCGTAGCTTCCCGATCCGACTGACCCCGCTGCCTTGAACAGCTTGCTCCAGTGGTGACCGACGCTGCCACTGGCCTGCCGCGTATTGAAATCTTAGCCTTTACATGAAAACAGCCCTCAACTTGAATGACAAGGTGGGGGCTATTGACGCTTACCGATCGAGCGTGAGCTGAAAGAGGAAAAACGCCATGCTGCCCGACAGGAGCAAAGCCGACCAGTGCTGGAGGCCTATTCAAGATGGCTGCTTCAGCAGCGAGGGAAAGTGCTATCCAAGAGCAAGCTGGGTGAGGTGATTACATACAGCTTAAACCAGTGGGAGAAGTTGACGGCATTCCTGAAGGATGGACGACTGGAGATTTACAACAACCGAAGTGAACGGTCGATCAAGCCGTTTGTGATTGGGCGGAAGAACTGGCTGTTCGCCAACACGCCTCGCGGTGCAAAGGCGAGCGTGACGATTTACAGCGTGATTGAAACGGCGAAGGAGAACGGGTTAAACCCGTTTCAATATTTGAAGTGCCTGTTCTTTGAAGATCCGAAGAATCCGCAGGCGCTGGACGATCTCATGCCGTGGTCGCAGAAGATTCCGCTGACCTGCCGTGTCTTTAAAAGCTAACTTAAGCATAGCAAAGCCCACATCCTGATTACTAGGTGTGGGATATATTTTACGCTTACACGACAAATAACCAGTCGCCGATTACTCTCCAACGACTGGCTGCAAAACTTGAAGGTGTTCGATAATTAACTCAACTTTCGCACCTACAAATTAGCTTGAATACCTTGTGGCTGTAAGGATTGAACCATACTTTCTCATTGGATTGACAAAAAAAACACCTTCTTCGTTTGGTATCATGGAAGTGACTAGCAACCATGCAAACAAAGAAAGGTGTGTAACTCCATGGTACACCATCGTTCCCTGTCTGACCAGTCTCGCTTTTCGTCTGTTTTTCATACTTTGAAAATCGGCAATCTGCTTCGTCAAGCGGGTATCCGCAAGTCATTTGGTCTTTCTGCGCTCGCTGTCTTTCAATTGCTGTTCTCACTTGTGTTCGAGGGTAAAAATTGGTTTCGACTGCTAGAGAGCAGCCGTGCTGCATCTTTGCCAGGCAAAGATGTGGTCTACCGTTTCTTGAATCATCCACGCTTTGCATGGCGGGCCTTTCTTCATTCACTCAGTTTGACGGTGGTGAAGCAGTTTACCGTGCTTACGTCAGCCAAGCGTGTAAAAGTGTTTATTTTGGACGATTCCACGCTTCAACGCAATCGCAGTAAGAAGGCAGAACTGCTTGCTCGTGTGTTCGACCATACAACAGGCCGATTTACCAAAGGATACACCTTGCTCACGCTTGGCTGGTCCGACGGCTTCAGCTTTGCTCCGATTGATTTTGTCATGCTCTCATCTTCCAAACTTTTGAATCGTCTAACAGAGATGACGACAACGATTACGAAACGCTGTCATGGGTACAAGCGTCGTGTCGAGGCGCTTACGCGTAAGCCGGATGCTGCCCTTGGCATGATTGGACGTGCTCTAAAAGCTGGTTTCCATGCGGATTACGTACTGATGGACAGTTGGTTTACTCAAATGCCACTTATTCGAGGACTCGCAGCTGAGGGTCTCGCTACGATTGGCATGGTCAAGGAAATGAAACAACGCTACATGTACCAGGGACATCGACTGACGTTAAGTGAACTTTACCGGACCCTGCCCAAGAACAAGCAAACGTCCATTTGGAGCTCTGTCATTGTCCATTCTTCTTGCGGTATGCCTATTAAACTTGTCTTCGTTCAAAATCGTAATAAGCGGCGAGAATGGCTGGCCATTCTCAGCACAGATCTTAATTTAGAACCGAACGAGATTGTTCGCATTTATGGCATGCGGTGGAGCATTGAGACGTTCTTTAAAGTAACCAAAAGCTATTTGAAACTAGGAACCGAGTTTCAAGGCCGTTCCTATGATATGCTGATCAGCCATACGACCATCGTGTTTAGTCGCTACCTGGTGATGGAATTTGAGCGACGGCAAGCCGGAGATACACGAACGCTTGGTGGGCTGTTTTTCTTGTATGCGGATGAAGTTCGTGACTTGGACTACCAGAGCGCACTCCAACAGCTGATGACGTTATTTTTAAACTTGGCAGGAGCAACGAACAAGGCTAGTAAACAGAATGTATTGTGTCAACTACAGGAGTGGATTGCCGATTTACTCTTGTACATCAGGGGTTTGTTCGGTAATTTAAGCTGCGAAAGTTGAGTCAATAATCTGCAACGGTCATATTCCCAACGTTCAAAATTATCTTTTCGTTTTGGGTCTGTACTGCGGCTTGCATTTGTAAATTCCACTGGTGCTAGGGCTTGAGCTTGGGCTTCAAATCCTTGCTGGGCTTGCAACTGAGATTGTGCCTGTTGCTGAAGTTGGCTTTCGTTTGCCCATAATTTGCTCAAGAAGGTGGCAGTTGATAGAAGAATCGAAAAGGCGATTCAGGGATGACCCCCTGAACCGCCTTTTTTACTTTTTTCAATAAATTGAGCTAGCTTATCAGTGAGTTGACCTACTTTTGGGACAGCCCCTTCTATGTGTAGCAGCCATGAAGCGTTTGAACCGCTGTTAGTTGGCCGGCTTTCCACTCCTGATAGACTTGATTGAAGACGGGAGCGATAGCTTTCTTAGGACGACCGAATGTTTGGCCTGCAGCTTTGGCCACAGCGATTCCTTCGGATTGTCATTTCCGGTTATTCTAGTGGTCTGGCTCTACTACGTAGGCGAGGAGGCTCAGAAATTGATCTTTCATTACTTTACTAAAACCACCCATTGTTCGGAATCTACGGCTGTCGAACAATACCTCATTATCCAGACAGACGATATCTGCTTTAAATCGCGGGTAATGTACTTCCATTGCTCGATGATGCCGTCGTAGTTACGGCCAAGGCGTCAAGATATAGCAATTCCCCTTCCCGAAGCACAAGAATCATTGCCTGGTAGCGTGGACGATTAAAATCTTTACCGCTTATCTTATCGACAAAGATGTAACGATCGCCGATGCCTAAATCGTGGAACTTTACGAGCTACCTTTCTGGATTTTGGTCTTTAGCCGAAACTCGACCATAACCGATTTTCAATGAAGTCACACTCCCTTATATTGTGTCATAAATCATTAAATCAAAATGGGCACATGTCAAAACAGTTATAAGGGTTTATTGGCTTATAAATAAATAAATTCGGGGATTGTGCGCATAAGCATGCTTTTTGACAATTGATAATAACTAGGAGGGTGATGTAAAGTTATGGTATAAATAAATGATATTATTATTTAGAGAGAGGTGTATATAATGTTATCAACAGCACATGTTAACGCTAACGCGGATACAAGAGATTGTTGGAATGACTGGTCTAGCCTTCGACGTACATATAGAGGGATCTTTAATCGAATTTCAGAAATATATAAACCTCTTGGTGGCAAGGCATTATTATTAGGAGCAGGAAATGGTAACGATGTGGATATAGATTATTTGGAAGCGGCATTTGATGAAATTGTTTTGGTAGATATCGATTCAGAAGCCCTTGAATGTTTTTTAAGCAAAACTAGACAAAGTAAAAAATTTAGTAAGGTAGTAATTGATTTAACGGGCTTATATTCCAAAATTCCTGATTTGAAGAATATGTCAGAAAATAAGGCTGCTGCATTGATGAGAAGTCTGCAACCGAAATCAGGTCTGGCAAAAATAGAAGAACAGTTTGATTTTATTATGGGATGTAATTACGCTACACAACTCTTAGGGCCAACTTTCACGTCTAATTATTCACCAAGAATAGATAGCGGTATTGGAGAATTTCTGCAAGAGGTGAATTTTCTTACGGATAGAGTGCTTAAGGATATATTTACGCATATAAAGAGGTTACTAAAGAATGACGGTATATTTGTACATTCTACAGATACCTTTGAACTAAAAATGAATAAGCTTACTAAACAGACTTCACCAGCAACGCTCCCTATCCTTCAGGCAATAGGTAATGACTATCGACGGCTCGGAGATATCGCGAGCACTTATCACGAATTGCGTAATAGAAGTATGCATATTTCTGGAAGCCATGTTCCTCAATCTGAGAGTGATGACTATAAACTTCAAAAGCTCTTTGTAATTCCCTGGTTCTTCGAGGAAACAGAAGTGGTTAGTAGAGTATATATTAACTTTGTATATTTTTTTACACATAAAAATTGATTAATCAAACGAAGAGTAACTGCTACTAGCTGTTGCCATAAGTCAACGACTTCCGTTTTCATTAAGTGGAAAGAAGGTGGGTTGTGTGGAGTTCATTGGGTATGTACGGACTGGTAGTATTGAACAATCTGATTTGCATCAACTTACATTGCTAAATAAGTTCGCTATTGAACGGGAGTATGAGTTTTCAGGGATCTACATTGATAATGGATTTAGCACAAGTCAACATCGTCCAGAATTTGATAGGGTCATTCAAAAATTATCTAGCGGCAAAGTAACTCTGGTAGTAGTCAGTCCAGATAGAATATATAGAAGTGTAACTGAATTAGCGGAATTCTTTTCTTTTGTAAAGGCTTCAGAGAGCCATGTAATTAGTTTGGATGGTGGCATTGATAGTAATAATCCAATGCTGTCTGTTATGTACGAGGGGATAAATCTTCTTGATCGGGCACTTCAAAGAAGTCCAATGTAGAATGAATCATTGTTCTTTGGGTGGGATGATAGCTAGCTTTCTACTATACAAAAACCGGCCGTATGAGGTCCGGTTTTTGTATAGTAGAAGACTATTAATAACTGCAGACAAACTGCTACTTAGTTTAAGAATCGGATGTTTATAAAATCGTATTTATCAGTAGTAAATGTTTCGGAATCAATTCCAAACTTTTCGAAAAAATATTTAGCGAGCTCATCCTTTGCATTTGTACCATTGGATACATTCATTCTTCTCCCTAGACAGCTAGTGAATAAATCTGCAAGTTGTAGGAAGTGGCTAGATGTGGATGGAGCTGAATTGAAGTACCCTAAATTCACTGCGTTATTAAATTGTACGCCGACATGAGTTCTTAGCTCAATACGCTGAGTTTCCATTAACAACTTATCCTTTCCACCTTCTTCATCCTTCATAATATTAAGTGTTCGAGGTAAGGCAATTCGTCCGGTCTCGACTTCGTGTTGAAGGCCGTCGCATATTCCTGCGGTATATAGTTTTGTAACAATATCGTCAGGTTTTAAAGCCGATCCGACTTGTTTAAAGCATATTGCTTTAAAACCAATTGTTTCAGAATGATCAGCAACTAAATCTATTAGCTCTTTGTAAATGGAGATGTTTTTCTTGTCTACTTTAATGAAATGAAATTCATCTTTAATCGTCCAGTTAATGCGAGTTTTTAAATCTTTGATTTTTATGCGAAGTGTATCTAAGGAAGAACCATGCCCCCACATACTCCCTACAATAATATAGTCTTGTGTTTTTCCGGCCTCATCACAAAAGATGTATGTGATAGGCGTAGCATCTTCACTAAGTTCAACTTGAGAGTTTCTGTACTGCTCTTCTCTAGCAGCTCTTCGCCCACGAATGAGATCACTTGCTTGACAAAAGCCAAAATCGTTTTGGATTTTCGCGCGTGCCCGTTTAATATCACTCTGTTGTTCAAGTTTTAGAAACGCCTCTTTTGTTATAACTCCTTTGTTATAGAGCTCGTTCTGAAATACTTCCCAATATTGTAATGTGAGAAGACGGTCTGAATCCCGTGTTTCTGGATAATGATTTAAGATTAAAGCAACCCGAGCAGTTAATGTTCGCAGGTCACCGTCTTCTAGTTGTTGGAGGAGACTGTTCTTTTCATTTTCAATTTTAATAAGTTTCTTATTTTCCGGTGACTGCTCCACACTTGACAGTTCCACACTAATCCCCCTTGTAAAGTAAGAGTTTTATATTATTGCACTTGGGTAATAAACCAGTCAATTCCCTTGGTACATCTATTCATTATTACTGGAAGTGAAACTATTGGTCAATAATAGAACGCGTAGTAGTATTGGGAGATATCGAGGAGGATGATACCGGAGCTTAAGGCAGCAAATGCGCTACGGGCTACAGAGGATAAATTGCAGAGAAACCACTCTTACATGATGAGCTGTTAACAATTAGTACCGCATTCAGGCTACCAGTTCAAGGTGGTGTCTGTTTTTTCATATCCGAAAACGTGGCTTGAGATACAGTACTTAAGAAATTACATATAACAATGATGTACCAAAGAATTCGCCCACCTAGAGATGATTGCGACGATGGTCTACAAGCTGACGAAGGACGCTACTGTGGAGCAGCTGAAGGCAGCCGGACTTGGCGACAATTATGCGCAGCGGGATCATGCCTTGTTCTATGCGAACTCGTCGGGCGTACCGTGGACAGCTTCCTACATCCAAGCCAAAGGCGACCCGATCGCGGACCTCTACGAGGATATCGCTGCTGAAGAGAAGGCTAGAGCAACGTATCAATGGCTGATCGACATGACCGATGACGTCGATCTGCAGGACAGCTTGAAGTTTCTGCGCGAACGCGAGATTGTCCATTCGCTGCGCTTCAGGGAAGCCGTTGAGATTATCAAGGCGGATCGGGAACAAAAGAAAATATTTTGATTCGATCGTTATAAAATGGGCCGCAGAGAGTACTCTGCGGCTTTCGTTATGATAACAGGAGGGATTCGAATGAACATCGCTGTCGATGCACAACAAGCGGCTGCCTGGTTCGAGCACCGATTCTGGCTGCAAATATTGGGGGATCATAGTCGATTCATTCTCAATGCATTGTCTCCGAAAGAAACGAATGACGTGCAGCAGGCTCAGCATTGGATCATCGTATTCGATACGTTATTGTCTCAGGCACGTAATCCGTCAGGAGGAACGACACTAGGGGAGCTTTCCAAGCAGGCCTATGAAGCGGCTATGCAGCTTAAGGCGTTTAAGCTGTCGCTGCTTGAAAGGCTGCTGCTAGGCAAAGTGACAGTGGGTCTGCCTCCGACCTTTTTCAACCATATGGTTAATGAGCTGGACGAATACGCTCGCATTCTGCAAGTGCTGTTAGCGGGAAAACCGGTGCCGCTGTATGAGCCGCTTCATTACGATATGGTCTGGCTTCCCGATGCATCGGGTCATGCTGGTTCTATCTTAATGGAGCTTGATCGGGTGGAGCGTTCGCTTATTGAACGATATACGTCATTAGAGAGACACTTTAATGCATTGTTTTTGAAGGCGGTCGAGATGGCCGGGTATATGCGTACGGGTCTTCGTGACTTTCCTGCATTCCGCCGGTTTCATGCCGAAATTGATCTGGAGATGCGTCTATTCACGAAGTTTCTGCTGGAGCTTGAGGAATTGGAGCTCTCTGCGGCCGTACTTGATACCATTACACCGCTCATGCCGGATCATATGGCTAGAGAAGAATGCTACTATTTGACGAAGCTGGCGGCGACCGGTGTCGTGCCTCCGCCGAACTGCGACCCGGCAAAGCCGCGGGTCGAAGGGTAGCGAATAGTTTCCTATCCTGCAAAACAGGCATTCGTTACTGCTTACTTTGCCTATACCTCCATTACAAACGCACATAAGCTGGATGAGGAGCGATGGTAAAAGGAGTGGGGTGAGTCTGTGATAATAGGTACTGTTGTAACCAAGAACAATCTTGCCCAAGCGAAAGTGCTGGCACAGTCCATCAAACGATTCAATCCCGATGTGAGGTTCGTCGTCAGCTTGCTGGAGCGGTACACCGACCAGGATCATACCGAATATCCTTTCTTCGATAAGGTCGTTCTTGCAAGTAAGACGTGGCAGGGCAATTTTGATCAGGTCATATTCAAATATTCGGCCCGAGAGGCTTCTTGTTTCGCCAAGGCGCTGCTGATCGACTACATCTTTACCCATTATCCGAATGAACAGCAAGTGCTGTATCTCGATCACGGTATGGAGGTTCTCGCCCCACTGCGTGATTTGAGGTCGAGGCTGGAACAATGCTCCGTGCTGTTAACCCCTCAGCATCTCTATACGGGTGCTGAAAGTCATGATGTCGGAAACGGCGCCTACCATTCTGGTCTTATCGCCGTCAGTCGGACAACGTCAGGATTAGGCTTTGTTCAGTGGTGGATCAAGCGGCTGGAACGATACAGCTTCATGGAGAACGATCGTGCGCCGCAGACACCTGTCGAACCCAAATGGCTGGACCTTGTTCCAGGACTATTCGAAGGCGTCGAGGTATTGAAGCATCCTGGCTATAACGTGGCTAGCGGGAATTACGATGAGCGCGAAATTACGCAAGCTGGGTACAGCCATTTTCGTGCGAATGGAGAGACGCTTTATATCAAGCATTTTGATCGGATCGGCGAACAAGAGAGGAATGCAAATGACCCGGAATATGCGAAGCAGCATCCTGCGCTTGCAACGCTGATTAAGCAGTACACAGCTCGATTGGATGGATTCGGCTGGGATCGCAGCTATTCAGCGCCATGGAGCTATCAGTTTTACAACAGTGGTGAACCCATCAATTCCTCCATTCGATTGATCTACCGAAACAATCTGTTTCTGGAGCAGAAATACCCGGATCCCTATAAGCTCAGTAACGAGTTTTTCGAATGGGGTATATTCGGTGAAGAACCGCCAGCAGTGATGGCTGAGCCGGAGCCGAGTCTCGATCAATCTGCCATTCGGCCTTCTTTAGTTAGGCAGCGTAGGAAGAAGCCTCAGAGCCGCTCCATGATTAAGAGAGAAAAGAAAGTAAGGCTGCATAACCGAAACAAACACAGCCGGATGGCATCAACTGCGACAGTCAAACTGCTGCATGCTAGAGCTAGAAGATCCGGCGCTTCGAAAAAAATCATAAGCAGGTCTTATACGGTTAGTCATAAGCACGCTAGACCATTCGGGAACTTAACAGCGCTGTACCGAGGGAGCGTGAAATCCCGATGATTGTTTGTACAACAGCAACTTTAGCACGACTTTCGCATGTATTGGAGCTCTCTCAATCGGTACGGACCTATCACCCGGAGGCGAAGTTCGTGCTGGGACTTATAGAAGATTGGGTACCGGAGACGGTTGCGCATTCCCCTTGGCTAGATCGCGTCATTCTGATGAAGGACATCGGCATTCCTGACTTCAGAGCGTTTATATTCAAGCTGTCGGCTTCGCAAGCCCATCAAGCGGTCAAAAGTTCATTCATTGCTTATTTGCTCTCTTACGAAACGCATGCTGATACGGTTATTTACCTCGATCATACGATGAAGCTGTATGGGCCGCTGCGCGAAGCAGTCGAAGCGCTCGAACGTCATTCGATTGTGTTAACGCCACGCTTGTGCGAGCCCAATTATACTTCCTCTTATGATCGAGAGCTCCAATTTCTCCATGCGGGGACCTTCAACGGCGGTTTCATTGGAGCAAGGCGCAATGAGGGCGCACATCAATTCCTGTTCTGGTGGGCAGATAAGCTTAATCGTGATCAATGGCTGGATCTCGTTCCTGTTCTGTTCGATTCCGTGGTTGTACGGCATCCAGGCTATCATGCGGCATGCTGGAATTTGTTCGAGCAGTCGCGACAGTTCGGCTCGGTAGAGACGGACCGTGCCGTACTCGCCGGCGGGCCGCTGCTTTGCGTGAATTTCCGCGACGAGAAGAATGAGTTTGAGGCAAGCTTATCCAGTCTCACAGAGCAGCAAGCGGAATTCGCTCGTAAGCTGCAGCAGCAGTACAATACAGCAATCCAAGGACATGAGTCGAACGGATTCAATCGAGAAACAGTGTGGAGCTACGATTTTTATTACAACGGCGAACGGATCGTGCAGGCAGCAAGAGAGGCCTATTCGGAGCGTGACAATATGCCTTTCCTAGCAGACCCCTATGCATGCAGCAATAAACATATCTTAGGTGTCGTCCACGAACACAAGAAAGAAATGAATAACTGAGTCACTGACATGTTCATAGGGGCTGCTTCAGAAGGTCGAGAGACTTTTTTTGAGGCGGCCCCTCGTATGTTTCCATAGATACCCGGCGACAATAAATAATGCTGTTCAGAAGTCTATCGGATTCTACAATCCATAAGGATCAGACATACATAACGTTACAAGATGAAAGAAGGGTGCTGGCATGCGACGAATGGGAATTGGCGTGCAGCTGTATACGCTGCGCGATGAGATGGAGAAGGACGTGCTGGGGACACTTCGCAAAGTAAAGGAACTCGGCTATGAAGGAGTGGAATTCGCGGGTTACTTTGATGTGCCGGCGGAGCAAATGCGCGCATGGCTGGACGAGCTTCGTTTGCAAGCCTTCAGCACACATGTTGGTTTGACTCGGCTTCGGAATGACCTTCTAGGCGAAGTTGCATATGCTAAAGCAATAGGAGCCCGTTATATGCCCTGCTCGTATATCGAACCACAAGATCGGCAGAGCGCTGACGATTGGCGCGGTCTGATTGAATATTTTAAGACGACGGCAGATGAAGTAAATAAGCAAGGTCTTCAATTTTGCTATCATAATCACGAATTTGAGTTCGAGACGAAGCTGGACGGCATGAGCGTGTATGATCAATTGTTCAGCCAGATCAGCGAGCAGGCGATGAAGTCGGAGCTAGACGTATGCTGGGTACAGTATGCCAGCGAAGATCCGCTTGCTTACATTCGCCGTTATGCCGGCAGACTGCCGCTGCTGCATTTGAAAGATTTCCAGCACGGTGACGATAATAGCATGGTTACGCTTCAACTAGGGCAAGGAAAAGTGAATCTTCCGGCTGTGCTAGAGGAAGCTAGCCGTGCGGGAGTCGAGTGGCTGATCGTCGAGCAGGACGTATGCCAGAATCCTCCGTTTGATAGTATTGAAGCAAGTATGCAATGGCTGAAGGACCATTATCTGACGAAAGTAGGCGTTTCTTAATGACTGAGCCCATTAAAGTAGCTGTAATCGGCTGCGGTGCAATCGCAGTCCGCCGTCATATTCCGGAGTATGCAGATCATCCGAACGTGAAGCTTGTTGCTTTTGCCGATCCAAGGCTGGAGCGGGCAGAAGAGCAAGCGGCACGTTTTGGCGCACGTGCCTTTAGTGATTACAAGACGATGCTCGCAGAGATAGAAGTAGATGCTGTAAGTGTATGTACACCGAACCATCTGCATGCGGATGCTGCGATTGCGGCAGCGAATGCTGGTGCGCATGTGCTTGTAGAGAAACCGATGGCGACGAATGAGCAGGAAGCGCTTGCGATGATTAAGGCTGCACAGGACAATGGCGTACTGCTGATGGTTGGTCATAATCAGCGTCTCATGCCTCCGCATGTGAAGGCGAAGGAAGTGCTGGAGTCGGGTAGATTGGGAAGGGTGCTTTCATTCCGCACCTCATTTGGCCATCCGGGACCTGAGGGCTGGAGTCTGGATGGACGCGACAGCTGGTTTTTCCGCAAGGATGAAGCGGTTATGGGGGCGATGGGCGATCTGGGCGTGCATAAGTCCGACCTTATTCGCTGGCTTCTTAACGACGAGGTTGCAGACGTAGCTGCATTCGTTGGAACGCTTCATAAGGAGAACACGGCGGTCGATGACAATGCGACTTGTATTCTGCGCATGAAGAGCGGTGCGATTGGGACGCTTGTTGCGAGCTGGACGTATTATCGCGGGGAAGATAACTCGACGATTCTATGGTGCGAGAATGGCGTACTGAAGATCGGCACCGATCCGGATCGGCAGGTTATTCTTGAGCTGCGTGATGGCACATGGGAGAACATTGAAGCGGGAGCGATTTCGACGAACGAGAAGCAGCTGCCGAGCTTTGTCATCGAAGAGTTCGTCGATTGTATCGTGAATCATAAGCAGCCGACGATTTCCGGAGAAGAGGGATTGAGGTCGCTGAAGGTCATTCTAGCGGCGTTCGAATCGCAGGAGACAGGCAAAGTGGTTGCTGTTGAATCTTGAGCGGATAGCTGTGCAGGATTGTGAAACCTGCGCAGCTATTTTTACGTACATAAGAAGGAATAACCAATGCAGGCTATGATCACAATAAAAAGACAGTTTTATCACTGAATTTGAACGGTTTATGTGACAAAAGCTTATAAACTTTTAAGATGTGGTAACAAAATGATGCTCGTGTGCCGATTCATCTCTATGTGAGATTGATATCATACAAAAGTGTTATTTCAGTCTTACCGCATGGCTATATTATAATGTTTACAGGAATGAAATATGATTTTCCTCCACAATGAATATCAAAATCCTAGACGGAGGTCTAACATCCATGTCGACGGACAATAACAAAGAACGCTCTTGGGAAGGTTTTTATGGTCCGAACCTTGGTTACGCGCAAGAGCAGTACGAGCGCTATGTGAACGATCCTGCATCAGTCGATGCCGAAACGCGATCAATGTTTGAGCGCTGGGGTCAGCCGCCTGCAGCAGAAACGCCACAGGCGAGTGCAACAGGTGCTGGCACGACGATAGATATGAATTTGGTTAAGAAAGCGGTTGCAGCAGGTAAGCTGGTGGCGAATATTCGTGCACATGGCCATCTTGCAGCTAACATCGATCCGCTTAACATTGGACCAGCAGCTGACTCTGGCATGAGCAGCCTTGCGAAGTACAATCTCAAAGAATCTGATCTCACGAATATTCCTGGCGAGCTCGTATGGTACAACGCGCCTGCATCGGCCGTCACGGGCGCCGATGCTATTCGTATGCTTCGCAATGCCTACACGGGCACGATTGCTTACGAATTCAGCCATGTTCATGTACAGGAAGAACGGGATTGGCTGCATGCGCAGGCAGAACGTATCGCTCCATCCTTCAAGCTGTCCAGCGGCGAGAGCAAGGAATTGCTCCGCGGCCTGATTGAAGCAGAAGCATTCGAAGACTTCCTGCACCGCACATTCGTTGGTCAGAAACGCTTCTCCGTTGAAGGCAATGAATCAACGGTTCCACTCGTCAACGAGTTGGTCAAGCAGCTGGCTAACAACGGTGCGAAGGACATCCTTCTCGGTATGGCTCACCGCGGCCGCTTGAACGTACTGGCTCACGTGCTTGGCAAGCCTTACTCGAAGATTTTCTCCGAGTTCCATCACGCGCCAAACCGTAACTTGGTTCCATCTGAAGGTTCGATGGGGATCAACTATGGTTGGTCCGGCGACGTAAAATATCACTTGGGCGCGAATCATGAGCTGAAGATGAACGAGACGGTTCAAACGCGTATTACGCTGGCGAACAACCCGAGCCACTTGGAATACGTCAACCCTGTCGTACACGGCTTCACTCGTGCTGCTCAAGACAATCGCACGCAGCCAGGCTATCCGGTGCAAGATCAGACAGTTGCGGGCGCGATCGTTCTGCACGGTGACGCTGCATTCCCTGGCGAAGGCATCGTAACGGAGACGCTCAACCTTGGACAGCTGAATGGCTATAACAATGGCGGTTCCATCCACGTAATCGTGAATAACAAAATCGGCTTTACAACGGAAAGCGGTGACTCGCGTTCCACGCATTACTCGAGTGACCCTGCTAAAGGGTTTGAAATTCCGGTCATCCACGTGAACGCTGACGATCCAGAAGCGGCTATTCTGGCAGCTCGTATCGCAACGGGCTATCGCTCGAAGTTCAAGAAGGATTTCTTGATCGACTTGATCGGCTATCGTCGTTATGGTCATAATGAAACGGATGATCCAGAAACAACGCAGCCTACGATTTATGCGAAGGTTAAGGCTCATCCATCGGTCAGCCATATTTATGGCGCCAAGCTCGTCGCACGCGGCATCGTTACGGCAGATGAGATCAACGCTATTCGTGAGGATGTCCTATCCGTTCTCAAAGCAGCGTACGATGAAATGAAAGCTAACGAGACGCAGGAACAAGTTCATCAGAACACGGACGTTCGCGCTGCTCGCCAAATCGGCCGCATCGCAACGGGCGTTAAGCTCGATCAGCTGCGTCAGATCAATACGAATCTGCTGCAATGGCCTAGCGACTTCAAGGTTTATCCGAAGCTGCAGCGTATTCTGGAGCGCCGTGGTACGGCCTTCAATGAAGGCGAGAAAATCGATTGGTCCCATGCAGAGACGCTTGCATTCGCAACGATTCTGTCGGAAGGCAAGCCAATTCGGATTACGGGTCAAGACGCAGAACGCGCAACGTTCGCACACCGTAACCTCGTGCTTCATGATGCGGTAACAGGCGAAACGTTCTGCCCGCTGCACAAGCTGCCAGAAGCGAAAGCATCGTTCGCTATCCATAACAGCCCGCTGTCTGAATCGGCGGTTCTTGGTTTCGAATATGGTTACAATGTTCACTCGCCAGAGACGATGTCGATCTGGGAAGCGCAGTTCGGCGACTTTGCGAATACGGCACAAGTACTGATCGACCAGTTCATCTCGGCTGGCCGTTCGAAGTGGTCGCAGAAGTCGAACCTGATCATGCTGCTGCCACACGGCTTCGAAGGGCAAGGTCCAGAGCACTCCAGTGCACGTCTGGAACGTTTCCTGCAGCTGTCTGGTGAAGAGAACTGGACAGTAGCTTACCTGTCCAGCGCGTCGCAGTACTTCCACCTGCTTCGCCGTCAAGCGGCAATCGCAGGCACGGAAGCATCGCGTCCACTCGTTATGATGTCGCCTAAGAGCTTGATCCGTAACCCGCGTGTCGCTTCGTCGGCATCGGAGTTCGCTGAAGGAACAGAGTTCCGTACGGTAATCGAACAGCCAGGCCTTGGCGGCAAACCAGAGCATGTGAAGCGCATCGTGTTCTGCACAGGCAAGATGGCAATCGATCTGGAAGATGCATTGGATAAATCGGAAGATAAAGACAACGACTGGCTGCACATCGTGCGCATCGAGCAGTTGTATCCATTCCCGCAGCAAGAGATCGAAGCGATCATTGCGCGTTACCCGAATGCGAAGCAGCTGATCTGGGTACAAGAAGAGCCGCAAAACATGGGCGCTTGGTTCTACATGGAACCTCGTCTGCGTGCTGTAGCTCCGAAAGATGCGAGCGTCAGCTACATCGGCCGTCCAGATCGTTCGAGCCCAGCAACAGGCTTCCAGCATGTACACGCATTCGAGCAGCAGCAAATTATTACATTGACGTTTGATCAAAAACCAAGCTTGACATATAGCAATGGGAGGTAGCAGCAGTGAGTGATATTATCGTACCAGCAATGGGAGAATCGATCACAGAAGGAACGATTTCCAAATGGGTCGTTCAAGAAGGAGCACAAGTTCGTCAAGGTGACGTACTCCTCGAGCTTGAAACGGATAAAGTAAACATCGAGATCGGTGCAGAGGCTGACGGTGTTGTAACTAGCATTCTGAAGCAAGAAGGCGACACGGTCGCAATCGGTGAAGTTATCGGTACGATCGGTGCAGGTTCCGGCGCAGCGGCTGCTCCAGCAGCACCTGCAGCGGCGGCGGCACCAGCTCCTGCGGCTTCTGCTCCAGCAGCAGCTCCTGCAAGTGCACCAGCAGCGGCTGTAGCGGTTGCAGAACCATCGCAAGTGAATGCATCGCCGGCAGCACGCAAGCTGGCACGTGAGAAGGGTATCGATCTGAATGCCGTTCCTACGCGTGATCCAATCGGCCGTGTATACTCCGATGACGTGAAATCCGCATCGAACAAACCGGCTGCTCCGGCTCCTTCGGCAGCACCTGCACCAGCAGCTCCGGCTGCAGCAGTAGCCGGCAAGCCAGCAGAGCGCAAGCGTATGTCGCGCCGCCGCCAGACGATTGCGAAACGTCTGGTTGAAGCACAACACAACGCAGCAATGCTGACGACGTTCAACGAAGTCGACATGACGGCGATCCTGGACGTTCGTAAACGTCGTAAGGACAAGTTCAAAGAGAAGCATGACGTGAACCTCGGCTTCATGTCCTTCTTCACGAAAGCTGTCGTAGGCGCGCTCAAAGCGTTCCCGCTGCTTAACGCAGAAATCGACGGCGACGACATCATCGAGAAGCACTACTATGATATCGGTATTGCGGTATCGGCTCCAGAAGGCCTTGTTGTTCCAGTAGTTCGTGATGCAGACCGTCTCGGCTTTGCTGAGATCGAGCGCAGCATCGTTGACCTCGCTGTGAAAGCACGCAACAACTCGCTGAGCCTGTCCGAGCTGCAAGGCGGCACGTTCACGATTACGAACGGCGGCGTATTCGGCTCCCTGCTGTCGACGCCAATCCTGAATGCTCCGCAAGTCGGCATTCTCGGTATGCACAAAATTCAAATCCGTCCGGTTGCAATCGACGCAGAGCGCATGGAAAACCGTCCGATGATGTACATCGCATTGTCCTACGACCACCGTATCGTAGACGGCGCAGGCGCTGTAAGCTTCCTCGTGAAGGTGAAGGAACTGCTCGAAGATCCAGAAACACTGCTGCTCGAAGGCTAATCTGATTAGCTCTCGGCATTGCAATATAGAAGAAGCCATCTGCTCACTTGAGCGGATGGCTTCTTTGCTTCATATCTTTACTTCATATCGATGTTACAGTTAAAGCTTCTTCGTCATGACCACGTGTGGGATGCCAGCTTCGTGGAATATATCCGAGACGGTCTCATACCCCAGCTTCGTGTAAAATGGCGCAGCCTGTGTCTGACCATGCAGCTTGGCCTTCTGGGCGCCTAGACGTTTGCCCTCTACCTCCAGCGCGGTTGTAACGGCAGCTCCAACGCCAAATTTGCGGTACTCCGGCAGGACACATATTCTCTCGAGCTTAGCAACGTTATCTAAGAGGCGAACGCGTCCTGCTCCTGCAGGCTGGCCGTTATAAGTAGCCAGCACATGAGCTGCGGATTGCTCGTGCTCGTCGTACTCTTCCTCTTCCGACACCCCTTGCTCGTCGACGAATACTTTTTTGCGGATGCTGTATACTTCATTCAATTCTTGATCGGACTGTACACGATTGACTTCGATCATGGTTATCCTTATCCTCTCGTTGTTTATCGTATTGCTTGGCTAGGGTAGTTGTACCATTTTGGATCACTGAATGCAAATTGCCTTGGACTAGTTACCTCAAGTATAGCAGCTATCCTTTCTGTCAATTACGCAACAACATTTCACGTCTTACATGCAGCTCTTTGATTCGCTACAATAGCATAGAAGAAAGGGGATAGTATGATGCAATATAGACGTCTTGGAAACAGCGGTTTGAAAGTAAGTGAGATCGGTCTTGGCAGCTGGCTGACGTATGGTACGGCAGCGGAACGCGATGCGGCCGACAAATGTATTCGAGCAGCATTTGATAATGGCATTAACTTTTTTGACACAGCAAACGCATACAACCGCGGCGCAGGCGAAGAGGCAATGGGCGCTGCGCTGAAACCTTATTCGAGAAGCAGCTATGTGCTGTCGACCAAAGTATTTTTCGCGATGGGCGACGATGTGAACGAGCGCGGACTGTCCCGCAAGCACATCATGGAGCAGTGTGATGCGAGTCTGCGCCGTCTCGGCGTGGATTACATCGATATTTACTTCTGTCACCGTTATGATGATACGGTACCTGTAGAGGAGACGCTGCGGGCACTGGATGATCTGACGGCTCAGGGTAAAATTTTGTATTCGGCAGTCAGCGAATGGTCCGCAGCGCAGATTGGACAAGCAGTAGAGATCGGACGTCGTTTAAATCTCCGTCCACAAATTGCGAACCAGCCAATCTACAATATGTTCGAGCGCTATATCGAGCGTGAAGTTATTCCGCTGAGTGAACGCGAAGGGCTTGGAC
Organism: Paenibacillus cellulosilyticus; assembly: GCF_003182255.1. Classification (GTDB taxonomy): domain Bacteria; phylum Bacillota; class Bacilli; order Paenibacillales; family Paenibacillaceae; genus Paenibacillus_T; species Paenibacillus_T cellulosilyticus. The sequence continues at coordinate 21,986 of NZ_QGTQ01000042.1, read as the reverse complement.
AAGTGGTCTTCTCGCCGCTGGCACAGGGGGTATTGACGGGCAAATACAAGCCAGGACAACCAATTCCAGCAGGTACTCGTGCGTCGGACTCGTCGGTTAACTTCGTCATCAACAGCTACATGAATGATGAAGTGCTTGGTGTTGTTGCACAGCTGGAAGAGCTGGCAGGCTCGCTCGACTTGAAGCTGTCGCAGCTTGCGCTGGCATGGATTTTGCGTCAGCCGAACGTTAGCTCGGCGATTATCGGCGCGACTCGTCCGCAGCAGATCGCAGAGAATGTGAAGGCGGTAGGTGTGAAGCTTGAGGATGCTGTCTTGGCAGAAATCGATCGCTTGCTCGGCCAAGTAGCACATTTTGCACCGCTTAGATAAACTTAATACGGGGTATATAAACGCATTGGGGCAGCGGCCCGATGCGTTTTTTTTGCAGCGCATAATGGTGTGTCAAGACCGTTGTGTCTCAGCTCTGCCAATCGTTAGTCATTGACGATATCCAGTCCAGTCTTTTACAATAGATTCTAGTTAATAAGACCCATCTAAATGGTTACGGCTTTAATAGTTGTAAAGAAAGGTTGAGTTATGTCTAAGATTCGAGCAATTATGGCTAGTTTGTACATGATGTTTATTTATTGGGCTTCAACTCAGTTTCCGGATGTACATACTTTGTTTTTCCCCACACTCGGAGCATTTTGTTTGTTATTCATGATGCGTTCACAAGAGCGCAAGGCACAAATAAACATTACAATTGGCGCTATAATCGGTGCCTGCATCGGAACGACGCTTTATACGATTGACCATGGCCCGCTGATGTTCTTCATTAACGCACTTGTGATGATTGGTTTGATTACGAAGATGAAGTGGAACGCACCGCCAATTATGGCGATCTCATTCATCCCGTTTTTCACCCATCCGAAGGTCATTTGGTCGCTGCCGGTATCGGTCGCTGCTTCGCTCGTTGGTCTCATTGCAATGTTGTGGCTGACGGAAGCGATTGAACTGGGATTTAGTGTTGCGAAGCGTGAAGAGATGGAGACAGGCTTATAGTTGCATCATTTAGTGCTTGCACGGGATGGAGACGCGTATACTGTACTGTAATTAGGCATCTGCGGTAAAACGGAGGAGACAGGAGAGATAGGCGTGGCAATTCACATAGGCGCTAAGATTCGATATAAGGCAAGCTGGATACGGCTCGCATTCGCAGCCGTACTTGTCATGCTTATCGGCATGCAGACACCAGCTGCTGCTGTTGTGGCGGCTGCGCCTACTGCTTCTGAAGCTGTAGGTGACCAGCCATCGGAACCGGCAGTCGAAGCCGTGTCGAAGCCAGATGTTGTAGGGGAGTCAGCGATTCTGATCGACGGACGGACGGGAATGGTCTTGTATTCGAAGAATGCAACGGAGCAGATGTATCCCGCGAGTATCACAAAGATCGTAACGGCTATCGTCGCGCTTGAGTCTGCCGATGTTTCTGATACTGTAACCGTTTCCAAAGATGCGCGGTGGGAAGAAGGAACGCGCGTATATTTGGAGGAAGGCGAGCAGATGTCCATGTGGCAGCTGCTGCTCGGGATGATGGTCAACTCAGGCAATGATGCGGCGACGGCAATTGCGGATCATATCGACGGCTCGAAGGAGAAATTCGCTGAACGGATGAATGCATTCGTGCGTGATAAAGCGGGAGCGATGAACAGCCAATTTCGAAATCCACATGGTCTGCCTGATGATGAGCACTACACGACGGCAGAGGATATGGCGAAGATCGCCCGTTACGCGATGCAAAATGAAAAGTTCCGCGAGCTGGTGGGTACGAAGAAAGTCAATTGGACAGGTGAGACGTGGCAGACAACGCTCATCAACCATAACAAGCTGCTAGGCACCTACGAAGGCGCCACGGGCATTAAGAACGGTTATACGACTGCAGCAGGCCAGACGCTCGTTGCATCCGCTAAGCGGGGCGACATGGAGCTCATCGGCGTCGTGCTGAAGTCGCCTTCGAGCGATCAGCTGTATAATGACATGCGCAGCATGCTCGACTACGGATTTGCTGCATTTGAACCAAAGATGTTGTTCGACGAGAATGAATCGTACCATATGGAAGGCATGCCGAACGTTGAATACACGGCAGAGAAAGCGATTTGGACGGTTGTGCCCAAAGGCGAGGAGCCGGATATACTCGTCGATACAACGGGTGAAATACATGTGCACACATCGCAAGGAGCTACAATAGCTGGGCATTTCCTCGTATCACATAACGGCGACGAGGTGAAGATGCTCGCAGCATCCTCCTCGACTTCTGACGCAACAACAGCAGTCGAGAAAGACGGCGGCACAGCAGGCCGTACGTGGACCCTTGCAGGCACCTGCCTCATCGGCATCCTTGCCGGCGGCACCATGGTCTACCGCATACGCAAGCGCAACGACACAACCCAATACCGTTTCTATAAGTAATAAGTAACTATAACACTAAAGGCTGAACAGGAAAGTCTAATACCTGTTCAGCCTTTTTGTATCTTCTTTAAACAACAGGGGCCGAACAGGAAAATCTAAACCTGTTCAGCCGATATCCCCTAAATATTGTCGCGAAGCGACGAAGAGCGCGCGACGGAACGGAGCAGGTGAATGATTTCTGGAGAAACGAAGTGCTCGCCTTTGTGTCCGGATTGTTACCTATTCTGATCTACTCTAATCAGAACAATCTGGACACAACAGCGATCGGAAGAAACATTCACCTGCGGAGAGTCGGCCGCGCTATTGGCGAAGCCACGCACTTTTGCATTTCTGCGAAGCTCCTAGTCGTACCACCGCAGCTCATCTTCAAGACTTGACGTTTTCACTTCCGTCTTTTTCTTCTTCTCCGTCTCGTACAGATGCAGCGCATACTCCAGAGGACGCGTAATCGCACGTTGATACGTCTTATTGTCGCCAGCCTCAATAAACACTTCACGTGCTGGCTTCGGATTCACCTCAAGCAGCCAGACGCGTCCTTGCTTATCGATTGCAAGGTCCAGCGCAAGCTCGCACAGCCGCCCAAACGACTGCTCGAGATACTGAGCGACCTGCACTCCGAATTGTTCCGCGTCATTCTTTACGCTATCGATCTTCGACTCGTTCTTGATCCACCGCTTCAATAAGGTGTCCATGGTTGCCGCATGGCCGCCGCCATGCAGATTAGATGTGACGCTATTCTGTGCCCCGATACGTCCCGCACAGCCTGTTACACGCCACACGCCTTCGCCATCCTTCTGCACGAGCATCCGATAATCGTGCACGCGGCCATTGGGCAGCTTGATCGGAATGCCTTGCTGCACGAGGTAGCGTTTCTCCTTTAAGCTCCACGAGGACAGCTTGGATGACAGTTCCGAAATGGCAATTCGCTGAGGTTCGACGATGCGGCGCTGCTGGTCACGTCCTTGCAGCAGCACTTTGTCGTTGTCGATCCGCTCGATTCGCAGGATGCCGCGTCCGCCCGTCCCATTAATCGGCTTTAAGTAGATGAGCGAATGTTTGCGAAGCATCGCATTCAGATCGGCGATCGATTCATACATGCGGGAGCTTGGCAAATTACTCGAAAACCGCTTGTCGCGCGATAACGTGCGGTGCACGGTCATTTTGTTCCGCAGCGGCCGATTAAGGAATGTCAGATGGCCGTACTGCTGACGGAAACGACGCAGCTCATCGAATCGGCTCGATTTCTGGATACGGCACCGATCGTAGATCATGTTAGGGAAAGAAGTCCATCGCTTCGACCACTTCTTCGTTTCCGAATCATAGAACTGAGCGTTGATCCGATTCGTTTTATAATTAACATCGCGCGGAGTGAACACGAATACGTCTAATCCGAGTTTCTTCGCCGCGGTGGTCATACGCTGATAGATCGGACGCTCTTCGAGCGCACCGCTGTCGTTCAAATATAAGGTCAAAATACCTAGCACGGGCTTTGCCATGCGTTTGCCTCCTTTACAGGCAGGGAAGGCTGCTGAACATCTGGATTTTTCTTGAATCCATCCGTCTCGAATCGAAGAGTAGGCTTACCGGTTGGTCCCGTATGAAGACCAACTGCTTTCAAGCCTGCCCGGAAAAATAATTGCATGCTCGCCGCGTTATCGCAGGCAACGAAACAGCATAAGCTGCCATCGCATGCCTCGATTAACTCCGCGATCAACTTACGGCCAACTCCGTGTCCGCGTGCCTCCGGCCGGACAGCGATTACACAAGCGGCCTCGCCGGCTTCCTTCGCGAAGGCAAAGCCAATGAGCTTACCTGCTTCATGTGCAATCGCGACGGTAATCGTCGAAGAGGCGACCCCTTGAAGGGGATCGCCTGCATGCTGCAGGGCGTGAAGACCGCCGGCCGTAAGCCGGCGGTCACCGAAACGTTTGGCGAATGAAACGAGGCGGCTGCGCCATTGCAGCCATTGCGATGGCTTTAACCGCACAATGTCCATTTACGCCCCTCCGATCTTCGTCTTTTTTCTGCCGTACAAATACAGGCCGTAATGGAATATACGCTCCAGTGACTTTTTCCGAATATGCGGTTCATCGAATTTCATCGGCTTCGCGTTTGCTTCGAAGAACCATACATTGCCCGTATGATCAACGCCAAGATCCATCGACATCTCGCCGAGCTCTTGACCGGAGCCGCGCTCGATCTGCTTGGCGATCAAGAGAGAAGTATTTTTCGCTTTGATCATAATTTTACGCGCTTCATCTTCACCAAACGACTGCACGAGCAACTTCTCGGGATCCTCTATGCTGCCGCCTCTTGGCACATGTGTCGTAATGCTCGTTGTGCCAGCGACACGAGCGCCTACACCGGTAATGTCCCATTGTCCGCGTTGATTTTTCTGAATCAGCGCACGCAGATCGAATCGCCGTTCGTTCACTGTCGCAAGCGAAATGCCCTGTTGAATGATATAGGCGTCTCCCATGCTCTGCTTCCGAATTCGCGTCCACAGCTTCGGAATCGTCGCGCAGTTGTACGTGACGCTCTTTTTATCCATTTGAATCCGAAGCCGGTAAGGTAAACTTTTCTCGGGAAGTACCTTTATCGTCATAATGCCTTTGCCGGCTTTACCACTGACAGGCTTCAGATACAAATAGTTGTACCGCCGCATGAGCTGAGTCAACCCAGTCTGAGAGAGCATTCGCTTCGTCGTTGGGATGAAGGGCTTTGTCGTCTTCGACAAACGGAGCCACTCGAACAGGCTCCATTTGTTGAAGAAGGTCGGGTTAAACAGCTGGGTTCTCGGGTGCTTCATGCATGCATTGATTTTGCCGCGTACAGAAGGGAGCAGCTCATCTTCGCGCAGCGGAATCCGATTATAGATAACGTCGGGGAATGGGAAGTGCTGATTATACCAGAGATCATCACGTTCGTTGTAAGAGTAACCGACAAGCTGGCTCTTCGACAGGTTCAAGTTTTTGACGGTTAAGACGTAGACGATGAACCCCATGTCGCGCCCGGTGTTGATAATGTCAGCGAAGTTCTCTCGGTTGCCGCGAAAGAGCAATATGTCGTCCTCAATGGTAAGGATGGCCATTACAGGTCGACGAGCTTGAACCTCCGCTGCTTTATCCTCTTGCTTGGAATCATGATCCATCTGCTTTCCCTCCCTGGAACCGGCTCAGGTACAGGCAGTGGTCCAAAATATAAGCGAGGGAGGCGCGGCCTTGCTCCTTCAATGCCGGATGCTTGAATATCGAACGACCGGGCTTTGAGTTCGCTTCGAACATCCAAACCTCGCCATCTTTATCGATGCCAAGATCGAGACCCAGCTCACCGAGTCGATGCGTATAATTCCGTTCGATTGCTTCGGACAGCTTTATAGCAACACGCTTTGCTTTTTCCAAAACGTCGTCGGCACGATCGCCGAATACGCGGGACAGCGCCTGCTCAGGTGTCATCAGCGATCCGCCGTTTTTAACATGCGTCGTGACGCTGCCGCGTCCAGCCTTCTTCGCTCCGATGCCTGCAGGCACCCACTCGTTGTTAATGTTCTTGTGCATATGGAAGCGGAAGTCGATTGGACACCCGTCAATCTCGATCAGGCGGATACCCTGCTGGCTGACGTAATTGCTAAGCGATACGCCATGATTGCCCTGCAGCATTCGCATCATCGAGTTGAAGTTCGAGAAACGGAGCAGCACGTTGCTGCCGCCTTTGCGATAGCGGGCGAAATAGCCGCGCTTGGGATGATACGTAAGACGGTAAATGCCGATGCCAAGGCTTCCTCCTGTTGGCTTAAAGTATAGGAATTGATGCTTCTCAAGCATTTCTTTGATTTTCTCTGGCGTTGGCCGTGACACCGAATCCGGAAGATGTTTGAGTGCCTCAACATCGTTATCGAGCAATTTGTACACATCAGATTTATTGAAGAACGTCCAGTTAAAGAACGGGATATTGCGTTTAATGAACCGTTCGCGGAAATTTACGATTGCAGCTGTCGTCTCCGCACGTCTGCTAGGCAGGCGATTGTATACGACGTCCGGCAGGGGTACGACTCTGCGAATCCAGCCGCCCGATCCATTCAAGAAGTAGCCGTTGATCGTCTCCTGCTGCCAGTTTACATCCCGCGGAGTGAAGGCGAACAAATAAGCTTTCTTCTCGCCTGCACGAAGCAGCTGACGGATGTAGCTGGTACGGGAACCAAACGGCATCGTATCGGATCGGAAGCCCGAATCGCACAAGACGCCGACCAAAGGACCAAGCTGCAGCTCATTGCCGCTGCCTTGCAGCAAATAGACGTTGCCCGACTTTGGCACGCGAATCGATTGGCGAACGCCTGCAGATAGATACATATAATTGCCCGAACGTTTTAACGGTTTGACCTTTGCTGTGATCGATTCTTTGCCGAGCTTGATGTGCACCGTTTTTTGGCCATCAAGGCTCTTCAGCACCGGATTCGATAAATAGACGACACGGTCGGATTGTTCCGAGAATTGCACGTTACATAATGTCAAACTCATGGATGAACCTCCTGAACGTAGTCCGATGGAAACAGGGCATAGTGGTCATGACCGTTGGAAGCTCTTGATTTGAGCCGCTTTCCTTCGGCAAGCTTACGTGCGTAAGACAGGAGACGACTGGCCGATAATCGCTCTGCTTGCGTATTGTCGGTCAGCTTTAACGATTGTCGACCTGGCTTCGAGTTGGCTTCCAGCAGCCATAGCCTGCCATTCTGCGACAGTCCGAAGTCAAATCCGAATTCAGCGAACCGACCGTAGTGCTGTTCAATGAGCGGCGCCGCTTGTTGTCCTGCTGTACCAATCTGCTGCAGCAGAGCTTGAGCCTTATTGCTGCCGAACAGTCGGGAGAGCCTCTGCTCTGCATCCTCTGCGGAGCCGCCCCCATGCAGGTTCGAGGTAACGCCGCCGATCTGGCCAACTCGGCTCACCGCACAGGTGCTGCGCCAATGGCCTCGATCATCTTTCTGCATGAGAAGTCTGACGTCGTGTGGTTGATTATCGCTATCTACTAGCGGAAGCAGCGGCTGTACGATAAAGCGGCTTGAGCCGACGAACCGTTCCAGGCGAGCGGCTGCCTCTTGTGCATCGGTATATCGAAAGGAGAACGACTGATTAGCTCTCGTACGTCCTTCTACGATCGTTTCACCATTGACTTGTTGAACGCGCAGCGCTCCGCGTCCTTGCGAACCAGCTGCGGGTTTCAAGAATAAGCCTTCCGGATGACGCTTCAGCAGCGATAATAGCTGCTCCTTGCCTCGATAGGTCCATGAAGGCGGTAGAAGCGGTGCGAGTTCTGGATGGCTCTGGAGCGCCTCCTGCACGCGCAGCTTGTCGGGAAGCTCACTGCTGAGCGGCTGAACGCCTGCTTGAATTAACGATCGCAGCGCTTGCCGAATACGGATTCGCTCTTCTGCGCTGCTCGGGAAGCTGCGGTCATAGACGAGATCAGGCAGTGGACAGGTGCAGGTTACCCACCGTCCGTTCTTTCGCTCGAAGCCTTGAATAACTCCATTGTGCGCGGCGTCATAGTTGGCATCGATCACAACAACTCGAATGCGCTGCTGTGCGCCAGCAGCAGTGAGCATTCGGAGAAGCCGATCCTCTGGCATTCGGCTGCGAGCTGTGGATTCGGCATCCTTGGAGCGTATGCCGATGAGCGAAGCGGGAAGGCGTGTAATGAAGACGGCCAGCAGCAGCCATAACCGATCCATAGTCTACCTCCGAATTAAAAGCCAGATAAATACCGGCTGTATTGAATCATTCTTAATACTGATGGACGAATTTTTTGCTCGGTCAGCGGCGTATTATCATTCTTAGAAGGCTTCGAGTTCACTTCGAGCAGCCATACGCGGCCGGACGTATCGACGGCAAGGTCGATACCCAGCTCTCCAAAGTGGGCAGGGATATGCTGGTCGACGCCTTCAGCAATTTCGAGTGCGGCTCGCTGCAAGCGCTCAGGCGCTTCTTGCCGGGCAATGAGAAGATTCGATTTGCCGATCGCTTCCTTCACTGTGCTGAGCGTGCCGCCGCGGGCAAGATTTGAAACGAAGTGTGCGCCGCCTGCTGTTCGGGCCACAATGGACGTAATCATCCATTTGCCGGAAGCATTTTTTTGCACCAATGCACGAAAATCTACGGGACGCTTCGCAATATCGATGAGCTGCAGCCCTTGCTGGACCTGGTAACGAACGGTTTTCATCTTCACATTAATGGAGGAGAACAGCTTCACGAGAGAAGCGAACTGCTGCTTTCGTGTACCGGCCGTTGTAGTGAACATCGCTTGGTAGCCTCCACCATCGGTGCGCGTAATTTTGATGATGCCTTTGCCGAGGCTGCCGCGAACCGGTTTGAGGAAAACCGATTCGTATTTGGAGCACATCGCCTTCAGCATCGTGTAGTTACGCAGCAGATGGGATTCGGGCAAGTAACGGATGAGCTTATGGTCACCCTTGAGCGCATCGAACACCTCATGCTTGTCGAGAAACTTCTCGTTGAATACTTGAGCGGAGTAGCGCATCTTGATTTCTTTTATGAACTGCTGCACATTTGGTTTGTTCTCGAGCTTACGTGAGGTGAGCCGATTGTTGACGATATCAGGGTACGGCAGCGATATTCGTTTCCATGCATTGTTGAATACCCAGCCCTCTACCGTATCTGAGCTGTCGGATATCCCGTTTGGTGTGAAAAAAAACACGTGCGCGCCCTCATCCGCACAGCCGTCAACCAGTTCCTTGCAAAACATCGTAATGGAGCCGAACGGCCGATCCGGCAAATTCGGATAATCGCGACTGATCAATACACCGATAATCGGACCTAGCGAAAGGGTAGACGTTTTCTCGGAATAATGCATTCGCAGCGTAGTGCTGCTTGCGAGACCGATTCGCCGGGCAAGGCTTTGATTGATGCGCATGCCGTCATAGCGAGCGACAGATACGACCTTGATCGGCTGGCGATAAGCGCCAAGCCGAAGGGTGATCGGCTGGGCTGTTGGGATTTTCCACTGCTTCAGGTAAGATTCACCCAGCATGATCGCATCGTCCGGCAGAAGGCCGAAACTGACCGCATGGACGGCGACTTTGGATTTGAGCATCGTAAATCTCCTTCCAAGCGGGAGCATGACGTTGATTAGAAGGGCATAGGTGTTTTACCGCATACGAATTTCCATATAAGTTTCAGATTGTACAGGGGAAAAACAAATTCTGATTGGCGATAAAAACGACCTCATGCTTACGAAGCGGCCTTGCTCCGCAAAGCCGTAGGTCGCTCATCTTCGAACGTCCTCGATAGAGGCTTTTATCACACGAATTACTTCATCATATGAGGACATCTATCCCTTGGTGATTGGCCACATTGCGACTTTCTAAGAAAGAAGACCGATTATGAGCCCAACGTTTTGCTAAATTGCGCGTTCACAAAGTACGTCATAAACATTTGATTACAATATCTTGGCTGAGTGGTGTACACAGTGGTATGATCGAATAAGCATGATGCAACTTGCGGTCATTAGGAGTGGATGAAGATGAACGTATACGATAAGGCTTATGAGTTGGCGAAGTCACTGCGTGAATCGGCTGAAGCACAAGCGCTTCAAGCTGCTAAGCGGTCTGTAGATGGTGATCCGGATGCCAAGCGTTCGCTGGAGGGCTTTATGGAACGGCAGCATATGCTGCAGCACCAGATGATGAGTGGCGAAGAGCCGTCCCCAGGCGAGCTGGAGCAGATGAACAAGCTGTATGAGTTGTTGACGCTTAATCCGCTGATCAGCCAGTATTTTGAAGCGGAGCGTCGATTCGCTGTTCTGTTTGAGGATGTCAATCGAATTCTTGGCGAAGGTTTGAAGTCACTGTTGGATTAGTTGCCGGTGGATGTGGACGAACGGTCTATTGCATCATTCGACCGCATACGTTAGTAGGGACAAGCGCGCCTCTATGCCGAACAAGGTAATAGAAGTTGCCGCTAACGCCTACTAGGCGAATGCGAGGAGGATTCCAATGACCGGAACAATCCGCAACGTAATTTATTTGGCTGTCGCGATCGCGATGGTGCTGTACGCGCTGCCTCGTATAGAGTTTGGGCAGAGCTGGACGCTTAGTACGGTATTCGGAATTGTGTGGCTTGGCTTTGCACTCATTGTGATCAGCGCACAGCTGTATCAATTGTTCGGCGTGAAAGAAGCGACGAAGCGGCGGTTGGCGCAAATTAAGCGCGAAAGGGCTGCGATGTGGGAACGTCGCCTGCAGCAGCCTATTCAAGCGCAAATGCGCTACCGTCGTTCCAAACAATGAGTCAAGGCCCGATGCCCGGTGGGTGCCGGGCTTTTGTTGTGTATGATGCGTTCGCATGAGCAGCAGGATAGGATCATAACAGGGGGCTGTCAGCATGACGAAGAACGGAGGAACGGGCATCGACAGCGATGCCGCTCTGACGAAGCACGAGCAAATATTAGCAGCAATTGAACAGCTGGAGGTCGGCTCCAAAATATCAGTACGTGCCATTGCCAAATCGCTTGGCGTAAGTGAAGGCACCGCCTACAAAGCAATCAAGGAGGCGGAGGCTTCCGGCATCGTCAGCACGCGGGAGCGCATCGGTACCGTTCGTATCGAGAAGCGCAGCAGAGGCAACTCGATTCAGCTGACGTTCCGCGAGGTTGCGGAGATGGTCGAAGGACGTGTTCATGGCGGCGAGAATGGTCTCGACAAAACGCTGAACAAATTCGCCATCGGCGCAATGGAGCTCGACGCGATGCTCCGCTATATCGACGAGGGCAGCCTGCTCATCGTCGGTAACCGCGAGAACGCACACCGTGTCGCTCTTGAACAGGGAGCAGGCGTGCTTGTTACCGGCGGTTTTGCCCCTGGCGAAGAGATGAAGCGGCTGGCGGACGAGCTGGAGCTGCCAATCATCGTATCTCGCTATGATACGTTCACCGTCGCTTCGATGATTAACCGGGCCATGTATGACCGGCTCATTAAGCGTAAAATTATGCTGGTCGAAGACATCGTTGCGATGAGCAAGCCAGCACAGGTGCTCCGGCCGACCGACACGGCTGCCGACTACCATAGGCTTGCTTCCGATTCAGGCATTTTCCGCTTCCCGGTTATCGACGAACGTGGGCGTGTCATCGGCATGATGGCAAGCAAGGATGCGGTTGGTTCGTCAGATGATCAGACCGTTGATAAGCTGATGACAAGGCATCCCATCACGATCGCTCCGAATATTGCAGTCATCTCGGCTGCTCATACGATGGCGAACGAAGGCATCGATCTGTTGCCTGTCGTCGACCGCCATCGGAAGCTGCTTGGCGTTGTGAGCCGCAAGGACGTCTTGGATGCGATGCGCTATGCGGGCAAGCATCGGGAGACAGGACAGACGTTCGACGATCTGATGTGGGAAGGGTTCGTCCAGGAGGAAGTCGAGGAAGGCGTCGATCAGTACGAGTACCGCTATACGGGCAAAATCATGCCGCAGATGTCGGGTCCGCTCGGAACGGTTTCCGAAGGTGTATTGTCTGCGCTCATGATAGAGGCGGCAAGACGGTTCGTTCGTATCGTCGGCAAGCATGATTATGTCATTGAGAGCTTGACGACCTATTTCATGCGCCCCGTTCAGATCGATAGTGATATTAGCATTACACCTCGAGCGCTCGAGATTGGACGCAAGCTGTCCAAGGTGGAGGTTGAGGTCGCAGACAGCCGCGGGCTAGCGGCGAAGGCTATGCTGACTGTACAGACGATTGAGCCATAAGGTTATCTCTATATACACGTTGCTTAGCGTGGCGTGGAAGAGAATAAGAGCGGAGGCGATTGTAATGGCATCAGGAGCGGAAATAAACAGTAAAGAACGGTTCTCGAATCGGGTAGACGCGTATGTGAAATATCGACCAAGCTATCCGCCAGAAGCAATTGCACACCTTTACGATACGATTGGCTTCGGTAAAGACAGTATTATCGCTGACGTAGGTGCGGGTACAGGCAAATTCTCCGAGCTGCTCTTGTCGCAAGGCAGCCATGTCATTGCCGTTGAACCAAATAACGAGATGCGCGAGGCCGCGTTACAGAAGCTTGGAGCGAATCCACACTTCCAAGCGGTGTCCGGTTCTGCAGAAGAGACCGGGCTTCCGGATCAGTCCGTCGATTTTGTCGTATGCGCGCAAGCCTTCCACTGGTTTGATCGCATTGCTGCACGGCAGGAGTTTGCCCGCATCCTGAAGCCGGGCGGACAAGTTGTCTTGATCTGGAACTCGCGCATCATTAGCGGTACGCCATTCCGCGAGTCCTATGACCGTCTTCTCCATACGTACGGCATCGACTATGCGAAGCTGATGCACAAAAATATTTCGCCTACTGACCTCGCTGCATTCTATGCACCAAAGCCGATGGCAGAGGCAAGATTCATTTACGGCCAATCGTTCGACTTCGATGGACTAAGCGGCCGCCTGCACTCATCCTCCTATGCCCCTACACCAGACCATCCTAATTTTGAACCGATGATGAAGGAGCTGCGGGCGATCTTCGACCAGAACGAGCAGGACGGACTCGTCCCATTCGAATATGAGACGGAAATTTATTGGGGCGAGCTGTAAGGAGTCATTCAGCACAAACTGGAGGTTTAAAAAAAGGGTTGAGCAGAAGTAATACGCTGCTCAACCCTTTTTTATTCAACACATTAGCATGCTCGAACGAAAGTTGTGCCCCACAGGGGCACGCGTCTCCCGGCAGGCAGTAACTTTTCCGCGTCTCTGCTACTCCAACGTTTACCCTTCCGGGGTCCCGGGGTTGGGAAACCCCGGGGGTCCTCCCTAGCAGGGAGGATTTAGGTGGGTAGAACTCCTGATTTAGGTGGGTAGAACTCCCGATTTAGGTGGGCTAGAACGCTTGAATGGTTAGGAATGTAACGGGGTCAAAGGGGCGAAGCCCCTATATCCCCTATCCACGCTTAACAAGCTGCCGGTATGTACTCTGATTGCGCAAGCCTGCGAAAATATTGAACACGCCAAGCACGAGCAGAACTGCGCCGATAACGACCTTCAATGTAGATCCGGAAAAGGCGAGCATCTGGAAGAGAGCGATCATAATGAGCATCGCGCCCATGCTAATATTCATGCGTGCAGCGTAGAGCCCGCGGACGAGCGGATCGGTCGAACGTCTGGATTTGAAGCTGTAAACAACAGAAACGACCGAGGATACGATAACGGCTATGGTCAACAGCCAGTGCAGGATGTACATGGTGTGCAGCTCCTTCGTACTTAATAGCCTTATTGTAGCATAAAAGGGGGCAGGCCCCGCAATGACCGCACAAGGGAATATAGGGCGGTATTTTACAGCAGCGCACGCGGCTTGCATGCAATGATCAGCAAGATTAAATCACGGGCGCATTAATCAGCTTGCGCAGCTTGTCCTCCGTTGGCGAAGCAGGTGCGGGCGTGTAGACGCTCAGTCGCAGGTCGGTTTCGCCATGCTGCTGCAGCGAGCTTAGCTGGAACTGCATTTTGCCCGCCTTCGCATGGCGAAATTCAATAATAACTTCAGGCGCCGTACTGACACGGCTGCGTTCCCATAGCGGTTGAAAGTCGGGATGCTGCGCGGACATTTCACGTAGAAACTGTTCGTACCAGCTATCTTCGACGTATTGTCCGTAATAGGAGCGGAAGATCGCGAGATACCCGCTGGCGAAGTGCTCCCAGTTAATCGCAAGCCGTTTCAACTCCGGGCGGGAGAATAGCAGCGAGATCATATTCCGTTCCTCTACTGGAACGAGTCCGAAGTCGAGAAACACATGTGCTGCCGCTTCATTCCACCCAACAATCCGACATCGCCTGTCGGATACGATAGTGGGGCAATAACGCAGCTCCTTCAGAATGTGCAGCAGGGAAGGAGACAGCTCTGGCACTGGCTCAGTCCGAGCAGTGGAGATTGTGTTCACTCCACTCCCGGCGTCAAACGCCAACGAGAACAAATAACTGCGTTCATCTCGCGTTAACTGCAGCGCGCCTGCCACCGCATCAAGCACCTGAGGAGAAGCTTGAATATCTCGCCCTTGTTCCAGCCACGTATACCAAGTTGTGCTCACGCCAGCTAGCTGAGCAACTTCCTCTCTCCTCAGCCCTGCTGTTCGTCTGCGTGTGCCAACAGGAAGACCAACGGATTCGGGTGACAACTTCGAGCGCTGAGTTTTCAAAAAAGCGGATAAAGCGGCCAGACGTGCAGCATGATTCATCGTTCGCTCCGCCTTTCATCTATGAATTCGTCATTCGTTACGCTAAGTAGGTAGAGGTAGTAATAGTACTCATTATACTAGGATAACCAGCAACTTGTAATAGGATAACCCCTGTGACATGATACTTAATACCAGGTACTAAGTCAACCGGAACGAAACGAAGGAGATGATTCGAATGGAACGAGCAGTTGTAACGGGTATGGGAGTTATTACACCTTTGGGTCATGATACGGCATCGATGTGGACCCGATTAATGAAAGGTGAGTCGGGTATTCGTGTTATCGAAGGGATGGATACGAGCCGGCTGCGCAGCCGAATTGCAGGTGTTGTGAGTGGCTTCGATGCGGAAGGTCGATTCGGACGGAAGGAAGCGCGCAAGATGGACCGCTTTGTTCAATTTGCATTAGCGGCGGCAGAGCAAGCGATAACGGACTCTGGACTCAATATGGAGCGGGTTGATCTTGAGCGAGTAGGCGTTTATGTCGGCTCTGGCATCGGCGGTCTCAACACGCTGCTGGAACAGGACGGCACTTTAAGGGAGCGTGGCCCTGAGCGGGTATCTCCGCTGCTTGTCCCCATGATGATCTCGAACATGGCGGCAGCGACGATCAGCATCCGGTACGGTGCGCTCGGACCGACATTGTCGCCAGTTACAGCATGCTCCATTGGCAATACAGCGATTGGTGAAGCGCTGCGGCTTATTCGCCTTGGTCTTGTTGATGTTGTCATTGCAGGAGGAGCAGAAGCAGCGATTACCGAGCTGTCCCTAGCGAGCTTTGGCAATGCGACGGCACTATCGACGCGTAATGACGAGCCGATGAAGGCAAGCCGCCCGTTCGATGAGCAGCGAGATGGCTTTGTCATGTCAGAGGGAGCGGGCATTATCGTACTTGAGTCGTTATCGCATGCGAAGCGCCGGGAAGCTCACATTTATGGTGAAATAACAGGCTATGGTGCAAGCTCGGATGCTTACCATATTGTTGCCTCGCATCCTGAAGGGGCAGGCGCGCAGCTCGCGATGCGACATGCATTAGCGGATGCTGGCATTACACCTGATGATGTGGACGTGATTAGCGCTCATGCAACAAGCACAGGGGTTGGTGACCGTTCGGAGGGGCAGGCGATCGGCCGTTTGTTCGGGGAACAAGCAGGGCGTATTCCAGTCACAGCGAATAAATCGATGCTTGGCCATATGCTCGGTGCGGCAGGCGGCGTAGAAGCGGTTGCGCTCATCCAGAGCCTCCGTGAGGGCATCGTGCCTCCAACAGCCAATCTGGAGCAGCTGGATGCTTCATGTGGGCTGACGAATGTTCCGAATCAGGTGGTCAAGCAGCCGCTGAACATCGGCTTGTCCAATTCATTTGGCTTCGGGGGACATAATGCGGTTATCGTGGCGAAACGATATGAGGAATAATCGAGAGATGTGAGCTGGCGTGCAGCGCTCGGAATCGATTCGCGTAAGGGTGGTAAATCCACACGAATGATTGATATACATGGTCATTGTCACCGATAAGTGTGGGAAAACTGCGCTTACCGATGATCCGTGATTAGTTTGCGAGGCGATTTAAGAGATTAGGAGTGGTTATGCCGCTCTTAAATAGGCTAGTGAATGTGACCTGAACAAATAAGAGCGGCTGAGCCGCTCTTATTTGTGTACGATCTCGATCATCCAATTCAGCACAAAATTTACGACAGGAAAAGGATGCTCCGTTTTGGCTTGTTAGCTGGCTTTCGCAGGTTGATGCCGATCGATCAAGCCGGAGGCCGTTCATATACAGTTGCGCGCGCCCATACTTGCAGCACGTTGTCGACGACGAGCACGGTTAGGATGCTAACCCTGTAGTCGGCACCACGAATGCCGGCGTACAGTTTGTTTTTCAACAGTGTGCGCGCCATATCGGCATTCTCGTCGATGGAGTAGATGCTTTTGCCGATGAAAACAGACAAATCTTCTTTCAGCCGCTTCTTCAGCTCAGTCTCTACGAGCACGTTGAGCGGTTTGTCTTCATCTTCAATGTAGGGGACGATGCTCTTAATTACAGTGTGCTGGTGCTGCAGCTTCTTAAGATCATCGATATCGCGTCCGCTTTGCTCCAGCTGTTCTTTCAACTGCCCGTTCAATCGGACGACCGTATTGAAATTGTTCATGAAGATGGAATGATAGACCGCTGCGCCGATGACGCTGCCGAGCAGCAGAACGACGCTGTATCGGACATATCGGTAATATCGTTCGAATGGGGGGACACGCATGTTAGTAGGCCCCTTTGCATATCGCCTTGATAAGCTCTGTTCCCATATGCGCTCCTAGGAATGAACAGATGATATAAAAGATTTGGACGGCAACTGGCGACAAATTACCTGCAAGCATGTTGCTCTCAATGACGCGCATCGGATCAATAGAGCCGCCGACCGCGGCGACGATCGCCCATATTTTGAGCTTAGTAGCTGTCTCTATCATGTAAACTGCCGGGGGAGCTAGTACAAATACAGAGCCTATTCCCGCCAGCATGGAACCGCCAACTACGACTCCGAAAGCGATCATCATATCAACAATAGCCTTAGCTAGAACGCCATTCAGCATCAAGTGCTTCCTCCTGTTCCCCGCAGCCGCCATTCTTGAAGGGACGGCTCTCTTTGGCCTGTCCGGCCATTGCTATATTGTATGGGCCCATAGGGGGTCAATATGATGAGAAACTTTTATCGGAATGTTCGAAGATGAGCGGCAGCGCTAACTTCACGGGAGTACCGGTTATCAAGGGTGGATGCAAGATTCGAAGTCATTTTACTTTCTGTACATATTCGTGATCTAAAGCGGATTTTTTGAACAACCTCTATAAATTCTTATGTGGTAAAATAGTCATATTCGAGCTATTGCACGGCATGGGAGGTCAGAGACGTCATGAACGCTACAGAACAAGGACGAAATCGATTCGTGCATTTGCACGTACATAGCGAATACAGCCTGCTAGATGGCGCAGCACGCATTCGCGAGCTGGCAGCAAGGGCGGCGGAGCTTGGGATGGATGCGCTTGCGCTCACCGACCACGGGGTCATGTATGGCGCCATACCGTTCTATAAAGCGTGCCGAGATCACGGGATCCGGCCGATAATCGGCTGCGAGGTTTATATGACGGCAGGGTCGCGTTTCGATAAAGGGACGAGGAAAGAGAATCCGATCTATCATCTGATTCTGCTGGCGAAGAACGAGACAGGGTATCGCAACTTGATGAAGCTCGTCTCGATCGGCCAGCTGGAAGGGATGCATTACAAGCCGCGCATTGACATGGAGTCGCTGGCGAACCATGCGGAAGGGATTATTTGCTTAAGCTCCTGCCTTGGCGGGGAGGTTCCGCAGCATCTTCTCCACGGCAGAAACGAGGAAGCGAAAGCTGCTGCGCAGCGATATCAAGCGATTTTCGGCGACGATTATTATATTGAGCTTCAGGATCATGGTCTGCTGGAGCAGCGTAAAGTGATGCCGGAACTGATCACATTAGCACGTAAGCTAGGGATCAAGCTGGTGGCGACGAACGATTCCCACTACTTGCAGCCAGAAGATGCTGCAATGCAGGACGTGCTCATCTGTATCGGGACAGGCAAGACCGTTGAGGACGAGGATCGGCTCAAAATAGCTACGGACCAGCTTTATCTGAAGAGCGCCGACGAGATGGCTGCGCTGTTCCGTCATGTGCCGGAGGCGATTACGAACACGCTCGAAATCGCGGACAAATGCCGCTTGGAGCTGACGCTTGGAAGAGCTGCGCTGCCAACGTTCCGGCCAGTGCCGGAAGGCATGTCGAGCGCCGATTACTTAGCGGAGCTGTGCCTCAGTGGACTGGAAGAGCGTTACGAGGGTGCACCTAGCGAGGCTGCCAAAGAGCGTCTGCACTACGAGCTGTCAGTCATTGAACGGATGGGGTACAGCGATTATTTTCTCATCGTGTGGGATTTCATTCGATTCTCGCATGAACGCGGTATCCGGACGGGTCCGGGCCGGGGTTCGTCTGCAGGCAGTCTCGTTGCGTATGTGCTGCATATAACCGACGTTGATCCTCTGAAATATAAGCTGCTCTTCGAGCGCTTCCTGAACCCGGAGCGGATATCAATGCCCGATATCGATATCGATTTCAACGATGAGCGCCGCGATGAGGTCATTGCCTATGTGAGCGCCAAATATGGCGAAGAGCATGTCGCGCAAATTATAACGTTCGGTACGATGGCCGCAAAGGCTGCGGTTCGCGACGTTGGTCGTGCGATGAATGTGCCGTACGGCGAAGTTGACCGTGCTGCGAAGCTTATTCCGAACCAATTGGGAATTACGCTTGAAGAAGCGCTTCGGATAAGCACGGAGCTGCGGGATGCTTGCGCGAAGCAGCCGCGAACGGATGCGCTGCTGAAGATGGCGATGAAGGTCGAAGGGATGCCGCGCCATGCGTCTACACACGCCGCGGGTGTCGTCATTTCGCAGGAGCCGCTGACGCATTACGTGCCGCTGCAGACAGGGACTGAGCGGACAGCGCTCACGCAGTATTCGATGGAAAATTTGGAAGCGGTCGGTTTGTTGAAAATGGATTTTCTCGGCCTCCGTACATTGTCAATCGTCGAGCGTACGCTGCGTTGGGTGAAAGAATTGTACGGCCGAGACATTGATTTTCGCCATGTTCGCGACGATGATCCGTTAACTTACGCGATGCTTGGACGTGGCGAAACGACGGGCATTTTCCAGCTGGAGTCGGCTGGTGTCCGCCGCGTGCTGAAGGAGATGAAGCCTTCGGCATTCGAGGATATCATTTCGGTGCTTGCGCTGTATCGTCCGGGTCCGATGGAGTTTATTCCTAAATATATACAAGGCAAGCATGGTCTTGTAGAAGTGAGCTATCCGCATCCTTCGCTGGAACCGATTCTGGCCGATACGTATGGCATCATCGTCTACCAGGAGCAGATTATGCAGATCGCGTCTTCGATGGCTGGCTTCTCGCTTGGTGAAGCGGACCTTCTCCGACGTGCTGTTTCGAAGAAAAAGCGCGAGGTGCTGGATGAGGAGCGGGCGCATTTTGTAGCGGGCAGCTTGAAGCAGGGGTATTCGGCAGACGACGCCAACCATGTCTACGATATGATCGTTCGGTTCGCGGATTACGGTTTCCCGCGTGCGCATGCGGCTGCTTACGGTGTGCTTGCGTTCCAAACCGCTTATTTGAAGGCGCATTATCCGATCCCGTTCATGGCATCGATGCTGGCCTCAGTAACGGGCAACCAGCGTAAGACGGCGGAATATGTGGACGAATGCAGACGGATGGGCATTCCCGTTCTACCGCCAGATGTTAATGAGAGCGGTGTGACGTTCACGCCGGTGAAAGGGACGGCTGGAATTGTTGGGAAAGAGTCTGTGAATGGCACTGATGTTGCGGATACGGTGGGGGCGCCACAGGCAGGATCGGGGCACGAGAACGATGGATCGGCAGGCGCGATCCGGTTCGGCCTCGCTGCGGTGAAGAACGTTGGTACGCAGGCGATTGAATCTATTATGAAGGAACGGGCAGAAAGCCCGTATGACAGCTTGGCTGATCTGTGCCGGCGCGTTGATCTGCGTGTCGTGAACAAACGCGTCATGGAGTCGCTCGTCATGTCAGGAGCTGCGGATTCGCTGCCTGGACATCGGGCACAGCTGCTTGGTGCGCTTGATGAAATTGTGGAAGCGGCTGCCAAATGGCGGAAGGATCGGGAGGAGCTGCAGCTGGACCTGTTTGGCTTCGAGGAAGTCATTAACTGGGAGGTCGAGCTGCCAGAAGTGCGACCGTATACGACGGGTCAGAAGCTGGAGCTGGAGCGCGAGCTGCTTGGCTTGTACTTGTCGGGTCATCCCATCGACGCAGCGGAGGAAGCGCTTGAGGCGCATGGTGTCGATCGACTCGTTGATCTAGCTGAGCAGCCGGATGGCACGCTGGCTGTGCTGCCTGTGATGGTTGTCTCGATGAAGCCCATGACAACGCGCAAAGGCCAGGCGATGGCGTTCCTTGAGGTCGAGGACCGCATCATGCGCGTCGAAGCGGTAGCGTTCCCGAACTTCTGGAAGCGGCACGCGGACAAGCTCGAGAAAGGCGGCATCGTGCTTGCGCTTGCCGCCGTGCAGCATCAGGAAGACGACTTCAAGCTGCTGCTCGAAGACGTCGTCCCGCTAGGCGGCCCTGACCCGAATCTTGCGGGTCAGGTACGCCGCCTGCGGCAGCAGGCGCGCGTGCGATCGCCGCGCGCCGCTGCCGAGGCCCCGGCGCGCGCAGGCGTCGCCGCGCCGGGGCCGGCTGGCGCTGGCACAGCCGCCGCCGCTCCGCGAAGCGGCGGCGGCAGCAGCGCCAGCGCTGCGCGGCAGCCTTCGGCAGCCGCGCCACGCCGCGAAGCGGCGGCACCGCCTGCGGGGGCGAAGCCCGCAGGCGAGCGGCCCCCGCAGGGGGCCGAAGGCGGGGCGGCTGTGCAGCCCCGCCAGGCGCCACCCGCTAAGCGTGCGCAGCGGGTGTACGTCAAGATCGCAGCCGGACGCGAGCATTCGTCCGTGCTGGAAAAGCTCAAACAGCTGCTCGTCTCGCATCCCGGGCCGCTGGCCACGGTCTTGTTCTACGAGCGCGACCAGCGTATGCTGGCGCTTAGCGAGCAGTACAGCGTCAAGCCATCGCCGGAGCTGTTCAGCGCCGTAGAGGACCTGCTGGGAAAAGGCGCCATCGCGGTCAAATAGGGGCGCTCTCGCCTCTATTGACCCCGTTTTCTTTTTCAATATTTAAAATTTCTAGAGTTCTACCCACCTAAATCCTCCCTGCTAGGGAGGACCCCCGGGGACTAAGCGTATGCTTCCGATGTGGTTTCCTTACGGAAACCTGTACCCCAGGACCCCGGAAGGGTAAACGTGGGATTGTAAGAGGCGCAGGTGAGTGACTGCCTGCTGAGACTCGCGTGCCCTTTCAGGGCACAGCTTACTGTTTTTTTTGTAGTTCAAAGTACGAGCAAAGTAAGTGTACTGAATCCACGCTTATTCATGGTATTCGTGTCATTACTAGCCAATAAGTGCAGCAAAACCGCACCTATTGCAGCATTTGGTACAGAAAAATGCACCTGGAAGTGAAATAAGCGCAGTTTAACATTACTTATTTTGGAGTGCTACGATAAAAATGCAGTCGAAAAACACCCTCGTATGAAATAAAATGAAAGCTGACGAGGGGACGGGAGACAATGAAACGGTACGACAAAGTATTTAAAGAAGAAGCAGTAAGATTAAGTGATGAGATTGGACCAAAGAAAGCCGCCGAGCAATTAGGCG
>NZ_QGTQ01000041.1 GCF_003182255.1 Paenibacillus cellulosilyticus | reverse complement strand
GTATTCTTGTCCATGCGACTAATCCTTTCATTGGATTATGGACAGGGCTACCTACCATATCTATTGTAAAGGATTTTTTTATGCGCTGATTTAGATAAGACTGAAAGTTATGAAGATTCAGAGAACATTAATGCAACGCTAGTGGAAGAAAATACAATTGCTCATGTTGAGAATCATATTAGAAACAGACTTAAAAGGGAAGTTAAAAGAGCTGATGTAAAAGATAGACTAATGTCTATGTTGAATATGAACCTAATTTCCATCCATGACAAACCTATAGATAATTCAATTGATTTTTTCACAGCTAATGAAGAGTTTGTTGAAGATTTTTAGTTTGTTTTAACACTAACCGGCAAGAAATATCTAGAACAAGATGGGCAATAAGAAGGGGTTTAGGTAGCTGTTCGATGAAGTCCTGTAGCGTATAACACCATATTCACGCATCGGGCCATCCGTCCCTCGGTCCGGCAGAGGGATTTCGGGGAAGCAGGGGGAGCCGGACAACCCTTCACTGGCTGTGTCCATCGGACCCGCTGGCACCCTTAAGCGAGTGAGGGTTGGTGAATACCAAAACGTTATATGAAAGTACCGAAAACGAGAAGGGAGAAAACACTTTTCCGTCGCAAATCATTGATTGGATCAAAAATAATTCAAATTCATCGTTTAATTGGCTCATTACAATATTGGCAATATCGGCTATTGTAACTGTCATTACTAACTACAAAAAAATATATGACCTTGGAATGAAGGTTTTCTTTAAAAAAGAAAAGTTTAATAAATTATTTACTTCAACTGAACGTGAAAGTAATCCTCGCTTTGGATTTTCGTTCTTGTATCCTGATCTCTGGGATCGATTTGTTTCAGATAACGGTGATGGAAATACATTTGTTCATCCAAATGATGATAAAACAAGAATTTTTGCATGGGGTAGTTATTCATTAGAGTCTGATCTAAATAGTACGCTGAAGAAAACTTTAGAATATGTATCAAGGAATAAAAAGTATAAATTAATAAAGAATGTTGAGTCAGGTAAATACATTCGAGGAGAAAATAGCCGAAGCCAAATTGAAGGTGTAAGAATTGAATATAGCTATAAAGATGATAATCGTGTTCGTATATTTGTTATGCAATCAATAACTTATTATGAAGGTAAAGAGTTTTCAATTATGTGTCAGACAAAGTTTAAAGGTAAAAACGAATTAACTGAGGATTTTTTGAAGATTACAGGAAGCCTATTGGTTATTGAAGAGACATACATAAGTTAATCGAAGAAGCTGTACCTTCATATAACATTATATTCACGCACCGGGCCATTCGGCCCTCAGTGCGGCAGAGGGATTTCGGGGGAGCGTGAGCAGCCGGACAACCCTGCACTGGCTAAGCCCGTCGGACCCGGGGTATAGCACCTTAAGCCAGTGAGGGTTCGTGAATACAAAGACGTCATCTGAAAGACTACAAGGAGAGAGAAAATGGCGCATAAACTTTTAAGACTCTACAAAACGGATCTAAGCCTGTCACATATTATTATTAAGAAGTTAAAATGGAGAAACTTTAACAGATCCATGGTGGCATTAGTAATAAGTATTCTCCTGATTGTGATTTTGAAATATGCATTGCACTCGGTATGGGAGAATGTTGGGTTTTCATCACTTATTATTTGGTATCTTGTATTTCTGAGAGATTCAATCTTGGAAAGGGACCGAGTTATTGAGTTTGATAATGGAGGGAAAAGTTATTATCAAGTGCGAATTGATGGATTGAAAAAGTTCTTGAGAAATGAAGGCATTGATACAGAACCTAAAAAGATAGATCTATTAATAAAGATTGTCGAGAAGCAATCCGAAGATATAAAGATACCTTTCTTTGTAGGACGAGGGATATTTCTGTCTGTTCTTATTCCAATAATTTCTGCAACATATACAAATATATTAAATAAATATACGGATAATTTAGAAACAGTAGTTATGATTTTTCTAATTATTGCTCTAATAATTTTACTTATATTTATTTATATCTCAGCCATTAAACTTATATATGACGAATTTATTAATGGCGATTATCAAAGATACAAAACAATTGCTAATGACCTACGTGAATTGTATTTCAAGGAAGTGTAGCCCTTCAGATGACAACCTATTCACGCATCGGGCCATTCCGGCCCTCGGTCCGGGCAGGTAATTTTCGAGGACGGGCAACCCTGCACTTGCTAAGTCCGTCGTACCCGGCCAGTGAGGGTTCGTGAAAACAAAGACCTTAGGTGAAATAAACGAATATCTAAGATAAGACAACATGTTCTATCAACATGATTTTGTGGTAGAATTCTCATGTATATATTACCTTTATCAAAGGGGATGTCATATATTAATATTTTAGGTTTTTCAATTAGCTCAAATGAAATATACGTATCTACTTTCAATAAGAATGAACGGTCCTTGGTAATTGAAAAATTTGTTTTGTCTAACGACTCTGGAGAGGCTCTTAGAGAGCTTTACAATTATATTCAAATGATAATTAAGAGATTTACTGAGATTGATAGATTAATTTTGGAAATCGCTTCAAATGGACAAAGAAGTCCTTCAATTGAGAGAGTAAAGGCGGAAGGAATAATTGATTTGGCGATATCTGACTTTGGTTATGCAGTAAAATTAACTAAGATAAAAACACAAAAAACTAAAAAGAAATTTAAGGAGCTTCCTAAACACCCATTATGGGCGAGCTTTAACGAAGTAAGATATTCATCCAAAAGCCAGCAAGTGATTGCTTACTTGTTATTAGAGGAGATAATATGAGTAGTGATGCTTCAAATCTACCTATGTATCAAGAGTTCTTCCTAAAGGAAAGAAATATCAAGTTGGAGACAGAGATTTTTGAAGGCTCAAGTGTAGCTTTTCAAGGCTATCATGAAACTTTTAAAAAAAAGGTATTCGTTAAATTTATTCCGATTCCTTGGGATAATGACCAAAACATTGAACATGAAGTAGAAACATTAATTAAACTCAGAGATAAACAAAATATCGTGAATGTATTTGATTCATTTATTGACGCTCAGACTGGGTCTCAATTGGTCATTGTAACGGAATATCTTGAGGGGAATACTCTTGATAAATTTTGTGGACTATCACAAATATCTTTAAAACAGGCAATCGATATTGTTATGGAATTAATAGTAGGTGTTAGTGATGTACATAATCTTGGGTTAGTTCATCGTGATTTGAAACTCGAGAACATTATATATGATGGTAATAAGCCAATAATTGTTGATTTAGGCTCTGTAAAGTCAATTGGTGCAAAAGTATTGATGGAAGATCCAATACCTTATATGTATAGATCATCTGAAGTTTTTTTAAAAGGAATTTATTCAATTCAATCGGATATATATCAAATAGGATTAATTCTTTTTCAATTAGTTAATGGATCACTACCAACAGACATAGAATATTATGCTGAGTTAAGTAAGGTGAAATTGGATCTTGAAAATACCTACCAAGAGGGAATAAAACAACTAAAAAAGCTTGTTGCAAAAGATCAGTTAATAAATGTGATTCCTCCATTGCCGATATATTGTTCAAAAATAAACAGAGTAATAATTAATGCGATAAAACTACGATATAAAACTTTGGATTCTTTTTATAAAGACTTATCTAAAATAAAGAGTGAAGTTCCTGATTGGGTAATCCAATCTGAAAGTGAATATTTATGTAAAGAATGGCGAAGGAAAAAATATAGAGTAGTAAAGAATGAAGAAGGGTATAGGATTTTCAATCAGACATTAATTAGAACAAGAGAACTTATCCAAGTTAGTTCCTCCTCAGAGTTAAATAAATATTTTCAGAACATATAAATTACGAAAGCCCATTTTACATAACGTGAAATGGGCTTCAAGTTTTAATCATGTTTTAATGAAGCTGATTTCTAAACCTAACACCATATTCACGTTTTAGGTCTTTTCTCTTAAGATGTTGTGGGGTTGTAGACAAATCCAAAAAATTTCAATTTATTATTTTATTGAGAAATGATTGACCGATATTTCAAGGAAACGAGAGCGGTTGGTCAACACTGCTAAGTCTGACGAACCGGGCGGGTGCCTTTAAGCCAAGGAGGATTAATAAATATAAAGAGGTTATTCAAATTATTATCAAGTCGAAGATGATGGTATGTATAAAGCGTAGCGATTATTACTGATTTAGATAACACGTTTTTGAATTACTCTTTAACTAAGTTGTTCTCGATGAAGATGACATTTCAAAATCACCGTTTTCTATTAGCTGCAGATCTTAAATGGGATGAGTTTTGGAAATTTTATTCCGAAAATAATAGGCACTGGATGGGCTTTGTGAACAATAGAGATTCCATAAATCAATAGAATTGATGTTGTTTCGAGATTTCATAAACATGAATGAGTTGTACAATGAAATGCTATCGAATTCATATGGGGATTATTTTGTAATACTTGCATATTTGAAGAAGGAGCCGAAGAGATTCTCTCTCCATTTAGTGAAGCCAAAATACAAACTAGGCATTATCTCGAATGGAGTTGGCAAGGCTTAAATGAAGAGAATAGCTGTAAGGAATATACATAATATTGGTTTAACAATTCTAGATGGATATCAACTTAAGTACATCGTAAGACAAATACAAGAGCTATTGACTCGTCTAATGAATAAGCCCTTCCGACTTCCAATATGGAAACGAAAGGGCCATTTGTCTTTCTCTTTAATTCACATCATATTTAACTCTTCAGAACCACCATATGTGGATCCGCAAGTACATCTGTAAAAGGACAGTGCTAGTCACTCGCTCTTACTCGATTAACTCACGCGGTTTTGCTCCAGCTTTACCCCAGCCTTATTACCCTCAAAGTAATACCAGGTTCGATAGTTGTCGACGATGCTAGGATCGGTGCTTGAACCGTAATAACTAGAAGTGTATTTGTAGTCGGCCGTATCCTTGTCGTGCAGCATGAAGACAATCTCAACATCGGGATAGGGAAAATTTCGTGTGGCATGCTTATCGGCATAGCGCTCTTTCACGATCTTTGTCTGCACAGACTCGCTGAGAAAGAATTGGCGTGTTTCCTCGAATATGGCTTTCAACTCGTTATCGCTGCCATCCATGACAAAGTGGAATGACAAGCCTGTATCACCAGAGTCGATGGTTAGCTGCTTGATGGTAGCGTACTGCGACAGGATGTCGTTCTGGAACGCCTTTGTTTCATCCGTTTGGATGGCCGAAGGTCGGGAGCAACCTGCAATAAGAAGCAAGGAGCAGGCTATCAGGATGATTATAACTTTACGCATGGCAGTGCCTCCTTAATTGCTTAGTTGATGCAGGGACAAACAGTGGGTTATGAGAAGTAGATCAGACCCGGCGAACCGATAATGCCTTCCAATGCTTTCATAGCATCGAAGTGCGTCCGGTAATTGATGCTTTCTTTGCGGCCCCAAGTTGAAACAGCAATCCAACATATTGCATGAACCTTCCTATAACATTCATTGATTAGACGAAAAGTTAATAACAAATGAAATGGTTCTATTAACATTTAAAGAAAATAATTTTACTGGCGACAAATATCAGCATACTTTTACAAAACAATTCGTTTACAATATGACTACATAGAACTCATAATGAAACCCATTTCACAAATGGAAGAATGATGCTAGATTACATCCCAACCAATAGAAAGGATGCTGTTGATGAGTTTAAAACTGCCTATTACAATGCCAAAAGTTTATGGGTATAAGCATCATGCGCTGCCTCTCTCCGTTATTACGCAAGAAGAGCAAGGGGTAAACTGGATGCTGAACAACTATCTACAACTGTATACTCGCTATGGATGGATGCAGGATTCGCATTGGTTAGAGTTCTATCTTACGCATAACATACTGGATCTTCCTCATAACCCCTTTTTACATGTGCAAAAAATCAAACTGGATTTAATTAAAGATATGGATTTATCCGTATTGTTCCGTAACGCTTTAGAGAATGAAACTTATATTTATGCATGGTATGATCCGAAGTTTTTCGAAAGCAACAATCCTGGTCTTAGCATTAACAATTTTCTAGTTTATGGATTTGATGAAGACAGGAAGAAATTTAATATATTGGACTATGACTATAATAAAAGTCATCAGTTATCACAGATGGAAATAGGATTTGAGGAAATGAATCAATCCATTAATAATCTTGCATTCCCCGAGGATTGGTCGACGCATCTCTATTTTATTTCGTTAAAGAAACGAATAGCGTACACATTTGACTATGTGCTAGCTAGTCAGCTGTTACAGGATTACATAAATGCTGAGAAAACGGTCAATCGTTTGAGAATGAACGTGGATAGATCCATTGCGGATGATGCCGTATTTGGAATCAAAGTTTACGATAGTTTATTAGCGTGCTTGGAAATGCAGTTGGAGAATGATAAGCATCTATCTCTTTTGCCATTTCAAATCTTATATGAACATAAACAATGTATCCTGTTGCTTGTGAGATTCCTCAATCGGCATTATCAGATCAATGAAGAACTATCGCTAGAGATTATGAATACGACGCTAGCGTTTAGGAATATGATAATGAAATATTTTCTCACACAAGATAATAAAATTATAAGGAATATAATGTCTAAAATCCCAAGGCTGATTGAAATCGAGACAAACAATATTGAATCGATATTACATGCCATACAAAATGAAAGCACTATATCTTTATCGCGTCTGTAACATCAAATCTATTCCGAACCACAGCTATGAAACCTTTGAAACAAACAAGAGTCCCAAGACCTATCGGGGCTCTTTTTGCTTTAACTTTGTTTACTGCCGAATGTGTCCGTTTTATGAACGATATATCTGTTTTTCTATTTGATTTTTTCGTTTTTTGTGGTATTTTAATAGCGAAGTGGTAAATGAAACCACCGTCACAATATCTGCAAGCATAAAAGGAGTGGTACGAAGCCTATTCAAGAGAGGGGCCGGCATCAGAACCGCAGCCTCATCGTTCGAAATTGTTGTAAGCGGTTGCAATCTATTCGATTAGCTCCTACATCAAGGTTCGACTGACACATGATCATAAGAAAGCGGGGAAGCAATTATATGACAGATAGAAACAACTTAATAGGGAAATCGGCCAAAAGTTCTGCTGTTTCGATGAGACGACAAGGGTTCAAGTCATTCCTAGCTGCAGCGCTCGTATGCTCGACATTCGTATCGGGATTGCCGGTCGGTGTACAAGCAGCCTATGCGGCCGCAGTAGACCCAATCGTGAAGAAGTTCGACTTCGGCACGGCGACAAGCCCGGTAATGAGCGGTTACATAGGGGTTAGTGAATCGCTGCTCTATTCATCGGAGTTAGGCTATGGACTGGATCAAGTGGTGGCGTCGCGCAATCGCTCGGGCGGCGATGACATGACGAACGATTTTGTACTTGGTACATCCTATACGTTTAGTGTTGATCTGCCGAATGGTCAATATGACGTAACGGCATACTCCGGCGATCTCTTGGCCGGTACCTCTACGACGAAGACGACCATAACGCTCGAAGGTGCCACAGCTGGCAGCATTAGCTCTAAGCAAGTTGTCAATTCGGCAACGTATCGGACAACCGTAAGTGACGGGCAGTTAACGGTAGGGGTGACGGGCTCGGGTGTAGGCGGTTATTTGAACGGACTAGACATTCAGCAGGTCGTCGAGCAGCCGCCGGCAGCACCAGCGGGGCTTACGGTAACAGGCCTTACATCCTCCAGCGTGTCGCTCGGATGGAGCGCTGTTGCCGAAGCGATAAGCTACTCGGTATACCGCAGCGATAGCGCAGGCAGCGAGCCGACGTTAATTGGACAAGCTGCGAATACGTCTTACATCGATAACGCGGTAACAGTAGGCAGTGGCTACAGCTATTATGTAAGCTCTATAAGTGCGAGTGGCTTGGAGTCCGAGCGCAGCGCACCAGTGAGCGTCACTGAAATTCCAGCACCGCAGCCTCCGGCGACACCTGCTGGCGTGGTGGTGACGGACGTTGATGCAGGCTCCGTTCAATTGAGCTGGAGTCTGACAGATGGAGCATCGAGCTACAGGGTGCTGCGTTCGGATGCAGTTGATGGTACGTTCACCGAAGTTGGGCAAACGTCGGTTCCGGCCTATAACGATACGAGTGCAGATACGACGAAGCGCAATTATTATCAAATTATTGCTGTGAATGAAGTAGGCGAGTCGGCTGCTTCGACAATCGTATCGAGCTCCGTATACATACCGCCAACAGAGCTGCCGGAAGGCGGCGTTCAACGGTTCGATTTTGGTAATGGCGAACTGGCCGATGGTTATACGCGGGTTACAGCAGCGAACAAATATACGTCAGCGTTAAAATACGGATTTGCCGATTCTTCCAAAGTAACGACGACAGACCGCGGTACGTCTGATCCGATTCGTTCGGACTTCGCGTTGGTACAGGATACGTCGTTTAACGTAGATTTGCCGAATGGCGACTATACGGTGTCGATTATCGCTGGTGATGCGACCGATGCGACGGACGTTGCGATCAACGTAGAAAGCACTCAGAAGGTGCAGGAAACCGCGAAGACGGCTGGACAATATCTAGAGATGGAGTTTGCGATCGCGCTGGTCGATGGTCAACTGAACTTCAACTTCAGCGGAACAGCAGCGAAGATTAACTCGATCGTCATTACGAGGCAGGCAGATCGTCAGCCAGGTGAAATTCCAACGGTCTACATCGCAGGTGACTCAACGGTACAGACCTACGATCCGTACTGGGAGCCGCAAGCAGGCTGGGGACAAATGCTGTCTAAGTTCTTCAACAATGATGTATCGTTTAACAACCAAGCGATTGGCGGCCGCAGTACGAAAAATTTCATTGCCGAAGGACGTCTGGATGATATCCTGCGGGCGCTGAAGCCAGGTGACTATTTCCTCGTTCAATTCGGCCATAACGATGCGACGGTCAGCATCCCAGAGCGTTATGCATCGCCAGCTGATTATAAGAACTTCCTAGAGAACTACTACGTCGAAGGCGCACTGCAGCGTGGAGCGATCCCAATCCTCGTTACGCCGATGGGCCGCCGCGATTACAATGCAGACACCGGCAAGTTCAACGTCAGCTTCCCTGAATACGTGCAAGCGATGAAGGAAGCTGCTGCTGACAAAGGCGTCTCGTTAGTTGATCTTAGCGCACTCAGTATCGACTATTACAATTCGATTGGATATGCAGCGACGGCATCCGTGTTCCTGTATACCGATCCAGGTATTTACCAAGCGTTCCCTGCCGGTTCTGCAGACAATACTCACTTCCAAGAGTATGGTGCGATTCAATTAGCGCGTCTGCTTGCTGGAGGAATTCAAGAGTTGAATCTGCCGCTTGCGCAGTCCGTGAAGGAAGTCGAGCTGCCAGCTAACGCACCAGCGAAGATCACGGGACTGATTGCAGGAAGTGTCAGCAACGCAGGCGCCGTATTGAAATGGAATGCGGACGACACAGCGGATATTTACAAAATTTATCGTAAACTAGCATCCGATCCAGAGTCGTCCTACTCCATGGTCGGCACGGCAACGGTAGCTGGCTTTACGATGGGCGGAATGGCTGAAGGCCAATCGTATACAGTCCGTGTCACGGGCGTTAACGGCGCCGGCGAATCGGTCCCATCCGATGAAGTCACGATTGATACGAAATCGGCGAAGTACAAATATGATTTTGGTCCAGTTGGCGCTCCTGTTGCAGATGGTTATACCGAAGTGACGCGCAGCGTGCTGTACACGCCTGAACGCGGTTATGGTCTAACGGACAGCACGGGAATGATCGATCGTGACCGTGGTTCAGCAACGGATGCTCTGCGTCGCGATTTTGTAGCTTATTTTGGAGCCTCGTATGAGTTCAAAGTCGATTTGCCGAATGGCTATTATTCCGTCAAATCGTACACAGGTGACTGGATTGGTTCCATTCGTACGAATGTGGTCATCGAAGGCAAAGATTACGGTACGATCTCTTCAGGCAAAGAGAGTATTGCGGAGAAGGTTTACAACAACGTAGCCGTTAAAGATGGACAGATGAATTTCATCATTAGCGGTCAGACTGCACACTTGAACGGCCTTGAGATTACGCCGATCCTGCTTGCGCCAACCAATCTGAAGCTCGATGAACTTCAAGTGGATAAAGATCCAGTTGAGACGCAGTTGTCTTGGACAGGCGTTGACGGCGCAGCGATGTACCGGGTATATCGCAAGGCTTCAGATGCTTCCACGCCAGAGCTGCTTAGTGAAGTAACGGGAACAACGTTCCGTGATACGACGGGCGATGTTGGCCAGCAGTACGTGTACACCGTGACAGCGGTAGATAATACGGGCTTTGAATCGGTATCCTCGAATGAGCTGCAAATCTCGACGATCGATCCATCTATCGCGCTTGCGCCAGTACCTAGCAACCTGAAGGTACAAGCGATTGGCAAGAATAGTGTGACGATCGAATGGACGGGCTCGGATGATGCCAGAGCTTACAATGTATACCGCGCATCCAAGGCTAACGGCACATTCAAGCTGATTGGCAAAACAAAAGAATGGAATTATACCGATACGACAATTCTTACAACGGTCCCTTACTATTACAAAGTAGCAGCGATTAATGCAGGCGGCATCTCGGCTCAATCGAGCACGCTTGCTACAGAAGCTGTAACGACGCTGTATCGCAACATGGAATATTTGGATCGCTCACCTGTTGCAGTGAAACAGCAGGACGGCGTGTATGTCGGATGGCGCATGCTTGGTCTTGATCCAGACACGATTGCATTCAACGTGTACCGTGATGGTGTGAAGCTCAATGCGAAGCCGATTACGAGCAGCACGAACTACTTCGATGCAAGCGGTACAGATCAATCGCAATATCGCATTACGCAAGTGCTGAACAATATTGAAAGTCCAGCAACGAAGTCGTTCGGCGTATGGTCCCAGCAGTACTTGTCAATTCCGCTGCAGAAACCAGCTGACGCCTATACAAAGGATGGACAGCCTTACACGTACAGCGCTGGCGATTCGAGTGTTGGCGACCTCGATGGCGATGGTCAATACGAGATTGTGATGTTGTGGTCGCCTTCCAACGCAAAGGACAACTCGCAGGCAGGCTACACGGGCATTGTCTACATGGATGCGTATCGAATGGATGGCACGCGGCTATGGCGAATTAATCTTGGTCCGAACATTCGTGCAGGCGCTCACTATTCGCCGTTTATGGTATACGACCTGGATGGCGATGGCAAAGCAGAGGTTGTGCTGAAGACAGCTGATGGCACGATCGACGGCCAAGGCAAAGTCATTGGCGACTCCTCGAAGGATAATAGGAACAGCT
This sequence comes from Paenibacillus cellulosilyticus, assembly GCF_003182255.1. GTDB lineage: Bacteria > Bacillota > Bacilli > Paenibacillales > Paenibacillaceae > Paenibacillus_T > Paenibacillus_T cellulosilyticus. The sequence goes on along the minus strand of NZ_QGTQ01000041.1, from coordinate 33,372 downwards.
CGGGTTATGTGCTGCTCGGCGATGAATTCCTGACGGTATTCAACGGATTGACAGGTGGAGCGGTATCGACAGTTAGCTACGATCCGCCGCGCGGCGATGTAAGTGCATGGGGTGATGCTTACGGTAACCGTGTAGACCGTTTCCTCGCATCGGTTGCATACTTGGACGGCGAGCATCCGAGCGTTATTTTCAGCCGTGGCTACTACACAAGAACAGTAATCGTAGCTTACGACTTTGTGAATGGCAAACTGACGAAACGCTGGAAGTTCGATACGAACGAGATCGACAACGGAAGCATTTATACGGCACAGGGCAATCACAATATGTCGGTTGGCGACGTGGATCAGGACGGCAAGGATGAAATCATGTTCGGATCGCTAACGCTGGATGATAACGGCGAGGTGCTCTATTCCACTGGTTTGGGGCATGGCGACGCGATGCATTTCGGCGACCTTGATCCAACGCGTCCAGGGCTGGAAGTATTCGACGTGCATGAGCATACGGATTCTGCGTATGGCTTAGAGCTGCACGATGCGGCTACCGGCGACATTATTTGGGGCGTTCACACCGGCATCGATACGGGCCGCGGTTTATCTGCGGATCTGGATCCGAATTATCCGGGTGAGGAAATGTGGGCAACAACCGTTACAGACGAGCAGCAGGTTCAACTGACGGGCTTGTACAGCGCACAAGGTCAGCTCATCAGCACGAATATTCCGTCCTCGACGAACTTCGGCATTTGGTGGGATGGCGATCTGCTCCGCGAGCTGCTTGATCATCAATGGAACACAACGCTCAAGTCCGGTGTAGGCAAAATCGATAAGTGGAACTATGAAACGCAGACGACGGACAATATTCTGACGGCGACGGGCACGTTGTCCAATAACTCTACGAAGGGCAATCCGATGCTGCAAGCCGACCTGTTCGGCGACTGGCGTGAAGAGGTCATCTGGCGTTCGGCAGACAGCTCCGAGATGCGTATTTATACGACGACAGATATGACCGATTATCGCATTCGCACGCTGATGCATGATCCGGTTTATCGTCTGGGCGTTGCATGGCAGAACAGCGGTTACAACCAACCGCCGCATACGAGCTTCTTCCTGGGAGCAGGCATGACGATGCCATCTGCACCACGCATTCAATATGTCGCTCCTCAATCGGAGGAGAAGGCGATGGGTGCTCCTGGCAAGCCGGTACTGTCGAGTGACAACGGATATGATACGGGTCTGTTGGATGGCAGCTACAACATCACGATGAATATGTGGTACGGCTACAATGGCTCGACCTATAAGCTGTACGAGAATGGCGTACTCATCGATACGAAAAAGCTGACCGACAACTCGCCAACGGCTCAAACAGCGGTAACGTCGGTTAGCGGCAAGACGAACGGCAAATATACGTATACGTGCGAGCTTATTAACTCATGGGGTACGACGGAGTGCTCGACATTGACGGTTACGGTTAAAGATGCATCGCCAGGCAAGCCGGTTCTCTCCAACGATAACTGGGATAATAATGGCGACTATACGGTATCGATGAACATGTGGTGGGGAACGAATGCCACCACCTACAAGCTGTATGAGAACGGTGTTCTTATCGACACACAATCTTTAAAGGCGAAGACGCCAGAGGCTCAATCCGCGGCAACGGTCATAACAGGTCGTGCGAAGGGCACTTACGAATACCGCGTTGAGCTTGTTAACGACGCTGGTGTGACAGAAAGTGCAGTTATGGTTGTAACGGTAACGAAGTAAGATAAGGAGGGTCGAGCGGCGGTGTATCGCTGTTCGACCTTTCTTTTGTTTCAAGTGTCACGTTCTATCTAACAGGACCTGGCGTTGTGCACCCACAGACAGCGGATAGAACTTCAATCAAGAATCGTTCATCGCAGGTGAAAAAACGTCTCGCATTCGAAGTATATCGGATAGTCAAATTTCATAAGCAGTAAGTCCTCAATTAACGTACATTGTTCATGATTGTTGAAAATCTCTCTATCAACTAGATGAATGATTATGATCAGATTGACGAGTTGCTATTAGATCAAGACGAGAGGAGATGTCACGCTGGAGTATCGGATCAGCATACGGCCATCGAATCGGAATGTCCAACGATTGATTAATCGGGACATCTCGTATATCCTACGAAACCGTTTTAGATGTATTTTTATTATATAAGCCATGACGGAATGTTATATTTTACAGCGATGCCGGAAGTATATAATAGATTTGCTTATTAGTTTTGCTGCAATTGAACCGTTTCTTGCATGTTATACATTCAGCATTGTTGAGGAGGACTTCATTTGTCAAATCATGAAAGCGCATATAATGGATATCTGTTAGTTCATTTTATCGGTGAACAACCGGATGGGGAGCAGGTCTACTTCTCCTATAGTGAGGATGGCTTGTTCTGGAAAGATCTGAACGGAGGACTGCCGGTTCTGCGTTCGGAATTGGGCGAAAAAGGCGTTCGTGATCCGTTCGTCGTACGCTCGCCGAAGGAAGGCAAGTTTTATCTCATTGCTACCGATCTTCGCATCGCTAACGGCAAGGGCTGGGGCAATGCCGTCAACGAAGGCAGCCGAGATATGATCATCTGGGAGTCGACCGACCTTGTGAATTGGTCTGCTCCATGGTCCGTTACACTCGCAATTCCGGGCGCTGGCTGCCTGTGGGCACCTGAGACTGTCTATGACGAAGCAGCAGATGAGTTCCTCGTATTCTGGGCTTCGGCAACGACTGATCTTGGCGAGAGCGATCGCAAGCACAAAATCTACAGCTCCAGAACGAAAGATTTCCGCAGCTTCACGCCGGCTGAACGGTATATCGTGCGCGACAATCATATTATCGATACGACGATCATTGAGCACAACGGTGCTTACTATCGTTATTCCAAGGATGAAACGACGAAGAACATTCGCGTGGAGCGCGGCACTTCCCTCGATAAGGATGCTTTCACGAACGTTAGTGCACCAGTGCTGGAAGCATTGCACGGCGTGGAAGGCCCGCAAATCTACAAATTCAATGATCGCGACGAATGGTGCCTGATCGTGGACCGCTTCGCGGAAGGCAAAGGTTATTTGCCGCTCATCACTTCGGACCTTGCAAGCGGCGATTTCCGTGTGCTTGAAGATGGTCAATTCGATCTTGGCCGAACGAAGAAACGTCACGGCGGCGTCATGCCGATTACGGCGGAGGAGAGCGCTCGTCTGATCGCAGCATTTGGCGATGGGCATCAGATTCTCCCAGGCCAGTTCGCAGATCCGGACATCGCGAAGTTCGGTGACAAATATTACATCTATCCGACGAAGGATGGCTTCGATGGCTGGTCGGGCACGCAGTTTCATGTGTTCTCCTCGGATGATCGCCGTCTCTGGAAGGATGAAGGCCTCATTCTCGATCTCGCAACGGATGACGTTCCATGGGCGACGGGCAATGCCTGGGCGCCAGCGATTGCGACGCGCAACGACCGCTACTACTATTATTTCTGCGGCAAAGAGAAAAACGGTCACAGCGCGATTGGTGTCGCAGTAGCGGATACGCCGATTGGACCTTTCCGTGCGGAGCCGGAACCGCTTGTTACGATGGCGATGATGAAACGTCTTGGCATCAAGATGGGCCAAACGATCGATCCGTCCATCTATATCGAAGAGGATGGCACGCCATACCTGCTGTTCGGCAACTGCGATGGCGCCATCGTTCAACTGGGCGAAGACATGGTAACCGTCATTGAGGACACGATGGCGAACATTGATGGTCTGCATGATTTCCGCGAAGCGGTAACGGTTCTGAAGCGCGGCGGCCTCTACCACTTCACATGGTCGTGCGACGATACCGGCAGCGAGAATTACCATGTTAACTACGGTACGTCGGAGAGCCTGTACGGTCCGGTTAATTTCCACTACACGGTTCTTGAGAAAAATAAGGACAAAGACATGCTCGGCACCGCCCATCACTCCATTATGCGCGAGCCTGGACGCGACCAGTATTGGATTGCTTATCACCGTTTCGTTACTCCGCTCACGCGGTTCACGGAAGGCAAAGGCTTCCACCGCGAAACCTGCTTAGGCGAGCTGTTCTTCGGCGAAGACGGCTTGATGAAGAAGATAGAGCTGTAGGACTTGCTGATTTATTCCATATGAATGCTAGAAAGCCCGATTCCATACGGATCGGGCTTTTTTGCATGGTCCAAACCGTCATCATCTTAAAAAACCGGACTATTTGCTAAAAAAGCTTCATCTGAATCAAGGCTGCATCTTGGTAATCTGAAGATGGATCAAATCAGATGGGATGGAGGACAAGCTATGCGAGATCTATTCGACGTGAAACAATATGGCGCCAAAGGCGATGGAACATCCGTTGATACGATCGCCATTCAGCGTGCAATTGATGATTGTTATGCGGCAGGAGGCGGTTATGTCGTGTTAACTGGCGGGACATTCGTCTCGGGAACGATCTTCTTGAAATCGAATGTTTATTTGCAAGTCAACGCATCAGCGACGCTGCTGGCCAACCCGGATATTCGCGATTATCCGGACGGAACGCACTACAATCGCTATGTGAATGAGAAGGACATGGACAAATGCTTCATCTATGCCGAAGATGCCACGAACATTGGCGTTATCGGTGATGGAGAAATTAACGGCAATGCCGAGAGCTTTCCGAACGAGGGCAGCATCTATCGTCCGATGATGATGCGGTTCTTGCGCTGCAGCCATATTCACGTTCGAGGCTTGAAGCTGTACAATTCGACGGCTTGGACGACTGCATTTCTAGATAGCGAGAATATTTGGTGCGACAGCTTAGATATTCGCAATGATCGCAGATACAATGGCGACGGATTGGATTATGACGGATGCCGCAACGTGTTTATTTCGAACTGCAAGATTTTGGGGACGGACGATAACCTTTGCTTGCAGGCAAGCAGCAAAGCGTACCCGATGAAGAACGTTCATATATCCAACTGCCATTTTACATCGATCTGTGCGGGCATTCGCATTGGGCTCAAGTCGATCGGCGATATCTCCAATGTAACGATCCATAATTGTACGTTCGAGAATGTATGGCGTGAAGGGATCAAGATCGAGTGTACGGAGGGCGGCAGCATTGCCGACATTATCGCCCAAGGCCTTGTTATGCGGAATGTTACGCGTCCAATCTTTATTGTGCTGAACAATCGTCTCGATCGCATCGGTTCGTCGATTGGCCTTGAAGCGATGCCGGAGATCGGCTCGCTGGAGAGAATTATGCTGTCGGATATCATCGCGACGGATGATGAAGAGATGTTCCATACGCATTATCGATTCACTGACGATGTGATGGGCTGTCCTTCCTTCAACGGCATACGAGTAGATGCGTGCGAAAGCTATCCCATTCGTGATCTAACGCTGCGAAATATTAGCTATACGACCGCCGGCGGGGTGAAGAAGGAAGACATTCCGCTCGAATACCCGCAGGTGTGGGATATGCGCTTCGACCATCCAGACGAAGTATCCGAGAACTATTACCCGACATGGAGCCGAACGACCTTCATGGATATCCGTAACGTTGAACGGCTTACGCTTGATAGCATGAGGTTTCATGCACTGCGTGAGGATACGAGAGAGTCTTATCAGATCGAGAACTGTCAGACGCTTAAAGAGGACATTCTGGCGTATTAACGGAGGCACGATGATGCACAAAACATTGATAGCGGTAGATATCCCTTCTTTGAGGCAGTTGTTGTTCAGCGACGAGGTGTTGAATGATCTTCACAGCTTCACGGAAGTCCACTGGCTGGACCATCAGCCGTTGGAGGATGTAATCGGGGATTATGATGCTTGTATTACTTCTTGGGGATCGGAGCGGTTCACGCCTGCTGTACTGTCAAACGCCAAAAAGCTGCGGTTTATTGGACATGCAGCTGGAACGATTGTACCGTTCGTCGATCCATCTATCTATGACTGCCCGATTACGATCGTGAATGCGAATCGGCCCTTATCGCTGGCGACGGCTGAAGGTGCGGTAGCAATGATGATGCATGGCGCTTGGGATTTGCACACGTATCATGCTGGACTAAAAAATGGCATTTGGTCTGAAAATAATGAACAATTCACGATGGGACTCTATAAGCAATCGATCGGACTCATTGGGTATGGCGATATCTCCCGCGAAGTCATTCGGCTGCTCGCGCCTTATGAAGCGAACATTCTGCTCTGTTCCAGCTACTGTTCACCGGATGAAGCAGATGCCCTTGGCGTTACGCTGTGCAGCTTAGAGGAGCTGCTGCAGCGGAGCCGTATTGTGTCTCTTCATAACACCTTAACGGCATCTACTCGTGGCTTAATTGGACAAGCTGAGCTGGCAATGATGCAAGACGGCTCCTTATTAATCAATACGGCACGTGGACCGATAGTGGATGAAGAGGCATTAATTGCGGGGCTTGCGAATGGACGCTTGAAGGCTGTTCTTGACGTATTCAATACGGAGCCGCTTCCTGCCGATCATCCGCTGCAGCAGCTGCCGAATGCATGCTGCTTGCCGCATATTGCAGGATTCCAGGGCTATTGGAAGCGGAATCTCGCTTCTTATGTTGCTCGGCAATTGCACCGTTTCGTGCAAGGATTACCGTTCGAGGGTCAGGTGTGCCGTGATAAATTTAATCGGCTTTCGCCGAAATAATCACGATTCTATAACCTTGGAAACACCTTAAAATCCTGCATATCAAGCTTAAAAAACCGCATACTACACTTTTTATGTCTATGATAACTTTAAGACACAGAAGTGAAAGCGCTAATAAATGAATGGCTCTACGACTTCTAAGTTTAGGATTGAAGATACAAAGGGAGGTTTATTCATCAATGAAAAAGACAGTGGCATTATCGATTTCAAGTGTCTTGGCTCTCTCTCTCATCTTGTCGGCTTGCGGCAGCAGCAAAGACAGCACGACGGACACGAACGCTTCCACAGCTTCTAACGAACCGGCGAAGAAGGAAGTATCGTTCTCCATCGGTTATGCGACAGGCGATCCAGCAACGAAGCAAGCAATGGCAGATGCGGTAGCCGCATTCACGAAGGCCAATCCGAACATTAAGATCAACGATTTGTCCGAGGGTGGTTCGATGGCCTACCTCGATTGGTTGAAGACGAAGGAAGCGGTCGGCGAATTCCCGGATCTGGTCGAGATGCGCGACACGCAATTGTTCGCGGAAGCGGGCAAAATCGCGGAAGCGCCTCAAGCATGGCTTGATCTGTTAGCGGATGCACCAACGTTTAATGACAAGCATTACACAGCACCGATTGTGGGTACGTTCCCGCAAGGCATTATTTATAGCAAGAAAGCTTATGAGAACGCAGGCGTAACGGCTGAGCCGAAGACGTACGACGAATTCCTTGCCATTCAAGAGAAACTGAAGGCGAGCGGCATCACGCCACTGACCTTCGGCGGCAAAGATATTTTCCACTGGGGCTTCTGGATTAATAAATTTTTCATGGATGACATGTTTGCTGACGATCCGAACTGGAACTCGAAACGGACGAAAGGCGAAGTAAGCTTTACGGATGCAGCGCCTCTGCAGGCGATGACTGACTTCACGGATCTGTTCACGAAAGGCTATATCGAGAAAGGATGGGCAAGCACGGCGGATAACCAAACGGCTTCCATGCTTGTAACGGGCAAAGCGGCTCAGTTGTTCTCCGGTCCTTGGATGTTCGCTCAGATCACGCAAGCCGATCCAAGCTTTGATTATGGCTGGTACCCCGTTCCAGACCGCAAGGGCAGAATTGTCGTCAACGGCGCAAACAGCCTGCAAGGCTGGGCAATCTCGACGGCGGCTAACCAAGATGCAGACAAGCAAGCTGCCATTACGGAATTCGTGAAATTCTTCTTCTCGAAGGAGCAATACACGAAGTTCCTGCAAGCGGTTAACGGTATTCCGACGACAAAAGAAACGATTACGTATGAGGCTTCGCCACAAATGGCACGCGTACTGGAAGTCATGAATGATCCGAATACGATCAAAACGTTGATGATCAACTCGTTCTGGGGCGAAGATCAAATGCCTACGCAGTGGAGAAACTGGTTCTACAAGCTGGCGCAGGAATGGCTGACCAAAGGCAGCTTCAGCAGCGACTACATGAAGAAAGCCGATGCAGAGTGGGATGCCAACGTGAAAGCAAACGCAGCAGCGAAATAATAGCATGATGCATGGACGGTAGAGGCAGTCGCTCTATGGCTGCCTCCCTCCACTAGCAGAGCTTTAGGAGTGAGAGTATGGCTAACGCAGAAACTATACATGCTGCATCATCCAAAGGTTTATCGAGAAAGAAGAAATGGTTTTCTTATTCGGTTCTGTTTATTTTGCCTTCCTTTATCCTGTACACCTTATTTGTCATCTATCCGACCTTGAACAGCATCAATCTCAGCTTCACGAGCTGGGATGGCGTAAGCGATAAGATCCATTACATCGGCCTCGACAACTTTGTGGAAATGTTCCATAGCGAACGTGTTTATAACGCATTGAAGAATACGTTGATTTTATCTGTGTCGTTAGTTGTTCTGGAGAATGTCGTTGCTCTTCTATTAGCGGTCCTCGTCGATCAGGTACGATGGTTCAAAAGCTTGTTTCGAAGCGTTTTTTATTTCCCCGTATTGCTTAGCGGCATCGTAATGGGTTTTGTATGGACGATTATTTTCAACTTTAACTTTGGAGTCATCTCCCAGCTGCTGGACCGAATGGGTCTTGGTGATTGGAAAATAGATTGGCTGGGCGATCCGAATTATGCGCTGCTGGCTATCATCATCACGACCGTCTGGAAAGGCTCGGGGTACTATATGATTATTTATTTGGCTGGCCTTCAAGGCATTCCGCCAGAGCTGAACGAAGCCGCATCGATCGATGGTGCGAACAGCTGGCAGAAGTTCCGTCACATTACGTTCCCGCTCCTGGCAGGCGCAATGACGGTCAGCGTCATGCTGTCGATGATCGGCGCACTGAAAATATTCGACCAAATCGCGGTTATGACAGACGGCGGACCTGGTTTTGCAACGGAAACACTCACTTACATTGTGTATAAAGTAGGCTTTGGCGAGCTAAGACAAGGTTATGGTACGGCTATGTCAATGGTGCTGTTCGTATTGATTCTGATCGTGTCCTTGATACAGATCAAGCTCCTGAAGAAACGGGAGGTGCAGATGTAGTCATGGACAAAGCGAAATTTCGTATCGAGATTATCATGTTTATAGCTGCGGTCATATTGGCCGTCTTGTTCTTCTTCCCGGTCTTCTTCAGCATCATCTCGGCTTTCAAGACGAACGGGGAAATTTTGAAAAATGCGATTGCGTTCCCTTCCAAGCTGTACCTGGATAGCTTCAAATATCTGCTCACAGAGACAGATTTCCCGAGAGCGATGCTGAACAGCTTGATTCTGACTGTCGTATCCATTGCTTGCATGATTGCGATCATTCCGATGGCGGCTTACGCGATCGAACGGACGGGCAAGAAGTGGACCAGTTATGTGTACGTCTATTTCCTTGCCGGCATGATGATTCCGTTCCAAGTGTATATGATCCCTCTGTTCAAAGAAATGAAGACGATCGGTCTGTATGGAACGCTGACAGCTCCGATTCTGATCTACATTTCCGGTTCGGTAGGGATGGGGGTTCTGCTCTATACAAGCTTCATTAAAGGGATTCCTGTTGAGATTGAAGAAGCGGCAGCGATTGATGGCTGTTCAAGAGTCAGAACATTCTGGCAAATTGTATTCCCGCTGCTTGGACCATGTACCGCAAGTATGGTCGTTCTTCAAGGGCTCGGAATTTGGAACGACTTCTTGATGCCAAGTCTCATCCTCCATTCCGATCAGAAGACGTTGATCGTAGAGGTGTTCAAGTTCGTAGGCGAACTTGCTTCGCGGTGGGATTTGGTGTTCGCAGGCACGACGATGTCCATTGTCCCAGTACTGGTTGCCTTTATTGCGCTGCAAAAGTATTTCGTCAAAGGTATCGCTGCAGGTGCCACCAAAGGGTAATGCCCCAGCCGCTCCTGATGTTCAGGCGCGGCTTTTTCTGTAGGAGCGTCATTCACTTACATTAACAATCAGAAGGAGATCAATGCCATGATTCATAATCCTATATTACGAGGTTTCAATCCAGATGCATCGGCCATTCGAGTGGGGGATGATTACTATATCGCCACTTCTACGTTCGAATGGTTCCCAGGCGTTACGATCCATCATTCGAAGGATCTCGCGAATTGGAGACCGCTGACGCGTGTGCTGACCCGCACAAGCCAGCTTGACCTAGTTGGGGTTCCAAGCTCCGGCGGCATTTGGGCACCATCCCTAAGCTATGATAACGGAACTTATTATTTGTGCTTTACGAACGTTGTAGGACGTAAAGGCGTATATAAGGATCTTCATAACTATGTCGTAACGGCGCCATCCATTGAAGGTCCATGGTCTGAGCCGATTTATCTCAATGCAAGCGGCTTTGATCATTTCTTGTTCCATGATGCAGACGGGCGGAAGTATCTGTTTAATATGCAGTGGGATTTTCGCAAAGGCAAGAACCGATTTGCAGGTATTATCATGCAGGAGTATGACCCAAGCGAGCAGAAGCTGATCGGTCCGGTGAAGCTGGTTGCGCAAGGGACGGATATCGGGGTTACGGAAGGTCCGATGGTGTATAGGAAGGACGGTTATTATTATTTGCTCGTAGCAGAAGGCGGTACGGGGATCAATCATGCGGCAACGCTGCTCCGTTCAAGGTCGGTGGATGGACCGTATGAAGTAGATCCCGAATATCCCATCATGACGACAAAAGGGCATCCTGCCCATCCGCTGCAAAAGGCCGGTCATGGCTCTCTTATCGAAACGCAGAACGGCGAATGGTACATGGTGCATATTTGCAGCAGACAGCTGCCGGACGGAAGCGGACTTAGTCCTCTTGGTCGAGAGACGGCGATACAACGGATGGAATGGACCGAAGACGGCTGGCTTCGACTAGCGTCAGGCGGCAGGCTGCCAGAGCTTCAAGTTGCTGCGCCGTCACTTCCGATGCATCCATTCGCGCAAGAACCGGAGCGGGATGATTTCGACGGAACCGAGCTTAACGTTCATTGGCATACCCTGCGTACGCCTGCCGATCCATCGTGGCTGAGCTTGACGGAACGGTCGGGGTATTTGCGCCTTCGGGGGCGGGAATCACTGTATTCGCTCCATCGCCAGAGCATGGCCGCTCGGCGTGTTCAGAGCTTCCGCTGCGAGGTGGAAACTTGCGTGGAGTTCGAGCCTTCGAATTTCAATCAGATGGCCGGGCTCGTGCTGTATTACGATGATCAGGATCATTACTATTTGCGGATCAGTCATGATGAGGAGCTCGGCAAGCATCTGGCTCTTATGATTAGCGATCAAGGGCAGTCGGATCAACTGACGTCAGTCGACGTGAATGGCTGCCAGCGTATATATATGAAAGCAACTTTCGATATGGATAAGGTGCGCTTCAGCTACTCGTTGGACGGCTCGGATTGGAAGGGCATCGGCCCTGACTTGTATACGGGACTGCTCGCGGACGAATACAAGAACAAGCTGTCTTTCACAGGTGCATTTGCAGGCGTTTGTGTGCAGGACTTGAACGGAACGAAGCTTCATGCGGACTTTGATTATTTCACATATCGGGAATTCAATTAAGCGCTTAAGCATGGCAAATCCAGACATGTTATGATAGAAAATACGAGCCTGGGCTTACGCCAGCAGCAAGAGCGATGAAGGAGGGGTACGACCATTGAGTGCATTCAAACTGAACAGACTTCGCAAAAGCATTTTCGCCAAGTTTGCATTCTCCTTCATCATCGTCGGGTTAATCCCGCTGCTCGTCGTAAGCTTCTTCTCGCTCAACACGTTCGGCAATTATATGGAGCGATACTCCATTAATAACTTCGAGCAAATGGTCATGAATGCAAGCAATAACGTGGATGATTTGTATAAGAAATATAATAATATTTCGAAACTGATGTACTCTTATGGTCAACAAGGCGGCTTCGGGCAGTTAGCCAAACGAATTGGCGAGGGAGCCTCTAATGACTACGATGAGGTAACGTCGGCAGTGGACGATTTGCTCGAGACCGTTATTGCTACCGATGTTCATATTCGCAGCGCTGCTTTCGTATATCCAAATGGCAGCTACCGTGATATGAACCGGATTGGCGGCAGCATAGATATCCGCTCCAACTTCCCGCTTCCAGCGTGGCGCCAAGCGCTCATGGAACAGCCCAATCAATTGATCATGATTCCGACGCATCATCAAGACTACTATCTGAGCTCAGGAACATCGGTTCTGACTTTTGCACGCAATCTGATCGATGTCGTCAGCAGTGACAGCTTGGAAGGGAAAATTGTAGGCAGCTTGTACATGGATATTACGTTGGATGCGTTTGAAGATATCTTCAATCGATTGACGATTGACCCGCACGATGGCATGTACGTCGTCGATCAGAACGGCTGGATCTTATACAGCAACCAAGATGACCGAATCGGGCAAAGCTTCCATGCTTCGAATTCGGAAGAGTATCAATATGTGACACAGGATTTGCCGAATGCGCACTGGCGAGTGATCGGCGAAGTGAACAAGGATGAATTGTTCAGCAAACTCAACGGGATTAAAGGCACGATTGCTTTCGTCATTTTATTATCTACGCTGTCGCTTATCCTTGTAGCCGTATGGTTCTCCAACAACCTGTCTAATCCCATTCGAATCATTATCCGCCACATGACGAAAGTAGAGTCCGGCGATTTCGATGCGCAAGTGCAGGTTCGAACGCCTGACGAGATCGGGATGCTGGCGCGGGGCTTCAATAAGATGACCGACCGGTTAAAGAACTATATCGACGAGGTATATGTGGCTCAGATCAAACAAAAGCAAGCGGAGCTCACTGCGCTGAAGAGTCAGATTCGTCCTCATTATCTATACAACACGTTGGAAGTCATTCGAATGAGTGCGGTAGCCAACGATGATGATGAAGTGGCGGATATGATCCTCTCGCTCTCGCGTCAATTGAAATATGTGCTGGATTACGGGGAAGAGACCGTCTCCCTGTTGGATGAAAAAGAAAATATCGAGCAGTACTTCAAATTGATGGAGCTCCGTTACGGAGAGCATCGACTAGCGATGGATATGCGAATGAATGGCGAGCTGCTGGGCTGCTCGATACCGAAGCTGTCGATTCAACCGTTAGTCGAGAATGCGATCTATCATGGGATTATGCCAAAGACAAGCAAAGGGACCATTCGACTTGCTGCTGATCTTGAGAAAGATATGCTAGTCATTACTGTCGACGATGACGGGATCGGGATGGATAAGGACAAGCTGGAGCAGCTAAGGGCGAAGCTGCAGGGAACGATTCCGCAGGAAAGCGGAAACGGCGGCATCGGGATCAAAAATGTGCATGATCGAATAACCGCGCTATACGGCTTGGATTATGGTGTTCACATTAACAGCACCCCGAATATCGGAACCTCCATACGGTTGCATCTTCCATACAGAGAGCGGGGGAACGGGCAATGATTAACGTCATCATCGCAGACGATGAGCCGATCATTATTAAAGGATTAAGGAAGCTGCTTCCTTGGGAGGAGCTTGGCATCCGCATTGTCGGAGAGGCTTGGACAGGGCGAGGTCTTCTAGAATTGGTACAGCAGGAGCGCCCTTCGCTCGTGGTTACGGATATCAGCATGCCGGATGGTACGGGAATTGACGTGCTTAAGGAGATCGGACGATCAGGCTTCCATACGAAGGTCATATTCATTAGCGCGTATCAGGATTTCTCGTATGCGAAGGAAGCTTTGGCGTTAGGCGCGGTTGACTATTTGGTAAAGCCAATCGAGAAAGAGCTGCTGCTGTCGGCTGTTCAGCGTGCTTTGTCACTCTTGCAAGAAGAGTCCGATGAGCTGCACAATAAAAATAAATTAGCCATTTATGAGCACAAGGATCGCAAGACACAGCTAGAAGAGCTGTTTGACCGTCTGATCGATGGCGACATCCGAATGGAAGAAGCCGAAGAGAAGCTGCGCATGCTGGATGCAGGATGCGCCTTTGATTTCTTTACGGTCATGATACTGGAGCCTGAACTGAATCAAGCCGATAACCGTTGGGGCGAGCATGAGAAGCGTCTTCTCCTCTTTGCGATCAGCAACATGGCCGAGGAGCTGATGACGCGGCATTCTGCCGGCATTCTTCTCCGCAAAGGAGATCGGATCTGTGTCATTATCAATCATAATCAGGAGACTTCCATTTCAGAGCTGGCCTCTGAGATTATCCGGCATGCGAAGAGCTTCCTGAAGATCACCTTGTCGATCGGCATCGGGAAGGAGCAGTTAGGCATCAGAGGGATACGAAGCTCATATCAGACTGCTGTTGAAGCATTGAATCGGAGCTTTTATGTCGACAATGGTACCTTCATCCGTTGGACGGAAGTGACGGGAGAAAGCCAAGTATCCGCCAGAGAGCTTGGTGAAGCGAGAAGCCAGGTTCTTCAAACGTTTCTGAAGAAGGATCGATCACTCATGCAAGCGGCATGCGAGACGTTATTCGAGAGGATTGAAGGGCATTCCAGCGGCAGCAGAGAGAAGACGCTGATTGCTGCATATGGGACCATTACGGAGTGGGCTGAAGGTTTAGCGGAGATTGGCATTGTGCTGGATGAGATTGAACTTCAGCAGCATTTCGATGCGATGCAGAGCTTCACGAAGTTCGCGCAAGTAAAGGCGTATTTGCTAATGGTTGCAGAAGGCATCTTAGCACGACTGGGGACGGGAGGCAAGGATGCTCAGCAGCTCACAACGATTAAGGCATATATCGATAATCATTATAGGGAGAACATTACGCTCGAAGGCGTAGCCTCCCGAATCTTTATGAATCCGTACTACTTCAGCAGCTTCTTCAAGAAGCATACCCGGATGAACTTCAAGCAATATTTGACCGAGGTTCGAATGAAGCAGGCAGTTAAGCTGCTCCTTCAGACGGAATTGATGGTGTATCAAATAGCGGAAGAAGTAGGCTATAACAATGCTCGGCAGTTCAGCGATATGTTCAAGAAGCATTATGGAAAGCTGCCGCAGGAGTTTCGTACACAAGGGAGCGAGAAATCGTAGCGGCCAAACAGTTGACGGAGTTGGGGGAGCGACAGATGAAATCGTTGGCAGAACGGATGGACCTAGTGGTCCTTCAGATGGCAGAAGAAGCATGGGCAAGACCGCTTAAGAGCAGTGGGCTGTGGCATCATCATGATATTCGCAACAACTTCTATGACGCAGCCTATCTGTTCGCAGCAGCAATAGACAAGAAGCTGACGTTATCATTCGACAGAGAAGCAGCGCTGAATTTGGCAAGCTCCGTATTCATGAACGTACTATCGCTGCAGGACCAACAGCCGGATAGCCCGACGTTGGGACATTGGCCGCTCCATCTTGGAGAGGATCCTAAGTCGGCAGAGAAGAACACGCTGCCGGCGGAGCTCATGGGTTGTTTGATGGTGTATTGGCATGACCGCTACGAACTTCAGATGACTGAAGAGCTGGCGACGATGTTCGAGCGAGCAATGGAGGCGATGTACAAGAGCGGGTTCTATCGTCAGCCGCAGAAAACGTTCTCCCATCATGAGGCGAAGTACACATCCTTGAAGCTCTTATTCGGAACTCGCTATCAGGATTCGGAGCTGCTAGCAGCAGGCAGAGATGATCTAAGGCTAACCATCCAGCGTGTGCAAAAGGAAGGTATGGCCGAATACGGCGCACTTCCTTGGTTCTGGCACTGGATGCAATCGTTGACCTGTGCTTTTCTTTATATGGAAGACAGCGAAGTTAAGAACGAGCTTGCTAGTTTGCTAGAGCTGCTGTGGAACTATCGGGCAGACCATTACTTGAATGGCGCGTGGATCGGCGGACGAATGCGGAGCTTGCCGGTAGATCTCCCGAGAGAGCAGAACGTTGCATTCGATTATGTGCAATTCGGCGATTTCGAGCTGCCGAAGCCGCTGCTGCGGGTGGAGTTCGCTGGAATTCTCCACTATGAAGCATCGGAAGCCGTTCGTCAGAAGGCGTTGAATCGCGAGCCAAGATCGTTGCGATATACGATCACTCCAGCTGTAAGTGAAGTGCCGCTGCGACAGTCGATTTATCGAACGCAGCACGCAGCGACGGGCGGCTTGCTGGAGAGAGTATCGGAATTCGATAACGAGCAGCACCGTTGGGAGGTTACACTGCCCTTATCCGATACGGAAGGTGCAAACCGGCTATACTTGTTCACGCCAGGTGATGGATACAATGAGGGTGATCCGCGGCATGAAGGCAGCGCCGGCGAGATGTTCTATCATAAGCATACGGTTATGGGTCTGTATGGCCAGGATGACTCGCTCCGTCCTATTGTTGGCGTCCTGCCGAAAGGGAGTTGGGTGCTGAAGGATAATAATCGTGCTTATGTAGAGCTTCAGCATCTATACATAGCGGTCTTCATGCCAGGGCAGCTATCGCTTACTGCGCTTAGGCATTATGTTGAACTTCGTAGTCAAGGTCATGCGCTAGGAAACGGATATGTCGTTGAGGTGATAGAGAAGTCTACGGCTTCCGACTACGCTATCCATACATTTGAGGATTTCACAGCAGTGATGGAACAAAGGCAGCCCCAATGGGAGCTAGCTGAGGATCGTCTGTCAGCCAGTTACGTTACGATTGGCGGCGACGAAGTCTCCTTATCGATCGACGAGCAAGGTCACGTCGTTCGCAGAGCATGAAGCAGCGCTTCATGCTCTTTTTTTGACGTCAATAGAGTGCAATAAAGGAACATTTCTAGCTTGGAAACGGCAACTTTGGTTCGATGCGACGAGCTATAATCGAATTATTGAAAGCGCAGCAATTGCGAATAGTAGACCGACAAGAGAGAGGGTAATAAAACATGTTGCAAGCGAATGATCAAGCGTGGCTGCAGGAAGTGATCGACAAGCTGAAGACGAAGATGGAATGGGTCAGCGACAAATCGAAACATAAAATTCCTTATACAACGGTCAACGGAACGTTCGACGACCGTGCCGTTGATAATCCTAGCGGTACAGAAGCCGATGGCATCAACTGGTGGACTAATGGCTTCTGGGGCGGCATGATGTGGCTCATGCATCATGAGACCGGCAATGCGAAGTACAAGGAAATCGCGGCAATTTCGGAGGAAAAGCTGGATCGATGCTTCGAGCAGTTTTACGGACTTCACCACGATGTCGGCTTTATGTGGCTGCCAACGAGCGTAGCGAATTATCGCGTGACAGGCAATCCACAATCGCGTAAGCGTGCCTTGCATGCAGCGAGTTTGCTGGCTGGACGGTTTAATCTCGCTGGCGGATTCATTCGGGCATGGAATGACCTGGATGAAGGCGATACGAGGGGCTGGGCGATTATCGACTGCATGCTCAATATTCCGCTGCTCTACTGGGCGTCGCAAGAGACGGGAGATCCTCGTTATAAGCAAATCGCAATAAAGCATGCGGACACGGCGATGGACGCATTCGTTCGACCGGACGGTTCGGTTCATCATATCGTAGAGTTCGACCCCGAGCATGGCGGCGTGGTTCGCACATACGGCGGACAAGGCTATGAGGAAGGTTCGTCTTGGACGCGGGGACAAACATGGGGATTGTATGGCTTCATGATGAGCTACATTCGGACGCAGAAGGATGAGTACTTGCAGACGGCTAAACGTATCGCGCATTATTTCATTGCCAACATGCCGGAGGATGGCGTTATTCCCGTCGATTTCAGGCAACCAGCGGAGCCGAGGCTGGAGGACGATACAGCAGGCGCGATCGCAGCATGCGGTCTGATCGAGATTGCGAAGGTTGTGGGCGAGCATGAACGACGCCTCTATATCGATGCAGCGGTCAAACTGTTGAAGGCGATCGACAAACGCAGTGACTGGACGGAAGCGTCGGACGCTATCGTTCAGTATGGAACCGGCGCCTATCATGCATCAACGCATCATCATGCTATTATTTATGGCGACTATTACTTCATGGAAGCAATCTTCAAGCTTAAGGGCAATGATTTGTATCTGTGGTAATTTGGACGGATTGATATAGGAAGAGAGGGCGCCTTGATAGCGATTGTTCATCGAGGACGCTCTCTACTTATTCTTGTTGTCTGGCGGCGCTGCGGTACTTTAGCGGCGTCGTTCCGACTACTTTCTTGAACAGTCGGATGAAATAAGAGACGTTCGGATACCCGACTTCTTCGGAGATTCGTTCGACGGCATGAGAAGAATTCTGCAGTAGACGGCATGCCTGCTTTATGCGCCTAGCCGTGATGTATTCCGAAAGGTTGCCGCCCGTCTCTTGTTGAAACAGACGAGATACGTAAGATTTTGAAAGATGAAGCCGCTGTGCAATATCCTCCAAATGAATGTCCTCCGCATAATGCTCCTCCACCCAGCTCATGATCTGTTCGGCATATGAGAAAGGTCGAACTTCGATCCCAGCTCCTTTATTTTGCTGTCGACCCAGTTCAGTGTCTGATGCAGCCTCGAGAATGTGCAGCAGCAGCATGATCATGTCTTCCTCGGCGTTTATCCCTTTACCGACAGCACATCTGTCATCGTACATCGTAAACACTTGTTCCATCCATGCTAGCCGAAACTGAAGATCAATTGGTTCGATTGGCTGTGCGCTCCTCCATAGACGTTCGAATATCGCATGCCGAGCTCGGAAAGGATGCAGCGCTTGATTGAAGTAATGCGGGTCAAAAAACATCATCGTCCGCACATAAGGCGTATTTTCGCTTACGCTGGCGTAGATTTTATGCAGCTGAAAGGGCTGGAAGAAGAACATCATCCCCGGTCGCATTTCATACGTTTTCTGATTGACGATGACAAAACCGCTGCCTTGGTGAATGAATAGAATCTCACAGCACTGGTGCCAATGATAAAACCCCGGATAAGAAGCCGTGGAGCGGGTAGTAGGACCGTATACGAGTGGTTTATTGTGCATCTGGACAGGCTCGAATAGGTAGTTCATCATGACCTCCGTAAGGGAATCTCTTCTACCCTTAGTATAGCAATGAACCATGCAGCGGTAATCGATGATGAAGGAACTTCTTAAATAACCTGCATATGAAGCTTAAAAAACTTCATTCATCCCATAGGAAAGTGTTGTTAATCTTATAGCGAGAGGAAGTTCTTCTTCGTCATAATCGCTATTGTTCAGGGGCGCGCCCGATTTTGATAGCGGTTACAATGCAGATCGAAATCTGAAAGGGGAGCAGGCATGAACAGGATTTTTAGAAGAGCTTTAATGGTGCTATTATGTCTGACGCTTGTTTGTATATCCGACTTAGCCTTCCTCAAAGGCTCGGGCAATGCAGCAGCCGCGGCTGAAACGGGTAACTTCCCGGCGACGCAGGACGCGTTTGTTTCTAATTTTAATGGGCAGGGAGACAGCGTTGGGATTACTTTGAATGCAAATAAGCTGATCTACGGGAAATTCCGGCACGCGTATCTTAAGTTTGATCTGTCCTCCATCGATACAGATCGCTATAAGATTGACGAGATGCAGATGGTATTGAACTTCAGAAAATCGCACTCGCCAAATGAGCTCGTATTTACAGAGAGCGAATCGACGCTTCAAGATACGAATACCGAATGGACAGTAAACAACCTCACCTACAACGCTCGTCCGAATGATATGGTGGATTCTCCTATCGTAACTCAGCAAGTGACCTCTAACGGGGAAGAAAACGTATCGATCGATTTGTCGACCATCTTTCAATCCGCTCTTAGCAGTGGCAGGAAAGTTATCAGCATTCATCTGACGACGTCGCAGGTGAACGATAGCACCATATCGGCCAGCGAGCTGTATGCCTCCAGGAATACATCGGGATACACGGGTCCATCCCTGGCAGTTACTCTTGGTAATCCAATTGTGAGCGATGGAACAGACAAGACGGCACTGAACACACTCATTGCTCAAACGGAACAGCTGAAACAAGGTGATTATACAGCAGACAGCTGGTCGGTGCTGGCTGGAGCGCTGAATCAAGCGAAGCAGGTTAGCATGAGCAGCGTGACCCAGGAGGAAGTGAACCTTGCTTTGCTATCGCTGCAATCGGCAATGGACAACCTGGACGGGATCGAGCTTCCTTCCAAGATTGCAGGACCAGACATGGGGAACTATTTCAACAATAGCCAGACGGCATCTAAGATCTTCAAGATGAAGAACAGTGAAGGCAGGTATGTAAAGGTTGACCCTGTCACTGAGAAATTGTCGCTCACAACGGATGCAGCGCAAGCTTCAGCATTCGCGCTGTACGTCCTGGACTATTTCGCTACGGTAGACCACTCGGAACCGGAGGTCGGTGCGACGAGGACGACTTATTCGATCAAGAGCTTGGTGAATAACAAGTACTTATCGATCCAGAACTATTTTACGGCGGAACAGTTTCTAAGCAATACCCATCATTACTACAACATCCTTAGCGGTGATCAAAATGGAACGAGCACAGACCGTACGTTCGAGATCAAAGCTTCAGCCACGATTCCGAACTGGAACGAACGCTTCTACGTCGACCATTACGTGAACTCGGATTATTATCGGATATGGTCACATCTGTCTACAATGCGTGACGATCAGAACTTCAATACATTTAATGTGACGATGACAGATGATGCGATGCAGAGCAGCGGGTTGGCTGCTCTGAATAACGAATACCGGTTCTACTGGGAAGAAGTAACGGACCAAGATCAGTTAGAAGTCAGCCAGCAAGTATCGGGAGACGATGTGGAACTGTTCTGGAAGCCAGTGAATGGCGATACGAATGCTGCACATTATAGCATCGATGGGAACAGCGTAGGTATCGTTTATGCGGATGGATTGATGCGCGTAACACGTTCAGACTTGAGCGTCGGGGTTCATAAGTACAACGTTGCCTATATCGGCAGCGGATATGAAGTGAACAGCGATGTGAACGTTCGTATCTTCAGCCATCCGGGCATCCTTCATACGACAGAGGATTTGAATCGGATGAAGCAGCATGTTCAAGCGAAGGAGGAACCTTGGTATTCGGATTACGAGCGGCTGCTGAACACGGTTCCTTACGATGTCGCCAGCCCAGACTATGAGACAACCGTCTTCTCGAATGTGGGACGAGGAGGCGCTCCGTCGGATTCCGCTTATATCGGTTATTTCGAGAAAGGCGGCAATGCTGCATATTTCAACGCACTGCAATGGGTAATCACAGGAGACGATACATTCGCTGCGCGCGCAGTAGACATTCTTAATAAATGGGCGAAGAGTCTGAAAGTGATTGATGGTCGAGACCGAATTCTGGGTGCGGGCATCAATGCTTACAAATATGCGAACGCAGCGGAAATCATCAAGTATTATAATGGCGGCTACAGCGAGTACAGCGCTGAGGACTTCAAAGCACTTCAAGATATGATGATCAACGTCGTATACCCTGTCATTCAAGACGCAGCCGTTCCGATGATTGCGAACGGCAACTGGGACGTGGCCGCTATTGTTTCGATGATATCGATTGGCGTGCTTGGCGACAATGCTGATCTATTCGATCGGGCGATGGCTCTGTATCAAGACATTCATGTGAACGGTTCTATCTTCGCTTATGTCAATGATTCGGGACAAACGATGGAGACCGGTCGAGATCAGGCGCATGCTATGTTGGCCATCGGATATATGGCGGAAATTTGCTTAATCGCAAACAACCAGGACGAGGATTTGTACTCCCTGTACAATAACCGACTTGCTAAGGCTTTCGAGTATTTGGCTAAATACAACCTTTATTCCAAGGAGCTTTACGGGGAGGATTTGCCTTTCGTAGCAATGCCGAACGTATTCGCCGACACAACAAGAGGCTATTATGGAGCGGGCTTCGACCGAGATAGCAACGGCCTTAACCGAGGCGAGCTGCGGCCTGTATTCGAGCAGGGACTCGCGCTTTACTCGAAGGTTAGCGGCGTAGATATGACATGGACGGCGAGGGCTGCTGCCGCCGCTCGACCGCAGGCGATGGTTCATTTTGACAATCTGAACTTCGGTACATTGACGTTCTATAACGGTGAGCCATTGACAGCAAACGGACCTTATTTCCAGCTGCGAACGAGATGGGAGCCTCTCTATCAGCGGAATTGGAGCACCGTTGACGGTCAGCGCGTCGCAGAGACGTTGAATTCTTACTTTGATATCGATGCTAACGGTGAACTCGTGACCAGCGTAATGAAGCAGGATGCTCCGTTCTATCAATTAGTAACGAATGACGATGGCACCTATTCGATCCGTGTGGTAAGCACCAATACTTATCTTTCGGTCAAAGAGGATCAGGTTGGCGACTACAACATCATGAAAGCGGATGCGGTTGAGATTGGAGACAACGAGAAATTCGTCCTGCAATCCACGGGCGTTGGTCCCTATTTCTTAGTGTCGCCGAAGTATGACAACCGAATCGTCTATCAGTACGTAAGCGGATCTGGAAACGATAGTGTGCTGACTCTTCGACTTGGCATCAAGAAACAGTCGGACGTAAAAGACACGCCGGATGTAACGACGAACGAAAGACTGATCTTCATGTACAACACAGAGGAGGTAGCGCTTCGTGGAATCCCGGTTCCTACTGTTCCAGGAGCACCAACTGAGCTGACAGCAGTACCAGGCGATAAGAAAGTAACCCTCGCGTGGAAAGCTCCTGGCAGCGACGGTGGGGCATCGATTACGAAGTACGAGGTATCCCGAGATAATGGCTCGACATGGATGGATGCGGCAACCGACATCGGTCATACCTTCAATGGACTAACGAATGGTGTAACGTACACCTTCAAAGTTAGAGCCGTGAACAGCACAGGCAATAGTGAGGCAGCTGTAGTGAAGGCCATGCCTGTATCCTCGGCTGGCGTAATTATTCCATCTTCTTCGACATCAGGGGAAACCGAGAACGGCAATAACAACGGGAATAACGGAGAAACAGGTGGCAACGAGAACACGGGTAACAACGAAAACAACGGGAATACTGGCAGCAACGGCAGTACGAACTATTACGAACTAGCTTTCAACGATGTACCATCTTCTCATTGGGCAGCCAACAATATTGCCTTCGTTTCGTCTCTAGGCCTGTTCAAGGGGACAAGTGTTAACACTTTCAGTCCGAACGTATCGATGACACGGGCGATGTTCGCTCAAGTACTGGCTAACTTAGAAGGTACAGATCTTAGCGATTATACCGAGTCGGTGTTTATTGACGTACCGGAGCAGCATTGGTATACAGGCGCTGTGACCTGGGCGGCTAAGAGCGGCATCATCAATGGAACAGGACAAGGCAAGTTTGATCCGAATGGGAACATCACGCGAGAACAAATGGCGGTCATGTTGTATAACTACGCTGTAAGTAAAGGATATAAGCTGCCAGCATCAACGAACGCCACGTTTGTCGATAGTGGTAATGTAAGTGCTTGGGCAAGCGAGGCGGTAGCGGCTATCGCAGCGGCAGGAATCATTAACGGCAAAGGTGACGATCGATTCGAACCACAAGTGAATGCTTCGCGCGCCGAGGTAGCCGCCGTCTTCGCAAGAATGATTCGAGTACTGGGCATGGACCATGAATAGGTAAGTGAATAGAAGTAGAAAACGGACCTTTGAGGGTCCGTTTTTTATCGTTTGGACCATGATAGATTTGGATTAGCAAGGAATATGGGAGTGTTTGTCGAAATAGGAAAATATGGATTCTCAATGACTCAATATCGGATTTGTATGAATGGAGGTTCGCAATGAAACGGTTGCCATATGAACGCCCCACAAAGCATTATGATGAACGAGTTATTTCGATTGATGAACAAATATGCAGCTTGCTGAAGCAGCGCAAAGTGCTCGCTGACCAAGATCCGGGCTACCCGCCTTTTGCGTACATCGAGAAGTGGGCTGCTGAATATGAATTTGAAGCAGAGTTTTTGAAATCAATTTTTGGCACCATTTATGGCGAACGCTGGTACAAGCCAGTTATTGAGCCAATCGAGTTTCGAAAGCATATTCCGGTTCTCACATCAGTGGAGCATGATGGCAAGTTCTATACAGTAAATGGAGTACGACAATATAGCAACGCGAGTGTAATAACGTTTTATATGGAATGGGATGTAACGGACGAATTGAACCATTCGAAGAGGAGAAATCACTTCGAGCTGGACCTGGGTGAGGGGTATGAATGTCGTATGGATACAGGGGGAGGCGGCGCTGGTTATTTATCCTTCACCTACGTCGTTTCTCCGCCATTGCCTGATAATCTTACGGGGACTGTGCTCACCTTCAGAGAGTTTGCTAGACCGCATAAGAATGAACCAACTAGTAAGGAAATAATCATCCGTGTGGATTAAATATTGTTATACAAACACATTAATTCGAGAAATGGTGGGGATTTTCATTGGAATTAGTCGTTCATCTTGATGAGCCATGGCAGAAAGAAGCAGTAGAAGCGATAGCGCGCCGATTCGAGGAAATGAATCCAGGTGTTACAGTAACCGTAGCAATTGTTCCCAATGCTGAGATCCGAGCAAATCTATACACGGGTGAATCCAGTGCTGATCTTGTACAATTGTTCAATCGGGATATTTTCGACTGCATGAGGGATGGCCGATTGCTTGATCTGCGTCCATTAATAGAATGCAATCCACAATTAATAAGTCTGTTTCACCCGTCGATATTCCGTCTAATCGAGCATGGAGAGCAGATCGCCGTATTGCCGATCAGTGCTGCGATGAAAGGTATCTTCTACAATAAAAGTTGGTTCGACAAGGCGGGCATTCCGTATCCGGCAGAAGATTGGACATGGGGTGATTTTGAAGAGATTGCGATTCGTCTTCAAGAATCAAATGTTAGCGAAGGTGAGAATCGTTATGCGGCGAGAATATCGTTCCAGCGCGAGTATATGGGCCTGCTCTTACTAACTGCCGGTACGGATTGGTTGTCCCCTGATGGGAGCAGAGCATCCGGTTATACGAATAGCCCGCAAGCCGTACAAGCGGTACAATGGGCCGTTGACCTTGTTCGCAAACACCAAGTTGCGAGGGAGACTCAAGAATACTTCGCGAATGGCGATTTTCTGCGGAATGATGTCGGGATCATATTAGATTATTACAACATGCTGCACGAACTTCAGCCTCATCTCCAAGACGATCTTGGTATTGCGGCATTACCGCAATTTCACAAAGGTCAAGCGGTCAACGAGCCGTGGGTATGCGGATTCAGTATCACTGCGACAACCGCTAACGCTGAATTGGCATGGTCTTTCCTTCAAGAATTGACGTGTACAAGCAATGAGTTGACACGACTAGTAACAGAAGGATCCATTGCGGCTCTTCGTTCCGTGTACTCGGAAGTTGGCCATGATCGTGATCCTATGCGTAATGCGATTCTGTCCGAGCTCTCAAAAGCTGTACAACTTCCTTTAGCGGTCTGAGAAAAGTTTCAATTACTAGATGATGCCGTGAACAAGGCTCTAGCGCAAATCTTGTTTGAGGGTACCGATGTTAAGAAGACGCTTGATGATCTGGCGCTTGAACTGGATCATAAACTTCATGCGTTGTGTAGCCAATAAGAAGAACAGTCTAGCTCAATGGTTCGGTATTTCAACTTCCTCGTGCTTTGCAATTGTGGTCACAACTATGATACGATTTGGTTAATGGTTAAGGGGTAATTAATGGTTAACTGTTAATATACATTTCAAAGTTGGAAGGAAGTAGATGTAGTTGTGTTAACCGATTGGCATAAGGACGTCCGTACACGTAATCGGGAAGAGTTTATTGCTGCGGGGCAAGAGGTTCTGCTTGAGAATAACTTCTCGAAGGTTGGACATAAAGAAGTGTGCGAACGAGCAAACTTAAGTAAAGTGACATTTTATAAATGTTTCAACTCGATGGATGACTTGATCTTCGCGATCCAGATCAAAATTCTCGGCCAAGTAACGGAGTTTATGGTTCAGAACTCGAAAGAGGAAGAGACTGGACTCGGGAGCATTCGTAATTACTTGGATACCTGGAACAATCTACTGTTCACCCATCCCGACTATTTGAAATTCATTGGGTTTTTCGACCATATTTACAGCAATCAATATCCGACAGAAACGCTCAAAGCAGCCTATCATGATGTTGTCGTGGAGGCGGGCTTCGGTAATTTGCTGAAAGATTACATCAGGAAAGGTGTTCAGGATGGTTCCATTCGCTCCGATTTACCGGTCGAATTAGCCGTCATCACAATTCTGGAAATGGTAATCAGTTTAATGCAGCGCGTTGCCTCTAGAGGTAAGATACTGGAGGAGGAACACGGCTCCATTATTCAAGATATTACGGCGTTCTCAAGTCAGATGATCATGGATTACCTAAGAGCAAGATAATAAACAAGCTTACGAAGGGGCTAGGTTCGTGAATAACGAACTTAGTCTCTTTTTTGTTTTGCCTGAAAAAACGCTTGCATTGAATCAAGGGATTTGGTATTTTAAATGCAAGAGGTTAACTGATAGTTAACGGTTATATAAAAGTTAATAGCTATCTATTGGTTATGGACTCAATCATTTATCATCGGGAGGCATATTACATGGCGAACAAATTGAGATTTGGATTTATCGGCTGCGGCGGCATCGCAAACCAAAAGCATTTTCCAGCATTAGCTGCACTTGCACAGCAGGTAGAACTCGTTGCTTTCTGCGATATTATCGAGGAGCGGGCACAGAAAGCGGCAAGCCAATACGGCATTGAAGGTGCAGGTGTCTATACCGATTACAAAGAGCTGCTGAAGGATCAATCGATTGACGTTGTTCATGTTCTTACACCAAACATTTCGCACTCCTTTATTACCATCGATGCACTTGAAGCAGGTAAGCATGTGATGTGCGAGAAGCCTATGGCGATTAACAGCGAAGAGGCATTGGCCATGATCGAAGCGGCCAAACGAACGGGCAAGAAGCTGACGATCGGCTACCAGAACCGTTTCCGTGTTGATTCGCTTGCGCTTCATGAGGCATGTGAGAACGATGAGTTGGGCGAGATTTATTTTGCCAAAGCCCATGCCGTCCGCCGGAAGGCTGTTCCGACATGGGGCGTGTTCCCGGATAAGTCGAAGCAAGGTGGAGGCCCATTGATTGATATCGGTACCCACGCATTGGACCTAACCTTGTGGAACATGAACAATTACAAGCCGAAGATGGTTGTCGGTTCGACGTATCAGAAGCTGAAGGACAACCCAATGGGCAACTTGTTTGGTCCTTGGGACCCGGAAACGTTCGAGGTAGAAGACTCTGCATTCGGCTACATCAAGATGGAGAACGGTGCAACGATCTATCTGGAAGCCGCATGGGCGCTTAATGTGCTGGACGCCAAGGAAGCGCAGGTTACCTTGTGCGGAACGAAGGCAGGCGCGGAGATGCGAGGCAAAGCATTCATGGACCAAGGCTATGTAGTCTACAACACAGCACAACACGGTCAACTGGTGGAGACGGCACCTTCGAATGGGGGCGGCGTGGCATATTTTGCTGGAGCAAGCCAGCGTGCGAATGATGTTGAGGCTCGCATGTGGGTAGATGCGCTGCTGAATGACAAGGAGCCGCTTGTGAAACCGGAAGAAGCGTATGTCGTCACTCAAATTCTCGAAGCGATATACAAATCCGCTGAGACAGGCGAACCTGTATTCTTCTAGAACTGGCGATCTAACTAGGGAAGAGGCTTGTATATGAAACTAGGTGTTTTCTCTGTATTGTTTCAACAACTCCCGCTGGCGCAAGCCTTGGATTATATAGCGGACAAAGGGCTCGATGCAGTCGAGCTAGGAACAGGCGGATATCCCGGCAATCATCATTGCAATCCAGCAGAACTGTTGGCTGATGCGGGGAAATTACGGGAGTTCAAAAAAATGTTTGATTCGCGAGGGCTTGCGATTAGCGCGTTAAGCTGCCACGGTAACCCTTTGCACCCTCAGTCCCATATTGCGCAAAGTTTTCATGACGATTTTGTACGTACGCTCGATCTTGCCAATATGCTGGAGGCTCCCGTTGTCGTTGGTTTCTCAGGTTGTCCTGGCGATTCGGATGATGCGAAGTATCCCAATTGGCCGGTTGCGCCTTGGCCGAATGAATATGGTGAGCTGCTAACCTGGCAGTGGGAGAACAAAGTAATTCCCTATTGGATTCGAACCGGTGAATATGCTAAGCGACAAGGAGCGAAGATAGCGCTAGAGATGCACGGTGGCTTCTCTGTTCATTCGCCAGCAACACTTCTGAAGCTGCGATCCCATGTCGGGGAAGTCATTGGTGCTAATCTTGATCCAAGTCATATGTGGTGGCAAGGAATAGATCCTGTTCAAGCGGTTCGACTATTAGGCAAGGAGCAGGCGCTGCATTATTTTCATGCGAAAGACACCTGCTTTGATACGAATAACGTCAATCAGCACGGCGTTACGGATATGCAAGCATACACGCAGCTGCTGGATCGAGCGTGGAACTTCCGATCGGTTGGCTTCGGCCATGATCTGAAGACTTGGTCGGATATTATCGCAGCGCTGCGCTTAGTTGGATACGACTATGTAATCAGTATCGAGCATGAAGATGGCTTAATGTCTGTAGACGAAGGCTTCACGAAAGCTGTCGAGAATCTGAAGCAAATCATGATCAAAGAGCCTGCTTCAGAGATGTGGTGGGCGTAGCGCAAGACGGGGGAGAATCCCATTCTCCTCCACTAATAACGAGTGAGAGGAGTGGGGGCGTATGAAGCTAGGCATTATTGCACCCGCCTTGGAAGAGAGCTTTCAAATGGCACAGCACAGAGGACTTCACTTCTTGGAATTGTGCATCAACGAAGGCGACGATGTGGGAGCCTTTTATCAGATGCGCAGTGAACTTATGGAATGGCGGGATAAGTACCAGATCAACATTGAATCAATTGGACGTTGGAAATCCCTCCGGATCGACGATAAGGGAGCGATTCTTCCAGATGAATTGGAGCGCTGCTTCCAATTGATTGATGTGGCAAGTGAATTGAATTGTCCGAGTTTTGTAGCAGGCTGCAACTATGTGGAGCAGCTGTCGTTGTACGACAATTGCACAGCCGCAATCCGGTTCTTCGAACAATTGCTTGCTTATGCGGCGCCTAAGAACGTCAAAGTGTCCACGTATAACTGCCGGAAAGTGAACTTCGTTAATACACCTGAAATCTGGAACATCGTGCATGGGCATCTTCCTGATCTCGGTATCAAATACGACCCTTCACATGCGCGCTTCAGCGGTGGGAACTACTTGGAGGAGACGTTCAATTGGGGACACCGGTTCTATCACGTGCATCTCAAAGGATCTCTTGTCCTTCACGGACAGAAGGTTGACGAACCGCCTGCAGGACTTGATCAGACGGATTGGCGATCGTTCTTGGGTCTTCTCCGAGCTGCAGGTTATAAAGGTGGACTTAGCATTGAACCGCGAAAGTCGGCACTGCCGGCTGAACTGGATTCGAAGGGAATTGATTACTCCGTCGCTTATTTCAAACAACTACTGCTAGAACAGTCATTCAGCATGGGGTGATGATATGAATAAAACGTTAAGATATGCGCTGATCGGCGCAGGGGGCAATGCAGAGAAGAAACATATTCAAGGCTATAAGAATGTCTTAAATGTAGAAGTCGTGGCTATCTGCGACGTTGTTCGCGAGAAGGCTGCCCAGATGGCAGAGAGACATGGCGTAGAGAAGGTGTATACCGACTATAAAGAAATGATTCAGACGGAACAGCTTGATCTGGTAAGCATAGTAACGCCAAATTATCTACATGCGGAGATTGCGATCTATGCGCTTCAATACGGTGTCCATGTCCATTGTGAGAAGCCGCTCAGTATGAACGCGGAGGAAGCACGCTCGATCTTGAGAGCAACCGAACAATCAGGAAGCCAATTAATGATAGGCTTGAACAACCGGTTTACGAATGAAGCTGTGCTGCTGAAGCGATGGATTGATGAAGATAATTTAGGCCATATCTATAGCGCCAAAGCTGGTTGGGTGAGAAGGAGCGGCATTCCGGGCAGGGGCACGTGGTTTACGAATCGGTCGCTGGCTGGCGGAGGCGTCATGATTGACTTAGGTGCGCATTATTTGGATCTTGCGCTCTATTTGATGGGTAAGCCAGAACCTTCATTTATTGTTGGCAGCACGCATCAGAATTTTGTACACACCACTTCACGAAACCGTAACGGGTACAAAGGTGTTGAAGGCGGGATCTTCAACGTAGAGGACTCTGCATCCGGCTATTTAAGCTTAGTGAATGGAGCGTCCGTTGCATTCGATTTCAGCTGGGCATCTAACATCGAGCAGGATCGTTACTATGTTGAATTGTTAGGCACCAAGGGCGGTGCAACCCTTGTGAATGGCGAATTAAAACTGTTTGGAGAGTATGGCGGTGTCTGTATGGATATAACGCCGAAGTTGAAGTTAAACCCGAATTTGAAGCTCGCTAATGAGTTTCAGCACTTTGTTGATTACATCACACATAACGGACAAAAGCTGATTGCACCGGCCGAGGATGGATTGTATTTGGCAGAGATTATAGATGCGTTCTATCAAAGCGCAAACGAACAATCGCCGGTAAGCTTTCGGCACAGCATGTGTGTCATTTAGGTGCAATCATTCATTGCAGCTTTTGTAAGCGATATCACTCTTAGGAGGAAGCAAGATGCAAACAAGTGTAACAGTCGATAAAGTGACGACGGCCGCAGGATACAACCAAGGGGTGGGAAAGCTGAAACTTTTGGAGAAAATGAGCTACGGGTTTGGCGATATGGCTTCTAACCTGATGTGGGGCATCATTGGCAGCTTTCTACTCTACTTCTATACGGATGTGGCTTTAATCCCGGCTGTCGCCACGGGTACGATCATGCTTGTTGCTCGAATATTAGACGCTGTCATCGACCCTGTCATTGGTAACATGGTGGACCGGACGAATACGCGCTTTGGACGTACCCGGCCCTATATTCTCTTTGGCATTGTTCCTCTCGCTGTTATGCTCGTACTCACGTTCAGCAGTCCTGACATCTCCACAACGGGCAAAATTGTATACGCTTGCATTACGTATGTTTTTTGCGGCATTCTCTATTCGCTCGTCAACGTTCCCTACGGCGCTTTGATGCCCTTGATGACGAGAAGCTCTGAAGAGAAAAACCAGCTGTCCAGCTATCGTATTCTCGGAATGGCGCTTGGCAGTATCATCGTTACTGCATGTACCTCTCCATTGGTTGAATTTCTAGGGGGAGGCGAAGAGAAACGTGGGTACCAACTGACCTCTGCCTTGTTTGCGGTCTGTGGAGTGATCTTGTTCTTCTTCGTCTATAAGAACTGCAAAGAGCGTTACATTGAATTTGCCAATCAAGATGTGAAGAAGCAGAAAGGCGGTTTGCTGGAGACTTATAAGAGAGCGTTTAACAACGGGCCGTGGGTGTCTACGATTGCATTTACTTTGTTTATGTTTATCAAAATTGGCGCTGTTGTCGCGATCACGATATTTTTCTGCATTCACGTGCTTCACAACCCGCATATGATATCCATCTTGCTTCCGGCACAATATGTATCGATTCTGATTGCATCGCCTTTGGCGCCTGTGTTCCTGCGCAAGTTCGGCCATCGGAACGGCAATATCATTGCTTGTGTGATTTATATTGTTTCAATCGCGTGCATGCCATTGTTTAAAGACAATATGCCTGCGTTTGTTTTCTGTTGGGTCTTTGGCAACATATTCGCAGGCATTAACGGTGGGTCCGTCTTCGGCATGACGGCTAACGCGGTCGACTATAACGAATGGAAGTTCGATAAGCGATGCGAAGGCACGCTTTATGCGGGATACAGCTTCGCGACCAAGGTAGGGATGGCTATCGGCGGTTCTGCCGTTGGGTACGTATTGGCCTTCACAGGTTACGATGCGGCTAATATTACATCGCAAGCTGTTTCGTCGATCAATGTGTTATATTATGCGGTGCCGATCTTCTGTAGCGTGCTGCAAATTATCGCGGTATCGTTCTACCGATTGGATGCGATTCACCCGCAGGTGGTCCGTGAGCTGGAGATGAAACGAGCAGCTTTGAAGTAGCTGCATGGGTGTATCCGGATGTCTTCTTTGATCGTGAGCATGAATGAATTTATGCTTGTTATTGAACTAGGCATGTGTTATTCTGGCCTAGAAGTTAACTAATTGTTAATGGTTAAATGATAGTTAATTTCTAAGTTGACATTGGAATCAAGCAAGG
Source organism: Paenibacillus cellulosilyticus (assembly GCF_003182255.1). Classification (GTDB taxonomy): domain Bacteria; phylum Bacillota; class Bacilli; order Paenibacillales; family Paenibacillaceae; genus Paenibacillus_T; species Paenibacillus_T cellulosilyticus. The sequence continues at coordinate 1,108 of NZ_QGTQ01000041.1, read as the reverse complement.
CAAAGGAGTTTCTTATGGGGAGAACGAGAAAGCAGAATTTGATCTTTACGATCATGATGTGCTGCAGCATGGTCCTGATCATGAGTTTGTACAACGCCGTATTAAACGATGGACTGACGGATACGATGCTGCATGCATATTGGACCGGCTTCATCCCGACCTTGTGCGTGGCGATCCTATGGGAGATGTTGATCGTGGTTCGAATCGCAAAGCCCTTGTTTTTCAAATATGCCCCTAGGATCACGAGTCCCAAACGCAAGCCGTGGCTGATGTCAGTGCTGATGGTAGTAGGGATGGTGTTGGGCATGACCGCTTACGGTCTAATGGTGAATGAGCACGCGGAGGGACAATTTGCAAGTCTGTATGCGTTAGGGATCGTTCGTAACTTGATCGTCGCCCTGCCTATTCAGATCTTTGTTGTTTCCCCGTTAATAAGAAAGCTATTCCACATGATGTTTCCTTTGCCCGTTAGGACGGAAACGAACCAAGAAACGGTTTAAATCTCTCTCCTCAATAGGAAGGGACTTTAAATAGGAGCTTTACAATTCATACCCAAGAAGGATGGATGCACGATGGGCCAAGAACACAATGTGAAGAGAAGTGTCAGCTTATATAGCTTTCAAGAAGAGTATCTCTATAAGAAGATGACACTCGAAGACTGCATTGCAGCAACTAGCAAGATGGGGGCTAAAGGCGTTGAAATCATTGGCGATCAAATGATTCACGGCAGCCCTTTTCCAGAGGAGAGCTTCTATGAGAAGTGGCATGGTTGGATGAATACTTATCATCTCGAACCTGCTTGTAATGATATCTTCATTAACACCTCCTTATACAAAAATCGCAAGCTTACGGACGCTGAATGTATTGAGATGATGATTAATGAGCTCAAGCACGCGAATAAGCTGGGGTGCAAGGTCGTGCGGCTCGTGTCCAAATCGCCTTATGAGATCATCTCCAGATGTCTGCCTTATGCGGAGAAGTATGATGTCGCCATGGCGCTGTCAATCGTCTGAGAAAATGTCACTCTCTAATGGAGGCCACCTTTACCAGGAGGCCTCTAAAAAACTGTTGTGCTGTGAATACATAGCATCTTGGAAGGTGCTGCGTT
>NZ_QGTQ01000040.1 GCF_003182255.1 Paenibacillus cellulosilyticus | reverse complement strand
TTGGTAATTCGTTCGATACGTTGATTTGTTGGGTCATTTCGAGTAAACTTCATATACAGCGCCTCCTGATGGGTTTTAGGACATTGATCCGTTCACACCCCCATCATACGAGGCGCTCCTTTTTTTGTCCAAGCTCAAATCTTAGACTCTACAGGAATGTTTAGTGTTTCGGGGGACACCGCCCCGTCCGTCGTGTGACCAAGCATCGCGCTGGGAGCAACGTGAAGTGGCAGTGCCGTTCCTCAAGCCGTGGAGCGAAGCGCACACGACTATGAACCAGTTCCGTGAGCGGATCTCAGACCGCGAACGACCGATCTCCCACAAAGCTGGCTGAGCGCCGCAGTACCTCAGCGGAGAGGGCAGCATCATACTGTAGAAGCGCAGCTTTCGCCTTTGAATCAATACAATCTGGGGACAACAGCGATCGGAAGAATGATGCTGCCCTCGGAGCGCACGAACACGCCTCGTCTTTTCCCAGCCTACTAATCCCCCTACATCAAAGCAATAACGAGCAGTTCAAACAGCACCAGCGGCAGAATCGCATTATAAGGCGCAAAGCCGCGCGGATCGAACCAGGCACATTGCAAGTACAGGCAGCGCTCATCCACATGGACGATAATGCCCGAATATTTATGCCCATCGACCGTCTCTACCATCACATGGCGGTGCATGTAGTTACCGCAGATCGGATTGATCTTATTGCGAATGTCGAGCACATGCTTCGCATGAGCCGGATCGGCTTTGTAGATTACCTTTTGCTCATGAATCGCTACTTGTTTCGGCTTCTCGTGCTTATCGTGTTTCTCGTATTTGTCATACTTCTCGTACTTGTCGTAATGGTCGTACGCATTGTGTTGACCATAGGGTTCGTATTGGCCATACTGACCGTAGTGATGGTGCTCGTGATGCTGATGAGGTTGCTTGTCGTATTTCTCGTGTTTCTCATGCTTGTCATGCTTTTCGTATTTATCGTGCTGCTTCTCGTATTTATCATGTTTTTCGTACTTATCATGCTGCTTCTCGAGCTTTTCCACCTTTAGTGGCTTCTCCAGTTTTTCTGGCTTCTCCAAGGCAAATCCCTCCGGGCACTAGGCATATTGCTATATGCTATGCGGGCGATGGCCCGGCGGTGATTAGAAAGCGCCGATCGTGTACAATGAAGTAAGGTAGACCTTAAGCAGAGCAGGAACGAGGTGGTAGGGTGAACGTTTCCTTTTCCAGCGTATTTTTCATCAACTTGAGCGTACTCATCACGATCGCTTATTTATTCAACATTGGTTACAAATATTTATTCCCGAGCATCTCCGAGAGGATGAAGAAGGGCATCTCATTGTTTGTCTTCATTCTGGCGGGCTGGCTGACGATGCTGTTCGGCTTGCAAGTAGGGGAGACGCAGCTGTTCGATCTGCGATTTGTCCCGCTTATTATGGCGATTCTTGTCTTCACGCGTCCGAGTACCTTCGTCTTGATTGGCATCGGGATCGGCGTCGGAAGGCTTATGTATGGGCTGAACGAGACCTCTTGGGCGGGCTGCATGAACATGGCGCTGCTCGGCGTATTCGCGGCGGCCATTAACGCGTTTCTACAGGCGGTGGATTGGCGGTTCGTCTGGAAGACGACGGTTGCCGTTGTCGTCATTAACGTTCTGAACGCATTCGATATTGCGATGATGGGATCGATTCCGTTCCATGAATACTGGACGGATGTAGCGCCAATTACGCTGCCGTTGTCCACGCTGCTTAGTGGTTTCTTCGTCTTCATGATCCGCGACTTCCATAAGGAGCAGCTGCGGATAGGCGAGCTGCGGGGCATGAACATTATTCTGCGCCGGCAAACGAAGGAGCTGCGAGAGGCCAAGCGGGACCTTGAAGAGAAGGCTAGGCAGCTGATGCTCGCCTCGAAGTACAAGTCGGAGTTTCTCGCCAACATGTCGCATGAGCTCAAAACGCCGCTGAACAGCATTTTGCTCATGTCCCAGCTTATTCGGGACAATGACGACGAGCGTTATGGGATGGATGAGGTGCGCTACGGCGAAATTATTAATGCAGCGGGCAATGAGCTACTGCAGCTTATTAACGACATTCTTGATCTGTCCAAGGTCGAAGCGGGCAAAATGGATATCGTTATCGAGCCGATCTCACCGCTCGATCTTGTGCAAATGCTGCAGGCGATGTTTCAGCCGATGGCGGACCAGCAATCGCTGCCGTTTATCGTGGATATCGCCGAAGATGTGCCGGACACGATGTATACCGATGCGCTCCGGGTGAACCAAATTATGCGCAATCTGCTCGTTAACGCCTTCAAATTCACGGAGCAGGGCTCCATTACGCTTCGTATCGCAATGGAGACGTTGACCGATACGGCAGTAACGAAGCGCCGCATTCGTGATTGGACGACCGCGCTTTATCGCGGACGCCCGACTTCGTCATCGCCGGGGATTATCGTTCGGTCCGGTCAAACGACGACGGGTCGTATCCGCAAGAGCGTCTATGAGGCTGCTGTTGCACCAGCGCTCTCTGTGCTCAAGCGAGGAGAAGGAGCTGCGAGGCAGGAAGCTGCGGCTGGTCAAGATGATGCGGAGGTACAAGCATCTGCCGTATTGGAACAGCAAGCACAACAATCCGATACCATACCAAACGATATGCAGGACACGGCTAGCAGAAGGCTGCGGAAGCAGGAGATGGTGCAGCAGGAACGCTGGCTGACGATGTCGGTGGTCGACACGGGCATTGGCATCGATGAGGAGAAGCAGCATCTGATCTTCGAAGCATTCCAGCAGGAGGATGGTGCCGTTAACCGTAAATACGGCGGCACCGGACTTGGACTGTCGATCAGCCTGCAGCTCGCTCGGCTGTTGGGTGGTTCGTTGTCGCTTGCGAGCGTGAAGGGAGAGGGAAGCACCTTCACCCTGCGACTGCCGCTGCAATCGGCACCGGATATAGAGCCAGAAGAAGAGTAAAATTTTTGTCTAGAAAAGTGTTGACTTCCGTTCGCCCGCGAGGTATATTATAAAAGTCGCTGATGCGACGAAGCCTCTTAACAAGGCGGACATGCTGATGTAGCTCAGCTGGTAGAGCAACGCATTCGTAATGCGTAGGTCGGGGGTTCGAATCCCTTCATCAGCACCACTTATGAACTTTCGAACGCGATTCCTTCGGGAATCGCGTTTTTTGCGTTTTTATAAAGTTTCATTTGCTCGGTCCAGAGACTGATGCATGTTCAGGCTTTCGGCGCTGTAAGAAGCGGCAATGTTTAAGTATGATAAGGACAGATCAGTTGTTCATGAATCGGACTTGGGCGCAAGAATGGCATTTTGTTATGCAATACCAGCGTAACAGTGTTATGTTACACGGTTGCGCAATGTATCGACCGATCGGAAAGGAGAGGCAAGATGGAACAAGAGCTTATTTCAAAAAAGGATTTGCTCGAGGAGATGGGAATTTCCTACGGCCAGCTGTATCGCTGGAAGCGGAAGCGGCTCATTCCAGAGGAATGGTTTATCCGCAAATCGACGTTCACGGGGCAAGAAACCTTTTTCCCCAAGGGGCTTATTCTAGGACGGATCAGTCATATTCTTTCGATGAAGGATGATCTTTCGCTCGACGAGTTGGTTGGTAAGCTATCGACGCTGCAGTCTGATATCCGCCTACGCATAGAGGAGATGCACGGTCGCATCGTATCACCGATCACGATGGATCGCTATGCAGAGAAGATGCTCACGGACGGTACGCTGGCTTTCGATCAAGCCTTTTATTTGTTCGTGGCAGACTGGCTGCATCGGGTGCTGCCCGGTGGGATGACAGAAGAGGAGGGCGCTCGTCTAATCAAACTGCTCGTCAGCCGGATACCGCAGCTTGAAGAACGGGCTTGTAATCTCGTCGTGCTGCAAACAGCCGGTAAGCAGCGAGTCATCTTATTGTTAGAGGGCGGTCCGCTGCACACGGAGGAATCGACCGTAATCGCGGCAAGTCTATCCATTGATGAAGCAGCAGAGGCCTTCAAGGCGAAGCTGTACGCATATGAATGATAGCTTTAGACAGGAGGATCCGATTATGGACATCAACAAAGAGACAAGTCGCGGCGATCTGACGATTAACGGAACGGGGCGGGCGGCCGGTGGCTGGTACCGGTACGTAAACGTGGATGGGATTGCAACCATCAACGGCAGTGTGAAGTGTGAGACGCTCCGAGTGAATGGGATTAGCAAAATAAAGGGCGGCATTGAGGCGGATCGGCTCGACGTGAACGGCATTATGAATGGAGAAGGCGATATTGCTGCCAATACGGTCGCTATTGATGGGAAAGTACGGATGCGTGGTTCGGTTGCTGGCGACGCCATCCGTCTGAACGGATGGCTGAAGCTCTCAGGTGACTGCGAAGCGGAGAAAGTGATTGTGCACGGCGGGTTTGAGCTGGACGGACTTCTGAACGCGGGGCAGATCGAAATTGGTCTTCAAGCTCGCTGCCGGGTGAATGAGATCGGAGGCACGTCCATTCGGGTGAAACGGACGAATAAGCGCTGGGTCGGACCGTTGCGCTATTTAGTACCCATGATCGTACCGAAGCTGGAGACTCAGATGATTGAAGGAGACGACGTTACGCTGGAGGCGACATCGGCAGGGATCGTTCGCGGGCGCAGCGTCATTATCGGACCTGACTGCACGATCGGACGAGTGGAATACAAAACGGAATTGAAGGTTGATCCATCGTCTACGGTGAGGGAACGCATACAGATCTAACGGAGGAGGAAGAACGGTGATGAACGCATCTTATCGGGGGAGTGCCCGGGTGGTCGGTAACGGCTCGATCGCAGGCGGCTCCTATGACACGGTTAGAATTGTCGGTGACAGCGAAGTGCTGGGTCCAATTGAATGCGATACGTTCAGCTGCATGGGCAACTGCAAGATCAAAGGTCATGTCCATGCAGACAAATTGTTCAAGGTAACAGGCGACGTCACAGTCGAAGGCGAGTGGAGCGGCGAAGAGCTGAAGCTGCTCGGACAGCTCAACGTCCGTGGGAATGTACGCGGAAGAATCGTGAAAGTGACTGGAAACCTGGAGGCGCAAGGATCCGTTGAGGCGGAGCATCTTACAATCAAAGGCGCCATTACTGTTGACGGTTTAATAAATGCCGAGCATGCGGACATTCAATTATACGGTCCATGCCGAGTGAAAGAGATTGGCGGCAGACGAATCGATATACGCAGAAGCTCTTGGATGTCTGTTAAGAACTGGATCAAGTCGCAAATGAAGACGGAGCTGACCGTATCGGTTATTGAAGGGGATGATATTACACTGGCGTATACGAAGGCGGATATCGTTCGCGGCAACAAGGTTCATATCGGCAAAGGCTGCGAGATCGGCCGCGTGGAATATCGGCGCTCTCTACATGTTGCGCGTACAGCTAAGACGGGCGTTGAAGTTCGGTTATAGGTAAAATGAACGTACAGTAACAAATCAACTTGTCGCTTATAGGCGGTTATAAGTGAAGGATGGGCAGATGCTGCCCATCCTTCTTTGTGTATAACCAGCATTCACCTCCACCTGTCCGATAAGTGGGACTGCCCGGATACGCATTTGACTCCTCCGCAGCTGCCAGGATGCCGGGAATGGTTCAGTTCTAGTACGAGCTGAATAATGCGCGGATATCGGCTAGTTCTTGTCCATACCTTCTCGACGTCCTGACATAGGATATGGTGAGCATTCGAAAAGGAGAGGGAAGAATGACATTGAAATCGGCTACTATGAGTTTCACGCGCGTCCGTTATTCCGTTGCACAAAAACGCGGTACGCGGACAAGCTGGTCGTCCTCGAACTCGTGCGGCTGCGGACGCAGCAGCGGAGGCTGTCGCTCCGGCGGCGAGGATCCAGCAGTGGATGCAATTCAGGACGCTGGCAAAGAGATAAGCTGCATTTTCAACCTTATTCAGCACAGAGAGGTAGCAGAAGAATTGGCGAAAGCGATTCGTTGGCGTGAGAGCCGTGTTATTCAAGAAATTCTGAAGCATTGCGGTTGCGATTGCAAAGTTGTCGGCTTCTTTTGCACAGGCGAATCCGATTGCGTACGCATCTGCTGTGAATTTGGCAAATGGAATGAAGTTAAAGTGACGTTCGACATCTGCATCAAACGTAGAAAATCGTCCTGCGGTCGATAATAGCATCATCATATACACGGTTACAGCGGCTTCCAACTAGGAAGCCGTTGTTTCTTTGTTGGGCGGCAGGCAGGGGATGTCACGGGACAATAAGGGAGCGCATATGCTACAGCACGTGAGAGTATGGGCTATTGTTGAAGGGGGCATTGAAGCATGCCGACAATTCCAAATTTCCCTCCGCAGCTGCTGGAGGAGCACCGGTTGTGGCACCATGCCAATCATGTGAACGGGACATTCGTGCCGGTGGGCTGGGGCGAAAGGTTCCTGCGATTCCATCGCCAGTTCATTCGCCGGGCATTAAGCTGGTATGAGCAGCAGGGGCTTGATACGCGCTGGGTTGCGCCGTGGCCGCAAGTTCCTGAAGCCATTCGGCGTGCGCCGTGCTATAACTGGGCTGCGGAGAATCGGATTGTGAATCAACCTGAATCGTTCGCTACGCTTGATGAGCTGGGGCGCTTTATGGAGTCAAGCCAAGTTCACGCATGTATCCATGTGACGGCGGCGAGAATCTATGGCGAGCCGGATATTAATGATTTCGACGTGGCGCCGCGCAACACGGTGTTCTATAGCATTCATGGGCTAATCGATAATTGGTATCGCAATTGGGAGCAGACGACAGGCCAGCAGCGCGGGCGCAGACCGATGCGTACGGATGAGAAATAGACGATCTTCTTGGCTGAAAAATAAAACCGGAGCATGCAGCTGCATGCTCCGGTTTCTTTGTGTACTGCGCAAAATAATAAGTGCTTAATTAAGTAAGCTCCTGCAAGGCGCGGAGCACTTGAATGTAGTAGGCCGGATCGCGCGGCACGAATTGTGATGCACGAACCGTCGTATGGCTGGCGACATTCACGCTGCCGCTGTCGCTCTCTTGAACCATAATGCCGGAAGCTTCAACGGCTTCGATCTGCCCCGCGAACAAGGCGATCATATCGCTCAGCTCCGCTTCATAGAGACCGGCAACCTCATCGACCTGCAGGCGCATCGCTGCCAGCGGCTCGTCCCATACGAGACCGAACACATGGCTGAATTCACGGTCGATGTAAGGAACACCATTCGCTTCGCCTTCGTCTTCCTCCTGCCAGCGCAGAATCGGGACAAGCTGCTCGAATGGCACTGCTACGCCAAGCTCTTCTTCGAGCTCGCGCACGGCTTGAGCGACCGTCTCGCCCGCGGACAGATGACCTGCTGCTGTAATGTCGTAGCAGCTCGGATTGGTATCCTTGGTTGCTGTACGGAGCTGAAACTGGACGAAGCGTTGTTCGCCCTCGCGCCGGGTCAGCCAGCAGTGAAACGTCTGATGCCAATAGCCCTTCGCATGGGCTTCCGCTCTTGTCGCTTGACCGATCAGATTCATGCCCTCATCGAATATATCGAATAGCTCAGCTTTCATGTATTGCCTTCACTCCTTCTAAATGGCCGTTCCACCATCAACAGAGGGTTCCAGGTGCGATGTGCAATGTTTGCAGCGAGTCGCTTTAATCGGTACAGAGGACAAGCAGTACGGGCATTCCTTCTCCGCCGGTGCCGCTGGCTTCTCTTCCTCGACACGCTTCGGCAGTTTACTGATCAGCTTGACCATCAGGAACACAGATGCCGCGACGATCAGGAAATCGAGCACGACGTTGATGAACTGCCCGTATGCGATGACCGGAATGCCGTTCTGTTGAGCTTGTGCAAGCGACATAGTACCGCTTTCGTCGATGTCATTCAGGTTGATGTACAGATCGACGAAGCTCATCCCGCCCAGGAGCAGGCCGATTGGCGGCATGATGAGATCGTTAACGATCGAGGAGACGATTTTGCCGAAGGCGCCACCGATAATGACACCGACTGCAAGATCGATCACGTTGCCTTTTACTGCGAACGCCTTAAATTCTTTCAACAATGTTTTCATTTCTACCGTACCCTTCCTACCACCATAATCTTCGGTTTTCGTTCTATTATACCCGCAATTCCGGTCCGTCGAACAGAATCGATCGCTAGAATTGAAGTAAAGCGGGACTAGCGGAATAATTAGGCCTAATGTACTATGTAAAATAATTGGAAAATAAAAAGGATTATATGGAAAATTGTCGAATTGTAACGAAGCGACTAGACTCAGTGAAGAAGGTTTGTGGCTATCTATGAATGATTACCTAGGTATGAGTGTTAGAACGGAGCTTCTCGTATTTTTAATATTGGCGTTCGTCATTATCGTTTTCTCTTCCTTCACGATGTTCACGCTGATCGGCCATCTCAAGCGAGAGCAGAACCAGCGCCGTCATATATGGCTCTTGTGCGGCTCTGCTGTTATCGGAATCGGTCAATGGGCGATGCACTTCTTGTCGCTGTTATCGACTGAGCAATATGCTTTTATTAATGTCCAAATGCTGCTGACACTCCTTGTAGCGGCGGGGCTTGCTTATTTCGCATTCCTAGTTATTGGTACGGAGCGGATTCCATACTTTTCTTTGCGGATTTTTACGGCGGCGGTGCTGCTCAGCTTAGGGGCACTGTCGTTACATTATTTGAGCAGATTGTCCTCCTCGTTCCTATCCATTGATTTTGACCCGGTTCTATTTTCTTTGTCGTTTGCGATTATGTTAATTGGTACAATGATCGCCCTGCTGCTCCATGAGACGAATATGGAGACGTCAGTCTGGCCGGCGAGCATTGTCCTCGGCAGCTCTTGTATGATGATGCATATGCTCGGCATGAGGGGGCTGGTCATTCGGTACAGCGAGGTCATGACAAGCGAGCGTCTTAATGAATTTTATATTGTACTCGCTGTTGTGCTGGGCGCTGCGACGTTGACGATCCTTGTTATTAGTCTTATGACGCGAGTAACCGATCGGCGTTTCCGGCTTGCGGATCAACGCTATAAGCTGATTGTCGAGAATTCCATCGACATGATCGCCGTGCTGAGCGGCAATCATTGGGAGTATGTGAACCGCTCTGGACTTGTGATGTTCAATGCATCCTCGCCGGAAGAGATGGTCGGCAAGTCGATCTATTTGTTCCTCGATCCGAAGCATCATGAAGAGATGGCAGGCTACATCGGAACGCTGGAGCCAGGTAAAACATACGGTCCCGTTGAGCTCGAATGGTTCACTGTCACCGGCAAGCGGTTGTATAGCGAGATCGTACTAGCGCCAACGTCGATGCACAATCAACCCGCTTTCCAAATTATTATTCGAGACATCTCGGAGCGGAAGAAGAACGAGGAGCTGTTGATCAATTCCGAGAAGCTGTATGTGGCAGGCCAGCTGGCCGCGGGCATTGCGCATGAAATTCGCAATCCGCTCACTTCGCTGAAGGGATTCCTGCAGCTTATTTCCTCCGGACGGGGAAGCGGCAAGAACTACTTCGATATTATGAAGTCGGAGCTGACACGAATTGAATCCATCGTCAGCGAGATGCTTATGTTGTCGAAGCCGCAGGTGTATGATCTGACGCATCAAGATACAAGACGCGTCTTGTACGATGTGGTGACGCTGCTCGAAGCACAGGCTGCGCTCCACAATACGCAAATATCGGTTGATGCTGGCGTGGAGCCGCTCTGGATATTCGGTGTGGAGAACCAGATCAAACAAGTCTTTATTAATATACTGAAGAACGCGATTGAGGCGATGATCGATGGCGGGACCATATCCGTCGTCTGCAAGCGGGAGGAAGATATGGTCCTGATACGAATTGCGGATGAAGGGCCGGGCATCTCGCAGGAGCAGCTGTCCAAGATGGGGCAGCCGTTCTATACGACGAAGGATAAGGGGACAGGGTTAGGTCTCATGGTCACGTACAAAATCATCGATAACCATCAAGGCACCGTTCAGGCCCATAGCGAGGTTGGAGAAGGGGCGGTCTTCACGATTTCGCTGCCTTACGCAGCGCCGCCAGCGAATAAGCTGGATCATATGCCTGCCGAAGAGCAGTCTCCTCAGCGGGCTGCATCAGATACGGTGCTGCGCGTTGTGCCATGGCCCCCGCAGATGGGCATGAGTACACGCGAGCGCAGCACATAGTCGATAGATGGTGGATCGCAGCACGGCAAAGCCCCGTCTGTTCCAGCTCTGTTAAAGAGCGGAATAGACGGGGCTTTTGTTTGCCGTGATCAAGTATTTATTTCTCCGAGCGTGTATCCTCAGGATGGCGCCGCGGATGCTGCATATGCGCCTCCGGATTATCGTCATCGTCATGCGGCACGAGCCGCGGGTCCGTGTGACCTTTATGATGGTTATCAAAGTCCAGCTCGACCAGTTCCCATTCCGTATTACCGAGCATCGGATCGGAGGGGAACAGCTGACCGCGCTCCATTTTCTCTTCGCGGCCCCATTCGTTGCGATATACGCCTTCTACTTCAACCTGTTCGCCGGAGATTGGCCCCATCTTATTATGCTGATTGTCACGACTCATACGGATATCCTCCTTCGTGCTACTCGCCCGAATACAGCACCATCGCTGCCAGCCTTGCGATGACCTTCCATATCAGGCTCACAGCCCGTGTTTAGGAACGGCCGCGCTGTCTGCTTCAGATTGAAGTTCGCTCGCTGTTGACTTATTGGCCTGGCCCCGATCGGCTAGCGATTGTTGTTTACGTGCTGATTTCTGTTTGTCAGATGGCAATTTGCCGGACATACTTGGATATTCTCCTTCCATGATGGCATGGCTGGTCTTCACCAGCGCTTCGGAAGCTGCTTCAACAGTGTGCCACAACAGACGCTAATTTATAACGGCTGACGCACACGGAAGAGGGAATTGGGCTTGTACGACATTTGTCGGGAAGGGAGGAGCCAATAAGCTTATACCGAATGGGCATCGGCGCAAAATGAAGGCAGGAAATCCGTAACGATCATTGCAGCCGCAAGCCGCATGAGGGGCATTCTTTGTGCGATTCCGTTACAGTGTCGCCACAAGCGGGACAAGCTTCCACGAATGGTTCCAAGGCGGCCGCCGATTGTGCGGCCGCTTCTTTGTTGTCGGCTTCGCTTTTAGCGGCTGGGCTCGAGCGAAGGTGGGCAGGCGTCTCGAACAACGTCTCGACCATGTCCTTGATTACCTTATATTTACCTGAATCATCGGATGATAGCTTAATGATTAAGAACATGGCCCCTAGCAGGCCACAGGTCAGCAGCAGCACGAGGGAGGTCGCGCCAACTGAGAACCAGTTGATGCTCATCGTCATTGGTGGGGTCGACTCCCTTTCATTTGAGCGCGTATTTGCGTTCCAGCTGCTTGCCTAAGAACCACATGACGGCCAGTACCGTAATCAACACGAAGATCCGCCATGGCTGGCGTCCGAGACTGGAGATGTCGGCACTGACGATCGAGATACTGAAAATCATGACGGATTTGCCAAGCAATGTGGCGAAGAAGAACGTCTGGAATGGCAGCTTGCTTAGCCCTGCAACAATATTAATGAGTGCGGATGGCGTGAATGGGAAGCAGGCCAATAGAAACAATGGCGTGAACCCTCTATGCTCGACCCAATCGAAGAAACGCTGCGACTTGGGGAACCGTCTTCGGAACCAGCCTCCCAGTCGTCGGCCAAGCTTGCGGGCAAGCCAGAACACGATGTTAGCCCCGATCGTAGCGCCGATCCAGGACAATAGGAAGCCATACCATAACCCGTAAATGTTGGCATTGGCTGCGACGATGACAATGAGCGGAAGCGCAGGTATGAGCGCTTCCGCGATCGGCATGAGCAATCCAGGCAGCGGTCCGTACGCTGAGTAGCTGCGAAGCGTACGCTCCATATGCTCGAGATCGAGTGTTTTGAGATGATGCAGCCAATCTTGCCATTGACTCATGCTGATAACTTCACCTTATCCTTTCTTGCGTGAATCGCTTTGCAACTCTGTGAAACGATGAAACGGAAACCACAAGTAGAAGAGGCCGATTAGCCCAAACAGCGCGGCGCTGTACCAGACCACCGCCGGTACGCCGATCCGCGATGCAATAACGCCGCCTACGATTGGCCCGATCATAACACCAATTCCTTCAACCGTCGAGAACAATCCCCAGCCAAGCCCCTGCTGTTTGACAGGTACATAGGAAGCGAGAAGGGCATTCCAGGCGGGAAGGACGGCGGCATACGAAAGTCCGAGTATGGCTGCGAGCAGCAGGCATTGCCAGAATGAAGGCGTCAATGCGAGCGAGTAGAGCATGATCCCGAAGCAGGCGAAGCCGACAACGAGGAACCACTTCTTCCCGCCAAGCTTGTCTGCTAGTCGGCCAAGCGGCATTAATCCTCCAACGGTGAAGCCTCCTCCAATGATAAGAAGCAGCGAATATTGAGCGCCGGTTAGGTTCAAATGATCAGTGGCGAAGCTTGGCAGCACCGGCACGAGCATGCTGGCACCAGTCGTCTGCAGAACCATGCCCGGCAGCAGAAGCCGCATCTGGCGAAGCTTGCGCTGAAGGATGCTTAGCTGCTCCATGAATGGAATCGTCGCCACGCCCGCAGCGCGTCCCGGCTTCATGAGAAGCGACAATGCGAGTGCAGCAACGGAGGCGATCAACAGCATCATATAGGTGCCGAACTGCGTGTAATCGAGCAGCACATTGGCGACGATTGGGCCTGCGCCAAGTCCGATGAACCAAACCGTATACAGATAACCCATCTGTGTTGCGCGTCTCTCGTTGGATACGCGGGTGAGACAGACAATCCAGATCGGCGAAATACCGATACCGAACAAGGCGGATGCAAGGATGAACATCCAGGGGCTATGGCTGTAAGGCAGCATCGCGATGCCCGCAGTCGTAAGCGCAAGACCGACCTGAACGACGATTCGGGCGGAAATACGATCGAGCAAATAGCCGATAATTAACTTCAGTATCGTATCGGTTACGTAGTGGGCCGTAACGGCAATTCCGATGACATCCAGCGATAATCCAAGCGTCTTCTCTCCGTAAATCGGCATGAAGCTGATGACGCCTGCGCCTCGGATGAACTCGACAAGAAACAGAATAGCGGAGAATAGTAGATTCTCCGCGTTGAACCATCGGACAGCTGTAATCACGGCAAAAGCTCCTTCAAGAAGTACTTCAATAATGAGTAGGAGAGGACGCCTCTTCCATTATAAGACATTGTTGCAAAATATCCAAAGCAACCGTATCGGCCGCTCCGCTGCGGCCGAGCGCGCGTGCCGCCTGTCGATGGACAGCCAATTGTATCGGATTATGCAGCAGCGACCGAATAGCGGCGCTGAGCTCCTGCGGGTGACGGGCAATCTGAGCAGCGCCCTTGCTGTGCAAGAAGAGGGCATTGTGCTTCTCCTGCCCGGGCACGGGACGGTAGATGAACAGCGGCAAGCCGGCTGCAAGTCCTTCGGACAACGTGATGCCGCCCGGCTTCGTGACAAGACAGTCTGCAATCGCCATCAGCTCATGTATGGTCTCCACATAGCCGAACAGATGCAGTCGTCCGCCGGTTTCCGCTAGTTGATGTTGAAATCGAATGCGAAGCGAGGCGGCCAGCGTTTCATTGCGACCGCATACGAGTGCGATATGAACAGCTTTGTCCTCCAGCAAGGCTTCGCATACCTCCGGTACATCCGGCATGACGCCAGCGGCGCCAGCCATGACGAGGACGATAGGGCGATCTTCAGGGAAACCGTATTTGGCATACCATTGCGGATTAGGCTGGAGTTCAGCAAAGCTTGGCTTAATCGGAATACCGCTCACAGTAATACGGCGATCGGCGATTCCGAGCTTCACTAATTCAGTTTTTAATTCGGCAGTAGCCACGAAGTAGCGGTCCACATGCGGATGCACCCAGCGGCAGTGAAGGTCGAAGTCGGTTACAACAGCAGAAGTTGGGACATGAGGGTACGCTTTTGTACGAGAGGCAGGAGCAGCGAATACGGGGAATGTATAAACAACAGCATCGGGGCGTTCGGTCAGCAGTAAGCGTCGCAGCTTTTCTTTGCCGAAGGAATGGAGCCAGCCTCCGAACAACGAGTCGTGCTTCATCGGTCTCGTTCGGTCGTAGACCCAGCCATAAAGTGTCGGCAGCTTCGAGTAGCTGTGCATGTAGAAACGGCGGGATACTTCATTCAGCAGCGGGCTGGCCTGAGCCATCAGGTCGACGAGCCTAATGCGGCTCGCTTCAATGCCCTGGCGCTGCAGCGCATCGCGGATGGCACGGGCAGCTTGCAGATGGCCATCTCCATACGAAGCGTAAATAATCAGAATGCGACCGGCTAGCATGCGACACACCTCCTGCACGGAGTATACGATGCAATTGTCATCGGAGCGTTATCGGTGCTTGAATTTGGGGTTGAGATTACACTGTGCTATTATAGCGAGGTGATCATTGCCATTTTGTCATATACAAGATTAGGAGAGTGAAATGAAGATGGAATTTACGAAGCTTGGTAAGTCCGGTCTGCGCGTAAGTCGTCTCTGTCTTGGCACGATGAACTTCGGTGTTGATACCGATGAGCAGGAATCATTTCGCATTATGGACGCCGCGCTGGACGCGGGCATCAACTTTTTTGATACGGCTAACATTTATGGCTGGGGCGAGAACGCAGGACGGACGGAAGAAATTATCGGCCGTTGGTTCGCACAAGGCGGCGGACGCCGCGAACGGACTGTGCTGGCAACGAAGCTATATGGCGATATGCATGATCCACTGGATGGACCGAATCGGGAAGCGGGTCTATCCGCGTACAAAATCCGCCGTCATCTCGAAGGCTCGCTCAGAAGGCTGCAAACCGATCATATCGAGCTTTACCAAATGCACCATATCGACCGCAGCGTAAGCTGGGAAGAACTGTGGGGCGCATTCGAGATCGCCGCTGCACAGGGCAAAATCGGCTACGTCGGCTCGAGCAACTTCGCGGGTTGGGACATCGCTGTCGCACAAGGCGAAGCGAAGGCTCGCGGCAGCATTGGTCTCGTCTGCGAGCAGCATAAGTACAACCTGCTCTGCCGTCTGCCAGAGCTTGAGGTGCTGCCGGCTTCGAAGGCGCTCGGACTCGGCGTCATTCCTTGGAGCCCGCTCGATGGCGGCCTGCTTGCAGGCAATGCCCGCCATGGCGGCGGCAGTAAGCGGAGCGGCGATGCGAAGCGGCTGGAGAAGCACGCGGCGCAGCTGGAGCAGTTCGGCGCGCTATGCGACGAGCTCGGGGAGCGCGAGGATACGGTTGCGCTCGCATGGCTGCTGGCACAGCCAGCTGTAACGGCGCCGATTATTGGCGTCCGTACGATGGAGCAGTTCGAACGCACGCTGCGTGTGGTCGAGGTGAAGCTCGACGAGGAGACGCTGAAGCGTCTCGACGAGATTTTCCCAGGGCCGGGCGGCGAAGCGCCGCGGGCGTACGCTTGGTAATTTCATAGCTGGAGGGCTCTGGTCGATTGAAGCGGCCAGAGCCTTTTTTGCGGGATAGATCGAGTGAATTCCGACTTAGAACCAGCCATCCGCGTCCGATACAAGCAGCAGAATGAGCACGATCCCAAGCAGCGCAGAAGTGATAATCGGAGTAACGCGGCTGCTTCTGCCGGCTCGTTGAAGTGCAGTACGTGCATACATCCAGGTACCGGCAGCAATAAGAAGCGATTCGAGTGCGATCGATATCCAAGGGTACTGCCACAGGCCGAAACCTAGCAGAGGCAGATCGCCCCAGTTTCCTGGCAATAGGGGCATGTCGGCTCGATGGACAAGAAGGTCGAGCAGCCAATGGCTGAATACGACAGCCCCAATGATGACACCGGCTTGCTTGCCCCAAATCCATCTTCCTACGCACGCAGCAACGATTGTAAGTAAGAGTGCACCTAATAAGGAGTGTGTATAGTCCGCATGAATGACGACGCCTCCATAGCCGCCCCCGTACACCGTCTCATCCATCGATTCCGTCCCCGTCATCACCAAAGGAATGAATACAACATCCAACAGCTGTGAGCTGACCATAAGTGCCCATAATGGCACCTTACGGGTTCTAGACTTAACCAACGCGGCTAAGCCAAAGTGTCCTGCGAACATCAACAACACTCCTTTTTTTCACAAACTAATACCATTAGTTTTATTGTCGAGAATAAGTTAACCTTTTTATTCCAATTGTGTCAAGAGGCAAACATCCTGGATCAAGGTTACGAAATGTAACTTTTATTCACAAAAACTTAAATTTGTAGTTACAATTTGTATCACTCTATGCTAGAATCATCGTGGGAGAGGTTGATAGGAACTAGTGCGTAGGTAGGTATTCAGATTGCATGAAGTGCTAAAGCGCTAGAGCTTTACGGCCTCTGAACCACACAACGCCTTACAAATACAATTGAGAGAGGAAGTATCAGAATGGAGCAGTCTAGAAAACAATGGCAAACGCCAGCATTGGACGTGCTTGATGTCAAAATGACGATGGCAGGCCCAAGGCCGGGCGGCGGTGGCCCTGGCGGCAGCGGTGGTCCTGGTAGTGGCGGCGGCCCAGGCGGCAGTGGGGGTCCTGGTGGCGGCGGCGGTCCTGGCGGCAGCGGCGGCTCAGGTGGCGGCGGTCCTCGCATACCAGGATTTCCAGGCGGTCCTGATCCATCCTAATTAATAATCGGCCCCTATAGGACATGCTCATGTAGGGGCCGATTTTTTTATCACAATGTTAATGGGAGGCGGAAGGATGGGCAGCAGGGAGGAAGGAACGATGTATGATGCTTTTGGTATGCGCATTGCATGCTGTATCGAGATGCCGGAGTTGTTCGCGTGCGAGGCGCCAGTTGGTGAACAACCGGACGTGGATGTTGTAATCGGTGACTTGACCGATGCGTGGAGCCGATATGGGCAGCAGGGTGGATACTATGGATTTGGAGAGGGCCTGTTTCTGTTATACGTGCCAGGGGCAGCGATCTTCGAGGTGCGAGATGGTAGACGAATTACGATTTCTCCGTTCCCAGAAGCCGATGATCGAACGATTCGATTATATCTTCTTGGAACGTGTATGGGCATGATTCTGATACAGCGGAGAACAATACCACTTCACGGGAGTGCCATCGTCATGGATGGTCAAGCGTATGCTTTTGTTGGCGAATCAGGGGCAGGCAAATCCACGTTAGCAGCGGCGCTTATCAACAGCGGGTTTCAGCTCATGACGGATGACGTCATTGCGGTATCGCTCGATAGCAGCGGAGGCGGGGCATTGCCAATCGTACATTCTGCTTATCCGCAGCAGAAGCTGTGGCAGAACAGTCTCGAGAAGCTTGAGATGGAAGCGGGTCATTATCGAACGATTTATTCGAATAAGTTCGCTGTACCGGTCGCAGATCGGTTCTATGTCGGGACGCTTCCGCTTGCGGGCATCTTCGAGCTTGGTCCTACCGATAAGAGCGAAGTCGATTTTAAGCCATGTGTTGGTTTAGATAAACTAAGAATTTTGCATCAGCATACGTTCCGGCGGTTTCTGATCGATTATATTGGCGAGCAGCAGTGGCATTTTCGGACATTGTCGGCCATTGCCGATCGGGTCCCTGTCTATCAGCTGTACAGACCAGCCGAAGGGTTTACCGTTTCGCATCTCATGACGCGAGTATTGGATACGGTTCGTGGTGTTGTGACCAGCTAAGGGGAGAATGGAATTGGCACAAATTTATCTGTTTATCCGCAAGCTGCATCATTTTGCTGGCGTCAAATTGTATATCAGCTTTATCGGCATGTTACTGTGCAGCGGACTCGAAGGTGTAAGTATTTTGCTGCTTGCGCCTATGTTGAACGTTCTTGGACTCTTCGATTCGACCTCTTATCAAATCCCGTATATTTCTTCGCTGGCTGCGCCTCTATCTCATGTGTCGGAGGACTATCGTCTCCCGTTGTTGTTAGCATTGTTCGTTCTATTGATTATGATCAAAACCTATCTGGACCGCGTGTTCGCGATTATGGACGCCCGGATCGA
Organism: Paenibacillus cellulosilyticus; assembly: GCF_003182255.1. Classification (GTDB taxonomy): domain Bacteria; phylum Bacillota; class Bacilli; order Paenibacillales; family Paenibacillaceae; genus Paenibacillus_T; species Paenibacillus_T cellulosilyticus. The sequence goes on along the minus strand of NZ_QGTQ01000040.1, from coordinate 30,504 downwards.
GCAAGGGTTTTATCGTCAATTGCAGCTAGAGGTGTATCAGGGGCTGATGCTGTCCAACTGGTCATTTTTTCTCCGCAAACGTAAAGCCGACTTCATTCATATTGCCACCTCGGAGCTGCCTCGTGTGAATTACGGTGTTTATCAATCGCTTAACTTATTCGCGACCTTCTTGTTTACTATCGTTCAAGTAGGCATTGCATGGATGCTCTCGCCATCGCTTACGGGAGGCGTTCTATTATGCGGTATTCTGCTCGCGCTCTATTCGAGAACATTCGTCAAGAAATCAAGAAGGCTTGGCGAGGAAGCAACCAAGCTGTATCAGCAGTATTATGCAGGGATGACGGATCATCTGAACGGCATGAAGGACATTAAGAGCAACGGAATGGAAGAGAAGCATATTTCGTGGTTTCGATCCGTCTGTGAGCGAATCGAGAACAATAGCATTGTTTTTACACGAGTGCAGACGACTTCCGGCGTTTACTATAAGCTGGCCTCAAGCTTGCTGCTGGCGGGATTCATTTATATGGCCTATGCGGTGCTGAAGGTCGAGCCTGCGAAGCTCATTTTGATCTCCGTTATATTCTCGCGTTTATGGCCCAAGTTCGCCACCCTGCAGTCCAGCTGGGAGCGCCTGGCGCAATCGCTGCCTGCCTTCACTACCTTGGCTAATCTGTTGAAGGAATGCGAGGCTGCGAAAGAACTGACACTGGCAGATCTACATCTCGATGACAAAGCGCCGCGTATGACGCAAGGAATCGAGTGCCGTGGATTGTATTATCGTTATGGCGATAACAAGACGTACGCGCTTGATAATATAAATCTCTACATTCCAGCTAATAGCATGACGGCGATCGTCGGTAAATCTGGGGCTGGAAAAAGCACGCTGATCGATACGCTCATCGGAATGGTGAAGCCGGAGAGAGGCGAGGTACGGATTGACGGACGTCCGCTTATTAGCGCCGAAGGCGAAAGCGGGAACGGAAACGGCAGTCCGTTTGCGTTCCGGCAAACGGTCAGCTACGTCTCCCAGGAGCCGTTTCTATTCCATGCAACGTTAAGAGAGAACCTGCTCATTGCCGCACCGGATGCATCGGAGGCACAAATGTGGGAAGCGCTGAAGTTCGCGGCTTCGGAGGAATTCGTTCGTCGTCTGCCGCAAGGGCTTGATACGGAGCTGGGCGATCGCGGCATTCGGCTCTCCGGGGGAGAACGTCAGCGGATCGTGCTCGCAAGAGCCATTTTGCGCAAGCCGTCCGTCCTTATTCTTGACGAGGCGACGAGCTCGCTTGATAGCGAGAACGAGGCGCATATTCAAGCTGCGCTGGAGAAGCTGAAGGGGAGCATGACGATAATCGTCATCGCACATCGGTTGTCGACGATCCGCCATGTGGATCAAGTCCTCGTGCTTGAGCAGGGAAGACTGATCCGCCAAGGCGGCTATCAACAGCTGGCTGCGGAGTCAGACAGCGTGTTCGGCAAGCTGCTCAGCTATCAGCAGACCGGCTATGCTGCGGCTTCCGTTTCTAGCCAATGACACGGGACGTTGCTGTGGCTGGACGCTGCAGTTTTGATGCCAGGTCTGCGAACGTATCGAGCGCACGATGAATCCGATCATAAATGCCGGCATGATTCTCGAAGTCGCCGCCTTGTTCGAATGCCTCGCGCTGCGATCCGCCGACAGAGATCCATTCCGGGCTGTTGATGCCATGCAGATTGCGAATAATCGCCTGCAGCTGCTGAAGCGAGCTGACGCCAACCGGACCGCCCGCCGTGCTGATGGATAAGACGGTTTTGCCGCTGAAATGGGACTGTCCGAGGAAGTCGAGCGCGTTCTTCAGCACGCCTGAGAAGCTGCCATGGTATTCAGGGGTTGCGAGAATTACGGCATCCGCCGCGAGCATCGCTTGCTGCAGCGCTGCCGCTGGCTCGCTTGCTCCAGCGTTAAGGTCTGGGGAATAGAGCGGCAGCGGCTGTGCGTGCAGATCGAACAGTCGAACCTGATGGCCTTGCTGAGCCAGACGTTTGCCTGCATAGTCGGCTACCTTCGTGCTTGTTGCTCCTTGACGATTACTGCCAGCAATAATAACGATTTGCATGGCTTACTCCTCCTCCGTTAAGCGCATTGGCTTAATTTCTATGTAGCCTTATCGTAACGGATTTGAAGCCTTGCAGCGTCAGTGGTAAGGATGATTATGGAAGAGGTTGTTGTTCGGCTTCGGTTGCAGTCCTTTCTACGACTTTCGTCGTAGAAAGGCTGAAAGCGTGTGGGAGTTGAGAAGCGGGAGGGCACGGCCTCTTGGAACCGTGCTCCTAATCGAGGCCGTGTTTCACAGCGAATATTGCAGCTTGCGTACGATCAGCGAATCCGAGCTTATCGAGCACGTGGCTGACATGCGTCTTAACGGTTTTCTCTGTAATCGTCAGCAGATCACCAATTTCCTTATTGCTCTTGCCTGCGGCAATGAGCCGGAGCACCTCCATCTCGCGTTTGGTCAACTCGGCCAGACGGGAGGAGGAGGTGTCTTCGTCGTTGCTTACGGCTTCCTGCGTGGAGAGCAAATTCATCAATCGAACCGCAGCATCGGGATGCAGCTCGACCTGTCCCTGCCATACGCGCCGAATGGCGCGAACGAGTTCATCCGGTTCTATATCCTTCAGCAGATACCCCTTGGCGCCAGCGCGAATCGCAGGGAGGACGTGGTCCTCGTCTGAGAAGGACGTCAGCACGATGACCTTCACATTCGGATGGGACTGCTTTAGCCGTTTCGTTACCTCAATGCCGTCTAGGATCGGCATATGCAGGTCCATCAGAATCATATCGGGCGACAGCTCGTTCGTCCGATCGATCGCTTCCTGACCGTTCGACGCTTCGCCGACAATGCGCAGATCGGATTGGGTCGATAGGAACATTTGCAGACCTTTGCGCACCATCGCGTGATCATCGGCAAGCAGAAGCTTGATCGTCATCGTTCGTTCACCTCACTCCCGTTGGATCGATCGGACGCAAGAAGCGGAATGGTCACTTCGACGGCTGTACCGCCGCTGTGTCTGCGCGAGATCGAGATCGTTCCGCCAAGCGCTTCCGCGCGCTCGCGCATCGTCGATAAACCAATCGAGGTAGCCGTGCCTCGCAGCTTCGGGCTGCCTTCCGGCATTCCTTTGCCTTTGTCGGAAATTTGAAGCGTCACTTCTTGGCTCGTTATCATCAGCGTCACATCGGCAGATGTTGTGCCGGCATGCTTGCTGACGTTGTTCAGTGCCTCTTGGCCGATACGCCATAACGCATCTTCGATCGGGCGAGGAAGTGTACGTACGCCATCAAGCTGTGTATGAATACGCAGACCAAGCCGCTCGCCGTATTCACGAAGCGCCGTGACGAGTCCAGCTTGCAGCTCGGAAGGGCGAAGCTGAAGAATAAGCGAGCGCATCTCCTTCAGCGCGCTTTGCGATAAACTCTGCAGATCGCGGACGGCTGCCAGTGCAGCCTCCGTATCCGGCTCCGGGCCGGTCAGCAGGCTTTCGACGCCGCGGGAGGTCATCGACAACGAGAAGAGCAGCTGGCTGACCGAATCATGCAGATCGCGAGCCAGCTTATTGCGCTCTTCGATCCGGGTCAGCTCCTTGCGATGATCGGCAAGCAGCGTACTCTCCAGCGCTCCCGCGATATGCTCGGCAAGCGCTTCGAGAATCGGGCGGTCCTCTGCCTTAAGATCATCGCGCTTCGTGCTGCCGATGACGAGCACGCTGTAGCCGATATCGCCGAATGGCAGCGGGATAGCCGCAGCCTTCGCCAGCTTGGTCGATGGCCGGCGTTTGCCGTCGCCGGTTTCACGAACGAGCAGCAGGGCAGCCTCTTCGGCAGCGACGGTCCTCAGTCGACGGTTTGTTACAGCTTCACCCAGCCAGCCCGCTTGTTCGAGCGTCATACGCTCAGTCAGCTCGAACGATTCATCACACAGGTAAGTGGAGCGCAGCGAGAGCTTATCACCAGTGGACTCATAGAGCGCGGCGATCGGCCACTGGAAGTGCTCGCCGATCAGATGCAGCGCTGCCTTCGCCACCGGCACCAGATCGGAGCATCCGCCGGTCCGCCCAGTGAGCGCGCGGCTGAACTCGTCCAATCGAGCGAACATTTCAGCACGGCGCTGCTCAGCGGCATACAGATGAATGCGTTCGATGGCGCTGCCCATTTGGAAGGCAACGGATTGGAGAAGCGCAAGCTCCTCATCGGTGAAATGTACCTTCCCTGGAGCAGCCACATTGAGCAGTCCGACGAGCTCCTTGCCCGTTCGCAGCGGCACCGTTGCATGATGAGTGATGCCTTGCGTATCGCCCCAGCGGAAGGTAACCGCGTCCTCAAGCCGCTTGCAATTCAGAATGTTGATGGCATTGACGAGTCGGCCATCCCAATACCGATCGAGACACCAGCAGGAGCCATGATTCATCCGCTTGCCATTGTTGCCGGTCAAGGCAGGAGGGAGATTCTGCTCCGCAACGCAGCGGAAGTCCATATAGCGGTCGGATAAGAAAATCCAGCCGGTCGTCAGCCCCGTCAGTTCCAGCAGCTTCTCGAGCACCGAATGCAGCATAGAAGATAGCTCATGCGATTGATTCAGCGTCTCGGCAATTGCCTTGAGCAGCACCATTTCGTGTACGCGATGCTTCGGCATAATGAGCGAAGAGGAGCCAGGTGCCAGCGCAGCCTCCGCACATCTCTTATCTTCATGAATCGAAGCGTTGATTGCCTTCTCACATTCGTCATCGCACTCGACTTGGATGGAATCCGCGCGGTTATGATCGCGTCCTGGCTGCTCATCTTCGCTGCGCAGAGCCCCCTTATCCGGTGATGCCATCGTCCATTCCTCCCTAAATCAACAAATTAAACAGCAGTGGATCTTTGTTCAGCTCGTAGAACGTCAATCCTTTGGCATACATCCGTTCCATGAGTGCGGCATAATCTTCCCGGTGCTTCAGCTCTATGCCAACGAGCGCCGGTCCGTTATCTTTGTTGTGCTGCTTCGTATATTCGAATCGTGTAATATCGTCATTCGGGCCAAGCACATCATCGAGAAACTCGCGCAAGGCGCCTGCACGCTGCGGGAAGTTCACCATGAAATAATGCTTCAACCCTTCATAAATAAGCGAGCGTTCCTTAATTTCCTGCATCCGGTCAACGTCGTTGTTGCCGCCGCTAATGACGCAGACGACCGATTTGCCTTTGATTTGATCCCGATACAGGTCCAGCGCAGCAATCGGAAGCGCGCCTGCCGGCTCAGCGACGATCGCATTCTCATTGTACAGGTCCAGCAGCGTTGTGCATACTTTGCCTTCTGGAACGACCAGCACATCGTCAACGAGCTCTTGGCACACTTCGAACGTCAGATCGCCGATCCGCTTAACGGCAGCGCCGTCCACGAACTTGTCGATCTCATCAAGCGCGACGACCTTGCCTGCATTCAGCGAACGCTGCAGGGAAGGGGCGCCCTTCGGCTCAATGCCGACGACGCGGGTTGTAGGGGAGACAGCCTTCACATAAGAAGCAACGCCTGCCGCCAGACCGCCGCCGCCTACTGTAATGAATATATAATCGGGCGAGCGTTCCGCCGCCTCCATAATTTCCATGCCAATCGTGCCATTGCCGGCGATGATCTTCGCGTCGTCGAAGGGGTGGATGAAGGTCATTCCCGTCCGTTCGCTTTCTGCGACTGCCTGTGCATACGCATCATCGAACGTATCGCCAACAAGCACGATCTCTACCTCTGAGCCGCCGAAAAAGGATACCTGCTTCACCTTCTGACGAGGCGTCGTGCTTGGCATATAGATTTTGCCGCGAATGCCGAGCGTGCGGCAGGAGTAGGCTACGCCTTGCGCATGATTGCCTGCGCTGGCGCAGATGACGCCGTGCGCAACCTGCTCCGGCGACAGCGATCGGATCATATGATAGGCGCCGCGAATTTTGAACGAACGGACAATTTGCAGGTCCTCCCGTTTCAGGTAGACGTCGCACTCATAGCGCTCGGACAGCACACGGCTGTGCTGAAGCGGCGTACGCGTCACGACCTCTTTCAAGTGCAGGTGGGCTTGCATGATTTCTTCGAGTGAAACTTTGCGTGATTCGTGACTGCTCGGTGCGTTCATCTGGCGTCATCCTTTCAATGGCTCATAGCCCATAATAGCATTGTACACAAAAAAATCTCGTCCCTCATAGGGACGAGATTAACTCGCGATACCACCCTTGTTCTGCTATCTTAGCGTAACGCACGGTATGCCTTCTGCAGCAGGCGAGTGACCGAACGCTTATCGTCATAGACAGCAACACTTTGTCGCGTACGTGTTCATACGCGTTCCCTATAACGGGGGACGGCCGTCCGCGCTTACAGCTCGACAATGTTGAGCTTCTGGTTCAGCACGGCTTCTCGGGGAGGATGTTCGATCCGAGCGCACACATCGGCTTTCAGCGGCTGCCGACTCTCTGGGGAGTGCGTGATACGGTGAACGTGTTCCCTTCGTTGAATGTAACATGTCATCCTCTTGCAATTATGCTTCGTTTGGATTGGTAATGTTATACTCCCGTCTGAACATTTTGTCAAGCTGTGTTATTTGGTAACCCCGGATCGCCGAGCAAGTTTGGCCTGTGACGCCAGCATGGAGAAGGCCATGCCGCGTGTCGAGATGACGAATAGGACTAAGGCGAATGGAAGGCCGATCACAGCGAAGAGGCCAAGACCAATCCATAACGAATGTGAAACCCCTGCTGTCGGAAGCGATTCAGGCAGCACGTACTGATTGAAGAGCATAGGCGCAACATAGGACAGCATCATGAAAGGCAGCCCGATGGCAGATAGTACCGGATATTTCGCGGTGCTGTACTGCACGTGGCTGACAAGTGTCCCGAATATGATGTAAACGGTGAACAGGAGCAGGACATAGGCTGCAGTGTATAGGCTATTGCTCGTTCCAATGGAATCCGGACGGTTCACGATATAGCGGATACCTGCGCCGACCGCTGCGGCGAGTAAGGCACCTCCCAGCCACAAGGCGGTAGTCGCCCATATCGCCAGTAGGCGGGAGAAAGCGAGCTTAAGCCGGCTGTAAGGGAAGCCAAGCATCCATTCGAGTCGGCGTTTGCCCATATCGTTCGCATACGTGAGCGTCATATGCGTAATGATGAAGATGCTCGGAATGACGAGAATAGCCCGAATCATGTCAATCCATTCGCTGTTACTGAGGGAGAAATAGCCGCCGACCATAATAGCTAACACAAGAATACCTCTAACGAGCTGCAGCCACTTGTTAGCTGCAATGCTGCGATGTCTGGAGCGCTCCAATTGAAACAGGCTGCGGAAGCCGGCTGCGGTTGGACGACCGCGGACTGTGCGTTGTGCGGCGCTCGCAGGCCGATGCAGATGGACCAAGGCTTTACCTGGTTCATGTGAGGCAAGGCCTTTCATTGCAACCTTCGCGACACCGACAATCGCAACGTGATACAGAATCCATCCGAGCAGCGCCCCGGCACAGGCATACAGCAGCACCATTGGCGTTTGCAGCCAACGATCGGTTTGCACTTCACCTTGAAGCAGACTGCCCAGATTTCCCATCGGGAACCCCCAAAGGACGAGGTAAGGGAAGATGAGAAGTCGATACCATCCGTGTAAGGCGATAGGCGCGAGAGTGGCAAGGCATGTGATCAGCAGGACGATGGCGGCGAATAGCAATCCGTACGAAGCGGCGTCGGCCCATAGACGTCCCAAGCTCGCATGGAATGGCGATTCCGTCAGAACGGCAGCGCTGAAATTATGAACCGTCACAATGAGCCAGATCGCCGCAGCGATATGCGCGTTCAGCCGAAGAGAGGCGAGCAGCTTCGCTCGCACAAGCGTGCGGCGATCCAGCGGAAACGTCAGCCACCACTCTTGGAATGGCTGAGACGGTTGTTGAAGGGCGCGAATACTCATTGGCGCAATGAAGGAAACCCAAGCAAGGGAGACGCCTAGCACATAGACGGCTTCCGGCTCATAGCGGTCTCCGAATCCGATGCGGCATGCAAAGATCGCGATGATAATGCCGAGTACCCAATAGGATGCCGTTTTCTTTGTTGTAGGAAGGTAGGGGGTAAAAGCGCTGTGCTCGAACTCGACGATCGGACTAAAAGGACGTTGGCGGCGGCTCATGCGAACACTTCCCTATAGCAGGATTCAACGGAACGGCCGTCATCGCGAAGCTTCTCCGTATCGTATACGCCCTTGATCGTGCCGTCGCCGATCAGAATAATGCGGTCGAACATCGATTCCATCTCGCGGATGTCATGCGTAGCAATAAGGAAGGTGCGGTCGCCGTCAGCCGTTTCTTCCGCGATTGCGGAGGAGATGCGCTCCCGCGACAGCAGATCGACGCCTGTGAATGGTTCGTCGAGTATAACGAGCTTCGTCCGCCGCGATAAGCAGGTTAACAGCTGCAGCCGAGCCTCTTGACCGCGCGACATCGTCCCAATGCTCGTGGAGCGGTCTACCTCCTGCTTGCGTACCCACTCGCGTTCGAGTGCAATGTCCCAGTCCGGATAGATGCCGGCTGCATAGCCGAGCCATTGATCGGCTGTCAGCCAATTCGGCAGGTGCCCGCGATCCGGCAGGAACGACAGCTGTCCGAGCGTCTCTACGCCAGGCTTGCGTCCAAGCACTTCGACAGTGCCGGCCGTAGGCTCTAGGATGCCGATTAGAATGCGCATTAGCGTCGATTTGCCGGCGCCGTTCGGCCCGAGCAGACCAACGATGGAGCCGCTCTTTGCAGCGAACGTGACATTGTGCAGTGCTTTCTTTTTCTTGAAGGACATCTCAACAGCTGTGCATTGGATCGTTATCGTGTGGTCCATCATGATTATTCCTCCTCTTTGGCTAAGGCAATGAATTGCTCAAGCGTCATGCCGATCGATTGCGCGAGCTCTTCCAGCCGCGCAACAGCGGTGCGTGCCAGATCACGGCGTGAGCGCGAGATGGCAGCTTCCTCATTCGTGACAAATGTGCCTTGTCCGCGATACGTGACGAGCAGCGACAGTCGTTCCAGCTCTTGGTAGGTTTTCATGATGGTTGTTGGGTTGACGCGCAGTGAGGCAGCAGTTTCGCGGACAGAGGGGAGCCTAGTGCCTGGCGCCAGCTGGCCCTTGGCAATCATCGCGCGTATCTGTTCGACGAACTGCTCATACAGCGGGCGGGACGGATCGATCTGGAAATCGTCAATCCGCCAAATCATATCTGGGGGCATCGAATCGTTCACCGGCCCTTCTTTGTCTGAAGTGTATGGGTACAGACCATACACTAGATATTGGAAACAGTGTATCATGCATCACCGTACACTGCAAGGGGCGAATGCCAGCTAAGTAGGGTAGTTGAGCTCATATGCGCTAATAGGTTGATATCGCTAGATTTAAAGCCTATAATTTTTAGAAAAAAGACAAGGTTGATTGTATGGACAATAAAATCGTAGATGTCGCCAAGAGGGCCGGCGTATCGGCTGCTACCGTATCGCGTGTGTTGAACGACAGCAGCCTTGTGTCGGAGAAAACAAAGCAGAAGGTACTCAAGGCGGTTGAAGAGATGGATTATCATCCGCATGCGGCTGCCAAGCAGCTGCGCTCCCAGCGTACGATGACGATCGGCGTCATCGTGCCCGACATTATCGTTTCTTACTTCTCGGAGATCATCAAAGGAATCGAGAATGCGGCGTATGCCCGCAAGTACAAGGTTATTATTTGCGACTCGGACAACGAGCTGGAGAAGGAGATGGAGTATCTCGGCCTGCTGTCCAATCGGACGGTCGACGGCATGATTCTCGTCACCCCGTTCGTCAGCGATGACATTATTAAGGACTACTCCCAGAAAGGGTATACCCTTGGCGTCATCGGCAGAGCGATTGATGATGAGGTCATTCTGAGCTGCAAGACGAACAATGTGCAGTTCTCGGAGGCGGCTGTTCGCCATCTGATCGAGCAGGGGCACAAGCAGATTGCTTATATCGGCGGCTTTTCGGATTCGATGGAAAACTATGAGCGGATGGAAGGCTACTTGAAGGCGCTGAAGGATAACCGCATTCCTTTCAAACCAGGACTTATTGATTCCGGACACTTCATGGAAAGCGGCGGATACGAAGCAACGCTGCGGCTGTTCGAACGCCAAGAGCCGTTCACCGCTGTATTTACCGCTAATGACGAGATGGCGCTCGGCGTATACCGGGCTTGCCGGGAGAGGGGGGTTCGTATCCCAGAGGACTTGGCCGTTGTTGGTGTCGACAACAACCGGATCACGGGGTACATCGTGCCTCCGCTCAGCACGGTAGAACAGCCGAAGTACGAGATGGGCGTCTGCCTGGCGGAGAAGCTCATCGATCAGTTGAACGACTTGAACGCGAGCGAACAAAATAAATACGTCATTGAGTCGAGGCTTATTGTACGTGACTCCTCGAATTATTTGCGGAATTAAGATTAATCGCGGCAAGCGGCAGAAGAGCTGTCTCCGGCACACTAGATGTGCTGGGGACGGCTTTGTTTGTTTCGAGGGAGGGGCGTCTTCGGCAGATTAAGTGCACGGGGGCCGACTATTTGTTTCGAAGGAAGGGCGTCTCCGGCACATTAAGTGCAATAGCGGCAGCCGTTTTTTTAATGTCGGCGTTCATAGGCCCGCCCTTCAGCCTGCGGTCTCCCGCCCTTCAGCTTGCGGTCTCCCGCCCTTCAGCCTGCGGTCTCCCGCCTTTCAGCCTGCGGTCTCCCGCCTTATTGCCGCGTTGCTCTCGTTCTAACGGACTCAGCAGACGCTATTGGCACGAATTTACTGCATGATTGTGGCTAACGGACTGAGATGGCGCTATTCGGTGCTTTTGGCGGTTAATTCAGCATTAGAAACCCAAATAAGCTCATATGAGTCCGTTAGCGAAAGAATAGGCGATATAAGATGCGATAGAGTCCGTAGGGTCCGTTAGCGCAAGAAGTTGCAAGAGGCTGATGGTGTCCACACAATGTACATTAGTGTTTGTTAGCGCAAGAGGCTGATGGTGTCCACACGATGTACATTAGTGTTTGTTAACGCAAGAGGCTGATGGTGTCCACACAATGTACATTAGTGTTTGTTAGCGCAAGAGGCTGATGGTGTCCACACAATGTACATTAGTGTTTGTTAGCGTAAGAGGCTGATGGTGTCCACACAACGTATATTAGTGTTCGCTAACGCAAGAGGCTGATGGTGTCCGCAACGCACAGTGGTGTTCATTAGCGCATGGAGCTGATGATGTTCGTGACCTTCGCTGATGCCCGTTAGCACAAGGGGCTAAGTTTGTGTTATGAACGTAGGTGGTCAGTCCCGTACATGTCGAGCCGCAAGGAGCGAGTAGGCGAATGGTAAGGATGGAAGAACGAACGAACGAGCAAGCAAGCATGCTTGCTTGCGAATGACTTTGAATGGTTGTTATCTTGTACGCAGCGTGATGGTCAGGCGTTCTATCTAGTCCGGTGGCACCAAAAGTGGAAGTGTGGAAGGGTACGCAACGACCGAAATATAAGCTTTTTCGACTAAAAATGATATCGATTTCATTTAGGACTCGTTCGATCCTCCTCGAAAACCCCTATAATACCGCTTAAATCAATTCATTTGTACCAAATCGTATCTGAAACAAAACATTTTTTGAAATTTACTATTGTAATCGATTTCAAAAGTTGCTACTATCAGATTATCAAAACGGACTAAAGAAAGTGATGCGATGAACGAGAGCAAAATCATCGATGTTGCGAAGCGGGCAGGCGTATCTGCCGCAACGGTTTCTCGGGTGCTGAATCAAAGCGGACTCGTGAAGGAAAAGACGAAGAAGCGGGTGCAGCAGGCGATTGAAGAGATGAACTATACGCCCAATGCGATGGCCCAGAATCTACGGTCTAGAAAGACGATGAAGATTGGCGTCGTCGTCTCCGATATCGAGGTTTCCTACTATGCGGAGATTATTAAAGGGATCGAGAACATGGCCAATTCGCTCGATTACAACATTATCATTTGCGATGCTCAGAACCTGAAGACGCGAGAGTATGACTACGTATCGCTGCTGCAGAACCGGACCGTGGACGGTATGATCTTCGTCACGCCGTTGATGAACAACAAGGAGCTGATCGCGCTTGTCGAGGACGGTTATAGCATTGCGGTTATCGGACGGTTCATCGAGCACGAGCAAATTCCATGCGCCTTCACCGATAACGTGAAGATCGGCAAGGATGTTGTCGATCATTTGATCGAGCAGGGACATGAGAAGATTGCGTTTCTAAGCGGCTATGCCGATGCGATCGACAGCTATGAGCGTCTAGAGGGTTATATGAAAGCGCTTAAGGAAGCGGGAATGCCGTTTATTCCAGAGCTGATCGATAACGGTGACTTCAACGAGTCGGGCGGCTATGAAGGATTTCTAAGGCTGCGCGAGCGCAACGCTGATCTAACAGCTGTGTTCGCGGCGAACGATGAGATGGCGCTGGGCGTGTACAAAGCATGTAAGGAGCTGCTCATCCAGGTGCCCGAGCAGGTGGCGGTTGTCGGTGTCGACAACATCCGGATTACGAGGTTCATTACGCCGAATCTCAGCACAGTGGAGCAACCGAAATACGCGATGGGTGCGCTGCTTACGGAGAAGCTGATCGACCAGATGAACGGCAATGAGTTTCAAGATAAGCGGTACTTCAAGGTCGAGTCGAAGCTGCTTGTTCGAGAATCGTCATTGTTTGCGAAGCATCGATCGGCCGAGGAACAGCTGGGGCCAGGGTAGTCGGATAGCCGGCCAGCAGCAGTGATTTGTAAGGCTTTTTTTAAAGGTAAAAAAGAAATCGATTACATTTTGACGAAAGACGTAACGGAGGTGTCGGGTATGAAAAGCTTCTTCCAGGAACTGAACCGAAACAAAACGCTGTTCCTTATGATTGCACCAGCTTTATTGTTCTTCATCGTCTTCTCCTACGTCCCGATGGTAGGCGTCTACTACGCCTTCACAAGGTTCGACTTCGCCGGGGGACTGTTCGGCAGCGAGTTCATCGGCATGAAAAACTTCGAGTTCCTATTCAACTCAGGCGTGTTATGGAACCTCACGAAGAATACGGTTTTGTACAACATCGCCTTCATTCTGATCAGCAATATGCTTCAGCTGCTGTGCGCGATTTTTCTCAGCGAGCTGCCTGGCAAGCTGTTCAAGAAAACGACGCAGTCCGTTATGTTCCTGCCGTTCTTCGTTTCGTTCGTTCTGGTTGGCGCATTCGTCTTCAACCTGTTCAACTCGGACAACGGCGTTATTAACACGGTATTGCAGCAGCTCGGCATGCAGCCTTACGACTTCTACGTCCATACGGCGCCTTGGAAATATATCATCGTCTTCTTCCACGTCTGGAAAGGTCTCGGCTACGGTACGGTCATCTATTTGGCGGCTATCATGAGCATCAGCGACGAGTACCATGAGGCGGCGAAGATCGATGGCGCGAACATTTTTCAACGGATCAGACACATCATTATGCCGATGCTCGTTCCGACGTTCATTCTGCTCATTTTGCTCAGCCTCGGCGGCATTCTGAAAGGCCAATTCGATCTGTTCTATCAAATCATCGGCAACAACGGCATGCTCTACAATTCGACGGACATTATCGATACGTACGTGTACCGCTCGCTCGCCGTCAACTTCGACATCGGCATGGGTACGGCAGCAGGCTTGTATCAATCGTTCTTCGGCTTCGTCCTGATCATCACGGTCAACTACATCATCCGGAAGGTGCGCAGCGACTACGCGCTGTTCTAAGCATAGGCTTCCGTTGCGGCTTTTGCTGCATATCACACCGTAGGTCGGTGTGAGGCTACCGCAAAATCTTTAGGAGGAATCGGCATGAAAATCAAAATGGAGAAATCGACCATCGTCTTCAACGCGATCGGGTATGTCATTATTACGATGCTGGCCGTGCTGTGCTTGCTGCCCTTCCTGTTAATCGTATCCGGCTCGTTCACGCCAGAGATGGAGATTGTAGCGCAAGGGTTCAAATTACTTCCGAAGCAGTTCTCGTTGGACGCTTATTCGGCGGCCTTCAGCAATCCGAAGCAGATTTTCGATGGCTATAAGGTGACGGTGCTCATCACGCTGATCGGTACGGCCTTCGGCTTGTTCCTGACGTCGATGGCAGGGTTCGTCCTATCGCGTAAGGAGTTCAAATACAAGGATAAGCTGGCGTTCTTCATCTACTTCACGACGTTGTTCAGCGGCGGTCTCATTCCTTGGTACATTCTGATGGTCAAGTACTTGGATCTCAAAGACTCCTATCTTGCGCTGCTGCTGCCGGGGCTGCTCAGTGCGTGGAACATCATCTTAATGAAGAACTTTATGAAATCGATTCCAGAATCAATCACCGAATCGGCCAAAATCGACGGAGCCGGCGAATTCACCATTTATCTGAAGCTCATCCTGCCGCTCTCTACACCGGGTCTTGCTACGATCGGCTTGTTCATGGCGCTTGGCTACTGGAACGAATGGTTCCTTGCGAACCTGTTCATCACGACGGAGACGAAGTTCCCACTCCAGTTCCTGCTTTACAAAATACTTGCCAGCGCGGCCGTCCTCAAAACGAACGTCGCAGGCAATCTGTCGCCGGATTTCCAGCCTCCCGCTGAGACGCTCAAGATGGCGGCGGCTGTTATCGCGACGGGCCCGATCATTTTCCTATACCCGTTCGTTCAGCGGTTCTTCGTGAAAGGTCTTACGATTGGCGCGGTCAAAGGTTAGAACCGGCATAACCCGGCTAACATAGATGCTTTCTTACTTATAAGGAGGAGTCAAAGGCATGAAGAGACAGATAAAAACGTTCAGCACGCTGCTCATCGCGTTGATGATGATGGTCACCGTTCTAGCAGCATGCGGCAGCAGCGATTCGGACAATGGAAAGTCGACAGGCACCGATACGAGCACCGATACGAAGTCGACGGATACGGCGACGGACACAGGCGGCGATGACAAGACGGCGGATGCAAGCAAGCCGGATACGTCGAAGAAGGTCCAGCTCGTCTGGTACCTGCTCGGCGATGCGCATAAGGATACGCCTAAGGTTGTTGAAGAGTGGAACAAAATGCTGGAGAAGGACCTGAACGTAACGGTGAAGCTGAACTTCACGACGTGGACGGACTGGACGACGAAGTACAACCTGCTCCTCGCCTCCGGCGAGAAAATCGATATGATCTTCGCCTCCTCATGGGCGGATTACTACAAATTTG
Source organism: Paenibacillus cellulosilyticus (assembly GCF_003182255.1). Lineage (GTDB taxonomy): Bacteria > Bacillota > Bacilli > Paenibacillales > Paenibacillaceae > Paenibacillus_T > Paenibacillus_T cellulosilyticus. Next base: position 15,247 of record NZ_QGTQ01000040.1, on the reverse strand, counting down.
CAAACCAAGGCGCGTTCATGCCGCTTGACGATCTGCTGCCGACGTATGCGCCGGAAACGTGGAAGAGCGTACCGCAGCAGGACTGGAAGGAAGCGACGGTTAACGGCAAAATCTACGCAGTGCCTGCAACGTATCCGGAATATACGCCGGACGGTATCGTATACCGCGAGGACTGGAGAAAAGAGCTCAATCTGCCGGAAATCAAGGACCTCGACTCGATCGAAGCGTACCTGGACGGCGTGAAGAAAGCGAAGAACGTTACGCCTATCAACGGCAAAGCGTACAACGAAATTTTCACCATGTTCAAATCGTACTATAACTACCAGCAAATCGGCGGCGACAGCGGTGTTGTTGTAGCGAAATCGTATGATGCGCCGCGCGACATTGTTGCTTATCCGTTCACGACGGAGTTCGAGCAATGGGCGCACAAGATGAAAGAATGGAAAGACAAAGGCTTCTGGAAATCGGATACGCTGTCCGACCAGAAGGAAGCAGGCGATGCGATCAAGACGGGCCAGGGCGCTGTGTACTGGCGTAACGCGCCGGGTGCAGGCGGCTACATCATGGGTCTGCAAACGTCGAATCCAGACATTGAGATGGGCTACTTCCCGTTCAGCCGATTCAACAACCTGACGATGCCTACGCTGTCGGTTAACAATGCAATGGCGATTCCGAAGAGCGCTGCGAACCCAGAGCGTTCCCTGATGGTATTGGACAAACTGCGCAACGATCCGAAGTACTACGATCTGATGAACTACGGTCTCGAGGGCACCAACTACTCGGTGGATACAACGGATAGCAAATATATCGTATCGCCGCCTGCAGGTACGCCGAAGGACGACAAGGACCATACGGCATACGGCGTTGCAAGCTGGGGCTACCGCGTCGAGTCGATGGAGCGCGTGAAGCAAGCAGGCGGCTGGCCGGGCTTCGACGCTTTGCTGACAGAGTTCAAATCGCAGAGCAAGCCGAATATTTTCGCAGGCGTTCTGATGGACTATGCACCGGTAAAATCGCAGCAAGCAGCCGTCAACTCGGTCATCCAGCAGTACGGCATGCCGATTATGATGGGTCTTGTGCCGGACGTCGACAAAGCGATTGCGAACTATCGCAAGCAGCTTGAAGCGGCTGGCGTGAACGATGTGATGGACTACATCAAAGAGCAAGCGAACAAATACTACGACTCGCAAGGCATCAAATAATAATAAATCTTCAAGCTCAAGGGGGATGATTAGCGACTTGCGCGCGGCTGCAATAGAAGGGCCCGCACGCGCGTCCTCATCCCCCTTGTTTGTTTGAGTTCAACTGAAGGGAGAGCAATCATGCTGCAGACGACAATGACGCTCAGCACAATCGACGGCGTGAGCATTCCTTTCCAGAATGGCATGCCGGTACCCTCCTTCGAGGAGCAGAACCGCACGGTCATCTCTTTGAATGGGGTATGGTTGAAGCGGCGTTTAGCGATGGATCATTCATTCTCGCTCGCTCCGCGCGGCGAACAGTGGCTGCGCGAGCTGGAGACGAAGGAGGGAGAGTACGTTCGAGGCTCCGTGCTTAGCGAGTGCGAGTGGGAGTCGCATCTTGTACCGCTGCCGGAGAACCGGTTGAGCGGAGAAGCGCAGGCGAAGGCGGCCGAGACGTATGAGGACGGCGTCTGGTATCAGCGAACCATTGTAGTGGAGCATTTAGATCGCAGTCTCGCCTATACGTTCAAATCGCTTGGCATCAGCTACGTCGCCGATCTATGGGTGAACGGCTGCTGGATCGGCTGTCACGAAGGCGGCTTTACGCCGTTCGCGTTCGATGTGAGCGATGCGCTGCGGGAGGGCGAGAACGATATCCGCATTCGCGTCGATAATCCGCCTTGGGGCAGCCGCGTCGATACGATTCCTGCAGTGGCGGGCACCGACTTCTTCAACTATACGGGCATTATTCAAGATTTATGGATCGAGGCGGCACCATTAGCGTCGATCGTAAGGGCGGATATCGTACCGCTTGATACGGACGGTCGGCTGCAGATTACAGTCGTGCTGATGAATCAAGGGCATGCTGCGGCTTACGTCTGTCTAGAGGGCAGCCTGTACGAGGCGGATTCGCAGTCGGACCATTTTCTCGCATCCCCTCTAGCTTCTACGATTGCAGATATTCCGGCGGTTACCGATCGGGCTCTGCGCAGCATGCTTACGCTGCAGCCAGGTCAAGTGCGGGCGGTTCGCTTCGAGATTACGGTACAGAATCCGAAGCTGTGGTCGGCTTGGCAGCCGAACCTGTATGTGGCATCCTTCACGCTTACGGCCTCGCAGGTGGGGAAGACCGAGACGCAGGATACATGGTGTACGCAGTTCGGCATTCGAACGATACGAGCGCGCGGCACGCAGATCGAGTTGAACGGCTCGCCGTTGTTTCTCGCGGGTATCGCTCGTCACGAGGAATGGCCGGATACCGGCCGAACCGCTTCGTGGGATCGCATCCGGGCCGATCTGGAGCAAATCCGGGCGATGAATGCGAATATGGTTCGCACGGGTCACTACCCGAACCATCTCCATACCTACATACTGCTGGATCGGCTCGGACTGCTGGCGATGAGTGAAATTCCGCTCTGGCAGTTCGAGACGGCGCATTACGAGGCGCAGAACGAGAAGCGGCTGGCGGATCAAATGTGGCGGGAGATGGTGTTCTCGCAGTACAACCGACCATCGGTCATCATGTGGAGCACGCAGAACGAATCGAAGGACGTATGGCTGCGCCTTGCTTATAACGAGCGCTTGGTGGCCGATCTGCGCGGCAGCTACGATGACGGTCGGCTGCTGACGCAAAGTTCGGCTGCTGATCAGCCGGGACCGCATGATCCTTCGATGGCTCCGCTCGACGTGGCGGCATGGACGATGTACTTCGGCATTTTTCACGGCGGCACTTATTACGAAGGAACACGTGACTTTCTGGCGGAAGCCCATCTTGTCTATCCCGATAAGCCGATCTTGAATACCGAGTTCGGTCATTGGACAGCCGGGGCTGATTCGGAAGAAGCGAAGCAGGTCGCGACCTATCAGGATACGATACGGGCGCTCATGGAGCATGCAACGGTGAGCGAGGCAGGGGAATGGCGTCCGGACGGCTATGTTGCGGGCATCGACTTCTGGATTATGTACGACTGGTATGTGAATCACAACAACTGGATCGATACGTTCGGCATCTGCCATATGGATCGGACGACAGAGAAGTCGATTGCTGCGCTAATTCGGGCGGATTATGGCTCGATTACAGGAGGTAGCGGCGGCGTTGTCCTAGCAAGAGAAGGAGTTCGTAATGAAGAGAGTCGTTAGCATTGCGCTGGCCGGGGCAATGCTCGCCCTGACAGCGGCATGCGGTGGAACCGGAGGCGATTCGGCGTCGAATGAAGTGCAGGTATGGCTGACGACGCCAGACAAGAGCAAGCTGCTGTCCCAAGAGGAGAGCGTGAAGCAGACGTCCAGCGAAGAGGCGCAGGATGGTGACATCGTCCTCGACGAGACGACGAAGTATCAGCAGATGGACGGCTTTGGCGCATCAATGACGGATTCTTCCGCTTACTTGATCGCCAGCAAGCTGAACGAGCAGCAGCGAGAGACGCTGATGAAGGAGTTGTTTGACCATGAGCAAGGTATCGGCATCAGCTATATGCGTATCCCGCTCGGGGCATCGGATTTTGCGCGGACGTTGTATTCGTATGATGAAATGCCGGAAGGTCAGACCGACCCGCAGCTCGCGAACTTCTCGATCGATCATGACAAGGAGTTTCTCATTCCGACGCTGAAGCAGGCGCTGGCGGTCAACCCGGATTTGAAGCTGATGGGCAGTCCGTGGAGCGCGCCGGGATGGATGAAGACGAGCGAATCGATGATCGGCGGCAGCTTAAAGGCGGAAGCCTACGAGCCGTATGCGAACTATTTCACCAAGCTGATAAAGGCGTTCCAAGCGGAAGGCGTACCATTCGATGCCGTAACGCCGCAGAACGAGCCGCACTATGTGCCGGATAATTATCCAGGCATGCGGATGGAGCCATACGAGCAAGCGGCGTGGATCAAGGACAATCTGGGTCCGGCCTTCGAGAAGGGGGGCATCAAGACGAAGATCGTTGTCTGGGACCACAACTGGGATGAGCCCTACTATCCGATGACGGTGCTGAACGATCCTGACGCGAACCGCTATATCGACGGCTCCGCGTTCCACGGTTATGCGGGCGAGGTCGGCAGCCAGTCCCAAGTGCATGATGCGCATCCTGACAAAAATATTTACTTCACCGAAGTTTCCGGCGGTGCGTGGGCGACCGATTTCGGAGGCAACTTGCAATGGGATATGCACAATTTGATCATTGGCGCGACGCGCAATTGGGCGAAGGTAGTGCTGAAGTGGAACTTGGCACTTGATGAGAACTACGGTCCAACGATCGGCGGCTGCCAAAATTGTATGGGCTTCGTGACGATCAATCAGCAGTCGGGCGATGTGACGTTCAATTCGGATTATTATTCGATCGGTCACGCGAGCAAATTCGTGCGATCTGGCGCCTATCGGATTGAGTCGGGTCCGTCGGACGAGACAGGCATCGAGCAGGTTGCGTTCCAGAACCCGAACGGGTCGCTTGTGCTCGTTGCGATGAACCGTGCCGGGGAGGAGCGGGAGCTTCGCGTTCGCCACGGCAGCAAGTCGTTCTCTTACAAGCTGCCTGCTGGCGCTGCGGCGACGTTCGTGCTGCCGGCATCTGAGAAGAAGGATTAGAGAGAATGCAAGTACAAGTTCAAAAAGTACGGTTTTCAGCACCGAGAAGGTTGGATCAAGCGGGGAATGAGGATCGGAGCTTAAGTGTTGTGCTACGTGAGAACCGGAAGTCTCAGCTTCATCCAAGATTCGACGCCGAATACGCTACTTGTGATGCTTCGTGATCAAAAGCGGACTTTTTGAACCACCTTTACAACGATTAGGAGGGAAACCCATTGACCAATCATGAAGTCGAGGTATGGATCAGCTCGGAGCTTGATCCCGGCCGCAGCCGCTGGTTCGAAGGGCCGCATGCGCCGGACTTTGCGCTAAGCCCGCAGCCGAAGCTGGAGCTGACGCCGCCTAGTCCGTCGACTGCATCAACGATTATTGTGAAGCCGGACCATACGTATCAACAAATGCTCGGGATCGGCACATCGCTGGAGGAAACGACGATCCATAATCTATCGAAGATGGATGCGGACCAGCGTGCAGCGATTATTCGGCAGCTGACCGATCGGGAGAATGGCATCGGGTTCAATCTGTTCCGACTGACGATCGGAACGTCGGATTTCACAGCGGAGCCGTTCTATACGTACAACGATTTGGAGGAAGGAGAGACCGACTTCGAGATGAAGCGGTTCTCCATTCAGAAAGATATCGATCTGAACATTATTGCAACCGTACAGGAGCTGCAGAAGGGATCGCCGGACACGGTGTTCTTCGCCTCCCCTTGGAGCCCGCCGGCTTGGATGAAGACCAATGGCAGCCTGAAGCGCGGGAGTTTGAAGGAAGGTGCCGAGTATACGGAAGCGCTGGCTCGCTATTATCGGATGGCGATTCAAGCGTATGAGCAGCAGGGCATTCCGATCTATGCGATGACGCTTCAGAATGAGCCGCTGCTAGAGATCGATTATCCAAGCTGCTATATGTCACCGGCTAGGCAGAAGGAGCTTGCAGCTGCGTTAAGACGAGAGTTCGAAGCGCATGGCATGAAGACGAAGCTGTGGATTTTCGATCATAACTTCCATGATGCGTGGGATTATATTGCACCGATTCTTAATGACGAAGAAGGCCGAACCGTCGTAGACGGCCTTGCGCTGCATGATTACGAAGGATCGCCGGCCATCATGAGCGAGCTGCATGCAGCTTACCCCGATAAACCGATCTATCTGACGGAGCGGGCATTGTGGGGGACAGCAGGAGCCGACCGAATGGCGCAGTATTTCCGCAACTACGCGTGCAGCTACAACTCGTGGGTGACGATGCTCGACAGCGAGATCGGTACACATCAATGGGTCGGTACGCCAGGCCCGACGATGTTCGTCCAGGATGCGGTGGAGCCGAACCGGTATTGGAAGACGCCGGAATACGACTTGCTAGCGCAATATGCGAGATTCGTTCAGCCTGGAGCGTATCGCATTGAGAGCACATACGGCTCGACGGATACGGTCACGAACGTCGCTTTCCGTAATCCGGACGGCAGTCTTGCTGCCGTCGTCATCAACCAGACGGATTCGGAGCAGCCGTTCCGAGTGCTATGTGAAGGTAAGCAATTCGCGGCGGTTCTGCCTGCTCGTGCAGTTGGCACCTATGTATGGCGTGGCTAGTATGCACCTCTCGCAGCGGCAAGATGAAGTGAGCAGCGGATTCCTATAATCAATGGATCATCTCCGAACGTTAGATTGGAGCATGATATACGTCTGCCATTCGAGCTCTACTTGAGGGGGCACAATGGCAGGCGTTCTATAGGTGCTACGGAAGCCTAGCTGTGCAGCAGCCCGACTACGCATAGGAGGTGATGCTGGAAGAGGATTAATATCGTTTAAAATGTAATCGATTACATCGCGCGTTCTTCTAAGAATTCATGCATTCATAGATTCATAGATTCATCGATTCATTGTTACATTTGCTCGCTCGATTCATTCCATTCATTGATACGAAGGGGAGTAACATTTCGAATGAGACATTCGCGAATAAGCAAACCAATTGCATTCGTCCTCATGCTCAGCCTCATGCTGTCCGGCTATGCAGGTCTGTATGTCCCAAAGGCTGCAGCTGCGACAGAACCCGTTGAAGCGTGGGTGACAGAAGGAAATAAGAGCAAGCTGCTCAGCGCAGAGTCAGGCCTTGCATTCGGAGCAGACGGCGCGGCGGTTAACCCAACGATTGACGTTGATGAGCATACGACTTACCAATCGATTGACGGCTTCGGCGGAGCGCTGACAGATTCGTCCGCATGGCTGATCCAGAACAAGCTGGATGCAGCTTCTCGTGACGAGCTGATGAATAAGCTGTTCGGCCGCTCGGGCGGCATTGGCATCAGCTATATACGTCTGCCGATGGGCTCGACGGACTTCGCATTAAGCAACTATACGTATGATGATGTTGCGGCGGACACGACGGACGAGAACCTCAATCAGTTCTCGATCCACACGATCAGGCTTACATTATTCCAACGATCAAACAGGCGCTTGCAATCAATCCCGATCTGAAGATCATGGCAACGCCGTGGAGCGCACCGGCATGGATGAAGACGAGCGGTTCCTTGATGAAAGGGAAGCTGAAGCCGGAATACTACTCGGTTTACGCGCAGTATTTCGTGAAGTTCATTCAGGCTTATGAAGCGGAAGGCATCGCAATCGATGCGGTCACGCTGCAGAATGAACCCCATTTTGAACCGGACGGCTATCCGGGCATGAGAATGGAGCCAGCGGACGAAGCGGCGTTCGTCAAGGTGCTCGGCCCTGCTTTCCAAGCGGCGGGCATTACGACGAAGATCATCGTCTGGGACCATAACTGGGATGATCCGAACTATCCGATCGAGGTGCTGAGCGATCCGCAGGCGAAACCGTACATTACGGGCTCTGCATTCCACGGCTACGCAGGTTCGGTCGACAGCCAGACGCTCGTTCATGACCAGCATCCCGATAAGGACATCTATTTCACCGAAAGCTCGGGCGGCGAGTTTGCCAATGTGTTTGGCGATAATGTCGCATGGGATGTGCAGAACTTGATTATCGGCGCGACGCGCAACTGGGCGAAGACGTCGCTCAAGTGGAACCTTGTGCTCGATGAGAATCATGGCCCTACGAACGGCGGCTGCACGGATTGCCGCGGTTTCGTCACGGTCGACAGCCAGACGGGCAGCTACAAGCTGAATGAAGAGTACTACGCGTTTGGCCAAGCAAGCCAATTCGTACTGCCGGGCGCTGTAAGGATCAAGTCGAACACGTTTGGCGCAGGCAGCATCGAATCGGCTGCGTACCGCAATCCGGATGGCTCTAAGGTGCTGATCGCGCTTAATTCCTCGAAGCAGTCGCAGCTGTTCAAGGTACGCTGGGGGGCGCAAAGCTTCACGTACACGTTGTCGGCGGGCGCCGTTGTGACGTTCGTGTGGAATGGAACACAGGACAGCGCAAGTTATGTAACGCCTTATTCGAAGATTGAGGCAGAAGATTACAATGCGATGAACGCTGTTCAGCTCACTACGACGAGCGACAATGGCGGCGGGCAGAAGGTAAGCTCGGCGAATGCTGGCAGTTATATCGCCTTTGACAATGTGTCGTTCATGAACGGGACCGCAAGCGTACAGGTGCGGGCGGCGACGAGCCAGGATGCGGTGATCGACTTCCGACTCGATAGCCCAACCGGACAATCGGTTGGCAGCGTTCATTTGGGCAGCACAGGGGGATCGGAGACGTGGACGACCAAATCGGCTGCCGTTCAATCGGTAATCGGCGTACATACGCTGTATGTCGTATTCACGGGTTCGGTTAATTTGAACTGGTTCCGTTTCTCCTTCGATAACATCCAGGACAGCTACGACTACTTGGCGCTGTACGGCGGCTTTGAGAAGGGTACGCTGGAGGGCTGGCAGGAGATCGTGCCTGACGGACAGGATTCTGCACACAAGGTAGATAACGGCTCGCCTCGAAGCGGCAGCTATAAGCTGGTGCATTACCTTGGCACCGATTATGAGCAGTCGACCTTCCGCACGGTTCAAGTACCGAACGGCACTTATCGCGCATCGGTATGGTATCAGAAAGGCTCGCATTCCGATGTCCAGCTAGAAGCAGCGAATTACGGCGGCGCTGCGCTGGCGGCGAATGCAGGGACCACTGATTATGTTGGTCAATGGACGCAGCTTTTCATTCCGGAGATCAAAGTGACGAACGGTCAAGTGGACATCGGCGTTCACTCGGACATCGTAGGCGGCGAATGGGCAGCGTTTGACGATTTCTCGCTCGTCCGCGTAACGACGAAAGCATCGGCATTGCCACTCGGTACAGATGCACCGGCAGCACCAACAGGTGTAACGGCTGTGCCGAATGGTTTGAGCGTTCAGCTGCAGTGGAACGACGTTGCAGGTGCAGCTGGATACAAGATCTATCGTTCAATTCTTGATTCGTCCAGCGGCACGGATTCCATTTATGCCGATTATCAAGAGGTTGGCATGACGCCGGCAGGCGCTGTCCCATATACCGACCGCGGACTTCTTGGAGATACAACCTACTACTATCGCGTAGCAGCGTACAGCGAGACGGGCGAATCGGCTGCTTCCGATAGCGTATCGGCACACACTGCTGCAGTTGCGGATACCGAGGCGCCTGCTGCACCAACCGGCTTAACAGCATCGGCAGGTATCGAGCAGGTGAAGCTGACTTGGGACACGAACCTTGAGAACGATTTTCTGCAATATAACGTTTATCGCAATGGGGTGAAGATCGCTTCGGTTGACCCTGTAACGAATACCTGGTACACGGCAGTTCAGCTTCGTGCAGGATCGGTGTACAGCTTTGAAGTATCCGCAGTCGATCTGGCGGGCAATGAATCGGACCGCAGTGCAGCTGTCTCGGCAGTGCCGCTAGCTGCAGGCGTACTTGTACCGTTGGATAATATGGACTTCGAGAAGGGCAGCTTCGAAGGCTGGTCGGAATGGCATCCGGATACGCAGGGGATTGCGAATTTCGTAGACCAAGATACGCCGCGCAGCGGGCAGTACAAGCTGACGCACTGGAGCGGATCGGATTATTTGCAATCGACGTACCGTACGTTTGACCTGCCGAACGGCGTGTACAAGGTTCAGGTATGGGTGCGCACAGGCGGCGGGCAGAACACCTTGCAGCTCGAAGTGAAAAATTACGGCGGCAATCAGCTGACGAAGGATCTTCGCAGCGCAAGCGGCGGTACGTGGACGCCGTTCTACATCGATAATGTCATTGTAACGAATGGACAGCTAGAGATCGGCGTCTTCTCCGACGCGAAGGGCGGCAACTGGACGGCGATCGATGATTTCGAGATTTATCGTTATCCGACGCAGGTTACGGGAGTGACGCTCGATAAGAGCAGCCTCGCGCTGCGCCTGCCTTCGAGCAAGACGGGCAAGCTGACAGCTCGGATTAGTCCGGCGGATGCATCGAACAACAATGTCGTATGGAGCAGCAGCGCTCCAGCGATTGCAACGGTATCGAATGACGGTACAGTAACAGCGATCTCCGCTGGAACGGCGACGATTACGGCGACAACGGAGGATGGCGAGTTTACAGCATCAGCGACCGTGACGGTAACAGCTGATAAAGGCAGCGTAATCACGTCACCCGTGCTTGTACCGTCGACACCTGACGCTTTTGCTGAGCCAAAGGTTGAACATAAGGGCGGTACATCGACCATCAGTGGGCTGACGGCAGAAGATGCATCATCCGGTGGTGTGAATGCTGCCGTATTCCAAGTCCCAGCGAAGCTGGTGCAAGAAGCGGCTGATCGTTCGGATACGAATCACATCATCACGCAGTTGCCTGCAACGGCAGCGCAGCTGGATCGCGTGACCGTATCGTTCCCAGCTTCTGCGCTTAGTGATGCGGTACAGGATGGCGCAGCATTGTCTATCTCCGTCAGTTGGAACGGCATTAGCTACGAGCTGCCGATCGGTTCGCTTGGCTCTGCCATGGACGCAGTCGATTCGCAAGCTGAACTTCTGATCGCCATCACGAAGGTAACAGGCGACAAGAAGAAGGCTGCAGCAGCGGCGCTGACAAGCCGCGGCGCATCGCTGTTGTCGGATCTGGTGGCATTCAACGTATCGCTTGTGACGGGTGGCAGCGAACAGGAGATCCAAGATTTTGGCTCCTATACGGTAACTCGTGTATTGCCACTACCTGCGGGAACGAATACAGCGAATGCAGTAGGCGTATCCGTTGATGCGTCCTCTCATGTGCGTTTCGTGCAGACCGTGTTTGGCCCATCGGCTGAAAGTGGCGGCGTGCAGGCAGTTATGACGAACAACCATAACAGTGTCTACGGCGTCGTTCAATCGTCCGTCGGCTTCAACGATGTGACGAATCATTGGGCGAAAGATTCAATCGAAGCGTTGGCTTCGCGATTCATCGTACAAGGCACCGGTAACGAAACGTTCGAGCCGAACCGTTCGGTAACACGCGCAGAATGGACGGCGATGCTCGTACGTGCATTGGATCTGTCTGATAAGCCAGACAAGGCCGCGGCATTCTCCGATGTTCAAGTGAGCCAATGGTTCGCAGGTGCGATTGGAGCAGCAGCGGAAGCGGGCCTCGTGCAAGGCTTCGAGGATGGCACGTTCCAGCCGAACGCGCTCGTGACGAAGCAGCAGATGGCAGTCACGCTGGCGAAGGCGATTGCACTTGTGAAGCGGGAGCAGAACTCCGCTGTTAACTCGCAGCAGCTGGAAGCTGTATTCAAGGATGCAGCGGACATTGCAGGCTGGGCGAAGGATGCTGTAGTTCAGGTGTATGACGCGGGTATCGTTCATGGTGATTCGCAGGGCCTGTTCCAACCGGCGAAGCCGTCCACCAGAGCCGAAGCTGCGACTGTACTCTATAACCTCTTAATTACATTGAAGCGAGTTTAAGAGGTTGTTCAAAAAAAGTGAAAACCGTCCTTTTTGAACTCGCACTTTAAGTGAATGGCGAAGACGCCTAGCTGGTATAGGCTGGGCGTCTTCATTCATGTGCGGAAGGGAGGTGATGGATTATGTAGCCCGTTCGTAACGTCGCATGGCTGCTCAATCAACCGACGCTTCAATCAGCAAGTTGCGCTGCACACGATTCGATTCTATTGAATGGCCATTTCGCTTTACTCTAAGGAGGTATTATTCATGTCTAAGAAGAAGCTTCTGACCGTCGTGGCGGCGCTGGCGATTGCCGCACCTGCCGCAACGGTAGCACCGTCACAAACGCTGGCTGCAGGCGAGACGGCGCAGGTATGGCTGACCAATCCAAACAACGGTACATGGCTGACGAGGCAAGCGGATGTTAATTTTGCCACGTCAAGCGCGAATGCGGACTACACGATCACCGTCAACGACGGCGTGACGTATCAATCGATGGACGGATTCGGCGCGTCGCTGACGGACTCTTCTAGTTGGCTGCTGTACTACAAGCTGTCGGCGGCGAAACGAACGGAGGTCATGAACAATCTGTTTGGTCCAAGCGGCATCAACATAAGCGCGCTTCGCCAACCGATTGGAGCCAGCGACTTCAACTGGGAGAGCTGGACGTACGACGATACGACGAACAATGTGGACGATATGAACCTGACTTCCTTCTCGCTGTGGCGGGAGGATGCTTACATTCGTCCGATGTTGGATCAAGCGTACGGTGTGAACCAAGGACGGATTAAGATTTTCGCAGCGCCATGGAGTCCTCCGGCTTGGATGAAGACCGGCAAAACGCTGCTCGGAGACAGCGGCGGCTCACTGCGCACGGACGCCTACACGGCGTATGCCGATTATCTCGTCAAATACTTACAGCAGTACAGAGATAAAGGGACGCCGGTCTACGCGATGTCCGTTCAGAACGAGCCGAAATACGGACCGCATTATCCGGGTCTTGTCATGTCGGCGACGGAGCAGGCTAATTTCATCAACGTGCTGGGGCCGAAGCTTTCGCAGAACAGCCTTTCTGCCAAAATCATCGCTTATGACCATAACTACGACGACATCAGCTATCCATCCACCGTGCTCAATAACGCCTCATCTTATGTTAGCGGCAGCGCATTCCACTACTACTCCTCACTCAGTCACTCGAATTTGACGACGCTTCACAACAATTATCCAAGCAAGGACATCTGGTTCACGGAAGGCGGCAGCGGCACGTGGATCGGCGGCGGCACAGACAAGGGGATGTTCCAAGATCTGATGATGCATACGATTCGTTTTCCGAGAAACTGGGCGAAGTCGTACATCATGTGGAATGTCGCCTTGGATCAAAATGGGGGTCCAGCGCTTGACGGCGTCGGCACGACGAACCGCGGCCTGCTTACGATCCGCTCGGACGTGAACGACAGTGTAACGTACAATCCGCAATACTATGGCCTCGGCCATAGCAGCAAATTCGTTGATCCAGGTGCGGTTCGCATCGACTCGAACACCTATCAGGACAATATGGAGGACATTGCGTACCGCAACCCGGACGGCTCGATCGCCGTCATTTTGTCCAATCGTCTGACCAGCGCCAAGTCTGTCAAAATCCAATGGGGCTCGCAATCGGTTACGTATCAAGTGCCAGCCGAGAGCGCGATCACGTTCAAATGGACGGCGGGCTCGTCTACGTCTACGCCAGTGGTGCCGCAGCTGAATACGAACTACAAGATCGTCGCTAAGCACAGCGGCAAAGCGCTCGACGTGACCAGCTCGTCGACAGCCGACGGTGCTAATGTGCAGCAGTGGGAATATGCAGGCGGCAATAATCAGAAATGGTATCTGAAGGATGCGGGCAACGGCTATTACAACATTATTAACGTGAACAGCGGCAAAGGGCTGGATGTTGCCGACTCCTCGACAGCCGATGGAGGCAATGTGCAGCAGTGGGCCGTATCGGGATCAGGCGGCACGAATCAGCAATGGCAGGTCGTCGCGGTGAGCGGCGGCTATTACAAAATCATTAGCCGCAACAGCGGCAAATCGCTCGATATTACAAGTGTATCCACCGCAAACGGCGCCAACGTGCAGCAGTGGGCATATACCGGCGCAGACAACCAATTGTTCTCGTTCCAGCAGCCGTAATCGATCGTCACGGGGAGGCAGCCGCAAGGGGCTGCTTCTCTTTTTTTTCGACAGTTTGTCAGCCTGCATGCAGCAATTCCTTGTCGAATAGTAATGTAGGGATGTAGTTTCCAAAAGAGGGTTGACAATGCGATTGATAATCGTTATCATTGGAAACATCCAATTGATAATCGTTATCAAGCGATCGAATGATTCGGTACGAATAGGAGGCTGACATGATGGAGGGCGGAGAAACACTAAGCAAGCAGACGCCTTGGGATTGGATGACGTATCCGTTCTCGTCGGTGAAGACAGATGGCGACCTTCTATACGCAGCCTCGCCTGGCAACGGCATTTATTGCAGTGATGAGTCTGGTGGTTGGCAGCATATTAGCGAGCAGCTGCCGGCAGAGCTTGTAGTTAATCGGCTGCAGCTGAACCAAGGCAAGCTGTATGCGTGCACGAACGAAGGCTTATATACATTTGAAGACGGGCAGTGGGAGCAGCCGACGCATGCGGTCCCATGCTATCAATATAAAACATCAGGACAATGCAGCTTTATGAGCACGGACTACGGATTATGGCATCGCTGCGGAGATGGCGCTTGGCATAAGGTCGCGTATCCGGAGCGCAAAGTGTACGATTTTCTCAATGTACCGCAGTTTCTCATTCTCGGACACGAGGAAGGGATTGCTGTCTACGATCGGTTCACCGATGAGTGGGCGGACTTCCCGCTTGGGGTTGGCGTTACATCGCTGACGGTTTATCAAGGTCATCTGCTTGGTGCGGGTGAAGGCGGAGAGCTGATAGTTGGTAACAAAGGTGGCGGCTTCGACGTTGTCAGCTTCGGCAATCGGCTTGTATTCACGCTCATTCGGCATGGACGAGATGTGTATGCTTGCACGGATAAAGGCTTGTATCGCATCGGCTACCTTTGCGGTCAAATTACGATGTTCGCGGTGAAGCTTGGCTTCCCGGTAACGGATGTCGATACGCATGACGGCCAGATGTATATGGCCACGTTGTTCGAAGGGATTCAGCAGATGGATCTCCCGTAACCTTCGGAAGGAAGGGAACGCTGCTGCAACAAGAAGTAAGGCCCGACGTCGCAGGCGTGTGTACGTCGGGCAATGATGGCGAATGCTTCACTCATTCGCGTTTCACGTTTCGTACTACCCCCTTTTAATTGAATAAGGCAGCGGCGCCCATGTGCCGCGCCGCTGCCTTTCCTGCCAGAGATGCTGGCAGGTCTTTTTTTATTTAGGGGGATATCGCGAGCGCTATCGGTTGTCGCTGCGCTTATTTGGCTCTACAGCGCCTCTGAAGCAAGCTAAACATTCCTGTAGAGTCTAAGATTTGAGCTTGGACAAAAAAAGGAGCGCCTCGTATGATGGGGGTGTGAACGGATCAATGTCCTAAAACCCATCAGGAGGCGCTGTATATGAAGTTTACTCGAAATGACCCAACAAATCAACGTATCGAACGAATTACCAA
>NZ_QGTQ01000039.1 GCF_003182255.1 Paenibacillus cellulosilyticus | reverse complement strand
CTGACGAAATTAATGTGGCAGCCTTATGCCGAGTGGCTTCAACGGATGAAGCAGAAACCAAGTCGGGTATCTCTAGGAAGACGACGAAAAACGACAGTCGACTGATCCACAAGTGCAGCCGTCATTTTACTCATGTGAACATATTTACATAATTAAACCAAATGAATAGAGCTACCTCTAAGAGGCGCTCGACCTTTTGGGTTTCGGATCAAAAAGACATTATCATAATTTTCAGACAGAAAGTAGATCAGTGTTTATGCAACGCTAGTGATTTTCTTCGTTAATAAATGTTTCTAAAATATCCTTGTAATATCCATTAAATCCACCTTTTTTATATTTTTTAATATCAATTCTTTCTCTTAAATATTAATTCCGGCATTGCGTATAACGTCTTTGTATTCACGAACCCTCACTGGCTTAAGCTCGCTAGCGCGGGTCCGACGGACTTAGCCAGTGCAGGGTTGTCCGGCTGCTTCCACTTCCCTGAAACCCCTCTGCCGGACCGAGGGCCGGACGGCCCGATGCGTGAATATGGTGATGTTCGAGCCCTCTTTGAATCAGCTCTAATCTATCCCTTAATAATTGCACTTGAAATGTTCTTCAAATAATCTCCCATTAAAATTTATAAGTTCCTATATCCAATGATCTATCATTTTCATATCTAAAATCAGTCCATGTAATTATTTCTTCTTCTCGTTTAATTGAAACGGTAATTGCTCCACAACCGAGATCTGCACACATTGGACATATCTATTTATCTCTTTCCTTAGCTTTCTGAACCCTTCCTCACCAGATACAACAATTGATTCAATAATATTATGTATATTCCCTGCAGCTAATCTCTTTCAATGAGTTTCTCCAACTCCATTCGACAATGCCTATTTTGTATTTTGTCTTCGCTAAATGGAGGACATCTTCGGCTCCTTCTTCAAATAATAATCCCTGTATGTATTCGATAGCATTTCATTCATGGTACAACTCATTTATGTTTATGGAATCTCGAAACGAACTAATCAAAACGTCTTCTATTGATTTATGGGAACCTCTTTTGTTCACAAAATCCATTCAGTACCTACTACAATGTTCGTAATAATATTCACTAAAATTATCCATACATGAATACCATCATCCTCGACTTAATTATATTTTCGTATATTGTCTTTGGGTGCACGGAGCCTTTCTAGGTACATAGCTAGAGCAGTGTTATCACTCTAATAACAAAGTAGTTGAGTTAGATAACCCCGCATGGTTAAGTCCGCCGTGCCAGTGCTGCCGATTTCAAGTCTGTGAGGATACGTGAATATATAGACGTTATTAGAAATTTGGTTGAATATTTTTAGAGACATATAAGGTAGAATTAAGTTGCTCCAGCTTCTTCGAAATCCCCTGCCATCGGGGACGTATTTACCCGGTACGTGTATATATTGTTATTGGGTAAGGATGTCTTCCTCAAGTTAGTTCTACTCGCTCGATTTAAATTATCGAGAGTATTCTCTCATTCTTAAATTATATGCAACGTTATCTTCCAATAATTTTTTAACACCTTCAAAACCTGAAAAAATTCTATCAGCACCACATCCGATTTTTACCAAATATTCATAAATACTTGTACACTTTTTTATTGGGATATAGAACTTATAAATAAGAGGATCTTGTTCCTCCTCATGTGCTCTGCCCCATGATATATCTTTTAAATTCACGTATTCCTGAATCAACACATCTAATGATTCCTTTCTTACTATTGGAAAAGAAACGTTCTGCCTGGACATTAAGTCATGAATGTATACAGTTTCGTACTCCCATGCACTTAATACTCCCCTTTGATTATTTAAGTTTGGATTCTTTTGATGTTCCGGAATAACTAAACGTAAAGGAATTCTATCTACAGTATTTTTTAAAAACTCAATAGTAAAATAATTCAAGGCGTACAATACCATATATTTGGAGTCATCTTTATATAAGCGCCAGAACTTGCAAAATACATTGAAGTGTAGATGTCTCTACTCCAATCTATCATTCTGGTTGGTAAACCATAGTGCTGAGCAAGCGCCGCAATCTCTAGTACTGTATTAGGAAGCCATATATCACCTATTTCATTCCTTAAGATATCAATCGACATAATTGGATCCAGACTATACCTCCTGAACAGTGGAACATCTGGAAGCAATAGACCATTGAAATTTGAATTCACATAAAAGTTTTTTAAAACATTTAGCTCTGCGGTTTGATAAAATGACTCAAATTGATGCTGAGGATGTGAATCATTCATATCAATACCTGCATATCCATATAAGTTGTTTATACTCTTAGAGTTTTCTCTCAATGAGGTAGGTAGCAATTTTTTGAATAGTTCACTATGTTCTCCTCTAAACAAATACCCTGAAAATAAGAAGGAATATTTACCTGTAGGAGAGAATTCTCTGAAAAAATCAATATCATCATCAAGCCATATTTCTTTTAATACTTTTTTTGTAGCCATTTTTTTCCTCACTTTATAAATAGATTCTGTGAATATTTGAATCCTTCTCCAATAACATATCATCTTTGGTTTCAATAAACCTCATTGGTTTAAGCAGCATCAACGGGGGGTTAAACGGACTTAGTCCATTGCAAAGTTGACGGTTTGTCATACAGCACGTAATCCCAGCATGCCCCTTGCAAATCCTAGGGCCGAATAGCCCAATTCGTGATTATGATGATAAGTAAAGTTCCTGCCTCCTTAAAATAATAACTATTTGTTATAAATATTTAAAGATTTGAATTCTCCAATCAAGCATTTTAGTAATTACCACTCCTCCATCATCCGCAACCTATATTGTTACTTCTTTTTCTAACGTATTGTTACTAATTGATTTTAATGTCAGATCCCTACCATCCGAATGAGGCATAATAGATTTACTTAATCTTTAACACAAATAGACTCTATATGATCATACGAAGAGCTTATCTTCTAGCGTTGCCACGTAATTTCTAGGATAAATGAGTCGATCATTCATAAGAGCTAAATTAACATCTAAAACCTAGCACTCTAACGAATCCAAAGAGCTTTATTACACAAATGCCACCGGATTCCCATCCACTTACGAATCCCAGACAACTTATTAGTTTACAACCACATCCGAGCATTTGGCAGCCAATAGCGATAATCAGATTCGTTGGAGCAGCACAACACTCCATCCAGACCAAATAGCATCTGCCTGGTTCGTTAGCTTCATTAGCCACAATCGATGAGGCCAGGATCGCCTCGTTAGCTATCTCCTCTACGTCTCGAACAAGTTAAGATTTTCTCATAGTCAATAAAAATCGTTCAAAACCGTGCCAAGTACGGTTTTTTTGTTTGAATCCGACAAATTTACAAGCTGGGGGTTTCCGATCGTTTGACAGGGTTTTCGCCGGTCATTCGTTACAATCTGTTTAACTTGTCTAGCTCAAGTTTCACAAATACAGTCGTGATGATGTCATCCTTTCCCTGTCTAATTGAACGTTGGGATCATTTGAATTATTACGATCCGCATCATACCCATTACGAAATAGGAGTGGATATTCATGCGAAAAGAAAATCGTCAATCACTAATTACGTATTCCATAACCGTTATCGTTGCGTTTACCGTCGGTTTATATTTTGGAGCCTTCTCGAATCCTTTCGCCATAGCCGCCCCGCAGGCCGCTACTCCGCTTGTAGAAACGAAGCAATTGACGCAATCCGAACCGTTGTTCTCGCTGCCGCTGTCCGCTGCCGTTCAATTACCGCTGAGTCCTCCGCAAGTTCCTCCTGTTCTAGAGAAGGCGACTCCCGCCGCAGCCAATCCAATAGATAAGCCAGAGATTAAAGTACCGGAGCAAGCTCCTGCAGCCAAAACGAATCAAGAAATCACACCTCCGCCGGTAGTTCTTACATACGAAACGACGGCTGATTATCTTAACGTCCGGGTATCCGCGCACAACAAATCCGATATCATTAACGTCGTGGAAAAAGGGACGGTTCTAGAAGTGTCATCTGTGACCGAGAACGGTTGGCTTCAATTAAAGGACGGGGGATTCGTGCATGGCGGGTACGCCAAGCCAATCAAGACGGAAGAGATTACAGCAGCTCCGCTGCAGAAGGCCGATAAGGAAGTCAAGACGTTATCCGCTAAGGAAGTCAAGGTCAAGACGCTATCGGTCGAGACAAAGGTAAACGAACCGACGTCCAAAGTCGAATCAATCTCCGGCCTGACCGCTGAGCATATCGCGACTATTTTGAAAGGGACAGATTTGGAAGACCAAGGCTTGGAGGAAGCGATTCTACAAATCGAAGACGAGTATGGCATCAATGCGTTTTTTACGATCGCGGTCATGAAGCTGGAAAGCGGGAACGGCAGCAGCAAGCTGGCAAGAAAAAAGAACAATTTGTTCGGTCTCAACGCTACAAGCGGCGACGCGTACAACAAAGGTCTCAGCTTCAAAACGAAAGCCGATTGCGTACTCAAATTCGGAGAACTGATCGCGAGCAAATACATAGAGAAAGGCTATACGACCATCGAGAAAGTCGCGAAAAAATATTGTCCGGCCAACTCGAAATGGCCTAGCCACGTGAAAGATATCATGGAACGAGATCAAGATCTTCTATGATTGACGATTACTTTCCTGAAGCCTTAAGAACCTGTTGAAGTTAAGTAAAAGTAAATGCCAACAAGCCCGCACCTTATTCGGCGCGGGCTTGTTGGCATTGCATGATTGTGCTTGCTGTATCTTGAAATGTCACCGACCGTACTATTCCAATCGACTATTTTTTAGATGCAAGCCAAGCATCGAGCTGCTTTTGCTTCTCTGCGACGATTTTATCCATACCAGCTGCTTTCAGCTTGTCGATGAACACCGGAAGAACTTTATCCGGATCCACGCTGCCAGTCTCCAACGCTGCAACGTATTGGGCTGTCACATTTTTCACAGCAGCAACCTCAGACTTCACCGCATCCAGATTAGGCGTGAATCCTAGCGCAGGTGAAGCTATCGTTTGGAATGCTGCCGCATCGCGAGTGCCGACATCTTCTCCTGCTTCCAGATACGTAAGAGATACATCGCCGAACATGAATGACTGATGCAGCTCATAACCGCTGTTCGCAACACGCGTGATAGTATTATCGCTGTTCTTGGTATAATGTTTGCCTTCGATCCCGAAGTTAATTAAGTTCAAGATATCTTTATCTGTATACATCAAATTCAGGAATTCCAACGCTTTATCCGGATTTTTGGAGTTCTTAGCAGGAATCGCCCAGTCCAATCCCAACACATCTTGCGTTCTTAACAGAGGCTGCTGCAGCGACACCTTTACCATTTCCATACCTACGTTTGCGGAACTGATTTTTTCTCTGCTTGGGCCATCGGAATCATATAACGAGAATGCCTTTCCGGATTTGAGCAAATCCGTGTTGTTTACTTTGGTATTGACGGCATCCTTTGGAATGAACCCTGCTTCGTACCAGCTTCTCATTTTTTTAAGTGCATTAGCATAGGCTTCTGTCTCATACAGATCCACGACCTGCATGCTGCTGTTCGAGGTATCGAGTACGCCAAGCCCATCAGTCAGCGTATCAATCGTACCAAGACTCTGAATGAGTGAGGTCATTGGCATTGTGCCTGTAGGCGTCGGCGCAATAACAGTCAAATCCGGATTTTTCTCATGAATGGTTTGGAACAGCTTGTCCAGATCGTCCGTCGACGTAATGGAGCTTGCTTCAATACCTGCTTTATCCAGTACATCTTTGCGCATATAAATGGCAGAGCCGCCTAACGGCAGTTGGTTGACAGGGGTTGCATAAATATTCCCATCAATACGGGCCGACTCCAGCTTTTCTCCTAATGATTCCTGGATACCTTGACCGTATTTCTCAATCAAGTCGTCTAGCGGCAAAAGCTGCTTTCTCGCCACCATGCCTCCGTAAGTAGCGAAATCTGTCAGCATTAGATCCAGCTTTTCTCCGCCGGTCAGCATGAGATTCGATTGCTGTGTCCATTGTCCAATCGGCACAGCTGCAAATTTAACTGTAGCGTTAATTTTCGCTTTCGTAATTTTGCTTATCTCCGCCTCTACGGCTGCCAGATCGTTAGGTACGTTGCTCAATATCGGGAATCCCAATACAACCTCATACGTTTCAGCGGAGCTTGTGTCACCGTTGGAAGAATTTCCGGACGTATTCGTATTATCTGTCTGATTCGAACTACATGCGGTCAATAAGGCTATCGCTGCTAGTAATGAATAACATGATGCTTTCTTTAAGCGTTTCATACGTTACCCCCAAGACTTGTAGTGGTTAAGCTTGTTTTTAGTCTACAGCGTTTTCATAACCACCACTGCTCGAATCTCGACTTGCTGACAACCTAATTTCGACCTAAGTCTGGCTTTCCCTAACGGACTTCTGGCGATATTCATTTGGGTTATAGCCCGTATGCTTCCGGAAATTCCTTGCAAAATGGGATAAGTTCGCGTATCCGATATTCGAAGCAATGACCGTGATCGGCTGTTCGGTCTCCGTCAAGAGCTCCATCGCAGCGTTCATACGTTCTTGATGAAGAAATTCCGTCATCGATAGACTCATCTCTTTCTTAAATATACGATTCAGATAATCAGGATGGAGGAAGAAGGATGCAGCGATGCTCTCCCGATTCAAATCCTCCTTCATGTTCTTCGATATGAAAGCTTTGACCTTGTCGACAATCGTTCCAGACGCTTCTAGATCAGCAGCGTATCCGAGCGCTTTGTCAATAAGATGCTCCATCCACAGCCTCAGATCCGTCAATGATATTGTTGCCCGCTCCAGCAGCTCGAGTGAGCTGCGATCTTGAAACAGCTGATGAGCTTGAATCCCTTTATCGTAAAGGACAGAATAGGCGATCTGCAGCGTATCCTGCACGAATTGATGAAGCGCCTCGGAAGACACGCCTGGTGTGGAACGAAGCGCGTTAAGATGTTCGTTAACCTCTTGAAGCAGTTTGAGACGATTACCTTCTTCAAAATGAATCCGCCACCGCTTCATATTGGGTCTAGCGATTGACGAGGATACGGCCGCAGTTTTTCTCTGAAGCAGGAGCACCTCATTATCGCTTGTCACGTGATCTCGCTGCAGCTCCTCCAAGCGCCGCTTCTGTTCAGGCAGCTCGTGTAAAGATACGATCTCCTCGCTCATGTAGCATGAAATATCGCAATAAAAGAACTTCTGGCAGCTATCTATATAAGTTTTCATTAGATTTAGCGTTGCAGGTGCATCCATCGTAAGCTCAGTAAGAATCGCGAGCAGCCTCCCACGCTCAACCGGAACGACCCCGGCGCTTCGGCCAACGCCTTGAACCATCTCCTGCAACGTATTCATAAGGGCATACTCCAATATTTTCTCATCCCGAAGACTTAATGACTTATGCCAGCGTCTTACATGAATCAGAATCGGCATCACCTTCATATCTATGGGAAGCTCAATGTTCCGTTCCCTAGCAGCCGCTTGGATAGATATTGGATTAGACGGGATGGCGCGATTCACAATATCCAACCAAAATCGCTCGATGAACAGCGGATGATGCTTCACCCAAGACTCGCTATGCAGCTTGATCGCATGCTCGGCCGTTATATGGTTAACCGCCTTCCGTATTACAGCTTCCAGCTCCTGCGGGGGGATTGGTTTTAATAGATAATCCAAGCTGCCCAGCTGGATCGCCTTCTGCGCAAACGAGAAATCGGCATGGCAAGTGAGAAAAATCGACGCCGTCTCAGGGGAATGCTCCCTCACCCATGCCAGCAGGTCAATGCCGCTCTCCTGCGGCATCTCAATGTCGCAAAGCATGATGTCAATGTCGTGATCGCCGAATAGCTGCTTCGCTTGTCCAGCGTTTACTGCGGTTAACACATTCGTAATGCCAATCGACTCCCAGTTCACGGCATTGACGATGCCTCTAATAGCTAGCGGCTCATCATCCACGATCAATAGCTGCTTCATACCGATAACTCTCCTTTCGTTTCTTCATATAACGGAAGGCTGATCTGCACGATTGCCCCGTTGGGCTCGCCATTTCGAAACGTCACAGCTGCTTTGCCCTCATATAGGAGACGAAGACGGTGCCATATATTCCAGACCCCGATATGCTCGCCCTGTTCATCAACAATGCGTCCCCCGGCATTCAGGAGCTGAAGCACATCACTTCTGAATCCTCGCCCTTCGTCTTTAACCGTAATGGCTAAACATGCATGATGCTCTTCCTCGAGAAGCTCGATGCTGACCTCTATCACAGGTACTGTATCCCCGTCAGGATAGCCATGCTTCAGCGTATTCTCCACAAACGACTGAATAATCAACGGTGGAACAGGAATTTTCATGAGTTGATCGTCGGCATGAATCCGGCTAATGAGTTTCTGTTGATAGCGAAGCTCATGAATCCCTATATAATTGCGTACATGCTCGATCTCTTCTCTTAATGGAACAAAGGTCAGATTGCTGCGGAACATGTAACGGAAATAATGAACGAGCCGCATCGTCATTTCTTTGATGAGCTCATAGTCCTTATCCAGAGCCAGACTGTAGATCAAATTTAACGTATTCATGAAAAAATGCGGGTTAATCTGGAGTTGTAAGTGTTGAAGCTCCGCTTTCTGCTTGTCCAATTGCTCTTCATAAACATTGATTTTCAACTCTTCGATTTGCTCCATCATTCGATTAAACACTTGATGGACGATTATGAATTCATCCGAGGTTCGAATAGGGTCAATACGTGTATGAACATTACCGTCACCAATACGCTTCATCGCTGTTACGATTCGATTAAGTGGCACTAGAACGACCTTGCGTATAAACAGGAAGAACAATGGAAGAAGCACAACACCTACTATGGAGATCAGAATGACGATCCGATTCAAGTAAGGCAGGTTCTGAAGGACGGTAGCAGTCGGAATAACAGCGGCGAGGCTGAAATCACCTTTGACCGAATGCTTGCTTACAACAAGATAGTTGTCGCTTTGCCCATCAGCAATTTCATTCTGGTCACCGCCTGATATTGAAATCTGATGGGAATTCCAATATGGGATGTCAGTTAGCGGGCGTTGCTGATCATCCAGGAACAACGATGCACCATCATCCCCCAGATCAACATAAGCCAATGGACTTTGCAGCGTGCTTAAGTTAACCCATGCACCTACCCAAACATCGCCTGATTGCAGGACTCGAAACAAATAATGGTCGCTTTCAATAGTCTTAGTAAACCAACTGCTGCTTAGTTTTTCCTTATTCGTGAAAAGCACGCCCTTGATATATTCGGCTACCCGATCGTATTCGCCCGTATCGACCCCAACAATGGCATCCACGATTTCTTGCCTTTCCGGCGAATAGACGAACATGGAATTGGCCATCGTCTTGTACATCAGAAGGTCCGTCGATAGCTGGTTGCTGAGCCAGAGCTTCGCCAGTACGTAATCGTCCTCCGAGCGGGGCTTATCCAGGATTTGCACATTATAATTCGAAGCAGCCAATCCGATCAGGTATTGATCAACCGTATCCAATCCTGTATCGATCTCCTGCATATAAAGCGAGATCATATTCCGATTAGAGATGGACACCTGGTTATGCACGACACTGGCCGCATAGAAGTTGTAGTAGTACAGAAGCGAAATAAGCGGTCCTATGATTAGCAACCCGCCTAGCGCAAGCTTCATTCCGATCGAGTTTCTCCCCATCCAAGGATATCGAAACCAGTTCATCATCGATTCGTCCCCCTAATCAAAAAAAAGACCGCCATGAGGAGTGGCGGCCCATATCCTTGCATCATCATATCAGATGCAATCAATAAGCTCCTGTTAAAGTTTCTCAACAAAACAGAATGGTTATACCGTCGTAGAAGCTTATACAATCAATTGAAGAGAACATGAGAGCGTTATTCGCTCTAGTTGATAAACCGATTCAGCTCTTGAAGCAGCCTATTCGCACGTTCCTGCGTAATCCCTTCCTGCTCTTTCATAAGCCCTTTTAAGCTTAAATTCCGGACATAAAATTTCAGCGGCGGCCGTTCAATCTCGGGCAGATGCTTCAGCAGCAGCAGCTTGTCTTCTTCATAAGCCAGCAGCTCACGAATGAGGCTGTTCTCTGAGAAATTAACCTTGAACAGCTGTTCGTTCGTATAAGTGAACCTATATTCGCCCGACCCGATCGATACGAATACACCATTCTCCGTATCCTCAAGAAGGGTAACATCTGCGAATCCGTGCAATTCATGACCATTCACCCGAATATCAGCAGACGATGCAGAAGGCAGCAGCACTTCAGCTCGCGTATTGACTGGTATACGTACGACAATTTCAATCTGCCCGTTAGACATCCGCCAGCCCGAATGTATTTCACCGTACATCGATTCGAAGGATGCACTTGCGAAGCGAAGTCCTCTCATGCCCAGTGCTGGACGAATACGAATGCGCTTATAGGCCGGTGCCGTTTCATCCATATCAAGGCCAGCTACTTTACGGTAGAGCCAATCGCCGATCGATCCGTAAGCATAGTGATTAAAGGAATTCATATTGTCATCCCAGAACGAGCCATCTGGCTTGATGCTGTCCCAGTGCTCCCAAATCGTCGTCGCGCCTTTGGTAATCGCGTACAGCCATCCCGGGTAACTCTCCTGCTGCAGCAGCCGAATAGCCGTCTCGTGATAGCCATTGTTGGATAACGCGAAGCACAGGTAAGGCGTACCGACGAATCCCGTCGTGAGATGGTAATCATTCTCGACGATCAGCTCATTCAAGTCTCGGGCAATACGCTTGCGGATTGGACCTTCGACGAGATCAAAAATAAGCGCCAGCACATGGGCCGTCTGCGTAGGTGAAGCCATACGGCCAAACGGCGTGACAAACTCGCCTTGAAAATATGCGGTTATATCCACTAACAGTCTGCCATACGCTTCAGCATCTTCTTGTTTGCCAAGAATCGCAGCTGCATTGCGCAGCAACCGCGTAGAGTAGGCATAATATGCTGTCGCTACGAGATCTCGTGGCGTTGCCCCGACATAACTATTCTCTTTGGCGTCGAGCGCCAGCCAATCCCCGAATTGGAAGCCCGTATTCCAAGCATACTCGTTATCGCCTTGTGCTCGGATATACTCCACCCATGCCTTCATGCTTGCATATTGTTCTTCCAATAATCGCGTGTCCCCATAATACTGGTATAGCGTCCATGGAATAATGACAGCCGCATCTCCCCAGCCTGCCGCGGAGTGGCCATTCATTACGTTCGGGATAACAAACGGAACGCCTCCATCCGGCTGCTGCTCCGCCTTCAGATCACGCATATACTTCGTAAACATCACTCCGCCTTGATAATTGAACAAAGCGGTTGCCGCGAACACTTGAGCATCAGCCGTCCAGCCCAGCCGCTCGTTTCGCTGTGGACAATCAGTTGGAACGTCGATGAAGTTGCCGCGCTGCCCCCATACGATATTTTGCTGCAGCTTGTTGACCCTTGCATCCGAGCAAGTAAAGAAGCCCGTACGTTTCATGTCGGTATGCAATACTTCGCCGACGAAGTTATTAATCGGAAGGCCATCTTCCGACATCGGATATCCCTCTACTCTTACATACCGGAAGCCCTGGAATGTAAACTTCGGGGCGTATACCTCAACCCCATCCCCTTTGGCGAAGTATTCGATCTCTTGTTTGGCTTCCTTCAAATTGCCGAAGTAAATATTGCCATCTCGATCGAGTACTTCGGCATGCTTCAACACGATGCGAGTGCCCGCAGGCGCTGTTACCGTCATCCGGATGCGGCCGACCATATTTTGACCCATATCCAGTACGGTATCGCCATTTGGCGTATGGATAACGGCGCTAGGCTGAATTTCCTCCGTCATTCGAACGGGCTCATTCTCCTGCGCGATCAGTTTATCCGTTGGCCCTTTCACAATTTCGATTGATTTCCACGCCTGATCATCATACGTCCCTGTGCTCCAGCCTTCGCGCTCTACGCGTGCGTCGTACTTTTCTCCATGATAGATATTGCTGTACACGATCGGCCCGGTCTCTGCCCGCCAGCTGGAATCGGTAACGATCCAATCCTCCGTGCCATCCTCATAAGCGATCCACAGCTGCAGCCATGCAGCACGGCGATCACCATACCGAAACTTGTTGTCTCCCATGCCGCCTTTGTACCAACCGTCAGCCAGCATAAAGCCTATTCCGTTCGTCCCTTCTTGCAGGTGCCCGGTTACATCATAGGTCTGATATTGAATGCGATGCGAATAACTCGTCCAACCAGGCGTAAGCAGTTCATCGCCAACTCGATTGCCATTAAGAGATAACTCATACAGCCCAAGGGCAGAAGCATACGCTCGTGCGGATACGATTTTCTTATGGACAGAGAAGCTTCTACGCAGGAGGAAGATCGATTCCAGGCTCGGATCAAGCTCATGTGCCGCAGGTGTTATCCATTGGCCCTTCCAATCGTTCTGACCAAGCAGCCCGGTCTCCCACCAGGACGTCTCGCTCCATTCGGATTTTATTCCATAGGAATCGTGAATCCTCACCCGGTAATAATAACGAGTCTGCTGCGCCAGGCTGCAGCCCTCATATTCGACATGGAGCGATTGCTCGGATTGGACCTCACCCGTATCCCATTGCAGATGCTGGAACGTGCTATCTAGTGCGACCTGTACGCGGTAAGCTTGCTGCATCGTGTTATTGCGGTCTGACCGAAGCTTCCAGCTCAATCTTGGTTTGAGAACATCTAAACCTAGCGGGTTCGTTCTATATTCGCAGGTTAAATCATACACGCTTAACTGATACATTCCGTTCATTCCCTTCTTAACGCCACGCGTATAACGCTGCCGGATAGGAAGACTATTCAACCTTCAATATTTTGGTAGATGCGAACTGGCCCAAATAACGTGCACTTTCTTTGGCATTTCGCTCTTGCGTCTGTCGATCTACTGCGATCAGCCCGAATGTCATGGAATATCCGGCATTCCATTCGAAATTATCAAAGGTCGTCCAATGCAAGTAGCCTCTCACATCTATGCCCTGCTGAATGCAGGCATGTACACCTTGCAAACCCCGACGAATAAAAGCAACGCGCCGCTCATCATTATGAGTCGCAACGCCGTGCTCCGTTACAATGATCGGAAGCTTGATCGACTTATTAACTTTTTGGATAACCTGTCCCAATGCTTCTGGCACATACTCATATTTCATTTGGGTCAGCTCGGCATCCGCCGCAGGCATTAACCGTCCTACGGGTCCATACACTTCGCGTGTATAATTCTGAAGCCCGAAGAAGTCATCTCCTTCTAACGCTGGCAAATATTGCTCGAAATACTGCTGCCACTTGGCAGCGGCCGCCTCTTCACCGCCAGGGACGGATTGAATGTCCGATAAAGCCATCGACAGCCCGACCTGCGTATCAGGGCTTAGCTGTTTGATCTTTTGTCTAGCAAGACGATGCGCCTCAATGAGAAGCTGAATTTTCTTCTCATCCGAGATCATGTGGAATGTAATATATTGATCCACCTTCGTTCCGCATAATGCTGCAGCGGATTCCCTCCATTTGGGGGCTGCCCATGCTTCTCCTGCGATGCCAACAGGTGGAATCAAGCCAATGTTACTGAACACCTCGCGAAGCATAACAGGAAGATTCACTTCATTAAACGTCAGCGCATAAGGGATCAAGCCGCCCAGTCTTTGGAACACAAACTTACAATAATTAGCGAACCGATCCGGCGTGTCCTCGCTGCCCCAGCCGCCCTTCCTCATCAGCCATTGCGGCGACGAGAAATGATGCATAGCTACGACAGGCGTTAAGCCATATTCATAACAAGCAAGGAGAACATCTTTGTAGTGGGCAATTGCGGACTCCGAGTATTGTCCTGGGGCAGGCTCTACTCTGGCCCATTCAATTGAGAATCGATAAGCTTGGAGACCCAAGCTGGCCATTAGGGCAATATCTTGGCGATACAGGCGATAATGATCGATCGCGTCACCCGATTTGTCCGTGTAGGGAGAGCCTTCTGCCTGTTCTTCCGCCCAAAAATCACTATTCGTATTGTTGCCTTCGACCTGATAGGCTGCCGTTGCTGATCCCACGATAAAGTCCTTCGGAAACACCATTTCCATTGCACTCACTCCTGTTCTATATGTCCTATCCTAACTTTTGAATCGTTATCCTTGCTCGACATGAATTCTGATTTTGTTCAGCTTAGCATCTATTTCATCCAGCGCTTCGACCGTCAGCTTCAGGAACGGCTTGTGAAGATGCGCCTTGAGCGATTCCTGTGTCAGCATGCTTGGTAATTGAAGCAGTTGAGGAAGATATTCCGATAGAGCCGAATGCGTCTCCTCCTGTTTCATCAGGTCCTTAATCGGCATATCCACGTTGTAATACTTGATATAAGAAACGGCAGGCATATATTCGAACACATAAGTACCGCTGTTAACATCAACATGCACCGTCTCACCTTGCTGCGTCGCGCGGAAGCCTGCTTCAGATAGCTCCATCCCATTCATCGTTATAGAATTCAACAAAGCATCCGGCAGTTCGATGGTCGCCGTTGCATGGAACGGGATTAAGAAGCGAAACGTAAGCTTTCCGTCCTCCTGTAACTCCCACTCGCTCTCATAGCGTCCGACTGCCGACTCCAGATACGCTTTTACGTATTTGAGCCTGTAGTCTGGCTTTGGTGCAAGCCTTGCTTCTTGGAAGCCAGGCTTGCTTTCAACAGGGTTAATGCCGGCCATCGTTCTATACATCCATTCCGCGATCGAACCATATGCATAATGATTTAACGAATTCATATCCGTGCCGCTAATCCGTCCATCTGGAAGAACAGAGTTCCATCGCTCCCAGATCGTCGTCGCTCCCATCGTCACTGCGTACAGCCAGCTTGGATAGTCCTTGTTCAACAGCAGCGTATAAGCCAAATCATTGCAGCCATTATCCGATAACACGCGGCATAAGTACGGCGTCCCGACAAAGCCTGTTTTCAAATGATTATTATCTCTTTTCAGCCGTTCCCTCAGATCGGAAGCGATTCTGTCCCTATACGTATCGGGCACTAGATCCATAAACAGCGCCAGCACGTAAGCGGTTTGAGTCTGAAGGGCAAGACGTCCTGTGTTGGTAAAATATTCATTCCGGATCGCTGTCTTGATCTCGTTCGAGAGGCGATCATATTGCTCAGCCATCGCATCCTGCCCCAGTGCTCTGGCAGCCTTCGCCACCAGTGCCGAGGAGTAGCAGTAATAGGAGGAAGCAATAAAGGCCCGATCCGTGCCGCCCATTGGTGCATTGGGATCATCTCCATCGAGAGCCAGCCAGTCTCCGAAGTGGAAGCCGACCGTCCACAAGCGCTTGCCGCCTGATTCATCATCGGCGCGTTTGATGTAATCAACCCATGCTTTCATGCTATCCAGCTGCTGCTTGAGAATCGCTTTATCTCCATACTGCACATAGACGGTCCATGGAATGAC
Organism: Paenibacillus cellulosilyticus; assembly: GCF_003182255.1. Classification (GTDB taxonomy): domain Bacteria; phylum Bacillota; class Bacilli; order Paenibacillales; family Paenibacillaceae; genus Paenibacillus_T; species Paenibacillus_T cellulosilyticus. The sequence continues at coordinate 40,139 of NZ_QGTQ01000039.1, read as the reverse complement.
TGTCGCAGCATCGCCCCATGCACTGGAACCGCCTTCATGCAAGTTAAAGCTCGGCACCACCATCGGAACACAGCCATTCGCAGCGGCTTGTTCCTGCCACAAGTCATAGCTGTATTTGGCGAAGAACGCATAGGTATCCATGTTATAGCTGGCTGTACTTGCGAATACTTGCGCATCGCCGGTCCATCCCATACGTTCATCTCGCTGCGGACAATCTGTTGGTACGTCGAGGAAATTACCTTTCTGCCCCCACATCGCATTCGTGAATAAACGGTTCACCAATGAATGGCTCGTCTCAATATGTCCGGTCGTTTCCATATCCGAGTAAAGAACGCAGCCTGTGAAATCGTCAACCTTCGCATCTCCGTGCCATCCTGATACTTTCACATATCGGAAACCGAAAAAAGTAAATCGCGGCCTGACTACCGCATGGCTGCCGTCAGAAATGTAACGAAACTCGGCCAGAGCAGTGCGCAAATTATCGCGATAGAAATTGCCATCCTGCAGCAGCTCTCCATACTGGAGAACGATCTCGGCCCCTCTTGGCGCATGACTCTGGAATTCAATCCATCCCACCATGTTCTGACCTAAATCCAACACCGTCTCTCCAGCTGGTGTACGGATCACCTCAACTGGCTTGCGTCTTTCTTTCATAACGACCGGCAAGCTGAGTCGAGCTTTAAGCCTGCTATAACCGACTTCCGCCAGCATAGTCTCGTACAGACTCGCGTCTGCGAAAGTGCCGTCCAGCACTTCTCCGTCATACAAACCACTTGCAAGAATGGCGCTCTTCCTCGATTGCCAGGACCGGTCTGTCCCAATAAACACGGTTGATCCGTCCGTATAATGGATGACGATTTCGCATAACAAGGAGAAACGGTCCCCATAATAATTGTCTTCCCCGCCATTGAACCCAAACCGGCCTTTATATAAGCCGTTGCCCAATGCGACCTCGACCTTATTGTCTCCGACGGTAAGAAGATCTGTAATGTCATAGGTTTGATATTGAAGCCACTTGTCATAGGCGTTGAAGTTCGGAGCCAAATATTCGTCGCCAGCCTTTCGGCCGTTCAGCTCCATCTCATATAAACCCAAGCCGCAAACGTAAGCCCTGGCGCTCTTAATATCCTGTTCAACATGAAATTCCTTGATCAAGACAGGGTGAATGTCTGGATCCAACGCTGGCGTGATCCATTGGGCATTCCACTGCTCGTCCAGCTTAGCAGTTTCGAACCATGCTGCTTCACTGGTTGCCGTATCTCCGTTATCCGCCCATACCGTCACTCGCCAGTAATATCGAGTTCGAGGCGACAGCTTCAGCGACAGCTCAAACGCGAAATTAGCAATGCAATCGCTCTTGCCGCTGTCATACACGATCTCCTCAAACGTCTCATCCTTTGAGACTACGATTTGCGCGGCAGCCTGTTTCGCAGCAGTCGTATCCGTAACAACATAGGACAGGCGTGGCTGTCCTACGTCAAATCCAAGCGGATTTACGATTCGGTTTGTTTTCAACTTCGATATTCGCATGAAACTAGTCTCCTTTGCTTCGCTTCGTTTCGAGTTAACCTTTAACTGCGCCGCCGGCGATACCTTTTACAAAATAACGCTGGAAGAACGGGTATACGATCAGAATCGGCAGCGTGCCAATGACCGCAATAGCCATGCGAGCGGTCTCGCCTGGAAGCTCGACAGCAGCAGCGCCTGCACCATACGCCGAGTTCGCATTTTTGAGCGCATCAATGTTCTGCATAATTTGGTTGAGCAGCGACTGGATGCTGTACAAATCAGGATCCGTAATGTAAATCAACGCGTTATTCCAGTCATTCCAATACATGATGCCAGTAAACAATCCAATCGTCGCCATAATAGGCAGCGACAGCGGCAGCACCATTTGGAAGAAAATACGGTACTCTCCCGCTCCATCGATTCTCGAGGACTCAAGCACCGGTGCTGGTATCGCGTTCATGAAGAAGGAACGTGCGAGCAATACATTGAAGCCGTTCATCAACAGGCCAGGGACGAGCAGCGCCCAAATCGTGTTCTTAATATCAAATACCTGCGTGTAGATCAAGTATGTCGGAACCAACCCGCCGTTAAAGAGAAGCGTGAAGAAAACAAGAAACGAGAAAATTCGATGACCAGGCATGTCTTTTTTGGAAAGTGCATAGCCAAGCATCGCTGTCATCATGAGGCTGACAGTCGTGCCGATTAACGTTACAAAGACCGTAATGCCGTAAGCCTTGCCGATCATCGCCATATTGCCAATCAAGTAATCGTAAGCTTCAAAGCTGAAGTGCTTCGGTATGAATCTATATCCGTCTGACAAAATATCATTCTCTGAGCTTAAAGATGCCGAGACCAGGAGAATGAAAGGAATAACGCACAGGATACATAATACCGCCAGCAAAATGTGGGAGATCCACTGCCACAAATTCGTTTCTTTGTTGTTCACGGTTCTCACCTCATCATTAGAATAAAGCGTTGTCTTTACTGAATTTACGAACTGCAAAGTTAGATAGAATGACGAGCACGAAGCCAACAACCGACTGATATAAACCAGCAGCTGCCGACATTCCGATATCGTTGTTGAGCAGCAATCCTCTGAATACATACGTATCGATAACGTTCGTCGTATCGTAGATCATGCCGGAATTCATAGGTACTTGATAGAACAGCCCGAAGTCGGAATAGAAAATTCGTCCGACCGCCAGCAGCGTCATCGTAATGACAGTAGGAGCAATGAGCGGAATCGTAACGGTGCGGAATTGCTGCCACTTGCTTGCGCCGTCCAACGTCGCTGCTTCGTAATATTCCTGATCGATGCCGATGATTGCGGCAAGATACACGATGCAGTTGAAGCCGACCGACTTCCACAGGTTGACGATCGTCAGAATATAAGGCCAATATTTCGATTCCATATACCACGAGATCGGTTCAAGACCGAGCATTGGCAAAATTTTATTATTCAGATATCCCTGCTCATTCCCAAGAAATCCGAATGCGAGATAACTCACGATGACCATCGATATGAGAAAAGGAAGCAAAATGACCGTTTGATAAGTCCGAGACATGAAACGGTTCTTGACCTCGTTGAGCAGAATCGCAACACCAACCGACATGAACAAGCCGAGAATGATAAAGGCTCCGTTGTATAACAAGGTATTGCGCGTGATGATGTAGGCGTCCGTCGTTTGGAACAGAAATTTAAAGTTTGTGAAGCCATTCCAATCGCTGCCGAGAATGCCCTTGGAATAATCAATATTTTTGAATGCAATGATTAGCCCGAACATTGGTAAGTAGTTGTTAATTAATAGATAAATCATGCCTGGCAGCATCATAACGAAAATCGGCAGGAAGGGCTTAAATTTTCGGTACATCCCCTGCTGAGCAACACTGTGCTGTCTGTTTTTGGACACTGCTGTTTTTATCATTGAGGTACTCCTTCCGAGATTAGCGTGTTTGTTATCCTAATCATAAAAAAAGACGATTCTCTCCACTACTCCGTATTCGACTTCATAACAACATAATCTCGACCTCTCCATTCGACGCGTTCATGTCAATACTTTCATCCATGCAAGCAACAATAGGCCAGCCAGAAATCTCTGGCTGACCTGAATATGTTCATGGTTCCTGCTGCTTATAAGCGATAAATAAGAGGCCGTGGAATCTTTCTTCCACGGCCTCTTATTCTACAACTCATATCTACTCAGTTACACCGACTATACCCGCAATTGCTGCAAGTCTTGCATCCCTCGACATTGATCAATGATGCCGAGCCGCAAGCTGTACACAGATCACGCGAGGACGGCTGGCCGACATAACCGCCGGCTTGACCTGCCTCTGGAGCTGCTGCCGAAACAGAAGGAGCACTAAACTTCGCCGCTGCGTGAGCCGCTTGGTAAGCAGCGAATGCTGCTGCTTCCTCAGCCGACTCCGCGTGCGTCTCGAGCGCCTTCGCCACAGCGTCAGCAATGGATTCGACGCGATTAGCGCCGAAGCCGATTGCGCCGGAGCCGCCGATGCCCTTCAAGTGCTTCACGAGCAGCTTCACCTTGTTGCCATGATCGCCGTAACGGAGGAACAGCGAGCAGACGCGGCCAAGTGCCTCAGCCATTGCGAAGACGTCCGAACCAGCTTTGCCAACGTTCAAGAAGATTTCGCTTGGTGTGCCGTTCATGTCGTTGATCGTAATGTACGCCATGCCGAATGGCGTGTTCACTTTGTACGTTGCACCACGCAGCACTTGCGGACGGCGTTTGTATTCCTTATCGAATACTTGCTCCTGCTGCGGCGTTACGCTTGCGTTCAGCGTTGTGTTCAGTTGACCAACCGCGGTGCTTTCTTCAACCGCCGACGCTGCAGCCGTAGCTGCAACCGCCTCAGCCGCTTGCGGCGCTGGTGCTGATACTGCTGCTTCCTCTTTCTTCTCGTCCTTCGACGAAGTGGACAATACTTGCACGTCGCGACTGCCGTCGCGGTAGATCGTTACGCCTTTGCAGCCGAGATCGAATGCGAGTTCGTACAGCTCCTTCGTCTCTTCAACGGTGAAGTCGTTTGGCGCATTCGCCGTCTTCGAGATGGAGCTGTCGACCCAGCGCTGAATCGCCGCTTGCACGCGGATATGATCCTGTGCGGACAAGCTCATCGACGTGACGAAGTAGTCCGGCAGCTCTTGACCTGGATTGGCGTCGATCCATTCCTGTGCGATCGGTACAAGCTGCTTGTCGTAGCCAAGACGGCTCTGACGATAATATTCGAAGGCGAAGTAAGGTTCGATACCCGTCGATGTGCCAACCATCGTACCCGTGCTGCCCGTTGGCGCTTGGGTAATAATCGTGACGTTGCGAACACCGTTCTTCTCGACGGCATCGCCAACCTCTGGGTACTGCTCCACCATATTTTGCATAAATCCGCTCTGCAGATACAGCTCCGCATCAAATGCTTGGAACGAGCCTTTCTCTGCAGCAATGTCAGACGAGGCTAAGTATGATTCACGTGCGATGAAGCCATACAGCTTATCGAGGAACGACAGCGACTCAGGGGAACCGTAACGAATGCCAAGCTTGATCATCAGCTCAGCCAGACCCATCGTACCAAGGCCAACACGGCGTTCCTTCTTCTGGTTAGCTTCATTCTCAGCGAAATGGTACGGCGTCTTGTCGATCACGTTATCCAAGAAGCGTACGGACCAACGCGTAACCCGGCTCAGCTCTCTCCAATCCACGTCGTCCTTCGCCTCATCGTAGAACCTCGACAGGTTGATCGCCGACAGGTTGCAGACGCCCCAAGCCGGCAGTCCTTGCTCGCCGCATGGGTTCGTACAGATGATCGGATTGAAATACCAGCTGTTCGACATTTGGTTGTAGTATTCCATGAATACGATGCCCGGCTCAGCCGATTTCCAAGCGGACTCGATAATCGTGTGCCATACTTCGCGGGCACGTACCGTTTTGTAATGAATAACAGGCCGCCCTGCCGACTTCCATTTATCTAGATCGCCATCCCACAACTCATCGTAGCCTGGCGCTTTCGTATCTGGGAACACCAGATCCCACTCGAGATCTTCCTTCACTGCTTTCATGAAGCCGTTGCTTACGCATACCGACAAATTCGCGTTCGTCACTTGTCCTGGCGTTTGTTTAACGGTAATGAAATCCAGCAGATCCGGATGCCAGTCGTTGATCATGAGCATGAGCGCGCCACGACGGCTGCCGCCTTGCTCAATCAAGCCAGTCGTGTAGCTGAATAAGCCACCCCAAGAAACTGCGCCGCTAGAGGAGCCATTCACGCCAGCAACGATTGCACGACGAGGTCGGAGTGAAGATAGGTTAATGCCGACACCGCCGCCACGAGCCATAATTTCGGTCATCTCGCTCAATGTCGTCATGATGCCGCCTCGGCTGTCCTTCGGCGAAGGGATGACGTAGCAGTTGAACAACGTCAGCTCTTCACTAGCGCCTGCACCTGCTGCGATACGGCCGCCCGGTACAAGCTTCCAGTCATCCAGAATGTAACGGAACTTCTCCGCCCACTCCTTCTGCTTGTCTTCCTTCTCTACCGATGCCATCGCGTTCGCAAGACGATCCCACATTTCCTCCGGCGTCTTCTCAACCGTAAGCGTCAGCTTCTCGACAGACGATTCAACCGTATCGCCGCTGCGCAGCTTAACCGTTACTCGGCTACCTTCACGCGCAACGACTTCGCCAACTTCCTTCGTCGGAAATTTAGGATCGTCCTTCGTCAGGACGAGGACAACGTCCCCTACCTTTGTATCATTCGTATCCGCATTTTTCCATGCGTACCGATCCAAGAAAATTTTCTCGCTTAATCCTTCAAGCTTCTTGCTTTCCGCCTTAACCATCCGCCGACATCCTCCCCGATTTCGTCGTTCCTCTGTCTGCATGATCAGCTACATTGTATGAGTTCGATACCATATATTGTGTGCGAATACCATTATACTATACTAAATATAGATATACCCGACACGTACAAGCCAATTATAACGGTTATTTCCAACAATTCGCCATCACTCTTCAATTTGCTTCATCATGCTCGTCCAATATCGATATTGCGCATCATCTCTACCCTTGACTTCTTACCCTCTTATGAATTCCTTCAAGCAAGGCCATACTAGAGCAATCACACATCCACAACGTGGCAGGAAGGAGCTCATCTATGCTGCAACCGAACCAACCGACGAATCTGACGCGCTCCGAACCAGCCGCGAGAAGCAAGCTGCATCCTCTCGTAGACTGGCAATTTGACCGGTCCTGGTTCGACGAGCTGCAAGCCAGATTGAACCGTAACGGCCCATGGGATGACTGGCAGCTCTATCAATTGGCAGTAGAGGCGCACCAAGCGAAGCAGGTCACCAGCTTTGACGAGCTGCGATGTCTGCGCTGCCTCCCTTCATTAGAACCGATGCCTCACCAAATCTCGACCGCAAGCAAAGTGCTGCATGAGATGGGCGGACGCGCCATTCTAGCCGATGAGGTCGGCTTGGGCAAGACGATCGAAGCTGGGCTCGTGCTCAAAGAATATATGGTCCGCGGTCTAGTGAAGCGCGCGCTCATCCTCGTTCCCGCTTCCCTCGTGCTGCAATGGGTTCGAGAGCTGAACCAGAAGTTCGGCATTTCCGCTGTCGCGCAGAAGAAGGAGCATACCTGGCAGTATGACGTCGTTGTTGCCTCTATGGACACAGCCAAGCGCGAGCCGCATCGCGAGAAGCTGCTGAGCCAAGATTATGACATGCTCATCATCGACGAGGCCCATAAGCTCAAGAACAAGAAGACGACCAACTACCAATTCGTCAATCAGATGAGTAAAAAATATTGTCTGCTCCTCACCGCAACACCCGTTCAGAACGACTTAGACGAGCTGTACAACCTCATTACATTGCTTAAGCCTGGCCAACTCGGCGGTCAGAGCGAGTTCGCAGCGAATTTCGTCGTCGACAAACGTCTGCCGAAGAATGAGGATCAACTGCAAGAAGCACTGTCCGCGGTCATGATCCGCAATCGCCGCGGCGACGGCGGCATCCATTTTACGAAACGAATCGTTCGCAACATTCCGCTCTCCCTGTCTCCGGAAGAGAAGGCATTGTACGACGGCGTCACCGCTTTCGTGAAGGAACGCGTCGTCGAGACAATCGCCGATATGGCCAGCATGCTCTCGCTCGTTACGCTGCAGCGGGAAGTCTGCTCCAGCCGAGACGCGGTTTTCGTGACGCTCGTTAATTTGTTCAAGAAGACGGCCGAAGATTCTCCGCTGCGGGCCAAAATATGGGGGCTCGTCGAGAACATTCGTGCGATCACCTCGAATACGAAAGCCGAGAAAGCGATGGAGCTTATTCGAGAGATCGATGACAAAGTCATCATCTTCACGGAATACCGGGCAACGCAGGAATACCTGCTCAATTACTTCCGTGCGAATGGCTTACACGCCGTCCCTTACCGTGGCGGTATGAATCGCGGCAAGAAGGATTGGATGATGGATCTGTTCCGCGGCCGTGCGCAGGTGCTTATCGCAACCGAAGCTGGAGGCGAGGGCATCAACCTGCAGTTCTGCCACAATATGATCAACTTCGATCTGCCTTGGAACCCTATGCGTGTCGAACAGCGGATCGGTCGTGTTCACCGACTCGGTCAGCAGCATGATGTGCGCATTTATAACCTGTGCACGCTCGGTACGATTGAGGAGCATATTGTTTCCCTGCTTCATGAGAAAATCAACCTATTCGAGCTTGTGATCGGCGAGCTGGACCATATTCTTGAACGGTTCGAGAAGCAGGAGCTGTCGATCGAACAGCAAATTGCTCGTCTGGTTGCCGAGGCTGGCGACGGTACCGATCTGCAGCGCAGGATAAGCGGTCTCGGCGATTCGATCAGCCGCATTCGCAGCGAGGTGCAGTCCGAGCCTGAGCTTGAAGAGGAAGATGCAATAGGTAATCTCCTCGATGCTGTCGGCCAGTCGATTTCGATGGAGGCCAGCCCATGAACGAGCGCCAAGTACATCGCTATGTCCAGCGGTTTCTCGATGCAATGGATTGTACCGTCCTTGAGAAATCGCCTGCCCATTTCAAAGTAAAGCTGTCGCCAGCGGCAGACCGCGCATTGACGAATCGCCCCTACTATTGGAGCTTCGTCGATCGTACCGGTGCCGACCCAGAAACGATGTCCATGCTGCTTGTGACCGATCGCACCAAATTCGAAGCTGCTGAAGCCGCAGCGCTTGCGCAGCAGCAAGCCGAGCAGCCACCAAAGCCGAATCCAGAATCCCCCCTGGCTTCTGCAACTGATGCCGCTCTTGCCCGCTCGTTCGGCTTCGTCCACGGCGAGGTCAATACGATTCGGATGCCGCGGGAGGAGATGCATTTCGGTTCGCGCCGGCTCGATCAGCTGTTCGATGCAAGTCAGGCTGCTGGCAGCTACGTCTACCTGTTTCAAGAACCAGAACGCAAGCATTTGCTGCCCTATGATTCGACCCCCTACACAGCATGGCTAGGCGTCAATCTGAAGGTGGAGTTCGCCTGCGACCGCAAGCGCGAAGAGCTGTATTCATTTGGCGTCTCTCTTGCTTCTGGACAGTGTGTCGAACGTTTCCATGATCGGCTGCTCGAGCTTAAGATGACACCGAAGCTGCCACCCAATATCCATATTACGAAGAATGGGTTATCGCTGGGCAAGGCACTTTCGACGATTGAGCAGACCATCGAACGGAAGCTGAAAAATCAGGATTACAGCTGGGCAGCACAAGCCCGCGAACGGCTGGACGATGAGCTTGATCGCATCCGCAATTACTACGAACCACTCATCGCCTCTGCGTTAGAGGAGAATAAGCCGGCAATTACCGAGCAATATGACAAACGGCAAGCCGAAATTCGTTGGCAGTACGAGCCGCGCGTGACAGCGTCCGCCATCAACTGTGGCATTTTTCATCTCGCTGGCATTGATTAAGCTTCATTCGCTAAAGGCATGACGGGTTTCGCAGCTTTCCGGCAAAAATAGAACCAGTGCCGCTTACGTTCGCACGACAGCTTCCAACAGCGTTTACGGGAGCTTGTCCACTACAATGAAGAGGAACGTAAGCGGCTTCATATGAAGCGAAAGGCGGAGATATTATGCGGTTTCGTCATACGAAGAAGCTGTTCCTGATCGTGGCGTGTGCTGCCCTGCTGCAATCTGCTGCAGGCATTGCGAACGCTTCGGCTGACCAACAGGCTTCTCCCGTGCAGACATTGCAGCCGGTCAAGCCTCAAACTCCAGAGGAAAAGAAACGACTATCCGATCAGGTTCAGACGTGGATGGACGAGCTGTCGAAGCAGCAGCCGTTCGCCGCGTGGTCCGGCGCTGATTTCACAGTTGAGCCACTTGGTCCAGGAACACACTCCTGGTACGTGTCGATAACAGCTGGAGGCAATAAGGTTGGTTATATGATCGTGCATGCAACGGAGAGCGGCGGCTTCATGCTCGGCGAATACGGCGCCGGCAAACGACCGCTGTTTGATATGGAGACGCTGAAGCTGTCGCTTGTCCGGCAAGGTGTAATTACGCAGGAAAGTGCGAATAGTAATGAGCCTTCCTTCAACACAGAAAAGCTTTATCAGAACGGCGTATTAGCCGTATGGCGGGTTGTGACGGCGGACCATGAAGTATGGTTTGCAGACGCTGCGACTGGTGATATTTTGCCTACGACAGACAAGACCTGGCAAGCAGCAACTGCTAGCGTTTCAGCAACTGCTGCATCCCTGTTCCCTTCGTCAGCCGGCATCCGCTCCAAAGTTTATCGCGATCATTATGGATCATCGTTCGACATCTATGCCGAGCTGCCTTGGCTGACGAATGCGGCAATGAAGGTGAAGTATGCCGAACAGCTAACGAAGCCGCTGGAATCCGATACTCCGATCCGGTACGTTGCCGAATTGTATGATCACACGGCTACGTTCGTATGGGGTGTCGTCGGCTATCAACAATGGTCGAACAACGCACTTTATTTGGCGCTCGAAGAGCCCGATCCTGAAGGAACCGGGCTGAATAGCGAGCATCGCTATATTGGTTTGTCTGATTTGTCCCCGGTTGGAAGCTTTTATCGTTAATCCATTACCGTTGAGGATGCGCTTCGGATTGACCAGGTCCGCCATGACGTCGTTTCTGCTCCGATTGCCGGTTTTTCCAGCCGTTCACCCAGAACATAATCGTTAACGGAGCAATCCCGAACCAGCGGGTTACCCACGATTCACGAACAGCCTTCGCTTCTTTGCGGTGCTGACGGCGCTGCTGTCTTACCTCTGCCGGCTGATCAACTAGAGTGACGAGCTGCTTTCCAACAAATTTGAAAAAATCATCGCGTTTATCTGCCATGTCCGTTCCCTCTCCCTTATATTGATTCAACCTAATCGTTTGCTGACATTATCATTGTGCCCCGCTCCTCACGTCTATAATCATGAATGACTTTCCTGTCGATGAGCCACGATAACAGTATGATGGTTCATGCAGGAAGGAGCACCTTAATGAGACACTTTAGACATCGTATCCCACAGCCGACTATTCGGCGGATTGCCGCCGCCTACTTATCGTGCGCGGTGCTCGGTTGGCTGCTCGTCAGCAGTACACCCACAGTAGAAGCGGATGCGAATCGAATCCTCTACAACGATGACACGTCAGAACGTCATATCCGTAATACGCAGGCGGAAGCAGAATCCCATGACAAGGCGGATACCGCCGCTCCTCCCCGCTACAAACGTGCGCTTCCGTCCGCTGTCGTGCTTATTGATGCTGGACATGGCGGGATTGATGGCGGTACGAACACAGGTGACATTTTGGAGAAGCATATCAACCTGGCCGTTGCACAGAAGCTGTATTTACTGCTTCGCAGCCAAGGGATTACTGCCGTATTGAACCGAACCGGAGATTATGCGCTCAGCGAAGATAATCGGTGGCATGTTACGCGCTCGCGCCATCGCCGCGATCTGTCACAACGCAAAGGGCTGACGGAAGAGATCGATACGACCTTATTCGTCAGCCTCCACGTGAACGCGGCCAAGTCAAGCTCCAAACGTGGCCCACTTGTTCTTCATCAAAGAAACGGCGAGAGCGCCTTGCTTGCTTTCTGCATTCAAGACGCGCTCAATCGACTTCAGAAGACGAATGCAATACCGCGAGAAGGCCAGCCGTATTACTTGCTCCGATCCGTTCGTCAGCCTGCTGTCATCGTCGAGATGGGCTTCCTGTCGAATCCAGCAGACCGTGCAATGCTGACAAATCGGAATGCGCAGACGAAGCTTGCAGTGACCATTGCTGCTGGATTAAGGCAGTATTTGCTGATCGCTGGTGCGCCGAACAAGCTCGGACAGCTTGACGATGACGGCATTCTCTCGGAGTGATGGCGTAGAGGACAGCAGCACAGCTGCTGTCTTCTTGCCTGACGGCCCTACATGGCCGATCGCAATACACTTCTCATGCTCCTGCAGATGTTTGCGCAGAATGCCGATTTGCTTCGAGATATGCGCGACCGAGTAGACATCGTCAAGAAAGACGTCATTGGATACAAGCGGCACTTCAAGCTCAGCAGCAACCTTCGGTATAACGGTCTTGAATGTCGTACGGCTATCGAGGAAAAATAACCCTCGCTCCTTGCACACTTGCAGAACAATTCGCATCACACGCTCGTCGGCGGTTACTTTGGAACCCATATGATTATTCATGCCGACAGCGAATGGCACATTGTCGATTGCGGCCTCTACCCGCTTCCGGATCTCAGCGTCGGTCAGATCCGTCGTAATCGCACCAGGACCCAGCCACTCCTTCTTGCCGCGATTCGGCTCCATTGGCATGTGTACGATAACGTCATGTCCGAGCTTATGCGCAGTCTCCGCATCTGCTTTTGTCGTCGGCATGAAAGGCATAACCGCGACGGTGAATGGAAAAGGAAGCTTCATCATTTCGGCTGTACCCGTCATGCCATTGCCGAAATCATCGATGACGATTGCAATCCGTTTGGAAGCAGCTGTCGCTTCCGTCTGCTTTTCTGTGCTGATATTCGACTGCATCTGTGCCGCTGTTGTCGTGCTGGTCGTAAGGTTTGGCGCTGGCGCGAACGCGAGCAGAACGAACGTACCGATCGTTGCGAATGCAATTCGGAGCGTTCGGCGCGTACGTGTACGACGAAGAAGCATAGTGAATACGCCATTTTGCAAATCCAACCTTCGATTGCGATATTTCATCAATCAGGCACCGCCTTCTGTATTAAAGTACGTTCATTGTTTGTGCCTTGAACGAGAAATATGTACAACCGCTGCCCTGTAAATACAGCCTGCTGCCAAGATCGCCATTCTGTCTGAAAATTTAAACTTTCACGAATCGCGTTGACTTCGAATTAAAGGACATGCTATATTAAGATTCGTTAGTTCATTTGTGCGGTCATGGCGGAATTGGCAGACGCGCTAGATTCAGGTTCTAGTGGTGTAACAACCGTGGAGGTTCAAGTCCTCTTGACCGCACCATCTATAAGAGGTTCCAGCGCATGAGCTGGAACTTTTTTTATTGCTGTGGGAGGGTAATCGATGATGGAATGCCGTGTCGGATGTGCTGCTTGCTGCATTGCCATTACGATCAGCTCACCTATCCCGGGAATGCCCGAAGGAAAGCCGGCTGGCGTACCTTGTGTACAATTGACGGCTGATAACAAGTGCAAACTATTCGGCAAACCCGAGCGCCCTGCTGTATGCGGCGGTTTCACTGCTGAGGAATACACTTGCGGAGAAACGAATGAGGATGCCTTTCGTATTCTGCGAATGCTTGAGGATTGGACCAAGCCTGCTGCGGGGACTCATTAAAAATTAAATCATGTAAAGTGTAAAAAGAGCTAAATTGGCACTGCTACAACCGTCAGCCTCGCGGCGTCGGCTCGGAGCTGAGTGCGGCCGCGAAGCTATTTTCACAAACCTTGAGCATGGTGGCCTAACGGTTGTCATGAAGGCTATTTCGTTAATACAAGCGACTTTGAACGTGTAACGGTTGCTACAGCGGCTATTGTAGCTCAAGGCACCCTTTTCGAAGCAACATTAAGCTATTAATCTCCATTGTAACCGTTAGAGCTGCAATCCGAGCATAGCGAGTCAATTAAGCTCTCCCGCAACCATTAGCGCTTCACATTAATGAACGATTCTCGTTTCAGAGAGTCTTCTCTTTCTCAACCCATCCATAAATTATAATAAGCCCACCTTCACTCACATCAATGAAGTGCACCCCCTATAGTATTACATCGGCATAAACACGAGGGTGTTTTTCCAATGTCCACTATAAGGGGTGCACGTCTTAGTGAACGAGGGTCTTATCATTAATGGCTCTGACTCCGGAAATATTCCAATACTTCCGCCCAGCTGTTAACCCTTACGTAGCCTGTCTCGTCTCGGTTATGAGGCGCGGTGAACAGGAGTCCTTGACCTCGAAATCCTTTGAAGTTTCTAACGTTGTCATCAATCAAATAATCCGCGTTAATGATGCTCTTATCTCCGCAGAACACATAATTCATCGGCGAGATGAAGGAGAAGTGCTCGCACAGCCATTCATATTTCCCTTGTAAAGAGGACGGATGCTCCATTGCGGCTGTTGCAATATAGATCTCATAATTGCTGCTCAGCTCGCGGATCACTTCTTGGCAGCCTTCTACAACGTTCAAATCGCGGAAGAAATTAACCTCATCGATAATTGCAGTAATCTCATCAGCCAGATGCGGCCGCAAATGCCGAAGGCGCGTACCTTGAAGGTCTTCCAGCGTTAATGAATCCTGAAACTTAGCATTGAATTGGCTCAAATGTTTTGATGAGAAGTCAGCCATTACTTCATCCATATCGATCGCTATTCTTTTCATGCGAAGTCACCTCATTCATCTATGTACGGTTACGGTTATGGTTTGCTGCCCTCCACAACCCTCTCCTATTCTACTTAAAAATGATAAAAAACATATCGTTTTAAATCACATTTGGAATGTAAAGCAACGAATAAACTCGTGCTATTCTGTGCTCAAGCCTTTCGGAAATGTATATGTTGACTTGTTATCCGAACTAATGATAATATCTTTCTTGTCGACATCAACGACATGCGGTCATGGCGGAATTGGCAGACGCGCTAGATTCAGGTTCTAGTGGTGTAACAACCGTGGAGGTTCAAGTCCTCTTGACCGCACCAACTCATCATAAATGATAGCTCATGGATTGCTGGTTCAGCGATGCATGAGCTTTTTTATTGTATAAATCTGCTTTACTCGATACCGACTGATATACATGAATAAAAGCCGCTCAGCTGCCGATTATCCGGCGCCCGAACGGCTTTTATATGGTTAATGCTTCTTACGGAAGTTCACGATGAAGAACATAGCGAGTACGAGTACGATGAGGAGTGAGCCTGTCGTAATGGCATCTTTCATAGTGCCTTGGTTGGCATTCGTAACCGTGTTGCCACCAAAGCCGCCAGGTCCTCCTCCCATGCCTCCCATGCCGCCTCCGCCAAAGCCGTCTGGAGGCGCACCCATACCGTCGCCACCGCCGAAGCCGCCGCCGCCTTGACCGCCATCAAAACCACCTTGCATGCCTTGGCCTTGGCCGCCGCCACCATTCTGTCCACCCTGACCTCCATTGCCGCCGTCAGCTTGGGCTTGGCCATTCTGGCCCGCGTTGCCTCCATCCGTTGCAGCTTGGCCATTCTGGGAGCTATTGCTTGCGTCAGGCACAGCGTTCTGGTTGCCGGTATTTGCATCCGCAGCTGCTGTCTGGATATTTAGGCCGCTGCTGTTGGCATCCAATGAAGCGGTTTGAATGGTTGGCGTACTGCTGCCATCCGCAGCGGAAGCCTTGAAGTTCTGAGCACCGTCGTTGCCTTGTGCGGCAGGTGCATTTCCGCCATTCTGCGCATCGTTTGCACCTTGTGCGGCGTTATTGCCTTGCACATTGTTACCGTCCTGCGCTGCTGCATTATTTTGCCCATTCGCAGCCATGTTATTGCCTCCCCCTCTGCCGCCTCCGAAGCCGCCGCCTCCGCCGCCCATACCGCCGCCATTGCCTGAGCCATCACCGGACGCCTTTACAGTACCGTCCAGCTGGCCTTGCACACTAGCAACTCGGTCTGACGTGAACGTCAGGAGCGACTGTACACCTTGCTCGAACTCCTCATAAGTGTAGAACGCAGTAGGGTCCGCCTTCACATCATCAGCGATCAGCTCCTGCAGCTGCTTCACACGCGCTTGGAACGTTTCGTCATTCAAGTAGTTGTCAATCATGCTTTGAATCATTTCGTGGTACTGCGCTTTGTACGTCTCGTTGCTGAGAAGCTTCGCAACAAGCGGACGTTCATCAACGCTGCCATCGGTAGGCTCGTCGATCATGTACGAAGTATTGCTGCTGGCGCCTCCGCCGCCTCCGCCCATGCCGCCCATGCCGCCCATACCGCCAAACGCCATGTTGTAGTCCCACGGTAGAATCGAGAATATTCCGTTGTTCTCATACAGATAGTAGTTCTGCTTATTGCTGCCGATATAACTGTCGGTATTCACTGTCACAGCATTGAGTGCAATATAGCCGAGTGCATCTTCAACGTCGATGACACTCTCGATATCTGAGCCATCATTGAGTTCCTTGATCATATCGACGAGCACATTACCATTTGATTTCTTAGACTTGCGTTCAAGGCCCGGATAATCCGTCTCCTCGTCGCCGCGGTAGAGCAGATCGCTGCCGTTGCCCATAATACCTTTATACAGCGCTCCGTACGAATTGCCGAAGTTGCGCTCCAGGTAGGACTCGCCTACTTGCTCTACAGCCAGATACAGCCCTTTGAGCTCACCATTCACGTACACATTCACATACGAGACCTCAGGCGTAGGCAATCCCATCGACTTCGCCAGCTCATAAGTGAGAAACTCACGCATATAAGTAGGATCGCTGTAGTCGTTGTTTAGGTTAATCTTCGAGATACCTTGCAGTGTCTGGTTCGTTACATATTCATCGAACGACAGCTTGAAGCTGTAGCGATCCGAGTCCGTCATCTGAACGACTGCACGAAGCGACAGATTGCCCTTCGTACGAATGCCTACATTCTCAAGCTTAATACCGTTGTATTCGACCGTTGCGGTCTTGAATTCCTCGGCAGAAGCATTGTCGAGCATATCCTGGAAGTCATCGGGATCAAGCGTAATCTTCACATCGACGACTTTATCCTTAACGAATACATTGCTCTCCAACTGTTCGGTAGTTGCCGCAGCCGAGGCTCCGCCCGTCACCGCGGAGCTCTCGGAGTCACGATTCCAGCTATCAAATAGCAGCGCTGCGATTAACGCAGCAACCACGCAAATGACTAGAATCGGAACAGCGGTTTTGGATTTCAATTTGCACCGCCGATTAAGATACGTAATCGCCGCTGTAGCTGATGAGCACCGCATTTTTCACGCCGCGAAGGCTTGAAATCGCATTAACGAAGCCGCTTTCCTTCTCTTTCACGCGTACTTCCAGTGTCAGCTCAATGTTGCCCGGCGTTACTGTTTTTTGTTTAACATTGTAACGTTTTACTTTGCCATGTACTTGTTCCATCAGTGTTTTCTCACTGTCATCGCCATCGCAGTTCACAACGAGCAAATAAGGGGTTTCGAAAGTCGATTTCTTGATAAAGATAAACATAATGATACCGATGATAACTGAACCTGCGATTGCGAGCGAGAAGAAGCCAGCACCTGTTACGATACCTGCTGCTGCTGCCCAGAACAGGAAGATCAGATCAGTTGGATCTTTAATTGGCGTACGGAAACGAACGATACTGAGCGCACCGACCATGCCGAGCGACAGGACAAGGTTCGAGTTAATGGCGATAATGACCATCGATGTAACGAGTGTCATACCAATAAGCGATACGTTAAAGCTCTTCGAGTACAGCACGCCGCTGAATACCCGTTTGTACAGCAGGTAGATAAAGAAGCCAATCAAGAATGAAATCGCCATCGTGATCACGACTTTGGTTAGGTCGATATCATTGACGAAGTTGTCCGAAATCGAGTTTTTAATAATATCGGCAAACGTGTTCGTTCCACCGTTGTCAGTAGCTGCTGCCACTGTTGTTGTATTCTCTGCTGCCATTTTTATTGATCCTCCCATGAGTTAAGTTTCAAGAATTTGCGGCACATGACATATTTCGAAGCCGACTGCCGAATCAATCCTTCGAGCTGCAGCGCATCTCGGATATGATAAGGCAAATACTCGTCGAATTTCACTTCGAGTATAATCTGATTGTCATCGAGCGTGTTGATCGTGCTCAGATTCGGATTGAACAGATCCGTCGAATACAACCCCGTTCTCAGCTGTTTATCGAACGTGATTCGCACATTGCCATGCACATTTATGAACGGTTCGCGTACATAGTCAACAATAACCTTCGGCCTGAGCAGCCGCTGGCTCATTTCCTTATGAAGCTCCGCCCGCAGCGGATTAGATGGAACGTTCAAGCAGTCGAAGTCACCTGCAATGATGGCATCCGCCTCTGCTCGAGTCAGTGAGGTTTTAACCTTCGCAATATACTCGTCTTTCTTAATTTTCTTCTCAAAATGAATGATGGAATCCGAGACGTTATAGATTCGAATCCGGTATTTGCTACGGTCACGCAGGCCGCCCTGCTTGTCTGCAAGCGCCTTGTTCTCCGCATCATCAAAGTAAAGGCTGCGAATATGGTATTCGCCAGTTGGTCCTGCATGCTTATCTCGTGCCATGAAACTACTTAGGCGCTGACGAATGATAAAGTATTGGTGGAAGTTGATATAATATTTTAATTCGTGACGAAATTTTAATGGCTGTGCCTGCACAGGCGCTGTCTCAACAGCCAACGCTTTGCTGTCATCTATTCGCTTTTGCAGCTCCAATTGTTCCGTTCCGTCGTAGCGCAATTGTTCGATCGTTGTCATCCTGTCACCTCATTTCATTCGCTTGTTGTGTCTTTGATGTGTTTCATTATAGGTGCGTATCTTGAAAATAATCTTATCTCTAGCTGAATAAACGCTGAAAAATTTACATTCCCTTAACAATTCATTTGATTATGACCCATCAAACATGCGATAGTAAGCTTCAACACTTATTCGATAGGAGGCTTAAGCGTTGAGAATGCTGCTTCAAACCATTACAATAGCCGTCGTTATCGTCCTGCTCCTTGTCATCCTGTTCGTTTCTCAGCACAATCGTTCAACGCACGCATCACTTCCCTACTCTATAGTTACGACATTCAATGGAGATGCATCAGAAGCTCGCAGCTTCGCTTGGACTACCGATGATCCTGAAGCCGCATCGGTCCTGCAGCTTGTTCCCGGTACAGATGCTGCCAAATTAGATACGAATGACGTCATATCCTTTCAAGGCCGCACAGAGCTACTTAATATCGGAGACGATAAGCTCGGTACCCATAAGGCCGAAGCAGTGGGCTTAACGCCCGATACAACCTATACGTATCGCGTTGGCAGTGGTGATGCGAAAGGCTGGAGTGCTCCAATGACGTTCACGACAGCAGCCGCAGATGAAACAGAAAACAGCAGCGAGAACCAATCGAGTTCCTTCACTTTCTTGAATCTAGCCGACTCGCAAGGCGTGACAGAGCAAGATTTCAAGCTATGGGGCGATACATTGAACAAAGCGTTCGAGCTGTATCCCGATTCACGATTCGTCATTCATAATGGCGATTTCACAGAGAATGCGGATGATGCGGATGGTTGGCGTTATCTATTCGAGCAAGCGATGCCTTGGGCAGCGAGCATACCGCTCATGCCTGTGGTCGGCAATAATGATGTGTTAAAGAAAGAAGGCTCCACGCCACTTACGGCTCGTTTCGATCTGCCTGACAATGGGGCAAATGGCGTGTCGGGCAACTATTCCTTTGATTACGGAACCGTACATGTTGCGGTATTAAATACAGAGGAAGAGATCAGTGCGCAAACGAAGTGGCTGGATGCAGATTTAGCTGCGACGAAACAGCCATGGCTGATCGTTGCGATTCATCGACCGCTATATGGGGGAAGTACTTACAAGAAGATCAAGGACTGGGCTGAGGTCATTGACCGTTACAAGGTCGATCTTGTACTGCAGGGGCATAATCATGAATATTCCCGCTCCTTCCCGCTTCGTGATGGCAAAGTGACTGGCTCAGCGGATCAAGCGGTCACCAACCATTCTGGAACAGTCTACGTCGTAACAAACACGGCTGGGCCGAAGTTTAATGAGAAAAAAGAAGATCAGTTCTACCATGCGGTACATTTTCAGAATAATAAGCAGATGTTTGCGGCGATTACGGTTGAAGGCGACAGCCTGACCTATACTGCGTATACGTCTGATGGAGAACAGGTTGATAGCTTTACGGTGGAACACTGAGGTTAGGGGCTACGCCCCTTTGACCCCAGGTTTTAAAGATTTCTACCCACCCAAACCCTCCCTGCAAGGGAGGGCCCCCTGGGACTAAGCGTATGCTTCCGATGTGGCTTCCTTACGGAAACCTTTACCCCTGAACCCCGGAAGGGGTCGATGGCGAGACGTAGTTGCGGATAAGCTACTGCGAATTGAGAGTCGCGTGCCCCTATGGGGCATAGCTTTCGTTCGAGAGTAATGCTAAACCTCACTTAATTTCCACTGGGGGCTGTTTTTCGTTCCGAATGGTACATTAGGTGTGCTTTTGCCATACTTATTCGTCGATGAGGACGTGATTTGAAGAAATAAGTATGCATCCACTGCTCTTAATCTTCATACTGAGTCTGTTACCAGCCGATTTATATACAAAAAAGGTTGAGCAGCACAGGCTGCTCAACCTTCATTCGATCATTATTTCGATTCTTCTTCGCCCTGCAGGATGTCTGGTACGCTGCGATCGTCTGCTGCACGCTCGAGCGTGTAGTCTCGGCTCAGCTTGACGACGCGCTTGTTGATCTTACGCAGCACTAGGCTTGAATCGTCCCATGCAACAATAATGCCGTATACATCATTCGCGGCCAAGCCGTCACGAACGATTCGGACCGGCTCGCCGGATTGACGGAACGCATCCAGCTGCTCTTCCGTTATCATGACGTTCTTCGCTCCTTGCGAGATCGATGATCTCCATTATCCGATATTATCGACATGCTCCTTGGAATCATTCGTCTCATACCATTCGTCCAGTACACGAGAGGACATGACTCGCTTCGCAATATAATCCTTCTGGTGATCGAGGAATTGATCCCGCCACTCCATGCCAAGCTCTTCAGCGAGTTTAACAATCGTCAGCAGCTCCGACCACGCCACATAGCGTTTATACCAGAAAAATTGCGGGTGCTCAATCATATATGGATACAGATCATCGAATTCCGTGTGCTTGCAATCGAGCGCCCGCTCGAAATGCGTCTTAGCAGCTACAAGCTTCTGGCTCATAAAGTCGTTCGTCATAATCTCCATCGTCTAGTGCCCCCTCTCGTACTCTTACAAATTAATTATAAGCGATATCCATCAGGCAGAAAAGAGTACAGCACAAGTTCCCAGAAGTATTGGGCCGAACAATCGACTATTCGAACGAGATCGATCCGTTCGACAGCGAGGAAATGCGTACGAGCGACTCCACGCGGTAGCCTTGCTCCCGCAGCGCTTTTGCGCCTGCTTGGAACGACTTTTCTACCACGATACCGATGCCAGCAAGCTTCGCGCCGGAACGTTCAATAATTTTGACCAGTCCACGTGCTGCATCACCGTTGGCAATAATATCATCAATGAACAATACATTATCCGTTTCGCTCAGCATGGTGCGCGCGACGAGCAGGTCGGTTACGATCCCCTTCGTAAACGACGGTACACGCTCAACATAAGCGTCTGGATCATTGATCAGTGTCTTCTTCCGTCTTGCGAATACGAGCGGTACGCCAAGCACATGAGCCGTTGCGAAAGCGACCGGAATACCCGACGACTCCACGGTGATGACCTTCGTGATGTTCGATTCTGCATATAGCCGTGCAAATTCCCGTCCCATGTCCATCGTCAGAACAGGATCGACTTGATGGTTCAATATCGTATCAAGGTTCAGTACGTCCGTTGATCTAACCGAAGCGTCCTCCAATATGCGTTGTTTTAATTTTTCCATAGTCAAGCTCCTTTCCGAAAAACCCTTTCCGATAACTTACCATATAACGATTATCCGGCGCAACCGTTCTAGTCATCATTCCATGAACTGCCCGTAACCTTTCCTCACAATTTCACGTTATATCTATATACACCTATTTCCAATCTCTGATAGGATAGAGATACATGGGACGAACGGAGGCGTTAACAATGAAACACGTATGGAAGAAATCAGCACTGACGATGACTTTAACGATAACACTGGCTGGTTGTTCGCTTACATCCGGCAGCAGCCCAGAGGACGAACAGGTAGTTGGCAACGACCCTTTGGCAGCCGGACAGATCAATACGAACAATGGCGGTCCGAATATGACCGTAAACGAGAATGCCAATTGGAACGGCGGCACGGCTGACAACGGGACACTGGAAGCTACAGGTGCTGCGAAGCCTAAGCCTAAGCTGCCGGAGTCCACATTAGATAAGGCGAAGCCAACCCTTGCCGGCATTGCGCTTGGCCTTCTGACATCCGACGTGAAGAAGAAGCTTGGCGAGCCTGACGACAGCTACGCGCAAGATGGCGATGCTGGATCGATTGATATTTTCGAATATGAAGGACTAAGTATCGGGTTCGGCAGCGGGAATCAAGGTGTCTTATTCATAGAAGTTTATGGTGCTGATGTTGTTACAGGTCTTAGCGGAGTAAGAGTTGGCGATTCAGAGGATGCAGCTGTGAAAGCAATCGGAAAACCTGACTCGCAATCCTCCTATCTACTCACCTACAAAACGACGAATTCACTGCTCAAGTTGGACCTCGATCCTGACAGTCATGAGATTTTGTCCATAAAATTATTCACAGAGGCCTGATTCAGCAAGCGGACTCAATAGCCGATTACAACAACCTGTCATGCCTGTCCGTCCGTCGTCATACCTTGTCATAGAGGGGATCGGAAACGGAGGACGGATCAAATGTGGAAACGGATCAACATCGTGCTGCAAGTGGCGTTCACTTATATGGGAACCGTTGTTGGCGCAGGCTTTGCAACTGGACAAGAAATCCTACAGTTTTTTACCCGATTCGGCTATTGGGGCTCCATCACGATAACACTTGCGACCTTTCTATTCATCTGGCTCGGCGCCAAAATGATGCTGATTAGCTCCGATATACAAGCTGCATCCTATGAGGACTTGAACAAAACATTATTTGGCGAGCGACTTGGCAGCTGGATCAGCATGTTTATGATGATTATTTTGCTCGGTGTAACGGCTGTCATGCTCGCTGGCGCTGGATCGATTTTCGAGGAAAATTGGAATTTCTCCTATCAGTCTGGACTCCTCATTACGATCGTCGGATGCTTCTTCCTGCTCCGCAAAGGGATGAACGCGATATTAGCCGTCAACAGCGTGGTCGTGCCCATGATGCTGCTGTTCACAGGCATCGTCATGTACAATACATTCACGACGCCAGAGTCAGACCGTTGGCTCACGTTACAAACCGATCATCCGCTCTTCGCTGCATGGAGTGCCCCACTGTTATACGCCGCGTTCAATCTGTCGATGTCCCAAGCCGTTCTTGTTCCTCTAGGTGCATCCATTCAAGACCGCCGCGCGCTAAAAGCCGGCGCTTTGGTTGGCGGCATCGGCATTGGCTTCATGCTGCTCGCGGGTCACATCGCGCTTTCGCTTCATATGCCAGGAATACAGCAGTTCGCCATCCCAATGGGCGGCATCGCAAGACAGCTTGGTCATACGGCGCAATGGATTTATATATTCCTCATTTTCGCCGAAATTTTCACTACGCTTATCGCCGACATATACGGTCTAACCTTGCAAATTCGCCAGCGGGTAAAATGGCCCGTCTCCATCATTACGATCGTCATACTCATCTTCTGCTATCTAGCCGGTCAGATCGGTTTCGGTCCGCTGCTCTCCACCCTGTATCCGATATTCGGTATGATCAGCCTCGGCTGGCTCGTCCTTATTATTCGGCATCGCAGCGTACAAATACAGCCGCGGGATCGCAAACATAAATAAACAAACAACGGGTGAGCAGATAGCCAATCTGCTCACCCGTTGTTTGTATCTTTCTGTCTTCCCTAACAGGGAGGATTTAGGTAGGTAGATACCCCGAGGATTAAAGGTGGGTAGAGCTCCCCCCTATTGGTCCTCATCCTCCAGCGGATGCGGAGACAGGCTCACATAAACCTCTTTCAGCTGCGACACCACGCGAGTCAGTGAGTAAACACGCTTCGCCTTATCCCATGCGGCACGCGCAAGATTGTAACGATAGCTTGGATCGACAATCGTCTTCTCCATCGCCTCAGCAAGAGCATCTACATCTTCCGGCGGTACGAGCAGACCGTTCACCTCATTCTCGATCTGCTCGCCAATTCCGCCAACGTTCGTACCAACTAACGCAAGCAGGCAAAGCGCAGCTTCTGCGAATACGGAACCGAACGACTCCGCTCGGGACGGCAGGACGAACACATCAAAGAATGGCATGAATTCTTCTGGATGAAGCATATAGCCATAAAAAATAATTTCATCGTATAAGTCCAGCTCGACTGCAAGCTGCTCCAGCTCCGCTCGAATCGGCCCATCCCCGATAATATGAAGCACGAACGGATGCCCTTGCTGCTTCAGCTTCGCACATGCACGAAGCAGAATGTCTAACCCTTTTGCAGGTACGAGGCGGCACACCGTGATAAACTGCGTCACTTGATTATCATGGGCGATTGGGCGGAATCTCTTCTCATCAAATCCATTCGGAATGACGATAACATTGTCAGGGTGATCCAGATACGGTGTCATATATTGACGGAATGATTCCGAAACCGTTAGCAACTGATCCACCTTTAGCTCCAGCTCGCGATAGAGCGAAGTCAAGAATCGGTGTTCGACACTGCCCTCTTGAATACGGCCGTTCAGTATAAGCTCTCGTTCAAAGCTGGAGTGGATCGTCATGACGATGGGCGTATCCGGGAAGAGCTGTTTCATGACCAGTGCTGCAATAGGATGATGCGCGTGAATCATATCGTAAGAACGTTTGATACGCATCCGCGTCCACCAGACGTAATCCCGATACGTTTGCAAATATTTGTCGACAATCGGATTACCAACAAACTCTGCAGCATCAAAGGTTTCGAAATAAACTTCTTCCTGACCTTTGTTACGAACTCGCTTCGGCAGCGAGAACAATTCCATCGACCATCCAGCGCGATTGAACCGCTCTTGGATGTAAGGAACCATCGAGGAAACACCGCCGGGCTGCTCCGGTGGAAAGAATAAGGCTTGTAAAATATTCAAGGCAACTGCCCCCTAACCTCATAAAACTAGAAACATAAGCTGCCTACGGACCTTCGACATCATCTGACTTTCGTCTCTAGGCGGTATGCCTTAAACATGATATACTAGAACATATGTTTCTGTAAATAAACCTTAAGTCCAGTCATTCGAGAATGAACGGCCGCGCTTGAAGGTAGAATTTATAGCCAATAAGAATTTATTTTCCCCGGTCGGCTCGGGAATGTATGAATTCTTATGTGGTAAACAATATGTAACTCTATGAAACTGGTGGTATCGTACACATGGCGATTGTCAATTGGCTAACCGGTTCAACCGGTATGATTCTCTCTTCAGCTTGCGTCATCGTAATCGTTATACTCATGCTGTTCATGTCGGCAAAGCTTCATCAGAGCTATCGCAAATACAAGGTGTATGGCTGGCTCATCGCAGGTCTGCTGCTCGTATGCATCCAATATATCATCCGGATGTACGTGGCTTCACCAGAATCCAATGCATCACCTTGGCCTTACTTAACTGCTTCCATTCTGCAGATTGTTTCATTCATCATTATAAACTTTGTTTTCATTAAATTATATACCCGCCCTTCGGGAAGATTGGTCGGATGGGCATTCATCTCGATGCTGGTTGCGCCATTCATACTGGCTGGCATTCAATTATATTTCGACTGCAGCTTGCTGGAGCATCCCGTTAGAGGAACGAGCATGCAAGTGCTCACACTCGATTTTTACTCGCTCATTATTAACTTTCTAATTCTTGTCGACACGCGCGGCATCGCATTGAATCGTAAGTTCGTGCTCAGTCTTGGTACATACTTCTTTTATCAATTAGCAAGTGTAGCTGATGGCTATGTGTTCCATGGCGAGAAGCCTTTTATCGTCGTGCTGATCAATTTCGTACCATTAATCTATTTTACGCTGCTGTTCCTTATGTTGTTCGAATGGGTCATTGAACGCATGCTCGACATTCATCAATCATCGATTACCGATGGCTTGACCTCCCTGTACAATCGTAAACATTTCATTACGCGTTGTGACAAATGGCTGCGTGAACAAGGTGTTATTTCGATCATTTTCTGCGATATCGATAATTTCAAGAAATTGAACGATACACAGGGTCACCATGCGGCTGATGTCATCTTGAAGAAGGTCGCAGATATTATTAAGGAAGAGTCGAACGGAATCGGTACAGCTGGCCGTTATGGCGGTGAAGAGCTGCTGGCTGCAGTTCGCGGTAATGTGAAGGTTAAAGCTGCGGACGTAGCAGAAACCATTCGTCGACGGGTAGAGACGGAGACGGGCGTTACGATCAGTATCGGAGTCAGTACTTCGAGCCCAGGTCAATCCGTACTAGACATCGTTAAGGAAGCCGACGAAGCGATGTACATCTCCAAGACGACAGGCAAGAACAAAGTGTCCGTCGTAGCCAAGTCTAATCGCTCGAAATCAAGACGCAGTAAAGCTTCTGGAGAAGAGTGATTCAGTAATGAACTTCTCATTTCTTTTTAATCAAAAATGGCTGCCCACGAAACGCATCCAATGCGTCGTGAGCAGCCATTTTTTGTTACATCGATTCCATTAAATCGCATAAGGGATCGGGTCCTTATGACCCGCTTCCTTGAAACCCTTCAGGCGAAGCATGCAGCTATCGCATTCGCCACACGCTTCCTCTTTTCCGTTGTAGCAGCTCGTCGTCAGCTCATACGGTACACCCATCCGCATGCCTTCACGTACGATATCCGCCTTGCTCAGCGAGATAAGCGGCGTTTCAATTGTAATCGGCTTGCCTTCAACGCCGACCTTCGTCGCGAGTGCCATTGCTTCTTGTACCTTTGCAATGAAGTCAGGACGACAGTCTGGGTAACCGCTGTAATCAAGTGCATTTACACCAATGTAGATTGCTTCCGCGCCAACGGCTTCGGCGAACGACGTCGCAATCGCCAAGAACATGAAGTTCCGGCCTGGC
This sequence comes from Paenibacillus cellulosilyticus, assembly GCF_003182255.1. Classification (GTDB taxonomy): domain Bacteria; phylum Bacillota; class Bacilli; order Paenibacillales; family Paenibacillaceae; genus Paenibacillus_T; species Paenibacillus_T cellulosilyticus. Next base: position 13,279 of record NZ_QGTQ01000039.1, on the reverse strand, counting down.
ACATAAGTGACAGGGATATCATTGCCCGCTTCTTCCGCATCCTTCTGTTCAATGCCAGTAGCTGTCGGAACCGCGATCGAGTCATCTGTCAGTGCATTGCCGCCAATCCCCCGCAAGAAATCAAGCTTTATGACTTTGTACCGATCACTAACGCTGTAGAAGTCAGCAACCTGCTGCGACTTCTCCAATTCGATCCGATGGCGTTGACCATAATCGAATGTAATAGGATACAGCTCATATCCTGCTTCCTTAGCAAAACCCATACAGGTCGTGCTGTCCAAGCCGCCGCTTAGTATAATGACTGCTTTCTTCGTTTCACTCATGACGACTCTCGTCCTCTCTTTAAACCCCGCGCTTCGCTGGGTCCCAAATGATTTTGTGCAGCTGCATATTCAGCTTAACGTTCGACAGACCGGCTTCAAGCATGCGTTCCACCAGCTTTGCCGGCGGCATGCTCTCCCATACCGGGCTGAACATCGGCAATGCCTTCGTCGGATATCGCTTCAGCGTCTCCACGGCGAAATCGAAATCTCGATCCGTTGCAATAACGAACTTCACTTCATCCTGCGAACGAAGCAGCGCAAAATTGTCCGAATCCATACGTTCATTCTCGCCCGAATCCGGCAGCTTATAATCCATCACATATCGTACATTGCTTGCTTGTACCTTCTCAAGGAACGGAGCAAGTCCAATGGCGCCGTTCGTCTCTACGTGCACATCGACAATGCCTTCAATATCGGCAAGCGCCTGAAGAAGTCGAGCTGACTTATCTCCGTACAGAAGTGGCTCCCCGCCCGTGAAGCAGATATGCTTCGACTTATAAGAACGTACCTGCTCAACGATTTCACGAATCGAGAGTGTAAACTCCGATTTGGCTGGCGGATAGCTGTAGGTCGTATCGCACCAGGTGCAGCGCAGGTTGCAGCCGAACAAACGCACAAAAACGGTCGGAAACCCGGCACGCGTGCCTTCGCCTTCGACCGTTTCGAATATTTCTACCATTGGAAGTCTTGTATCGAGCGGATCGCGCTCGCTCTGATGCATATCGGAACTACTCATTGTCCGCTGCCTCCATCCATTCACGCGTAATGGCAGCGAAGCTTGTAGGCGTCTCCCACAGCCGCACTTCCTCTACACGCACATTCGGATACAGCCCTTCTTCAACGAGCGCCTCATGCACCTGCTCATACATCCATACGACCATGTTCTCAGCAGTCGTGTTCATGGGTGGCAGTACTTCGTTCAAATATCGATGGTCGAGCGGCTCGATAATTCGAGCCTGCGCAATTCGCTTCATATCCGAGAAGTCGATGCTGATGCCTCGTTCGTCAGGTACACCGGACATCATCAACTGGACTTTATACGTATGCCCGTGCAGATTCATGCACTTACCCTCGTAGTTATGAAGATGATGTGCGCTATCAAACGTAAATTCTTTGGATAGAAGCACTCTTCGCTTATGGTAACGCAGTTGGTGAGATTGAATATCTTCACCAAGCACCTGTACTTTTCTTGGAATCTCGTAATTCATTACAGCACCTCATTGTTCGCAATACGCCTATTATAGCATGGGGGCATGCCCCCTACAATGCGACATGCCCCTAGCTTTAACAAGTAGATTCTAGAACCCGGCTTCGAATTAGGCAAATAAACGGCCAGAGAGTACGGTTATCGCCTGCCCAATGAGCATAACACGATCCCCTTGTACCTTTACAGTCATGCTTCCGCCGCGTGCCGAAGCCTGGTAAGCTCGCAGCTCATCCTTGCGCAATCGCTTCGCCCAATACGGCGCAAGCGCACAATGTGCAGAACCGGTAACGGGATCTTCATCGATTCCTATCGCAGGAAAAAACGCCCGGGATACAAAATCATAGCTGCCCGTCGCATTCGATCGGCTCGTCACAATAACGCCTCGCGTATTCAAGGCTCGAAGCAGCGCCAAATCGGGCTGAAGCCCTCTAACGGTTGCCTCATTATCCGCTTCTACCATAATATCAAGGCGATTGCTGCCCACATATCGAGGGATGAAGCCAAGCGCTTCAATTAGCTCTTCAGGCGGTGACATCGGGCTAACCGGCTCAGATGGAAAGTCCAGTCGAATGCCTCCGCCTTCCCGATATGCTGTAAGACAGCCGCTCTTCGTCTCGAATCGCGCGGCTGTTAGTTCACCAAGACGACCTGTCTCGTATAAAATATGTGCCGCAGCGAGCGTAGCATGACCACAGAGGTCGACCTCAGCCTGCGGTGTAAACCATCTTAATTCATACATTCCGTCTTCCAATGGACGAAGAAACGCTGTCTCTGATAAATTCATCTCAGCCGCTACGCGCTGCATCCAATCTCTTGACGGCTGGACGTCTAGCAAGCACACGGCCGCGGGGTTACCGCTGAAGGGCGTTGCCGTGAATGCATCAACTGTCCAAATCGGCACCGTACTTCCTGGCTGTTGGATTGAAGCGTGTGATTCGCGATTCGAATTCATATTACAATCCCCCTCGAAACAAGCATCTTCTACCCTAATTCAATGCTATCGTACTGGTGCAGATTCTGCAGCAAGCCGCTCCTTATTCATCTTCCCCTTCCGATTGACGAGCACAATGCCGCAGCAAACTGCCATTAGTGAAGCGATAACGGCAAAGCCCACCTCTTCCCGTAGGAAGATAGCGGACATAATGACGCCGAATACCGGTGTAAGGAACAGGAACGATGCGGTAGAGCCAACTGAGTTATATTTCATCACATAATTCCACAGAACGAAACCCGCTGACGAAATGACAGCGGAGTAGAACAGCAGGATAATGGCAGTAGTCGTCCAATGGAACGGTGCGAATCCTTCCACCACACCGCCCACAACAATGAGCGCAAGACCGCCAAGTACCATTTGGTACCCATTCACATACGTAACCGAGAAACGGGAAACTGCCCGCTTCGATAACAGATTGCCATAACCGGCGAACAATGCAGCACCTAGAAGCAAAAGCTCTCCAATTCCAAAAGCTTTATGCCAACCAAGCTCAATGCCCTTAGGAATCGCTAGAAACAGCAGCCCAGCTAATCCAAGCAGCAGTCCACCTGCCTTGCGGCTGTTAATCCGATCGTTTGGATCTGCGAAATGGACGAAGATAATAGAGAAGAACGTAATCGTTCCCGAAATAACAGCGCCAAATACGCCTGAGCTGTGCGATAAGCCCGTGTAGAAGAACATATATTGCAGCACCGTCTGTACAAGTGCGAGTGACAAGATGGCTTTCGATGAGCCTTGTCTGAACTTAAGAGATTCTCTCGTCAAGAGCATAAACAAAAAAATGAGCAATCCGGCAAGCGTGAAACGATAACCGGCGAACAACAGCTGTTCAAACCAATCCGTTCCATCGATACCGAGTTCCTCATAGCTGCTTTTAAGCGTTGGGTAGGCACTCCCCCACAGCAGCGTTGCGCCGACTGAGCCGGCGACAATGCCGAGCGGGTGAGTGAAAAACGATTTTGCATTCATAAAACGATATCAAGACCTTTATTCTTTATTCGAACCTTCGGCTAACGGGATGAGTAAATCTACCGTTACTTCTTCCAAATGCTCGTCGAGGTAAAAAATTTCGAGTGACACAGCGGTGTCCTGCTTATTGAGCTTATGCTCCGTCATCCACGACGTAAGCTGATCGTAGCCCTCTCCGATCCGCTTGTTCGTGCAAGTGACCATCGCATACTTGCGTTCTGGAATCGTAAACTGCACCATGCCCGGTGGTACATGCTTCATATGATTCACTTCATAGCAAGCCCAATAGGTTGCGAACACTTCGTTGCCGAAATAAGGACTGTACAATGCGGAAGATAGTTCCGCCCCGTTCAGTTCATGTCTCCTAGCGAGAAATTCGCCCTGCAAGCGGATCGATTCATCCGGAAACGTCGAATAGGGTCCGCAATAGCTTATTCCAACCAAGTGTATGGCGGGCTTCGAAATGATCGAGCAGTTATCCAAGGCGCACTCCTCCTTGCATTCAGAAATGGTGAACACCGGCGGCTTCGCACTGTAGCCGTGACCTTAGTGTATCATGTTTTACTTGGGCAAGGGTATACGATTGTTTCGACAAAACGCGTATTTACAGCAATTTTGCATAAAGAGCCACGACGACAGGATGCCCTTCCACCTACTCATTATGCAGCAGAAGCATAAAAAAGAGCTATAAACTGGAAGTAAGTTCCGTTATAGCTCTTCATCTTCATTAACGCTTAAGCTAGATTATTTCGTATCTGTACGATTGGCACCTCAGCTTCGATTGCTTCTAGCAGCTGGGTCAGAGACATCTCTGTCATCGAGTTCAGCATGCCGTCATAGCCCACTGTCTCGAACGGGAAAGCACGCGTAACGTCATTCGGTACGACAACACAACGGATACCCGCCTGCTTGGCTGCTTTAAGGCCGTTTAAGGAATCTTCAAACGCGATAGCTTCATGAGTTTCCAGTTGCAGTTCTGCTAAAGCATTCAAATACAGCTCAGGGTCAGGTTTCACATGCTTAACCTTATCTGCCGTCATAACGAGATCGAAATAGCTTAGCAGCTCGAAACGCTGCAAATATGGTTCAATCCATGACCAATGCGAGCTGGATACAATCGCAATTCGCATTCCTGCTGCCTTAGCAGCATCTAAATATTCTCGTACCCCTGGCCGAAGCGTGATTTCATTCATTCTAGACTTGTAGATGTCATTCACCATCTGCTGAAGCTCGCTCCGAGACCGGTCAACGCCACGAGTGATTAACTCTTCATAAGGGTCAAAGGAAGCGAATGTCGTTCCGATACAACGGGCATACTGCTCAAGTGCCAGTTCATGTCCGTGCTCGCGGTAAAGCTTGGCGAAAGCCTCATACCAAGGCGTCTCCGTATCGATCGTCAATCCGTCGAAATCGAACAATACTGCGCGAACCGTCATTTCATTCCCTCCTTTTCGATCTATTATAGCGAACCAAATTTGTTCAGCGGCCATACCCGGAACAGAATGCGGCCATCAATATCCGAGTAGCTGACAGCGCCGAATACTCGGCTGTCCTCGCTATTCTCCCGATTGTCGCCAAGAACGAAAACAGAATGATCAGGGACAACATATGGCGTCTTGAAGTTGTTCGAGTAGGTCAGGCCTTTCGTATAGGACTCGTCCAGCTTCTCATCATTGATATAAACCGCGCCGTCACGGAAATCAATCGTCTCGCCAGGCAGTGCAATGACACGTTTCACAAGGTTGCGATTCTCCGCCTTGCTATCAATGATAACAACCTCTCCACGTTTTGGCGTTGTAAGATGATACGATATTTTATCCTCGAACAGGCGCTGGCCTTCAACCAATGTATTCTGCATCGAGATATTAAATACTTGCACCTGTGCAAAAGCGTAATTCTGTATGAGCAGTGAGAGGACGACCGCAATAGCTACGGCTGTAAACCATTCACGAAGTTCCCTCGTCCATTTTTTGGGTCGTTTGACCACAGTTTCATTATCCATTACTACACTCTCCTAACTTATCTCATGAACAACAGGCGCAGCAGCCCGCTTAGCCTGATCGATAAGCCACTCGACCTGACGGAGCAAATCCGACAGCTGATCGGACGAGTAAGCTCTAATACCAAGCCGATCCAGCGCATGCTGTGCGGTTAACGGCGCATTGTGATAATGCTCGTCAAAACGCCAGCAACCGCCTTCTGTTGCTATGTAGCACATTAGCGCTTGTTTGCGAAGCAACCAATGGATATGCACTTCACGGCCATGAACGACCATTCGCTCTACCTTACGAGCGATCTGCATGTCCACAATCGGCTCAAGCATATAAGACGAACCTTTCAGCTCACGCAAGTATTGCCGATACCGAGCTAGTGACATAAGTGAACCATCAATCGTCGAACCTTTCTCGTCCATACAAATAGCTCGGAAAGCATCATAGATCGCTGGTTCCTCTTCCTGAATGATCGGGAGCAATCGTCCATTCGAACAGCTGCCATGTCTCATCCAGGCAACACTATGAGCTGCGGTCAGCCAGGCTGTCTGAACAGCGATCGATGCGCCAACAAGATCATCTGTATGAAGGCAGCTGTCCAAGCACTGCAAATAATGCTCCACCTTTTCCTTCGCCTGCTTAAGCATTCGATTGCGGCCTTCGTTACTATTGAAATATTCGAGTACAGCAGGCTTGAGCGCTTTGAATACGCCATGCGGATCATACACGATGCGCGCTTCGCTGAGGAAACGGTTATCCCACGGTTTAGCCCGCATCATGCTGCTGCCTTCCCAAGATTGAATGTTCAATTGAATCGTATTGTCTTCGTAAAGCACATTCTTCCGAATGGAGACGGGTTCTACCGAAGCGACAACGATATACAGATTTAAATCACTGTAGACATCAGCATCTCCTCTGCCGACAGAACCGCCTGCATACGCGAAAACCCAATTCGGTTGTTTATTTGAAGCGATATACTGTTTTGCAGTATTCATTAACCGCTCCGTATAATTCATGACGATAATCCGCCCTTCCAATCCACAGTGTCAACAACAAAAATGAACAGGTATAAATACCCAGTTATTTAAGTCTAATCGATCAAGTGGGCGGAGACGGATAAATTTTTGCTAAAGTTTTCTGAGAGCGCTTTAATCTTCTAACTTTTATGCCGATTAGCTGGAACGTTCCATACCGCATAACCGCTGCTTGTAATCTCTATTCCATTCAATTGCTGACCGTATGCGCAGCCGCCGTCGATTCCGATTTTATCATGACTGAACCAAACAGATGACCTGCCATGCAATTCAACCGTTCTCGTATGACCAAACACGACCTTCTGTGGAAGTCCCGTCGAATTACGCCAGAAAGGCTCCTTCACATACATAAATTCATGCTCTGGCTGCTTCCGCCAATTGTGGCTATAATCGGGATGGATACCTGCATGAACGAATAGATGTCGCTCATCCTCTACGTATAGAGGCAGCTCCTTCAGAAATGCAACATGGTCAGCATAATTGCTATTTAACCGTTCGCGCAGCTTTTGCAGCTTGCGAAGGCTTGCGTCGCTGCCAACGATCCAATCCGATAATAAAATCGTTTCGCCCAAATAACTAGCCGCTGTCGTCATTCCGCCATGCGTCATGAACTTATGCATCGTATGCTCATCGCCGTCTACTGCAAGATCAATAAGCCGCTGATCATGGTTACCTCGAAGCGCAATCGCTCCCTCTCGAACGAGTTCCATCACTCGCTCGACTGTACCACAGGAATTCGGTCCCCGATCGACATAGTCACCAAGCAGAATGAGTCTATCTCGGCCTGGTGTGTACTTCATTCGAATCAATAGTTCGTTCAGCTCACTGACACATCCATGAATGTCACTGATCGCAATCGTACGCTGCACCTGGCATTCCTCCTCTGCGAGCCGGACCATTCACGCTCGATTAGAAATTCCTTTGCCTACAACTTCGCCACTAGAAGCTTCTAACAGCCAAGCCTCCAACGCCTGTACAGTATCGACGATGACGGTAGGATTGCAAGCAGACAACTCTTCAACAGAGCCATAGCCGTAAGTAACGCCGATCGATGCGATCTGATTATTCGTCGCACCGATAAGATCATGCTTACGATCACCGATCATGATTGCATCCGCTGTGCTTATCCCTTGCTCCCGAAGCACATGGGCAATAATTTCGGATTTATCTGAACGTGCACCATCCAAGAAGCTGCCAGTAACGGAATGGAAACATTCCATGATATCGAAATGAATCAGTATTCGCTCCGCGAACACTGTCGGTTTAGACGTTGCAACATGAAGCTTGCAGCCAGCGTGGATCAGCGTCTCCAGCGTCTCTTTCATCGCGGGGTACAGTTCATTTTCAAAAATACCATGCTCGCTAAAGTACTCCCGATAATAACGAATCGCCTGCTCAACCTGTTCCTCGGCGAAGCCATATCTCTCACGGAATGAGACTTGAAGCGGCGGCCCGATAAACCATTTCAATGCATCGCATTCCTCCTCGATACCGAACTTATGCAGTGCATATTGAACCGATTTCGTGATGCCGACACCTGGATCGGTTAGTGTGCCATCCAAGTCGAATAGAATATGATTGTAACGCATTCTAAGAACCTCTTCCTTAATGTGAGATAAAAGATTTCAATATCGTACTAGAATTGAGATACCATCAGCGCATTGCCTTCGCAATCACGGAAACCAAACGACTGCTGATCGCCGTAAGACTGGATAGGTTCAACCTTGACGCCTCTTCGTTTCAATACACCATGAATATACGCAATGTTGTCCGTACTGAACGTAAACGCGGCTCTGCCATAGGGAACGCAATGATCATCTCGGAACAGATGCATGACGTAGCTGCCATCAATCGTAAGCTCTGCGAAATCATTCTCTTCAAACGCGCCAAGCTCAAAACCGAGCTTGCTGCAATACCATTCGCTTGCTTCCTTCAACTGTTTCACATACACCATTACCCCGATAATATTGCTTTCCACCAATGCAGGCATCGTCTTCTTCGCTCCTTAGGAATTTGTGTACGTAGTCGATAATGTAAGCCGAGTTGCTAGTCCAGCTTGACGATAAAGCCAGTCTTCACACCCTTGGTGAACCCGGCGCCTTCATAAAATTGATGCACTTCGTCACTCTTCGAGCTAGTCATGAGCATGACCTTATAGCACCCCTGTTCGCGCGCTGATTCGATTACTTGCCGGAGTACGGCATGACCATAGCCGCGTCGGCGCTGGTCCGCACGTGTGACGACATTTTCGATTAGCGCATAGGGTCTTCCGCCTCGGGTCAAATTATCGACAATAACGAGCGTACATGAAGCCGCAAGCGATCCCTCTGATTCCATTACCCAGATCTCCATGCCTGGATTCGCAAGCATTCTGGCCCACTGCTGTTGTAGACGTTCGCCCCGCTCCAACGGATCGTCCTGCTTGTGCAAATCCTTATATAATAGAAGCAAATCTTCTAATTCATGTGCTTGTATGGTTCGTATGATAGGCTCCGTCACCGTATTGGACCTCCTTGGGTCATCAATCCTCAATCACTTGAAGCTTCGGCCAATGCTGGTGCCATTGCTTGGCACGCATACGCTGCAAATAATAGGTGCGATTCTCGAATCGTGGGCTTCGTCGCAGCACGACGTTGAACAAATCCGCAAGTCCATATGGAGCAGCAATATGCAGTTTGTCCGCCTCATCCAGTCTAACACCGACGGCAGTTGCCGTCTCCGGCCACAAGCTCATCGCATCCGCTGCAGATTCATACGGCGCATCGCCATTGCGGATATGCATGCGCGCTTGGTTTTTGACCGACCACTTCGGATTGCCTGTCTTCTGCTTCAATTGCTCTTCCAGCTCCTTCTCCTTCGCCTCGGAGCAATCGGAAGGTTCATAATAGATGACGTCGATATCATCGTGTCGATCACCAGGTTCATAGCCATGTAGCTCGTCCCATACGATGCTTCGGATATAACCAGCAGCAATATACCAATCAGGAAGTCCTAGTGTCTGTACTAGCCTCAGATCGCGCATGATACCCGGATGACATTCTATGCATTGACGAAGCCGAATCTCCAAAGATGACTCTAATGCAGGGTGCATCGATTACCTCCAAGAACGAATTTTGTACAAAAGCCATGTTCGACCGACTGACTCACTAGCGAGATGTGTACCCACCTTATCTAGAAATGGAAAGTCGTTCGGTCCAACCGGAAGCCTCGCAATCGGCTCGATCGGCTGTTCATTCGTCCATTCATCGAAGTATACACCTCCGACTCCGCCTGATGATTTGAATTGGTCATTTTGCAGGATATAGACCACGCCGTTCGTCCATGGATCATTCTGCATCGTCGCCTTCGTCAGCGAATAGAAATGAAACGCCTTCCCTCCGCTTCCGGCGGATACGGCTCCGTTACGGAAGTTGCCGATCAGCGCTGCTCGCCGGAACACTGCGTAGAATATAGACCAGATGGGATCCTTCGTACCGAATACGGCAGTTACGAGTTGATTGTTGAACAACGTCTGTCTGCGAGGCTCGAATTGCTCAATCTCCGTATTGTTGGATCCGTGTAAAATAACGCCACGTGTCTGCGCTAAATAAGCGAGGAACTTGTACTTTGGAGTGCTGAGCTCATATTGAATCGTTCGATCCGGTCTCGCGCAGCCTTCCTCATAAATGCGATCAAACAAGCTCCGCTCCTCTTCTGTCAGTTGGCTAGCAGGCGCAGGGTGGAACAATGTACGAAGCACAACCGAAACCAACCAATTGCCCATCTTTTCATTGACGCTCCTTCCTGTCCGAATGAACCGTGAAATGATATTAATCTATATTAATATAATCTTCCATTTTTTGAAACAAAAAACCGACCTGCAGCGGCCGGTTCTACAATTGAGATTCATATTTGCTAGGACTCACACCATAATGACGTCGGAACAGCTCCGCAAAATGATTATAGTTGTTAAACCCCACATCAAGTGCTGCCTCTGTCGCATTGCGTCCTGAGTGTTTAAGCAGTAGCGCCGCCTGTTCGATCCGCATGCGATTCAGATGCTCAATCATCGTTGTGCCTGTCTGCTCTTTGAACAAGTGCGATAGGCGGGAAGCTGACAAGCTGACTGCTGCCGCAACCTCCTCAATACGCAGCGGCTCCTTCATATGGCTGGACAAGTGCTGCAGCGTCTGTTCAATACGAGGGTCGAGCACACGATCTGTTCGTCTTGCAATGAGCAGAATGATCTCCTGAAGCGCGTTGCTGCACAGCTGCTCCCAGTAGCTGCTTCGCTCCCTGGAATCGTGCAGCATGCTGCGAAACGCTTGATACACACGCTCGCGAAGCTCCCCTTCTGGGAGAGCATGAACAAGCACTTCATCCTGCGGCAAATAGCTGAATTCCGGAATACGGTAGCAATGCACCCACATGAAATTCCAAGTTTCACCGGACATTGTTCCGTACGTATGCGGAACGCCTGCTCGAAGCAAGGCTATGGTACCCTCGCCAACTCTTTTCTCACCAGCAGGCGTTTGGAAGTAGCCTTCGCCACCAAGCGTATAGGCCAGCAGCCAATCATTCATCCCTGCAGGCCTTGCCGTTTGATAATGGTCTTTCTCGTTGAAGTGACCGCCAAAAATCGGACCTTTCGGTGTATGCGAGTAGCTTTCCGGGCGGTCAAACTGATTCATTGACGATCGCATTACGCTTCACATGCCGACATTTGCAGCAGTTCGCTAACCGTAACCAATTGATAGCCTCGTACCGTCGCCATATGAATGAGCTGCCTAACAGCCTCTACCGTCTGTGAGCGGTCGCTTCCTCCATCGTGGAAAATAATAATATTGCCTGCACAGAGATGGTCCTGTGATTCCGTAACGATATGCTCGACGCCAGGATCGCTCCAATCATTCGAATTCAAATTCATTGCGCCGATCGACGGGTATCCGAAGTGTTCAGCAATTGTCTTATCGACATCCTCGTTATGTGCTAGATACGGTGGCCGGAATGTGCGAACGACAGCACCTGTTTCCTGCTTAATGATCTGATCCGTATGCTTCAGCTCGCTAATAATCTCTTCCGTGCTTCGCTCTGTCAGATTCGGATGCGTGTATGTATGATTGCCCAGCTCATGCCCTTCAGCAAGCACCATTCGAGCGATATCCGGATTCGCTTCCACCTGACTGCCAATCATATAAAATGTCGCATGTCCACCAACTTCACGGAACAGCGACAAAATTTGCGGGGTATAGATGGGATCAGGTCCATCATCAAAAGTGAATGCGATTACATTTTGTTTCGTTGCAGCACGATCTACGAGCCTCATTAGTCGTTCACTCCTTTAAGCAGCTTGTATTCTGTATTAACTTTGACTCTAGTATACAGCATATAGGAGATGGGAAACAGAAAGAAACCAGTCACAGTCGGACTGGTTTCGGTTATTTATTTGGAGCTATTGAATTGAAGATCAAAGGTTTTCCGATGCTTCCGACGATAAGCAAGCTGACTTGTAGGAATTGCCGCATCAATCTTGCTCGCATCCGCGTTCGAGCACTTCTTGCACACCTTGATCTGTGTGCGATCGGATTTAGTTTTTGCATACAACAGCTTCACTCTCGTTGCATGGCATACCGGACAAATCCCTCTGGATCTGCTCTCCATCTTCCAAATGGACCGACCACGATTCGACTTCGCCATTCCCGCCTACCACCTTATATTAGAGAATTGTTAATGCATCTCTTCTATAAGTATGTACAGGCTGTTTGGATTATGATAGATGACCTGAACATGCAGCAACCGATGTGACTGCCGCATCTCATTAATTTACGAGATGAAGGGCCTTTACAATTTTCTCTTTCGTCTGATTCAAACGCAGCTCAGCACCATGCGGATGAAGTGGTTCACTCCAATGATATCCATCACCCTCATACCTTGGTATAAGATGCATGTGATAATGGGATAGATCATTAAATCGACCGCCATTTTGACAGATGGTAATGCCATCCGGTTTAAACAATCTTTTTAATACTATCGATAGTTTCTTCGATGCATCCATTACTGCATATGCAGTCTCGTCATCCATTTCTTCTACATCCAAATAATGTTTCTTAGGCAGTATAAGGGTGTGACCTTCATTAAATGGCGCAATATCGAGTACGCAGGTAATAAACTCATTGTCATATAAAATGTTCAAATCGGGTTCCATTCCGTTCGCAATTCTACATCCCAAACACTCCATTAACACCATCACTCCAGCATCTGTCATTCAATTCAATCTAACCGAACGATTTCAACCGACAAATCATCGACTTATCAAATAATCTATTAAACAAAAAATCCCGATTCAAGACATGAAGTCTCAAAACGGGATGTTCGTTGTTAGAAATGGTGCCGGCGATAGGAGTCGAACCCACGACCTACTGATTACAAGTCAGTTGCTCTACCAACTGAGCTACACCGGCATAGACGACCAATGATCACGAAGAATCTCAAGAGGCTTACTCGACTTCGAATCTTGAACCGGCTCTCGAAGTCCGCTACTCATGTAGGGTTTGCCTACATTCCGTCGCTCCTTCTTCGATCCAATTCAACCTTCTCGGTGCTGATTGGTCTCTTTTTTGGTCTAAATTGAAGGTTACACCTTCAAAACTGGATGCGAATGTTGAATCCTTAGCTTAGGTAATGCTTTTAGGATAAGCCCTCGACCTATTAGTACTCGTCAGCTGCACGCATTGCTGCGCTTCCACCCCGAGCCTATCAACCTGGTCGTCTTCCAGGGGTCT
>NZ_QGTQ01000038.1 GCF_003182255.1 Paenibacillus cellulosilyticus | reverse complement strand
CGTTGCGGTTGCCCGCGTTGTAGTGGCCCGCGTTGTAGTGGCCCGCGTTGCGGTTGCCCGCGTTGTAGTGGCCCGCGTTGTAGTGGCCCGCGTTGCGGTTGCCCGCGTTGTAGTGGCCCGCGTTGTAGTGGCCCGCGTTGGAATGTCCTGTATTTCCCTTACCAAGGTTGGCTATCGCAAGCATCTCGTGCCACGTAACTTCGCGAACGATATGAAGCTTATCGGTTACGAACTTGTCATCATCCGATTTGATTTCACCGAGTGCTTCGACTTCCGCTACCTTGTTCGCTGGATCGAAATTGTAGTAGTTGAAGCAATCTTGCACTTTCTCGCAGAAGTGAAATCCTCTTGCGCATGGTTCGATACTGCCTTCGTGGGTGAACGTCTTGCCGACTTCGTACATGAAGCCCCGGCAGCTCCAATCTGGGTTAAACACTTTATATCCGCGCATCTTCTTCCTCCGATTCGGCTTCAGCCGTTATTTGGTCGTGCTCGTCATCCCTTAATGGTAGGTAGCCTTCATCTCTTGAATGAAGATAGCGCTCGCCCCAGATCGGTCGGGAGAAGCGGTCGAGATCCATTCAGCCCCACTCCTTCCCTCAGACCCATTCACTTCCAGCAAAACATCTGCTATAATGAAGACAGCATGAAACCATTCGACCGGTTGCAATGCGCTATTGTCGCCCACCACGGCGGCAATTTTTGTTTTTATAGAGGTTAGCGCAACCTCACATTCTTCGATTTCATTCAATAGGAACCAATCCCAAGTACCGTCAGGCTGTTGCACATGCTTTAGCGCTCGATACATTGCCGTTAAACTTATAACGCGCTCTCGCAGTTGCTTCATCTCGCCATCTAATAGAATCAACGCTTCATCTCCCTTCGTTGCATCTCATGCTCTTTCACTAACTGCGGCATATCTAAGTTGAAATGCTCTTCCATCACGCCGCGCAGGATCGCTGCTACCTCGATAACGTCCGTCGCCTCGTGCCAGAGCTCACGTGCCCTCTCCCGGTTCTGATCCGGGTCGATGTGCTTCGCCAACACAAGCCCCTCCAGTGCTGTCTTCAAGTCGTGTAACTCTTTCATCATCAATTCTTTTAACGCTGCCGGATGAAGGTCCATCTCCGGGCAATGTTCAAGCATGTTTGATATCCAGCCGCCCGTCCTTTCGTCAGCAATCTTGAGGGCGAAGCGCCAGTTTTCTCGGACCAATTCTGCTTCAAGACCAGGTGGGCAGGGACGTTCACCCGATTCCACCTTAGCCAGCGTTGAACGATGGTGCTTAACCCTAATTGCCAAAAGCTCTTGTGATAACCCACGAGCCTTGCGGTACTGCGTGACGGTCATTGCTAACGACATCTCTTCTTCACCTCCCTTCGCGCAATGTGATTGTGGCAAGATGCCACAACCGACGCCTTGTATTGTGGCGCCACTGAGTTGTACGATTAATTCAGATCAAAACCCCGTAAGCTGAACGGCCAGCGTCCCCACGCTACCTCGTCCCCGTTAAAAACCCCTTCTTGATCCGATCCAGCTCCGTTCCCAGCAGAGCTGGATCAACCCACCGCAATTTTGTTAACTTCGTTCATTTCCAAGTAGGCCTCCAATGCTGCTATGCGATACCGTTTTTGCGCCCCTACTTTGACGTAAGGCAATTCCCCTTTATTAGAAAGCTCATATATCGTGTTACGGTGAACCTTCAAATACACCGCAGCCTGATTAGCGTCCAATGTCCCTTCCAACCGATACCGCGTTAATTCCTCTCTTACGATCTTCCTGATCTGATCCTCATTGATTTGAGTACCTTCTCCGACAAGCCCCTTGATTGTTTGCTCCAAAGAAGCAGCCAATCCAGCTAATTTTTCACTCATCGCATACACCTCTTCCTTGTGTAGTACGTCATTTAGGCGTATTATTCTGCAAAAAAAATGTCCCAATCAAATCCCATCGTTTCGGCAAGTCGTTTAGCAACCCTTGGAGCTGGAGTTCTGCGACCGGTTTCAAAATGTGCGTAGCTGGCTCTAGTAATACCGATCCGTTCTGCAATCGCATCTTGTGTCAGACTAAGTCGCTGGCGCTTTTCTTTCAACCACGTCCTTTCTGCGAGCATTGGATACACCTCCAAACATTTAGTATAAAACCCTTAAGTCTTGGTTAAACTGGATGATGCCTTTGTTACGATACTAAGCGTATCACGTCATTTAGGCGTACGTCAATACTGTATTAGCACTTCTAGACAGATTTATTTTTATACGTCATTTAGTTACACTTTACTGTAAGAAATGAGGTGAAGAGAATGAAAGTTCTCGCTTCAAGATTAAGGAGCGCTAGAGTAAGAATAGATAAAACGCAAGAACAAGTAGCTGAAGCGGTTGGAGTAGGACAAACAACTTATTCAAGTTATGAAGTAGGCAGACGAAAGCCAAGTTATAAAGTGCTACAAAAACTAAGTGAATATTTAGGAGTCTCTGCTGACTATCTACTTGGAAATACTGACGATCCGCAAGGAATAGCACCAGGGAAAGGTGCGGATGCGATTCTTCAAGCCATTGATTTAGATGATGAAGAAGCAATTGATTTATTAAAAACAAACTTACTTTATAAAGGTGAGGAAATATCTGAATCAAAACTAAAAGATATATTAAATGTGGCTAGAATCATGTTAAATTCTAAGGATTGATTTATTAATAAGGGTTATAAGTGCTAGATAAAGTAGTGGTTTATATTATTTGGTGATCTTAAAAGAACAGAAGTATTGCGAGGATATTTATAAAGGGATTGAACAAGTGGAAGATAAAACGAAAACGATTAATATTGTAGAACATTACATAGGGGTTACGTGAGTTAGCCCTAGAGACAAACACTAGGGCTTTTTATCCAGCGCTAAATTGGTTTTCATTTTCCCGCAGGGGTCCTTTTCAGGGCAGCCGCAGCATCTGAAGGTGCGAGAATCTCGTACAGAGGTTCTAAAGGTATACCGAGTTGTATGAATGCATATTCGACCTCTTTATCCAGCTGATCATTCTTACCTTTCTCTATACCCACTTCAGCAACACCCCTTGGCGCGACGTTGATATTACCATAATACACGAACAACAATAAGCGAACAAGCGTTCGTATAAAAGTGCTGTCGAAAAAATATTGTCGAGGAGTATCGTATGGCTTATGTGGCCGGGCGATGCTTACTTCGAGAACGCCGTCTAGAACGCAACCTTTCGCAACAGGAAGTGGCAGACTTGTCTGGGTTATCACGCTCCCATATTTCAGCGTTAGAAACAGACCGGTACACAATGACCTACGCCGACGCTATGACCCTTGCCAAAGTGCTGAAATGCGAACCAACCAGGTTGTACGAATTAGTGTGGCGTTAAAGAAGTAGCTGCGAAGGAGTAATTTCCTTCCGCCCCTCGGCATGTTGGTACACAACATATCAACGCCATAAAGTCAACGACAAATATTGATCCGCAAGTAAAAATATTCTACCACAATATCAATTATTTTGCTGTCGAACAATGAGGAACTAACAAATTAATTTTCTGAATTTATATTTTTCAGGAGGTGATGACGCCTTGCAAAAGAAGAATAATGATGTAATATGGTCATTATTAGGATACACAGTAGCACTCGCAATTGGTGTCCTAGTTGCATTCTGGCCATTCAAACCCCTTGTCACCGTCCACAAAACCCCCGACCCCACCCCATCTGAAACTTACGAACGCGACGAAATCTATGAAGACTACAAAAAAGGTTTATTAGAATACAAGGAGTGATCGTATGGCGCGTTGGGAGAAGCGCGGCAAGACCAGCTATCGCTTAATTGTGGAGTCCAAGAAACCAGACGGCAGCCGTGACCGCATTACCGAAACTGCCCACTGCCGTAACGGCAAAGAGGCAGACAAGGAACTCGCGAAACTCGTTGTTGCCGTGGAGGAAGGCACGTACGTTCCTAAGAAGCTGAGAAAACAACAGCAGCAACAGACTGCCGAAACGGAACATGCACTACCTGATCTCCCTAAACGTTATACGCTGCGAGAGCTGGTTGAGTTGTGGGAAAGAAACTATGCATCTAACCCGAATATCATGTCAGAGAATACATGCTATAATCGAATGGTGTATCTGAACGGATATATACTCCCTTACCTGGGAGATAAGTATATCGATGAAATTACAACTATCATGCTTGTCGAGCATTTCAATTTCCTTCGGACTGAGAAGCTTACCAAGAAAGGTAAGCCAATGAGTCTAAATTCAATGTCCTACCTTCATACAGCACTCAAGAACGTATTCACTCGTTCCATTGAATGGAAGCTGCTCAAAGAGAATCCTATGGTGGGCGTGAAGAACGTTCGTGAGTCGAAGTACATCAACAAGGAAATGTATTATGAGAGCAACGAGTCAGAGGAGATTATCAAACGCCTCTTCTCTCTCCCGCTCATGTGGGCTTTGTTCTTCTGCCTTGCTATCATAGGAGGATTCAGACGGGGCGAGATTGTAGCCTTAGAGTGGACAGGCGTGGACTTCGAGAAGAATGAACTGTCGATCGTGAAGACTATCTCCCGCAAACTGCCGTTAATCGGATTCGTTGAACGCAATCCAAAGACGAAGACGTCTAAGCGAACAGTCATCATGCCGGTATGGTTTATGCATCTACTGAGACTATACCAAGTGCAATGGGAGGAAGCCAAAGAAGCCATCGGATATGCTTGGGAAGGCGGCAGCCGGCAATATCTATTCCATGCAGGAAAGGGCCTCCCCATCTCCGTAACGGCACCGCGCAAGCGTTGGATTAAATTCCTCGATTATCACAGGTTTCGATTTGTTACAATTCATGGCCTGCGTCACACCATGGCGACCATGATGCTTGATGAAGGATTCTCTCTTAAAGTGATCCAAGATCGCATCGGTCATGCAAACTTGGCGTCAACTGAGATATACGCTCACGTCACCAAGTCGGCACAAAAAAGTGTTGCCGATCACTTCGAGAAATTGGCACCCGAAAAATTTGGCACCAATTTGGCACCAATCAACTAATATTCCCGTTCTACTTACAAATAAAAAGCGCTGGAAGCCCAGTAAAATCAAGGCTTCCAGCGATAATATTCCGAGTGGGTTTAACATCACATATATGTTAGCACAATGTTAGCCCTTCGTGTAGCAATATCGTGTCTTTCTCTTGAAAAAAGTGTGCAGAAAAGCACAGTTCCTTCAGACGAAGATGAAAAAGAGCCGGTGCCGTGTTACAATACATTCATTAATTAGCATCAAAGGTGGTTAACCCTTATGAATAAATCGAAAGCAGAAACGCGCGTTATCGTCGGCATGTCCGGCGGCGTCGATTCGTCGGTTACAGCCTATCTGCTCAAGCAGGAAGGTTACGATGTCATCGGCATTTTCATGAAAAACTGGGATGATACCGACGAGTTCGGTCATTGCACGGCAGAAGAGGATGCAGAAGATGTCCGCCGTGTATGCGATCAGATCGGGATTCCTTACTATACGGTCAATTTCGAGCGTCAATACTTCGATAAAGTGTTTACGTATTTCCTCGATGAATACAAGCGGGGACGAACACCGAACCCGGACGTCATGTGCAATCGCGAAATTAAATTTGGCGAATTTCTCCAAAAGGCGCTCGACCTCGGTGCAGATTATCTCGCTACTGGTCATTATGCCCGTGTTGAGCGCACTGAAAACGGTGAAACGAAGCTGCTTCGAGGCGTAGATGGCAATAAGGATCAAACGTACTTCCTCCACCAATTGAACCAGCAGCAGCTGTCGAAGGCAATGTTCCCGATCGGCCATCTGCCTAAACCGGAAGTTCGCCGCATCGCTGAAGAGGCTGGTCTTGCAACTGCGAAGAAAAAAGACAGCACAGGTGTCTGCTTCATCGGCGAACGTAACTTCAAGCAATTCCTAAGCGGCTATCTGCCAGCCCAGCCTGGTCCAATGATCGATCTGCGTACAGGCGAAGAGAAAGGCCGTCATGACGGCCTCATGTACTACACGCTTGGCCAGCGCCAAGGCCTTGGCATCGGCGGCTCCGGCAGCGGCGAGCCATGGTTCGTTGCTGATAAAGATCTGGAGAACAACGTGCTGTTTGTTGTACAAGGTGATGCTCACGCACGTCTCTACTCACAAAGCCTTGAAGCAGAAAATATGAACTGGATTGCACCAGAACTTCCGCAAGGTCCGATTCACTGTACAGCGAAATTCCGTTATCGTCAGGCGGATCAAGGCGTTACGTTAACGCTTGGAGAAGACGGTACAGCGACGGTCGTGTTCGATAAAGCTCAGAAAGCGATCACGCCAGGTCAGGCGGTCGTCTTCTACGATGGGGATGTTTGCCTTGGCGGCGGCACCATTAATAAGGTGCAGCTTGTGGACGAGACAAGTTTCCAACTCGCTTAAAGAGTTTCTACCAAGCCAGACCCTTAGGAACTCTACACATTAAAACCAATTGTTCTACCCACCCAAACCCTCCCTGCAAGGGAGGGCCCCAAAGGGCTTGTGCCCTCTGGACTCCTCACAAGGACGGGATCTTGGTTTGGTGGACCTTATGCCCGCTCTTACCGTTTTACGGCAAAGCTTCTGGATTATTGTATCTAGATACGTCAATTCGTCTGCATCCTTTGTTCGAGTGTGTGCATCTGTCACCGCCCATTGATGGGACAACGGAAGTGGGGCTGGGAGTCGCAGTCGCTTGCCCTTTGGGCAAGGGCAAGCTTACTAAAGTGCGTACAAATATTAATAATAAAGTGAAAATCATAAAGCCGTCAGCAGCAGGATGTCCTGCCGCTGACGGCTTGTTGTTTATTATTAGATGATAAGGGCTTAGCCGTGCTCTGCCTCGCGTTTCTCGTCGACCTCTTCTCCCTGCTGGCGCTTGCGGACTGTGATGCGGGAGATTCGCAGATGGTCGGTCTCTTCTACGATGAATTCATAGTCGTTGTCGGCTTGGACGCGTTGGTTTGGCTTGGGTGGAATTTCGATTTGCGAATATAACCAACCGCCGATTGTATCGTAATCATCGGTCTCAATATCGAGATCGAAGTAGCTGTTTACTTCCTCAATGAGCATCATGCCGCTTATGGAGTGAGTATGTTCGTCCCGCTTCTCTACCTCGGGTCGCTCTTCGTCGAATTCATCTTGAATTTCGCCGACGATCTCCTCCATGATGTCCTCCAGTGTAACGAGGCCAGACGTGCCGCCATATTCATCAATGAGAATCGCGATTTGCGTCCGCCGCTTCTGCATCAGCTTAAGCAGCGTACTGATTTGCATGGATTCAGGAACGGTCGTCATCGGACGGATAATGAGACGAATGTCTTTCATATTTTGCGAAGAAACCTTCAATATATCTTTGATATGGACGAAGCCGATAATATTGTCCTTATCGCCGTCGCACACCGGATAGCGGGTATGCATCTCCTTCAGCGCGATTGCCTTGTTATCCTCGAACGACATATCGGCATACAGACAAATCATCTCGGTGCGTGGAATCATAATTTCACGCGCATTCGTCTCGGCAAATTCGAAAATATTGTCCACCAGCGTTAATTCGGTATTATCGATAAGCCCATTCTTATGGCTCTCTTTCACGAGAATGCGGATTTCCTCTTCGGTATGCGCCGATTCCTGCTCAGACGCGGGCGCAACGCCAACCAGCTTCAGCAGACGATTCGCCATGCCGTTAAGCACCCATATGAAGGGGTACATGATGCGGTGGAATAATACGAGCGGGGCGGCAGTCAACAGTGTAACACTTTCGGATTTGCGTATCGCAATCGTCTTCGGGGCCAGCTCTCCGAGCACAATATGAAGAACGGTAATGAATGTAAAAGCGATAGCAAAAGCGATCGTATGCGTCAGCACCTCGCTTCGTAATCCGAACTGCGAGAACCACCTCTCTAACAGACTTGCAATGGCAGGCTCGCCGATCCAGCCAAGGCCAAGAGATGAAAGTGTAATGCCAAGCTGACAGGCCGACAGGAAACCATCGAGATTGTTCGTCAAGTGGGAGGCAAACCTCGCCCGCTTATGCCCAATCGACGCAAGCAAGTCGATGCGGCTGCTTCTCACCTTGACCATTGCAAATTCTGCAGAGACAAAAAAACCGTTCATAAACACCAACAGCATAATTAGTACCAGCTTCAACGCTAACGGTAACGGGTCGCTACTCAACCAGTCCCTGCCTACCGCACGCCGCTCGCTTCGCAGGAAACGGACGATGCAATGGCAGGCGCACCTCCTTCATTTAGACGAATACACGTAAAAATTACCAATTGCATACCATAAGCTTATTCGATTCATTACGGCAGCGTCAAATGATGGCTGGACCAATTTCCGCTTTAAACGCTCCGTATTCCACTCTATTCCGGAATGATCCTGTCTTATGCCAGTCATTCGTGCCTATTCTGCCGCTCAGCGATGAACAGTGCACTTTACATCAACTCTACAAAAACTTAGAGAAGCCGCACACTGCGCCCTCTTCGGGCCAGCGTACGGCTTCTTGTTGTTCAGCTGAACCAGTCTGCAAACGTCTGGTACAGCAAATAAATATTTAATCCTGCGATGATAACGGCTACTGTCCATGCCGTCAGCTTCATCCACAGCTTGTTGGCGAACTCGCCCATCTTCTGCTTATCACTCGTAAACTTGACGAGCGGGATGACTGCGAACGATAGCTGGAGCGACAAGATTACCTGGCTAAGAATAAGCAGGTCTGCCGTACCAGAATCACCTACGATTGCAAGAACGACAATCGCTGGAACAACTGCGATCAGACGAGTGATCAGCCTGCGGAGCCATGCCGGAAGCCGGATGTTAAGGAAGCCTTCCATTACGATCTGACCAGCCAGCGTACCTGTCAACGTAGCGTTCTGACCGGCCGCGAGCAGTGCGACACCAAACAGGACGCTCGCTGCAGTCGTGCCAAGCAGCGGTGCAAGCATATGATAGGCATCGCCAATCTCAGCAATCGCTGTGTTGCCTGTCGTATGGAACGTCGCAGCCGCGATGATCAGAATCGCCGCATTGATAAACAAAGCCAGCGTCAGAGCGATGGTCGAATCAGCTGTAGCGAAACGAATGGCTTGTCGTTTGCCCTTCGTCGTCTGTTCAATCTGACGTGTCTGTACGATCGAAGAATGCAAATACAAGTTATGCGGCATGACCGTTGCACCAAGAATACCAATGCCAATATAGAGCATTTCGGGATTGCGAAGCAATTCCATATTCGGTGCGAATCCAGCAAGCACGCCGCCTGCGTCCGGCTTCGCCCAAATGATTTCGATTAAGAAGCAGACACCAATCGTACCGATTAACGTGATAACTAACGCTTCAATGTAGCGGAACCCTTTATTTTGCAGCAGCAGCACGATGAATACATCAAGAACGGTTATGATGACGCCATATATAATCGGGATCCCGAACAATAAGTTCAACGCAATTGCCGTTCCGAGCACCTCTGCTAGATCACAGGCTGCAATCGCAAGCTCGCACAGCACCCAAAGTCCCATTGCAACCGGCTTACTGTAATGATCTCGGCACGCCTGTGCCAAGTCGCGGCCTGTTACAATGCCAAGCTTACCCGCCAGACTTTGCAGCAGCATCGCCATAATGTTGGATAGCAGGATGACGAATAACAGCGAATAGCCAAACATTGATCCGCCGGCGATATCGGTCGCCCAGTTGCCGGGATCCATGTAGCCGACAGCGACGAGGTAGCCGGGTCCTGCAAACGCAAGAAACTTTCGAAACCATGATCCTGTCTTCGGTATTGTGAGTGAAGCATGCACTTCAGGCAGGCTGACACCTTCACGCTGCTTCTTCCATCCTTGATTATTATGCATCGCCAATCCAGTTTCTTTCCCCATGTCGACTCACCTCTTTATAAAAATTGTACTAGGCAAACGGTTTTGCACTCGGTCAACTTTTTCGGTAAAAAAAGGAACGTATATGATCACGATATGTCATACCCTTTGGGAATGTACCTATCCTCATTGTAGCCGACCAAAAAAGTTTGTCAAGTGCAACTTTTATGTAAAATATTAACATAAGCTTGTCCACTGACGATAAATGTTCGAACTAACGTACTGCCTAACTAAAGCCAATTCAAACCTATAATAAAGCACGCATAATGGTTGAAATTAAAATTTTTCATTGAAACTGGATATTTTTACTATTAATGAATTCCTGAAAGTCGATTTCCTTGTTAATATAAAGGATGAATGCTCTCAACAAATTCGTACTCTCCGATAAACGTAATTCATATAGAAAGGATGTTTCATGAGGTCTTATCGCTATAACCCAAAAAAGAAAATCGCTTTCTTTATTGTGCTCACGCTGCTTATACTCGGTTTGCTTACGTTCTTAAAGATCATGCTCTCTAACTATACAACAGAGAAAGCATCACAAATAACACTTGCTCAGCAGTATATTGCAATGGCCCAGTCGATCGCTAGCGGCATGGACAAGATCGCCTATGAGAAAGTGCTGGCTTCTCGGCAGTATGATCGTGACTTTGATTCGATCAAGCATTATTTGGAGGAATACCGAACCAGAATCAACGCGCTGTATGTCTACACATTAGAGCTCGATGAAACCGATGTCGCGAAGGTTATGGTTGCCGCCATGTCGCCTAATGTGAACGATCATATGATAGGCGTACCTTGCACAGTTCCTCCTAAACAGGTCAATCAAGCAAAAAATGGTCTTTCCTATTATACAAATGTCATTAACGATCCTACCCATGGACTGTACATTTCTGTCGGCGTTCCATTCTACAGCGCTGCCGGCAAGATGTTAGGCGTCGTTGCGATTGATGTGGATGTCAACCATCTGAAAGAGATTGGACATGAAGTAGTCAACAGCAATCGGCTCATCCTCGTCGTTGATATTTTGTTTGTTGTCCTGCTTCTTGGCGTCGTATTTACGGTTCACAGTTGGTATCGCGTTAGCCTTAAGCACGACCTGACGGAGTCAGAAACGATGTATATCTCAGAAATGAGTAAAATTCTCCAGTCCATCAAAGCTGGACGGCATGATCTAATGAACCATCTGCAGGTGATGCGAGGGCTAATGGATATGAGGATGTACGATCGTGCGAATGAGTATTTGAAGCAGTTCTCCTCCGATACGCGAATGCTCGATTTATCGACACGCATCAAAAATCCGGTCCTTATGGTGTTGTTCCAAACGAAATGGCAGCAGGCTCATATAAAAAACATTGAACTGCAGTTTGAGATCGATTCCGATGATTTCAGCCGTGTGGCTTCCATGGATATTGTGAAAATCTATTCCAATCTGCTGGACAATGCAATTGAAGCGGTTGAAGCGTATAAAGGCGATCATCCGCGGTGTATCCGTGTCGTCTGTAAGACAGTTGGCTCCCACTATATGTTTGCAGTGGAGAACCCCGCCCTAATCTCGATGAAGGACCAAAAATATTTGTTCCAGCGCAACTATACGACCAAATCAACAGAGGCCGTCCTTCGTGGCAATGGTCTTATGATCATTAAGCGCACCGTGGACAAATACGAAGGGCATATCCACTTCCAATATGAGAATGAGAAAGTGTTGATTCAGATTACGATTTAATAAAATGGTATTACAGGAAAAAGGCCAATAGGAGTCGCGTGACGCTGACTTCTACTGGCCTTTTTGCTTTTGCATATACGAATAATAATCTACCCTTTGGAACGGCTGCGCCGGCGCAATTGGTTCTGGCGGATTTTGTCCTCCATCCCCTGCTCGGTCGCCTCGTAGAATGCACGCTCGCGCAGTCCGTCCGGCAAATACTGCTGCACCACATAATGACCAGGGAAGTCATGCGGATACTGATAGCCGACATGGCCCAGCTTCACAGCTCCCTTATAGTGCGCATCGCGCAAATGGAGCGGCACCTCCATCGTACCGACGTGCTCAATTGTTTCCATCACTTTGCCGATCGCGACAGTCGTCGCATTCGACTTCGGACTCTCGACCGCGAACAGAATCGCCTGCGCGATATTGTACTTCGCCTCCGGCCAGCCGATTTTGCGATACGCTTCAAGCGCTGTCGTCGCCTGCACCATTGCCTGCGGATTCGCAAGTCCAATATCTTCGCTGCATGCGACGATCAGCCGGCGGATGAACACCATCGGCTCCATCCCCAGCTTCTCGACCGCATACAAGAACCAGAACAGCGCAGCGTCACTGGAGCCCCTCACACTCTTGTGAAAAGCCGACAACACATCATACTGCGTTGATTCATCCGCCTTCGCCAGCGGCTTGCGTACCGATTCCTGTGCAACCTCTAGCGTAACATGCACCGAGCCATCAGGCTCGGATGGCGTCGTAACAGCTGCAATCTCGAGTGCATTAAGCGCCCTGCGAATATCGCCGCCTGCCGTCTGAGCAATGTGCTCAAGCGCGTCATCATCAATTGCCAGCTTCATGAATCCCAGCCCCCGCTGCGCGTCTGCAATCGCCCGTCTCATCGCTTCTCGGGCATGCTCCTTCGTCAGCGGCTCTAATTGGAACAACGTCGAACGTGACAGCAAGGCCCCGTTCACATAGTGGTAGGGATTTTCCGTCGTCGCACCAATAAATATAATAATGCCCTGCTCAACAGCAGGCAGAAGCGCATCCTGTCTGGAAGAATTAAACCGGTGCACCTCGTCGAGAAACAGGATCGTCTTGCGCCCGTACATCATCTTAGCTGTCTTCGCTTTATCGATGACGTCCCGAACGTCCTTCACGGAAGCGTCAACGGCATTCAGCTTCACAAAGTCCGCCTCGGTCCGTTTCGAAATAATATGCGCAAGCGTCGTCTTGCCGCATCCCGGTGGTCCGTATAGCAGAATCGATGAGATTCGGTCGCCTTCAATCGCCCGTCGCATCAGCTTGCCCGGGCCGACGATATGCTCCTGTCCGATATAATCGTCGAGCGTTTCTGGACGCATCCGGTCCGCAAGCAGTCTTGCGCGCGGCGTCTGCTCGTCCGCATAGCTGAACAAATCCATTTCCCCGTCGCTCCTTTAACTTGCTCTCTATAATAAATATTGTAGCATAAAGAGACGCTCATCCGCACACTTGTTCGGACATGGCAACGTGCATCGGCATGCTTACTTCACTTTATAACAAAAAAGAAACCAGCCCCATTGCGATGCTCAGGCTGGTTTCTTGGGTTACTACAAAATGTCCACGAGCAGGTCCTTCACGATCACGCTGACCATGATTAGACCCGCAACAGGCGGAACGAAAGCGTTGCTCGCCGGCGGCTGCTGCGCCTTGCGGATTTCTGGCGCATTCTCAGGCACGATACGCTGCGTGACGTCCTCACGCGGCTTCATCGGCTCTTCGGACGAGAATACGACCTTCACGCCTTTCTTAATGCCTTCTTTGCGCAGCTTCGTGCGTACTACACGCGCGATTGGATCGGTATGTGTCTTGCTGATATCAACAACTTGGAATTTCGTCGGGTCCATTTTGTTCGCGGCACCCATGCTGCTGATGATCGGAATTTTCCGCTCAAGACACTGCTTGATCAGATGGATTTTGTACGAAATCGTATCGGAAGCGTCGAGCACGTAATCAAGCGGATACTCGAACAGCTGCTCATACGTTTCCTCTGTATAAAACATCCGAAGCGAAATCACATCGCATTCTGGATTAATGAGCTTGATCCGCTCAGCCATCAGATCTGCCTTCGGCTGTCCGACGGTCGTTGTCAGCGCGTGAATCTGACGGTTAATGTTCGTAATGTCGACAACGTCTTTATCGATGAGAATGAGTCGGCCGACGCCTGTACGAGCCAATGCTTCTGCCGCGATCGAGCCTACGCCGCCGATGCCAAGCACCGCAACGGTGCTGCCGCGCAGCTTATCGAGTCCTTCAGGACCAACTGCTAACTCTGTCCGTGAAAATTGATGCAGCATGAGAAGATCCACCTTTCTTGAATTGAAAATTATGTATCCCTGAATACAGAAAATGTCCGGCATCGGCGGCATGTAGCGCCAGAAGCCGGACGATTCTCATGTTGTAGGGCCAGCAGCTAAGCCAGCCTCATCCAATCATTACGCTTGCGGCGCACCTGCACCAGCAGCGGCAGGCTTCGCGCTTGGCTTCGCTACCGTGCGGATGTGCAGCTGCTCAAGCTGCGACAGCTCAACTGTCGAAGGTGCATCAACCATAAGGTCCGTTGCGCTTGCCGTTTTAGGGAACGCAATCGTCTCACGCAGGTTCGTACGGCCTGTCAGCAGCATGATCAGACGGTCAAGACCGAATGCAATACCGCCGTGTGGAGGCGTGCCGTATTCAAATGCGTCGAGCAGGAATCCGAACTGCTCATGCGCTTGCTCCATCGAGAAGCCAAGCGTTTTGAACATAAGCTCTTGTACATCACGCTTGTAGATACGCATCGAGCCGCCGCCGACTTCGTAGCCGTTGAGAACGATATCGTACGCTTGTGCGCGCACTTTGCCTGGATCTGTTGCGAGCAGCTCGAGGTCTTCTTCGTTCGGACGCGTGAACGGGTGGTGCATTGCAACATAACGCTTCGCATCTTCGTCCCATTCGAGCAGCGGGAAGTCAACCACCCACAGGAACTTGAATTTCGACTCGTCGATGAGGCCCAGATCACGGCCGAGCTTCAGACGCAGGTTGCCCAGTACGTCAGCTACAACCTTCGGCTTGTCAGCGGAGAACGTCAGCAGGTCGCCATCTTCAACGCCTAGACGCTCCGTCAACGCTTCGATTTCTTCTGGCTTCAGGAATTTAACGATTGGACCTTTCCACTCGCCATCCTTCACCGTAATCCATGCCAGACCTTTACCGCCGTAGCGTGCTGCGAACGGCTGCAGGTCGTCGAGCTCTTTGCGGCTCCAGCTTGCGCAGCCCTTCGCGTTCAGCGCTTTAACTTCGCCGCCGGATGCTGCTACCGATGCGAACACTTTCACTTCGCTGTTTGCAACGATGTCTGTAATGTTCTTGATCTCAAGGTCAAAGCGCAGGTCCGGCTTGTCGGAGCCGTATTTGTCCATTGCTTCAGCATATGTGATACGTTGGAACGGAAGTGGAATCTCATAGCCGATCGTTTCGCGGAATACGCGAGCCATCAGCTGCTCCATCATGCCGAGGAGCTGATCCTGCGACAGGAACGACGTCTCAATGTCGACTTGCGTGAACTCTGGTTGACGGTCAGCACGAAGGTCTTCATCGCGGAAGCAGCGTGCGATTTGGTAATAACGCTCGATGCCGCCGACCATCAGCAGCTGTTTGAAAATTTGCGGCGATTGCGGAAGCGCGAAGAATTCTTCTGCATGCACACGGCTTGGTACGAGATAGTCGCGCGCGCCTTCCGGCGTGCTCTTCGTCAGAATTGGCGTCTCTACATCGAGGAAGCCTTCGCCGTCGAGGAAGTCACGGAATACTTTGGACGCCTTCGAACGAAGCAGCATCGTACGCTGCATCTCAGGACGGCGCAGGTCGAGGTAACGGTGCTTCAGACGAATCGACTCGTCTACTTCAACGCCGTCTTCGATTGGGAATGGAGGCGTCTTAGCCGCGTTCAGAATTTCGATCTCTGTTACGCGAATTTCAATCTCGCCCGTTGCGAGGTTCGCATTGTACGTTTCTGCATCGCGCTCAACGACTTTACCACGAACTGCGAGAACATATTCGTTACGCGCTTTGTCTCCCGTTTCAAGTGCAGCACCGGAGAAATCAGGGTTGAATACGGTTTGCACGATACCCGTACGGTCGCGCAGGTCGATGAACAATACGCCGCCAAGGTCGCGGCGACGCTGTACCCAGCCGTTCAGTGTTACGGTTTGGCCGACATCTGCTTTCGTCAGCGTACCGCAGGAATGAGTTTTTAACATCATGTTAGATCAAGCTCCTTCGGATAGTTTGAGTATGAGTTAGTGCTATTTGCTGCTCGCGATTGCATCAGCCAGCTGATCCAGCTTCACGAAGCGCTGTTCGCCTGTCGCCATCTCTTTCAGTGCGATTTCGCCGCGCTGCAGCTCGTCATCACCGAGAATGGCTGTAAAGCGTGCTTTGAGACGATCAGCCGATTTCATCTGAGCTTTCATCTTACGGCCCTGATAGTCCCGCTCCACAGACAGCCCGTGTTGGCGCATGCCGTAGATAAGCTTCGAAACTTCGCGTTCCGCCGCATCGCCTAGGGCGATAACGTACGCGTCAATTGCGTTCAAGTCCGGAAGCTCCGTCTGCTGGTGCTCCAGCAGCAGCACTGTCCGCTCAAGACCAAGACCGAGACCAACGCCCGGCTGGTCCGGACCGCCGATTTCGGATACGAGACCATTGTAACGGCCGCCGCCGCCGATCGTATCGATCGCGCCGATGCCTTCCGCCTTGTACTCGAACGCCGTGTGCGTGTAATAATCCAGGCCGCGCACGAGACGCGGGTTGACAGAGAACGGAATGTTCATGTCGCTGAGGTACATTTGGACTTTATCAAAATGCGTGCGGCACTCGTCGTCGAGGCTGTCGACGATCGAAGGTGCGCCCTCGAAGTGCGCCTGATCGACTTTGCAGTCGAGCACACGGAGCGGATTACGGTCCATCCGCGACTGGCAGTCCTTGCACAGCAGGCTGCGTTTCGGCTCCAAGAAGCTGAGCAGACGCTCACGGAATGCGGCGCGTACGGCTGGCGTACCGACGGAGTTGATTTCGACGCGAACGCCTTTAAGACCAACTTCTGTATAGAACGTATAGCCGAGTGCGATAACTTCCGCATCTAGCGCCGGATCAACAGCGCCAAGCGCTTCGATACCAAATTGATGGAATTGACGGTAACGGCCGGCCTGTGCACGCTCGTAGCGGAACATCGGACCGATGTAATACAGTTTCGTCAGATCCGGCTCGCCATACAGCTTGTTCTCGACGTACGCGCGAACCGCGCCTGCCGTTCCTTCCGGGCGCAGCGTCAGGCTGCGATCGCCACGGTCGGTGAACGTGTACATTTCTTTCTCGACGATGTCCGTCGTCTCGCCTACGCCGCGTTGGAACAG
Organism: Paenibacillus cellulosilyticus; assembly: GCF_003182255.1. Taxonomy (GTDB): domain Bacteria; phylum Bacillota; class Bacilli; order Paenibacillales; family Paenibacillaceae; genus Paenibacillus_T; species Paenibacillus_T cellulosilyticus. Next base: position 47,361 of record NZ_QGTQ01000038.1, on the reverse strand, counting down.
CTCGGTCGATTCAAAGATCGGCGTCCGAATTTCACGGAAGTTGAACCGGCGGCAAATCTCGCGCGCCTTGCTCTCAACGAACTGCCAACGCTCAACAGCGCCCGGCAGAAAGTCCTGCGTTCCCGGCGGTTTCTGGAATGCCATGTGAATCCTCCTAAAAGCAATTTGCTATCTTCTTCGGTTTTGCTGCTTGTGGCAAATTGCTGCTTCGTAAGCATACGCTTAGCAATTTGCTATCTTCTTCGATACTGCTGTTTGTGGCAAATTGCTTGCTTCGTAAGCATACGCTTAGCAATTTGCGTTCTTCATGGTTTCAAACTCGGTCAGCCCGGTAGGATGCTGTGAAACAAAAAAACTCCCGCCCCTGACTGCCGAATTAATCGGTCAATCAGGGACGAGAGATTGTCATTGTTCTCCCGTGGTGCCACCCACATTCCGAGTCTTATCACGATAGACGGCGTAAGGCCTGCCCCCGATCCAAGAATCGCTCAAACGGTTAACGCCCGTCATACGCGAAACGGCTAATGACATCTGCATAGGCTAACCTGCTTGCAGGATGCAAGTCATGCATGTGTTCACCGTTCGTTCTCAGGGAAGTCATTCGCCTCGCCATCATAAAGACGCTTGCAGCCTTGGCGTCTCTCTCTGTGTACGTGTACGCGGGTACTTGGTCCCATCATCGAATCATTACTTATTCCTTTAAATATTACTCGCCAGCTAATCCGAAGTCAAGCCGCCAATTAGAATTCAATTGCATCATCGATCAAATCAGGCGCAGACGTGTAAACCCTCTTGAAAAAGACAGAAAAAAACCTGCGGCATACGCCACAGGTTATCAAAAGTATATTTTAAAAAAGGGGGTCGAGTTCTAGTATAGACCGACCATGTTAAGGAAAGATGTTAATCGCATTACAAACAGATTACAAAATATAAAGCGTTTACGTTTGCTCCTGGTTATGCCTTCTCGCCGGCATCGTGCCATGTGCCCACTCCGCAGCCGCTTCCATGTCGTCCTCCCATTCGTCCAACAGCATCGCTTCCTTACGATCGGTGGACAGCAGGCGGTTATTAGCACGCTGCACACTTTGCTCTTTGCGCGATTGATGCATTCGGATACAGCTCCTTTACGGTCAGTCGTCTGCCGTGCCCACGGCAATTCGCTATCCCGTATTGTTTCCGAATTCGGGCAAAGTAACCGTCATTAGAGCGCTCGCAGCAGCTATTAGCTGCTTGGGCTGTCCAAAATAAGCGTAACCGGTCCCCAATTGACCAGAGACACGTCCATCATCGCGCCAAATCGACCCGTTTCAACCTGAAGCCCTGTATCGCGCAGCAGCTCATTAAATCGATTGTACAACGCCTCGGCAGGCTCTGGACGTGCTGCGGCCATGAAGTTCGGGCGCTTGCCATTACGGCAATCGCCGTACAGCGTAAACTGCGAAATCGATAAGATGGAGCCGCCTACGTCTTGAATGGACAAGTTCATTTTACCTGCATCATCTTCAAAAATACGCAAGCCGGCGATTTTGTCAGCCAGCCACTTCGCATCCTTCTCCGTATCGTCATGTGTGACGCCAACGAGCAGGACGAGACCGCGGTCGATCGCGCCTACAGTTACGCCTTCCACTTCTACAGATGCCTTCTTACTGCGTTGCAATACAACTCTCATCTCAATCTGCCTCCAAAATGTAAAACCGCCTGCCCAATTGGGCAGGCAGTCGCGAAATGTGCTATTGCATAATCCGCTGAACGGAATAAATATCTTTGACGCGCTTGATTTTCTCCACGACCGATTCCAGATGCTGAACGTTGCGAATGAGGATGGTCATATGGATCATCGCCATCTTGTTCTTCACCGCACGGCTCGTAACAGCAGAAATATTCGTCTTGCTCTCGGATACGGCCTGCAGCACTTCATTCAGAACGCCTCTGCGATCATGGCCGGTAATCTCGATATCGACGCTGTAATTCGCCTCGACCGACTCTTCCCATTCCACTTCGATCACGCGATCTGCTTCCTCGCCCTCACCAGCAGCCGGTATGTTCGTGCAATCCAAACGGTGCACCGAAACGCCGCGTCCACGTGTAATGTAGCCAATGATCTCATCACCCGGAACCGGATTACAGCAGCGAGCAAAACGTACGAGCAGGTTATCGATACCCTTAACGGTAACGCCGTAATTCGGTCGATTGCGCTTAGCGCCTGGCGACTTCATCTCATGCGGCTCGTTGGACAGCTCGATTAGGCTCGCTTCCTCCGCCTCTTTGCGAAGCTTCTCCGTCAGCTTAGAGCATACCTGCGCCGCTGTAATGCCGTTGAAGCCAATTGCAGACAACATATCTTCAACGTCGTTGAACGTAAACTTGGTCGCTACTTCCTGCAGCTTATCTTCCGTCAGCCATACCGAAGCTTCCAGTCCAAGACGTTTGATCTCACGCTCAAGAAGCTCGCGGCCCTTGGCCACATTCTCGTCGCGCTTCTCTTTCTTGAACCACTGCTTGATCTTGCTGCGCGCGTGCGACGACTGCGCGATCTTCACCCAATCCTGGGATGGTCCATACGAGTGCTTCGAGGTAAGGATTTCGACGATGTCGCCGGTTTTCAGCTTGTGGTCAAGCGGAACGATCCGGCCATTCACCTTCGCCCCGATCGTACGGTTACCGACCTCCGTGTGAACGCGGTAAGCGAAATCGAGTGGTACAGAACCTGCAGGCAGCTCGAACACTTCACCTTTTGGCGAAAACACAAATACAAGATCCGAGAAAAAGTCCATCTTCAGCGATTCGACAAATTCCGATGCATCCTTCGCGTCCTGCTGAAGCTCAATAATTTCACGAACCCATGACATTTTATCTTCAAAATTACCGCCAGCTACGATATTCGGGCTGCCTTCCTTGTATGCCCAGTGCGCAGCCACACCGTATTCGCTCGTCCGGTGCATGTCCCATGTCCGGATTTGTACCTCAGTGGGTTCCCCGTTCGGCCCGATCACCGTCGTATGGAGCGACTGGTACATATTCGCCTTTGGCATCGCGATGTAGTCCTTGAAGCGGCCAGGCATCGGTCTCCACAACGTATGAATAATGCCAAGCGTTGCGTAGCAGTCTTTAATATTGTCGACAATAATGCGAATCGCAAGCAGATCATAAATTTCGTTGAACTGCTTGTTCTTGATCGTCATTTTCTTATAGATGCTGTAAATATGCTTCGGACGGCCGGAAATGTCGCCATCAATGCCCATTTCCTCCATCTTTTCAAATATTCTTGCAATTACGTCCGCGATGTACCGTTCCCGTTCGGTCCGCTTCTTCTTCATCAAGTTGGCGATACGATAATACTGCTGCGGATTCAAGTAACGGAGAGCGATATCCTCCATCTCCCACTTGATCGCACTAATACCGAGCCGATGCGCAATCGGGCAAAAGATTTCGAGCGTCTCATACGCGATGCGGCGCTGCGCCTCTTCCGACTGAAATTTCAGTGTACGCATATTGTGGAGCCGGTCGGCGAGCTTGATTAGAATAACGCGAATGTCCTGTGCCATAGCGACAAACATTTTGCGATAGTTCTCGTTCTGCTGCTCTTCCTTCGACCGGAATTGAATTTTCTCTAGCTTAGTAAGGCCATCGACCAGCATCGCACATGTTTCGCCGAACCTCGCGCGAACAGCACTTAATTCGACGGTCGTATCTTCGACAACATCATGCAGCAATGCCGCAATAATCGACATAACGTCCATCTGCATGTCGACAAGGATTTCTGCTACTGCAACCGGGTGCAAAATATATGGCTCACCCGACTTACGGACTTGACCGTAATGGGCCTGCTCCGCAAAAGCATAAGCCTCGCGCACATGCAGCAGATCCTGTTCCTTCATGTAGGTCGATGCCTTTTCAAGTAACTGCTCTATGCCCATGCAACGTCCCTTTCCGAAACGAGTCGACATACCTCGTTTGCCCTAATCAAACTATCGGTCGTACACGATTCATTCATAATGGATTAAAGCTATTATGCCTGTTAAACCAACACGGCGTCAACTCTTGCCTGCTGTTAGCTGGGACCCACACCATAACGTCTGTACCGCAATTCATAATCGTTTATACGACAAATTAGGTCATTGGTGTCTGTTTTCTAGACTTCGAAGCTTAGAAATTGTTAGGTGTAAAACAAACACGCCCTTTGAAGGACGTGTCATGTGTCTGTATATCAATCGAAATTGAGGCTTCGTAATCGTTGATTCTAGTACGTAATAAGCGAGTTAATCTCGATTCCGCTTCCAAGCTTCTCGCGTCCTGGCAAATAACTGAGCTCAATGAGGAACGACGCACCAACGACTTCGCCGCCGAGCTGACGAATCAGGTTGATCGTCGTAGCGATCGTGCCGCCTGTAGCGAGCAGATCATCGGCAATAAGAACTCGCTGACCTGGCTTGATGGCATCGGTATGAATCGCCAAGCTGTCCTTTCCATACTCGAGATCGTAGCTTGCTTGCACTGTATCGAACGGCAGCTTGCCTGGTTTGCGGACAGGAACGAAGCCTACGCCAAGCGCAATTGCAAGCGGAGCGCCAATGACGAACCCGCGCGCTTCAGGACCGGCAATTACGTCGATCTCCAAATGTTCTACAGCAGCCCTCATTGCTTCAATTGCTGCGCGATAAGCAGGCCCGTCCTGAAGAAGGGTCGTAATATCTTTGAAACGGATACCCGGCTGCGGGTAATCGTGGATAACGCGAATATAGTCCTTGAAATTCATGAAGCTTAACTTCCTCTCGTTATAAAATGAAATAATTGCTCGGTCGATGCGAATAAAATGCCATTTGTCTCTACCCGGCGCTGCGCTTTGATATACGCTTGCGAGGTAGACAGCTCCGCCTTAACCGGCGTCTCCGCGACTGTTACTACGCCAGAGCTGCGTTGAATAAAGGCCAGCTCCTCGAACACATCCAGCATCATCGCCGCCACGGAAGGCGGCCAGCCAATTTGTCCAGAGAGCCGCTCAGCCAGCCCTTGCTCCTGTGCCTTGCCAAGCCGCCTGAGCAGCTGATAAGCCATACCGAAGTCATTCCGCTCTGGGAAGCTCGGCTTCCCAGCTCTATCATTCCGTTCATTGGCCCGCTTCGGATAAAGCAGATGAACGGACTGTAATCGTTCGAATTTGGCGAGAATCGACTGCAGGTCATCAGCAGATGGCGGTAAGCCGTAAACAATAGCTTCTACGAATGGCAGAGAATCCAATAATGAATCTTCATAATGCCCAATATAATAATGCTCCGCCATTGCATCGGTTCTTGCACACGCTGCCGCCGTCTCGCGAACCGCTTCTTCACTCGTGAGTATAATCGTTCGTCTGCCGCTTCGGCTTGCTGTCTCCAGCAGGCGCCGAAGCGCCGCATACGGTTCTCGTTCATCACGCCAATCGAATAGCTGGATTTTCTCCACTCTTAAATCTTGTATGAACAGCTGCGGCTTCCGATTGCCGTTCCATTCATTCACAGCAAGCTCGCCAACCAGATCAACGGATGAACCATGCGCCATACGTTCCGCTAACTCGCCGAAGCCGAAACCAACGGCTTCAAGCTTTATTCCGCTGCCGACAGTAAGCCTCAAATGGCGGTGATCCTTGCCCATCGTACGCTTGTCCGTAACGGGTTGATCAGTCAACAGAAACCGCGGAGCCGGATTTCCCGCACCGAAGGGCTCCAACAGACCCAACTGATCGATTGTTTCCAGCGTAACATCCGACGCTGTACAGCAAATATCTACAGCCGTCCGCGGAATCCAATCCTCCGGCTTAAGCCATGCATTGGCAGATTGAATAAGACTCGCCTCAAATGCTTCGAGACGATCGCGATGCAGACTCATCCCCGCCGCAGCCTGATGGCCGCCAAAATGTTCAAACAGCTCCGCGCATTCGTTCAACGCAGCATGCAGGTCGAAGCCTTCAATAGAACGCGCAGAACCTTTGCACATCCCAGTCTCAGCATCGATGCCAAGCACAACGGTCGGCTTGTAATGTCGATCAAGCAGCTTGGAGGCGACAATACCGATAACGCCGGCATTCCAGCCTTCACCTGCCACAACAATGACAGACGGTTCCGGTGCCCCAGCCTCTGCCGCCGCTTGGCACTTATCCGCCCACTGCTGCTTCGCTTGCTCGACAATAACTTCTACGATACCTTGACGTTCTCGATTAAGCGTATCCAGCCTTGCCGCCATGGCATCAGCTGATTCTTGATCCGGTGTTGTCAGCAGCTCAACTGCACCGTTCGCATGATCGATCCGCCCGCTTGCATTAATGCGCGGCGCCATGGCAAACGCTACATTCGTCGATGTCACTTTCTGAATATCGACGCCAGCGATCTCTGCTAGCGAGCGAAAACCTGGGCGCATGTTCTTCGCCATCGTCTGCAGTCCGAACTTGACGAGTACACGATTCTCTCCCGTGAGCGGCATCACGTCTGCGATCGTGCCGAGCGCTACGATATCCGTCAAATCAAGCGGCGGTTCGCCAAGCAGCGCCGTTGCAAGCTTGAATGCAACACCAACACCCGCAAGAGACGAGTAGGGATACGTGCAAGCTTCTTGTTTCGGGTTGACGATCGCATACGCTTCCGGCAGTATAGCTGGCGGTTCATGATGATCGGTGACAACTACATCGATGCCTAAACTATTCGCATAAGCGACCTCATCGACAGCACTAATTCCAGTATCGACTGTGATGAACAGCTTTACCCCTGCTTCAACTGCAAGATCTACAGCCGCATGGTTCATTCCGTAGCCTTCACGTGTCCGGTGTGGAATATAGTAATCAAAGTTGGCATTTAGTCGATGGAGCAAATGTATCATAAGCGACGTGCTGGAAACCCCGTCTGCATCGTAGTCACCGTAAATACGGATACGTTCTCCGCTTGCAATTGCATGACGAATTCGCTCCACGGCTGCTGTCATACCGTGCAGCTCATAGGGATCGTGGAGCAGCTCTTTGCCGCCTTGAAGAAAAGCTTCCGCTTCATCCGCTGTCTCGATGCCTCGTCCAACCAGCAAACGAGCAACGATCGTAGGAATGCCGAGCAGCTTCGATAGGCTGCTCGCCGCCTGATCGCGGTCTTCCGTCCATTCCGGCTCCGACCACCGTGTTTTCGATGGAATCATCGGTGCTCGCCTCCCTTACGTAGAATAGGGGCTCTCCGCCCCTTTTGACCCCGATATGTTTAAACCACCATAATAATTGCAATTTCTTAATCTTTAAGAGTTCTACCGCGCTGTGAGTCGCGTGCCCTGTCGGGCACAGCTTTTGTTCGAGCTGCTCATTTGTTACTCACTAGGTTGCTCTAACGGACCACAGAGATGCTAATTACCATTGAATTGCCCGTTTAGAGCTGTAACGGACTTCATTAGCGCTATTTGCTTGGAGTATGAGCTTCATTCGAGCAAATTCATCCTATAAGCACGTATGAGTCCGTTAGAATCTGAATTATTTAATTTGGTGCAAAATAAAGTCCTCTCGGTCCGTTAGAGCGGTAGCAGCCCCCTGAGGAGTGTCGCTCTTATAATCCTCCCTGCTAGGGAGGACCCCATGGGACTCCCGTCCCCTGAACCCCAACCCTTACAAATCTTCATCCACATGCAAAGACGCTGCTATTGCAGCAGCGTCGGCATATGGTCTTGATTTGGATCGTGGTTTGATTTGTACGGATAACCAGGATCATAGGGTTCAACATAGACGGACGTCTCTGTCACATGAATGAACCTTTTCATAATAAGCTCTTTAATCCGCTTCGCGATCTCTTGCCCTTCGAGCACAGAGATGCGAGGATTGACACTGATGACAATATGAACAACAATATAATGCCCATGCTCCCGTGCACGCAGTGACTCTACCGTAACAACGCCTTCGACACGCTGAACAATTTCCATAATAGAAGCAACCTGTTCCTCATGGCCGAGCGGCATGCTTCGACGATTCGACGTGAGCTGAAGCAGACAGCCATATCCCTTGTAAACAACAATAAGAGCAACGAACATGGCAGCTATAGGATCAGCTGCTTCAAGCGCAGGCAAGTTAGCGTAATCCCCTATTGCAGCACAGCCTGCACCTGCGACGGTTACAAGCGATGCCAGGCGATCAAGAAGCTGCTTACCGACAGCAGGCACCAGCCATTCCTTCAAGACGAGCGCAATTAAAGCAAACACAGCGGCGGTCCAGTCCGGTACTGCGGATGATTCTGACGACCAACTGCGAAATGCTTCAAGTCCAATCTCGACACCAAGGAGCAGCGTTATCGCAGACACGATAATAATCGCGGAAGCTCCGCTGCTCTCTGAATTTTTCATTCGGGTCGTGCTGCGCCCATCGATGTGGAAGCTGTATGCGAGCGATTCAGCGCCATTGGCGATTGACCGAATCGAATCTGCCATTAATGCCGTGCTTCCTGATAAAAGCGCTGCAGCCGCCTTGCCAAGCGCCAATGCTCCATTACCCCATATCCCTGCGCGCATCGCAGAGAATCGCTTGTCCGATAATTGATTAGCGCTCATGTAAATCCCCTCTTACGATGCAGCAGGCGTTTTGACTGTTTTGCCTTGTTTCTGCCCTTTACCGCGCAGCATCAGCCACAGTGGGCTCGCGATGCAGACGGAAGAGTAAGCACCACTCGCCAGACCGATCAGCTTCGCAAGTGCGAACAGCTTGATCGATTCGCTGCCGAACAGGTACAGGCAGGCAGCCACGATCAATACGGTAAGTACCGTATAGACGTTACGCGCCATCGTCTGCCACAGACTCGCGTTAACAAGCTCAGCGAGCTGCTCTTTATTTTTCTGTTTGCTGAACCGCAGATTTTCACGGATACGGTCAAAGATAACGATTTTATCGTTGATCGAATAACCAATCGTTGTTAGAACTGCTGCGATAAACGGAAGGTTAACTTCCAACTGGAATATCGAGAACAACGCAATAACGACAAATGCGTCATACAAAATCGCGATATTCGCTGCAAGCGCAAACCGCCATTCGAAGCGGATCATCACGTAGAGCATAATCGCGATACTCGAGATAATAATCGCATAAATCGTTTTCTTACCTAGCTCGCGCGCCATATCGGGGGATACAACGTTCGTCTCTGCCGCCACTTGGTCACCGTATTTAGCTTTCAGACCTGTCAGGATAGCAGTAACCTTCGCTTGCTCCAGTACGTCGTCGAAACGAACCGATAGACGCGAGTTGTTCGAGCCGCCTACCGTCGTCTCAACATCTTTATAACCCAGCTCGGCCATCTCGGCCTTTGCCTCGTCCTGCGTTACTGTCTTACCGAGCTCAATATCCATATTCGTGCCGGCTTTGAAGTCGACGCCGAAGTTCATGTGGAAGAAGATCAGAGACAGAATCCCGATAATAACGAGTGCGATCGACGCACCGAAAAACTTCTTCTGATGCTTGATGAAGTCAAAACGAATATTAGTATGAAACTTCTCGTTATAGTGCACGGATTTCGTCCTCCTTCACGCCATAGTAGCTTGGTTTCTTGAACACATTGCTGCGAATGAGCAAGTGAATGAGGAACCGAGAAAAGAAGATGTTCGTAATGATACTTACCAAAATACTGAAGATCATCGTGAGCGCGAAGCCGCGAATGGCGCCGTTGCCGATAACATACAGCACAACACTTGCAATGATGTTCGTAATGTTCGCGTCCATGATCGTACGCAGCGAGTTTTTCGAGCCTGCTTTGAGCGAGGACAGCAAGCTTTTGCCACTGCGGATTTCTTCCTTGATCCGTTCGTACATAATAATGTTCGCGTCAACCGCCATACCGACACCAAGCACGAATGCCGCAATACCTGGCAAGGTTAGCGTTGCGTTCATCAGCTTGAACACGACAAGCAGCAGCCAGACGTACGAAACGACCGTAATACCCGCAACAACGCCAGGTACACGGAACAAGATGACTAGGAACACAAGAACGATTCCCGAGCCGATAAGACCAGCTTCAACCGTCTGATGGAGCGACTGCTCACCGAGCTTAGCGCCTACGCTCTGCGTATACTTCTCCGTCAATTGGAGCGGAAGGGCACCAAGGTTAATCGTATCCTTCAGCTTCTTCGCTTCTTCCGTTGTATAGTTACCGCTGATTTGTGCGCTGCCACCGCTGATAGCGTAATTGACCATTGGATCAGACAGCATCGTATCATCGAGGTAGATCGACATTTTCTGGCCAATCAACGCTGTTGTTACTTCTTCAAACTTCTTAGCGTCTTTGAGCTTAATCGTAATAATCGGATTACCCAGATCGTCCCTTACGACATCAGCACCGTTCTGAACAAAGTCAGCACCTGTAAGCACTGTCTCGCCTTGCGGATTGCGGAACGTCAGGTTAACTGGTTTCTTGAGCATGTCGCGAACTTCATCTTCATTCATGACACCCGCCAGCTTAACGCGAATCCGGTTGCTGCCTTCAGTCGTAATCTCCGGCTCAGCAATACCTGCCGAGTCAATCCGATCTTGGAGGCTCTTAGCCGTCTGCTTCAACGACTCCGGCGTAACCTCTACACCGCCTTCAAGCGGTGATGCCTCGTACAAAACCTCGAATCCGCCTTTCAAGTCCAATCCCAATCTGATGTCCTTGACCAGCCCTGGGGATGTCCAAGCGAAAACGCCGGCCATAATAATGATAATACCCAGGAAGGCTACCAACCTGCTGCTGCCTTTCATAGACGAATGATCCCCCTTATTTTCACAATAGTCCTATTATACCGAGGAGGTAAAATGCAGTCAAAAAAAAGACCGTTTCTATATCAGAAACGGCTGCCTCGGTAAGCGTCCAACGTCATCTGATTCATGAATGTCGTCGCCTTCAGCGACAAAATATCGTTTACAACCGCATGCAGCGCCGGTACGCCAGTCTTGCTATACTTCCTGCTGACACAAGCCCATACTTCCTCTGCCTCAGCATACTCGTAGCCGATCAGCCTAAACTCCGCCGCCTTGCTTTCGCATAACGTTTGCACCATTTCATCGAATTCTTCCTCCGTCATCGCCGCGCTTCCTCTCCATTGCCGAAATTCGAATCCATTGATGGGCAACACTTCTGTATTCGCCTTAACCCGTAAAATCTCCTGCTGGGAAATATGAGAAAAGCTCTATACAAGGATTGGACATGCGCTATTCGTTGTCTGCATAAGGATTAGTATGAGCTTGTTCCACAAGCTGAATCGACTGTTACCAAACGCTAATCGGTACCGTCGTTTCATTCCGGATAAAGTCCTTATTTTGAAAAGAGGGAAGCACGTGACGAAACAATCGTTCATCAAGGGTGCCATGATTTTACTTCTGGCAGGCGTAATCAATCGTTTGCTCGGCTTCGTTCCCCGCATTATCCTGCCACGAATTATGGGAGCTGAAGGTGTCGGCATCTACCAGCTTGGATACCCGTTCTTGTCTGTCATGCTGACGATTGTCGTCGGCGGCATTCCGCTTGCCGTAGCGAAGTGGATCGCAGAAGCAGAATCGCGCGGGGACACCCGAAGAGTCAAGACGATCTTCCGCACGGCAATGACATTGACCGTTACATTGTCCTTAGCGCTTACGGCCTTACTTGTCTTATTCGCACCATTCCTATCATCACATATTTTGCCCGATGCACGGGTTTATCAAACCTTTCTATGTATGACACCGCTCGTTACGATTATCGGGGTTTCTTCGGTATACCGAGCCTATTTCCAAGGCAAGCATAACATGATCCCTACTGCGGCTTCACAAGTGACGGAAACCATTATACGGATCATCTTCCAACTTACGCTGGCAGCGGCTCTGCTTCCATATGGATTGGAATGGGCCGCGGCAGGCGCTATGCTCGGTACGGTTGCAGGTGAAATCGCAGGGCTCGGCGTGACGGTTTACCATTATTATAAAGATCGTCGGCGTCAGCCGATCGCTGATGAGCAAGAAACGGAAGTCAAATCTCCTCCTACCTTATATAAGCGTCGTCCTTCCGAACCACCTGTTATGCGCCGACTTCTCCATCTGTCCGTACCCGTTACAGGCAGTCGATTAGTCGGATCGCTGTCTTATTTGCTCGAGACCATTTTTACCAATCGCAGCCTTGCCGCTGCCGGTATTGCCATTGGTGTTGCGACCTCGCAGTACGGAGCACTGCAAGGCATGATTGTTCCACTTGTACTACTTCCAACAGCACTTACGTATTCGTTGTCTGTATCGTTAATTCCAACCTTAGCCGAAGCCGCCGCCAAAGGCGATCGTGAGCTTATTCACCGCCGAATGCATCAATCGCTGCGGCTATCGCTAGTGACGGGCGCACCATTCGTTGTTGTCATGACGCTGTTCGCAGAACCGTTGTGCCGACTAATCTACAATCATGCAGACATTGCCCCGCTTCTGCGACTCATTGCGCCGTTTGGAATGTTTATTTATTTGCAAGGGCCTTTGCAGGCTGCCCTTCAGGCACTAGAAAAGCCAGGAACGGCACTTATGAACACCTTCATCGGCGCCGGCATAAAGCTTGTCCTAATCATTCAGCTCGCCTCAAAGCCAGAGCTTGGCATCTACGGAGCCGCCATTGCCATTTGTTTAAATATCGTTATTGTTACGGCTTTGCATGGCTGGAGCGTTGCCCGCTTCGTTGGCTATCGGATTAAATTATTAGATTTTGTAAAGGTCGGGACAGCGATGATGATCATGAGCGCCTTCGCACTTTGGCTTATGAAAGGCGCATGGCTGCCGCATGAGGCACTTAATCTGCTGCTTGCATCAGTTGGCGGGATTGTCCTCTATATCATCATCATGCTGCTCACGGGTTTTGTAAATCGGTACGACGTTCTCCGCATCCCGATTATTAACCGTTTATTCAAATAAGCCAAGCCTCGAGATATTATTTACGATCACGCTTCGTGTCCACATACCATCTGCCGCGGTGATCAATCGTACAGAAGAACACTTCCTTGAAGTCATTAACGCCTTGCTGCTGCAGTTCATTTTTGAGCCAAAAACGCGTTTTCTCCATTCTCTCCAAGTTTTTATCCTGTACCTTGCCATCCATAATGAGCGGAACAGGCAGCATCTCAAACCGATAACGACTAGGGAAAATCGGGTCCTTCGTTTCCTGTGACTTGTCATTCATGATGGAGGATCCCAAAGAACCCTCCTTCTTAATAACCGACAGCTTACCGCTCGTCTCTAGAATGGCGAATTCCACTTCACTAACCGAGCTGATACCGTTCTCTCGAAGCTGCAGCATCAGATCGTCAAGGTTATAGCGCCCGCTGTGCATGACATGACGATCCAGCTCACCGTTCTGGACAATAATGCTCGGCTTGCCATCAAACAATAACCGCAGCCTACGGTTCTTCAATGTAACATAGGAAATAACAATTTGAAGCAACATCAGCAGTGCCATTGGGAAAATACCGTGCCACATCGAACGCTTCGTATCCTCAATGACAATGACGGCGATCTCCGCAATCATGAACGAGATGACGAGATCGAGCACTGACATTTTGCCAATTTCACGCTTGCCCATCAAACGCATGACAATAAAAACAACGAAGTATATCAGAACCGTTCGAAGGAATAAGCTCCCGAATTCTGCCGCTTCCACACTTAACGCCCTCCTCTTCGCTGTATTCGACTTGTAAAAGTATTCTCACCCTCACCCTTAGCCGTCATGCTTGCGTCAACGTTCGAATTTATGGCAGTACAACAAATGTTCGGCAGGCGCTTGTACTAAATGGGTGGACAGAGCCATACAGTGGAAGTAAGTCATCATTCGATCGATACCATTTTAAGGGGGGTACATCACTCGTGAATTCAATTAAAAATGTATCCAAGGTAAGCGTCTCTTCACCTATGCTTGGCGGCGCATTAACCGCCTGTATCTGGCTGGCTGTTGGCGCACTGCTGCTATCGCTCATTTTGAAGCTCAGCAGCATGCAAGAAACGTTACTTCCGATGTATGCAATGACTGTACATGGCTGCGCGTCTTTCGCTGGCGGTTTTTCTTCTGGCAGACGTTCGGGGCGTAAAGGCTGGTATTTCGGAGGTTCACTCGGCCTTTTATATGCCCTCATTATCATTCTGATTGGCTTCCTGTCCGTGAATGCAGGCTTCTCGTCGCATACTTGGAATCTGCTCGCTATCGTCGTTCCAGCTGGCGCCATCGGCGGCATGATCGGCGTGAATTTGAGAAAATAAGTGACGTTTGCGATTGTCCCCCAGTTTTGTGTTATACTAATGCAGGCACTTTCGGCTTCGCTGCTGCATTAAGTCATTAGGGGGATCATGCATGGTTTTGTTTGACAATATGGGGAGCGTAGCAATCTATACAACCATTGTCGTTACCGCGCTTCTTACATACGGCGTAGCTGGAAATCCGTTTGCTGTTGCATTGGATTTTCTGAAAAATTTAGTTTTATCGCCGAGGTATTTCATTCATTTCATCGCTCTGCTAGCCATATTGTACTTGAATAAGAGTGAAATGCGAATCGAACGAAACATGGATTATACCGTCAATTTCACACATTGGTTCAAATCCATTGAAGGCAGCTTCGTTGCCAATCTACAGCATACATTTGAAAATTCGGCGTTAACGACCGGACTTGTTTTTTTATATGTTGTCGGCCTGCAAGCACTTATCATCGCTTCCATCGGCGTTTATTCGTATCGAAGCAAATCGAAGGAAATGTACTACGCGACCTGCTATGCCATTATGCTTAATTACCTCATCGCGATCCCATTCTTCCTGTTCTTCCCGATCAACGAAGTCTGGTCCTTTGATCCTAACGTAAGGTTTCTTATGCTGGAGGCTTTCCCGAAATTCGAGACGGAATATCGTCCGCTGTCGGGACTTAATAACTGCTTCCCAAGCCTGCATACTTCGATCTTGACAACACTTGCTATTCTTTCCGTTAAGTCTGGCAATAAGAAATGGGCCGTTCTTGTCTGTACATGCGCGGTATTGACGATCTTCTCCATCTTCTATCTGGGCATTCATTGGCTAATCGATATGTGCGGCGGTCTAATGCTCGCGACTTTCGCTTCTGTCGTTGGCATCAAACTCGCGAAGGTGAACGTTCTACGTCTTCCAGACACGCTGCCTAGCCGTTTGTTCGCACGAGAAGAAGTGAAATAAATGAAATTAGGAATACCTTAAGCAAAAAAAGGTTGAGCAGATTAATCTGCTCAACCTTTTTTATGTCTTGTGGTCTACTCGGACTTCTCCAGCTTCTCCGATGGCGCTGGCGCGCTTGTCAGGACGCTGCTAATTGCGCTGCGTTCGAACGTGAGCTTGACCGTATCGTTGACGCGAAGAACTACCGTATCGTTGTTCAGTTCAACGATCGTGCCGTGCAAGCCGCCGATTGTAGCGATTTTGTCGCCCTTCTTCAGCTGGTTCATCATCGCATTACGCGTTTTCGTCTTGCGCTGCTGCGGTCTCAAGAGTAGGAAATAAAATACCGCGAACATGAGTACGAATGGGAGTACTAGACCCCAAATGCCACCGCCTGAGCTCGAGGCAGTATCTGCTGCTAAATACATACAAACTCCTCCTTTTTAGAATCCTCGTTCATTGTCATTCAGACCATACTTCGCGAAAAATTCGTCCCGGAAATCGAGCAGCCGGTCGTCCATAATCGCTTGTCGTACATCCTTCATGAGCTGAATCAGGAAATGCAAGTTATGGTACGTCGTCAATCGAATACCGAATGTTTCGTCGGCCTTGATTAGATGACGGATGTACGCGCGTGAGTAGTTGCGGCATGTGTAGCAGTCGCAGTTCGGATCTAATGGTCCGAAATCATCTGCAAACTTCGCATTGCGAATAACAAGACGACCTTCGCTTGTCATCGTTGTACCATTCCGTGCAATACGCGTAGGCAGTACGCAGTCGAACATATCGATGCCGCGAATGGAGCCTTCGATTAGTGCATCCGGCGATCCAACGCCCATCAAGTAGCGCGGTTTGTTAGCTGGCATCAGCGGCACCGTCACATCGAGCATCTCATACATAAGCGGCTTGGACTCGCCAACGCTCAAACCACCAATAGCATAACCCGGGAAATCCATAGCGGTCAATTGCTCCGCGCTTTGCTTGCGCAGATCTGCATACATGCCGCCCTGGATAATCGCGAACAAAGCTTGATCATCTGGACGAGCATGCGCCTTCAAGCAGCGCTCTGCCCAGCGTGTTGTCCGCTCCAGCGAATTTTTCACATATTCATAATCGGCTGGATACGGCGGACATTCATCGAACGCCATCATAATGTCCGGTCCAAGTGCGTTCTGAATCTCCATTGCAACCTCTGGGGAGATAAACAGCTTGTCCCCGTTCAGGTGTGAACGGAACGTTACGCCTTCTTCGGTAATCTTGCGCATATTCGCAAGACTGAACACCTGAAAACCGCCGCTGTCCGTCAGAATCGGACGGTCCCAGTTCATAAACTTATGCAGGCCGCCAGCTTGACGCACAATCTCATGGCCTGGACGGATAAACAAATGGTACGTGTTGCTCAGAATGATCTGGGCATCCATCGACTTCAATTCTTCCGGGCTCATCGTCTTCACGGTCGCCTGCGTACCTACCGGCATAAAGGTTGGAGTCTCGATGACGCCATGCGGCGTATGAACGCGGCCTAAGCGCGCTCCCGACTGTTTGCAAACTTTAATTAATTCGTATTTAACTGCTGCCACGAACGTCCCTCTTCCGTATCCATGAATGATCGTAAGTCATCATTATATTTTTTAGTAAATAAACATTGCGTCACCGAAGCTGAAGAACCGATATCGCTGTTCTACCGCTTGACGATAGGCTTCCATAATGTGCTCCCTGCCAGCAATTGCACTGACCAGCATGACGAGCGTTGACTTCGGTAAGTGAAAATTCGTGAGCAGCGCGTCTACCAGTTTAAACGAATAGCCCGGGAAGATGAAAATATCTGTCCAGCCGCTGCAAGCCTGCAGCTCCTTGCCTTCAAACCGCTGCGCTACGCTTTCGAGCGTACGCGCCGATGTTGTGCCCACAGCTACAATACGTCCCCCGCGCGCTTTGGTTTCATTCAATTGCTGGGCTGTTTCTTCCGACAATTCATAGTACTCGCTGTGCATCACATGATCCTCAACCGCATCAACACTCATAGGCCGGAACGTGCCTAGACCAACATGCAGCGTAATGTAGCCGATACGGACACCTTTGTCCTTCAACCGTTCCAGCAGGTCCTGTGTAAAATGAAGACCAGCCGTCGGAGCCGCAGCCGATCCCTCATGCTTCGCATATACGGTCTGGTAACGCTCGCGATCCTCTAGCTTCTCCTTAATATAAGGCGGAAGCGGCATTTCGCCAAGTCGGTCGAGCAGCTCATTGAAGATCCCTTCATATTCGAAGCGTACAACGCGGCCGCCATGCTCGCCTTCTTCTTCTACGACAGCTGTCAGCAATGGGCTGCCATCGGCAACACTACCGAATGCGAGGACCGTTCCTACTTTCATTCGTTTCGCTGGCTTCGCAAGCGTCTCCCATCGATTATCGCCAAGCGCCTTCAGAAGCAGCAGCTCAACCTTAGCGCCTGTATCCTGCTTGATGCCCATTAACCGAGCTGGCAGTACACGCGTATCGTTGAGAATTAACAGATCTCCCTCACCAAGCATCTGCTCGATATCGAGGAAGGTTCCGTGTCCTACTGCACCTGTTTGCTTATTCAGCGTAAGAAGTCTTGAGCCTGTCCGCTCTAACAGCGGAGTTTGTGCGATAAGCTCTTCTGGCAGTTCAAAATCAAACAAATCTACGTTCATCGCTTCCGTCCTAACTGATCAATCAACAGCTTGACCTTAATGCTCTTACTGTCCTTCGATCGTAATTCCATTATAGTAGTATTTCATGATATAGACGTAGTCATACCCAAGTTGTGCCAGCCCCTGCGCCCCATATTGCGACAAGCCAACACCATGTCCATTGCCATAGCCGACAAAACGGAACTTCGGCTCTACAGTTGCAGCTCGGATTGTACCGTCACCACTCAAAACATAATAGTTCGAGGATGCGGTCGTCTTGCCATTGGCACCTGCAATGTACAATGAACCGGACTGCTCTGGACGCTTGCTCGTCGCGCCATTGGCGCCTGCAATTTGGACACGCGCCGTCTCATCAATCGTGAATCGCGTGCTCGGCAGACCACCCATCAGCGTACGATAGTTGACTGGAGACTTCGTCGAAAGTGCGGAACCGTTAATGCTCATACCGATAACACGACCTGATTCACCATAATCGGCATCGAGTGTACGGATCGCCGTGGTCCACCCCGAAGACTTCTGAAGCACATCCGATGTATAAGGTCCGAGCACCCATGACATTTTGTTCGACTCGACCGTTTGTTCGATCAGAACAACTTCCGTTCCTCTCGCCAGCTTATCAACCAACGCAATGGCATCATTAATGACAGGGTTATCTCGTACCTTCACACCATCGGCATTCGTAATCATAATTGTCGCGCCAACTGCATTCTTGCGACCTGTATCGTCCAACAAATCCTCACGAATATAGCCGACGGCACCGCTAGGTACAACAACCCGATACCACTGCATCAGACCGTTCTCTGCACTCTGGTCCGGACTTGGCACCGACTTCAAGTATGGAACGGCGTTGCCCCAAATCTCGGTTGCGTCTGCTGTCTGACCGCCTGCATTCGAAGAGAACAATGCTTCGATCGGCTTACCGTTATACATCGCGACCATCCCTGCTGTTGCATTGACAGCCTCTGTCGTCGATGTTTTCTCCGTATCCATCCCGCTATAAACTTGGCTGAGCTCCGTATCATTCACATGCGCAATACCGAAGCCCATTCCTTGATAGAGCGCATAGGACCGTGCTGCCACAGCTTGTGCCTTAAGCGCCTCACTAGCCCAAGACGAAGGCATCTCGGAAGGAACAACCGAATACAAATACTGCTCGAATGGCAGCTCATTCACAACCGCCATTTTGCCATTGTAGGCACTTACCTCCATGGAGCCGCGGTAAGTCCGGCTGCTCCTCTCCTGCAGCTTAATTCCTGTGCCGCCGTCCGTAGACACCCATACCTTCGCGCTGCTAGCCGGGAACGAATAAGATGGGTATGTCTGCTTCGCCGTACCGGAAATCGTATTGTCATCACGAAGGAGCAAATAAGGGGTAGACGCATCTGCCTCACGAAGCGTAGGCGCTCCCGAGACCTTGCTTGCACTCGTCTTTACGGCTGCAAGTGCCGTTGCATCGGCTGCAGCTCCAACCATAACACTGTATGTACCTGCCTTACGAATGGCGGGATAAGCATCAATGCCTGCGCTGCTGAACAATTGAACCGCATTGCGTGCAGCAGCCTCTGTCGTGTAACTTCCGCCTTCTAAATGGAGCGGACCCGTTAACGATGCTTTGAGTGAACCCATCAACGAAGCAATCGAGCTGTCCTTCGTCCACTTATCCATTGCCGTCTTTGCGTCAGCAGCCGCACTATAACTGCCCTCTAATACGACGTAATAGGACTTCCCACTCTTCGAAATCGTAGTAACGACCGCCGATCCGCCTAACGCTTGCACCCGCTTCGCGACGGACAACGCTGTATTGAAATCTGTCGTCTCAATCAATTTGACTTTATAGTCGTCGACTGCGAAACGCACAGGGTCTTTACCGGCTGTCAACCAGTTCTCGACTGCGGAAGTCGTCCGCATACCGATCTTGAGCCCGCCTGTTGATGAGAAAGACGCAGTCGCAGTATTCAAACGATATTTACCGGTAGCTTCGATAAACAAAGCAACACGAATGTTATCCAACTTGGGGACTGCCGCACCGGCAGAAGGCGATTCCTGCCATACGGAGACAGTCAACAGCAATGCAGCTGACAAAATAGCGCCGAATACACGGTTTCTGACTTTGGTTCTTTTAGCAGACATGTTGTGAAAAGCACTCCTTCCTTATTGCATGCTGTTACCGACCCGGGGGCGATTCGTTACGAATCGCCGGGTACTGGTATGCCGAGATGGCGATATGCCTGCGGCGTGGCAATACGACCACGAGGCGTTCGCTGTAGCAGGCCGACCTGCATTAAGTAAGGCTCATATACATCTTCAATCGTCTGGCTTTCCTCGCCGATCGTTGCTGCGATCGTATCAAGGCCGACCGGGCCGCCGCGGAAGCCCTCGATCATGGCACGAAGCATCTTGTGGTCAATTGCATCGAGTCCCATCGGATCGACACGGAGCAGCTCCAGCGCAGAGCGGGCAAGCTCATGCGTAATGATACCGTCACCGCGAACCTGCGCGAAGTCACGCACGCGCTTCAGCAGCCGGTTCGCAATACGCGGTGTCCCCCGTGAACGGAGCGCAATCTCCGTCGATGCTTCGCCGACGATGCTAACGCCGAGAATTTCAGAGGCGCGAGAGACGATGAATGCCAGCTCGTCTGTCTTGTAAAATTCAAGTCGGCTGACGACACCGAAACGATCTCGCAGCGGTGCGGACAAGAGCCCTGCTCGAGTCGTTGCGCCGATCAGCGTGAACGGCGGCAGATCAAGCCGAACGGATCGCGCGCTTGGTCCTTTGCCGATCATAATATCGAGCGCGAAATCTTCCATCGCTGGGTAGAGTACTTCCTCTACTGACCGATTCAATCGATGAATCTCGTCAATGAACAGAACGTCGCCTTCCTGCAAATTCGTCAGAAGCGCCGCGAGATCACCTGGACGTTCGATCGCTGGACCTGATGTCGTGCGCAGATTAACGCCAAGCTCGTTAGCGATAATGTTCGACAGCGTCGTTTTGCCTAGACCAGGTGGTCCGTACAGCAGTACATGATCGAGCGCTTCCTTGCGCATCTTAGCAGCCTCGATGAATACCTTCAAGTTTTCCTTTACGCTTGTTTGACCGATATATTCAGCCAAATAGCGGGGACGAAGACTCAATTCAACAGCCTGCTCATCCATCATCAAGTTAGCGGATATGATGCGATCATCATCCATGGGTCATTCCTCCTTCCGCTTACCATTACCCCTTAAACAGCTGCTGCAGAGCCCGCTTCATAAGCGAATCCACCGACTCGTCCGGCTTAATCGACTCACGCAAGCCTTCATAGGCTTTATTAAGCTCTGCTCCCGTATAGCCCAGCGCTTCCAGTGCCTCGCGAGCTTCCGCCCACGGGCCTATCTTCTGGTCGGATTTAGCGCTATCCTCAGTGACCCATGCCGAAGCGTCCGCCCCGAATGCAAGCGGCGCATTGCCGAGCTTATCCTTCAGGTCAAGAATCATTCGCTGCGCCGTTTTCTTGCCGATGCCAGGCAGCTTGGTCAAGAAGTTGATGTTCTCCTGCTGGATAGCCGCTACAATGGCTTCAGGCTTGCCGCCCGCTAGCACGCCAAGCGCTACACGAGGACCTATGCCGGATACCTCAAGCAGCTTGCGGAACATCGTCTGCTCGTCACGCGAAGCGAAGCCGAACAGCTGGATCGCATCCTCGCGGACATGATGATGAATAAACACCGTTACCGGATCACTCGACCGAGCGAACGCATATGGATTCGGCGTAAACACCCGATAGCCGACATCCCTCACATCGAGTACAACGTACTCCGAATCCCAGTGGACGACTGGACCTTTTAGAAAATCGATCATAATTTCGGCACCCCGTTCAATTTGTTCGTCAGCACGACGGAATGCGCATGGCAAATCGCGACAGCAAGTGCATCGGCCACGTCGTCGGGTTTCGGTACGCTACTTAGCTTCAAAAACATGCGGACCATCTCCTGCACTTGCCGCTTCTCTGCCTTACCATAACCAACAACAGCCTGCTTGACCTGCAACGGCGTATATTCTGCAACGGGGAGACCGCGCTGCGCTGCCGCCAATATAATAACCCCACGTGCCTGACCAACAGCAAAAGCCGTCGTCACGTTACGGTTGAAAAACAGCTTCTCGACCGCAACTTCGTCCGGCTTGTATTTGTCCATCAGCGCTCCTGCCGATTCATACACCTGTATGAGGCGTTTCTCCTGCGGCGTTCCTGCCTTTGTCTCAATCGATCCGTATTGCACAGGCGTGAGCTTATGTCCGTCCTTATCCACAAATCCGAATCCCACAATCGCTATCCCGGGATCTATGCCGAGCACACGCAATATTGTCCTCTCCCTTACGCACCTGCTTTTAACGGAAGCTTCCCCCCATTATAGCAAAATATCTGCCCTATGAGAACGCGCGTTTCTACTTTGAGACACTTCGCGAGGGGAATCGTTTATTAGTATGACTAGTAATCATCACTACGCAGGCAAATGTTCTTCCGATCGCTGTGGTTTTCGGATTCCTTGAACAATATTCAAATGGGGGAATCCGAAAACCAAGGCGAACGCTGACGCTTCTCCAGAATCATTTGTCCGCTTCGTGATTTTCTAGTCATTAAAAATACCCATTTCTCTTCGCTTCGTTAGGGGGATGGGATTGATGCGGTCGTCCTATTTCATATGGACGACCTTAGCTGTCGTTAGTTTGTGGCTTGGACGCGCATGCCTGTTCTCTGTATTATATCGTCAATCATTGATCGCTCGCTGAATAGGCTTGGTGATTTTTCTATGGGTAAAAAGTGAACAGCCCCCTGTCTTATCGACAAGGGGCTGTTTGGCTAAGGGGTCATCGTTTGGCGGGAAGCGTCGAGTGCGAAGTCGCTGAATGACGAGAGGACGCTGTAATAGGTTTCTTTGTCCTCAATGCGAATGCCGTTGGTCAACCGTTTGATCTCTTCTTCTGGCAGACTGCTTTCCATAAAGTTGACATCCAGCTGGTAGAAGGTACGCACCACCTTTTCTTTCTTTGGTGGTCCGTCATACAGCGTCAGCCGACCAGCATGATCGAGTCCGATAACAGCGTGCTGCTTGCACGCTTCGGACAAATCGCTGACCCGCTCCTCTAGAATAAGTGATGGCATTGCTGACGATGATGTGTTCAATCGCGCAAAGGACACAGTCGGCCTCTTCGCAATCTTAAGTGCACGATCGATCGGAAGGAGCCCCAGTGAACGATATTCTTCGCCACATATATAGGTGCGATGAATACGTACAATCATCGGCTGCTTGACTGTTGCGATCGCTTTCTCAAGCTTTTGCCATTGGCCTTCAGTCTCTATATTTCCATTGAACGTCCATTGTGCAGCACTCGGTTCGACGTCGAATTGTGCCACGCTTGCAGCAGCGGCCGGCTCAACTAATGCAATAGAGCCATATACGACAAGGGCCAACATGCTAGCAAGCGTCCATACTGGGCGACCATTGCGGCGAAGCTTACGTTTAAGCTGTTTCCATAGGCTGAATGCCTTCATGGCGAATATCCCCTTACATCCCTTTTTTCCGTTATTGTGGCTTAATGCAAGGGAAATATTCACACTTCATTACAAAACAAACAGCGTCCGCCGCTTACACGGACGAACGCTGTCTTCCTTAATTATTAATCCAAGGCTTGCTGCTGCGCTTACGCTCTGCTGGGCGCGATGCGACACTACGAACCGATACTTTCTTAATCGGCTTTCGCGGCGCATTGCGCTTGGTTGATTTGGAGCTGCCAGCCGCCCCCTTCACATTGAACGACTCCGGCTCGAGAAGCTCATCGGCAACTTCTTCATCCTCACGCTTTTTGCAACCGCAATCTTCTGCCGCTTGTTGTACTGGCCAAGTCGGATACGCTCCGTAAGGCCATGCCGACTGACCCGCTGCAAACGGATCTACAGCCGTTGGCGAACCGTAGCCATAGTCATAGTACTCCGGTCTACCACCGGCAGGTGATACGGTAGGCACGCCATAACCATAGTGTTCAAAGCCAGTTGGCGATACAGCCGGCGATACGAGTGGCGAGCCGTAACCATGGAGCTCAGGGCCGACATTCGCTGGCGATACAAGCGGCGAACCGTAGCCAAAGGATTCAGGGCTGACGTTCGCTGGCGACACCAGTGGCGAGCCATAGCCAAAGGATTCTGGACTAACGTTCGCTGGCGATACAAGCGGCGAACCGTAGCCAAAGGATTCTGGACTAACGTTCGCTGGCGACACAAGCGGCGAGCCATAGCCAAAGGATTCTGGACTAACGTTCGCTGGCGACACAAGCGGCGAGCCATAGCCAAAGGATTCTGGACTAACGTTCGCTGGCGACACAAGCGGCGAGCCATAGCCAAAGGATTCTGGACTAACGTTCGCTGGCGACACAAGCGGCGAGCCATAGCCATGCTGCTCCGGTCCGATGTTCGCTGGCGATACGAGCGGTGAACCATAGCCAAAGGATTCTGGACTAACGTTCGCCGGTGATACCAGCGGCGAGCCATAGCCTAGTGACTCTGGACTAACGTTTGCTGGTGATACAAGAGGTGATCCGTAACCATGCTGCTCCGGTCCGATGTTCGCTGGCGATACGAGCGGTGAGCCATAGCCTAGTGACTCTGGACTAACGTTCGCTGGTGATACCAGCGGCGATCCGTAGCCGTGCTGCTCCGGTCCGATGTTCGCTGGCGATACAAGCGGCGATCCATAGCCATGCTGCTCCGGTCCGATGTTCGCTGGCGATACAAGCGGCGATCCGTAGCCATAATGCTCTGGGCCAATGTTTGCAGGCGATACAAGCGGCGATCCGTAGCCATGCTGCTCCGGTCCGATGTTCGCTGGCGATACAAGCGGCGATCCATAGCCATAATGCTCTGGGCCAATGTTTGCAGGCGACACCAGAGGTGAGCCGTAACCATAATGCTCTGGGCCAATGTTCGCTGGCGATACCAATGGCGAGCCATAACCATACCCTGTCGATGCCGGCGACACGTGCTCCGGCATATGCGGAACACCATATACGGCACCAGCTTCCACAGCAGGGATACCGCATTGCTGGAACAGCTGAACATTTTGCTGATGATATTCCACATGAACAGGATACGGTTTCGGTACTGGCTTCTCCACAACGATTGGCGCTGGCGCTGGCGTCGGCGCTGGCACAGGAGCTGGTGCAGGAGCTGGAAGCGTCACGGGTGCTTCTGGAAGCGCCTCTGCGATTGGACCTGTCGGCGTTTTCTCGATAGGTGCTGTTGGAATTTTTCCTGTATTCTTTTTGCCTGGAATGATGCCTGTAGGAATTTTACCTGCCAAGCCCTGTACGCTATTTTTGAT
Source organism: Paenibacillus cellulosilyticus (assembly GCF_003182255.1). Classification (GTDB taxonomy): domain Bacteria; phylum Bacillota; class Bacilli; order Paenibacillales; family Paenibacillaceae; genus Paenibacillus_T; species Paenibacillus_T cellulosilyticus. The sequence continues at coordinate 22,200 of NZ_QGTQ01000038.1, read as the reverse complement.
CGACGATGGATTGAAATGCCCATGGTGACCGCTATGATGCGATCCCGAGCCCTGCGCATTCATCTGATTGACGATGCTCTCAGCGTGCACATGCGTTTTTGGAATGTTAACGATGTCGCCCGTCAGTAAAACATTAGGATTTTTCAACTGCGGATTTGCCTTAATCAGGTCATTTAACGGAACGCCCCAAGCCTTCGACAGCTTCCACAGTGTATCACCCTGCTTCACAACATGCTGGTGCATAATGTCATCGCCTGCATGAGAGCCATTCGAGCCATTCGCACCTCCATGCGGGTTGGACGGGATCTTCACCTTCATCCCAACTTCGATGACGTCAGGATTCGAAATACTAGGGTTTAGCTTCAAAATTTCTTCAACCGATACGCCATATTTTTGTGCAAGAAAGAAAAGCGTATCGCCACTTTTGACAATATGGATTTTCACTCCCCGCAAACCTCCATTCACGGTCTATATTGCGAGCGGCGCGAGACATTCGCCCACCAATCATTACATCCTATGCGGGACATATGCGGATGTCCCCGTCCGTTCGAAAAAAATTTGTATGAATCCCCCTGCTGCTCCCGCAATACAAAAAAGCTCTTTCGGCAAAAACCGAAAGAGCCTGGTATAACCCGTATATAAAAACTAACTTGTTATTTCAGTGCTGGTTTATAAGAGAAACTCGGATAGCTGCCCATCACCCGAACTTGGAAACCAATCGCCTCGATCTCCGCGATAGCCGATTGCAACAGGATCGACTCCAGCGACATATCGATATCGATCAAGAAGTAGTATGTACCAAGCTTCTTCTTCGTCGGCCGCGATTCGATCCGCGACAGATTGATTCGGCGCCACGCCAACGCAGACAGCACTTGGTGCAGCCCGCCTGGATAATCCTCTTGGCTCGATACGATAATGGTTGTCTTATGCTTGTCCGATGTTTTGCCATTCAGCGGCTTTGGTCCGATTAAGAGGAACCGCGTGTAATTATTATCGTGATCGGTAACTGACTCTTGCAGCACATCCAGCCCGTTATGCTGTGCAGCTGTTTTTTGTCCAATCGCAGCCCAACCGATACCCGGGTTGTCACGCACCGTGCGGATCGCTTCCGTCGTGCTTCCAACATGCTCAAGCTCTGCGTGCGGGATATGCTGCTTCAGAAACTGTCGACATTGTGCCATCGCGACCGGATGACTCATCACCTTCACAATGCGGCTGTAATCAAGCTCGCCATTCGGTTTACGATCCAGCTCTGACAGACGACCCACGAGGTTCTGAATCGATGGATATACCCATTCCGCTTGAATGGGCAAATCGACATCATCGATCAGCATATCCGTGTGCAAGCTTACCGAACCATCAATCGTATTCTCGATTGGAATGACGCTGTAGTCCGTTATGCCTTCCGCTGTGCTCGCGAATACTTCCGCAATCAACCGATGATAATGGAAGTCAACACCGTCAATCTCGCCTAAAATATAGCGTGCTGCATCATCCGAGGTCGAGCCTTTCGGCAATACGGCTACTTTCATTTTGCACGCACCTCGTTACGAATGCGATCCATAAGCGGTGTTTCGTCACTTTCGCTTATCTGACGCCACTGCGTACCCTGCTTGCACGGCTGGAGCCATATCGTCTCTGCTTCAATGCCTTCTGCCGCAAACGTATCTTTCAAGAACTGCTCTAGCTCCTTCTTACGGTCGCTAATGCCGTCCACGAACGTAATAATCGTTGGTCCCGCACCGCTCAGCGCCGCACCAAGCGCCCCATGCTCAGCAGCATGCTCCAGAATCGTGCTCATACCCGGAATGAGAGGTGCACGATAAGGCTGATGGAGACGGTCCCGCATTGCCGTACTGATAAGATCAAGTCGCCCTGCGCTCAGTGCAGCGACAAGCAGCGAGCTGCGGCCAACGTTGAATACCGCATCCGACATATTAAGCGTCTTAGGAAGCGCATGCCGTGCCTTCTCTGTCGAGAGCTGGAACGATGGAACCGCTACTAACGTTTCGAGTGAAGTATGCGGTTCGATACGTACATGATCCGCACGTTCTCCGTCCCATGCAGAGACGACAATGCCGCCGAACAACGAGGCACCGACGTTGTCGGGATGTCCTTCAAGCTTCGTCGCAATCTGGAACAGTCGATCATTGGTCAATGGAGAGCCAACTAGAGCGTTCGCGGCCACCAGTGCACCGACGATAGCCGAGGCGCTGCTTCCAAGTCCTCTTGTAAGCGGAATGTCGCTGTACATCGTTATAGACAGCTCGGGAACCGCTACACCTGCTTCTTCGAATACAAGCTGCGCTACTTTGTAAATGAGGTTTGTCTTATCTGTTGGGATATCCTCCATCCCGTCGCCAAACATCGTAATTGATGTTTCACTTGCAGCCTGCATCTCAATCCAGGCAAATAACGATAGAGCCATGCCTAGCGCGTCAAAGCCCGGTCCTAGATTAGCCGTGCTCGCCGGAACTTTAACAAGAATCCGTGGTCCGTTCATAATTACCCTCTTTTCAGCCTGTCTTTCAGACATAAGATTAAAAAATAAAAAACCGGTACGCCGCCAATTGGCGACGCCCGGTCGTAAAAGTTCGCCTGCGTGTTAGCCTTCGACGCGATAAACGCTCTTCACTTGCCGGATCACATCGAGCGATTCGAAGGCGCGGAGCACTTTATTCATTGCTGCTTTGTTCGCATCATGAGTAATAACGATAATTTCTGCTTCCGGGTTGTGCGGGTTCGGCTGTTGAAGCACCGATTGCAGGCTAACCTCGTGTTCAGCGAACACTTGCGTAATACGCGCCAGTACACCTGCACGGTCTGCTACATGAAGCAGCAGGAAGTATTTGGCCGAGATCTGCTCGTCGGTTTTGAGCTTCTTCTCCTTGTAAGCTGTAACCCCTTGCTTGCCGTTCACGCCAAGCTTCAGGTTCTTCACAACTGCGACCAAGTCTGCTACAACAGAAGTTGCCGTCGGCAGCTCGCCTGCACCTGCACCATAGAACATCGTCTCACCAACCGCTTCGCCGTATACATACACAGCGTTGAAGACACCGTTAACCGATGCTATCGGATGGCTGAGCTTGACCATCGTCGGCTCTACACTGACACTGATATAGTCATCCTGGCGCTCTGCAATGCCGAGCAGCTTGAGCTCATAACCGAGACGCTTCGCGTATGCGATATCGTCTTGGCTGACCGACGAAATACCTTTCACGCTGACATCTTCAAGCGCAACATTCGCACGGAAGCCAAGTGTCGACAGAATCGTCATTTTGCGAGCCGCATCAAGACCTTCTACATCAGACGTCGGATCGGATTCTGCGTAGCCAAGCTGCTGCGCTTCCTTCAGCACATCCCCGTAAGACGCGCCTTCATTGCTCATCTTCGTCAGGATGAAGTTCGTCGTACCGTTCACGATTCCCATGATCTTCGTAATGCGATCCGAAGAGAAGCCTTCAATCAGCGTACGAATAATAGGAATGCCGCCCGCAACACTCGCTTCATACAAAACATCGCATTGGTTCGCGCGTGCAGCTGCAATAATTTCGGGTCCGTGCAGTGCCATGAGATCTTTGTTCGCCGTCACGACATGTTTGCCGCGCGACAGCGCTTCGAGGATGTACTGCTTCGTATCTGCAATACCACCCATAACCTCAACAACTACATCGATCTCTGGATCACGAATGATGTCCCATGGATCTTCTGTTAATTTATCCGCATCAATATGCAGCGCGCGCTGCTTCGCTTTGTTTTGTACAAGAATTTTCTCAATTACAATAGATGAGCCCACTTGACTCTTCAAATCTTCTTGATGACCCTCTACAAGCCGAACGACGCCCGTTCCAACTGTTCCGAGTCCAAGCAATCCTACTTTAACTGGTTTCATGCGCTACCTCCATCAACCGTTGATTTTCCACATAAGAATTTACAAGTTTTCGAGTGAAGAAAAAACAAATTCTTATTGGCGATAAAACCTTCTCATGCTTACGAAGCTGCTTTGCTATGCAAAGCTTTAGGTCACTCATCTCCGAACGGCCTCGATAAAGGTTTTCTCACCCCTGCCCGATGACTGAGGCTTTGCGGACGCCATCCAATTGGCGAATTCGTTCGAGCAATTCTGTAAGCTCTTCTGTCATATAAGAAGTATCAACCGATATGACCACATTGGCAAGCCCCTGCAGCGGAATACTCTGATTGATCGTTAACACGTTGCCTTCTAGTCCCGCTACGAGACTAAGCACCTTTGACAAAATGCCAGAGCGGTGCTCCAATTCCATCGATATCGTTACTATTCGCTCCCGATCCAGCTCACTCAGCGGATAAACGCCATCCTTATATTTGTAGAATGCGCTTCGGCTAAGTCCTACCCGTTCCACAGCTTCGTGTACGGTAGCAGCTTCGCCCCGCTTTAGCATGTCCTTCACCTGAATCGTCTTCATGATCGCTTCCGGTAATATGTCCTCCCGGACGACATAATAACGCTCTGTCATTCATCGTCCTCCTGAAAAAGACAATTGTACACCTATAGTGGACATTATACGTGAATTTCCTGGGATCGGCAATAGGCAATTAGGGGCGACGTCCCCTAAGACCCCGTCTTATACAAATTCTTATAAGAGTTTCTATCCACCCAAACCCTCCGAAAGCGTATGCTCCCGATGTGGTCTCCTCCGGAAACCTTTACCTCTGAACTCCTCACAAGGACGTTTCTTGTTTATGCGGAACGTATGCCCGCACTTGCCGCTTCCAGCGGCAAAGCTATTGTTTGGCCGGATCAAGATACGTTATATCGTTCACATTGTTTGTTCCTCCGCACCCAACAGTCACCGCCCATTGACGGTACATTTGATTAGATGCAGCATTCAAATAAACGAAATTAATAGTACTGCTAATACCAAAATCAGATTGTGGCTCACCTAAAAAGAAAAAGACGGGTTGCCCCGTCTTTTCTAGAAGATATAGTCAGTGCCTTCGAAGAACTCGAATTGATAGTGGCCGATGCGGCAAATGTCGCCGTCCTTGGCACCGATCTTACGGAGTTCTTTGTCCACACCGAGATTACGCAGAATGCGTGCGAAACGCATTACAGCATCGTAGGAGTTAAGGTTCGTACGTCTCATGAGACGCTCGATGCCTTCGCTCTCGACAACGAAAATTTCATCCTCGCGGAATACGCGGAACGTAATTTGATCGCGCTCTTGGAACTTGTACACCTTACGTTCAGCCAGTTCGCTCACTTCTTCAAGCAGCGGCTGATCCGGTACTGTCTCCAGTACATCTGATGCACGGTACAGCAACTCCTGAACGCCTTGGCGCGTCAGCGACGACATCGGCATAATTTCATACTTGTCGCCGCCCTCAATCTCAGCAAGCTGCTCCTTGAACAACTTCAGCTGCTCTTCTGCACCTGGCATGTCCATTTTGTTCGCAGCAATGATCTGTGGCCGTTCGCTCAGCTTCTCATTGTATTGACGCAGCTCGGCATTGATCTTCACCCAATCATCGAATGGGTCGCGGCCTTCCGTTGCTGCCATATCAATGACATGGATAATAATCCGCGTCCGCTCGACGTGACGCAGAAACTCGTGGCCAAGACCAACACCTTCACTTGCCCCTTCAATCAGACCCGGCAAATCCGCCATAACGAAGTTGCGTCCATCACCTACGTCAACAACCCCGAGATTCGGTGTAATCGTCGTAAAATGATAAGCGCCAATCTTCGGCTTCGCACCTGATACAACCGACAGCAGCGTCGACTTGCCAACGCTTGGGAAGCCGACAAGACCAACATCCGCCATGACCTTCAGCTCAAGCACTACCCAACGCTCTTCGCCTTCTTCGCCATTCTCGGAAATGTCCGGCGCCGGATTGTTCGATGTCGCGAATCGCATGTTACCGCGACCGCCGCGTCCGCCGCGTGCGATAACAACCTCTTGTCCTTGACGCGTCATATCCGCAATAATTTCTTGCGTATCGTCATCGACGACGACCGTGCCTGGTGGAACACGTACGATCATGTCGTCCGCGTTGGCACCATGCATGCCTTTGACCTTGCCTCGATCGCCCGGCTTCGCCTTGAAGTGCTTCTGGTAACGGAAGTCAACAAGTGTCCGAAGACCTTCGTCCACGCGGAAAATAACGTTACCTCCGCGTCCTCCATCACCGCCTGCTGGTCCACCGTTTGGTACGTACAGCTCACGACGGTAAGACACGATACCGTTACCGCCGTCGCCGCCTTTTACAAATATTTTCGCTTTATCTACAAACATGTTGCTCTGGCCTCCGTTCAGCCGCGCAGTTCAGCCTTTAGCAGCAGCTCCCTAAGCGTCTGCTCCGAACCGATCGGCTGCAGCGGCGAGTTTTTCAGCCGCTGTTTTATTTTGTGCATCGAACCCTCGATGTCATTCCATTCACCATCATAGCATAAGGCAGCATGAAGTGCCTTGTCATCACGCGACAGCCGAAGCGTCAGCTGTGCAGGATCGCCGATGATTGGTTTAACACCGCTTCGATAAATATTCATAAGATCGATGAGTGCGACTGCAACCGTCTCCTTATCGATCGGAATTTCTTCTATGTCCAGCTCGCCGTCGATGTCCACGATTAGCTGCAGCGAATTCGTCATCGTTCGGAACGACTGCAGATACATGACAAGAGATGGCACGCCCAGCTTGGCAATTCGGCTTTCTGCTGCCATACGATCTCGAATCCGTTCCACGTACTGAACAGCTCTATCTTGCTTGTTCATCCGGATGTAGCCGTACAGCACCTGCAGATCATTCATCCAATCATGGCGATGATGGTTCAACGTCCGAATCGATGCGGTCTGAACAGCGCGTTCAATCGCGCTCTGTCGCCTCCGCTGCTCGCTGCGCTCGAGTCGAATCCATATAACAAGCACCATCAAGGACCACGCGACGAAAGCTAATATCGGCCACCACGCCTCATCCCAAATGAAAAGACAAACAATTGGGAGCAGCAGCGAAGCCGACACGTAAAGTTTTGCCGAACCGATCCGATTCATTCGCGATAAACCCACCTTTATATGTAGAGCGGTATATGCATAAAAGTACGGTACGGATGATCTGCTCATCTATGAAGTGAAAAAGCTTAATAGAATCTTATACTTAAATCTGAAAAACCCGGCCTGTGACTTCAGGCCGGGCTCTTGTTGAAGCGATATTATTCGACTGCTGCAGCAACAGCAGCTGCTTCAGCAACAGGGTATACGCTAACTTTTTTACGGTCGCGGCCCCAACGTTCGAATTTAACGACGCCTTCGACCAGAGCGAACAGCGTATCGTCTTTACCGATGCCTACATTGTTACCTGGGTGAATTTTCGTTCCGCGTTGACGGAAGAGAATGCTGCCCGCTGTAACGATTTGGCCGTCTGCACGTTTAGCGCCCAGACGTTTCGATTGGCTGTCGCGTCCGTTCTTCGTCGAGCCTACGCCCTTCTTGGATGCGAACAACTGAAGATCCAATTTCAACATGGTGGTTTCCCTCCTTTATTGTACGAATTTCTCTTGAATGGCAACATACTTCCCGTACGATTGCCGTATCGAATCGATCATGACCGCCATACCTTCAAGCAGCAGCTGCACCCGTTCATCAGCAGACGAGTCATCATGAACCGGAATCTCCGAGCTCACAAAACCGTTCCGCATGGATGCCGGCAGCGTAACGCCAGCAACTGCCTCTATCGCATTGACCGTTCCAACGGTAACAGCAGAAACGCCTGCACAGACAATGTCTTGACCGTGCTTCGCGTAATGCGCATGTCCAGAAACTTCGAACGATACGATACGGCGGTCAACGGCGTTCCGTACGATTGTGACCGTAATCATCGATCAAACCGATTACGCTTGGATTTTTTCAATCGTCACTTTCGTGTACGGTTGACGGTGGCCTTGTTTACGACGGTAGTTTTTCTTCGCTTTGTATTTGTAAACGATGATTTTTTTACCGCGGCCTTGCTTCTCGACTTTAGCAGAAACCGATGCTCCGGCTACAACCGGTGTTCCTGCAACGAGTGCGTCGCCTTTGGAAACGGCAAGAACGCGATCGAAAGTGATGCTTTCGCCTGCGCCAGCCTCGAGTTTCTCGATGTAAAGAACATCGCCCTCTTGAACTTTGTATTGCTTGCCGCCCGTTTCAATAATTGCGTACATGGATGGTGCACCTCCTTATTAGTGAAGACTCGCCTGATAGCAGGTGGCATGCGCCTGCGCGCTTGCGCTTGTAAACCTGAATAGAGCGGTACCTTGTGCAATGCTTAGCCATAGGCAAAACATACACCCGATTAGTATAGCATGCCCATTATGCGAATACAACGGTTTTCGTACTATAAAACTTCAATCGATGCGATTCGAAGATGAGCGACCTCGTTTAGCGATAGATTTTATTGTGGTAAAAGCCCACGTCCGCCGCAGCTGCTGCATGTCGTAACGGCAGACGGAAGTGCTTTGAGCCTTGATTTCTTTCGCGTAATCTCCAATAGTCCAAGCCTTGTCCACCCTACAACGGTACAGCGGCTGCGGTCCATGCGCGTCAGGGCTTCCATCTGCTGCGAGATGCGCTGCCGATTCGCGTCGCTCTCCATATCAATGAAATCGATAATAATGATACCACCAGCATCCCTTACACGAAGCAGCCTCGCAATAAGTTCGGCCGCTTCCGCATTCGTGCGGTATATGGTCTCCTCTAGATTATCACTGCCGATGAATCGTCCTGTATTCACGTCGATAACTGTTAATGCTTCTGTCTGATCCCATACGATATAACCTCCGCTGACCAGCTGAATCGTACGAGAAAGCGCCTGTTCAGCCTGGCGGCTAATGCCGAAGTGGTCAAATAGATTATCTCTAGCTTCATAACAGCGCACCAGCTTCTCCCGCCCTGGTGCCATCGCGTGCACAAGTGAGCCAACCTGCTTATAGAGCTGCCGATCGCTTACGATCACTTCCTCAATGTCGGCGGCCAGCATGTCACGGATCACTCGATGCACAAGTCCAGCCTCCAGATGGAGAACGGCTGGCGCCTTCTTCTGCGATGCTTCTTCAGACACAGCCTGCCACAATTCACGCAATGAAGATGCATCATCTGCCAGCGCATCATCAGGTAATCCGTCGGCGGCCGTGCGCATAATGACGCCTTCTTCCGGCTGTCGAATCCGTTCGCCGACGATTCTGAGTCGCTCACGCTCCTGCTCATCGCCGATTTTACGTGAAACGCCAACATAAGCTGCCTCCGGCATGTACACCAGCCATCTTCCCGGCAGCGAGATATGCGTCGTGACGCGCGCGCCTTTCCCGCCGCCTGGTTCGCGTACGACTTGCACGACGAGTTCCTGACCCGGTCTCAGCACATCGCGAATGGACGGCTTGCCAGCCGATTGCTTCTCACGTTTCTCTAAGTTTGGATGGAGTGCATCATCAATGTAAAGAAACGCATTTTTCGATAAACCAATATCTAGAAAGGCCGCCTGCATACCAGGCAGCACGTTGACAACTTTCCCCTTATAAATGTTTCCCATAACAGCACCAGGCTGAACTTGTCCCGGCTGATCAGGATCATGGAGCTGAGAGGCGTAATCGACCAGTATGCCATTATCGAGCACTGCGGCATAGAGACCTTCTTTACTGCCATGCATCAGCAATTGCTTCAATGTCGTCACCTGCCCGTCCAAATCATTAACGTCAGGTCGATTATAGCACGAACGATTCCTCGGTTAAATGATCAGTTCAACAACCGGCCGATTCGGATTGGCAGAAGCGAAAAATCCATGCAGCAGTTCATTTTCTGGCAAAATGCCTAAAAGCTCGCCACGCGCAGTCGTGACATACACCAAATGAACGGCATCTCTGCGAAAATCTTTGAGCACCGAATGAAGCGCAGCCTCGGGTCTAACAACAATTGGCGCCGCACTAGCTCCTCGGTCCATTCGCTTGCGCGCATAACGCTCCCGATTCATCAGAAAGCGAATAAATAGAAATGGCATATGCCGCCGCTGCATCCAATTCGTCGCCAGCAGGAACAATGCAATGGTAAGCAAATTTAACTGAATGCCGCCGCCAGGCCATAACTGCTGTACAAGTGCGGCAGCACCAATCAATACACTAAGTGTAATGCTGATCCGAATCGTCCAAGCCATCGCATGATGATACGGCATAAGTCGGCCGAGCAAACACTGCAGCAGCTTGCCTCCGTCCAATGGATGAATGGGAATGAGATTAAAAAGCGCAATCAGCATATTCGCCTCGACTAGTTCGTTCGCCCATGCGGGATCTCCAATTCCGAACTTCCCGATTCCCCAAGCAAGCGCCGCCATCCAGACGTTCTGCATCGGGCCTGCAATTGCCACTATCGCTTCCTCACGAGTCGGCATCCCACCCGCCTCCTCCGTCTCGGCAACACCGCCAAAGGGGAGCAGCTTCACCTCTCGGATGACCCAGCCGAACGAACGAGCGGCAACAACATGCCCCAGCTCGTGGACAAATACGAGAACGAACAATGTAATAAGCTCTGCGAACCGTCCTGCCGCAGCGGACAGCAGCATGACGATAACGAAAAGCGGGTGAACACTCCAAACGATGCCGCGAAATTTAATCAAGCGGGATCACGTCGGTCGGATCAATAAACCGGCCATCTTCTTTAACAGCGAAATACAGGATGCCAGATTCGTCGCTGCTTCCATCTTGCAGCTTACCAATGACATCTCCCGCTTCTACCCAATCATCCTTACTAACCGATGACGAAGCCAACTGCCCGTACTGGGTCTGCCGGCCTCCAGCGTGCTGAATGACGACGGTCTGACCTTTACCCGAGTCCGGCGTAACGAGAATAACTTGTCCGGTCTCAGCGGCTTCAACGGCGCCGCCCGGCTCTCCCGCCAATTCAATACCACCGAGCGACTCTGCGAAGGATTTGATTAAAGTGGACCTCGGTAATGGCGACACAATTGGCAGTGTGCTGTGAGGCGTGCCTTCGACGGCAGTAACCGCCTCTTTATCCTCACCGAACAGCGGAATGAAGGCCGGCGAGCCTGCAAAGGTCCGATCGTACCAAGCCTCTACGGTCTGAAAATCAAACTCGTCCGTCAGCGCTGCCGTCACAATCGTCTGCCCCTGTTCAGCCATCCCGCCGTTCAACTGAAAGAGCCCCCAAATGGCTCCGAACAACACTGCGCTCGCAATAATTTGCAGCCGGAACTGACGCAAGAAACGAGAACCGCCGCCGTTAGAAGGGTCTATAGGAGGATACTCCGTTACCAGATCACCGTAGGTAACACCCCGGCTAGAACGATTCAGACCAAGCCATGGTGCAGAAGATGATTTCCACAGCTTCTCAGGATCGTGTTCAACATATTGAACGGGTCCAGCTACCGGATATTCTCCTCGTTTCACAAGAATGGGAGGCTGCTTCTCCAACATTTCAACTGGCGGAAGCGATCCTGCTTCCTCTCTAGGAACAATCGGAGGGACTTGCACTGTCGATGTTGGCTGAAGCTGTTGAGGTGTCTGCAAGCGCGAAGATTGGTTCACTGCTTCTGCCGGAAGCGGATATCCGCCATCCTTTGTTCGTTGCTCCAGCTGCAGACTGTTCTGTGATTGCTCTATAATTTGGCGAATTCGCTCTTTCTGCCTCTCCCGAATCCTCTCGTTCATTCCTATCGCCCTCCTTCACTTGTCCTATTTGTATGACAGAGGATGGACAACTATGAACGGAGCACGGGCTGTTGAAGAAACTATTGCCTGACTATCCTATAACACGATTGATTGGATGACCGGCCTTATATTGAGCTAAGTTATTGGCGGCAATCGCCATTAATCGCTGCCTTGCCTCGAAGGTCGCCCATCCGATGTGTGGTGTAATTAAGCAGTTGCGCGCACCGATCAGCGGATTTCCTGCTGTTGGAGGCTCGACCGATAGGACATCAACTGCCGCGCCTGCAATACGACCTTCATTCAAAGCTGCTGCAAGCTCGTCCTCTGCAATGTGTCCTCCGCGTGCTGTATTGATAAGAAAGGCGGTTGGCTTCATGCATCCAATCGTCTCGTTGTTAATCATCTTCGCTGTCTGTTCCGTTAGCGGACAATGCAGCGTTATGTAGTCAGAGGCCGACAGCAGCTCTTGAAGGCTAACAAACTGGACATCCTCTAGTCCTGCGACCCACTTTTCTGTTCGACTGTTCACCAGCACCTTCATCCCAAAGGCTAATGCGATACGCGCAACCTGCTGACCGATTTGTCCGAATCCAACGATACCAATCTTCTTCCCTGCCAGCTCGATAAGTGGATAGTTCGCAAACATAAAATGCTCACTGCGGCTCCACTGTCCGCCTCTTACCGAATCGCTATGCTGCCGCACATGATGGCAGTGCTCCAACATATAAGCGAATACAAGCTGCGCCACAGCCATCGTGCTGTAGTCTGGAATGTTCGTTACCGTTATGCCCTTCTCTGCTGCGGCCGCGATATCTACAACATTGTAGCCCGTCGCTAGTACACCGATATAACGAAGTCTCGGAAGCGCCGCAATCGTTGCTTCGTTCAGTGGTGTTTTGTTCGTCAGAACCACATCCGCCTCTTGTGCCCGCTGCGCAACCAATGCTGGTTCCGTCTTGTCATAAACCGTAACTTGGCCAAGTGCTTCGAATAACGCCCAGCTCAAATCACCGGGATTAAGCGTATAGCCGTCCAATACAACAATATTCATATCCTCTTCTCCTCTTCATGTCGTAATCAAATCATTGACATCTCGCTTCATTATCGCCGATAAAACGAAAAAGGACGACCTTTGAGATATCAAAAGTCATCCTTGTTTTGCAATATGGCCAATTAAGTGTCCAGCTCGTATTTCTCCTGATGCAGCTTAATACTAAGCACAAGACCAATACAGATCATGTTAAGCAGCAGAGATGTACCGCCATAGCTGACAAACGGAAGTGTAATACCGGTAATCGGCATGAGTCCAATCATCATCCCGACGTTCTCGAAAATTTGGAACACAAACATCGAGACGATACCGATAATCATGAATGACCCCCGTTTGTCATAACACTGGAAGGAGATTAGGATCATCCTGTAAATTAATAAGAAATATAACAACAGCAGCACCGCTGAGCCTTGGAATCCGAATTCCTCACCGACAACGACGAAGATAGAATCAGAGTATGGGTACGAGATAAAGGCGTTATTTTTCGAATCACCCTTCAAGTATCCGTCACCCGACAATCCGCCAGAACCGATTGCGATCTTCGCCTTGGTCGCCTGATATACTTCCCTTTCCGACGCGTTGCCAGGATTCATAAACCCATTGATCCGTTCATACCAGTGCAGCTTGTTATGGTCGATCATATACGTCTTGATCTGATCATTATACGTATTGAACAAGGTGCCGAATATAAGGAGGAAGCCTAAGACAGCCACCAACCCGATCATAACATGTGAATATCGAACGTTGCCGATCCACAGCATGCCTAGCACAATGACGATATAGATGATGGCATTACCCAAATCGGGCTGCATCATGACCAATAAGAATGGTACGATCGAATACGCAGCAATCGCCATCACATCGCTGGTCAGCCTCAGCGGCTCGCCTTGCCGCCTGCCCATCAACTGCGCAATACCAATAATCAATACGATCTTAACCATCTCCGCAGGCTGAAACTGCAGCCCGCCCGGCAGCTTAAACCAAGCACGTGCACCGTTTATTTCAGCTCCCAAGAAGAAAACAAGCACGAGCAGAACAAGTCCGATACCATACCAGATCAGCCAGCCTTTGAGCAGCAACCGGTAATCAACCAAGGACAACAGGAAGACAACGCCTAATCCGATGCAATAAAAGATAACCGTCTTTGTATCATAGGAGGCATACCGCGGATCATACGAGGTTGCGCTGTGTACGATCAGGGTACTGATGCACATGAAGACCAGCAGCAGCGCAATAATGCCCCAGTCCATTTTCTTCAGTTTATTGATCACTGCAAGCTCATCCTATTCCTAGAAACTTGCGGAAGCGCTTGAACATACCAGCGGACTTCTCATCCAGCGGCATAAGCGGCACCATATCACCCAGAATACGGCGCGCAATATTGCGGTATGCAATCGCTGCACGAGACGAAGGATCCATGACAGTAGGCTCACCGGCATTCGCCGACTTGATAACCTTCTCGTCATCCGGCACGATGCCGAGCAGATCGATGGCAAGCACTTGGCACACTTCGTCGATCTCGAGCATGTCGCCTGTCTTCAGCATCGCTGGACGGATCCGGTTAATGATCAGCTTCGCTGTAATTTGCGACTGCTCCAACAGGCCGATCACGCGGTCTGCGTCACGAACCGCTGCATTCTCCGGCGTCGTGACGACGATGGCATGGTCAGCGCCAGCTACCGCATTGCGGAAGCCTTGCTCAATACCAGCAGGGCAGTCAATAATGACGTAATCGAATTCTTTCTTAAGCTCCAGTACGATGTCACGAACCTGCTCTGGCGTTACATCATGTTTATCTTTCGTTTGGGCAGCTGGAAGCATATACAGCTCCTCGAACCGTTTGTCCTTCACAAGCGCCTGCTGCAGACGGCAGCGGCCTTCAGCGACATCGACAAGATCGTAGACGATCCGGTTCTCAAGTCCCATAACGACATCCAGGTTGCGAAGACCGATATCGGTATCGACCATGCACACCTTTTTGCCGAGCAGCGCAAGCGCCGTTCCGACGTTAGCAGACGTTGTCGTCTTGCCGACGCCGCCTTTCCCTGAAGTTACGACTATCGCATCTCCCATAATCTCTACACTCCTTTATACACGAGCGGTTCTCTTCTCATACGGAACAATTGAGTCGTCTTGTCGACTTGCATAGCACCTTCCTGCAGGAAGGCGTATTCCATCGCCGCGTCGCCGGTCAGCCACTCCTCTGGGGGCCTGCTGATCACTTCTGCAATGCGCAGTTGTGTCGGCTTAAGCAGCGATGCCGCAATGATAACATCGGTTCTGCCTTCTGACCCCGCATGCGCCATACCAGCAAGTGTTCCCATTACATATATATCGCCTGTACAAATAATCGATCCGCCGGGATGCAAATCACCGAGCAGCAGCAAGCTGCCATCATGCGTGATCACCTGTCCAGATCGAATAATACCGGTCATAACTTTCAATTCCTGCTGATTCGCTTCCGTCTGCGATTGCAGCTCCGCATCGCTCTGGATCGATTGTATGAGCAGGTTGCCCTGCTGTCTCAGCACGGACTTGATTTGTTCCTTCTCTTCGTCCGTCGTCTCACGGCTTCCTAGCTTGACGTTGACGTGCATTAACGGGCCGGTTAACAGCTGTTGATGTGTTTTCTCCAACTTATAGTGCAGTTCGTCGAGCAATGCCGAAAATTCGCAGCGATCGTCGAGAATGAACACGAGACCTTCTTTAACACCTTTGATCGTAATATGTTGTTTATCGGTCAACGTTCGTCCCTCCCATGATCTATTCCTTTCTTTTCGACATGCCCCGAATCCTGCCGAACTGCATTTCACCGCATAAGAATTTATAAGTTTTCGAGTATAACGAAGAACAAATTCCTATATTGTCGAGGATTTCTCATTCTTCTTCTTTTTCCGGTTGACGCACGGGGATTGCACTCTGCACCCATCTTCTTGCCGGAACATAAACAGCCAACGCGAAACCGAGTTGTAAAAACGTGCTCAGCAGCATGTGGTCAACCATCGCATAACCGAGCGATTCTCGCGTAAACCAGAACACTCGATACACAGCAAATATAATAATTTCATAGACCATACAGCAGACAGCTATCGTGAACAGTGCGCTCATCATCGTAGACTTCTTCTTCTCTAGAAGAAGTCCGGTTACATAGCCGATGAGCCCCATAGCAAATGAATGAAGACCAAGCAAATTGCCGTAGAACACTACGTCCTGCATGAGACCAAAAAGCAGACCAAGCATCAACGCTTTATGTCTTGTGCCATACAGTGCCGTATACAACACGAACACGAAAGTGAAATGCGGATACAGCCGTCCAACTAGCGAGGTTGGAATGAGCCATGGCACAAGCGTACTCTCGATTACAAAAAGCAAAAACATGACGACGCCTAATCGACCAATCGTCATGGCGTTTCGCCCTCGCCCTCATTGTCCGACATCTTCACAACGAACACTTCCGTCAGTCGATTGAAGTCAGCCTGCGGTTTAACCGAAGCTACCTTGGTTAAGCCGAAGTCTCCTGCTTGTGGCGTCGTCTCCACCGTTCCGACCACGAGACCACGAGGGAATACGCGGCCAAGCCCCGATGTAATGACCGTATCACCAACGATCATCGGATCGTTCTCTGGAATGCGGGTCATCTCAAACCGCCCATTTTCTTGATCGTATGTGGCAATAATGCCGAATGAGTCATTCTCTCTGCCAAGAACCGTAACCGAAATTGACTTCGAATTCGGCGACTTCTCATCAAGCGACGTGATCGGCTCAACATTCGAGGAGAAAGCAGATACTTTAGAGACAATACCAATCAAGCCATCTACTGTCACGACCGCCATATTCTCTTTGATACCGTTCTCTGAGCCAAGGTCAATCTTAATCGTTGGATTGTAAGGATCGGTGCTTACCGACACCACTTGTGCGATCAAATATTCATAATCATTCAACTGGCTCTGACGCTCCGTAAACTTAAGATCCTTTTCTAATTGTGCATTCTTCTGCTCAATGACATTGTACTTGATTTTGTCTCTTGCATAGGCAGCAGCAGTCGTTCGAAGCTGTTCATTCTCTTCCTGCAGGGATCGGATGTTGCCAATATCCTCAAAGAAGCCCGCTATATAGCCAGCGGGCTTGTACAACCATTGCTGCACGTAGGCGACAGAGTCATTGACAAACTTCTCAGGCGCCGACAACTGACGGTCGCGCAGTGAGAACCCGATCGCTGCGATGAACAGGATCAATCCGATCATGAGGAAGAACAACCGCTTGTTTCTCATCAGATTAAACAGTCCAATCACCGCCGATTAAGTTACTTATGAAATTATTGCGATCCCTTACGGATAAACCGCGCGGGGATCGTCTAATTAACTAACGCTTCGAACGGGAGCTCGATGCTCTGTTCTTGAACAAATGGATGTTATCAAGCGCACGTCCCGTACCGATCGCTACGCAATCCAGCGGGTTCTCTGCAACAATGACTGGCATCCCCGTCTCGCGAGCCAGCAGCTTGTCGAGGCTGCGCAGCAGCGCGCCGCCGCCTGTAAGGACGATACCGCGGTCCATGATGTCAGCAGACAGCTCTGGCGGGCACTTCTCGAGCGTAATCTTTACAGCGTCTACAATCGAGTTAACCGTATCCGTCAATGCGTCCGTCATTTCGTCCGACGTGATTGGCAGCGTCTTCGGCAGACCCGTTACAAGATCGCGTCCGCGAATTTCCATCGTTTCCGTCTTCTCAAGTGGAAGCGCAGAACCAATTTCCATCTTCAGCTGCTCAGACGTACGTTCACCGATCATCAGGTTGTACTGGCGTTTAATATATTGAATAATCGCTTCGTCCATCTCGTCACCAGCGACCCGAATCGATCGGCTCGTAACGATACCGCCAAGCGAAATAACCGCAACTTCCGTCGTACCGCCGCCGATATCGACTACCATGCTGCCTGTCGGCTCCCAAACCGGCAAATCCGCACCGATTGCTGCAGCGAACGGCTCTTCAATTGTATAGGCTTCTTTCGCGCCTGCTTGCTTCGTTGCATCCTCTACTGCACGTTTCTCAACGGCCGTAATACCGGATGGCACGCACACCATCACGTTCGGATGGCGCGGGAACAACGCACGCTGCTTTTGCGCTTGCCTGATGAAGTGCTTTATCATCGTAGCGGTCGTCTCGAAGTCAGCAATTACGCCGTCCTTCATCGGGCGAATCGCACGAATGTTGCCCGGCGTTCTGCCGATCATTTTCTTCGCTTGTTCGCCAACCGCTGTTATCGACTTCGTATCGGTATGCAGGGCCACCACAGACGGCTCCCTGACGACAATTCCTTTACCTCGCGCATAGACCAGAGTATTAGCGGTACCCAAGTCAATTCCTAAATCTTTCGATCCTCCAAACATAATTGTAAAGCTCCCTTCTCTTCATACGACAATCCTTATTATTATATTACAACAAACCCCGCTCCTTCAAACTAACATACTTTCCATCTCCGATAATAAGATGGTCAAGCACATCAATTCCAACGAGCTCTCCAGCTTCGCGCAAACGCCGTGTTAATGCGATATCTTCGGGGCTTGGGGTCGGATCACCGCTCGGGTGGTTATGAGCGCAAATGATCGACGCACTTCCTCGCTTGATCGCCTCACGGAATACTTCTCGCGGATGCACGAGCGATGCGTTAAGTGTACCGACGGATAACGTTTCACGCGCTACAACCTGATTTTTCGTATTAAGAAACAAGCACATAAAGTGCTCCACTGTCTGATACCGAAGCTCTTCCATAATAAGATCAGATGCATCAGACGGCCGCTTTATGACCGGACGGTCTCCGAATCTTGCGGCAGCCATCCGTCTGCCAAGCTCGATGCCTGCTTTCAACTGAAGCGCCTTCGCCGGTCCTACTCCCCGAACATTCATCAACTGCTCTAGACTTGCATCTACCAAATACCGAAGTCCACCGCATTCTTTCAAAATATTGTTGGCCAGATCCATAACAGATTCCTGGCTCGTACCGGTTCGCAATAAAATTGCCAGCAACTCTGCGTGACTAAGCGCTTCAGCCCCATGTGCCATCATGCGTTCTCTAGGTCGTTCATCAAGGGGAACATCGCGCAGTAATTGTGCCTTCGCTTCCATGTCCCGTTCCTCCCCAGTAGCAATAAAAAGCTCACGTCCAGCAACCATCGGCCAGCGTCAGCCTCTCTTCGAATCAGTATACGTCAATTCCGAACACTTCCAGCATGTCTGACAAGAGCGACAGCGGAAGACCAACGACATTGAAATAGCAGCCTTCAATCCGATCGACATTGGCCGCACCAAGTCCTTGGATTCCGTAGCTGCCCGCTTTATCCATTGGCTCGCCAGTCGCTACATAGCGTTCAATACGTTCCTTCGACAATGGCTTCATCCATACATGCGTCCGGCGATGTTTCACTAACGCTGTTCCGTCCTCTGAATGAATGCAAGCGACGCCCGTGTATACTTCGTGGTTCCGTCCTTGCAGCCGCTGCAGCGTTGCAATCGCATCTTCCCGATCGACCGGCTTACCGAGCACTTCGCCGTCAAGTACAACGATTGTATCTGCGCCGACAACGAGCGAAGGCTTGTCCGTATGTTCTGCACGAAGACGCTCTACTGCTGCTTCCGCCTTGCGGTGTGCAAGACGCTCCACCACTTCAGCAGGCGTCCAGGCTGGTTCGATCGATTCATCCGCATCCGTCGACAAAATACGAACCGGCAAGGACAGGTCGAGAGATGCGACCAGTTCCTGCCGGCGCGGAGATGAAGATGCCAGCACAAGCTGACACAACGTATTCGATTGTGCTTCCTTACCGAATGCTGCCACTGTCATGGCACTTCCTCTCTATTCAAACCTTACCGTTTATTCGTTAACCCATTCTATAACTTCCGAAACAGCCAAATCGCTAAAACTAGACACAAAATGCTAAGCAGGCTCAGCTCCAGCCGTATCGTCAGGTCATAGCTGAGCACAACCAAATCCGCGTCCGGCGACCACTTGACTGTCGTCGTATCGGTTAGAAAGGACAGCGCCGATACACGCTTCAACCATTTCGTAATGAGTGCGCCCGTAATTAACCCGAGCACGATAAAAAGAAGGAGGGTCCAACCATTCTTCTTCATCCTACAACGCCTCTCGCCATGAAATGACACCTATGGACATTATAAGACGTATCGGTATCGTTTACAATCCAGCGTTCGATTCCAGCCATCCTTTTTCGGCGAAAATCGCGCCCATCAACGCTGTCTGCACATTCCATAAATAGGCGGCAGATGGTTTCTTATCAAACTCCCCAAGCGCGACTGCAGCCGTGTTAATGGATTGCGCCATCCGGCTTGCTCCTGCGCTCGCCTGGTCGCCGCTTAGTTTCGTTGTTACTTGAGAAGAAGTACTGAGCCATTGCTCATGCAGTTTCTTCCAGGCAGCCGATACCGCGGTACTGAATGGAGCCAGCTTAGCTTGATCCAGCTGGTCAAGCGTCAGTCTGTCCAGCACGGTTATCAGCTCGCTCGTTTGTTTCCAGTATTGCTTAAGCAGTTCAGCGTCGCCATTGAACGGCATCGAGTCGATTGCCGGAAGCTCAATGGCTTTCACATACACCTCCAGGCCGTCAAGCTGCTGCGTCAAAGCGAGCGCCCCATCCCGATCACTCGAAATACCCATATACACTCGATAATCTTCTCCTGTATCTAGGCGATAGGCTGCAAGCCCTTTGTCCTTCAACTCAGCAACGGCGGCATCTGCACCTTCAGTTCCGCTGAACACACCATATTGGAGCGCATGGTAGGTCTGCGCCGGCACCCCCACTTGAACGACAGCAGCAGAAGCATCTGTCTGCTTGTCTGCCGATCCCACTGATTCAACACCATCAGTCGAAGATTCAACGCCTGTAACCGGTGTAGTTCCACTGGCATTGTCAGTGCTGTTGCTGCCCGTTTGCGCTCCTTGTTGTCCCTCATTAGAAGCCGGCTGAGTAATCGTAGTCTGTTCATTGTCCGTCGAGGCCTTCTCACCGCTGCCTCCCGCCCAAGGACCTTCTCCTGCGAATAGCGCAAGTGCCATGTAGCCAAACAGAGCACCTGTAGCAATCGCGCCCGCAACTGAAGCGAATACTTTAAGCCAAGACGGTCCTCTTGCGTTTCTCGTATGGTTAATATCTACATACCGTAGACCGCCACTTCCTTTGTCAGTACCACGTCCGCGTTCTTCTTCGAGAATGCCCCAATCATAAGGACGAATCGCCTGCGTTTGCGAGATTTCAGGCGGAGGAGAAATAACGACAATGGGCTGGGTCTGCTCGATCATTGGCGGAAGTGACTGATTCGATTCCACAAGATCAAGCGGACTCAGATCGATGCTAGCGACCTCTGCTACGATACGTTTCGCAGCATGCTCCGTTTTTCGTTCGGTTTCGACATGATTTTGTTTCGGCTTATGAATCGGCTCTGGAAAATGCCACACACTCGGACGGTCTCCAGCCCGCTCTTCTCTTTGTTCAATGACTTCAACTGACTTGTCCACCACGGACGGCCTTGCCGGTGCAGCTTCGATGCTGCCGCCTCCGTGTCGAATAAGCTGCTCCAATGCCTGGATATCATCTTGGAGCGGCTGCGTATCATGCTGCCGCACGTCTTCAGCCCGTGCAGTCCCGTCAAATCGAAATGTTAATCGCGTGTCTCGTTTCATATGCCTCTCTCCTTCACTATCTGCATATGCATAAGCAGCATCGGAAGCTTGTCAATCAAGCCTTTACTAGTAATCTATGAACAAGATGCGAGATTTATGACGAGAATGAACGCGTACGTGATTTATAAAAAGATGGCTGAAAAGAAACAAGACCCGCAAGAGGCCACTTGAAGTGCACCCCTTATAGTAGACATTGTATAAAACACCCTGGTGTTTTACCGATGAAAATACTATAGGGGGTGCTTTTTGTTATGGCGATTAAGGGGCAAAAATTTAATCATTATCCGGAATCATTAAAGATCGAAGCCGTTCGACTGCATAAGGAAGAAGGCTGGAGTCAACAACGTATCGCAGATCATCTTGGAATTAAGGATAGGGACCGTGTGAAAGTATGGATTAGGAAGTTCCGGGAAGGTGGCTACGAAGCATTCAAGGATCGTCGAGGGGATCCGAAGCGAACTGAAACGGAGCAGGAACGTGAGGTTCGTCGGTTACAGATGGAGGTAGATGTTCTAAAAAAGTGGTTGCAAATCTTGAATCGGGGGGTGCACAACACAAACACGTCGTCATTGATCGAATGAGGGATAAATACGCGGTAACAGGACTATGTAACTTCTTAGGCATATCCAGGAGCGGATATTATAGCTATCTAAAGCGTGATGGTCAAGATCCAGATGCTGAGTTGTGTTGTTCTGCTGTGATAATGTCACCCCATAACTGTTCTGAGATAATGTCACTATGGGACAGGAGACAATTACATTGAGCAGAGAAGAAATGAAG
>NZ_QGTQ01000037.1 GCF_003182255.1 Paenibacillus cellulosilyticus | reverse complement strand
AAAACTAGGCGACCGCTCTCCTGTTGAATTCAGGGAAGCAATCGCCGCATAATTTACCTCTTTTTTAATTGTCTACTTGACGGGGATATGACCAATTTAGCAAATGCTCGACCTTTTTTTTGATTCTAAAAATCAATCTTGGTAAAATGGAAGAGATAAAAACTTCCATTTACAAAAACTTAAATTTTGAAAGTAGCCGTGAAACGGAGCATGCGAATGATTCTGTAGAAGCAGAGCGTATGCTTCCGAAGCAGCTTTTCTCCGAAAAGCTTTGAGCGTTCGCCTTTGTCCGGATTGTTACCCTTTCTGAACTTTTCTAATCAGAACAATCTGGACACAACAGCGATCGAAAGAACATTCGCATGCGCAGTGCATATTGGCTATTTCTTCAGCTCCGATTGAACGGCTACTTTGCCCCCCGCAGGATGAAGTTGTACAAATCTCGGAACACGTTAGCTCGTTGGAATGCGAAGAGGATGACGAGCGATACCGGGCCGATGATGAGGCCGAGTACGCCGAACAGCTTCAGGCCAACGAACATCGCGATGAGAGTCGGCAACGGGTCAAGCCCGACACTGCTGGCGAGCACTTTCGGCTCGATCATTTGACGAGCGACGAGAATGACGCCGTACAGGATGGAGAGGCCGATGCCAAGCTGTACGTCGCCGTAGATGAACGTATAGGCGATCCAGGGGACCATGACCGCGCCGACACCAAGGTAAGGCAGCAGGTCAACGAAACCAATGAGCAGGCCAATCGTGATGGCATAGTTAACGCCAAGCAGCAGGAGGCCGATAATAACAACAACGGCTGTGATCGAAATCATAATGAACTGTGAGCGAAGATAGCCGAACAGTGCTTTTTGTAGATCAACCCATACGGTAGAGATGGATTTCAAGAGGCCGGTGGGTACCCAGCCGGTAACCACTTTAGCGTGCTTATGCCAATCCTTGCCGATAAAGAAAGAAGCAAGCAGGACAACAACGGTTATCGTCAGGACGTTTGGCAGCGAGATGAGAATGGAAGTCAGTCCGTTGAAGAAATGGGTAACG
Organism: Paenibacillus cellulosilyticus; assembly: GCF_003182255.1. GTDB lineage: Bacteria > Bacillota > Bacilli > Paenibacillales > Paenibacillaceae > Paenibacillus_T > Paenibacillus_T cellulosilyticus. Next base: position 63,532 of record NZ_QGTQ01000037.1, on the reverse strand, counting down.
AGGTTCGTACTCGCCTCTGCCAGCAGGTTGGCTGTATCTTCGATTTTGTTGTTAATCGGCTGCTGATATTTCGGATTTTCGTTATAGAAGGTACTAATTTTATTGATCAAGTCCTGCATGTCAGGCGTGTTGACGAATTTATCGAACTCGTCGCGCCACCAGTTGATCGTACCATTAATCGATTGAGATAGATGAATAACTTCGGTAACGATTCGGGTAATGAGGGCCGATATGATGGTGACGGCGATAATAACAAATAGGAACAAGGAGAAGGTTACTGCGAGCCATCTTGGAAAGCGCGCTTTCTTCTGAAGAAAGCGAACAAATGGGTTGAGAACGTAAGCGAGAATCCAACCGATCAAGAAGGGGTAAACGAGTGGAGTGACATAAATGACGGCGAGCACGAGTAGAGTGAGCATTACTGCAACGAATAGGCCACGCCATAATCGCATGGCTACGACTTTGTTCAAGTTGCCGCACCTCCTAAGGATGAGTTCACTATGTATCCTTCGTGGTCATGCTGTACTAGAAAGTTTAGCATGAATCCGAAGCTTTTACCAAAGCCCCAAGAGACATCTTGATCGTTTTGTAAAATGGTGGATTCGTTTTAACACTACCTTTACAAATCTTTAATATGGAACAAATATTCGACAAGCATAATGAGGACAAGAATGGAGGCGCTCGGCCAAATGAAGCAAATAATGTCCCACTATGTAAACCGTGATCTTAGTTGGATCGAATTTAACCGACGCGTACTACGCGAGGCGCAGGATCCGACTACACCGCTCTTGGAGCGAGCGAAATTTCTTGCAATCGTATCCAGTAATCTGGATGAATTCATCAGCGTACGGGGAGCTGGCGTTCAGACTCAGATGAAAGCGAGCCTTACGAAAAAGGACTTTACTGGCTATACGCCAGCAGGTCTGTGGAAAAGACTGATCAAACGGACTTCTCAAATGGTTACAGAGCAGTACCGCACGTTCCGTGAGGTTATGCGGGGCATGGCGAAGGAAGGCATCGTATTCCGCGGCATCGATGAGCTGAATGTGACGCAGACGACGGCAATGGAGCGTTATTTTCACGATATCGTCTTCCCTGTCCTGACGCCGATGGCGGTTGACCAGAGCCGACCTTTCCCGCTTGTACATACAAAGGAACTGTACATGTCCGTTCTTCTTCGTAAAGAAGACGATGCACCAGACGAGGAGCCTTATTTTGCAATAATCCAAATCCCATCCATACTGCCTCGTCATATCCCGCTTCCTGTACGTTCCGGTACCAAGCGTACCGAATTCGTGCTGATGGAGGATCTGATCGAGAATTATATCGACACCCTCTTCAAAGGGTATACGCCATATGCTGTTCATCCGTTTCGAATTACGCGAAATTCTGATCTTACGCTCAATGAGGAGAATGCAGAGGACCTTCTGGAAGAGATCGAGAAGGAGCTTCGCCGCCGCCGTTGGGGGATGACGGTGCGTCTTGAGGTCGATAAGGATATCGATCCATATGCGCTTTCCGTTCTCAAAGACGAGCTGGAGGTCAGCGACAATATCGTTGAAATCGATGGTCCGCTTGATTTGAGCTTCTTGATGAAATTCGCGCTCACGCTGCCGAATTACGAGAATTTGCGATATGAACGTATGGAGCCGGTTTATCCGAATGAGTTCGATGATACGGACGATATGTTCGAGGTGGTGCGCGAGCGGGATGTGCTGATGTATCACCCGTATGAATCGTTTGAGGCTGTAACGGATTTTCTCGTACAAGCAGCTTATGACCCAGAGGTTCTCGCGATCAAAATGACACTTTACCGGGTTAGCGGCCAGTCGGAGCTCATTCAGGCACTCGTCAAAGCGGCTGAATCCGGCAAGCAGGTGACAGTGGTCGTAGAGCTGAAGGCTCGTTTCGACGAAGAGCGTAACATTGCATGGGCACGCCAGCTGGAGAAGGCAGGCTGCCACGTCGTATACGGCTTGATCGGCTTGAAAACTCATGCCAAAATCATGCTGGTCGTGCGTCGTGAATCGGATGGATTGCGCCGTTATGTGCATGTCGGTACAGGTAACTACAACGATAATACAGCGAAGCTGTATACCGATATTGGTTTGTTTACTTCTCACCCTGTCATTGGTGAGGATGCCTCAGCTCTGTTCAATGAGATGACGGGCTACTCCGCACCCTATGATTGGAAAGCTTTTGGTGTTGCGCCAACATCGCTCAAAGATAAAATATTTGCTTTGATCGATCGGGAGAAGGAGCATGCCGAAGCGGGTCGCCCAGCGCGAATCGTTGCGAAGATGAACTCGTTGTCCAATCAGGAAATGATCGATAAGCTGTATTCCGCTTCACAAGCGGGCGTTAAGATTGATCTTATCGTGCGTGGCGTTTGCTGTCTGCGTCCGGGTGTTGAAGGTCTTAGCGAGAATATCCGTGTCATTAGCATTGTAGACCGTTATTTGGAGCATTCCCGGATGACGTTGTTCGCTAACGGCGGAGATGAAGAAGTGTATCTGTCGAGCGCTGACTGGATGACACGTAACCTGAACCGTCGTATCGAGCTGATGTGTCCTGTATTCGACGTCTATCTTCGCAGAACGATTCGGAACATTCTGTTCATGAATCTTGAGGATAACGTCAAAGCTCATGAGCTATTGTCTACCGGCGTGTATCAGCGCGTAACGAACGAACTGGCTCCGATGAGGAGCCAGTTCGAGGCGAAACGTATATCCAGTTGGAAATCGCATTAATAATTCGGCAGTGAAAGCACGGGTGTAAGCTGCCACGCTTTATTAAAATCTTTACTTAGCTCTTCTACTTCGGCCCGCTCGACATCGAGCGGGCTTCCGCTTGTCAACGCTTCTAGCTTCAGCGTACCTTGCATCGAATGAATCGCTAATCGGCCGATCGATTGCGTTTCGGTTCGGTCGAGTGCTATGGCGAGCTGCAAAAGCGTGCCAAGCAACGTTATATACTCTAGGTCTGATTCTTCCAACAGCTCGCGATATTCGGCAATTTGCTGGCGCAGACGGCTTTTTCCCTTGAAGGAAGCAATAGCTGCGACTAGTACCATCTCACGATGCGACAAGCCATTCAGATGCGAGTTTACGATCAGATAGAAAGAGTGCTTCGCATAATGGTAGTAGTCGATCGATGCGCCGATTCGGTACAGCGAGGAAGCGGTGTCCAGCCAACGAGACGCGCGCTCTGGCAGCTCTAATTGGGCTTTTGGGCTCAAATACTCGAACAGCTGCATCGCAAGCCGATTGACCTGCATCATATGCGGTCGAGGCGCTTCTGGGTGCAGCAGGCTCAAGTTGCGTACGCTGTAGCCGAGTACATCGTCCATTCGTGGCTGATTCGGAAACCGGGTATCATAGAAAAGGCCATCTCGAAGTCCTGCACCGCACACAAGGTAGTGGGTCGCCTGCAGCTTACGGAAGAAGTACCGGAGAATGGCAAGACCGGATACGATAACGTCAGCACGATCTTTGGACAAGCCTGGAAATTTATTGCGCTTGTCTGTTGGTATTGGGCGAAGCTGCTCGAACAGCTCATCTGTCCGAGAGCTGGATATGGTATAATTATGGGTCAGCGGGAACGCATATTTGTTATCCGCTTGATCAACTTTGCTCAGTGCTCGTACGGTACCGCCGACACCAATGAGCGGAAGGCCAGGCGTCCAGCTCAGCCATGCTTCTTTCCGGATTGTATGCTCTACTGTTCCCTCAAGCTCGCTAAGCGCTTGATCGGATAATGTCCCGTCGTTAGCGAGATATTGGGACATATTTACGCAGCCGATAGGGAACGATACGCTCTGTACGAGTGTCCGGTCGCGAAATAACGATATTTCGGTGCTTCCGCCGCCGATATCGATCAAGAAACCTTCACGGACATCGAGGGTGTTTACCATGCCAAGGAAGCCGAAACGAGCCTCCTCTTCGCCGGAGAGCACCTCGATGGTGAGTCCTGCCTCTTCCAGCACACGTTCTACGATTTCGTCCCGATTCGCAGCGTTGCGAATCGCTGCAGTAGCTACAGCGCGTATATAGCCCGTACGGTGATGGGCGCAAATGAGTCGATAATGGTTCATGATATCGATCAGTTCGTCGATTTTCTCTGGCCGTAGTCGACCTTCATTGTCGATGCTTCCACTCAATCTGGCGGGACGTTTGCTGCCGTCGATGACGCGGTGAGCCCCGTTGGCGGTTCGTTCATAGACGGCAAGTCGAATAGAGTTGGAGCCGATGTCAATAATGCCCAGACGTTGTTCTTTCATGATTGGTTCCTCCGAATTACAATTAGACTGCCGCTGCCTCGACTGAATGACGGCTGGTGTCATTAGTTTACCATTTTCTAGTCGCGATTCATAACGTTCTTGCCGATGATAAGGGAAATATGTTATTTTTTTTAACTGTGGCAAAAATACTTTATTAAGTCGATAAAGGAATTCTATTCGGTGTTTTGTGCCGTTTTGTTCACTTCATGGTCAAAATTCGGTATGATTAGATTTGTTGAAAATATGACGAGATTCCTTTTTCATTGGATAATTCCGAAACCGAAGGAGAGAAAAACATGACAGCAACCAAAGGTCTGGAAGGAATTGTCGCTGCGACATCCTCCATCAGTTCCATCATCGACGGCGTACTTACGTACCGTGGCATTAATATCGATGATTTGGCAGAAAACGCTTCTTTCGAAGAGGTTGCTTACTTACTCTGGTTCGGCAAGCTGCCTACTCAAGCTGAGCTCGACGATCTGAATCGTCAATTCAGCGAATATGCTGCACTGCCTAAGCAAACCATCGAGCATCTCAAGCTGCTGCCAAGCAACAGCAATTCTATGGCTTCCCTGCGTACAATCGTATCGAGCCTCGCTCTGTATGATGCAGAAGCAAACGATATGACCCGTGAAGCGAATGTTCGCAAAGCGATTCGTCTGCAAGCACAACTGCCAGCAGTCGTTGCTGCTTACTCGCGCATTCGTCAAGGCCTTGAGCCAATTGCGCCGAAACAAGGCGTTTCGATCGCTCACAACTTCCTTTTCATGCTGACTGGCGAGGAGCCAAGCGAAGTCGCTATCAAAGCGCTCGACCAAGCACTCGTTTTGCATGCTGACCATGAATTGAACGCTTCGACCTTCGCAGCACGTGTTACGGTTGCAACGTTGTCCGACATCTACTCGGGCGTAACTTCGGCAATCGGCGCGCTGAAAGGACCACTCCACGGTGGTGCTAACGAAGCGGTTATGGTCATGCTCGAAGAAATCGGTTCGCTTGCAAACGTTGAGTCCTATATCAACGACAAGCTGAACAATAAAGTTAAGATCATGGGCTTCGGACACCGTGTCTACAAGAATGGCGATCCGCGCGCGAAGCATCTTATGAAGATGTCCCGTGAGCTTGGCAAGCAGAAGGGCACTCTTGAACTGTACGAGATGTCTGTTAAAATTGAAGAGCTCGTAACAGGTCAAAAAGGTCTGAAGCCGAACGTTGACTTCTACTCGGCATCCGTATACACGACGCTTGGCATCCCACGCGACTTGTTTACACCGATCTTTGCAATCAGCCGTCTGTCGGGCTGGACTGCACATATCCTTGAGCAATATGAGGACAACCGTCTCATTCGTCCGCGTGCTGAATATACAGGACCGACGAATGTGAAGTACGTACCAATCGCTCAACGCTAAGCTTCTGCTTGTCCAGCATCATCATCTATTATTTTTAGGAGGAACTAAATCATGCCACAATTCGAGAAATTCGCTCTTCCAACGGAAGGTCAACCAATCACGATTCAAGACAGCCAGCTTCAAGTACCTAACAATCCAATCGTACCTTTCATCGAAGGTGACGGCACGGGCCGCGACATCTGGCGCGCATCCGTTCGCGTTCTCGACGCTGCTGTAGAGAAAGCATACAAAGGCGAGAAGAAGATCGCTTGGTACGAAGTATTCGCTGGTGAGAAAGCATTCAACCAATTTGGCGAATGGCTGCCAGCTGATACGCTGACGGCAATCCGTGAGTACATCGTTGCAATCAAAGGTCCTCTGACGACGCCAATCGGCGGCGGTATCCGTTCCCTGAACGTAGCTCTTCGTCAAGAGCTTGACCTGTACACTTGCCTTCGTCCAGTACGTTACTTCGACGGCGTGCCTTCGCCAGTTAAACGTCCTGAGCTCGTTGACATGGTTATTTTCCGTGAGAACACGGAAGACATCTATGCTGGTATCGAGTACCAAGCTGGTACGGAAGCTGTTAAGAAAGTTCTCTCGTTCCTGCAACAAGAAATGGGCGTTAACAAAATCCGCTTCCCGGAAACGTCCGGTATCGGCATCAAGCCAGTATCGTCCGAAGGCTCGAAACGTCTTGTTCGCGCAGCGATCGAGTACGCAATCAAGCATGGCCGCAAGTCGGTTACGCTCGTACACAAAGGCAACATCATGAAGTTCACGGAAGGCGCGTTCAAGAACTGGGGCTACGAAGTAGCTGAGCAAGAGTTCGCTGAACAAACGTTCACGTGGGGCCAATACGACGCAATCAAAGCAGAGCAAGGCGAAGAAGCGGCTAACGCTGCTCAAAAAGCTGCTTTGGATTCCGGCAAAATCCTCGTTAAAGACGCAATTGCAGACATCGCGCTGCAACAAGTTCTGACGCGTCCTACGGACTTCGACGTAATCGCAACGCTCAACCTGAACGGTGACTACCTGTCCGACGCACTGGCTGCACAAGTTGGCGGTATCGGTATCGCTCCAGGCGCTAACATCAACTACCTGACGGGCCATGCGATCTTCGAAGCTACGCACGGTACGGCTCCTAAATATGCTGACAAAGACGTTGTTAACCCAGGTTCGGTTATCCTGTCCGGCGTAATGCTCCTCGAGCACCTCGGCTGGCAAGAAGCCGCAGACCTTATCTACAAAGGTCTGGAAACGTCGATCAACAACAAAACGGTTACTTATGACTTCGCACGTCTGATGGAAGGCGCGAAAGAAGTTAAGTGCTCGGAGTTTGCTGATAAAGTTATCGAGAACATGTAATCCCGCAACCCCCTAAATCCCCCTTCCCCAAGGAAGGGGGACCCCAAAGGGCTCCCGCCCTCTGGACACCGGAAGGTATTCGCATATGCGCGCCTGGGTGACTAGAGAGTAGGGAGCCGCTTTTGTCCAATCCCCCACAATCCTATTCGTCGGAATAGGATTGTGGGGGATTGGACACGCTTTATGTTTGAGGGTGTGAGTCGCTTTAGTGGTTGGCGGATTCGAACGTTTGGGGCGGGTGCGTGCTGACGTGTTTGGTCCAGATTGGGATTTGGCACTCGCATGGCTCGTGCAATGTGGGGCTTGTGGGTAATACTTCGAGGACGACGATGGTTCCCTGCGGGAACGGCCATCGCCGAAAGGCGTGGGTGAATAGCTTCGAGGACGACGATGGTTCCCTGTGGGAACGGCCATCGTCGAAGGGCGTTGAGGGTAAAGCTTCGGGGTCGACGATGGTTCCCAGTGGGAACCATCGTCGAAAGCATGTTCCCTTGGTGGGAACATTTTCTTCGATGGGCTTAAAAGTACGGGGGTGATTGCATGATCGTGTGGGTGATTAAGGTTGTTGTTGTGCATGCATTGATACATGCAATCATGACGTCGGTGATTGGGAGTTAGCTGCGAGATCTTAAGCTAGATCAAGGAGGAATCCGAGATGGCGATTAAACGGAACAAGATTACGGTTGTTGGGGCGGGTTTCACGGGCGCTACGACGGCGCTGATGCTTGCGCAGAAGGAATTGGGCGACATTGTGCTCGTTGATATTCCGCAGCTGGAGAATCCGACGAAGGGTAAAGCGCTCGATATGCTGGAGTCGACGCCGGTTCAGTGCATTGATGCGAAGATTACGGGGACGTCGAACTACGAGGATACACGGGATTCCGATGTGGTCATCATTACAGCGGGTATCGCGCGTAAACCGGGAATGAGTCGAGATGATCTTGTAAACACGAACGCGGGCATTGTCCGGTCAGTGTGCGAGAACATCAAGGCGACGAGTCCGAACAGCATTGTAATCATTTTGTCGAACCCGGTTGATGCGATGACGTATGTGGCGTATCACGCGCTTGGTTTTCCGAAGAATCGCGTTATCGGGCAATCTGGTGTCTTAGATACTGCTCGTTATTGCACTTTCATTGCCCAGGAGCTGAACGTTTCGGTTGAGGATGTTCGCGGCTTCGTGCTTGGCGGCCATGGCGATGACATGGTGCCGCTCGTTCGTTATTCGAACGTTGGCGGCATTCCGATCGAAAAGTTCATTCCTGCCGATCGCATTGAAGCGATTGTGAAGCGGACACGTGTCGGCGGCGGCGAGATCGTCAATCTGCTCGGCAACGGCAGCGCCTATTACGCGCCTGCAGCATCCCTTGTTCAAATGACCGAAGCGATCCTCAAGGATAAGAAGCGGATCCTGCCTGTCATTGCCCTGCTGCAAGGGGAGTACGGCTATAACGATCTGTTCATGGGTGTCCCGACGATTATCGGAGGAGACGGTATCGAGAACATTTTCGAGCTGGATCTGACCGCAGAAGAGAAGGCAGCACTCGACCAATCCGCTGAGTCCGTACGCAGCGTCATCCAAATCGTCCAAGGCTGACAGCACGCTCATAATGTTTTATAATAGCTACAGGAAGACCCTGACAAGCTGCACAACGCTCAGGGTCTATTTTTTTGGACTCATAGGGGCACAGCCCCGAATTCTGCTCGAACAAAAGCTGTGCCCCAGAGGGGCAAGCGACCCTAAGCACGCAGTAACACACTCGCGTCTCTTATTTGCCGCAGACCCCTTCCGGGGTCCAGGGGACGGGAGTCCCATGGGGTCCTCCCTAGTAGGGAGGATTTAGGTGGGTAGAAGTCTGAGGATTCAGGTGGGCAGAAATGATCAAGGAGGGGTTCGTTTGCAAGAAGCAAGAAACCTGCTGAAGCAGGTTTACGGCTATGATACGTTTCGTAAAGGTCAGGAGGCGATCATTAGCGGCATAATGGAAGGCCGAGATTCGCTGGCGATTTTGCCGACAGGCGGGGGCAAGTCGGTCTGTTATCAAATTCCTGCGCTGCTTATGGACGGCACGACGCTGGTCGTATCCCCCCTTATATCGCTGATGAAGGACCAGGTCGATGCCCTCAATCGGCTTGGTATAAAGGCAGCATATCTTAACAGCTCGATGAGTGCGGTTGAGTACCGGGAAGTTATGCGTCAAGCATTCATGGGCGAGTACAAGCTGCTCTATGTAGCGCCAGAGAGACTTGATGCACCGATGTTCGCATCGCTGTCCGAGCAGATGCATATCCCGCTTATTGCGATCGATGAAGCGCACTGCGTATCGCAGTGGGGGCATGATTTCCGTCCCAGCTATCGTCAATTGGCGGGCTGGATTGCACGGATGAACAATCGCCCACTGGTCGCCGCTTTTACAGCAACGGCTACGGAAGAGGTGGCTCGTGACATTGCGAGCATGCTCGGCTTACACGACCCTAGCATTCATGTCAGTGGTTTTGCACGTGATAACCTGTCGCTGTCGGTTGTAAGCGGAGCGGACAAGCCAGCATTTCTGCGCAAGTTTATGGGGGAGCGGAAGGATCAATCGGGCATCATCTACGCGGCTACTCGCAAGGAGACGGAGCAGGTACATGCCGTACTTGAGAAAATGGGCATTCCCGCAGGCAAGTACCACGGCGGGCTTGGCGATGTGGAGCGGGCGGAGATGCAGGAGAAGTTCCGTTTCGACGACGTGCGTGTCATGGTTGCAACCAATGCATTCGGCATGGGCATCGATAAGCCCAACGTAAGATTTGTTCTGCACTGGCAGATGCCAGGCGATGTTGAGTCCTACTACCAGGAAGCGGGCCGTGCAGGGCGTGACGGCGAGGAGAGCGAATGCATTTTGCTTTTCGAGCCGCAGGACGTTCAAGTCCAGCGTTTCCTCATCGATCAAGGAACAGGCGACGGCGATCGGAAGTCGATTCAAATGGCGAAGCTGCACACGATGATGAACTATTCGCGAACGCAGCGCTGCCTGCAGCAGTTTATCGTTGAATATTTCGGCGAAGCGGATGTTCCGCCCTGCGGCAAGTGCAGCAGCTGTCTCGATAAGAGTGAATTGATTGACCGTACAGACGACGCGCTTAAAGCGTTATCCTGTGTCGCGCGTCTGAAAGGCAAATTCGGGGTTACTACTGCTGCGAAGGTGTTGAAGGGCTCACGCGATAAACGAGTGCTGGAGTGGGGGCTGGATAAGCTTTCTACTTATGGGCTGTTCTCGCGCTGGCCAGAGAAGGAGATTTCGGATTGGCTGTACTGGCTCGTTGCTGAGGGCTATCTTGTCATGAGTGATGGGCAGTATCCGACCGTATCACTCGCATCCGGCTCATTGCCGGTGCTGGAGGGCAGGGAACGGGTGCAACAGCGGAAACGGACGACGGTTCGTCAAGCATCGTCTCAGGCTGTCAGCTCGCCGTTATTCGAAGCATTGCGTGAATGGCGGAGAACGGCTGCGGCACGCGAGAAGGTACCGCCATTCATGCTGTTCTTCGATGCAACGCTGCGTGAGCTGGCGGATGCGGCACCTACTTCACGCGAACAGCTGTTATCCGTCAAAGGGATTGGTGCAGCGAAGGCGGATAAGTACGGCGATGATATCATGTCCATTATTCGTTCCTTCGCCGCGGACAGCCCGACAACTAATGAGGTACCAGAGTTGCTAACTGTTAGCGCGACTGTTGATTATACGAATATGGACACTGTGGATAGCAGCAGTAAACCTGCATCGAGCAAGAAGGCGTCAGCAACTACATCTTCGGATGGCGATGGCGCAAGTCACGTGCAATCTCTCGAGCAGTTCGAAGCGGGCATGAGTATGAAGGACATTGCTGCTGCTCGTGGCCTGAGCGAGGTCACGATAGAGGGGCATTTGATTCGATGTGCATTGGAAGGACTTTCGGTAGATTGGGAGCGAATGCTGCCAGCAGTTTACGAGGCTCAGATCATGGAAGCTGTTGATCAGGTTGGGGCGGAGAAGTTGAAGCCAATCAAGGAAGCGCTGCCCGATGAGATCAGTTATTTCATGATCAAAGCAGCGCTTGCCAAGCGCAGTCTTCAATAAACGGCAATATCGTGACAAACAGCGGTTGCGCTTTGAGTAATGGTTTATATTTTAGTATACTAAAGATGATACAAAGGCAACGCTTTCTTGCGTATGCTTTCGAAGCAAGCAATTTGCTTAACAGGGGAGTATGTCGCAGCAGCGAGCAAATTGCTAAGCGTATGCTTTCGAAGCAAGCAATTTGCTTAACAGAGAGCATATCGAAGCAGCAAGCAAATTGCTTTTAGGAGGAACAGAAACGTGTACAACTTTATGATTTGGCTGCACGTAATTGGAGCGGCAGGCATGGGCGTTTACTTGTTAATGCCAGTGCTTGTCGGACAAGCAACGAAGCTGACAGGTGCAGGTCAAGAGGGACTTTCGGCGGGCCTGTACTCGGCTAACCGCATTGCACAGTATGCGCTGATCGTGCAGCTGCTGACAGGCGGATACCTGATGTCGCAAGGAGATTACTCGACGCTGTGGATGATTATTATTTTGCTTATTTTCGTAGCGATCGGCGCACTCTCCGGCATTATGGGCAAACCGCTGAAGCGGATCGGCGAATCGATTCGCGACGGGAAGAGCGCAACGGCACACATCGCCAAAGCGCGCGCACTGAGCTTCATCATTCTTGTGCTTTATGCTGTAATTATGTATTTGATGACCAATCCTTTTAGCTAAACCGCAAGGCTATCATGGGAGGTAGTGTCGCATGACGCAAGCATCGCCTGATTTGATTACATTCGGCGAATCAATGGCTTTGTTCATGCCGCCGGAACACCGAGCGCTCGAGCGTGCATCCACGCTCGAGCAAGGGTTCGGCGGAGCAGAGAGCAATGTCGCAGTAGGGGCTGCGCGCTTAGGCGTGTCGGTAGGCTGGTTCGGAGCACTTGGTAACGATCCGTTCGGCCATATGATTGTGAAGACACTTCGTGGTGAAGGCGTTGATGTCTCCCGCGTGAAGCTAAGCAACGAGGCTCCGACAGGTCTCATGTTCCGTGAGACGGTTGCAGGTCGGCTGGCCGTTCATTATTATCGGAAGCACTCCGCAGCAAGCCGTATGCAGCCTGAGGATCTAGACGAGGCGTACATTCGGGGCAGCAAACTGCTTCACGTAACCGGTATTTCGATGGCGATCAGCGAGAGCAGCAGACGGACGGTTGAACGAGCGGTAGATATCGCACGTGATGCAGGCGTACCCGTTAGCTTTGATCCAAACTTGCGTTTGAAGCTGTGGTCGATCGAGGAAGCACGTGAGGCACTTCTGCCACTCGCGGCGAAGGCGGACTATTTCCTTCCGGGATGGGACGAGCTTCAACTGCTGTATGAGACAAGCGATTGGGAGATTGTCGCAGCGCGTCTGTCTGAACTTCGTGCGATTTCGATCGTTAAGAGTAAGGACGATCAAACGGTAATTCTGGGCAAAGGCGAGACGCAAGGGGTACCTTTCTACCCGGCTGACAACGTTGTCGATACGGTTGGAGCAGGTGATGGATTTTGTGCGGGCTTCTTGTCTGGTATTGTAAAAGGCATGACACCACTTGAAGCGGTGAAGCTTGCGAGCGTAACGGGCTCACTGGCCGTCCAAATGCGCGGCGACTGGGAAGCGCTCCCGACATGGGCAGTTGCATCTGCGCGACTGGGCGGACAAGCTTGGGTAGAAAGATAAAAAGACAGGCTCTGGTCTACTGTTCAACAGCTAGACAGGGCCTGTCTTATTTTGATTTACACGTTTACGCTATAGCTCAAATAGTAAGCTTTGCCCCACAGGGGCACGCGCGCGATATTATCACCCAAGAACGCGTTCGCGCCTCTGCTCAACCAACGTTCACCCTTCCGGTGGGCCAGGGATACAGGTTTCCGTGAGGAAACCGCTTCGGAAGCATACGCTTAGTCCCGTGGGGGTCTTCCTGGCAGGGAGGATTTAGGTGGGCAGGGATCTTTAGGTGGGTGGAAACTGCGAATTTGCTCGAGGGTCACCTACTACGCTATGATGAACGATAGGTTGTATGATAATGGGGGAATGAAACGTGACGAATCAGTCGCGAGAGACGGCAGAACAAGCCGCACTGACCGCGAAGCGCAAGGGGGAGCATATTCGAATCTGCTTGCAGGAGGACGTGGAGGGCGAAGGTATTACAGCCGGATTTGAGCGGTATCGTTTCGAGCACTGCGCGCTGCCGGAGCTTCAGTTTGAGACCATATCGCTGGCTGCTTCATTTCTTGGAAAAAAGCTGAGTGCCCCGCTGCTCGTCAGCTCCATGACTGGAGGCACGGAAGAGGCGTCCGCGATCAACGTTCGATTAGCTGAAGCAGCAGAGGCGAGAGGCTGGGCGATCGGGTTAGGTTCGATGCGCGCTGCAATCGAAAGCGAGGACCTCGCAGACTCGTTCCGTGTACGACATGTTGCGCCAACAGCGCCGGTTATCGCAAATCTAGGAGCAGTGCAGCTTGCGCTTGGCTATGGCGTCGATCAATGTCGTCGTGCAGTAGAACTCGCGGAAGCAGATGCACTCGTGCTGCATCTGAACGGTATGCAGGAGCTGTTCCAGCCAGAAGGGGATACCGATTTCAGCGGCTTGCTCGAGCGGATTCGAGAAGTGTGCCATCGTCTTGAGATGCCGGTTGGCGTGAAAGAGGTAGGCTGGGGAATCGACGGCCGAACGGCTCGGAAATTGTACGATGCAGGTGTTTCTTTCATTGATATAGCAGGAGCGGGCGGGACTTCTTGGAGCCAGGTTGAGAAATTCCGTACAACGGATCCGATGCGTCGCGCAGCAGCGGAAGCATTCGCGGACTGGGGCATTCCAACAGCAGATAGTATTAGCGATGTAAGAAGGCACTTGCCATATGAAGCCGTTGTCATTGGAAGCGGCGGCTTGAAGAACGGCGTTGAAGCGGCAAAAGCGATTGCGCTAGGCGCGAATATCGTAGGCTTCGGCCGGACACTGCTCCCATATGCTGCACGGGCGGGAGATTCGGGGCTGCTCCATCGTCAGTTTGAGCAGATTGAGTTCGAGCTGCGAGCTTCAATGTTCGGTATTGGTGCAGCATCGATCCAAGAACTTGCCGCGACTGAACGGCTGCAGGAGAAGAACGGGGCTGCACGATGAGTAAGCGAACTCTTATCGTTGCAGGCAGTATGAATATGGATGTCGTAAGCCGCGTAGCGCGGTTCCCTCGTTCTGGCGAAACGGTACATGGCAGTGAGGTCCATTATTTGCCGGGCGGTAAAGGTGCCAATCAGGCGGTAGCAGCAGCACAATCAGGTGCGTTGACCTGCATGATCGGTGCCGTTGGTACGGATGGCTTTGGTCAACAACTGTTGGATGCACTAAAGCTGAAGCAAGTGGACGTGACGGAGGTTAGCGTGAAGGACGGGGCATCTGGGATCGCGCTCATTGCAGTTAGTGATGCCGGAGAGAACCAGATCGTCTTGTGCGCAGGAGCGAATGGCAAGGTAGCAGACGTAGAGATCGATGCGCTGGATCGTCTGCTGACCGAGGCAGGAGCAATTGTGCTGCAAAATGAAATTCCATGGGCCTCAAACGCGGCCTTCATGCGCAAGGCTTCAGATGCGTCCGTACCCGTCATATACAATCCAGCACCGGCAGGACAGCTGGAAGTTGATGTACTGCCGCTCATTGATACGATTATACTCAATGAGACGGAGACCGAACTCATTACCGGCAAGATGCCGCAGGATGAGACGAGTCTTGAAGAAGCGGCGGCATGGTTTCTAACGAGAGGAACAAGAGCGGTTATTATAACGCTAGGTGCGGAAGGAAGCTTCTATCGGGATGCCGAGGGGATTAGCTGCCGTGTGCCTGCCAGACAAGTTCAACCGGTCGATACGACAGCGGCGGGGGATACTTTCATTGGTGCTTATGCTGCGATCCGTTATGGAGGAGCAGCGGGTGATGCCTCACCGCAGACAGCGCTGCAATATGCAACAGCAGCTGCAGCGCTGTCTGTTATGAAGCTCGGAGCACAGGCTTCGATACCGAATCGAACCGAAGTGTTTGCTTTTATGTCGGATACCAATTAATTATGAGTTCGAGCGGCTGTTGGCTCACTCGTCGAGCTGCCGATGATGAGTTCATTCGGAAGCACTTTGCGTCTCGGTTGAATCTCAGCTCTGCCTTCGATTCGTTCGATCAGCATCGTAATGCCAAGCTCTCCGAATTGATAAGCAGGCTGCTCCGCTGTCGTGAACAAGGGATCGATTAAATCGCGGTAACCGAGACTATCGAATGTTACGATCGACATTTGCCCCGGTGTCTCGATACCGCGGCGGCGGAACGACTGGAGCAGCCCGAGTGCTTGTAAGTTGTTGCCGGCCAAGATTGCGGTTGGAGCGGGTTCTAAGGCGAGCAGTCGCTCGACAGCTTGCTCCATATCGTGCAGCCGATACCCGGTCTGGAAGACGAACCGCTCATCATAAAGCAGACCGTTCGCGGCAAGTGCTTCCCGATAGCCGTCATGCCGCTCGCGTGCGGTCGATACGTCGAACGTACCACCAACCAACGCAATGACACGATGACCAAGCTGCACGAGATGATCGATCAGCTTGCGTGCACCTCCAACGCTGTCACCAACGACGGCATCGCACACAATACCCGGCACATCGCGGTCAATGGCAACGAATGGTGTGCCATGCCGCTTAAGCGCCTCCAGCTGCTCTTTGGAATAGTCGCTTGCAGGGGTCAGCAGCACGCCATCTACTCGAGTCGACAGAATCGTTTCGATATATTCCTTCTCTTTAATTAAGTCCTCATCACTGTTACCAAGCAATAACTTGTAACCATGCGCACGCGCCGCATCTTCTGCACCGCGCGCGAGCGTCGTGTAGAATGGGTTTGTTATATCGGTAACCAGCAAGGAGACGATATTCGTTTTCTGCAGCACAAGCGAGCGCGCCATGGCGTTAGGGACGTAATTCAGCTCCTCCATCACATGACGGACTTTTGCTCTCGTTTTGTCGCTAATTCGTCCGGTATTGTTAATGACGCGTGACACTGTCATTGCCGATACATTCGCTTGCTTGGCAATATCGTAGATCGTAACCATCAGCTTAAACCAGCCTTCCTATCGAACCTTTATGTGAGAGACCTCTAGCGAGATCTTAATATGAGGATCGTCATCTATGGTTCCATCGTACTCAATTTATGGATTGACAGCAACAACAATGCATTGTCACTTTAGCGTTATCGGTAACTTCAAGCTGAAGGCATGATCGAGCGCCGCAGCGGCTCAATCGTCAACGTACTGTCGAAGGCAAGAGACCATATGGAGCATTAATCGATACGCGTGAGTACGGAGCCATCTCGGCACTCGCGATTAAATAGGGCGATCAAGCAGACGGAGCTTGATCGCCCTATTTGCGCTGCATGCGTTTTGCTCGTCTGACCTATAATGAAGTACAATGGACTGTAGTTTCTGTTGTTTCTTCTGCGGCTGTCGTGGGCATACAGGTTCAGTAAGAAGGATGTGCAAGCGATGAGTGACTGGTATGAATCAAGCTTCGGCGACGACTATATGGTTGTATACCGACATCGGAATTGGGATCAGGCAATTGCTGAAGTTCGATTACTGCTGGAATGGCTTGAGCTGCCTCTTGGCTCGAGGATGCTTGATGTCGGGTGCGGAATGGGGCGCCACGCGGTTGCGCTGGACGAAATGGGCTATCGCGGGATCGATCTGTCGCTGCCGCTGCTGAAGGAGGCGCGCAGCCACGATGCGCATCATTACATAAGCTGGCAGCAAGGCGATATGCGTGAGCTGCCTTATCCGGATAACGCCTTTGATGCGACGGTCAACCTATTCACTTCCTTTGGCTATTTCAGCGATGAGGACAATAAACAGGTGCTTCGTGAGCTGCGCCGGGTGCTTCGCTCGGGCGGCGTTTTCGTTATCGATTATCTTAATGCCAGCGAAGTAAAGCGTACGCTTGTACCTTGGTCTGAACGGGAAGATGAGCAAACGGGCTGGATCATCCGCGAGCATCGGACGATCGAATTAGATGTGGTATGCAAGACGATCTCGATAATTACGCCGTCCGGGGAAGAACGGCACTATGAAGAACGAGTAAAGTTATATAGACTCGATTGGTTCGAGAAGGCACTCGCTGAGGCAGGTCTTCGTATATCGCGCATTGCGGGACAATATGATGGCACGAGCTATAACGAGTCCGAGTCGAAACGATTGATTATTAGTGGGAGAGCGGATTAAATGACGAACGAACAATCAAATACGAATAAACTAGAATTCATTCAACAGCTGGAGAACGGTTGGTTACGAGTTAAGGTTCCACTGCCATTCTCGCTGAAGTATGTGAATGCTTATCTGATACCAGAGCCTGAAGGTGGCTGCACGGTTATTGATCCAGGGCTGCATACGCCTGAAGCTGTTGAAGCATGGGAAAGCGTACTGCAGTCGCTAGGCATCACGTTCAGCGATATTGCACGCATTGTACTTACTCATCAACATCCCGACCATTATGGACTGGCTGGTCTGTTCCAGCAGCGCAGCGGCGCACCGGTATGGATCAGCCGCGCATCGCAGCGATATGCGGAGCGGATGTGGGGCGTCGATCGCTCGCTAGCTGATCGATTGGTAGAAGTATTCCGGCTTCATGGCATGCCTGCAGATCTCCGTGACGGCATTAAAGACAATTTGGAGAGCTTTGTACCGATGGTCTCCCCGTATCCAGCGGTTAGCTATATGGAAGCGGGCGAGCCGTTCCGGTTTGGTGGCATCGATTGGACGACAATTGAAGCGCATGGCCATGCGGAAGGTCAAATTTTGTTCTATGATGAAGCGAGTCGAATCATGATCTGCGGGGATCAGGTGATGCCGGATATTACACCGAACGTAAGTGTTGTGCCTGGAGAGAGAGAAGACCCATTAGAAGCTTTCCTGATCAGTCTGGAGCAGCTAAGCAAGCTGGACGTTTCATTGGCGCTGCCAGGTCATCGTGACCCAATCATCGACTTTACAGGACGCTGTGAAGCACTGATTGCCCATCATGCACGACGTCTGGACAAAATGGTTGCTTTCATACAAGAACAGCCGGAATCGTCAGTAACGGGATTTGCGATGTGCGAGCTGCTGTTCAGCGGCCGCATCACGCTTAATATGCACAATTTGCGTTTCGCGATGGCGGAGACGCTTGCTCATCTTGTTCGCCTTGAGAAGCAGGGCAGAGTGGCGCTGCTGGAGCAGAACGGACAATACATCTATCGAGCCAAATAACATCAAACGCACGACTAACAAACAATAAAACGCCCGCGTTCCTCACCAAATGATGAGAAGCCAGGCGTTTTTTACCTACGAGCATCTGCTCTGATTATGGATTTCTTTATAGGTTGCGGCTGCGATCGGCGTAATAATAAAAAGCTTTCGTCAACAGGTCAGCCAATTGTTGGCTTTGCTCTTCACCCAGATGCTCGACTAAGCCTCCTAGGGACTGCTTGAAATGCTCGTCTGCTTCTTGTGCAATTTGCATCCCCTTCGGCGTCAGCACGAGATCGAAGGATCGTTTATCCTCAGGATCGATTGTACGCTCGACAAGCTGATCCTCGATTAATGTCTTCATCAGCTGGGTAACGGACGGTGGAGTTACCATCAACCGCTTGCTAATTTCCGACAGCTTTACACCGTGTCTTCCATCCTTCATGCCTTCCATGACGCAGAACAGTACACGCAGCTCACTACGCTTGTATCCTCTAACCGGCTGCTGCCGCCATTCGGCCTTGGAGAAGCGCAAAAATGCGTCGTGCAGCTCTTGAATCGTATCATTCTTTTCCATAGATTCTCCTGTCTATAATGGCAAATGTATATTGTTAATAATACTTGAATTGTGCCCAAATGTTCATTATTATTATAGATGAAAATATACTTAGGTTACTAAACTAAATATATTTATTCGTTAAAACTTTCAAGTTAAGACGATTTGCATATGACAACGGGGTGGAACAAATGAACATTGGCATTATGGGGACCGGGTATGTCGGACTAGTCCATGGCGCTGTTCTTTCAAGTTATGGGTTCAATGTTACATGTATGGATGTAGACGAGCATAAAATAAAACAATTAGCCGCTGGCATATCCCCGATCTACGAACCAGGCTTGGAGCAGCTGATCCAGCGTGGCATCGAGAGCGGTACATTGTCGTTCACATCAAATGCCCAGCAGGTTGTGCAAACAAGCGATGTGATCTTCATAGCGGTAGGAACTCCTTCGAAGAAGGATGGCAGCGCCGATCTGTCTTATGTACGGAGCGTTGTGCAGACGATCAGCAATCATTTGAACGGCTATAAGGTGGTCGTGTGCAAATCAACGCTGCCCATCGGTTCAAGCAGCCGCATTGCAGAGCAGCTCAATGGAGCGCTCCAAGCGTCCGGTGCTTCCTTCCGAGTGGACGTTGCTTCCAACCCAGAGTTTCTTCGGCAGGGGCAGGCGGTTAGTGACGCGTTGTCTCCATCTAGAATTGTCATCGGGACGAATTCTGATGCTGCTAAGCAAATGCTGCAGCGTATCTATGCTACTCAGATTGAGCGCAAAGTGCCGGTTTTATACACGAACGCGGAGACAGCTGAGATGGTCAAATATGCAGCGAATTCATTCCTGGCCGTCAAAATTTCATTCATCAATGAGCTTGCGCTATTAGCTGAGAAGGTAGGTGCCAACATTGATGACATTGCAGAAGGGATGGGGCTCGACAGTCGGATTTCACCCCATTTTCTCCAGGCTGGACCAGGTTATGGCGGAAGCTGCTTTCCGAAAGATACAGAGGCCGTTGTTGATATAGGCAAACGAAACGGTGAGGATTTGCTTGTTGTGCAGGCAGCCATCCAAGCAAATAAGAAGCAGAAGCAGAAGATGATCACGAAGATTGCAAGTAGGTTATCGTTCAATGGGAAGCTGAGGGGCAGAACGGTCGCTGTATGGGGCTTGTCATTCAAGCCGGACACGGACGATATTCGCGACGCTCCGAGCCGCGACATCATTCAAGGCTTGGTCGATCTTGGTGCCACCGTCAAGGTATACTGCCCGCAAGGGATGAGGCAGGCAAGGCGGCTGTGGTCGGAATTGAACGGAGCCATTCATTATTGCGACAGTGAGGCCGAAAGCGCAGCGAACGCAGATGCGATTGTACTGATGACGGAATGGGCACAGTTCCGGAATGTAGACCTGGCAGCAATAGCAAGTAATATGCGAGGCAATCGCGCGATGTTTGATTTAAGAAATATGTTCGCAATGAATACAGACGTCCAGCAGCTATTTTCTTACTATGGCGTTGGCACCTATTCGGAGCCTAAAGTGTATTCGCTGCAGGAGGCCAAATGACAACGTATTGTGTAACGGGGGGAGCGGGCTTTATCGGTTCCCATTTGTGCGAGCGATTGCTGCGCCTTGGCCATCGCGTCCTATGTATTGATAGTTTCAATGATGTCTATGATTACAGAATAAAGATCGGTAACGTGCTGAACAGTACGGGTTCGACCGAATCGCTTTCTTTTACAGATAAACAAACAGATCTTCAGCAGCTTCCAAGTATCGTGAATCGTGATAACTATAAACTGGTGGTCGCAGATATTCGTGATCGAGCTTCCGTTAATGCGGTATTTGCGAGCGAATCAATCGATGTCGTCATTCACTTGGCCGCCATGGCGGGTGTAAGACCTTCGATTGAGGACCCGATGTTGTATGAAGAAGTGAATGTGAAGGGCACGATGCATATGCTCGAGGCGATGCGCAGACATAACGTTCGCAAATGGCTGTGTGCTTCTAGCTCCTCGGTCTACGGCAACCAGAAGAAGCTGCCTTTCTCTGAGCTTGATGTCGTGGACCGCATGATTTCGCCTTATGCAGCAACGAAGAAATCGTGCGAGGTTATGGGACATACGTATTTCCATTTATTCGGAATCGATACGATCATGCTGCGTTTCTTCACGGTGTATGGAGAGCGGCAGCGTCCCGATCTTGCCATTCATAAATTTATGAGAATGCTGGACAACGGCGACGAGTTGACGTTGTATGGCGACGGATCGTCGAGACGCGATTATACGCATATTGATGATATTATTCAGGGCATGCTTGGCGCGCTTCATTACATCGAGACCGAAGAACGTGTATACGAGATCATCAATTTAGGAACCCATCATACCGTTACGTTAATCGAGCTCGTGCAGACGCTGGAGAGGTGCTCCGGCCGCAGTGCGAACATACGATGGATGCCAGATCAGCCAGGGGATGTGGAACAGACTTATGCAGATGTAACAAAAGCGAATCGTTTGTTCGGATACGATCCGAAGACCGATTTTGAAGAAGGAATAGCAAGATTCGTGACTTGGTACAGGGGTGAACGTAAATGGTGAAGCTGTCAATTGTAGCGCCGATTTATAATGAAGAAGAGAACATTCGACTATTGCATGAGGCCATTACAAATGCGGTGAAGAACCGGGTAGAGAGCTATGAGATCGTGCTCGTTAATGATGGGAGCAAGGATCGCAGTGCCAGCATTCTGAATGAACTTGCAGTAGAGGATCCGGCTGTTCAGGTTGTTCATTTCGTCTCCAACTGCGGGCAGACGGCCGCGATTTATGCGGGCCTTAAACATGCCAAAGGCGAGTTGATAGCGCTCATAGATGCGGATTTACAAACAGATCCGCGCGATATTTTTAAGTTGATGCCATACATCCCGCAGATGGATTTCGTCAACGGCAAACGAGTGAAACGTCAAGATACGCTGGTGAAGAAGGTATCTTCTCGCGTAGGCAACGGGGTTCGCAACTGGCTCACTGGCGATCAAATCTACGATACGGGCTGCCCGATGAAGCTGATGAAACGCGAAGTAGCGGAGAGCTATTACTTGTACGAAGGGATGCATCGCTTCCTGCCGACGCTTGCGAAGATCAACGGCTTTAAAGTGATTGAAGTAGCGGTATCGCACCGTGAACGGCAGCACGGGGTGTCCAAATACGGCGTATTCAATCGTGCATTCGTCGGGCTGATGGATGCGATTGTCATTGGCTGGCTTAGAAAACGGGTGATTCGCTACCAAGTTAGAGGCCAGTAGATGAGAAGCTATATATTCGGCAGCCTGTCGTTGAGCGAGATATGCTGGGTTGTGTTCGGGTTCGCCGGGCAAATCATGTTCTCGCTGCGTTTCGTTACTCAATGGCTGGCTAGCGAGAAGGCTAAGCAAACGGTCATACCACTGTCTTTCTGGGTGTACAGCATAGTAGGCAGCGCCATACTGTCCGCATACGCCATTTATCGTAAGGACCCGGTATTTCTGCTTGGTCAACTGCCGAGCGTGTTCGTCTACTTCCGCAATATTATGATTAACCGGAAGGCAGCGGCTAGGAAAGCGGACAAAGATGCTGCGATCAGCTCCCATGTTCAGAACAGCAGCGCACGGTCCATTGATTCGTAGAATAGAAGAAGGCTGCCATATGGCAGGTTAGATCTCCATAACCTGCTGTATGACAGCCTTTTTTTTGTGCGTAATATACGTGTAATTATTCCGGATGCTCCTCTTCCTTCGCGGCTTGCATCCGATGTGCAATTCGGCTTGCAGCAGCTGCGGCAATCGCGCCAACGAGATCGTCGAGAAACGTATGCACATCATGCCCGTTCTTCTCGTTAAGCCGCTTCACAACACCTGGCTTCAGTTTATCAATATAGCCAAAGTTAGTTAGTCCAATGCTGCCATACACGTTCACGATGGATAGCGCGAGTATTTCATCACAGCCGTACAGCGGCTCATCGTGGAACAGCATCTCCTGCAGAGGAGGAAGCAGCATGCGCTGCTCGGCAAGCATATCAAGCTGGATGCCCGTTAATACCGCGTTGTGAACCTCGCGTTTGGACAATACGGCCTCCACATGTGAGACGCAAGCTTCTGCCGTTAGCTCTGGGAAGTAATCTTTCTGTAGGAAGTAGGCGAGCTCTGCAATCTCCTCGATGGAGACACCGCGCTTCGTCAGCCATTGCCTAGTCGCTTCGGCGACCGCTCGGCTGTTCAGTCTATAAGGCTCGGTTGAAGACATCGTGCAACAGCCTCCTCGCGTACGTAATGGTTGATGTTTGAGTTCCGCCGCGGACGCAACAAACTTTGTCCAATTGGTTGGACAAAACTGGTCTAAAACAGCGGAGGGCTCGTATACATAGTACTACAAACCGAGCCAATGAACCACTTACGCCGTGGCGCGGCGCGAAGATGATGGGAGGAAGAAACGGATATGAATCGTTATCGTTGGATTCGCCTAGCAGCAATGACAGGGGTTGTCGCACTGCCGCTAATGACAGCTGGCTGCGGAATTTTCTCGCAAAATACAGCGAAGGAGATCGATCCGCCGCCTGTCGAAACGCAGAACGAGGCAAGCGGCAGCCTGCAGCAGAACACTACGGGTACGGAGACGGGCACCATCGATCTTCAAACGGGTGAAACGCAAATGACAGTGTACCTGCTGGATTCACATGGCTACCTTGCGCCAGTTACACTTCGGACAACCTTAGGCGGTGAGGAGAAGCTTGGCCAGAAGGCGCTGGAAATGATGGTTGACGGCGGAGATTATGCGGATCAACTGCCAGCTGGCTTTACGGGTATTATTCCGAAGGGCACCCAAGTGAATGGTTATACGGAGTCGAAGGAGAAGAAGCTGGCAACGGTTGATTTCTCCCAATCGTTCACTGACTATAACGCAGCGGATGAACGGAAGATCGTCGAAGCGATTGCGTGGACGCTAACGGGCCTTCCAGATGTGTCGGGCGTAGAGCTGATGCTGGATGGAACGAAGCTGACCGAAATGCCAGAGCATGCATACCCGCTTGATCGTCCACTGGATCGCTCCGTTGGCATCAACCTTGAAGTAGCCGATGGCATTGATTATGGACAATCGGTACCGGTCACACTCTACTTCTCGTCGGAGACGCCGGATGGTGATTCATACTATGTACCGGTTACGCGCCTCATTAATCGTACAGATGATATGCTGAAGGCTTCAATCGATCAACTGATCGCCGGACCACTCAGTCAGAGCCAATTGATCGGTGTAATGACGCCAGATGTACAAGTGAAGAGCGTCGTGCCGAAAGATAATACGATCACCGTCAACCTGCAGGATGAGGCCTTTATGGAAGGCCAGATAGAGCCGGATGAAATGCTGCAAGCTATCATCTTGTCAGTGACGGAGAACGCGAACACTTCCAAAGTTCAAATTACGTTGAACGGCGAGACGAATCTCATGACAGAGCCAGTGAGCCGTCCAACGTATGTGAACGCGCTTAAGTCTTAATCCCATACGGTGAAATTATTCCATTCAAGATGGCCTCCAGGACGCTGTTCCTGCGTGGCCATCTTGTGTTGTGTGCTGCGCAGCGGAGTGGCAGGTCGATTTTATGAAGCGTGTCTGGTAAAATGGGGAAGGTGGTTACGGAACATACACTTACACTTACGAAGCAAGCAATTTGCTTGCAGGCAGTGATATCTTTTAGGAGGACAAGCATGAGATCCGATGGACGTCAACAAAATCAACTGCGTCCTGTTTCTATTCAGACAGGCGTGAACAAATATGCAGAAGGCTCGGTAGAAATCTCGTTTGGCGATACGAAAGTGATTTGTACGGCGACGGTGGAGGAGCGGGTTCCGCCTTTCATGAAGGGGCAGGGCAAAGGCTGGGTGACAGCGGAATATTCGATGCTGCCGCGCGCCACTCAAACTCGCAACCAGCGCGAATCGGCGAAAGGGAAGCTCGGCGGACGTACGATGGAAATTCAACGCCTGATCGGTCGTGCGCTGCGCTCGGTCGTTGATCTGCAGGCGCTCGGCGAACGGACGATTACGTTGGATTGCGACGTCATTCAAGCGGATGGCGGCACACGGACGACTTCCATTACCGGCGCGTTCATTGCGATGGCGATTGCGATCAATAAACTGTCGGAGAAACATAACTTCAGCCGTTATCCGATTACGGACTATCTTGCTTCAGTTAGCGTAGGGGTTATTAACGGAACGCCGCTGCTTGACCTGAATTATGAAGAGGATTCATCGGCGAAGGTAGATATGAACGTGGTCATGACAGGGGCAGGACAATTCGTCGAGGTGCAGGGCACAGGCGAGGAGTCGCCGTTCTCCAGACAAGAGCTTAACGATCTGCTTGCGCTGGCAGAGTCCGGTATCGGCGAGCTGATTAACAAGCAGCGTGACGCACTTGGACAAGCAGGCGCTAGGATCGGGGGAGCCAAAGCATGAAATTTGCCGATGGACAAGTCGTTGTTGTAGCTACCGGCAATGCGGGCAAGGTGAAGGAGTTCGCTCATGCATTCGCCCAGTTGGGCCTAGAGGTCCGCAGCCTGCGCGACTATGAAGGGCTTCCAGAGATCGTTGAGGATGGCGACACATTCCAAGCGAATGCCCGCAAGAAGGCGAAGATCATTGGTGATGCGCTCCAGCTCCCGGTTCTCGCCGACGATTCCGGCTTGTGCGTAGATGCGCTGGATGGTGCGCCGGGCGTCTATTCTGCTCGTTATGCAGGTGAAGATGCCTCGGATGCAGACAACAATGCGAAGCTTCTTCGCGAATTAACCCGTCTTGCTGGTGCGCTGGGTGATGTGCCGGCAATCGAGGCGCATGGTGTCAATTTGTTCGGAGGCGCACAATTCCGCTGTGCACTTGCGCTGTATGATCCGGCTGACGGATCGTTCGTTGATACGGAAGGATCGGTTGAAGGACGGATTCTGTCCAGTGCGAGAGGAACGGGCGGCTTCGGCTATGACCCGCTGTTCTGGCTGCCAGAGCTGGGCCGATCGATGGCGGAGCTCACAACCGATGAGAAGCAGGCGATCAGCCACCGCGGTGCGGCGCTGCGCGAGCTGCTGGCGAAGCTTCAATAGGGTGTTCATGTAAAGAAGGCTGAGTGAGAAGAGTCATGGTGTGAACCATATCCTTCTCGCCCAGCCTTTTGTTGTTCGACTTCATTACCCGATCGAAACGTTATATTGACGCAGCCACAGGTCTGTCTGCCACAAGTAAGCGAACAGCTGCGGACCGCTCATCAGCTGGCCAAACCATGGGATATTCGAGCTCGCATCGGTCGAAGCGGCAATTTCACGTACTTTGTTAACGTTAATAAGCGGCAGCAGCGGCGAACTCGGATCGTCGAGCACCTCCAACAGCTTGCTGCGTACGGCGTCGAGATAATTCGGATTATGTGTCTTCGGATAAGGGCTCTTCTTCCGCCATAGGACGTCGTCAGGCAGAACGCCGGTCAACGATTTGCGAAGTATGCCTTTCTCGCGGGCGCCCGACGTCTTCGTCTCCCAAGGAATGTTGAATACATAGTCAACCAGGCGATGATCGCAATAAGGAACGCGTACCTCAAGACCAACGGCCATACTCATCCGATCTTTCCGGTCGAGCAGTGTCGGCATGAAACGTGTAATGTTCAAATAGGACATGATGCGCATCCGCTGTGCAGCAGCGTCTTCGCCTTCCAGATGAGGGACCTCGGCAAGCGCATCTTCATAACGGTCTGCCAAGTATTGCTGCGGCTTCAGCCAGTCAGCAACCTCTGGATTGAGCAGATCGGCACGCATCCCAGTAGCTAGCGACCATGGGAATGTGTTAGCGTTCAACGCTTCTTCCCGATGGAACCACGGGTAGCCGCCGAAGATTTCGTCTGCCGCTTCACCGGACAGCGCCACGGTCGCCCCTTTTTTAATTTCCCGGCAGAACAGCAGCAGCGAAGCATCGACGTCCGCCATACCCGGCAAGTCGCGCGCCAGCGTAGCCGCACGCAGGGCGTCGACCAGCTCTGGTGTATCGAATTGAACGTTGTGATGAATCGTACCTAAATACTCGTTCATTCGTTTGATCCAAGGTGCATCCGCATTCGGTTGGAAGGCGTGCGCCTTGAAATGCTTGTCGTTGTCGACATAGTCGACGGAATACGTATGAATATTGCCTTGGCCTGTGCCTTGATAATAGCGGACCGCAAGCGATGTGAGCGCGCTCGAGTCAAGACCGCCAGAAAGCAGTGTACATACCGGCACGTCAGAGATGAGTTGGCGTTCCACTGTATCCCGCAGGAGCTCCCCAACACGAGCTGCCGTTGCATCGACGTCGTCCGTATGTGGACGGCTTTCCAGCTTCCAATAGGTGCGAATGGCATTGCCTTCACGCCGTACGGTCATACATTGTCCTGGCCGCAGCTCGCGGAGGTTCTTATAGACGCCATGCCCCGGCGTGCGTGCCGGCCCAACGATGAATATCTCAGCCAATCCTTCTGCTCCAACCCGCGCAGGCACTTCGTCATGCGCTAGAATCGCTTTGGGCTCAGAGCCAAACATGAACTTGCCTTCGCCTTCGCTGTAGAACAGCGGCTTTACACCCAGCCTGTCGCGTGCTAGGAACAGATGCTGCTCCGCCGAATCCCAGATCGCAAAGGCGAAGATGCCATTGAAACGCTCTATGCACGATTTGCCCCACTCCATATAAGCGACGAGCAGCACTTCCGTATCGCAGTTTGTCGTGAACGTTCTTCCTCTGCTCTCCAGCTCCGCCCGCAGTTCCAGTGCATTGTACAGCTCTCCGTTATAAACGACGACGCACGTCCGCTCGCCCTCATGGCGAATCATTGGCTGCGCCCCATTCTCCGGATCAATGACAGACAGCCGGCGATGCCCTAAACCGCAATGTGACGAAATCCATGTGCCTGACGCATCCGGGCCGCGAGGGGCCAACGTTTCCGTCATCCGTTCGAGCTGTTCGCTGAATTGTGTCAGATCACGGCTCCAATCAATCCAACCGGTAATTCCACACATACTAACTCATCCCTCTCTCCAGGATGTTGTCTGTTGTTGCTCGCTCGTCCGCATCCTGCGGTTCAACTGGCGCGAGGGCCGGGGGAACGGCAGTTGTCTATTTTGTCGAGATAATACCAGTTATATGCGGAAATATAGGATAAAATGTCTGTCCATAGGGGGAACCTACGTAAAGAGTGTCCGTGATCCGGACAAGGAAGGGGGCCATTCTTTATGTCACATGACAACCATACCCATCATCGCAATCACAGCGATAGCCATCAACACAACCTTGGGCATTCCACTGGTGACGCTGGCGAACGCCGCACCTATTATGTATCGGTAGGAGCTGGTCAGGTGCTCGAAGATCAGCATGCAGCTTCCTATGAACTGATCATTCAAGCGAATGCTGACGAGGTGAATCAGCTGAAAGAGCTGTTCAGCGAATATTCCAGCATGGATGAGGCGGAGGCGCTCCATTTTACCCGTCATCCCTATGAGACCAATGATGATCGTGCACTAAGCGGCGGAACGAACGCGATCATTAGACAAATTTATACGCTGCTGCATGAGCTGGGTACAGAAGATACGAGGCAGTTTATCGAAGACAACCATTTGCATTAGATAAGGTAAAAAGGAAGGGGCTATTGCCCGGCCAGCAGTGATGACTGCACTGCTGGCATCGGACGATAGCCCCTTTTTGCTGCAAATACGTTGATTAAAGTGGTGTCGCTCGCTATTTTAGCTCTAAACCAATTCCTTTGTCACGGGCCAGTCCCAGCGTATAGGTTGCAACGGCAATATCGAAGATGGCCATGCCCATCGGGCTGAACAACAGTCGTCCATCCTTCGGCATAGATAGCAGCTTGTCGCCGAATACCGCTTCTGAGAGCGTAATCGTCCGATCCTTCTCCCACCCAACCGTCAGATGCATCTGTTCGATATCGGTATTCTCGCGGCATATCTCGTCCCAATCATCAACGACGACGGTGTTGATTGAAGCTAGCGCTGATGGGCGATAGTCGCGCAGCGAGACGTGCAGCAGCAGGCTTCCTCGCGGTGGAGGTGAGAAAATGTACCGGCTTCCAGATACGGTGCATGTGACGATAATATCCGATTCGAAATACGCTTCTTCCCAACTTGCTGCGGCCGAACCGGCAGATCCGGCTGCATCTGCCGCTTGTCGAGCACGCGCAGGTGAAAGGTCGTACGTTTTTAGCTTCCCAAGCCGTGAACCTAAGATGACCGTCAGCATACGGGCATGCCATTGGCCAATTGGCCCACATCCAATAAGGCCAACGTTCAGCGGACGGTTATGATGCTGATTGGGCAGCTCCAGCCATCGTCTCAGCATGACCGCGCTTACTGCGGCCGTACGCATAATGCTAAGCAGCGGACTGTTCACGAGCGCCACAGGCTTGCCAGTCGCCGCATCATTCAACACGACCACGCTATGCGCTCGAGGAATGCCGATGGACGGATTAGCCGGGAAGCTTGCGATCCATTTGATACCAGCGGCGTCGAACGTACCGCCGATATAGGCAGGCATTGCAATGATTCGATTCGCAGGGTCCTTGAAGCGAAGATAAGGCTTGAGCGGCTGTACGTAGTCGCCGGCCGCCATGCTGGCAAGCGCATCCGTTACCGTGTCAGCTAGCTTGCCCCAATCGGCGCCTAGCGCAAGCAGGTCGTCTTCGTTTAAATACAGCATATTAGCGCTCAGCCGCCAATCGAGCCGCTGCTTCTTCGCCGAAGCAGCGCGTTACCCAGTCGTCGCTGTACACCGTGTCCAGATAGCGATCGCCGCGGTCAGCAAGAATCAGGACGACATTCGCGCCATTCGGCAGTTGATCGAGTCTTCTTCCAAGCGCAGTTACGACGCCGCCTGCTGAACCGCCAACCATAATGGATTCTTTGCGCAGCAGCCGTCGGCATCCGCTGACGCAGTCCAAATCAGTAACCGTTTCATGTCCGGCTGCAAGCCCCGGCGCGAAGAGCGGGGGGACAATACCTGCGCCAAGGCCTGGCAGTCGTCTGCTTCCTGGTCCGCCAAAAATAACGCTGCCCGCAGCATCGACGCCTATAACAGCTGTATCCAGCCCGTTTTGTTGTACATAGTCAGCGCAGCCGCGAATGCTGCCGCAGCTGCTAACGCCAACGAGCAGCATGTCGATTCGACCGATAGCTGCTTCGATCTCCGGCATCGTCGTGTCACGATGAGCTGCCGCATTATACGGATTCCCGTACTGATTTGGCCAGAACGCGTCTCCAATTTGTTGTACCAGCTCATTCACCCGTGCGATTCGGGCAGGGAGGAATTCGCCCGTAGCTGGATCTGGTTCTGTTACATAGTTGATTTCCGCACCGTAGGAACGAATGATGCGCAAATTCGTTTCAGCAGTTCGGGGGTCCACGACACAGATGAAGCGCAGTCCGAGAATACCGCATATCATTGCGAGACTAATGGCCATATTACCGGAACTCGACTCAACGATTGTTGTATGAGGGCCGACGAGACCTGATGCAATGGCCTCGCGCATCATCCGAAGCGCTGGACGGTCTTTGGCGCTTCCTCCCGGGTTATACATTTCAAGTTTGGCGTAGATGTTCACGTGTGCATCGGGATATAAGCGGTGCAGCGGTACGAGCGGCGTTCCGCCGATAAGACGAAGGACACCCGTTTCCAGCTCTAGTTGGAATCGGTCAGACGATGCCATTTTTTCTGCTTCACACTCCCTTGGGGCAGTTCACTTTCACTAGTAGCGAGGACAATTTGAATGCGGGGCAGCATGCCGCCGCGAATCATGTCTCCGATCTCCGGTACTTTCCGTTCAATTTCTTCCTCAATTAATTGTGCGGCCGTCGGAGTCGCATCAGGGCCATGCAAATAGACAACGAGACGGTTGCCGTCAGAGGCTGCTCGTGCTTGGATACGGGTTGCGTGTACGAATACGGCGGCTTCGATATCGTGAATGCTGATCTTTTCACCATGCTTTAGCTCTGGTCCAATTCGCCTTACAATCGCCTCGAACGTTGCTTTTGAACCATCCTTACCGCTGCTTTTAAACCCTCTGACAACATCGCCCGTCGCGAACCGAATGGCTGGAAAGGCAGCGCGCATCGTCGAGGTCAGCACCAAAGCCCCTTCATTCGGAGCGAGCGAATCATACAATCCTAGTGATGCAGGTTCTGCTACTTCTGCATGGATGCCATCAACAAGCCGGTAGAAGCCAGACTCATGATCGAACCACGCAATGGTACCGACCTCGATCGAACCGTAGGTGTCGATGACATCGGCCTCCGACAATCCGAAGCTGGCTGCCATCGCACGCCGCCACTGCGCAGACGCAGGCTCACCGACCGTCACGATGCATTGAATGCCGAGTGCCGCCGGATTGTCTAATGCACAAACAAGCCGATCCAGCAGCGAGGGCATTGTGTAGAGCAAATCAGGCCGGACGGTTGTCAAACGTTCGACGTGCACCGCTAGTGGCTCATTGTAAGCGACCGCTTCCGCTTCCCAGCCTAGCGTGCGGAACACATCAAGAGCAGTTGCGGCAGCATGTCCAGTACCCATATCGGCGAGAGCGTGTTTGATGGGACGATTACCTGCCAACTGCTCGAACAAACGAACCTTCACCTGCAAATAACGGCGCTCGTCGGCATGTGAATACTGAATGGCTTTCCGGGCGCCGCCGCTCGTTCCTGATGTACGATAGACGAAATGTTCCTCTGGCGCAGGAGCACTGTAGTAGTGCTGCTCTAGCAATTGAGCAGTCATATAAGGCGGTTCATCGGCAGCGGAGCTGTTGCCATCGGATCGCAGCAGCTCGGCATACCAAGGGAATTGACGCGCGTAATAAGCGGCCAGCCTTCTCAAATGTTGATTTTTCAAGCACATTCCTCCCCGATTTGATATCTTATGCCAGTCCGATTGGACCTGCATGGGTTCGAGCACACGATGGGACCACCTATATGACATATGCTGTAGAAACCATCCTTTAGCGGAGGCGACCTATAAGCATGGTAAAATTCGACCATAACAAAATGAGAAAAACGCGTATCCTGCTTCGTGATTCTCATGTGCAAGCTGCGATTCCGAAGACGGTGATTCTGTCGGCCTCCAGCCTGAGAAGGATGCTTGGAAACTACAGAACCGTCTATGTGAAACCAAATGTCGGCGCGCTGGGTGTCGGTGTTATGCGGGTTCGCAAGCTATCAGCAAGTAAGTATGAGTGGCGGTATAAGCTGCTTCGGAAGCATGTCTCCTCGATTACCCAATTAATGTCACTTATTCATTCGTACAAAAAATCAGGCAGCTACCTCGTTCAAAGAGGCATCAATCTGATGAAGTATCGGGGCAGCAGATTTGACCTGCGCGTTGTGACGCAGCGCAGAAATTCAGCCGATCATTGGCGTGTTACAGGCGTTCTCGCACGCGTGGCGGCACCTGGTCGGATCGTAACGAACGGCAGTCAAGGAGCATCGATTCATCCGTACCAGCAGGTGTTCGGTGCGAATATGTCAGCGAGACAAACGGGACAGCTCAGAAACTCGATCGATCATCTTGCACTGCGGATCGCGAAGCGCTACACCCACGTGTATAC
Source organism: Paenibacillus cellulosilyticus (assembly GCF_003182255.1). Taxonomy (GTDB): domain Bacteria; phylum Bacillota; class Bacilli; order Paenibacillales; family Paenibacillaceae; genus Paenibacillus_T; species Paenibacillus_T cellulosilyticus. Next base: position 30,993 of record NZ_QGTQ01000037.1, on the reverse strand, counting down.
AAAATGCATTGAGCTTGGACTGGACGTTGCCGTGGACGATAACCGCCGAATATGGCTGCTTGAAGTGAACACGAGGCCGCAAATTAAACCTTTCACGAAGCTGAAGAATCTCTCTATGTATCGCACGATCATGGATTATCGCGGCAAGAACAAGGGGCATTAAGGCTGGACGCATAGTGGGGAAGTGGAGCGCCAATATCGATTAGGAATTGTGTCCTAAGATATTGGCGCTCTTCTTGCAGCATAACTTACAATAATAGGATAAAGGTTGTTGATCCATAAGCTGGAGGGGATGCGCTTGGGAAACACGCTAATACGAGATGCATGTATTGTAACAATGAATGCGGCAGACGAGGTTATACGTGGGGATGTGCGCGTAACGGATGATCGAATCATCGGAATTGGAGCTGAAGATGAGTATTTTGTTCCTGATGAGATCGTGGAAGCGAAAGGGCGTTTGCTGCTGCCCGGTTTCATCCAGACGCATGTTCATCTGTGCCAGACCTTGTTCCGCAGCAGAGCGGACGATATGGAGCTGCTCGACTGGCTTCGGACACGGATCTGGCCGCTTGAAGCTGCGCATGATGATGAATCCGTGTACATATCCGCAATGCTTGGCATCGGTGAACTGATACAGAGCGGGACGACGACGCTGCTGGATATGGAGACGGTGCATCATACAGATGCCGCTTTCCGTGCGATGGCTCAGAGTGGAATTCGAGCGATCAGCGGTAAAGTCATGATGGATCGTCGTGGTGAACATATTCCATCTGCATTGCAGGAAGACACCGATCGTTCACTTGCGGACAGTGTGGCACTGCTGGAGCAATGGCATGGCTATGACGGCGGACGGCTGCGATACGCCTTTTGCCCACGATTCGTTGTTTCCTGTACCGAGCGGTTGTTAGTTGAGGTGCGCGATTTGGCGGATCAGCATCAGGTGCTCATCCATACCCACGCTTCTGAAAATCGCGGAGAGATCGAGTTGGTTGAGCGTGAGACGGGCATGCGCAACATCGTCTATCTCGATCATCTAGGTCTTGCTTCGCCGCGATTGGTGTTGGCGCATTCGATCTGGCTTGATGATGCAGAGCGCGAAATCATTCGTCGAACGGGAACGAAGGTCACACATTGTCCAGGCTCGAACCTGAAGCTCGCTTCCGGCATTGCTTCTGTGCCGGAGCTGCTCAGAAGCGGGGTGCAGGTAGGTCTTGGCGCGGATGGCGCTCCGTGTAACAACAATCTGGATATGTTTCAAGAAATGCGGCTTACGGCGATGATTCATAAGGTGCAGCATGGCCCAACTTCGATGGATGCAAGGACAGTGCTGCGTATGGCGACCATTGGTGGTGCGGAAGTGCTTGGACTGGAGCGGGAGATCGGATCGATCGAAGTAGGGAAGAAGGCCGATCTCGTGCTGCTCGATCTGAACAAATTTCACGCGTTTCCTTCCTATGAAGCCGATCTGTACTCGAGAGTTGTGTATGCTGCTGGGCGAGGCGATGTGGATACGGTATGGATTGACGGGCGTGTCGTCATGCGGGGCAGGGTGATGACAACGATAGACGAGGCTGCTATTCTTCGTGATTCGGACGCGGCAATTAGTCGTTTGCTTGGCAGAATGGCTTGAATACAAAGCTGCCCGTCCATCAAGGGCGGGCAGCTTGTTTGTTAGCTGACGTATAGGAAGGATGGATAGCTGAAGTTGGCTGTTGGGCTCAGTTGTTGAGGCTGCGTTTATGTCGGATCAAGGCTTTGAATCGTTCGATCTCCTCTAATTCTTCAACAGACCAGCCCTCATCCTCTTGGGTAGGACCAGGTGTCGCAATCTCCAAATTTAAGCCAAGCAGCTCATCAAGCGTAATATTGAAGAAACGAGCTAAATTCCGACCATTCGCCAAGCTGGGCTCCTCGAGGTCATTTTCCCATTTCGATATCATGCTCTTGCCGATGACTCCACCGTATTTCAGATTTAACCTATCAGCTAGATCCATTTGGGTAAGATGTGCATGGGTACGAAGTTCTTTTATCTTTTGACCTAAGGAATGCATGGGCATAGCTCCTTCCATTACAAATCAATGAAGTGGATCCGCGCGATGTGAAGGTTTCGTAATCGAAACTTAATTCCAGTATATGGGTCGTCCTGTAAGCTGTAAATAAGGCTTTGGTAATACACCGCGTTGCATAGACATTTCGATAGAAAAATAATAAAAATGACAACCTTCCGTTGTTTAACGAAGGAAGATACTACCCGAAATTGTAAAAATGCCGTATATTTACTGTAGAGGCTCCGGAATATTCTGTATTGAAAACAATACATTGAGTGTGCATTTATGTATTGCAATCAATACATGTGAACGAAGATCGATTGGAGATGATAAGGTCGATGAGCGAACAAGAGGGGAAGCCTATTTTACCACCTCTCTTCTCGGTCCTTACATCTCGAGAAGCTGCGGAGGAGTGGGGCTTATCCGACAATACCGTCACCCAATGGTGTAATCGTGGCAAATTCCTGCCTAACGAGGCGCGAAAGTCAGGCAAGGTCTGGCTTGTTACCCTTGAAGGTATGATGCGAATTACAGGGCGCGAGGCAGTTAGAAAATAAGGGTGGTGGCCGTGTTGTACTTTTTTTGGTTCGTGTTATTTTCGATCATTGAGGGCGTTGCGATCTTTTCATTCATGTTATACACGTTTAGATTTGATCTGAAAAAATATATTGTGCCGGCTTTGATGGTTAATACTTTGATGAGTTTACAAAGCTACTTCATTAGAGAAGATTCATCGATGGTTTTTCTCGTAGTAGTAATTAACTTCTTGATTTTAGTTTTTTTTATGGCGACTATCGTGAGAATACCACTGATTTGGGCGATGTTTACTTCTTTTATCGGGTATGCCCTGTTTATAGCCTTACAAACCGGTCTCCTTCTTCTTTCATTCGGTCGAATAACGGTGCATATGGTACAAACTATACCTATTTACGGTTATATCATTCAGTTATTAACCGGTGTTTTTGGTTTTATCATCATGAATGCGCTTTATCGACTAGGTATAGGCTTTACGTTTGATTTTGAGAAGTTCAGATTCAGAAAAGAAGCAATCGTAGTTGCCTCTCTAATACTGGCGGCTGGAATACCTTTAGGAGTGTTGCTATATATCGGAGATTTATATATTAATATGACTTTTCTTGTTATTTGTTTGAGTATATTTTTCTACTATTCTTTGAGAAAGGAGAATGAAGAGAATGCTTCTTTATTTATCGAATAAAATTGCAGTTTACATAAAAAATGTTGTGCCTGACCATCCTGCTAGTGTTGCAGTGCTTCGCTACTCATTATCGTTTATTCTCAATACCGTCCTAATTATTCTTTTGACACTAGGCATGTCTTTTGTTACAGGACGAACGAAGGAAGCCGTCATTATCTTGACTGCATTCGCACTTCTTCGGCAAGTATCTGGCGGCATCCATTTGAAGTCAGGAGACCTTTGTATCATAGTGACTTCCGCGGCTTTTACCATTATGAGTTTAATTGATCTTGGCTCAGAACCAATATTTTTGTTGAATTTATTTTCCCTTCTTCTTGTTCTCCTATTTTCCCCATCAAGAATCGACCGCCAAACTCGAATACCTAAGAAGTACTATCCATTACTGAAGATCATCTCGGCAGCATTTGTTCTTACCAACTTCTATTGGGCGTCTGCTACACTTGCAATCACTTTCTTCGCACAAGCTGCAACACTCATTCGCTTGAAAGGAGGTGAACAATATGTCGAAGGTTAATCATGTTGCAAGTGCAAGACGTCGTAATCGTCAGATGCGTGCTGTGAATGAACAGCAAACGAAACTGACAACGACGGAGCCATCTGCGTTCAGCCGTTTCTATGCTCGTACGTTTGTGTATACGGTTGCCTCATTGCTTGCGCTGGCAGCAGCTGCGGTTACGACGGTTTCGGCCAGTGCTTACTATATCCACCAACCGGAAACACCTGAGGAACTTCTGAAATAAATGGAAGGAAGGCAGGGGGACTCATGATCTCAGTAACCAAGGACAAAGAAGGGTCCTCGGGTCTGATCTCCCAGAGGATTCGCAACATTACACACCTTGAAAGCGATGGGGACTATGTCATCGTTTTCATGATTACAGGTGAGAAGTATTATGTTGTAGGTGCCCTCAAACACTGGGTACATACCCTCAATCGTACAGGCGAAGGACATCGGTTTGTTGTATGCGACAGAGCCAATGCTGTCAATTTGGATCAAATTGTGTGTCTGGATACTATTTTTCGCAGAGCTTACTTCACACATGATATCGGTCCGAAAACGATTAGTTGTTCGATGTCTCAAAAGAAATTCGAACTCATTCAACAGGAGCTGCTTTTCAACAGCGCACCTATGACCGTACCTATACAATTGATCTAATAAACCAATTAGCCCTTCGGTTATCGATGCCGAAGGGCTGTTCATTTTATCAGAAAAGTAAGAGACTGACAACAGAAATTCAAAGGACTGAAATGCGATTTACAATAAAATCCTAAAATAGTTAAATGGGAGTATGAGGGAAATAAATCCCTCCTGGTGATCTTACAAGTATGAAAGGAGGGAGTTCATATCTCGCTCTGCCTGGGAGTACCTGATCTTATCTAATCTGTCATGTATTGAGGTGAATGATTGTGCACAAATGCCTGCGGTGTATTCGTATCCAACGAGATCTGTCCATCAATGAGGTGGCATTAGGGATTGGAATACCTAGGGAAGAGCTTATTCGATACGAATTAGATAGCCGACAAGCACCGTGTGGGATCATTGTCAAGTTATGTCGGATGTACAATGTATCAGCTGACCATATTCATGTAGGGTTATTTGGTGATGGCAGTTGTAAGACATGCGTAAGAGTTAACTTGAATAGTACGGTGTTTAATCGCGTTCTTTATTCGATGGAGTGCAAATAAAAATCCCCGAAACCCTGTTCTAACAGGGCTTCGGGGATTTTCTATATATTCGTGATATGGACGTTAAATGTAAATACGTCCCGGAAGGGATTCGAACCCCCGACCGACGGCTTAGAAGGCCGTTGCTCTATCCTGCTGAGCTACCGGGACACGAGGCTTTTATCATAGCATAGCATAACTTGGATACGCAATCCCTTTTCTCGATTTTTTAGCAAAAAGTGTGTACTGCTCGTTCCACATACATTTGGAATGGCAAACTTTCTGCAAAATCGTTTAAAGGAATTGAAAAACGGACAGTACTGCAATAGTGCACTTTCGGAAGTAGTAAAAGATAAGAAAACAGCTTTCGTGTGTTTCACCGCACGGCATGGTATAATGAACCAAAGTTTGGCGGAACCGATCTGAGCATCTCGGTTTTTCCCCATCGCAAGGCGGTGCTATCATTACGAATAACAATGAACATCAAGAAGGCAATCGAGATAACGTTTATTTGTTTCCAAGCATGCTCGACCACTACCAGATTCAATTGACACGAATGCTGGAAGCAGAGCAATATAGCGAAGCAAAGAAACTGATTCGTTTTCTTCTTCACTGTAAAGGCGAGGACGAGCGGCATTATGAAGAGTGGGGCAATCTTTTGTCTTGGCTTGAGGTTGCTTTTCCAGAACAAGAGTCTGGGCCTGGCATAGAGGAAGAGGACGAAGAAGAAGACATACGGCGAAGTGTCCTGAAGTCTGGTGAACAGGACGAGTCCTATGTCAAGCAGGTTTTGCACATCATTCAGCATCATCCGATGCCAGATCAGCAAATACTTGCACTGGAGCGTGCGGTACATCTTAATCATCCGGAAGTCGATCCGGCGATTATAGAGTGGTTGTCGACAACGGCCGTACACCCCGCCGTACAATTCAAGGCGCTGCAATGTTTGAAGCGTCACGGGGCATCGGGGATGATTACGCTCGCTCGGATGGACGAGCGGGTGGAGCTGGATATCGAGAGTACGCCGCTGTCATTAGAGGAGTTTCCTGATCCGGTCATTCAGGCACTTGAACGGGTAGAATCCTCAGTGGATACGGACGATCCGACACTGCCTCATTTTGCACGCGAGCTGTGGAAAGATCTGCTTCAATACTTATACGGCACTTCGTCATACCGTCGAATGCTGGAAAATGACACCTATAATATTGACTGCTGGGCGGCTGCACTGCATCTTACGCTGCTGATCACCGTATATGGCAAAGCAGATGATGACGCGACCCGAGAGGCCTACGGCATTTCGGAGCCGATGCGGTTCAGTTATGAACAGGCCTGCCGCGCACTGCGGCACGTAATTGGGTATGGCCCATTTGGGGGCAGTCATGAGTCTTGATAAATAGCTGGACTTTGATTATAATAGAATGGTTTATTAAACGTGAGATTTTCGCATTGAATGCGTAATGTTGGAGGGGAATGCAAGCCATGACAGCTACTTGGGAAAAAATAGACACGAATCTGGTTTCGCTTAACGTCGAGGTTGAAGCGGAACGAGTTAATGAAGCGCTAGATAAAGCGTTCAAGAAAGTGGTACAGAAAGTAAACGTTCCAGGCTTCCGTAAAGGCAAAGTGCCGCGCGCGATGTTCGAGAAACGTTTCGGCGTTGAATCGCTGTACCAAGATGCAGTAGATATCCTGCTGCAAGAAGTTTACCCACAAGCGATCGAAGAGACGGGCATCATTCCAGTTGACCGTCCTGACATCGATGTACAGCAATTCGCGAAAGGCGAATCGTTCAAGTTCTCTGCGAAAGTAACGGTTAAGCCAGAAGTGAAACTTGGCGAGTACAAAGGCATCGAAGTACCAGCGGCAGAAGCAACAGTTTCCGAAGAGGAAATTGGTGAAGAGCTGAACCGTCTGCAACAGCGTCACGCTGAGCTGGACGTTGTTGACGAAGGTACGGTTGCAAGCGGCGACATCGCGGTTATCGACTTCGACGGTTATGTTGACGGCGTTGCATTCGAAGGTGGCAAGAGCGAGCGCTATTCGCTCGAAGTCGGCTCCGGCACGTTCATTCCAGGCTTTGAAGATCAAGTGATCGGCATGGGCACAGGCGACTTCAAGGACGTAGAAGTTACGTTCCCAGAGAGCTACCATGCGGACAACCTGGCTGGCAAAGCTGCAGTATTCAAAGTAAAACTGCATGAAATCAAACGTAAGAGCCTGCCAGCTCTTGACGATGAGTTCGCAAAAGACGTTAGCGAATTCGATACGCTCGCAGAATTCAAGCAAGATCTCGAAGGCAAGCTGAAAGAGCGCAAAGCGAAAGAAGCTGACTCCGCTCGTGAAGCAGCAGTTGTTGAGAAAGCAGCTGAAGCAGCTGAAGTTGAAATTCCTGCCGCAATGATCGGTACGGAAACAGACTACATGCTGAAGGACTTCGAAAACCGTCTGCGTATGCAAGGTATGAACCTTGAGCTGTACTTCCAATTCTCCGGCCAGAACGAATCGATGCTCCGTGAGCAAATGAAGGGCGACGCTGAGAAACGCGTTCGCAACAACCTTGTTCTCGAAGCAATCGCGAAGGCAGAGAACATCCAAGTAACGGATGAAGAAGTAACTGCAGAGCTCGAGACGCTTGCTGCAGCTTACAACCGCCCAGCGGAAGAGCTGCGTGAGATATTCACACGCAACGGCAACCTCGATAACCTGAAGGATGATATCGCAGTTCGCAACACGGTTAAGTTCCTTCTTGAAAACAGCAAAGAAGCAGTTAACGCCTAAGGCATTACATGCCGGCCCTAGCTTCATATGAGAGTAAGGCACGTTCTCGAACGTGCCTTATTTTTCCACTTAATACATACGAGAATGTTACTACATACCTATCACAGCAACTTATTGCGACTCTTGAACGTATACATATAGAAGTGCATAATTTGGTTTTCAGCACCGAGAAGCGAAGGCCTTTCTGAACTACCTCTATAAGGCTATTCCCCGTACATATCGGCAGTGCCACGTCGTATACTGTATTATCGACTGTTACTTCAAAAATGACAGCCGCGCAGCGACGTGATAATATAAGGAAGTAACCATTCCGCCTAAAGAAAGAAGGTTGGTCGCATGAATTTAGTACCGATCGTAGTCGAACAGACAAATCGTGGAGAACGTTCTTACGATATTTATTCAAGGCTGTTAAAGGACAGGATCATTTTTCTCGGCAGCGCAATAGATGATGATGTTGCAAATTCTGTAATCGCTCAGCTGCTATTCCTGGCGGCCGACGACCCTGAGAAAGACATACATCTGTATATTAACTCGCCGGGCGGTTCAGTCACCGCTGGTATGGGTATATTTGATACAATGCAGTTCATCAAGCCAGACGTCTCGACGATCTGCGTTGGTATGGCTGCAAGTATGGGCTCGCTTCTGCTTACAGCTGGCGCGAAGGGCAAACGTTTCGCACTGCCGAACAGCGAAGTGATGATTCACCAACCGCTTGGCGGCGTTCGTGGCCAGGCTTCGGACATTAAGATTCACGCAGATTGGATCATTAAGACGAAGCAGAAGCTGAATCAGATTTATGTAGAGCGTACAGGTCAGCCATATGAGAAGATCGAGCGTGATACTGATCGTGACAACTTCCTGTCTGCCGAAGAAGCCGTTGCATACGGTTTGATTGACAAGGTAGTAACGTCACTATAGAAAGGGTGATTCTATGTTTAAATTCAACGACGAGAAAGGCCAGTTGAAATGCTCGTTCTGCGGCAAATCGCAGGAGCAGGTTCGGAAGCTTGTCGCCGGTCCCGGCGTTTATATATGCGACGAATGCATCGAGTTGTGCACGGAGATCGTAGAAGAGGAGCTCGGTCATGAGGAAGAGCTTGATCTGAAAGATATTCCGAAGCCGAAGGACATTCGCGCAATTCTTGACTCGTATGTTATCGGTCAAGAAAGCGCGAAGAAATCGCTTGCCGTTGCTGTATACAACCACTACAAGCGCATCAACTCGCAGAACAAGCTGGAAGACGTTGAACTGCAGAAGAGTAACATTCTTCTCGTAGGTCCTACGGGTTCCGGTAAGACGCTGCTGGCACAGACGATGGCTAAGATTCTGAACGTACCGTTTGCGATTGCGGATGCAACTTCGCTGACGGAAGCCGGCTATGTCGGTGAAGACGTCGAGAATATTTTGCTCAAGCTGATCCAGGCTGCTGACTACGATGTGGAGAAAGCTGAACGCGGCATTATCTATATCGATGAGATTGATAAAGTAGCTCGTAAGTCCGAGAATCCTTCCATTACGCGCGACGTATCTGGAGAAGGCGTTCAACAAGCACTCCTGAAAATTCTCGAAGGTACGGTCGCTTCTGTACCACCACAAGGTGGACGTAAGCATCCGCATCAAGAGTTTATTCAGATCGACACGACGAACATCCTGTTTATCTGCGGTGGTGCGTTTGACGGTCTGGAGCAGTTGATTAAGCGCAGAATCGGTAAGAAAGTTATTGGTTTCAACGCAGCTGGCGACAGCAGCAAAGAATTGAAGCCAGGCGAATACTTGTCGATGGTACTGCCAGAAGACCTTCTCAAATTCGGTCTCATTCCGGAGTTTGTTGGTCGTCTGCCGGTTATCTCCTCTCTGGAGCCGCTCGATGAGGAAACGCTCGTACGTATCTTGTCCGAGCCGAAGAATGCGCTCGTCAAGCAGTACCAGAAGCTGCTTGAGATGGACAATGTGAAACTTGAGTTCGAGAAGGGCGCATTGGAAGCCATTGCGCGCGAAGCGATCAAGCGGAACACAGGCGCGCGCGGACTTCGCGCAATTATCGAGGGCATCATGCTCGAGGTTATGTACGAAGTGCCATCCCGCGACGACGTAAGCAGCTGTCTCATTACGGAGCAGGTTGTCAACGAGAAAATTATGCCGGAATTGACGCCGAAGAAGGGCAAAAAGAAAGAAGAGAGCGCCTAAACGATAGGCGATCCATATATTACCGTCGGAGTTTCCACCCGTCATGCAGCTTTTTAGGCTGTTTGACGGGTGGACTTTGACGTTCATGGGAGAGAAGGGCTCATGTACTTACGCAAGGATACGGTGCCTGTTAAGGTTGGTCCACTAACCATTGGCGGCAGCGACGAAGTCATCATTCAGAGCATGTGTACGACGAAGACAGCAGACGTGGAAGCAACGGTTGCAGAGATTCTGCGCCTTGAAGAAGCAGGCTGCCAAATCGTACGTGTCACCGTCAACAACAAAGAAGCCGCTGAAGCGATCAAGGAAATCAAGAAGCGGATTCATATTCCGCTCGTCGCGGATATTCACTTCGATTATCGCCTTGCCTTGCTTTCGATCGAGAATGGTATTGATAAAGTACGTATCAATCCGGGGAATATCGGTCGCCGCGAGAAGGTTGAGGCTGTCGTTAAGGCTTGTAAGGAGAAAGGTATTCCGATTCGGATCGGCGTTAACGCAGGTTCGCTTGAGAACCATCTGCTCGAGAAGTACGGCTATCCAACGCCAGAAGCGATGGTTGAGAGCGCACTGTTCCATATCGGCATTCTCGAAGAGCTGGATTTCCACGATATTATCGTATCGCTCAAAGCATCTGACGTACCGATGGCGATTGCTGCTTACTCGATGGCAGCGGAGAAAATTAAATATCCGCTCCATCTAGGCATTACTGAAGCAGGTACGCTTCATACAGGTACGATCAAGAGTTCCGCAGGTATCGGTGCATTGCTCGCGATGGGCATCGGCAACACCGTGCGTATTAGCTTGAGCGCCGATCCAGTAGAAGAAGTGAAGGTTGCACGTGAGCTGCTGAAGACATTTGGTCTGATCACGAATGCTGCGACACTCATATCCTGTCCTACATGCGGTCGTCTCGACATCGATCTGTTCTCCATTGCGAACGAGGTCGAAGAGTATATCTCGAAGATCAAAGTGCCGATTAAAGTATCCGTACTTGGCTGCGCCGTTAACGGACCAGGCGAAGCGCGTGAAGCCGATATCGGCATCGCAGGCGCTCGTGGCGAGGGCATGCTGTTCCGTTATGGTGAGATGATTCGAAAGGTTCCGGAAGCTGAGCTGTTGTCTGAGCTGAAGAAAGAAATCGACGAAATCGTTCGCGTATTCGAAGCGACTGGCGAAATTCCAGGCCGCAAGCTGCATGCGCCGGTCAAATAGGACTTGAAATTCATGTTCAAAAAGTCTGCTTTTCAGCACCGAGAAGGTTGGATCAAGGTGGGAATGAGGATCGGAGCGTAGTGGTTTGCTACGTGAGAACCGGAAGTCTCAGCTTCATCCAAGATTCGATGCCGAATACACATCCTGTGATGCTTCGTGATCAAAAGCGGACTTTTTGAACTACCTCTTAACGCGAATAACAGTCTCCTCCGTATATTCAAACACCCGCAGGGAATACTGACAAGTATTAGACCTGCGGGTGTTTTTTGTATTGGCATTGCGCCAACCATTTGCTTGCAGGAAGCAATATCGAAAATGAAAGCAAATTAGGAGGCAGAGTCTTTGATCCTGCTGTCAGGCTCAAAGATCCATATGTCAGGAGGGGATTGTTATGACTTTAAGTTTTGTGTTAATGATGATTCAGGTGTTTTTTGCTGTCGTTATCGGTCTATACTTTTGGAATTTGCTTCGTAATCAGAAGACGAGCCGCTCGGCGGTTGATCGTGAATCGCGCAAGGAGCTGGACAAGCTCCGCAAGCTGCGCTCGATTTCGCTTACGAAGCCGCTAGCGGAGAAAACAAGGCCGCAGGCGATGCAGGATATCGTCGGCCAGGTCGATGGCCTCAAAGCGCTTAAGGCAGCGCTGTGCAGCGCGAATCCGCAGCATGTCATCATATACGGCCCTCCTGGCGTCGGTAAGACGGCAGCGGCTCGTGTTGTTCTGGAGGAAGCGAAGAAAAATCCGACATCGCCATTCTTGCCTGATGCGAAGTTTACGGAGATCGATGCGACGACGGCTCGTTTCGATGAGCGCGGCATTGCCGATCCGCTTATTGGCTCTGTTCATGACCCGATCTATCAAGGTGCAGGTGCCATGGGTGTCGCAGGTATTCCGCAGCCGAAGCCGGGTGCAGTGACGAAGGCGCATGGCGGGATATTGTTTATTGACGAAATTGGGGAATTGCACCCCATCCAGCTGAATAAATTATTAAAAGTTCTCGAGGATCGCAAAGTATTTTTGGAGAGTGCGTATTACAACTCCGAGGATGCTAACATTCCGATGTATGTCCATGACGTGTTCCAAAATGGTCTGCCAGCGGATTTCCGTCTCGTTGGTGCAACGACACGCTCTCCTCAGGAGCTGCCGGCAGCGCTTCGCTCCCGGTGCATGGAAGTATATTTCCGTCCGCTGCTTGCAGGTGAAATTGCTCAGATTGCATCCAATGCGGTGAAAAAAATCGGATTCGAGCCATCGCCTGAAGCAATCGAGGTCGTTACGCGTTATGCAACGAACGGACGGGAAGCCGTCAATGTCATCCAGCTTGCTGCAGGGCTTGCGTTGTCTGAGAAACGGAGCGAGCTTATCGCTGCTGATATTGAATGGGTTGTGAACAGCAGTCAGATTCCACCTAGACCGGATCGTAAAGTTCCAGCGGAGCCGCAAGTCGGCTTTGTAAACGGACTTGCTGTATACGGTCCAAACATGGGCACGCTGCTTGAGATCGAGGTTAGCGCGATACCTGTTCGAACAGGGAAGGGAACCTTTACGATTACAGGTGTAGTGGATGAGGAAGAGCTTGGTGGCGGCTCACGTACGCTTCGTCGTAAAAGTATGGCGAAGGGCTCTGTAGAGAACGTACTGACGGTACTTCGCCGCTATGGCTTGCGACCGCATGATTATGACCTGCATATCAATTTCCCTGGTGGTACACCGATTGATGGGCCGTCGGCAGGCATTGCAATGGCGACTGCCATCGCATCAGCCATTAAAGGCGAGCCTGTAGATAACAAGCTGGCGATGACCGGCGAGATCGGCATTCACGGTAATGTGAAGCCAGTAGGCGGCGTATTGGCGAAGGTTGAGGCGGCCTTCCAAGCGGGTGCGCAGCGAGTGATCATTCCGCGTGAGAACTGGCAGGCGATTTTTGATGGACTCGAAGGGGTACATATTACGCCGGTTGACCGTGTAGAAGAAGTATTCGCTATCGTTTTCCCGCAATCGGAGGAGAAGTTCCAAATGGTCGATTCGGCCGCCGTGCAGGACCGTTTTATCGCGCCGACGGTGCCGTATTTGCAGGCGGATTCGGCAGAGTGATAAAATGGGATAGACATCACTATTGGAGGTGCTGGAATGGGGCCTGGAAAAACGAAAGGACGCAGGCTGCCCCTGCTTCCGCTTAGGGGACTGCTCGTATATCCCAGCATGGTACTCCACCTCGACGTGGGAAGAGAGAAATCGGTTCGGGCGCTTGAACGCGCCATGGTCGAGGACCATATGATTCTGCTGTGCTCCCAATCGGAGGTTAATATTGAGGAGCCGACGCAGGAAGATATATACCGAATCGGTACGATAGCTCGCGTCAGACAAATGCTGAAGCTCCCTAACGGAACGATTCGTGTACTCGTCGAAGGGGTTGTGCGGGCAGAAGTCTTGGACTATTTGCCAAACGATGAGTTTTACGAGGTTATGATCAAGGAGCTTCCGGAGCAGGAGTCGGATGATTCCGAGACAGATGCGCTTATGCGAACGGTACTTACCCAGTTCGAGACTTATATCAATCTGTCTAAGAAAGTGACGCCTGAGACGCTTGCAGCCGTCTCTGACATCGATGAGCCGGGGCGGCTGGCCGACGTCATTACAAGCCATCTCTCGTTGAAGATCCGCGATAAGCAGGACATTCTTGAGACGATCGACGTCCGTCAACGCCTTGAGAAGCTGCTCGACATCCTGCACAACGAACGCGAAGTGCTTGAGCTTGAACGCAAGATCAACCAACGCGTCAAGAAGCAGATGGAGAAGACGCAGAAGGAATATTACCTTCGCGAGCAGATGAAGGCGATTCAGAAGGAGCTTGGCGACAAGGAAGGTCGCGCTGGCGAGGTCGAAGAGCTGCGCAGCCAGCTGGAGGAAGCTGGACTGCCGGATAAGGTCAAGGAGAAGGTCGAGAAAGAAATTGATCGACTGGAGAAAATGCCGTCCACCTCAGCGGAGGGGGGCGTCATCCGCAATTATATCGATTGGTTGTTGTCATTGCCTTGGCGCAAAGGGAAGGATGAAGGGATCGATCTTGATCTCGACAAAGCCGAGGCCATTCTTAACGATGATCATTACGGACTGGATAAACCGAAGGAGCGGGTACTCGAGTACTTAGCCGTACAGAAGCTCGTACAGAAGCTGAAGGGGCCAATCCTTTGTCTTGTTGGACCTCCTGGCGTCGGCAAAACATCGATTGCGCGTTCCATCGCGAAGTCACTCAATCGCAAGTTCGTTCGCATCTCACTTGGCGGCGTGCGTGACGAAGCAGAGATTCGCGGCCATCGCCGTACGTATGTCGGTGCTATGCCGGGCCGCATTATGCAGGGAATGAAGACAGCAGGTGCGATGAATCCCGTCTTCCTGCTCGATGAGATCGACAAGATGGCGATGGACTTCCGAGGGGATCCAGCGTCAGCGCTTCTTGAGGTGCTCGATCCGGAGCAGAACTCGACGTTCAGCGATCATTTCATCGAAGTGCCGTACGATTTGTCCAATGTCATGTTCGTGACGACAGCGAACTCGCTGCACAATGTGCCGCGTCCGCTGCTTGATCGGATGGAAGTGCTCTATATCCCAGGGTATACGGAGCTCGAGAAGCTTCAGATTGCAGAGCGCTACCTGCTGCCGAAGCAGAAGCGTGAGCATGGGCTGGATAATGAACAGCTCGTCGTAGAGAGCGAGGCGCTTCAAGGCATTATACGCGAATATACGCGCGAATCAGGCGTACGTAATCTAGAGCAGCAGCTTGCCGCACTGTGCCGCAAGGCAGCGAAGCAGATCGTCTCCAAGGACCATGAGGGTCCGATTACAGTGGATCCTGCAAAAGTGAAGGAATGGCTGGGACCAGCCAAATTCCGTTACGGCCTCGCTGAACAAGAGGATCAGATCGGTGCTGTAACGGGGCTTGCATGGACTGAGGTTGGCGGCGATACGCTCGTGATCGAGGTCACGGTCCTGCCAGGCAGCGGCAAGCTTACACTGACAGGCAAGCTTGGCGACGTCATGAAAGAGTCGGCGCAAGCAGCGTTCAGCTACACGCGCAGCAGAGCGGCGGAGCTTAAGATCGAGCCTGATTTTCACGAGAAGAATGATATTCATATCCATATTCCTGAAGGGGCAATTCCGAAGGATGGCCCATCGGCCGGCATTACGATGGCGACAGCGCTTATCAGCGCCTTGACGAACCGTCCAGTATCGCGTGAGGTCGCAATGACCGGTGAGATTACACTGCGCGGCAGAGTGCTGCCGATTGGCGGACTGAAGGAGAAATCGCTGGCGGCGCATCGGGCAGGCATCCGCAAAGTGCTGCTTCCGAAGGATAATGAGCGGGACCTCATCGACGTGCCAGAGAGCATTCGTGAGGAGATGACCTTCATACCGGTTGGTCATATGGATGAAGTGCTGCAGCACGCCTTATTACCCGCAGCAACGCATGCTGAAGATGACGCTTCAGCACAAGAACAGAAAGCAGGGACAACCGTTACATGAAAATCACATCAGCAGAATTCGTTATAAGTGCAGTAAGACCAGATCAATATCCGATTGACGCCTTGCCAGAGATCGCTCTGGCAGGGCGTTCCAATGTCGGCAAATCATCACTTATTAATCGCATGATCAATCGCAAGAACTTGGCTCGGACAAGCTCTCAGCCGGGTAAGACACAGCAATTGAACTACTACCGAATCAACGAGCAGGTCTATTTCATCGACTTCCCAGGCTATGGCTATGCCAAGGTTTCCAAAACAGAGCGAGAAGCATGGGGGAAGATGATTGAGAGATACCTCAGAGATCGGGACGAGCTGAAGCTCGTGCTGCTCATTATCGATATTCGTCATGCGCCGTCCAAGGACGATTGCTTAATGTACGAATGGCTCAAGCATTTTGAGATTCCTACTTGTATTGTTGTCACGAAGTCGGACAAGATACCGAAGAGTCAATGGGACAAACAGATCAAGCTCGTCAAAACGACGCTGCAGGCAGATCCGCGTGATACGATTATTCGGTACTCGTCCGAAACAGGCGAGGGCCGTGATCAGCTGTGGGGTCATATTATGCAGACGATCGGAGAACGAGGAAGCAAGACGGACGACTCGCATTCCAATGCAGAGGATGCTGGAACGATTGCTGAATAGTTTATAGTTTAGGGAAACGGGCCGTTAGTGTTTGAACTTCACGACAACGTATAGGTTTGCCGGTTTGTCCATCTGGGACTAACGAACGCGATGCGCAAAGCTATAGCGACTTTCCGCGGAGACGCAATCGTCAATCGAATTTACTGCACTTATACGATGATTTATCATTATGCCGACGGCAGTGCATACGAAGAGTCTTATTCGTCGCATGGGCGATTTGCAAGTTGTTGAACCTGAAATGAATTCTGCATCGCCGGTGAAATAACGAACGATAGCGAATTCAGAACGATTTGCGTCATACTTTGTATAGAAGAAACGGCCATGGGTCTGGTATTATACCCTCATGGTCTTTTTTTATTGTTTATTATTTTTTCCGCTGTTGTACAAGCATTGCGAATAATGGAAGTTTCACCTGACAACACTAGGGACAGATGTTGTTTCAAACATTATTCATATTTGAAGACAGAAGTCCCATTGAACTATGCTATAATGTTCGTGACCGAAAGATACAGATTCGAACAGAAAGGGGGGCAGGATCGCATGCATATCATCGTTGTTGGTTTGAATTATCGCACGGCGCCAGTCGAGGTACGGGAACGGTTCACGTTCGCTGAACAAGACTTGCCTGCAGCGCTGCAGCAATTAAAACAGACTAAGAGCATCTTAGAAGGTGTCATCGTCGCGACCTGCAACCGAACGGAATTGTACGCGGTCGTCGATCGGCATCATCTATGCGGTCATTACATTCGCAGCTTTATGGAGAAGTGGTTCGCGCTGCCTAGACAGCAGTTTACGAATCATCTATATATGTACGAAGATGATCAGGCGATTGAGCATCTGTTCCGCGTTGCGAGCGGATTGGACTCGATGGTGATCGGCGAGACACAGATTCTAGGTCAAGTCAAAGAAGCGTTTCTGACTGCGCAGAAAGAGAAGGCGACGGGAACGCTGTTCAATATGTTGTTCAAGCAGGCCATTACGATGGCGAAGCGCGCGCACTCCGAGACTTCGATCGGCGAAGCGGCTGTATCGGTCAGCTACGCAGCGGTTGAACTTGGCAAGCGTATATTCGGCAATTTCGCTAAGAAGACCGTCATGATCATTGGCGCTGGCAAAATGAGCGAGCTCACGGGTAAGCACCTATCATCAAACGGTGCGGAACGCGTCATCGTGGCGAACCGCACGCTCGAACGGGCGGTGGAGTTGGCGGACAAGCTTGGCGGTACGCCATGCACAATGGAGGAAGCCATTGCAAGGCTTCATGAAGCCGACGTGGTTATTAGTTCGACCGGCGCAAGCAAATATGTGCTGCTGCGCGAACAGGTTGCGGCTGCGATGCAGCGCCGCAAATCCCGTCCATTATTTATGATTGATATCGCGATGCCGCGGGATCTTGATCCAGCTATCGCTGCAGTAGATAATGTGTTCTTATACAATATCGATGATCTCGAAGGGATTGTGGGCAGCAATCTGGAACAGCGCCGCAGAGAGTCGCTGAAGATTGAAACGATGATCGCGATCGAGCTCGAGTCGTTCCGCAGCTGGTATAAGACGCTTGGCGTCATCCCGCTCATTCGTGCGCTGCAGACGAAGGCGGAGACGATCCATTCGGAAACAATGGACAGCTTAGAGAAGAAGCTGCCTGGTCTGGATGAACATGAGATGAAGGTCATTCGCAAGCTGACGAAGAGCATCGTCAATCAAATGATGAGCGACCCGATACTTCGTATTAAAGAAATGGCTGGCGAGAAACATGCCGGTGAAGCGATGGATATGTTCGTCAAGCTGTTTGCGCTTGAGCAATCGATCGAGGATGGACGCGAAACCGCACAAGCGGCATCAAAGCCTTCCCAAGTAAAAGAGCCGCAGGCGGCTGCCGAGTCAGCATCCGTTCAAATGCCGGCGGGCATAGCTGCTGCAACGCCATGAGAAGCCGCCGCTATATGTGGCGGTTTTTTCATTGTTGTGGGAACAGTGAGGAGGGCTGCTTATGATAACAACACATTGGTTTTATGATGCCATGCTATACGTATACGCCCTGACCTTACTGTTTTATTTCTCTGACTTCGTAGATGCGAATCGGAGTGCTAGACGGATTGGTACAGGGCTGCTTATGTTTGTATGGGGTCTGCAGACGGGATATTTGGTATATCGGATGATGTCGCATCTCGACGTCGGTTATATATCGGGGTTTGAATATTGGTTTGCTGTCTCTTGGCTGTTAGTTACGATATCACTCGTCATCAGCCAATTTTTCCGGATTGAATATTTGGTCTTCATCGTCAACTTAATTGGGTTTGCTGTATTAGCGGCGCTGCTTCTTGTGAATCCGAAGCCGTCGCAAACCATTGAGCCGTATGAGGCAGCTCGTAATCTGCTTATTCTACATATTAGCTTAATGATTTGCGCGTTCGCTGCATTGACCATATCTGCTGTATTCTCTGGCATGTATTTGTTCCTTCATCGCAAACTGAAGAAGAAGAGCTGGACCATGCCGATGAAGCGGCTGCCCAGCCTGGAAGTGATTGAGATTTACGCTTTCCGCTTCGTATCGGCGGGCGTACCGCTGCTTGCTATCGCATTATCGCTAGCGATCGCCTCAGTCGTTATTGAAGGACGCTTGATTTACTTAGCCGATTTGAAAGTGATTATCTCGCTTGTAGCTCTTGTACTCTATGTTGCAAACTTCGTTAGACGCAAGACACATGGACAAGTCGGCTACATGGCGGCGAGGTATAATTTGCTTGCATTTGGTATTATGATTCTTAATGTTCTGCTTAACCCGATTTC
Organism: Paenibacillus cellulosilyticus; assembly: GCF_003182255.1. Taxonomy (GTDB): domain Bacteria; phylum Bacillota; class Bacilli; order Paenibacillales; family Paenibacillaceae; genus Paenibacillus_T; species Paenibacillus_T cellulosilyticus. Next base: position 11,927 of record NZ_QGTQ01000037.1, on the reverse strand, counting down.
GAGCTTTCATTGATTATAGGGCAGAGTGACTTTGAACGCCTTCAAAGATTCTGTAAGGAGGAACCCGCTATGCCGGAAGGCATGTTGTATCCGATTATGCTTCGGCTTAAGGGCAAACGGTGTGTCATCATCGGCGGCGGGAAAGTTGCTGAGCGTAAAGCAGCAGCGCTGCTAGCTGCTGGGGCGGATCAGATTGAAGTCATTGCAGAACAGGTGACAGACGATCTGGCTCGACTTGGGCAAGCGGGCCTCGTTCGCATCGTTGATCGGCAATATGATTCGGATGATATCCTGCGAGCTTCACTAGTCATTGCAGCTACAAGCAATTCGACGCTCAATGCTCGAATCGTTAGCGAGGCGGATTCGCTTGGTATATGGGCGAATTCCGTAAGCGACGGTGATGAAGGCTCATTCGTCACGCCAGCAGTCGTCCGCAGAGGTGACTTAGTCATTGGAATTACGACTAATGGAGCGAGCCCATCATTGGCTGCAAGACTGAAGGTAGAGCTTGAGCAATCATATGGCGATGAATATGCCGTACGGCTGCGAGCGCTTCGGCTGCTGCGGGATCGGTTGCTGCATGCGAATAACACCAGATCGCCTGAGGCTGAGCAAGCAGATACCAAGCAGCTGCTGCAAGCGGCTGCCGCCGATGATTCAGGCTGGCATGAGCTGGCGCAAGTGCTACAGGATGGTTTTCAGACGGAATTAAATCCAATGCTAATAGATAGATGGATAGAGAGGCTGCGTAAGCCCCGTACGTAGGCGTATGCTTACGAAGTAAGCAATTTACTTGCAGGCAGCAGCATTTTTAGGAGGAGAAACGATGACTAAAGCGAATCATACGGCAGACGGTAGTGCGCGCGTCATTCGAGTAGGAACAAGACAAAGTGCGCTTGCACTCACCCAGACCGGTCAAGTCATTGATCAGTTGAAGCAGCTGAGCGAGCAGCATGGATTACCTTATACATTCGAAATTGTCAAAATCGTAACAAAAGGCGATCGGATTCTCGATGTAACGCTGTCCAAGGTCGGCGGCAAGGGACTGTTCGTCAAAGAAATTGAGCAGGCGCTCATTGACGGCGAAATTGATATGGCTGTACACAGCATGAAGGATATGCCATTCGAGCTGCCGGAAGGGCTGATGAATGGTGCAGTGCCGAAGCGGGTTGATCCTCGCGATGTCATCATTACATCGACTGGCGGTGGGCTATCGTCGCTTCCTGAAGGTGCTAAGATCGGAACGAGCAGCTTGCGCCGTGCCAGTCAGCTGAAAAGCTACCGTCCGGATATCGAGCTCGTGTCGATCCGCGGTAATATCGATTCACGTATTCGCAAGCTGGAGACGGAGGAATTCGATGCGATCGTGCTGGCTGCTGCAGGCTTGCAGCGGATGGGCTGGGAATCGCGTATTCACGATCGACTCCCAATCGATATTTGTGTTCCTGCGGTAGGCCAAGGTGCACTTGGGATTGAATGCCGAGAATCGGATGCTGGCGTTCGCGAGCTGCTCTCACTTTTGAATGATCCGGTGTCTGAGCTTGCTGTGCGCGCGGAGCGCAGCTTCCTCGGTGCATTGAACGGTGGCTGCCAGATTCCAATTGGCGCTCACGCGGTCGTTACGCTGCCAGCGGGCTTGGAGGAGAAATCGGTCGAAGGCGCAGTTATCGAGCTGGTCGGTATCGTCGGATCGCCAGATGGTGCGGTTTTGCTGAAAGAAATAGGCAAAGATTCTGATCCAGAAGCACTTGGTTTGGCCGTTGCGGACAAACTCCGTGCATCCGGTGCAGATGATATTCTGGCGCAAGTAAGGGGCTGATGAGCGATGAAGGGGAAAGTATATCTGGTAGGTGCGGGTCCTGGTGATCCAAAGCTGATCACGGTCCGTGGACTTGAATGTATTAAGAGGGCAGATGTCGTTGTCTATGACCGACTTGCTAGCCCGCGGTTGTTGGCTCATCTGAAGCCGGGAGCAGAGCGTGTATATGTCGGCAAGCTTCCGGATCGCCATACGATGAAGCAGGAAGAAATCAATCAGCTGCTCGTCGATCTTGCGCTTGAAGGCAAGACGGTTACACGTCTTAAAGGCGGCGATCCGACGATTTTCGGGCGTGTGGGCGAAGAGGCGGAACTGCTCGTGCAGAACGGCGTTGAGTTTGAAATTGTACCAGGTATTACTTCGGCAATTGCGGTGCCAGCTTATGCGGGCATTCCGGTCACACACCGAGATATGGCTTCCTCTCTGTCGATCGTAACGGGACACGAGAGCCCGGAGAAACTAGATCAGTCGATTCATTGGGATAAAGTAACGAATGCGACAGGAACGCTTATTTTCCTGATGGGCGTTGCAAAGATTGGCTACATTAGCGAACAGCTCATGTTCCATGGCAAAGCGCCAACAACACCGGTTGCTCTTGTTCGCTGGGGAACGCGTGTCGAGCAGCAAACGTTGACGAGCACGTTGGCTGACATTGCGGAGAAGGTTGAAGCAGCAGGCTTTAAACCTCCCGCAGTAATCGTTGTTGGTGATGTAGTGAAACAGCGCGACATGCTTCGCTGGTTCGATAAGAAGCCGTTGTTCGGCACGCGAGTGCTCGTAACTCGTGCTCGTGCTCAGGCGAGCGAGCTCGTTCAGATGATCGAGGAGCTGGGCGGCGAGCCGTGCGAATATCCGGTTATTGAGACGCGCGATGTATCGGAGGATGTACAAAAGAAAGCAATCGAGCGTGCATTCGATGAAGCAGAATCGTTCGACTGGCTCATGTTCACAAGCGTGAATGGCGTTGAGTCGTTCTTCCGTTGGCTGCGCCGCTATGGGACAGATATTCGCCGATTCGGCAGGGCGCGGATTGCAGCAGTTGGACCTAAGACGGCTGAAGCACTGCAGGATCGGGGTTTGACCGTAGAAGAGCTGCCCGGGAAGTTCCAGCAGGAAGGATTGCTTGAGCAGCTTGGCGGCGAGGTTCAAGCTGGCCAGCGTGCGCTGCTGGCTAGAGGCGATCTGGCACGCGAGGTGCTGCCACGTGAATTGAAAGCACTCGGCGTTGACGCCGTTGAGCTTGATGTATATGAAACCGTACTTGCTGACAATCAAGATGAGCTGGCGCTTGAGCAGCTGCGAGATGGCGATGTTCATGTCGTTACGTTTACCAGCTCGTCGACGGTAACGAATTTGTTAACACTGCTGCGGGCCAATGGCGTCGAAGACCCAGTGGCATTATTGAAACAAACGCAAATCGCAAGCATTGGCCCAATCACGACACAAGCAGTAAAGGCTGCCGGACTCGAAGTTGCGATTGAGCCAGAAGAAGCAACCATTGAAGCACTGGTTGCAGCCATAGTCGCAAAGCGTTTAGCTGAGCGGACGAATGCAGCGAGTTTGAACGTTTAATTGGTAGTCCCCTAGAGGAATAAAGCTTGGTTTTAGCCATTCTTCTTTTTTTGTATTAGTAATTTTGTCTTAGTAAGCTCGAACAAAAGCTATGACCCAAAGGGTCACGCGACTCCCAGCACGCAGTATCATACACGCACCTTAGTTTCTCCCAGCACCAAACTTCCGGGGACCCGGGGTTGGAAACCCCGGGGGTCCTCCCTAGCAGGGAGGATTTAGGTGGGTAGAACTCCCGAGGGTTTGGGCGGGTAGAAAGCCTGGTGGGTAGAAATCTTCAGGAGGTTTCCTATATGAGTTTCCCAACGGTTCGTAATCGCCGTCTCCGTGGATCTGCTGCACTGCGCAGCATGGTGCGCGAAACGGTGTTATCAGTAAATGATTTTATTTATCCTCTCTACGTCGTACACGGGACGAATATCAAAGAAGAGATCCGCTCGATGCCGGGCGTGTATCACTTCTCGCTTGATTTGCTGGAAGCCGAAATTCGCGAGATCGTAGCACTCGGCATTCCATCGATTATGCTGTTCGGCATTCCGGCAACGAAGGATGCAGTTGGCTCGTCCGCCTATGATGCGAATGAAATTGTGCAGCAAGCGACTCGTCTTATTAAGCAATGGGCACCGGAGCTCGTTGTAATTGCGGATACTTGCCTGTGCCAATATACGGAGCATGGCCACTGCGGCGTTGTGCACGTTCATGAGCATAACGGTACGGCGGATGTCGATAATGATGCGACATTGCCGCTGCTCGTTCGTACGGCTGTATCGCAAGCCGAAGCCGGAGCAGACATTATCGCCCCTTCGAATATGATGGATGGCTTTGTGTCAGCGATTCGTGAAGGGCTCGATGCGGCAGGCTTCATCAACGTGCCGATTATGTCGTATTCGGTCAAATATGCATCTGCGTACTACGGTCCATTCCGTGAGGCAGCACACTCCGCGCCACAGTTCGGTGACCGGAAGACGTATCAAATGGATCCGGCGAATGCGCGTGAAGCGCTTCGTGAGGCTGAGAGCGATGTGCTCGAAGGCGCGGACTTCCTGATGGTCAAGCCTGCTTTGTCTTACCTCGACATTATTCGTACGCTGAAAGATCAATTCGATCTGCCGCTCGTTGCTTACAATGTGAGTGGTGAGTACGCAATGGTTAAAGCTGCAGCAGCGAATGGCTGGATTGATGAACAGAAGATCGTACTGGAGACGCTCATCGGCATGAAGCGTGCGGGCGCCGACTTGATCATTACGTACCATGCGAAGGATGCAGCACACTGGCTGAAGGGCTAAGGCAATCACAGTAATTTTCCTAATACATGCCTAGAGGGACGTACAGAGAGAAGGAGACGGAAACGATGAGTGAAACATTCGATCGGAACCGCCAGCGTAACGATGAGCGGTCCAAAGCCGCATTCGAGCTGGCGAAGCAGTATATTCCCGGCGGCGTTAACAGCCCTGTACGGGCATTCAAATCGGTTGGCTTGACGCCAGCTTATATCGAACGAGGAAGCGGCTCGCGCGTCTATGACATCGATGGCAACAGCTATATCGACTATGTTGCATCATGGGGACCGCTCATTATGGGCCATGCGCATCCAGAGGTTGTTGAAGCGATCAAGAAGACGGCTGAGAAGGGCACGAGCTTCGGCGCACCAACGGAAATCGAGACGTTGATGGCGCAGCTCGTATGCGAACGCGTACCTTCCGCGGATATCGTTCGGATGGTTAACTCTGGCACAGAAGCGACGATGAGTGCGCTGCGCCTTGCGCGTGGTTATACGAAGCGGAGCAAAATTTTGAAATTCGAAGGCTCCTACCACGGTCATGCGGACAGCTTGCTGATCAAAGCAGGCTCCGGCGTGGCAACGCTTGGACTGCCAGACAGCCCTGGCGTACCAGAGAGCGTAGCTACGCATACGATCACGGTGCCTTATAACGATATCGAATCGGTAAAGCTCGCGTTCGAGAAGTTCGGCGAAGAGATCGCCTGCGTGATCGTCGAGCCGATTGCCGGCAATATGGGCGTAGTGCCTCCGCTTCCTGGCTTCCTGCAAGGTCTGCGCGATGTGACGACGAAGTACGGCAACTTGCTTATTTTCGACGAGGTTATGACGGGCTTCCGTGTTAATTATCATTGCGCGCAAGGTTTGTACGGCGTTACGCCGGACTTGACATGTCTTGGCAAAGTAATCGGCGGCGGCCTTCCTGTTGGCGCATATGCAGGCAGACGTGACCTGATGGAGCAGATGGCACCAGCTGGTCCGATCTATCAAGCAGGTACGCTGTCCGGTAACCCGCTGGCGATGGCTGCAGGCTACACGACGCTGAAGCTAATGACGCCAGAGCGCTATGAGCTTCTGGAGCGTCTGTCGACGCGCCTGCAGCTTGGCTTCGAAGCGAATGCGGCTAAGCATGGCGTCGCGGTGACGATCAATCGCGTAGGCTCGATGGTGTGCCCGTTCTTCACGGACAAGCATGTCATAAACTTCGAGACGGCTAAGTCGTCAAATCTCGAGCAGTTCCGCAGCTACTTCGGCTCGATGCTGAATCTTGGCGTAAGCGTTGCGCCATCGCAGTTCGAGGGCATGTTCGTATCGGGCGTTCATACGGAAGAAGATATCGATCTGACGATCGCAGCGAACGACGAAGCGCTGTCGCGTCTATAATAGCTGCCGATGCAGAGCGGAAGCGGCATAAGTTTTAATTGGCAGACCGGTGCGCGTCGTGAAGGGCGCAAGCTGGTGCTTCTGCCGCAAGGCTTGGACGATACTGGAGAGCGAGCATGGCCAGCAGCCGATTCACATTCACACGCAGTGAAGCAGTGGCTGGCTGCAGCTGGATGGTTCCCAACGAAGTGGATCAACCTGCTGTTTTCGGTTGGCGGCATCCGAATGGAAGGCGAGCGAATCGTTCTGGATGCATTCGTGCCAGCGGATCCTGCGAAGGATCCGCTCTATCGTCTAGCTGCGAGTACCTCCAGCGGAAGCGGTAGTCTTATTGCAGAACCGCTATACGAGGACGATTATGTGCTCGTGATGAATAAGCCCGCTGGCATGCCTGTCCATGCCTCTAAGCCAGGGGAACGTGGTACGCTGGACGAAGCGGCTGCTGTTCATTTGCTTAAGAAGGGTGATCCGCTGCCCGTTCGCCACATCCATCGGCTTGACAATGAGACGTCTGGACCGGTGCTGTATAGCAAAAACGACCTTGCACAGCAGCGGTTGGATGAGGCGATGCGCAGCAAGGCAATCGATCGTCAGTACATCGCCTTCGTGCAAGGGCGTCTTGCAAGGCGCGCTGGTGTAATTGACGCGCCGATTGGACGTGACCGTCATCATTCGGCCAAGCGGCGTGCAGGAGCAGGTGGTGATCCAGCCATCACCCATTACGAGTTGCTGGAGCAGTACAGCAGTGCAGCACTCGTCAGCGTTCGTCTGGAGACGGGCCGGACGCACCAAATACGGGTGCATATGAGCCACATCGGTCATCCGCTAGTTGGTGACAGCCTGTACGGTGGCAGTACGCGATTGCTTGCGCATCAAGCGCTGCACGGCGAGCGGCTGCTCTTTACCCATCCGCTGCATGGCGGGCAGATGGAAGTATTCTCTCCACGCCCTGAATGGTATGAACCACTCAGGCGGGCGTTAACATAACCAATAGCAAAACCGCGAACAAGAACTCGTTCTTGCCGCGGTTTTTTATTTTGGCCAGCGCGCTCGAATCTATAGCGAATTCATAGTCATGCGCTATACAACGCTGCCATATGATAGTTATTGAATGAGAAGATTGCCCAAGCTTGCAAGGCGGGAGGGAGGACTGAAGCGTGACGGATCAAACGAGCGGTTTGCGCTTTGATGTTTACGAACGCGTCCATTTGCCGGATGATGTTGCTGCGATTGAGGAGCTGGAGGAAATCGAGCTGGTTCCTCGCATTCAGGTCGTCCAACAGGGCGAACAGGCAGTTTTGAAGGGGCAGCTGCTATTGACTGGTGTATATCGGTCACAAAATGATCTGCAGCAGCCGCAGTCGCTAGAGCATTGGATTCCGGTCGAAATCACGCTGCCGATGAATCGAGTGCAAAGTCTGGATGATATATCGGTTGAAATCGATCATTTCGATGTCGATCTGCTGTCATCGCGGACACTGAACATTACAGGTATTTTATCGCTTCACGGCATTGCTGTTGAGCATCGTGAGGAAGTGGATAATGCCTGGGAGGAAGATGAGCCAATCACGGTCGTTCACCGGCGAGAGGAGTCGAAGCCTGCTGAACCATCGTTCCAATCGAGCTTCTATGACAGCCCTGAATCGGTAAGGGCAAATGACTACGGACAGGCTCAATTTCCAGAAGAAGAAGAGCTGGAGCCTGAGCCAGTGCAGTCCTGGCAGCAGCCGCCATTCTCAGTGCCTTGGGAACAGCCACAGTCGTTCATTCGTAACGAAGCTGCTGCGCCGCAGCTGCAGCCTGAACCGGAGCCTTACACGCCGGTTATCAATTGGTCGGCATTCGCTTCGCAGCCCGTTGTAGAGCAGGCGCCGGAGCCGATTTATCATTCGTCTTATGGTAGGCCGGATGAGCCGTGGGCAATTCCGTCCGTTAATGACGCACCAGTCGCGAACAACGCTGCTGGGGAAGCCAATCGGAATGCGGAAGGTTCGTTTGGCGATATATCGCCTTCTGCGCGTCCAGAAGAACGTCCGGAAACGCGACAAGAGGCACGCCAGGAGCCTGCGAATGAGTCGGCTGAAGCGTTCGTGGATGACGATGGCGGCTTCTATACACCGCCTGAGCTGCAGCACGAACAGGCAGAGCAGCATGAGCAAGAATTCACGGCACAGCGTTCAGGTTCAGCGTCATTCTTTGACCAAGCACAGCAAGCGCAGGCTGCTGTCGAAGCGGCGCCTCAAGAAGAAGCGGATGCCAACCGGAAGGAGCTGAAGGTTGCTTTCGGCCGGAAGCGGGTGGAAGAGGCGGAGCCTTCGAAGGAGCCGGTAGGCTTACGTACGCTGCTGCAATCGTCACGGCGTGAACAAGAAATTCGCGAAGCGGCAGAGAACAGCTCGGCAGGAGCACGTGAGAAGTCTCGAGTGACGACAGGCGACGATATCGAATGGAAGACGCTGTTCTTAGGCAAGCTTGCTGATGAACAGTCGTTCCGCAGAGTTCGGATGTGCATCGTCCAAAAGGAAGAAACGCTCGATGATATCGCAGTTCGGTATGGAAAAAATACGAGGGAGCTGTCTCTCTACAACCGACTGCAGGATCAATCGATTACAGAGGGGCAGGTTATTTACATTCCGTGACGGCCCTCACCTACAACAAGGCGCTGCCGATCCCGACTAGGGAAGGGCAGCGCCTTGTTGTATCTATTTAGTTGGATGAAGGCGTAACTTTCACCGAATTAATTTTGTGGACGATCGTAAGCCGACGTTTCTTCAGCTCCGACAGCTTCACACGGATGGCCTCCAGCTGTTCACGATCCAAAGCTTGTGTACGAATTTCTTCGAGAAGCTGCAGCATAGCCTGGTTGATCTCGTTGAATTGGCCCCATAACCGTTGATTTTCCTGCTCGTTATAGAGCTCTTGCAGGTATTTATCTTTTTGAGACAGTGTGTCGAGAATTTGCTGCTGCCAGTCTGTATCGCCGATCTGAAGAGCATAGTTGTACAGATCCAGCTGGTCGTTAATCCATACTTCGATCTGATTCGTTATGTTCGTTTTCATCAGGCATCACCCGTCTTGTTTTGTTATACCTAGTATTATACTCGGAGTTTATGGAATGGCAATAGCAGAAACGTTGAATTGTTTGATAATTGAGAAAACACAGCACGGCCTAAAGCGTACTCCCATTATGAAGCTTGACTGGACGAACCTGACAGCGATACAATGACGATGTATCTACATTTATATGCGTAAGGGGCAATTTTAATGACGACGGGTGTTCTTAACTAATAATTGGATAAACCGAGTGTCTGCCTAAGCGAGACAGCTTTTTTTGAAACTTTCCATCGTGAAGGTTTTATTCGTGCTGTAAGCTTAGTGGAACTCGTCCAATCAGTTAAGAACATGCGACGACAATTCCGCCTGAACGCGTATATTACGTTCGGTCCAATTTCGCCGTGCTCTTGCAGCACGGCTTTTTTTGTTGAAATATAAGCGTGGATAAGTTTTCTGCTTATTTGTTAGCTTCTATTTCTCCAGAATGAAACGCGCTGTGCCTTCTAAATAAGAAGGCATCAGTCGGTTCACCTTGGCCCGAATCTTGATACGCCTAGCAGGGACGGAACGTTTACTCGCGTTCTGTCCCTGTTTTTTTGTGCCCAAAAATCATGTTGAAGGGAAGATTGAACGATGATTAATGAATCTGCTAAGCGAATGCTGGAATTGGATAAAATGCTGACGATGGCTGCCGAATACACGGTGTCACCTGCGGGACGCAGGCTGGCTGAACGCCATGCCCCTAGTACGGATGAACGACAGGTGCAGGCATGGCTGGAAGAAACAGAGGAAGCAGCGAGGCTGCTGGAGACAGGCGCAAGCATCCCGCTGTCTGCGATGGAAGGGATCGACGAGATCATTGCGCTGCTCGGCAAGGGAAGAGTGTATGTACCGTCCGAGCTTTATCAATTGAATGTGTGGCTGACATCTATTGCACAGATGAAGCGTTACATGGCCAGCAAACGCCAAGCTGCACCACGCATTGCGTCTTATGCCGAATCCATGGATGATTGCCCCGAGCTGCGACAAGAGCTCAATCGCTGCTTGCGTGGCAGCAGTCTAGCAGATGAGGCCAGCCCAGAGCTTGGACGTATCCGGCGCCAGCTATATGCGATTGAAGGCAAGATTGAGAAGAAGCTGGAGCAGACGATGGTCAAGTACAAGAGCGCGCTCCAAGAGTCGATCATTAGCAAGCGGAGAGGGCATTACGTAATCGCGGTGAAGCGGGATTTGCGCAAGCAGGTTCCAGGGACGGTATGGGATGAATCATCGAGCGGTCAGACATTGTTCGTAGAGCCTGGCGACATTGCCGTGCTGCAGCAGGAATGGGATAGCTGGAAGGCGGACGAGGAGCGTGAATGCTATACGATTCAGGCGCAATTGTCCGCGATGGCAGAAGCACGTACGTCTGAGCTGGAATGGAACATTGAAGCGATGGCAGCTTTCGATTTCATTACTGCCCGGGGCAAAATGTCACGGTCGTATAATGGCATCCGTCCTGCTATGAACAAAGAGCCGCTCGTGCGGCTCGTGCAAGCGAGACATCCACTTATCGCAGCAGAGCGCTGCGTCCCATTGGATGCGGAAATCGGCGCCGACTGGCAGCAATTAATGATTACCGGGCCGAATACCGGCGGTAAGACGGTAGCATTAAAAACGTTTGGCCTGCTCGTCCTACTGCATCAATGCGGGTTTCTCATTCCCGCTGCTGCGGGGAGCGAGCTTGGTATTTTCCACAAGGTGATGGCGGACCTTGGGGACGGGCAAAGTCTGGAGCAATCACTCAGTACGTTCTCTTCGCATATGACAAACGTCGCGCTGATGGTAAGGGAGGCCAATCACCGTTCACTGCTGCTGCTCGACGAATTGGCGGCAGGTACGGACCCTGGCGAAGGGATTGCGCTGTCTGTCGCTTTACTCGAGCATCTCATGGAGATGAAGGCACGTGTGGTGGCGACGACCCATTTTAACGAGATCAAACGGTTCGCGTCCCAAACGCCCGGTTGCATGAATGCTAGCATGACCTTCGATCCAGAGACGCTTCGGCCGCTGCATCGTCTGGTGATAGGTGAGGCAGGGGAGAGTCGGGCGTTCGCTGTGGCAAGGCGGTTCGGCCTGCTGGAGCGAATCGTTGCACGTGCAGAATCGCTAGCAGCCAGCAGCGGGCAGCAGCTCCAACTGCACATGCCGGCACCACAAGTAACCTCTCGGCAGGCTGCCAAGAGGAAGCCGGAAGAAAACTCGCATGCAGAGGGTAACAAACCAGCTAAACAGTCTGGAGCCCAGCATCGAGCAGGGGACTGCGTTTGGATCCATCCGTTGAGACGAACAGGCATTGTGTATCGCGAAGCAGATGAGCGCGGCAATGTCATTGTACAAGTGGAGGATCGGAAGCTGACGTTCAACCAGAAGCGGCTCGCAAGGTATATCGACCGGAGTAAGCTGTATCCCGGACAGGATTATGATATGGATATCGTGTTCGAGTCGAAGGAGAACCGGAAGAAGCGCCATCAGATGAACCGTAAACATGTAGAGGATGTTGTGATTGTAACGAAGCCAGGAGAGGACGAATGACCTCTGCACAAATATAAGACTTTATAAGAGTAATACATTTTATAAATGGGCTTATATTTCTCCGGAATAAAACACATTACGCCGCCAAAGGATGGTGATAGGCGTTTCACCTTGGTGTCAATCGTCTGAGAAAATGTCACTTTAACTGTGCTATGAAAATGTCACTCTCTAATGGAGGCCACCTTTACCAGGAGGCCTCTAAAAAACTGTTGTGCTGTGAATACATAGCATCTTGGAAGGTGCTGCGTT
>NZ_QGTQ01000036.1 GCF_003182255.1 Paenibacillus cellulosilyticus | reverse complement strand
CTTTTGTTTTTGTTGTCTGGCTGGACAACTTCATCATAAGGAGGTGCTCGTTTAATTTCAAAGCCGAAATTTAACACCATACAGGAATGCTTTGTGTCCGGATTGTTACCTTTTCTGATCTTACATAATCAGAACAATCTGGACACAACAGCGATCGAAAGAACTTTCACCTGCGCAGTGACCGACTCGCCAACCTAAGGTTTTCCCCGCACGAAACAATCTCACACAACTAAGTTCAGTCGAACGCCCCGCCCTTCCGATACTGATTCGGCGAAACCCCGTTCACCTTCTTAAACGCCGTACTAAAATAATGCTGCGTATCGTACCCGACCCGCTCCGCAATCTCATTAATCGATAGCTCCGTGCCGCTCAACAGCTGCACCGCCTTCTTCATCCGCAGCTGCGTCAAATAACTAACGAACGTCATCCCAAGCTCCTGCTTCAGCAATCGGCTTACATAAACCGGCGATGCCTGCAGCGCATCCGCCACCGCTTCCAGCGTCAGCTCCGAATCCCCATAGTGCTCCAGCAAATACTGCTTCGCGCGTCGTACGAGCGGAGACAGCGTCATATCGCGGTACACCGCCGACTTGGCAATCTCGTACGTCTCGCCGAGCTTGTCGAGTGATCCATTGAACGCCTCTGCCTGCACCTGAACCGGCAGCTTCAAATGCGAGCGCACCGCTTCCTCAATCTCAGGGAATACACGATCCGGCGGCTCTCCCCAGATGAGTATGACCGTCAATCCGGCCTCATCACGGAACAGCACCTTCTCATACCCTTCCAGCAGCTCCGCCGCAATATTCTCGATCGCGAATCGGAACAGCTGCCGCTCTTTCTCCGGCATTAACGGTGCGCCGGTAATCGTCTCCGGCCAACGGATGACACCTACAATCTGAGGGGCTGCATCCGGCAGCATCAGAAAGCGAAGCTGCTCCTCCACCTCTTCCTCAGTAAGCTGGCCTTTGATCCATTCCAGACAAAACCGCTCCCGCAGCAGCGGAAAATTACGCGTAATTTGCTTCGAGGCATGCTCCAGATGCTGCTGCTGCTGCTTGCTGTTCGTGAGATCATCTCGAATTCGAGTCAATACCTGCGTCAACTGCTCGGGATTCGTTGGCTTGAGAATGTAATCATCGACGCTCAGCCTTATCGCTTCCTGCGCATACGCAAACTCGTCGTGTCCTGTAATGATGACAATTCGACATTCCGGCAGCTGCTCCCGAATATGTTTTACAAGCGTTAATCCGTTCATGATTGGCATGCTCAGATCGACAAGCAGTACATCGATACCGAGCGCAACGGCAAGCTCAAGCGCTTCCTCGCCATCCTCTGCTTCCGCTGCAACCTCCATATCGAGCGCTTCCCACTTCACCGAATCTCGAATGCCCCAGCGGATGATAGCCTCATCATCCGCGATGAGCACCTTCCACATGGCAGCGTCCATATCGTAACACTCCTCTCCACCACAAGGCAGTAAACTCTATTTGTCCAAATAACGAATAATCGGATGACGAATCGTCACGACCGTACCTTGTCCTAATTCACTCTGAATGGTAACGCCGTACGCATCGCCGAAGGCAATTCTCACTCTCGCCTGCACATTCATCATGCCATAACCGCTGCCGCCTTCTCCCCCTGACGATGCACTGCCGCCGCCCTGCGAGGAGCCGCCGAGCAGCACATCCACTTCAGGTTTACCCGGGCTCTTGCCATACGCATCCCGCTGCACCCCAATCCCATCTGGCGAGCCGCCATCGTGCACCGACTCCAGCTTATGCAGCAGCCGAGCCAGCCTGTCCGGCGGAATGCCCGCGCCATCGTCCGCGACACGCAGCATAACTGCGCCATCTTCTTCCTTAGCCGACACGTCGATCTCACCAGGGCCACGGCGCTCTTTTACACCATGATAAATCGCATTCTCAACGAGCGGCTGCAGCATCAGCTTGAGCACATATAGGTCCCCAACAGCTGGATCTAGCGATACCTTAAAGCTGATTTTGCCGCTATAGCGCGTCTGCTGAATGTTCATGTAGCTGCTAATATGCTCGAATTCCTCCGCCAGCGGAATCATATCACTGCCCCGGTTAAGTCCGATTCGGAACAGCTTGGACAGTGATCCTACGACATCTGCAACATCATCCGCATTGCGTCGACGTGCCATCCACTGAATCGTATCAAGCGTGTTATATAAAAAATGCGGCTTAATATGCGCCTGCAAACTGCGCAGCTCCGCCTCACGCTTTTGCCGCTCTTGAACCTCCGTCAGCGTAAGGAGGCGATTGATTTGTGCCAACATCAGATTGAAGCTCCGCCCCAGCTTACCCACTTCGTCTTGCCGGTCTCCCCAATATCGAATCGTCAGATCGCCAGACTCCGCTTTTTGCATGAAGGACATGAGCTGCCCGATCGGTCTCGACATCGAGTGCGACAAATAATACGAAGCCGTTATACCAAACAGGCAGATAAGGAAAGCGAAGCTTACAACATAAAATCGGATCTCGCGCATTTCCGACACAGGCTCATTGCTCGGAAACACCCCGACGGTCATCCAGTTCGTAAATGGCGATGTCCGATAAATAAACTGTAGGCTTCGACCTTCCACCTTAGCCGAATAAGTACCCGAGCTAGTCACCGAATTCCCGTCTTCAACAGGACGCTCCGGCAATGTCTGCAGCAGCGGATGATCCGGCGCATAAATCGTATCCCCATTGTCATCGACCACCATCAGATAACCGGACTTGCCTAGCCGGACATCTTTCACGGTCTCCGCGAAGACGCGCAGCTTCACATCGATCATGATGACGCCCTTGACCTCCTGCGTGATCGGATCAACAACCGCCCGGACGAATGAGACAACCTCACTGTCTTGATAGTCGACATGGGAAGCTAAGTTCCGTCCTGATGGATGACCGATAATGCGGAAAATCCCTTTACTCTGCACCGCCTGTTTGTACCAATCATCCTCTGTCAAGCTTTTGGTCGAGCGCACATACATCTCATTGCTTATGTAATCGCCTTTATTATTCACGATGACGATGCCGGCGACTTCTGTATGAAGCGTTGTGAAGCCCGTCATGAACGTACGAATCGTCATCTCATCGTACGTGTCATGCTCCATGAACCGATTCACATTCGGGTCGAAGCTGATGAGATAGGTCATATTTTGTGCATTCTCGACGTAATGCTCGAGGGAATCATTCACCTTGCCAATCATCTGAATCGTATAATCGTTCACCTGCCGCTCAATGATTCGGCTAGCCGTCCAATCGATCAAGACGCCAAGTCCAATGGCAGGCAGAATGCCGATAAGCAGAAAATGAATAATGAGCTTGTACCGAATCGGCTGATTGTTTAAAGAGAAGCCGCTCCATTTCATAAAGGACCGCCCTCCTGCTCCCGTCGGTTATTTCGCATAGTACTCATCCACATTTTGCCGCGTCACGACGTTAATGCCTGTATCGACCTGCACCGGAAGCGGCGACATCGTTGTCGTCTGCCAATTGGCAGCTTGAACGAGCTCATGCTTCATATGGAACAGAAACTGCAGCGACCAGTACCCCATGCTCCACGTCCCTTGTGCCATCGTTGCGTCAATTCTGCCGTCCTTCACCATATCCAGCGTGCCTTTGTCCGTATCGAAGCTGACGATCTTCACCTTCTCGTTGCCGAGCGACTGGATCGCATCCCCGACGCCGACACCACCATTAGCCTCTGTAATAAAAATACCGCGTAAATTCGGATACTTCTCGACCAATTGCATCGTCACATCATGCGACGTTGTCCGCTGCGCCTTCGCATCGACGACGGCGACAACCTCCATATTCGGGAACTCGGTACGAATCGTATCCTTGAATCCTCTCGTCCGATCCTCTAGATTCATCTGGTGAGGCTGATACAGAACGGCAACATCGCCCTCACCGCCTGTTAAATCCCCCATCGTCCTCGCAGCAATAACGCCGGCACGGTAGTTGTCGGTTGCCAGCAGCGAATAGGCTTTACTCTCTGTTGTGCCGGAGTCGAACAAGACGACTGGAATGCCTTCCTTAATCGCTTTGTTAATCGTCGGATTGAGCGCTTCTGGATTGATTGCCGTGAGCGCAATGCCCGCGGGCCGCTTCGCGATGACCTGCTCCAGCACCGTAATCTGCTCCTGCAGATCGTACTTCGTCGCCCCGCGATATTCGACCGACACGTTAAGCGCCTCTGAAGCGTCCTCGAACCCTTTGAGCACCCCTTTCCAGTAATCGATGCCCGATTGAAACGTGACCATCACATATTTCTCGTCGACGCTGCCCCTAAGGCCCCCTGTCGTCTCCCACGGATTGTCATCGTTCTTACTCGTCTGATAATTGATCACATACACAATAAAGGACATGATCAGTAAGCCGTAGATGAACATCAGCTTCTTCAAGCGATGTAACCCCTTTCACCATGCAAGATAGGCTAGTAGACCTGTACACAGTATAGCCGAAACCTTACGAAAAAAAAGAGCCTGCCTCATCATGCTGCTGCATGAAGATAGAGGCAGGCCCTTCAACCATTGTACATTAGATCGCTAAGCAGATCGCGCCTTGCTGACGAACGTTGATCGTGAATGTCTGCGTACCAAGCGTTCCGCCGATGAATTGTGCATACTCATCTGCCGACTCGCCAGGGACGATCGCAAGAATAACGCCCGCGAAGCCGCCGCCGTGTACACGGCATGCGCCCTTGCCGATCTTACGCAAATACTGCTCCGTCAGTGCAAGCGCAATGGTGATGCCCTGCTCGCGCGAGTCCGAGTCCCGGTAGCAGTTCTGCAGCCATTTCCACGACGAGTTGCCCGACTCGGTAATGAGCGTAAGGAACTTGTCGAACTCATCATTGCGAAGCGCAGCTGCCTGCTCGTCCACCCGACGATTCTCTTCCAGAAAATGCAGCGCCCGCAGCACAGCACGGTCGCCCGCTTGCTCGCGCAGCATGCCCAGGTTCTCATAAATCTGCTCTGCCGTAATGTCGCGGCACACTTGTCCACCGAGGAGCCTTGCCACTTCGAACATCTCGTTCGGTACCGCTGCATAGTCGGCTGTCAGATCAGCATGGTTGCCGCCTGTAGCAACGATGACGAGCGAGTAGCCTTTATCACGGAATGGGTATTCGATCGGTTCGATAACAGGCTGTGCCGGGTCCTTGAAATCGATCGTAATGAGACCGCCATATGCACATGCCATTTGATCGAGCATACCGGAAGGTTTGTGCCAGTAGCGGTTCTCCGAGAACTGACCGATGCGCGACATCATAACGGCATCCAGCACGCCATCGTTATAATAGGTGCTTAGAATCGTACTGACGAGCATCTCGAACGAAGCCGACGAGCTAAGGCCCGAAGCCGACAGCACGTTGCTTGAGACATACGCAGTGAAGCCGCCAATGTGGTAACCGAATTCGAGGAATCCTGCTGCAATGCCTCGCACGAGCGCCGTCGTTCCGCCTTCGCCCTCGATCGGTCCCAGTTCGTCCAGATCGACGACCGTCTGGCCAGGGTAGCCTTCGGACACGATCGTAATCCGACGATCCGATGTTGGCGCCGATGCAGCGATCGTATCAAGATTAATGCTTGCCGCGAGTACTTTGCCGTAGTTATGGTCGGTATGATTGCCGCCGATTTCACTGCGTCCAGGCGCACTGAACAAACGGACGTCACCAGCGCCGAACAGTTCCTCATATTGCGTCAGCAGCGAGCTGTAGCGGCCCGTCTGCATTTCGAGCATTTCCTTACCGTAGAGATTGGCCAGCATCTGCTGTCCTTCTTGCGATGCAATGCGTTCTTTCATCAATTGCGTAGTTGCCATATTGGTTCATCTCCTTGAACATGTCAGTTAACATTTCTTATTTTACAAAAAAGCGACTGTCCTTCGCCATCTAAGTAGATAGCGAGAAGAACTGCCGCTTAAACGCGCCTTCGCGTACTTGTATTCGTTCCAATAGATGAATTTCCTGCTGAGATAACGAAGCTTTTGTCGGCTATTAGCTATTTGGAACGATCTCCAGCTCTTTCAGAATCTCGAGCGATTTCAGCTTGCGCCCTTCAAAATCGAACAACGTCAAGTTCGACCAGTTGTTGCCGTGACCGACGGACCAATCCGACTTGGACGGAATCCAGCATGGCTCCCAATAGTGGAAGCCGACTCCACGACCGTTCGGCGTTGATTGAATCACACTAATGAAATCACGCAGATAGTCCGCTTGCCCCTGCACGCTTGCTGGATAACCTGCATGGAGCTGCTCCTCTTTATCCACGATAAAGGAGAGCTCACGATTTTGCGCAATCGTCCACGGGTATGCCGTCTCCACGACAACGATGTCCTTGTCATAGCGCAGCGCCAAGTCAGTCAGATTGTTCTTCAGATCTTCCAGCGTGCCATGCCACCATGGATAAAAGGATAGTCCAATCGTGTCGAATTCAACCCCGAGCCGCTCGAAACGATCATAGAATCGACGGCTAGCCGCATTATCGCCGCCTCGGTCGATATGAATCATCATGTTAAGATCAGGATCAACAGCTTTTGCCGCCTCAATACCCGACTTCACGAGTGCTGCGAATTTCTCCCACTGTGAATCGTTGTCGCTTCCTTCTCCTTCTACACGACCATCACCCCACAGCATCCCGGGCGTAATCTCATTGCCGATTTGCACCATATCCGGGAGCGTGCCTTGTGCTTGCAGCTCCGTCAACACGAGCCTTGTATAATCATAGACGGCCTGCGTCAATCTGCCAAAATCCAGTGCTTCCCAAGCTTTAGGCTTCGTCTGATTCGCAGGGTCTGCCCATACGTCTGAGTAGTGGAAGTCAAGAAGGAAATGCAGCCCCAGCGCCTTAATCCGCTTCGCCATCAGAAGCGTCCGCTCTAGATTGCAGAAGCCTCCTGGCGGGTCGTTCCAAATCCGTAGACGAATCGAATTAACGCCGTTAGCCGCCATAATATGCAAACAGTCGCGCTGCAAATCGCCTTCGTAGAAAGCGCCGCCTCCCTGCTCAATTTCGTCCAGAAACGATACATCCATACCTTGAATTCGTACACTACTCATTGGAACAGACAGCCCCTTCGCATTGCTTCTTATTCTTTAACCGAGCCAAGCACGAGACCTTTGACGAAGAACTTCTGCAGGAACGGATACACAAGCAGCACTGGCAGCGCGCCGATGAAAATTTGTGCAGCGTTTACCGTTTTCTGCGAAATGAGTGCCATACTCGCCGGATCAAGACTCATTGAGGTTAGATCTCGTTGAATAATAACGGTCTGCAGAAATGTAGCCAACGGATACTGGTCCGAGCTGTTCGTATAGAGCAGGCCGTCGAACCAAGAGTTCCAGTGGAATACGATGCTGAACAAGCCGAGCGTAGCAATCGCCGGCATCGATACCGGCAGGAAGATGCGGAACAACGTCCTGAAGTGGCCGGCGCCGTCGATCATTGCCGCCTCTTGCAATTCCTTCGGAATACCCCGGAAGAAGTTCATCATCAGAATCGTTAAGTAGATATTCACTGCACCCGGAAGCACAAGCGCCCAGAACGAGCCCATCAGATGAAGCTTCTGAATGACCATATAGAACGGCACCAATCCGCCGTTAAATACCATTGCGAAAACGAAGATCCAAGAGTAAATCGTCCGGCCTTTGAAATCGCTGTTCTCCTTCGCAAGCGGATACGCCGCCATAAAAGCGAGCAGCAGCGTCAGCGACGTCCCAAGAACAGTACGTTTGACCGATACCCAGAGCGAATGCAGGAAGATCGGATTATCGATCGTCTTCTTGTAGGCTTCCAGCGTGAATTGCACCGGCCAGAGGTTTACGAGATTGGCATCCGCGGCCGACTTGGCACTGAACGATACGGCCAGCACATGGACCAGCGGAATGATGCAAGCGAGCGACAGAAGCAGAAGACCGATGGTGTTGAATACCGTGAAAACTCGGTACGATAATGTTTTATGATACATGTCTATCTCCCTCTCACGTCATTAGA
This sequence comes from Paenibacillus cellulosilyticus, assembly GCF_003182255.1. Lineage (GTDB taxonomy): Bacteria > Bacillota > Bacilli > Paenibacillales > Paenibacillaceae > Paenibacillus_T > Paenibacillus_T cellulosilyticus. The sequence continues at coordinate 62,063 of NZ_QGTQ01000036.1, read as the reverse complement.
AGATTCGGTAGTTGGCCCATTTGTACGCGATCCGGTAGGACACAAAGATGAGCACCATGCTGATGACCGATTTGAACAATCCGATTGCCGTTGCGAAGCCCATATTGCCTCCAAGAATACCAATTCGGTAAACGAACGTATCGAGAATGTCTCCCTTTTCGTAGACGAGACCATTGTACAGGTTGAAAATTTGGTCGAATCCCGCATTGAGCACATTGCCGAGCGCCAGCGTGCCTACGACGATCGTTATCGGCATGATCGACGGAATCGTAATGTGCAGCGTCTGCTTCCACCGGCTTGCGCCGTCAACCTCGGCCGCCTCGTAAAGTGCGGGGTTAATGTTAGCAAGTGCCGCCAGGAAGACGATCGCGCCATAGCCGAACTCTTTCCATACATCCGAGACAATGACCGTTACGCGGAACCAGTTGCCATCACCCAGGAAGAAGATCGGACCGATGCCGATCGATTCGAGAATCCGATTAATGAAACCTCCATCGGTCGACAGAACGTTGAGCAGAATGCCGCCGAGAATGACCCACGACAAGAAGTGCGGCAAGTAAACCAACGTCTGTACGAACCGTTTGAACAAATCTTTGCGTACTTCATTCAAAAAGATTGCGAATGTGAAAGGCGCTACCAGATTGAAGAAGAGCTTGAGCACGGCGATAACGACCGTGTTCCAGATCACCTGCATACTGTCTTCGCGTTCGAATAGAAATCTGAAGTTATCCAGCCCGACCCACTTCGACCCTGAGATGCCAAGCCGTGGTTTAAAGTCCTGGAATGCCATGACGATACCCGCCATTGGCAAATAACTGAAAGCGATCAAAAACAGCAGTGATGGCAATACCATCAAGTGAAGCGGCCAGTATTTCTTTAGATGTGTCATTCGCTCGTTCCCCCTGACTCGAGTCTCCAATGTAAACGTTTATGTTCGAATTATAGCAAGTGAGCTAGGAGGCTTAGTAGACATCAAAGCCAACATAAATGGCACAATTGCAACCAATGTAATCTACCCTTCTAAATCCTCCCTCACGGGAGGACTTCAGGGGCTTTGCCCCTGTAACCCCGTGTTTTTCTAGACAACTAAATTAAAGATTTCTACAAATTCTAACCACCTAAATCCAACATCTCTACCCACCTAAATCCTCCCTGCTAGGGGGGACCCCATGGGAATAAGCTTATGCTTCCGATGTGGTTTCCTTACGGAAACCTTTACCCCTGGACCCCGGAAGGTTGGTGATGGCGGAACCGAGGTGCTTGTGAGCTAGTGCGTGCTGGGAGTCGTGTGCCTCTCTGGGGCACAACTTTTGTTCGAGCGGTTCTAGTACTAAAAAATTTCTACTACTACTCCACAGTGTTGATCTGCAAAAAAACTGCCCCACAATCACCGCTGGTGATGTGGGGCAGTTTCGTATCGAATAGAGCTCAGCTATTCGAATGTTATTTCTTGATGCCGTCGTACCACGTGTTAACTTCCGCCGTGATTTGGTCGCCGCCTGAGCTCTTCCACGTTTCAACGAATTTATCGAACGCATCAGCAGGCTTCTCGCCGTAGATGATTTCGTTGAACGTTTGAGCTTCGATCTTCTTCAGGTAATCGAATTTTGTCTTCATCGTCTCAGTCGTAGGGCCTGTGTACATATTCATCAAGCCGGCATCCTTCTGACCCATGAGCACAACAGCTGCCGCAGGCGTTTCTTTACCGAAATTGTTCTTCAGGTCTTTCTCCATGCGCGTCGTTGGCTCTTTGCCGTCTGCCAGGTTAAGCAGCGCCTTCATCTGAGCATCTGGAATACGAGCGCCATCGCGAACGAGCAGGTAACGAACCGTGCTCATAGCGCCGCCTGGGATGTTATCGTCGCCGTATACCGCGTTGCCGTTAGCGTCGAGCTCATAGTCATAACCTTTGAACAGGCCATTCTCGAACGGACCACCCGGCTGCGGGTCAGCCAGATTGTCGAACATGTAGTTTTGGTACGTAAACAGTGCTTCTGGATTTTTCATGTCCTTGTTGATCAGGATAACGCCGTTAGAGAATGAGGTGCCATGACGGCCTACTTTTCCATCTGGGCCTGCTGGCAGTGCGATTGGCTTCCATACGGCATCCGGATCATTCTTCACCGTATCTTGCAGCGGCCAGCCGCTCATCCAGTAAGGACCTGGGATAATGCCTGCCGTGCCTGCAACTGCTGGCTCGGACGTTTTGTTCTCATCCCACAGCGCTGCTTCCTTCGGAATCCAGCCTTTCGTGTACCATTCGTTCAGCTTCGTCAGACCTTGCTTCATGCCTGCGTTAACCGAACCCCACTCCAGCTTGCCGTCTGCACCAACATTCCACTGCTGTGGAACCGTGCCATACGCGCCGAAGATCCAAGATGGATCACCCATCCACGTGTTCATCGACGTTTTGAAACCGATGCTCAGTGGAACAACTTTGTCCGGAGCAAGACCGCTCGGATTGTTGTTCTTGAACGCTTCCATGACTGTCTCGAGTTCTTCGATCGTCGTAGGAGCTTTCAAGTTCAGCTTATCCAGCCAGTCTTGGCGGATCCAGAGCAGGTAGTCGTTGTTGTATGCATAGTCAAGGATCGGAATAGCCATGCGAGCGCCATCGCGCAGGTATGGATTCCAAACATTCGAGTCAAGATTCATTGCTGATTTCCACGTGTCATTCGCATACTTATCGAACAACGCACCAGCGTCTTGGAAGGCGCCGGAGTCGATCAAGTCTTGGATGAGCTGTGGATCTTCGCTGCCTGCAACGACTACATCTGGTAATTCTTGACCCGACGTCAATGCTAGGCGAAGCTTAGTCGCGAAAGCATTGTTCGTATTTGCAACTGACCAGAGTGATTTAATCTCGATGCCGAGCGTATCCTTCGCCCATTTCGTAGCGACGTTGTTCTCGATCGTCTCGCCGTTCTTGAACTTCACTTCCGGAGCAACAGCCCATACCGTGGAGATCGACACCGGAGGATCGTATTTATCTTTGTATGCACTTGTTTCTTCCGAACCCGTCTCCGTTTTCGTTTCAGTCGTCGTTCCTGTGGAATCAGTCGACTTCTTGTCATCCTTGCTGCCGCCGCATGCTGCAAGTGCAATCATCAGAAACAGAGAAAGTGTCAACAATAGCGTTGCTCTAACTTTGGCTCTCATGTTGTTCCCCCTTATCATATGTTTACGTTTTCATTATAGAATGGGGGTGCCAAGAGGCCTATGTCATAAATCGAACATTTCTGCACCTTTGACAACCATTTGCGCCAATCTTGTTCGCGAAAACTTAATCGGCCATGTCGCGGAATTCCTGCGGCGTCATGCCGTAATACTTTTTGAACATCTTGCTGAAGTATTGCGGGTTCTGATAACCGAGCTCGGCCGTAATCTCATAAATCTTCTTATTCGTCTTCTTCAGCATGTGATGCGCACGTTCCATCCGCATGCGAATGATATAGTCGCTCAGACTTTCACCTGTGTCAGCCTTATAGATTTTGGACAAATATACGGGGTGCAAATATACCTTATCTGCGATCGTCTTCACCGACGTATCCTGCCCCAGTGTCTCTTCTACAATCTCCTGCACCTGTTTCACCAGATGCGTTCGTGTTGACTCCGTCGAAGACAGCTCGGACTCGAGCTTGCCTAGCATGTTGACCGCCCAGCCGCGCAGCTTGTCCTGCGAATGGATACCCGAACGATCGAGGAGCATATCGAACGCAGAATGGTCGATGTCCGTCATAAACTGTCCCCGCTTGTGAGCGCTATACATAAACGCATTCGATACATACAGGAAAACCTCATACAAATGCTCTCTTGAACGGGTCGTCCGTCCCAACAGATCGAATACTTCATGAATTTTATCGCGCGAAGCGGCCCACTGTTTCGATTCGAGCAAATGGAGCAATGTCGGCGGCTTATGCAGCTGCTCTAGCGACTTCGCTGGCAATGAACGGTCCACCGTCTCCTCTAGGAACTGAATCGCGTTATCCGGTTCCGTTCCCTGCTCATTCAGGAAAAATGCGCTCAGCGCGCTCCGATAACCGTCCGCCACATCTTCAGGGAACGAAAACCAGCGTGTAATAAAGCAGGAAGTTTCCGAGCGGAGAAACTTACTCGTCTGCTCCTGGAACCAGACGGCCGCCTCTGACAATTGCTCGCGCACTGCCGCTCCTGGCTGCTCTACCGTCCCATATCTTTTACGGCCGCTATCTTTCATCTGCGCGAGGAGAACAAGGCAGTCATGCGGTGTCTTGCCGCACCAGACGCGAAAGCTGCCGCCGAATATTTCCTCGGCAATATTTCCGACAGCATACTCCAATAATGACGCAGAATGCTCGTCTGCATCGTCGAATGGTGTGCTGAATTGGATGAGCATCAGCACTGCCGGTTCATCAACTGTCAGCGTGATCTCGTACTGCTGCAGCTTATTTTGTACCAACGCGCCATTTAATTGACGTCCAAGCAGCAAATCATGAAGCAGATGGCCGCGCAGCACGGTATAGTCGGATTTGCGGTCATACAAGAGCTGGTTGTACTTGTCTGCTTCCTTCCATTCCGCATGCAGCTTCTCTACGGCATTGGAGATGCTGACGACAAATTCGTCATCGTTAACCGGTTTAAGAATGTAATCCGTAGCCTTGAGCTGCAGCGCACGCTTCGCATAGTCAAAGTCAGAATGACCCGTAAGCAGCATACAACGGATGTTCGGCCAACGCTCTGCAATAACCTCAATTAGCTCTAGCCCATCCATTCCCGGCATGCGGATATCACTGACGACGATATCGATCTCCTGTTCCTCTAGCAGCTGCAGCGCTTCCTTTGCCGATTCTGCCTGATATACATTGCTGACGCCTAGATCCTGCCATGGAATCGTTCTCGCCAAACTTTCCGTTACGTATGATTCATCATCTACTAGCAATATATCAATCATGGTGCTGCCCCCTGCCCGATGAAAGTTCATCTCGTTGATTAGTATCTGCCTCTATTAAAGCCGCTCTTGCCGAATCCGTCCAGTGCAGCACGATTTTGAAACCGCCCGAAGCCGATGTACCAAGCGTCAGGCCAGCTGAATCCCCGAATTGCAGCTGCATCCGTTGATGCACGTTCCATAGGCCGCAGCCCATTTCTTCTTCCATCGGTTTCGATAGCTTGTACTGCAAGACAAGAATGCTCTCGGCATCCATTCCAACCCCATCGTCTTCAACGATCAACCGATAACTGCCCCCACTCGACTCACCCGTAATTGTGATGCGTCCAGCTTCCGCGCTCGATTCAATACCGTGAATAACCGCATTCTCGACGAGTGGCTGCAGCACCAGCGGCGGAATTTCCGCATCCAGCATATCATCTGGAATTTGAATTGAAACTTCTAACCGCTTCATCCTAAGCTTCTGAATATCGAGATAATGATTGACGAAATCAAGCTCCTCTACGAAAGGAACGACATCCCGCTCCTGTCTTGTCGTGTATCGGTAATAAGCAGCGAGATTTTGACTCATTGCCACAACAGCGCGATAGTCCTGCAGCTTCGCCATGCTGGAGATGAATGAGAAGCAGTTGTAGAAGAAATGCGGATTGATCTGCGACTGCAGCTGCTTCAGCTTTGCCTCACGCACCCGGATTTGCTCCACGTATACTTTCTCGAATAGCTCCTGGATTTGTGTAACCATCAAGTTAAATCGGGTGAATAAGAACTTGAACTCCGACGCTCCATTCCCTTTCGTATCGAGCCGCACGGAGTAGTCACCGCTGCGCAGCTTGTGGAAGCTGACAATCAGCTTCTTCACCGGTACCTGCACCTGACCGTACAGCAAATAAGCAGCCAAACAACTCATTAGCAGCAAACAGCTAACCGAGAAGTAGAACAAACGGTTCGACTCATTGATCGGCTTGAGAATATCGGCGAGCGGCGTATAGTCGATCAAATACCAGCCCGTCGACTCCGACAATGCCATATTGACGAGATAGTCTTGTCCGTTCACCTCAACCGTATGGCTGCCAAGACTGCCATCGGAATCACCATCCTGCAGTTGCAGCTGATTAACGAGCTGCTGAGCCAACTGCTGGTCGGAAGTACGGTTATAAATAAGTCCCAGCTGGCTGTTGTAATAAAACGGATCGCTGCTGCCAGAGCTTTTGAACTTATCGAGCATATCTTGAATGTTGTTGCTGTCGAAACGAACCTCAATGATCGTATTCGCGTTAGCGGGATCGGTATATTTTGAATAAGAAGACGCAGTGAACCAGCTGAACTGGAAGGAGCCTTCCTCCACCTTCTTCACCTGCCAGCCCCACTTGATACGCTTCTTCAAATCGGCTTCATCATAGGTTTTCGCATCATTAACGGATACAACCCGATGCAGCGTCGGCGAGTAAATATAGAGACTGCTCCGCCAGTTCGACGAGCTCTCTTGAATCGCAAGCTTCGTCTGAATTCGCTTGACGAGCGAGATCGTGTTGAGGTTGAAATACTCACTCGTCAGGAAAATTTCCTGAAAGCTCGCGATATCCGGATCCTGAATGAGCAGGTTCGGCCATAGAGATAAAATCTCCACATTAGTGTCCACCTGATTCTGGAAGAACACCAATTGATTCTCAGTGGACTTGCTCAGCTCCGAACGAAGGACATCCGTGCTCGTCTTGTTCGAATAGAAGTATAGGCCGATAATAGGGAGCAGCATGACAACAATCAGGACAACGATTTTGGAAAATAAATTATATTTCGGCATCTGTAGCCTCCAGCCAGCAGGTTGATCGTAATATGTACCATCATTGTAGTGGACAACCGTGCAGACGGAAAGCGTTTTCTAATACCAAACATTAAAACCCCCTGTAGGCAGAAGCCCCAGAGGGTCGAATACACCGTCTATAATTATGCTCTATGAAGTCGATAATTACCCGATCCTGTGCGGATCTGCAGCTTAATGGCGCCGTCCCCGTATCGTCCTGCCATCCGTGAATAATCATTCGTTCGCTCTGTGACAATAAATCCGTCTCCGCTGATCGATCCATTGCCTGAACCGGTACCGCACGTAACGGACAGATCTGTATTGCCAGATGCGAGATCAACGGCAATATTGCCGCTTCCCGTCCACAGCTCGCTATCCGCCGTCAACAGCAGACACTCCATCTGGATGTTGCCAGAACCTGACTCGGCTTTTACCGCGCAACTGCCGTCCTTTAAGTCAATGTTCCCGCTGCCGGAGTAAATGCTCGAGCGGCTTGCTTCGAACCGCCTTGCAGCAATATTGCCAGAGCTAGTATGCAGGTCGAACTGCTGTTCAATCCTCATATCTTTAACGTCCAGATTGCCACTATTTGAATGGACAGATGATTCGCTGGCTTCTATTCGCTCAGCCTTCACATCACCAGATCCCGTATGCATACGGAGCGTTTGGTTCAGCTTTAGATCTGACGCTAACAGGTTGCCGCTGCCAGATTCAATCGCTGCTGACTGAGCATTTAGCTGCGAAGCCTTCACGTTACCACTACCCGCTGCCAAACGAATCAATTCCCAATCCTTCACTGGCAGCTCGATCATCAGCTCCAAATGGCTCCAGTTGATAATACGGCCCATCCCCTCGGGTTCTCGAATGCCGATATGCAAATGGTCGCCTTCTCTATATGTCTCAATGCCGAACTCATCTGCCGAATGTTGTCTCGACCAGCCCGTCAGACGAATGCCGATGCTGCTGCCGCTGACGCTTCGAATGGCTGTTATATTCGCTGATTTTACTTGTACAATGACGTTGCGAATCCCTTCTGTCGCAGGCGTCGCGTAGTGATCTACCCGTTCCTTGCGCCAAAATAAAAACGACTTTCCGCTCTTCGTAGGCTTTGTCGGCAGTTGTTCGTGCTCTCCCCAATGCTCCGTTGCAGACATGCTCCTAGCCACTCCTTTATATCTATCTCTTCGTTCAGAATTGTAAGTGATTGTAATTAGACTATCATTCCCGAAGCACCGAAACAATCGACTAAGGATTGGCTTCTGTCTCAGTCTAAAGACTGACTTTAGTTGTCGGCAGCTTAGATGGCATATGTACACTACGATATTTACCATCTCCCTCTCAACCAACCCGCCATGTTACAATAGCAATAGAAGAAAGGAGTGTGACGGTATGCGCACTTATATCGTTTACGATCTAGAATTTACCGTACTCCGCAAGCAGCAGTATTCGGCCGACATTATCGAGATCGGTGCTGTCAAACTAATTGACGGCGAACAAGGTCCGATAGAAGTCGATCGTTTCCAAACCTATGTTAAACCGGAACGCAACAAAGTGATTACGGCTCATACGACCGAATTTACCGGAATAACGCAAGAGCAAGTAGATAGCGCACCATCATTCCGTGACGCAATCGAATTATTCCTGCAATGGATCGGCAACGATACGTACTACTTATGCTCGTGGGGACCAGACGACAAGCAGCACTTTGTCCGCCAGTGCCGCGATATGAAGCTTGAACTTAAGTGGCTTCGTAACATGAACGATTTGCAGTTGTTCTATACGAAGCTGCAAGGTAATGACGCTAGCCGTAGAATCGGCTTATCCAAAGCGCTCGAATCCGCGGGTCTCGCTTTCGACGGCTCACAACACCGTGCGCTTGATGACGCTGCCAATACCGCGCGTTTGTTCGTTCGCATGTTTGATCAAATTACGTTGGAGCTGAATAACGCATCCGATGATCCGCTGTACGAGACGAAGCTTGTCTACTCCAGTGTGGAAGAAGATGACGACGACAACAACCCGTTTCGCCATCTCGCCTCCTTATTCGGCAATCCCAAGTGAAGCCCCCTAAAGGGGCTTCGCCTCTTTTATACCCTACATCACAAGCCGGACCGGCCGCTTCGTATACCGGTTGGCATACGCCGATGCCCCGAATGAATCTGGCTTCGTACGAGGCGTATAAATCCCCATTGCCTTCACTCGATTGACCATTTCCTCTACATAGACAAAAGTCGGATTTCTCAGCGGCTCTGTGCCCGCATCAATATCAATAAATGACTCGATCGCGGCCCCTTGATACACGTAAGGAAGAAGCAGCCCCTCTAGCGCAGGAAGGACGGTCGCAGCGAATAAATCTCCTGTTTCCTGAGACAACGTCGTCTCGAACGAAAGCTTTTCCTTCAATGACAATAGCGGTCGTTTCACAACAGACTGCCGATAGCACGCCCAAACGCCTTTCCCTACTCGCCGAATAATGACACCTGTAACAAACTTCGTGTACGTTCCGAACACTTGGCTGTCCGTCCCGATGACGAACTGATAGGACGCTCTAACATCTGAGGACACGAAACGAACCATTCGAGCGTACACATCATCCAGCGTCATTCGAGACTCCGTCAAATTCTGAAACAGCATTTCGTCGTAAAAAGGTACGCTCTTCTTGCCCATTATCGTTGTCGCCACCTGTTCACGCGGTCACTCTCAATATCCGCCATATAGAGCAACCGCGGTCGTTATTCGGAATACTGGGACAACAGCTCAAATAAAAAGTCGCCGTCAGGACGCAACTACGCAATGAGCGAAGAGCATCTGATGTACGGCGACTTATAACTACGAAGATGGATGTGATCATTACTGGATCTAAGTATAGCGTAGCGATGAACCTGGCCTCTTGTCAACAAGGCATCACTAAGACCTGTCCCATTTAAAAATATTACGTCCGAGAATGATACCGATCGCCAAAATGACGAATAATACACTTGCATCTCCGATGCTGGATGCAGTAAACAACCGTCCTGACCATCCATTCTGCAGCAGATGAACAGCATATCGAAGTGGAATAACGACAGATACGGCCTTCAAACTGGATGGCAGCGATTCGATCGGAATCGTCGCACCCGAGAGGAACAACATCGGATACAGCATAACAAACCCGATGGCCAATGCACTGTGAACCCGTTGAAAGAGACTTGCAACGATAAAACCAACTGCAATGAATGCAGACGCAGCCAGCAGCATCGATAACAGGAACTGCATGACATTCACATTAAGTGGCGCATCCAGTCCGAGATGTCCGATTAACAAAATCTCGATGGAACCAATAATAACGGCGAATAGCCCTTTAATAACCATCGCTTGAAGAATAAGCACCGTGCGCACAGGTGTGCCCTTGAGCCGTTTGTACACACCTTTCTCCCGATCAATGACCGCTTGCAGACCAACGATGTAGAAGCCAGCAGTGAACAGCACGACACCAATCATACCCGGGATATACTGATTGAAATATTGTAAATCATCGGCATGCTGTGTCTCGAACAGCTTGCCGAAGAAATAGAAGCATAACGCGGGCATAATAAAAACGAAGAACAGCCCAATAATATCGCGAGATAGCAGCCTAAGTTCCATCTTAGTGTGCATAAATATGGATTGCATTAGGCCGACTCTCCTTTCCTCCTAATAGCTCCGAGATGTGCGTACATTTCGTTCAATGAACGGGTCCCAGCAGGCAGCTTGCACATAAGCTCCTGTGAAGTGCTGCAAATGGACAGCTTACCGTTCATTAAGATCGCTAGCCGGTCACAATGCTCCAGCGCTTCATCCAACGATTGCGTTGTCAATACAACCGTCTTGCCTTCCTCTTGAAGTCTGGCGATAATCGACCACATGTCATCGCAAGCATGCGAATCGATTCCGACGCTAGGCTCGTCCAAAAAGACGATGTCCGGATCGTTCACGAGCGCAATTGCTAGTGCAATTCGCTGCTGAACCGTGTCGGACAGATTCCGTACATATTGATTCAAATATGGTTTAAGCTTCAGCATCGCGATAATGTCGTTCAAGTCGCGTCTCTTCTTGTAATAAGAGCGAAACAGCTGAAGCGCTTCCTTCACTTTGATCTGTTCGAAAAGGACGGTTGCTTGAAGCTGGAAGCCGATCCGATGATGAAGCTTCCTTGCGTCCTTCTTTATATCCATCCCGAGCACTTGAATGTCGCCCTCATCAGCTTGCCTAATTCCCATCAACAACTCGAGCAGCGTCGACTTTCCGGAGCCACTAGGGCCAACTAGTCCAAAAATTTCACCGCGATTGACCTGCAGCGTGATGCCACGAATAACAGGTATCAATCCATATGTTTTCACAATGCCGTTGGCATCAATGACGTGTTGTGTGTTCATTAAATTCCTCCATTCCTTAAAGGTAACCTGATGAGAGCACCACCTTCCTATCCTCATGTTAAACTACCTTGAATGAATATTCACCGAAATCCACCATGCATAGCCGCGCATAAACATTGCGTTTAACCGCAGTTCGCCGCACAGAGTTGCTCTGTTCTACATCCCTACATGCAAAAACGTCTATTACCAGCTTCATAGCCATGATAATAGACGTTTCTTCCTTAATAAAAGTTATACATTATACGTAATATCACGTTCATTAATAAGTCCAAGACGGCCCGCTTCAACAATCGCCTCCGACCGTGAGCGAACGTTCAGCTTCTCGAAGATGCGAGTCAGGTTGTATTCGACCGTCCGCTGGCTCATGAACAGCTTCGCCGCAATTTCCTTATTGCTTCCACCTGTCGCCACTTCGCGCAAAATAAGCTGTTCCTTCTCGTTAATCGATACCTCTTCGATAACCTTCCCGTCCGACTGCTGAAAGCGAACTTCACTGCGACGAAGCTGCTTAAGCAGCTGTACGGGCACAACGGCTTCACCGCGCAATGCGCAGCGAATCGCCGTGATTAATTGCTCACGAGTAGACGCTTTGCTAATAAATCCTGAAACACCAGCGTCAAGCAGCATATTGTAGTGCGTCGCCAGATCATAGCCTGTATAGATCAACACTACAGCATCCGGATCAGACGCGATAACCCGCTTGGTCAACTCTAGACCGCTAATGACCGGCATATTCAAGTCGAACAGCATCACGTCAAACATGCTCTGCTCTATGCGCTCCAATGCTTCGATGCCGGAGAATACAATCGTAACTTGAATGTCCGGATCTTGCTCAATCATATGCTTTGTACCTTCGCCAACGGAAGGATGATCGTCAACCAACAGTACACGAATCATGCAGATTCCTCCTTACCAGTCTGGTACTCGCAGCTTTCCTCATCAGGTAGCGGAAGGATAATTTCAACCTCCAGCCCTTCGCCTGGCGCAGTACGGTAATAAGTCTCACCTTCAAGGCCGGATACCCGCTCGCGTATACCAGACAATCCCATATGCTGAAAGGACGATTGCAGCCTGTCCATCTCCATGCCAATTCCATTATCTCGATAGCAATATCGAACGCACTGCTGCTCATAATGCAGGGAGAGGTCGACATGCGTTGCCTTAGAGTGCTTCATGCCGTTGCGCAGCAGCTCCTGCGTAATTCGATAAAGCGTCAGAACATATTCATCGTCCATCTCCATCCGGAAATCTTGATGATTAAACGTAATCGTATAGTTCGCGTTCAACTGCGCGTGCGTGCACAAATTCTCGATCGCTTCAATAGCCCCCATCTCTTTGAGGAAAGGCGGTCGAAGCTCGTTGCACGTCTCGCGGATCTGGTGAATAACGTCCAGCAACCCTTCTCGAATATCTCCGAGGCTTGCTCTTGTTGCTTGTGGGAGCATTGCATCGTCGTTCGTAATCGCCTCCAGCTTGCGATACCATAACAGCTGGTCCTGCAATGCCGAATCATGCAGATCGCTCGCCAGCTTGCGGCGTTCCTTCTCAGACAGACGGAACAACAGCCGCAGTACCCATGGCGGCGTCTTCTCGCCTTTCTTTGAATCAAGATCCTGAACCAGGCCCTCAATTAATTGCAAGTTCTGATGAACAAAGCCGGCATACGTAATAATCGTACGGAGCCACACCTTCTCATCATGGTTGTACTCCATATGATTCTCTTTATCACTAATCCACACTAAATGCTGCGTTCCTTGGCCTTGTCCGATCATATAGCAGTTGCCGTATTTCGTCTTGATACTATCACCGGCGCTCATTCGCAGCAACCCACATTGAAGCTGGGGAAGCAGCAGTTCGAGTGGAATATCGCCGCGGCTCCGCTTCAATGTAATGACGTTGCCTTCCAGATCACGATCGATGAAACCAACCGATTGAATCGGCAGCAATCCGAACAGCTCATCCATCAGACACAGTTCCAGATCGCTTACCTTCATTACGCTGGCTACCCTGTGCGAGAAGCTCTCCAAGCTCTTCTCGAACTGATGCACGCCTTTGATAACCTTGTTGCGGAATTTGCGATCTAGCACTTCCTTCAGATAAAACGTCAATACGGTCGACACGTAGACGACCAAAATGACTTGCATCCACTGAAGCGTATGAATGCCTCGCTCTGCGAAGGCAAGACCTATTCCAATCGAGATGAGCAGCGTCGGGAGCAGACCGATCAAGCAGAAATATCGCAGCCGACTTACGATAAACTCGATATCTAGCAGTTGGTTGGAAGCGACTAAGTACAAGTAGGTCAGGGGCAGCAGCAAGAGGAAGGAACATGCAACGCCTGGATTAATAATATTGTCGCTATTCAATAAAAATGGTAGTCCCACAAAAAGAATCAATGGCAGAAAGGACCCTATGTTACCGAGCATCATATACTTCAGCAGCGCCTGATGCGTTGTATTGCGGTAACGAATGTACATTCGAACTTGGACAAGCAGCGCAATTGCCATCCCGGCTATGAAGACTGCCAACGCCACTCTCGAAGTGCTGCTTGGCGCCTGAAGGAACGAGAATACGTTATATACTTGGATTAAGATAAATAGATTCCAGACGGAGACCAGAACATAGCTGGCGTATATAGCAGCTTGATGGATGACATGGATGCCTAGCTTACTAAAATAATAACGTAAAAAATGAAGAAAAAATACGGGAGCAAAAGTCAACATTAACTTCATAATGACGCCTGAGAATACATCCGCTCTCGCATTGCCGCCAGCTGCCAAATAGCCGATCGCGACTGACATTAGAAACAATATTAATAAAAAAGCCGAACGATCGTCAGGCTTCTTGTAAACGATGAACGAGGAAAAAGCAAATAACAAAATAAAAGACGCCATTGGAATGACGGTCTGATTGAAAGATACAGGCTGTTTGTGAAAGTCAGTGAAATCAAACCTCATCTCCTGACCGTTACGGATAACTTCGACGCTTCTTGCACTTAAGATACCGTAGAACTTCGTTAAGCTCTCTTTATCAAGAGGCAGAGAATCAACCTTCGTTATAATATCCCCTACGCGGATACCTGCCTTTGCACCCCACGATTCTGGGTCTGTATAAGTAACTATCCATTTGCCATTCGAAAGCTTCGAATCAATTCCTATGTATGGAACGGTGAACTGCAGGATCGTAAACCAGCCGGCTAGTATAAGCATAATGAACAAAACAATCCATGATCTATTTTTTCTGTTCGTCATAGGGATATTACTCCTTAAACAAGCTTAGCCGGCATGTGGAAGTCCACACTACCGGCCCGTTAGTGCTATCCGATTAGGTCCCCGCCCACCACGTAAGGTTGCGCACTTGTTCTTTAGCCGTTTGTTGGCCACTCATAATGTCGTGCAATGCTCGCTGCTCTGCAGCGCTTACACCGGCGAGCGCGACGCGCCCTTGCAGGAACTGACTCATCATTTCTTGATTCTGCTTCAGTTGGGCGATAGCATTCTTAAGCATCGTCTATGACCACCTTTATATCAATATCTTCTTGATTTATCTTCTTATGTAGAATTATATCATGGATAGGACAAGCTTGCATCGTAATCCATACTGCGAGAAACCGCATCCGCATTGCGTGTTGTCCGCCATCTCGTTGCGTTGTGGCTTACGGCTTTTATGGCGTTCCCTAACACAATCCGCAGTTGCGGTCTACAGCTTGTTACAGGAAGGTACGCAATTGCTCCCTCCATTCATCCGACACCGGCAGCTCGGCAATCGCATTCATTGCCTCGTACTGCTTCAATCTGCCTATAATGAGCGCGTATTCGATGCACCCACAGCCCTGAATATAGTCCATAATGCTGCTTTTATTAATAAGCAGTTCATCCCTTGTTATATTACCATCGTAGTAGCTGCGTATGACTGCCGCTTCTTCTGTCTGCTGCTCCAGCACGAATTGAATAGGAAGCGTCTGCTTGCGCGCAATGAGATCATTGCGGGTACTCCAGCGTTGAACCCCTTCCACGTCGTTATTAATTTGTGCAGAAACGCCTATTGCTTTACCATAGCTCCTTATTATCTCATGATAGTCGTCCGTCACAAGCGCCGTTCCGACAAGACAAGCGGCAGCGACTAGCGCACCTGATTTGTTCTCAATCATCGCTAGGCATTCATCCTCAGTCATCGCATCATTCAATAGATCCGCATGCTGACCATTAACAGCACCTAGAATCCCTTTGTTTAATGCATTCACTGCGGCCATTTTGCGATTGGTTGCGATCGACAACTCCATCAGAATATCGACCGACAACGCCTGTAGTCCGATAGCCGCATTCAGCGCTAGAGAGGGAGGAACTGCTGACCATGGTACCAGCTCATTGTCCTGGTCCTGCAGGTCATCATAAATATCAAGCGACAGAATCATAAGCTCTACCGCGGCCGCCGCTGCAGCCGATAGCTGGTCATCACCGCCGAACATGGAACAATGAAGAGATGCAAATTTCCCGAACACGCCGCCCTCAGTCTGCTTGTATTCAATGAACTGGTCTACGAGCGATCGAAGCTCCTCATCATGAAATACTTTCGCCGTACATACGCGCATTAGCTCTGCTGCCGATTGTAACACCGTCGACATTGGTAGGGACTAACCTCCTCTATTATCAAATGTCATGGGGACACGCACATCGATGATAGATACTTATTTCGCGATAAACCCGAAAAACCCTCTCTTAGTCACATTCGCATATACTGCAACAGAACTACAAACTACAAAAAGCCCCCTACAGCCTATAGGCCGTAGGGGGCTTCGTCTAATGTTTGCCCCATCATGAATGTGAATCGTTCATTAGGAGGTCTTATCCACCATCATATTCGATAGTTCGCACAACCGCTGTGCGACTCTTGCCAAGTAGTATTCATAGGAAGGCGTCATACCCAGTCGGTTATTCATCATATGTATATGAGACCAAGCGATAGACCGCATCGCTTCTAGTCGATCTTCATGTCGAGCAACCGTCTGGCCCGAATAAGGGACAAGCAGCATACCGGCATTCGCAAGCTCTTCGAGGTTAGCGTGCGCATCCGCTACCATAAGCGACCATGCTGCTAGTACATCGTCCTGCGGAAGCTCTTTGCCGGTTAGTGACTGCGACGTGATACGAGCAGATAATGTGCGGGCTTCATCTGCTGCTTGCATATCATATTGAAGCTTCGCTTCCTTCGCATTCAGGAAGACACTCCAATAATCAGCATATGCAGCGAAGAAGGAAGGAAGCTCCTCTTTCAACACCCCAAAGCGTGATGCGGTGATGATCATGATGCTAACAGCAGACACCATTCGAAGCGAGCGTTTTCCAAGCGTCTGACTAATTAGGACTGCCGAGGTTTCGCTGGAGCGCTGGAACAACCTTTCGCTGATTGGCATAGCAGCAACACCGCCGTAACGAGCGAATTCAGGCTCGTAGGCGAACTCCACCGTGCGCGAGTTGTCGAAGTCCAATTCAACAGTCGCCTCACGCAGCATGAATGGGTTTGCGTCAAGAACGTCCAAGTCCTCGAGCTCATCATCGCGCTGACGATCAGGCAAGCTCAGCAGCAGCCGCTCCCCTGCGGCTCTCAGTCGTCTCATTGCAAGCTCTGTCGGACGGAACAGCCTCAAACGCAAATGGGCGCCGCCTCCAGAGTATCTCGAATAAAACCAGCTCCGCACTTCGCCCTTCTCGTGCAAACGCATGACGAGCAGCAATAACTTATCAAGTAATAAATGTTCCTGAAGCTTGGTGCCGCGGCAAAAAAGATGCAGCGCCCTCCAGCCGTCATATCGGCTGTTCGTCATCCTTCCATCCCTCTTCTCTCTCTGTCTGCATGAATAGCAGCCTATTATCTATTGCCCACAATGTTTGCTCTCACTTAACTGTTTCTATCATAATAGATTTCTCAACATTTCTAACCGAATATCAGGACCGCAATTACCACAATTATGTTGCGCTCAGCCTTACCATTTTACGACACCATCCATGCGTTCCCCCACGACAAAAAGCATCGAATTGTGCGCATAACGGACCAACGCCCCATCCCCTATTTGCAGGATGCGGCGTTGGTCCGTAGTATAAATTTAGAATTATTTCTTAGGATGCAGCCGGAAAACGGTAATAGAATAGGGCTCCAGTGCGTAATCAAACGATTCTCCTACATTCGATAAAACGGATGTCACTGGTGCAATAAGCGTTGGTTCCATAAGTGAATTCTCTGCATCAAGCGAATCTGCTTTCAGTGTAGTAACATCAGCAGTGTCCGCAATAGGACTTTGCGTGCCCGCAATATCAATGTGC
The DNA here is from genome assembly GCF_003182255.1 of Paenibacillus cellulosilyticus. GTDB lineage: Bacteria > Bacillota > Bacilli > Paenibacillales > Paenibacillaceae > Paenibacillus_T > Paenibacillus_T cellulosilyticus. The sequence goes on along the minus strand of NZ_QGTQ01000036.1, from coordinate 44,621 downwards.
ATCGTCTGCTGCTTTTCTGATGTATTAACGAGCTTGATTATCGTATCGCCCGTTTCTTTGTCGATTCCTGATACGTGGAAAATAGGTCCTGCATCCGGTTCTTCCGTCACTTCATGAATGAGCTGGTCATCCAAGTAGCATCGAATCGTCCTGCCCGATACTTCAACTCGGATGTTGTACCATTGCCCATCATTAATCCGAAGCGGCCATTCTTCTCCAAGCTGTGATTTGGAGCCGCTTTCAGACTTCTCGATTGCGGACTTTGTATTGCCCCATCCGCCGAGATTCCACCAGTAATAGTTATCGCTGTCCTTCACCGCAAACATGATGAGCATGCCCTCTGCGCCGCCGGTCTTGCGCGCCCTCGTCGTCATCGTATAATTGGACCAATCCACATCACCTGCTGTTGCGCGTACGTCTGTCTGATCGGATGATTGCACATACGAGCCATCCTGAACCGCCCAGTCGCCGTTCATCGTCTGCCATGCACCAGAGTCCTGGTTGAACGAATCTTCTAGCAGTACATTCTTACCATCTGCGGATGTTACTTTAATATCATCATATTCGACCTGCGTTGCCCAAGTCCCAACACCGACGCCACCACTAATCGGTGCAGGTTCCGCCTTTGGTCCACCCGTAAGCGTACCAGGAATGAGCGTATCGCCCTTATTTTGTCCGAACAGCATCTGTACATAGTAGGAAGGCGTGCCATAGCTTGTTGCATGATCAAATACGATCGCATCCGGGTTCCATTTACGGTCGTTCACATTGACGAACAGCGGCGCGTACGAAGCCATTTTGACAATATCCGAGTTACGTTCCATACCCGTCATGAATGCAGCTTCGCCAAGCGCAGCCGCCATATTGCCTGTACCTGCATCAATCGTTACCGCATATTCGCCAACGTAGATGTCTGGGCCGCTGCGGTCATAGCTGTCATACTTGTCCGCATTGTTCATGAACCATTGGGGTGCGAAGTAGTAGTGCTCATCGACCATCTCAACCTTTTCACCCGCATTGTCTGCGTTCGAGATGACCGTAATTTCTGGGTACTTCTCCTTAATCGCTTTGTAGAACAGCGGATATCGCTGTACATACTCGCTCATTTGGAAATTGTTCTCGTTGCCGACTTCAATATATTTGAGGTTAAAAGGTTCCGGGTGCCCGTTCTTAGCACGTTCAGCGCCCCATTTGCTCGTCACAGGACCATTCGCATATTCAATAGCGTCCAGTGCATCTTGAATCCAAACGCCAAGCTCGTCAATAGGTGTCGTTGAATAATCCGTGTACGGGTTTCCATCGTGGGAGATGCCGACGTTGGTCACATAAAGCGGCTCGGCACCCATGTCTTCAGACCATTGCAGAAACTCATGGAAACCAAGACCGTCCGTCGTCCGATAGCCCCAAAGGTTGTTGTGGCCTGGACGTTCCTCAACGGGTCCGATCGTCTCCTTCCAATAATAGGCATCCTCCTGCGTCGCCCCTTCAATGAAGCAGCCGCCTGGAAAGCGAAGGAAGGAAGGCTTCATATCTGCTACCATCTGTGCAAGATCAGCTCTCATGCCGTTCTCACGGTTGTTCCATGTATCCGGGAACATAGAGACCACATCTAATGCGAAAGTACCCGTCGTGTTAGCCGAAATGACGAAATAAGCACCTGTATCATCCGTATCCGGCGTCAATGTTAGCGTATAGAGCTTCCAATCGTTCGACAGCGCCTCCGTTGTTTGCTCTGCGTATGTAACGGTATGTCCTGCATCTTCTAGGCTGACGCGCAGCTTGCCGTTGAAATCAGAGCTTGCTTTGGCGTAGAACGATACCTTGTAGGATTTTCCTTTCGTAACGGACAGCCCCCAGAAACCGCCATTCGTTGCGCCGACCCAGCCGTTATGGGCTGTGCTATCAACCTTCACCGCAAGTGCCTGCTTCTGCGCTTTATTAAGAAGATTATCCTTCGTTATCTCAATTGAACCTTCCCCGTCGCCACTCGTATAGAGCAACCAGCTCTCCGCAGACAAATCTGCGTTCTCGAACGAACGGTTCATCAACATTTCGGCATATAAGCCGCCATCACCGGCATGGTTAATATCTTCGAAGAATGCGCCATACAGCGTCGGACTGATCGCAATGCCTGGCTTGCTCTCGTCTAGTGTCAGCTTGTACGGCTCGCTGGCCGTCTCTACCGCTGCCGTTTGCTGCTCAGCAGCCTGATCCGGCTGTGAAGTCGATGCGGCCTCGTCCTTCGCGTTATTACCAGATCCACCGTAGTAAATTGCCAATCCTGCTCCGAGCGCTACCGTTGCAATTGCACCCGATACTTTAAGCCACTTGCCATTGTTCGCAACCATACTAAGCCTTCCCCCCGAAAGTTGTTCGTGTTCGCCTAACAATACTCGCGCTAAGCTGAGAGATGGTGCCATTACCCAACTCAGAGTCAACATAAATATTAAATGGTTTATAAATCAGTTGTCATTTAATATCGTAAAGGAATGGTTTAGAGTTGTCAAACAAAGGGCACACTGACTGCTGTAAAAAGATTCCTCGCCCTAACTGTTTCCTTGTCAAACACACTTTTTCAATGTATCATTTTAGTAAAGTCATTAACATTAATGTAAATGAGGTTTTATCCCAAGATGGAGATCATCATATCCGAAGATAATCTGCCCGTATTCGAAGCCTTATCGAGTCCCGTCCGCATCAAAATCATCGAACTGCTCACCCAACAGCCTATGATCATGAAGGATCTTGCCTCTGCGGTTAGCCTCAGCAACTCGATCATTACGATGCACGTGAAAAAGCTCGAGAAAGCCGGCATTATTCATATCGAGATGATTCCCGGCAAAGGCGGCGGCCAGAAGCTGTGCTCGCTTAGCACAGACCGAATCGACATCGCATTCCCTATTAAGGGCAGCTCCCGGATCAATCAGCATACGTCTTCGGTCATGGTTGGCCATTACACCGATTTCGATGTTAAACCAACCTGCGGCCTTGCAACGAAGCAAGGACTTGTTGGCGGCAGCTTTGATGAACCGCGCTACTTCTTGAATGCGGAACGCGTAGACGCTAAGATTCTATGGTTCTCACAAGGTTTTGTAGAGTATAAGGTACCTAACTATCTCATGGACAACGAAATCCCTGAGGAACTCGATATTTCGATGGAACTCGCATCGGAGGCACCACTGACCAACGACAATTGGCCATCGGACATTTCGTTCTACTTGAATGATATTAAGATCGGCATGTGGACGAGCCCTGGCGATTTCGGCGGTACACGCGGACGCTACACACCAGAATGGTGGGGTCTGCACATTAATCAATATGGACTGCTTGTTCGGATCAAAATTACGCACGCCGGCACGTTCATCGACGGACTCAAAGTATCCGATGTAACGATAGACGATGTATCGATTCGCAGCCTGCAGTGGAAGTTCAGACTTGCGGTTGAAGAGGATGCTGCCAACGTTGGCGGTCTTACGATTTATGGCTCCGGCTTCGGCAACTATTATCAAGACATTGCCTTCAAGCTTTACTATCGGACATAACAACAAAAAACGTGGCTCCCATTGTGGAGGCCACGTTTTTTGTTGTGTGCTTCTATCGTTGAAACGTCAGTACGAGCTGCCGCCCTCAGGCTTCTGCTGACCGCCTTGATATCCACCAGACTTCGGCTGAATTGGAGCCGGTTGTGGTGCGGGCTGAGGCGCTGGTTGTGGCGCAGGAGCTGGCTGTGGTGCTGGGGCTGGGGCTGGTTGTGGAGACGGTTGTGACTTCTCTTCCAATTGCTGCCCTTGTTCACCTTGCTCCTCTGTACCTTGGCCGCCACCAAAGCCTTTGCCGCCTTCTTCTCTTTGAGTGCCTCCGCCGCCAAAGCCTTTGCCGCCTTCTTCTCTTTGAGTGCCTCCGCCGCCAAAGCCTTTGCCGCCTTCTTCTCCTTGACCGCCTCCGCCGCCAAAGCCTTTACCGCCTGCTCCTCCTTGGCCGCCTCCGCCGCCAAAGCCATTACCGCCTGCTCCCCCTTGGCCGCTTCCGCCGCCAAAGCTATTACCGCCTGCTCCCCCTTGGCCGCTTCCGCCGCCAAAGCTATTACCGCCTGCTCCCCCTTGGCCGCCTCCGCCGCCAATGCCTTTACCGCCTGCTCCTCCTTGGCCGCTTCCGCCGCCAGTTCCTTTGCCGCCTGTCCCTCCTTGGCCGGCTCCGCCGCCAAGTCCTTTAGCACCGCCAATTCCTTTAGCTCCTACACCGCTACGACCTTTACCGCCGCCAATCTTTTTGGCGCCACCCGTTCCTTTTGTGCGGGACGTGTTTGCTTTTGCTTTGGACTTTGTTTGAGAATACGAGTAGCTGATCGACTGAAGCGTCTTTGCATCTACAGAGCCTGTTACAGGTAAGCCGTGCTGCTTCTGATAATATTTGACCCCGCGAACGGTTGCTTCATTGTACTTGCCATCGATTGGTCCTGAGTAGCTGCCCAGCGATTTCAGCATCCCCTGAATAACATACACATCTGGACCCTTGGCTCCCTTGCCTACTGCATGAATCGTACTTGGTACGCTGAAGATCAGTACAGCCGATAGAAAAATCGTTGCTGCATACTTGCCCAGTTTCATTGTTCTCCCTGATTTACGTTGATTCATCTAATCTGGCACCTTCCTTAATCTAGTTCATTTTATTGCCGTACTTACTATCTCCCACTCCTCTAAACGTAAGGCGCGGTAATATCATCCAATCGAGTGCTATTGTTAGATAAAATAAAAAAGCTTTCCCGGCGGCCATTAGGTCGCCGAGAAAGCTTCATTTAATCCTTCTTATTCGTCTTCAACCAATCCAGAATATCATCGATTGTTGATACTGGTACAATTCGCATGTCCGGCGCACCACGCTTTGCCTCATCGACTTCACTTTCAGGTACGAAGAATACTTCGGCGTCCGTTCGATGAACCGCATACGCCTTCTGCATCACACCACCCACTGGTCCAACAGTGCCATCCGGCTCAATCGTCCCCGTTCCGGCAACCCGCCATCCATGCGTTACACCATTAGGTGTCAACTGATCAATAATCGTCAGTGTCAGCATCGCACCATGCGATGGCCCTCCGATATGTGCGTATGGCCGCTCATAATCCACATTACGGGGCACGTCATACTGATAAGCCGTTTGCACCGAAATACCAAACACTGCCCGCTTCTTATTGCGATTATCTTCGTCTATCGCCTCACCTGTAGGAACCAATGCCGTTTGTGACTCACCATCTCGCACGTATGCGACTTGCACGCTCGTGCCTGCTTTTATATCCGTCATGACCTGTGAAAGTACAACAATGTCGTTTGTTTCTTTGCCGGCCACGCGAACGATGCGATCACCAGCCTTCAGAACGCCTTGCGCAGGCGCATCCTTCGAGATTGCAGTAATCGTGACGCCTTCAGCGATCGCTCCTTTGCCCAATCCAAGCTTGCTCAAGGCAACAGCAGCAGCTGCTGTCTCTGCCTCTGATTTCATCGCTACAACCTCGGCATAGGCTTCGCGTAGCGGCTGCTGATTCGGCGGGATCGGACTCAATTCATATGTAGATAACCAATGTGAAAGCATCCAATCGAGCGTTAATGCTCGGCGTTCGAAGACAAGCACACCTGTTAACTGACTATGTACGCTCCCGCCCTCTACCTTTGCATAGTGGTTCATATCCATCGTTAGACCCGGATAGGTTACATTGTATCGAATAGGCGTTTCTAGTAGAGCGAGCAGAAGGAGTTGAATTACAATAAAACTTACGCTTTGAACGGGCATACGCCGCATTCGGTTTCTTCGCCGATAAGCACGCTCCGTTGCCACCATGTCAATCAGAACTAGCAGCCAACCGATCACGAGCAATCCGATCCATTCCACAATACTTCGCGGCGCCGTCCAAGCGAAGTAACAGGTCATAGCTCCTGCAATAATGATAAGCAAACGAATGACTGTCCGGAAAATAGATCGCTGTGTCTGCAGCGCAAGGCCTGCTCCAACGATCCAGCATAATGCAATGATTGATGGCACGTAGAGAAGCGTATCGATCGTTTCAAGCCAAGTTCGGCCACCAGGCCACCTGAATGGATCAGGAATCCAGATTAACTCTGCAGCTATTATCGTCAAGAAGCATAGGATAATCCCTGCCAAATACAATACCTTCGATGCACGCTGCATAGCTATCCTCAGCCCTTCCCATGGTTGTTCATACTCACGTCATGTCCAGATTATAGCATTCCCATCTCCAATGAAAAAGCGCCCCCAAGCTTCGTAACGAAGCTCAAGAGCGCTTGGATGTTGTTATATTGTTGAACAACCTCTTATACTATCGCTGCGGATTATTCGCCCGCGATACCTGTACGTTCCACACTTTCAACGAAGTAACGCTGTGTGAAGAGATACAGAAGAAGTATTGGCAAAATCGTCAGCATGACACCAGCCATAATCTGATTTTGCAGCGTTGGCGCTTGGCCAATCGCACTCGCAGCACCTGTAGAAGCTCCCGCTTGCTGCGCACTCATGTCCGCGATACCGTTGAAGAACGCCATACTCTGCGATAGGTTGAAGTACTCTGGCACGAGCAGGTACAGGTTCGGCTCGAACAGGTCATTCCAGTGCCATACGACCGAGAACAGGAAAACAACAAGCATTGCTGGCTTCGCTAGGGGGAGCATGATTCTCCAGTACGTCCGGAATGCTCCAGCGCCGTCGATACGAGCAGCTTCCTCAAGTACATGCGGCAGCTGCCTGTAGAACTGGATAAAGATCAGAACGAACAGTGCGCCTTTCAAGCCGTGACCCATAATAGCTGGCACGATAAATGGCAGGTGCGTATTCATCCACCCTAAATCCAGGAAGAACGTAAACAACGGTACGACGATCGTTTGCGGCGGCACCAGGAACGTAAAGACGACCATGGCCAACCAGAACGCTTGGCCTGGGAACCGATAACGAGCGAATCCATATCCGATAAGCGAGCAGCTGATAATTTGCAGAATCGCACTGCCGAACGAGATGATGATACTGTTCAGGAAGGACGGCCAGTAGTTGAGATACTCCGCTGCGATTTTGTAGTTATTAAGGCTGAACATTTTCGGAATCCAGCGGATCGTCGCATCGGCAACATCTTCCGGCCTCATCAGCGATTTTGAAATAATGTACAGCAGAGGGTAAACAAAGACGAATGACAGACTAAGCAGCACGAAGTAGTAGAACGCCATGCCGACAATGCTCCGTCCGCGCTTAGCGGCAGTGTGCTTCCAAACTGCATTTGTCTTTACCGAGATGTCCGAAAGCTGGCGAATTTTTAATGTTGTCATCGCTCTTTACCCCCTTCCTTCCGAAGCAGCTAAGCTTCTGCGGAAAATAATAAATACAATAGCAAGTACGATTGCGATCAGGACGAAATAAATCCATCCAAGCGCCGCTCCATAACCGTAGTTGTTCTTTTGGAAGGCCTGCTGGTTAATATAGTCCATCACCTTGTTATCGGCCTTCGTGAACATGTTTACGATACTGTAGAGCGTGTTAACGAACAGCATTGGGATAATCATCGGGAACGTAACTTTCCAGAAGCTTTCCCACTTCGTTGCGCCGTCCATCTTCGCTGCTTCATACAATTGTGGTGAAATCGTCTGCAAGCCTGCGATAAAGATCAGAATCTGAACGCCAGAGTCCCACATGACAAGTGTCAGCGAGTCTGCGTACTTCAGCAGGGGCTCCAAAATATTCTCGGGGATAAAGCCGCCTAATTTGTTGAACAGATCATCTTGCGTGAAGATTGGAAGCTGTGCAGCACCTTGCTGCATCAGCTCCTTCAATACCGCACCGGAGGCGATAATAACCGGAAGGAAGAAGATTCCCCGGAAGATCGTCCGGCCTTTGATTTTACCGTTAAGCAGCAGGGCGCTGAACATTGCGAAAATAAGAATAAGCGGTACTTGCGTCAGCATCGTCGTCATCGTCGACTTCAGAAGCGGCAGGAAGTCGATATCAGTCGAAAACGCTGACCGATAGTTCAGCATGCCGACGTAAGTCGCTTGCAGACCGTTCTTACTGCTCTCCATGTTGTTAATGGAGAAGTAGAAGGAACGTCCCAGCGGTACAGCCATGAATAAGAAGAATCCGGCAATCCATAGTGAAATGAAGGAATAACCTTCTAGGATATGACGTCCTCTCATCGAGAGCCCTAGTTTTTTCTTCATGGTTATTGACCCCCGTTCCGCACCGTGTAACCAAGTGCAGGTACAGACACGCCGTCTACGATTGCATCCGCATCGCCGTAGTTCACGATGATTTGCGTGCCGCCCTCATAGGTTGTACGGGATACGTCCGACGACAGCTTCTCATGATTCGTAATCGCTTTGCCAGCGATGCTTTCATAATAAGAAGCGGATTCCTTGTATTCGGACGCTGCTTTATCGATCCATGATGTATATTGCGAGCTAAGCAGGCGAGTTTCCAACGTCCGCTGAAGTTTGCTTGTTTCCTCATAAGTGAGCTCGAGGCTAGGCAATGCACCATATTCCAGTGCACGAAGCTTCTCTACTTCAGCATCATCACGCAGGTTAATTGGCGACGCCGAGTAAGGTACGAGGCCATGTACTGCAATTTGATAGAATGGAACCGTCTCATCCATCATGATGAAGTGACTGGAGTCGAGCGGCACATTCTCGATCCGATTGACATGACCAAGCGTATAGGCGAAGCCGTAATCAACCCCCGTGCTGCCGACTTTGCCGCGAATAGCATCAAGCGCACTAACCCAAGCACTTGCCGTTTGCTCGCGCTGCGTCAGTGTCCGTGGATCAAGGTCGGAGTAAAGCATATCTCCCCAATACGACAGTTGAACGCCGTCAACGCCAAGATCTGCATAGTTATCAAGCTCTTTCATCACATGCTTGTCAACGACACGCTCTGGCTTCATCAGGTAGAACATTTCGTAATCTTTGTTCCAGCGCTCGGAGATGTAGTAGTTCGGATCTTCCTTCACTTGCTTATCCATGCCGCGAATCGCATCTTTGCTCTTGCTCATTCCATCACTCTCCGAATAAGCACGTGCATAGTTTGCTTGCAGATACAGCTTAACGCCCTTCTGCTTCGCATAGGCAGCAAGCTCCTTCAGATCTTTTGATCCGCCGAGGCTTTTCTCGACAGGGAAATGATCCGGTTGATCGCCGTACATCCCTTCATCCGACCAACCTTCAAACGTCAGCTCGAGATTCGTCATCCCTTTCGACGCATAAGCATCGATAATGGTTTTTGCCTGCTCGAACGTCGTCATCTTAATAAAGGTCGATCCAATAAGGTCGTCGCGAATGAGACCGCCGAATAACTTGATGCTGATTGGATAACCGTCCTGCTCAACTTGCTGAACATTTTGTTCAGTCGTCAAGTAGTTCCGGTAAGCTTTTGCAAGGCCAACATAGTTCGCATCTTGACCTTCCAATGTAACGAACCGCACCTTACGGTCGCCAGGAATTCGATCGCCTTGGAAGAATGGAATTTGACCGGATGTACCGATGAAAATAACGTCCTGCTTCCGGTAAATGAATTCTGTCGACGTGCGATACATCGGAATAGCACGAATACCCGACGGAGTCGCATTAATCTTCGCATCGTATTGGCCCTGCGTTACGATCCCGAGGGAACCAATGCCGTTACGGTAGTTGCCGAATACCGGCAGCGCGATTTTCTCTTTAAAAGGAAGCGCCCTCTCCCATTCGCTGTCGATATCGGTATGAGATGCTGCAACGTATGCGTCATCATCACCGTAAATCGTCTGGGAATAGCCAGCGAAGAACTGCGCATGTTCCTTCTTGTACGTAATGAGCGCGCCAGAGCCGTCTGGTACAAACAATGCGCCCTTCTCATCACCGGATGCGGCATTCCAGAACGGCAGCGGTTCAATGCTGAGCAGCTTCGCCTGTCCTTCTTCTTTAATCGCATCATCCGGAATCGTTACTTCAAGTCCATCATTCGTCAGACGGTACTCAAGTGCAAAGCTGATTTCCTCTTTCAGATGGAACGTTACTTTCGCGCCGTAATCCGTTTTCTCGATCTCGAATTTATTCTCTTTTTCTTTAAGCGTATACGTCGATGTTGTATCCGCGCCCAACGTATATTTCACGTGTGCTGGCGAATCCATGAACTTCTTGTTGTTCGGCATCGTCGTCTTTGGCACTTGCGGCGAACCTAACCACTGCTGCTGCGTCGACTTCTCAACGACACGGACGTTACCTGTCTTCTCGTCGATATACAGCTCGTACTTATCGTTCTCCGATACTTTCGTTGTAGCTGTAACGGCCGTCAGTGGCACTTCAGTCTGCACAGCCTCTGAATCAGTCGATCCCGTATCTGCTGCAGCATCGATCACGACGGGCTCCGAAGCGGAGTCTGTCTCTACTGCGTCTGCCACTGCTTCGCTATCTGCCGTGTCAACGACTGCCGTAGCTGCCGTCTCTTCACCTTGCGACTCGCCTTCTGCTAGCCCGAGGTAAGGATACAGACCGCCGACGATGATCAACATCGCCGCTGCGATCAGCCATTTACGTTGTTTGAACATCCTCGCTCCTCCTACCTTCGGAAATTCAATTCTTGCCATAGCTCTGTAAGGAAGTTAATCAGCTGGTTCATCAGACCGAACAGCAGGATGCCGATAAACCATATAATTGCGATACCGATAATGCTAAGTATCGTAATCCAGATCACTTTCCACGGCTCGAAGTCATGCAGCACTTTGACTTTAATGAGCAGCAGCCAAGCAGACCAATAAATTGCTACATTCACGAGGAACGAGTAAATCGAGTTCTCATCAAGCGCGAGCAAATTGGTCAGCAAGGTTACCGGTACAATCATAATGACATAGGGCACAAGCGCGAATGCGCTGCCGACAAATACTTCTTTGAACTTGCCCTCGCCATCGAGAATCGCACTGACGCCCCAATTCGCAATGCTCCAGGTTAACCAAGGCACAACCAGCCATACGAGCTCCTGCATATACGAGACCTCATACGCTTCTCTCGTTTGGAACGCATAGCCTGTCACAACGATCGAGATCATCTTCGCAAGAAAAGCGAGAACAATAACGATGATGGCGTCGATCCACCGAATCTTCTTAGGCTCTTGAATGTCATTGTAGAAGTTAAACGGATGAGTCAGCACTTGTTTCATCAGTTGAAAGGTTTGAATCATTGCGGGATTCCCCCTCCTTGCTGGACGCCGCGATTAGGACGTTTCGTGCGAATACGGCGTGCAACCAGTCTCCATACCCAAGGAATCAAGTAGCGCAGCAATATAACTGCACCAACAAGAATGAGACAAATCGAGAAGAAGTGATCACGCATATATTCCTTACGGTACTCCTTGAATGCGACGGAATAGTCGCCCCTGGAATTGGCGAGCTTGAAGTAGCTCATCGCTTCCTTGTAACGCTCTGCTTTATAAAGTGCTTTACCGATTGCAAGATAAGCGAGCTCATAGTTCGCATTCTCGCGAAGCACTTCGTTCCACAAGCTTTCTGCTTCATCATAGCGGCCATCTACATAGAGAGCGGATGCTTTCTGTACGAGACGTGCAAATGGCGTTGTACGGAACAGATCGATCCGATTGCGGCCCTTGTCAGCGACATAGAGCGTGCCGTCAGTGGACTGTGCAAGTGCCGATGGGGTAACGAACAGACCGTTCTGATCGCCTAAGCCACCGAATGCGAACAGCATGTTACCGAGTTTATCGTATTGGAATACTTTACTTGTCTGAAGATCCAACGCTGTGAAAATACCGTTCGAATCAACTGAAACGTCTACGAACGAGGATACCATGAACGGTCCGTTGCTCCAGCGGTCACCAAATTGGCGATTGCCCCCGATCGTGTCGACACCAACTGGCGAGAGTCGTTTGATCTGGCTCGTCTCTGTGCCAAGCGTCGTCGTGAAGATGAAACCTTCATTATCGAGCACAGCGTTAGAAAATTCGAGCGGCTTGATCGTTGCCATTTGCGACTTCTGTGCATCGGTTGCAAACATGTTGCGCAGCAGCCGTCCCCAGCTGAATCCGATATGGTTCGCACCGTAGAAGCCTTTGAAAGCACCTTTTTGGTCAATTTGAAGCAAGCCCTGCGTGTTGCCGTCAGAGACGACGAACATGTAGCCGCGCTTATCAACGAGCAGCTTTGATGGCGAATACGAGAACGTATCCCCGATCAACGGGCTTTCCGGCTTGCCGAATTGCTTCATATACTTGCCGTTCTTATCGAACAAAGCGATACGAGCATTCTTCGTATCCGCGACATAGATCGTGCCGTCCGGCGTAACATATACACCTTTGGGCTCAGACAATACGCCATCGCCCTCGGAATCGCCGATTGTACGAACATACTTCAGCGAGGAATCCAGCTGAACGACACGGCTGTTGCCTGTATCGACGATGTATACCGAGTTATCTTCGGCTACGAATACGTCCTCCGGCGCACTGAACGCACCGGAAGGCATCTCGAAGCCGTCGATGGATTGTTTGTATACATAGCCGTTAATGGAAGCAACATCTCTACCTTTGCTGCTCCATATATAACCTTGGTACGGCGTTGCAGCAGACGATTCGCCCGGGATGAAGGTGAAGAGGAGGGCAAATGCGACTACAGCGGCCGTTACACATTTCATAACTCTCATCTGTCGCCCCTCCTACTCTTTCAGACCCGAGTGCGCCATCGTTTGAAGCACCATCCGCTGCGTGACAACGAAGACAACAATCGTCGGAATAATCATTAACAAGCTGGCCGCGCCGAGCGTACCAACGCGGGCGATGACACCAACACCGCCGCTAAGCGTAAGCACTGCAAACGGCAGCGTTTTCATATCGTCGTCAGTCGTGTATACCTGCGCAGGATGCGGATCGTTCCATGCTGCGATAAAGCTCAGCAGCGCGAAAGTCGAAATCGCAGGCTTCAGCATCGGCATGACGACTGCCCAGAATACTCTCCATTCGGATGCGCCATCCATCCGCGCTGCTTCGAGCAGCGCGTCTGGCAGCTGACGCAGAAACTGCGTCATGAGGAACATCCCGGTAGGCGCCGCTACGAACGGGAGGATGAGTGCCCAATACGTATTGATCAGACCTAACTTACTAATGAGCAAATATTGCGGAATTTGCACAACGAGCGGCGAGAACATGAGTGCAAGAACGATCATGTTGAAAATAAAGCTGCCGAAACGCATTTTGTGCTTAGCCAGTGGATACGCCGCCATTGCGGAAATAATAACACCGAAGACGACAATACAGCCGCTGACGAAAATACTGTTAAAAATGTACCGGGAGAACGGTACGGACGTCGTTCCCGTAATGAGCAGCAAGTCCCGGAAGTTCATCAGGGTCGGATTTTTCACGAAAAACCGCGGCGGGAACAGGAACAGCTCGCTCGTCGGCTTGAATGCGTTGGAAATCATATAAATCAGAGGCAGTAGCATCAGCAAGCCGAGTGCCGTAAGAAACAGATACAGCACGATGCCGCCCCAATCGATTCTTCTGCCTTTCACAGTGCCAGTCATCGTGGTATCAGTCCTTTCCTAGCCATTTGAATATGAGACGATTAATACCGATCATCATGGCGAACAAGACGACTGCAATTGCGGCTGCATAGCCCATCTCGAACTTAATGAACGCATAATCGTACATATGTGTCATGATTGTATGGCCTGCGTACAGCGGAGACGGCAAGCCTACGAGCTGCAGACTGACGTCGAAGACGGTCAGCGAGCTAACAATCTGCAGGACAGCGCCGAACAGCAACTGAGGCTTAACAGCCGGAATCGTAATGTAGAAGAGCTGCTGCCACCGGAAACGAATGCCGTCGATCGATCCTGCTTCGTACAAATCCTTCGGTACGTTCTGAAGGCCTGCGAGGAAAGCCAAGAAGCCTACGCCCATCGACATCCAGAGCGACACGATGATAATAACGGGCACGATGGAATGAATATTTTGCAAGAACAGATACGGCTCATCAATAATGCCAAGCTTCATCGCGTAGTAGTTCAACAAGCCTTTGCGGTCACCAGCGAACAAGTACAGCCATACAACAGCCATGGCGGTAGCACTTGTAATCGATGGCGTATAGAAACAAAGCGTATAGAAGAACCGGTATTTGATTGGAATTTGGCTGATCAGCCATGCCAGAATGAAGGACATAGCATAGCCAACCGGGCCTGTAATGAAAGCAAATTTTAACGTAATGCCAACGGCCTTCAAGAAAATATCGTCGTCAACGAATAACAGCTTGTAGTTGGACAAACCGATAAACTTTGGCGGCTCCATCATGTTGTAATACGTAAAACTCATACCGATCGAGGTCAGTACTGGCAGAACCGTAAACACAAAGAATAAAATTAAGAAAGGCGCGAGAAACATCCATGAAACTCGGTCTCTCTTCAAATCACTCCATAGAACGGCTAATTTACCCGGCTTGCGAAGGCTAACCTGAGTCTGCTCGTTCAGAGCAGTCGATGATGGCGTTGTCATGGTTTGTCGCCTCCTTCCCCTTGATCCGTTGTTGTGGCGCTAGCCGCGCTCGTCGCCGAGCTGGACGAATCATCTGCTGATTCATCCAACCCGAACTCCTCGCGTTTCTTCCGCAGCTCTTTGTTAATCGAGCGAACGCCTTCTTCTACCGCTTCACGCGTGATCTTGCCGTTCAGAACAACTTCGTTCCAAATGTTCGCAATGTGACGCGTCGTGTAGTAGCCGCCGATGACGACTTCACGTTCTTTGAACCAGTTCCATTGCTCCATGATGGCATCGATGTCCGAAGTCGACCAAGGCATCTGCTTCAGTGCCTCGATGTTTGCTGTGTTCCAGCGCGCTTCTACGCCGAGGAGTGATTCAAGCTCGGAGCCAAATCTCTCTTGCGTTTCTGCGCTCGTCCACCATTTGAGGAAGTCCCACGACTCTTGTTTCATATCCGTGCTCTTGAAAATGATGCCTGTTTGAGCCAAACCACCTGTCGAGCGGTTGATTTGACCATCCGCTTGCTTAATACCTGGCATTGGCTTCATGCCCCACCAGCCGGTCAACTCAGGTGCAGCTGTCGACAACAGGACGTAAGTCGAGTAGTCAGCAACACCGATTGGCATCTCGCCGGAACGGAAGCGGTTATAGAAGTCTGCTTGCTTCTGAATCTTGTAGTTCGTGAACAATCCCGTCCACATCTTGAACGCATTAAGCGCTTCTGGGCTGTCCAGGTTCGATTTCTTACCATTATCCTTATAGAACTCGCCGTTCTGCTGGAACAGGAATGGTGCGAACTCATTGATTGCCAGCGCAGGGTTGTTCGGCGCATGCGGATAATAGAAGTCCATACCGTTCTGCTGCAGAATCGGGATCATGTTCATGACTTCATCCCAAGTGTCTGGAATGTCCTCTTCCGAGTATCCGAGCTGCTCCATGATATCTTTGCGATAGAATAGCATGTTGAAGTTCTGGTTCTCTGGAAGCGCGTAGCTGCCGCCGTTGTATTGATAAGGTATCAGTGCGCCTGAGCGGAAACGAGCTGCGACATCGTCATAATCCGAGAAGTCCTTCAAGTTAACAAGACCATTACGAACCGCGTAGTCGATCGGTACCTCAGCGTCAACGCCGAGTGCAACGTCAGGTGCAATGCCGGACGTATTCGCGAGCAGGAGTACCTGCGAGTTGTTCGCCGGGATAACGTTAACGTTAACCTTAATACCTGTATTCGGCGTGAAATCTTCGTCGATCATCTGTTTAATGATATCGACCCAGTCACGACCACGGGCAATCCATACTTCAAGCACTTGCTCGCCTTCGTACGAGTTACCTACATTGCTATAATCTTTCGTAAACGATGTAAAGAAGTCATATGCCATCGTACCTGTACGCTCGAGCCAGCCAGCTGCTGGACGCGGCCACTTCTGGTCAGGCGATTTGACGATGAGATAATCAAGCACCATGCTCTGCTTCGTCAATCCGCTTACCCAAGTACCCAGCGATGATTGCAAATCAGTGAATTGTGTCATACGAGCTGGGATCGACTTCGTATCATTGGCCATACTGAGCAGCACATCGCGCGCTTCGTACAGCGTGCTAACCTCGGAGCTGCCTTTGTCTACGCCAAGTGCGTACAAGCCTTGAATGACGTCGTCAAAATGCTTCGCCATCAATTGCAAACGTGGTACCAAGTTTACAATGTTGCGTTCCAGCGTCCAGTCACCGTTCACGTCTGGGTTCGTACCTGTTACTTGGATAACCTCACGACCGATAAGCGACATTTTACGAACCGTACTCGTTACCGATTCAAGCAGCGGTCCAAGCGCACCAACTTGTACTTCCATACGGATCGTGTGCTTGCCCTTCTCGAGATAGAACAAGTATGGATCACTGTCATCCTCAGCACCGAACTTGGAAATTTGCCATTCCGATTTGTAAGGGAACGTCATTTCGTTCATTTCTTTGAATGGGAACTTGCCGTCGATCGTAATCGAGCGCTGTACTGGAATGCCATTCAAAAACCATTGTCCGTAACGGGCACCGATCTCGTACAGGCCGCTCTCCGGCACTTCAACTTCCCATTGCGCCCATTGACCGCCCGTCCGCCAGCTTGCTCCGCCGAACGAGTTTAGTGCGATAGCGTCCTTATTGAAAGGCTCCGTGTCCGGCTCACGGTCTTCGATCCGTTTGAGCGTTGGGTCCGAACGAAGCGTTGCTTCCTCTGCCTGCACTTTAATCAATATGTTGCTGACTGGCTTGTAACCATTGTCAGCATATTGCTTCTGAACGTCTGCGTAAGTCGGAATATGCTCAGGAGCGGATATGTAAATGGCTCCGATGGCACCGGGCTCACGAATGTTGCCGATCCGAATCGTATGCTTGCCTTTCGTCAAATAATAACGAAACGGCTCATACGACTTGCCTTCCGAATCTTTAAATGCACGGTTCTGCCAACCGAAAACCTCTTCCCTTCGAGGGTTGAATTCGTTGCCTTGGTTATCCTTCCAGGTTTCCCCGGTTTCTTCCCACATGCGTTGAAACTCAAGTTTCTTCGACTGATAGAACGGATAACTACCGTCTACCTGCACACTTCTTACGATTGAAGAGCGTTTGCCTTCCATTGCATAATAATCCATCGACATCTGATAGAATCCGTCTGCTGGGATGTCAAACGTATATTCAACCCAACTATCCTCATCTTCAAGTGCCACGACACTGCCTTGGCGGTCACCAAGTTGATCAAGTTTCTTCGAACCTTTGTCGCTAATAGCTGAGAAATCAGCGCCGTTTAGCGTCAGCGAAAAGTCCTCTGCATCCTTAATGTCTTGCTTTACGAGACCATCGTAATATTCCTGATACGATGCCTCCAGCTTGCTGCCCCCGTCTTCCAGCACCGAACTTTCATCGATGCCGCTTAGATCAGGCAAGCCTGCCAGCGCTTGATCGTCATAGCCTCTTGTACCGTTCCACCAAATAAAGAATCCGATGAGCGCAATGATAACAACGATCGTTACCTTAAACTTTTTTAGCCAACGAAACACCAAGGAGCACCCCCTTGCCAAATGAACTCTTGCGATTACTTTACTGAACAGGCCTATTGTATGCGTGAGACAAAACGTGGTTAAAAACAACCGAATCATCCCAAGAAGCAGGATGATTCGGGTTTAAACCAATGAATTAGCCTTGCAGCTGTTTCAACAGCTTATCTTTCTCTGGCTTAAGTTTCTTCTCGATGTTTTCTTGTGCTTTTGCAATCGCCGTCTTGGAGTCAACGTTTTTGTCGATTGCGTTAAGCACTTCGCCAACCCACAGCGGCCATGCAAGAGCGTCAAGCGTCGTGTAACGGCGAACTGGAAGCGCATCTGCCAGGGACGAATAGAATGCGAAGTCGTTTTGACCACCAAGGTATTCGTTCACGTGGTTTTTGTACCAGTCGAGCGACGTGATGTTCTTCCAGTCCGGTTGAACCGATTGCTCGACTTCGATTTTCCATGCTGCTTCGGAAGTCGTAATCCATTCTGCGAACGCGAATGCTGCTTCTTTGTTTTGGCTTTGTGCTGGGATTACGAACGTCGAACCACCTGCACCGAAGTTCAGACCAAACGGAGCTTTCGTCGTTTTCCATTTGCCTTTGAGGTCTGGGAAGTTAGCCGCCAGGTCACGAGCGCCGAACGTGCCAGCTACGTACATAACGGATTCGCCCTTCTTAACGCGCTGCTTACCTTTGTCGCTGTAGATACCGTCATGCGGAGCGATTTTCAATTGCGTTACTTTCTTCGAGATGTCGAGGAACTTAACGAACTCGTCCGTATTACGAACCCAGTTCAGATCTTTGTCATAGTAGCCATATTGGTCGCCCAGCCAGTGAACGGGTGAATCGCGCCATTCCATTGCGTACTTGTTGTTTGCTTTGAGTGTTTGTGCGAGGTTGAAGTATTGGTCTGGATCTTGGATATACTCGCCCAGTTCGTCTGGATCGGATGGCAGACCGAGTTCTTCAAAGATGTCTGCACGGTAGTATGTAACCGAAGGTGTTACGTCCCATGGCATACCGAGCAATTGCGTACCGTCGATCGAGGACCAGCGGTTCCAGTTGTACTCGGACACGTACTCTTTATATTTACCTGCGTCAAATGGTTGATCGAGAAGGTTCGTCAGAACACCGCCCGTGCTGTAACGCGCGAATTGACCTTGTTCTACGAGCGCGACGTCAGGTGCACCTTTACCTGCAGCCAGTGTCGTTTGCAGTTTGTTGTGCAGATCGTCGAATGGAACGAATACCGTTTTGAGCTTGATGTTAGGGTAAGCTTCATTAAATGCTTTCGTCAGCGCTTCGTCGTTCTTCTTGTTATCGAGGAACGTCCAGAACGTTACTTCGCCGGAGATGTTAGGATCAATCGAAGATTTAGGGAACGTCATGTCAGAGGAAGCGACTTCCGTAGGCGCCGCATCCGCATCAGCTGCCGGATCTGCAGCCGCGTCATCCGTATTTGCAGCATCCGTTCCCGTAGAATCCGTTGCCGCAGCATCAGTCTTCGTCGATTCTTCCGTTTTACTACCACCGTTGGAGCATGCCGACAGCACGAGCGCCGCCGCTGACACAAGAACAAAAGATTTCATCCATTTACTCATGTAGAACCCTCCCTTTTTTTATCCAACCCAATGAGCAACGCCTAAAGAAACCGTTTACATTACCAATCAAAACAAGTATTCTTAAGTTATCCAGATCGTACGGTTAAGCAATGAATCTTAAACCTACTTTGTAAGTTTCGATATGACTCTTCCGCTGCCGTTCATACTCGCATTCCTTAGTCCGCATCGTATGAGTGCTTGATCTGTGCCCGTACCGCCTCCCCGGCTTAGTTTAACAATTATATTAAGTTGTTAACTAATTTGTTACATTGTTTATTTTACCACGTATGAGTGCGTTTTCAAGTACCTAAATAGCGAAAATAGAAAAATTAATTTATATATTTACGATGGAGTTAACTTTAATGTGAAACATGCCTCCGCAGTACCTTGTTTCACATTTATATAAACTAAAGAACGAATCCGCTCAATGCGCATAACAGCGCGCATGAGCGGATTCGTTCTTTGTATAATGAAGAATCTATTCTGTTAATATCGTATAGAGATTACTATTAGGAGCTCGAGTTCTTCCGATCGATCGATATCCAAACAAGTCCGGCAGCCATCAATACTCCGCCGCCCATCTGCCACAACGAGATCCCTTCGTCGAACATCAAGTACCCTGCGGCTACTGCTGTAGCTGGCACGACGTATCGGAAGAAGTTCGAACGTGCCGCGCCAACACGGAACATGGAAGCATTCCATACTATAAATGAAACAACGGTACATAACAGTACATTATAGAAGGTAACACTATATTCTCTGATCCCAAGTTCGCTCCATGCGACTTCCCCCCATGCTCCTATCGTTAATGGAAGCATGAACAACGCACCGAATGTAATGAACCAGGTACTTACACGCAAAGCTGAATAGGTACGCATAAGTGGCATACAAGATAGATTGAAGAGCGCTCCAATTAGACTAATGGAGAATGCCATCAGGTTGCCCTTCATGTTCTCCGACGATATACTAAAGCCTTCTGCACCACCAAGAATGACAAGGCTAACGCCTGCAATCGCGATGATTCCGCCAATCGCTAGCCTTTTCGTTAACGATTCCTTCGTAAAGAGCGGAGCGAACAGCGCCGCGAAGATTGGCCACGGAGCTACATTTAATAAGGAAGCATTGGCAAGCGTCGTATATTTAATTGAATACATCACCAGAATCTCAAGAAGCGTCACGCCGAACAATCCAATTAAAGCAAGCTGCAGCGCTGCTCGAATCGGTATGCCTACATTGCCTTCCTTCCAATATAATATGGCGAAGAAGAAGGGAACTGATAATCCGAATCGTAAGAATGCGAAAAGAATAGGATCGAATGACTCCATCGCAATACGCGAGAACCCAAAATTCGCCCCCCATATAGCGGCCACTACCGCCAGTCCAACATAAGCCCATCTTTTGTCCGCCATTGTTGAAGTCCCAGCCTGCTCTCTGTCCGTAAAATAGGTTGCTTTCGTGAACGATATTTAGACGCATATCCGAACCAATCATACGCTTGCGACATAGCGGCTGTAAAGCGGAGCTTTTCGCTAATAATTCGCTGATTGTTTCACTTTTCCTGACCAATTAACCGCATATCGACCTACACCCCCTCACAATCGCATTGTCCGAACTGCGCAATTTTTGCTATAGTATAATGAAAGATAATTATAAAAAACATAGAAGGATTGTGATGGAACCCAATGGGCAGTACAGGCTTAAATTTGTTGATGGTCGCTGTATTAATTGCATTGACCGCATTCTTCGTCGCTACCGAGTTCGCAATTATCAGAATTCGCACTAGCCGCGTCGATCAATTAGTACAAGAAGGCCGCAGCAATGCATTAGCCGTTCAACGCGTAACAAGCAACTTGGACGGATATCTTTCCGCCTGCCAGCTCGGTATTACGATTACAGCGCTCGGATTAGGTTGGCTCGGTGAACCAACAGTCGAGAAGCTGCTGTTACCGCTGTTTGATGCATGGAATTTGAATAGTGAAGCATCGCATCTTTTGTCATTCCTTATCGCGTTTGTGACGATTACGTTCTTCCACGTCGTCGTTGGTGAGCTAGCACCTAAGACATGGGCGATTCAAAAGGCGGAATTCATTAGCCTCGCGGTTGCTAAGCCGATTATCTGGTTCCACAAAGTGCTGTATCCTTTCATCTGGATGCTGAACGGTTCGGCGAACATGCTTATTCGTCTGTTCGGTTTGAAGCCTGCCAAAGAACACGAGGAAGCGCATAGCGAGGAAGAGATTCAGATCATTCTGGAGGACAGCTTCCAGAGCGGCAAAATCAACAACACGGAATATGGCTATGTTAGCCGTATATTCGCATTCGACGAAATGCTGGCCAAAGAAATTATGGTGCCACGTACCGATATGATCTGCTTGTTCACCAGCAAGTCAATCGATGACAATATGGCGGTCATCCGCCGCGAGCAGTACACCCGCTTCCCCGTTGCTTTTGATAGCAAAGACCAAATCGTCGGTATGATTAACACGAAGCAATTGTTCCTTCAGCAGCAGGAAGGCGAACCGATTAACTTCGAGAAGCTTATCCGCCCTGTCATGACAGTACCGGAAGTTATGCCCGTGAAGACGCTCCTTCGTAAAATGCAGCAAGAGCGCATGCACATCGCGATTCTGATGGATGAATACGGCGGTACGTCGGGTATGATAACGATTGAAGATATTCTTGAAATTATCGTTGGCGAAATTCGCGACGAATTCGATGCGGATGAACGCAGAGACATCGAGAAGCTTGCAGATAACTGCTACCTGCTCGACGGTAAAGTATCGCTCGATGAGCTGGGCCACCTGATTGGCGAAGATTTGAGCCATGATGAGGTCGACACGGTCGGCGGCTGGTTGTACAACGAAATTCAAGATCCGAAACCAAACAAACAGTTCGTCTATGAGAATTTGCGGTTCATTATCCGCGAGGTTGGAAAGCACCGCATTAAGAAAATCGAACTTATTATAGAAAATGAAGAAGAAGCGTTGATTGCAGAGCCAAGCGTCTGCTAATACGAACAAAGCCCCGATGCCAATATCCAATATGGCGCCGGGGCTTTCTCTTATGGTGCGAGGCTTTCCTATACCTACCGCTGGCACCTACTCTTCTGGGAGACTACAAGCAACGCATAAAGGATGCCACAGAGGCTATTGGGCTGCAGCAGGAGCCTTTTTCACAACTAACGGTTCCCCATGGAGGCTAATCGGGCTATTCCATCCTATTAAAGTAGATCACAAACCTAATAAGCCCTACCTCAACCGTTATCATTCGAGAAACCGAATTTTGAGGTTAGTAAGCACTGTAGCATCCGTTAGCATTCTAACGCGTGTCGTTGACACCCGCACCGCAACCCCCACCGATTTAATGCAAGGATAGAAATCTATCGATGAGCAAAAAAAGCTGTCCCATAAGTCATTCGGGACAGCTTTTTTAGGTGTTATTATGCAAACAACGATCGATACTCCCCGTATCCCTCTTTCTCCAGATCCTTCTCCGGGATAAACCGAAGCGCTGCCGAGTTAATGCAGTAACGCAGTCCGCCGCGGTCGCGTGGACCATCATCGAATACGTGGCCCAGATGCGAGTCCGCAACTTGGCTGCGCACTTCCGTACGCACCATGCCGTGCGACACGTCGAGTATCTCTTCAACAGCTGTAGCCTGAAGCGGCTTCGTGAAGCTAGGCCAGCCGCAGCCGGAGTCGAATTTGTCGAACGAGCTGAACAGCGGCTCGCCGGAGACGATGTCGACGTAGATACCCGCTTCCTTGTGATCCCAGAACTCGTTGCGGAACGGCGGCTCCGTCGCGTTGTTCTGCGTTACCTCATACTGCGCCGGCGTCAGCCGATTGCGCAGGCTCGCCTCATCCTCGCGATGCTTCCAATGCTGCGCGATGAACGCGTCGCGCCCTGAGCCTTTACGATACATTTTATATCGAAGCGGCTGTTTCTTATGATAATCTTGATGGTAGTCCTCCGCCTCATAGAACGGCGCCGCTGGCTCAATCGCCACGACGATCGGACGATCGAACCGGCTGCTCGCCTGAAGCTCCTGCTTCGAGCTTTCAGCCAATTGGCGCTGCGTTTCGTTATGATAGAAGATAGCGGGACGGTACGAGTCTCCGCGATCGTGGAACTGACCGCCGATGTCCGTTGGATCGATCTGACGCCAAAAAATGTCCAGCAGCTTCTCGTAGGGGAACAACTCGGGATCGAACGTAATCTGTACAGCCTCTGTATGTCCTGTACCGCCGCGGCATACTTCCTCATAGGTCGGATTAACCGTCGTTCCTCCCGTATAGCCCGAAATAACACTTATGATTCCCGGCATTTCCTCAAACGGCTTCACCATACACCAGAAGCATCCTCCTGCGAATGTCGCCTGTTCAATACGCTGTTCACTCATTATGCTGCAGCTCCTTCCTCTTTAAACATACCTGATTGTTTCGATTATACTGCAACGACGCGTCGTGAACAAATTGAGGCAAAAAGCCGTCGAACGCCCAATCCTATCACTTTTTTTGTTACAATATAACGACACTCGCAACTATTGCGAGAGGCTTATTCGTCTTATTAGAGAACGCACGCACGTCCGTTCACTTGCGAAATTGCCTAATATCTGTACAAGAGGTGAACGAAAGCAATGGAAACACCGATTCAAACCGTAGTACCAGCAGCGCGTTCCACGGGACGCGGCACGCAGCCTCGCAGTAATCGCGCCTTCATCGTCTTCCTTATTCTATGGGTGATGCTGATCGGAGCGGGCATTGCCGGAGCCAAGATGTATTCTGACCACCTGACCAGCACCATGACCGCCGATATTAATAAGCAAACGAACGATAAGCTGACAAGCATGCAGAAGCAGTATGACGAGCAGCTCCAGGCTGTCGAGACGAACTATAAGAATGAGATTGCCGCATTGCAAGGCAAAGTCGATGCCTTAAACGAGCTGCTGACGTTCACCAAGGACAATGCCAGCGAGAAGACCGACAACAGCAATAAGCTGTTCACGCAGCTTAGCGAAGTAAAGAAACAGCTCGATGAGCTGAAGAAAAACTTGGAGCTGCTCAAATGATTCGGCCCGTCAAAATACTGAACCGTTCGATGGTTCTTGCAAGCGCGCCTTTCCTTGGCATCATCATCTGGATGATATCCTACCAGGCTGCTATCATAATATCGGATCAGACGATGCCAGAGCCGACAGTCATCGAACAGGCGGCGTCAGGCGTCGAACAGACCGTTGCAGACCTTGATCTCGCAGCCGATTTGGCCCAAGCTACCCAAGCTTCCATCAAGAAGCAGGTAACGCTGTACAATAAGACAAACGCGGACATTGAATTGATTGCCGATACAGCATCAAGTCAGGTGAATCGCCCACGCATTATTTATGATCGTCGCATCACGAAGAAGCTGGGCTCCGCATCTGGCACCATACAATCCGATCAGCTGCGAGCGCAGCTGTTCTCTATCCAAGCACAGAACTTCAGCGGCTATGCATTGAAGGTAAAGCTCGGCAATAGTGACGCTATGAAAATGGTGCTCGGAAACGACAAATTCGGCTCCTCCGAGACGACGATGTCCGCTGTCAAACGTTATGGTGCAATCGCTGGCGTAAACGCCGGAGGTTTCGCTGACGGAAATGGCAAACGGTATCCGCTTAGCACCACCGTCCTGAACGGCGAATACTTAAACGGCTTCGAGCCTTCCTTCGCGGACCTGTTCTTCGTCGGACTGAGCGAAGACAACAAGCTGATTGGCGGCAGCTTCTCCAGCAAGGAACAGCTTGATAAGCTGAAGCCGCGATTCGGCGCTTCGTTCGTACCGATTCTACTGAAGAACGGCAGCGCGCTGCCGATTCCGACCAAATGGCAGGTGAGCCCGAAGCGTGCGCCGCGTACCGTCATTGCGAATTATAAGGACGATCAGCTCTTATTCCTAGTCATCGATGGATACAACGAGAGCGGCAGCTCCGGCGCTACTCTCGAAGAATTGCAAATTTTGCTCAAACGATTCGGCGCAAAGGATGCCTACAATCTCGATGGAGGCGGCTCCTCCTCACTCATTTTTAACGGACGTATCGTGAATAAGCCTTCGGACGGCCAGCTGCGATCGCTGCCGACGCACTTCCTATTCTTCAAATAATATCGTACATAGAGGCAGCTGCTTGAGTCGTCGAACTGACCTCCCTTGCGGCTGTTTCTGTTTGTTTCCTTTTGTTTCCCGCTCCGCCGATTTGCCAGCATTGCGTAATATGAGCTACCCTATAATCTGACAATAGGAAGGAGTCTCTCTTATGTACCGAATTATGATTATCGAAGACGATGACAAGATCGCTTCGATTCTTCAACAATATATCGAGCGATATGGCTACGAGGTTATCCGGGCAACGCGGTTCCGCGAGCTGAAGCAGGAATACATCGACGCCAACCCTCATCTGGTGCTGCTTGATATTAATCTGCCTCACTTCGATGGATTCTACTGGTGCCGTCAGATTCGAACCGTCTCCAATGTACCGATTATTTTCTTATCCGCCCGAGTCGGTGATATGGATCAGGTGATGGCCATCGAGAATGGCGGCGACGACTATATGACGAAGCCGTTCCATCTGGATGTGGTCATGGCCAAAATAAAAAGTGCGCTTCGCCGCGCCTACGGCGAGTACGCCGCACCCGCTCCTAGCAGCACGGACGTCCTTACAACGAGCGGCCTGACGCTGGACCGCGCCCGCAACATCGTCGAATGGAACGGCAGCCAAGCTGACCTTTCCCGCAACGAATGCCTGCTGCTCGCCTCGCTGCTCGCGAAGGCCGGACGAATCGTAAGCCGTGACGATCTGCTTGAAGCACTCTGGGACAATGTCGACTTCGTCGATGATAATACACTGAACGTCAATGTCACGCGCGTTCGTAAAAAGCTCGAAGAGCTTGGGCTGCCGAAGGTGATCGAGACCGTGCGGGGACAGGGTTACCGCTTGGACCTGTCACTGTTCGATTCGAGCCGCTGATCTTCAACTGAACAACCTGCAAGGAGTGAACCGGAATGGCCCGCTATCACGTACCGCCTAGGCAAGCAGCTTCTCCTCATAATCAACAAGTTGAGTCATCGACTAGACGAATCTATAGGATACGCTCGTTTGTGCTTGATCGACTTCCCTATATCATTGCCTTCTATATCGCCCTAATCTTCGCTATTCTCGTCATCTCCCTTGAACTGCACCGCGACAGCAGCATGCCGAACTTCAGCAATCTCTTATACATCATTGTTCTTGCTACCGCTGTAATCTTCGGCTGGCTAGCTTGGGACTATGCACGCCAACGCAGCTACTATCGGCAGGTCGCCGATATGCTTGCGGCTGACAAGCCAACCTCTCTGTCCATGGTGAGCGTACGCGATGGCGTCACGCGCGAACAGTTGGCAATGCAGCATCTGCTGGAGCAGCAGCATAAAGCATTCGCGGACGAGCTCGCCGATTATAGACGGCAGCGTGAGCAGCATTTGCATTTTACAAACCAATGGGTCCACCATATGAAGACGCCTGTATCCGTTATCGATCTGCTGCTGCAGCAGGAACAGGCATCGCAGCGTCAAGGCACCGATGAAGAGGAAGCCGAAGATTTGGCGTTTCGCAGCAGCGTGCGCGAAGAGCTTGAACGAATCTCTCGCGGACTCGAAATGATGCTGCATACCGCACGCCTCGACCATTTCAATATGGACGTTCGAATTGAACGCGTCTCCCTGCTGCCGCTCATTCGCGATATGATTAACAGCCATAAGAAAGCATGCATTCGAACATCGATTTTCCCTCGTGTGGATGGCAGTGATACGGTCGTTGAGACCGATGCGAAATGGCTGACGTTCATTCTAGGCCAATTCATGACGAATGCCATCAAATATTCCAAGAACAAGCCTGGCAGTAAGACGCTGCTGTTCAAGGTGACACCAGAATCCAATGGCGGCTGCTCCTTATCGGTCACTGACCAAGGAATCGGTATCGCTGAACATGATCTACCTCGTGTGTTTGACCCGTTCTTCACCGGCGAGAATGGCCGACTGATTGAAGAATCGACCGGGATGGGGTTGTATCTCGCACGAGAGGTATGCCGTCGTCTCGGCCATGATCTTGCGATCGAGTCGGAGCTGGGCGTTGGCACAACGATCACGATCTATTTTCACAATAGCGCGATCCATCAGGGACTCTTCTTGTAAGGGTCCTTTCCCTTCTGTAAGCTTCCGAGCATGAAGATTACAAACTTGTAAGGTTCGCATGGCGGATTGAAAGGTAAATCAATGGGGCCTCCCTCCTCCCTCGTTTATACTGTAAACATAGCTGCTGCAACGGCAACACATAATAGAGAGATCAAGTGGAGGGAATCATGATGAGCGTATTGAAAGCCCAAGGGCTGACGAAAGTATACGGTTCGAAAGGTAAAATGCTGTACCGAGCGTTGAACGATATTCATCTCGACATTCAGAAAGGCGAGTTCGTTGGCGTCATGGGTCCATCAGGCAGTGGCAAGACAACGCTGCTGAACATCCTAGCTACCATTGATAAGCCAACGTCCGGCAAGGTGGAAATCGGCGGCGTCGATCCAACGGTATTGAACGACAAGAAGCTGGCCCTGTTTCGCAGACGTGAGCTTGGCTTCATCTTCCAAGATTTCAACCTGCTCGACACCTTATCGATCCAGGAAAATATCATTCTCCCGCTCGTGCTTGATAACACGAACATTAAGGAGATGGAGAAACGGCTGCAGCAGAGCGCTGAACTGCTTGGCATAAGCGGCATTCTCGACAAGCGGACTTACGAGGTGTCCGGCGGTCAGAAGCAGCGGGCAGCGATTGCGCGCGCAATGATTCACCAGCCCGCCATTCTGCTGGCCGATGAGCTGACCGGTAACCTTGATTCGAAGGCAGCCAAGGACGTCATGGACTCTCTGCGGGACTTGAATGAGCAGATGGGCGCGACCATTATGATGGTTACGCATGATCCTTTTGCAGCGAGCTACTGCAAACGAATTGTGTTCATCAAGGACGGGGCGTTCTTCTCCGAAATCCGGCGAGGCACGAATCGGCAGGCGTTCTTCCAGCAAATTCTCGATTCGTTGAGCGTGTTGGGAGGGAATTTCGATGAACTTTCGACAGTTCGCAATTAAGAATGTCCGCGGCAACTGGCATCAATACATCGCTTATTTCCTAAGCAGCGTATTCTCGGTTATGATTTTCTTCATCTATGCCGCATTCATTTTTCACCCAGACGTCATGAACGGTCATATCTACGCAGCCAAAGGCGTACGTACCGGCATGATGTTCTGCGAGTATATTATCGTTATTTTCTCATTCTTCTTCATCCTGTACTCTATGTCGGCGTTTCTCAAATCACGCAAGAAGGAATTCGGCCTGCTTTCGTTGTTTGGGATGACGAAGGGTCAGATGCGCAGGATGGTGCTGTACGAAAGCATCGCGACATCACTGCTTGCGATTGGTGCAGGCATTGCGCTTGGCGCGTTATTCCTTAAGCTGTTCTTGATGGCGCTCTCTGAAATTCTTGCATTGGATCATCCGATCCGGTTCTTCATTCCAGGTAAAGCACTTCTTCTGACAGCGGCCGGCTTCTTCGTTCTGTTCTTGATCATTACGCTCTTTACGTTATTCCAAGTCGGAAGAAGCCAAATTATCGACTTGTTGAAAGCTTCCAAGAAGCCAAAATCGCCGCCTCTGGCATCCATGTGGCTCGTACTGCTGTCGGTACTCTGCTTAGGAGCAGGCTACTATATGGCGTACACAATGACTCTTTCGAACGCGATTCTTTATATGCTGCCAGTCGTCGGACTCGTCGTCGTCGGTACGTTCTTCTTGTTCACGCAGGCCAGCATCATCGTATTCCGCTTTCTGCAGCGCCGGAAAGGGATCTACTATAAACAAACGAATCTCATGACCATTGCCCAGCTCGTGTTCAAAATGAAGGACAATGCCCGCATCCTGTTCACGGTATCCGTCATGAGCGCTGTTATCCTTACCGCATCTGGAACGTTCTATGTATTCTTCCTCGCCTCGAAGGAACAGCAGATGGACTTGCTGCCGCAGTCGATCAGCTTCTATGAGAAAGGATTGAACACACATGCCGTTCTCGATCCGGACAAAGTACGAACCATACTCAAGGAGAACGACGTAGAGCTCGCTTATGAGGTGAAGCTAGTTGGTGCCGTAGCAGAGCTGCCCGTTGTCGGACGGAGCACCGACACAACAACCGCGTTGGTCGTATCGGAAAATGACTATAACGATTATGGCCAAAAGCTGCACCGCGGCCGGCCTATTCTAGCGGTTGAGCCAGGACATGCGGTATTCGTCATCCCTTACAGTGAAGTGAAGCAGCCTATGACGGAGATCGGCAAGCCGCTTCCTGTCCAAGTTGAAGGCGGTACGAAGGAATTGTCTCTAACTGTAAACAGCCAGGTCAGCGGAGGCGCAATTGCTTATCCGAGAAGTGATGCGACCGAGCTGCTTGTCGTCGATGATGCCCAATACCAACAAATCCTACAAGCTGTGCCTGACGACAAGAAGATGGTTGTTTATGGCTTCGAGATGAAGAACTGGGCAGCACAAGGCGACACAGCGGCTAAGATCGAAGCGCTCGTTCCCGAAGACATGAAGGACGCCTTCGATAATCGTGTTGCGATGTATTTGGCAACGAAGCAATCGATGGGGCTCACCTTATTCATCGGCTTGTTCATTAGTGTGCTATTCTTCATTGCCTCCGGCAGCATGATCTACTTCAAGCTGTTCACCGAGTTGGATGAGGACCGCGACCAATTCCGCTCACTCAACCGAATCGGGATGACGCTCGGCGAGATTCGAAGAACGGTTACGATGCAAATCGCGATTATTTTCTTCGTGCCTTGTGCAGTCGGCATCGTGCATACGATGTTCGCCATGAAGGCGCTTGGCAATCTGCTCTCGACGAGCGCAATGCAGTATTCGCTTGTCGTTGTCGGCATTTATATCATCATGCAGAGCCTTTACTTCTTCGCTGCGCGCCGATCGTATTTGAGCCGAATTATTAAGAGCTTTACGAGCTAAGCGGACCACACACAGCGTCATCTATCAACGAAACAAAACAAAGCCCC
Source organism: Paenibacillus cellulosilyticus (assembly GCF_003182255.1). Lineage (GTDB taxonomy): Bacteria > Bacillota > Bacilli > Paenibacillales > Paenibacillaceae > Paenibacillus_T > Paenibacillus_T cellulosilyticus. The sequence continues at coordinate 14,372 of NZ_QGTQ01000036.1, read as the reverse complement.
TGCGACGTCATGTCATGACGCAGGGGCTTTTGCTTTAAGCTAAAACATATTAATGGTTCATCATCATGACTGGCTTCTCCGCACCTTCGCCCGTCGCGCCTTCTTGCGGCTTAGGACGGCTTAACAGGAAGCCGATCAGAACGCCAGCAGCGCCAACCCAGATGAGAACCGCGAACGTATCGGAGAATGCATCTACAGGCATCGGATCGGTCATCGGGTTATACTGCGGGTTGTACTTAGGAACTTGATTCATCAGAATCGTCGTCAGAATCGCAATGGCGAACGACGTAACGACCTGCTGAAGCGCAGCAGTCAGCGACGTGACGCGGCCTACGAGGTGCGCCGGTGACGCTTGAATAATATGCGTATTCAATGGCATCATCGACAAGCCCATACCCGCTCCGAGCATGGCAAGTGGTGCAATGTATGCGTATTGGCTAGCGTCAGCCTCGATACCCGTAAGCAAGAAGGCTGATATCGCTACAATGAGCATACCGGCTACAACGAGCGGACGAGCGCCGACTTTATCGAACAGCTTACCGCCGAGCGGCATGAAGATCGTCGATGCGATTGCCATCGGCAGCATCAAGACACCAGTCTTCAGTGCGCCGTAGCCGTGAGATTGTTGAAGCAGCAGCGGAATGAGGAACATCGTACCGAACAATGCAACCTGCGCTACCCACTGAACAATAATCCCTTTGGAGAAGTTACCCGAACGGAAGACGCGAAGCTCAAGCAAAGGCTGTTTGCGGGAGAGCTCAACAATAATGAAGATGATGAGCGATACGCCACCAACGATAATGCCTGTGAGCGTCTTCGCCGAAGTCCAGGACGTACCGCCTTCGGAGAGACCGTAAGCGAGCGCTGCGAATGCAAGCGGGCCAAAGACCATACCAAGGAAATCAAGCGTAGGAACCTGCTGACGGCTAATTGCCGGCAGCGTCTTGAGGCCGATCAGAACCGCGATAACGCCGATCGGCAGGTTAATCAAGAAAATCCAGTGCCACGAAGCATCTTCAATCAGCCAGCCGCCAACGATTGGGCCGAGCGCTGGTGCAAGCAGCATCGGGATACCGATCATACCCATAACGGCACCGACTTTGCCTGGAGGCGCCAGACGATACGTGAATGCCATAGCGATCGGAGACACCATGCCGCCGCCGATGCCTTGAAGAATACGATAAGCGATAAGTTGATCAACCGAACCTGCTAATGCGCAGAGACCGGAACCAACCGTGAATAGAAAGATGGATATGAGGAAAATATTTTTTGCGCCAAAACGGTCCGACAACCAGCCGGCCAGCGGAATAACCGCAGCCTGTGCGAGCGAGTAACCCATGACCGTCCACTGTACCGTGCTAAGTGTTGATTCGAAATCCACCACTAGACCCGGCAGCGCGACGTTCATTGCGGTACCGTCGAGAATGACCATGAACATACCTACAATAATTGCAAGCAGCGGGGCGAGTATCGAGGTTATAGGCTGCTCTTCCTTGCTAAGTGTTGCACTTGCCATTGACTCCACTCCTTTTTCTCTACTTCTGTTCTGAAATTTGACCTTCTGACGACAATCGGGTTACAATAAAACCATTAAAACCTGACAGTTGGCAAGGAGCTTCAGAAGTATTACACAATGTTTAGCGGACAATTGTCCGTTAAACACTTCATTTGAATAATAGCGGACAATTGTCCGTTTGTCAATGTGACCCAAGGGAGGAGAATGAACGATGGTGACGCCTAAGCGAAAGGATGCTCAACAGCTGACAGAGCTGATTTTGGAAACGGCGCGCGATTTGTTCACCCAGTATGGTGTTGATACCGTCAGCATGCACCAGATTGCGAAGACAGCCGGCGTCGGTCAAGCGACCATGTATCGTCGCTACGCGCAGAAGGGCGATCTATGTCTGGAGCTTATTGACGATCAATTCAATCGACTTCGGATCGAAATCGAAGCGCAACTAGAACAGCTAGACGGTGCCCCTATACTGGAGCGATTAATTTCGGTATTCCGCCGAATCATCATGTTCACCCATCATGAGGCTTCGCTGCTCAAGGCGATTCACGTATCGCTTGTTCAATCACGCTGCCTGAATGCGGATGCGCAGCAGTTTTTCTGTTCGCAGCCTTATCTATATTTGCATGGTACACTCGCAGGCCTGCTGAAGGAAGCGTCCGATGCCGGTCAGACCGTATCCTTCGATCCTGCATTCACGGCTCATATCATGATCGCGGCGCTTGCACCGCATACGCTTCAACATCTAAGCGACCGATACGGATATACGACAGACGATATTATTGATCAACTCATTCGTACATTGATTCGGCCTTTGTTCATTTCACTTGACTAAGTTCGACATCGCTGAGAGCTGCAACAGGACCTTCGCCCTCCTCCTGCTGATTCATTGACGCTTCATTGGTATCAGCACGATAATGGAATAGGTGCAACCAACCATTCCCAGAGGAGTGATTCCATGTCGAGTAAAATCCTGATTCTGACAGGCGACGCTGCTGAAGTGCTCGAAGTGTACTATCCTTATTTCCGAGTTGCTGAAGAAGGTTATGAACCGGTCATCGCTGCTCCGCAGAAAAAGGTACTGAACACGGTTTGTCACGATTTCATTGAAGGCTGGGACACTTACACGGAGAAGCCTGCACATCGACTTGCAGCGGATATTGCATTCGCTGACGTTGATCCAACGGAATATGCGGGCATTATTATCCCAGGTGGCCGCGCACCTGAATTTATCCGCAACGATAAGGATTTGCCACGTATCGTTCGTCATTTTCTCGAAGAGGACAAGCCTGTGGGCGCGATTTGCCACGGTGCACAAGTGTTCCTCGCTCTGAATGACAACAGCTTCTTCCAAGGACGTACGATCTCCGCATACAACGCTTGCCGCCTCGAGGTTGAACGACTTGGTGCCATTTATCCAGAAGAGACGCTTCATGTAGACGGCAACATCGTCTCCGGCCATGCTTGGCCTGACCTGCCTGGCTTCATGCGCGAATTTCTGAAAGCGGTGCGCAGCAGCGCTTCCGACAGAACAGCAGAAGCATCCTCACCAGCGATTTAATCTGTTCATACATAAGAGCGCTGCTCGTAGGAGCAGCGCTCTTTATATTTCCATCAAAGTTTGTGCTTCTGTCATTTTCCTTCACATAGGACAACACCATGCAAGCATAAATCATAACGTTGTTCGATGTGAAGGAGGAATGCAGCTTGTCGCGGATTAGACGGGAAATCATCATCGTTGTTGTGCCGATTTCCACCATACGTGAATTCATTGCTGTCGATATTATTGGCAGCACGACCTTTTATTACCTACTAAAGCTCGCATTGAAGAAGCTCGTATTGGTCGAACCGATCGCTATTGCTGGCAGCATTGTACTGCCTCTCGTTTACAAAAAAATAGCCCATCGCAGCGCCGCTCCACGCAGCAGCGTGCCCCCTCGCATCAGCCTGCAGGGTTAACGCGAACCGCTGCCTGCTTTCCGCTGACTTGAATGCCCGTCGCCTTCGTACCGAATGGCTTCAGGTCAGTCAACAACCGCTCCAGCAGCTCCTTGGCCGGTACCTGCTCCTGCTTGCCCTGCAGCTTGACGACGAGCAGCACAGCATTGCCTCCCGTAAGCAGCTTCTCCGCCTGCCGACGCTTCGTATCGTAGTCATGCTCCTCAATATTCGCAGACAGCCGCAGCTCCTTCTCCTTCGCAGGCTGACCCTGCAGCCGTTCCTCGCGCTGCTGCTGCGACTGCTCCTTCTTCGCCTCTCCACGAGCGACCAGCTTGCATGGCGGCGGACTGCTCATCAGCGATGTGCAGACGAGATCGACTTTCAGACGCTTCGCCATCGCAAGCGCCTCATCGCGCGATACAACGCCAAGCGACTCTCCGTCCAGCCCTGTCAGGTCGAGCTCCTTCGCTTTTATTTTCTCATTCATAACTAAGCTCATCTTCCGTACCCCTCTCCTTTTGCCAACGAATAGCTAAGAAAAAACCGCTGCTCCGGCAGCGGTTGCAATTCGCATGATTTATTGATCAGGCTCGTCCCATTTGCGCGAGTATGCTTTCTTCGTAACCCACAAGGTGATCCACGTAATCGCAACCAGAATGACAGCCGCCGAAATCCATACGCCTGCTGGTACTCCCATGGTATCCCGCCCCCTCTCTCATCCTGCTGCATGACCTGGCAGCAACCTGTAACTCTAACGATCATACCGCATGCTTGCCTGTTAAGCAACGCTTCTGATCACAATGCGGAAAGCCCGCAGGCCTGCTCGCATCGCGAGTGACATACGGGCTTGTGAATTGTCGTACTGCTGACACGTCATTGTTGACACGAGACGCAGTCGATCTGTTTAGGCTCCAACGTGAATATTTTGAAAAAAGGCCGCCGATACCGCACCTCCGAGTTGGTTAGACAAGTACACGAGATGCCCCAACGCTGCGTCTTCCAGATGGATATGACCGCTGCGAATCGGTCCAACGACGGCTTTGATCGCATCAACCAAATCACTGACACGTTCATCCAATGTCACATGGTCACGATTAGGCAGTCCGATCTGATTAATGTGACTGACAAGCGTATCAAGCGAATATTGCACCGAATGCGGGAACGTGCTGTTCTGCAGCATGAAAGCGAGCGCATACTCGAACGTCATGTTTGCAGCATACAGCCTACGGAACGCTTCGAATCCGCCAACCGATTTCAGAAGCGCTGCCGTCCGATTGTAATGATCGGATTCCGATTCCGACTCTCTTACAATTTGCTTGTGCACCGTATTCACAATGCGCAGCGTATTATCTACCCGCTCCACGAATTTGCCTGTTTGAATGAAATCCCACTCCTGCTCGCGAACCATCGCGGCATCGACTGCACCGCTGAACAACGTTGCCCATTCCCGTATCCGCTGATAGAACAGATGAGGCGCCTGCAGCATTACCTGTGAGACATTCTGATCTTTGAGCCATAGATAAAATGAATTGATGACTTCCCATAGCTCACCGGGTACGAGCTGTCGAAGCGTGCGAATGTTGTTCCGCGCATGCTGCACACAATTGAAGATGGAGTTTACATTCGAGCGCTCGAAGGTTAGAAAATGCAGCACCGTCAGCTCGTTCGTGCCGGCATTAATGTTGGAGTACAACTCCTCAAACCTTGCGATGCTGCCCGTTGATTCGATCAGCCGCTCCCAAATATATTCACGCTCCTGCTGCCCATACAGCTCATGACGCATATGATAATTGATATCGATCAGCCTTGCATGATTTCCTGCCCGTTCTACATAACGCCCCGCCCAATATAACAATTCAGCAAATCGATTCATCATATCCCATCACCTCGCATTATTCAGTCTTCTACTGGAGAACCCAAGTGTCTTTCGTACCCCCGCCTTGCGAGGAATTGACGACGAGTGACCCTTCCTTCAATGCGACTCTGGTTAACCCGCCTGCCACCACATGGGTTTCTTCCCCCATAAAGACGAACGCTCGCAGGTCGATATGACGGGGAGCAACCTCCATTTTGTTCAACGAAGGGCTGCAAGACAGCTTCATCGTTGGCTGAGCGATATAACGCTCCGGATAACGGTTAATGTTATCTGCGAATGCTTCGAGCTCTTCTTCCGTTGCCGATGGTCCGATCAGCATGCCGTATCCGCCAGATAAGCAGCGCTCCTTCACGACCATCTCGGACAATCGACTCAATACATATTCACGCTCATGCGGCCGGTCTAGAATATAAGTGGGCACGTTGTTCAAAATCGGTTCTTCGCGTAAATAATACCGAATCATATCCGGCACATAAGCATAGATCGCCTTGTCATCAGCAATCCCAGTACCCGGTGCGTTCGCAAGCGCCACATTCCCCGCGCAGTACGCCTCCATCAGACCAGGAACACCTAGTACGGAGTCCGATCGGAATGCCTTCGGATCCAAATATTCATCATCAATACGGCGATATATAACATCAACCTGACGTAATACCTGCATGCTGTTCATATAAACCTTCTTGTCGATGACCGTCAAATCTCTGCCTTCCACAAGCTCGATTCCCATCTCCTGCGCAAGGAATGTGTGGTCATAGTAAGCCGAATTGTGAATGCCTGGCGTCAACAGAACGACTAACGGATCTGGATTATTGCCAGGCGCCAGCCCTCTCAAACTGCGAAGCATCGCATTCAGTCCTCTACTAATGCTGCGAACGCGATGCTCGAAGAATAGCTCGGGGAACAGATTCGTCATGAGCGCACGGTTCTGGTACACGTAGGACAAGCCTGATGGCGTTCTCAGGTTATCCTCCAGCACGTAATACTCCCCATTATCGCCACGAATAATATCGATGCCTGAGAGCGGGATATACGTATCATTCGGAACCTTCAGACCGATCATTGCGGGCAAATAATACGGGTTATCTATAACCAGCCCTCGCGGAACGAGACCGTCCTTAATCATATTCTGATCGTGATAAATATCGTATATAAAATGATTCAGCGCCTGTACCCGCTGTTTCAATCCTCGTTCAAGCAACTGCCATTCCTCGCCCGTAATGATTCGCGGAATCATATCGAACGGGATCGTACGCTCAAGGGATGATTCTTCGGGAGTTTCGCTATATAAAGTGAACGTAATGCCTTGTGTAATCATTTCAGATTCCATGACGGCATTGCGTGTCACCAGCTCGTCGATTCCCATCCTGGTTAGCACTTTCATCATCGTGCCATAAGGTGGCCGAACCTTACCATGCTGATCGAACATTTCATCATAGAATACAGAACTGCCATAATCGGCAAACAGGTGCTTGCGCTTCATCATCAGCATAGCCATGACGGTTACCCTCCCAATTTCGTTTCACTGGCCTTATCAAGCGTAATGTTTTATTACACTTGAATCATGTGTTAAGTATAGGATAGGCTGACTATAGGAGTATGTCGAAATGACCTATGGAGATTGTGACAATTTTGTGACAATTTCATTTCACTCATTCCATTCTCAAAGCCTCTCATGTTAGGTTAAATGACAAATTCATCCGTAAGAGGTAACATAGATTAAGATAAAATATCCCAGATGAATCTATTTCTGCATCTCATTCCTTCTATCTGACATTCGAATACGCTATGAGGAGGGCTCCAATGAAGTTAACAATTGGGACTAAGCTGCTCAGTACCTTTCTATTCGTAGCTGTCTTCGTGGCGTTTGCAGGCATCGTCTCCTTTTACTATATGAATAAAGTGAATACTTCCTACTCCGATCTGATTGAGCAGCAAGTATCAATTGTTACGACAACGAGAGATATTGAAGTGTTTGCGCTGCAGCAGACGAATGATCTGCGCGGCTATTTGCTGACGGACGATGCATCCTTCCTAAGCGGACTTCAAACGGCTAACAACAAGCTCAACTCACGGATTTCCGAGACCGATCCGCTCCTAACCGAGTTCGAGAGCAGACAATTAATGAATGAACTAAAGCAGTTGAATCTGCGATTTCAACAGCGATATGAACGGATGCTAAGCAGCTACAAGAAGGATCATGATAAAGCAGCGGCGCTCTCTCTGTTTAAGACAGAGGTGCTTCCTTTAGGCTTGCAGCTCGGACCTCTTGCTGCCTTGATCTCAGAACGCCAGCAACAGCTGCTTCATAATGGGGTCAAGCGCAATACGCAGAACGTCAATTGGGCAAATGACGCAATCCGTATTATGAGTCTCTTCGCATTTATATTAACGCTAATCATCGGATGGATGATTTCGCGGCATATTACAAGAAATTTAGCGCGTATTACGAGGTTTATCTCCAGCATAACCCCAGGTCTTGCGACTACTGGGCTTCCACGCATCGAGGTTCACACAAGCGATGAGGTAGGCGCCATTGCCCACTCATTCAACGATATGGCCTCGGCTCTCGATCATTACGCTGCACAGGAACGCGACAAAACATGGCTGGAAACAAACATTGCCAAGCTCGTTACGATGTACCAGGGTATTCATGATCTAGAGATGCTCGCACAGCGATTCATCACGGCGATTACACCGATGACCGGTGCCAGCTATGGCGTTTTCTATATTCGTCAGAACAACGGAGGCAGCCAAGCTGTTCATAAGCTTGCGGCGTATGCCTATAACGAGCGCAGCATCGGCGAAGCCAGCTTTCAGTTCGGCATCGGTCTTGTTGGACAGGCAGCCGCCGACAATCAAACGATTCTCTTAACGGACATTCCTGCTTCCTACATGACGATCACCTCCGGTACGGGAATGACCTCTCCTGGGAGTATTATCATTATTCCGGTTGAGTTTGATGGGCAAGTCGTTGCTGTTATCGAGCTAGCTTCACTAACTTCCTTCAGCCCGATCCAGCAAGCGCTGCTGCATGAAGTATTAGACCGCCTCGGTATTACGATCAACAGCATTGCTGGCCGGATGCAGATAGAGAAGCTGCTGCACGAATCGCAAACGTTGACGGAAGAGCTGCTTAGACAATCCGAGGAGCTTCAGCTTCAACAGGAGGCGCTGAAGGGCACGAATGAGAAGCTGGAGGAGCAAAATTTTAATTTAGAACAGAAAACAAAGGAATTAGAAGCCACCAAGCTCGAACTAGAAGAGAAGGCCGAGCAACTGGCACTCAGCTCTCAATACAAATCAGCGTTTCTAGCGAATATGTCACACGAGCTCCGCACTCCGCTTAATAGTCTGCTTATTCTATCCGACATTCTTGCCAGCAACACAGAAGGCAATCTGACACCGAATCAGAAGAAATACGCCAGCACGATCTATCATTCCGGCAACGATCTGCTCCGTCTTATTAACGATGTTCTCGACTTGTCTAAGGTAGAGTCCGGGACTATCCAGATTCACTATGACGAGGTTAAACTGCGTTCGATTTGCGAATATGCCGAGCAGCAGTTTATACCGGTAGCAAGGCAGAAGGGGCTTATGTTCACGACAGAGCTGGATGACTCACTCCCACCTATGCTGTACACCGACGAGCAGCGATTGCTGCAAATGTTAAGAAATTTACTCTCTAACGCTTTCAAATTCACATCACATGGACATGTAACGCTACGCATTCATTTGGCAGACAGCTTAATGCTGAGCCACCTGCGTGAAGCTGAGAACACGATACTGGATGAATCAGCGATTGCATTCTCCATCATTGATACTGGCATCGGCATTCCACGTGACAAGCACAACCTTATCTTCCAAGCATTCCAGCAGGCAGATGGCACGACCAGCCGCAAATATGGCGGAACCGGTCTAGGCCTATCGATTAGCAAGAATATGGCAAAGCTCCTGAATGGCTGCATTCTTTTAGACAGTGTAGAGGGGGTAGGTAGCACCTTCACCTTATTGCTGCCCGGCAAAGATAGTCTACCTCGTCTAGATGCACCACTTCTTATGGAAGAAGCTGCTGCTGCTGTCGATCCGATTGAGACAGAGACCGAATCCCAAGAAGAAGCCTCTTCCTCCTGTTCGGCAGCTGATCTTAAACCCATAGACCCGATGTTTACGGGCACAACCGCATTAATCGTCGATGACGATATGCGCAATATTTTCGCCATAACAACGGCTTTAGAAGGTAAAGGCATGACAGTCCTATTCGCAGAAAATGGTGTGGAGGGTCTAAGGACACTCCAGCAGCATACGGCTGCCATTGATCTCATCTTGATGGACATTATGCTGCCTGAGATGGATGGCTATGAGGCGATACGCAAGATCCGTCTAATGCCCGCATATCAATCGCTCCCGATTATCGCATTAACCGCTAAAGCGATGAAGGACGATCGGGACAAATGCATAGAGGCTGGCGCATCCGATTATATTAGCAAACCTGTTCATGTCGACCAGCTATGCTCGGTCATACAGGTTTGGTTGAACAAATAGGCGGGGGAACCGACAATGAGTCCGAATCTTTACTTTGATAAAATAACTTCCGCATACCGTGAAAATATTGAGCCGTTGGAGCAGCTCGAAATTGAACTGCTGCTTGAGGCGTTATATCGGTATTACGGATTTGACTTCCGGGACTATGTGCTTCCATCCATTCGTCGGCGGATCTGGCATCGTATTCACGCGGAGAAGCTGTCGACCATATCCGGTCTCCAGGAGAAGGTACTTCATGATCGAAATACAATGAAGCGGCTCATCGCCGATTTCTCGATTAATGTGACCGAGATGTTTCGTGACCCGAGCTTCTTCCGCGCGTTTCGAACGACGATCGTACCACTACTACAAGATTATGCTTGCATACGGATCTGGCATGCCGGTTGTTCGACAGGTGAAGAGGTTTATTCCATGGCTATTCTGATGCACGAAGAAGGTCTTCACCATAAGACGCGCTACTATGCGACAGATATGAATGCTGACGTAATCGAGGAGGCGAAGCGTCGTTCTTTTGCACTCGACAAGCTGCAGGCGTACAGCAACAACTATATGCAAGCAGGCGGCACCAAATCACTAAGCGATTACTACACCATCGACAATAATCAAGCATCCCTGCACCCTTATCTGGCCGACTCTATCGTCTTCGCTCAGCATAATCTGGCCGTTGATCAATCCTTCAACGAATTTCATGTCATCATCTGCCGTAATGTCATGATTTATTTCAACAGTGTGCTGCAGAATCGCGTACACACCCTATTCCACGAAAGCTTAAGCAGGTCTGGATTTCTTGGACTCGGTCATAAAGAGAGCATCGCCTATACGAGTCACAGCGCGTTATATAAGGAGATGGATGCCCATGAGAAGCTATATCGAAAAATTAAATAATAACGCACCTAACAATATCAACGTGCTCATTGTCGATGACAGGCAGGAGAACATCATCGCGTTGGAGGCACTACTCGATCATCCTCGGTACCAGCTCTATACAGCGAACTCCGGCCTGGAGGCACTTCGCCACGTGCTCTCCGTGAATTTCGCTGTCATTCTGCTTGACGTACAAATGCCAGGAATGAACGGCTTTGAGACGGCGAGGCTCATTAAGTCCAGGGAGAAATCGAAGCATGTCCCGATTTTGTTCGTAACGGCGATCAGTCAGGCTGCCGAGAACGTCAAGCAGGGCTACTCCGTTGGCGCGATCGACTACATCTTCAAGCCCTTCCATCCGGAAACGTTGAAAATGAAAATCGAAGCCATTGTCCGCATGCATCAATACCAGGAGCAAATCAAACTTCAGAACGAGCTGCTCCGAATCATTAACGACACTTCCATCGACTCCATTATTACGATGAATGAATCAGGCTTCATCATGAACATCAATCGTGCAGCTAAGCAAATGTTCGGCTATCAGCCAGAGCAGCTGATCGGCAGGCATGTGGAAGAGCTTGTCCCTTCTTTTTTAGCCTATATGGGGGATCAAGAGCATTTGCAGCGAATTATCGAAACTGCCGCAATCCGTCATGACGGCAGCCTGTTCCCCGCCGATATTCAGATCGGAAAAGCGAGTGTTGAAAGCGAACAAATCTACGTTTGCTCCATTCGTGATGTAACGGAAAGGAAACTGATGGAGGAAGAGCGATACCGGCGTATTTTCGATGCTGCGCCATCCTTAATCTCACTGCGATCGCTTAGCTCAAACACCTACTTGAATGTGAATGATAGCTTCTTAGAGGCTACAGGATACGGGATAGATGAAGTAATGAATCAATCTGGGGACATATTACAATATATTGTGGATGAAGATTACAAGCTAACTGGTGTGGAAAACCTCACCGGGGATAGAACACCGCTTCGCAACATTCGCATTAGCTTCATGACCAAATCTGGCGAGCTGCGTGCAGGCCTAATGTCTACCGAGCATATTCATATGCACAACGAACATTGCTTGCTCACGATCATCACGGATATAACGGAACGTCTGCACCTTGAACAAGAGATGGTGAGACTCGATCGGCTTAATCTAACCGGCAAGATGGCCGCTGGTATCGTCCATGAAATTCGTAACCCCATGACAACCGTTAGAGGCTACCTACAGCTATCCAAGAACTATTCTGAAGAGTACACAACGATCATGATCGAGGAGCTGGACCGTGCACACAGCCTCGTATCCGAGTTTCTATCTGTTGCAAATAGCAATACAACAAATCGCAAGCTGCAGCCGCTCAACAGCATCATTGAGGCACTCTTTCCGCTCATCCAATCCAAAGCCTTATGCACGAACAACGCCCTTCATCTCGACCTTGCGCCATGCCCGTCCTTATACCTCGATGAGAAGGAGATCCGGCAGCTGCTGCTTAACTTATCCACAAATGGCTTTGATGCTATGAACGAAGGGGGCACACTAACGATCCGCACGTTCACCCTCAATGACGAGGTTGTATTAGAAGTTATCGACCAAGGCCCCGGCATAAAGGACGAGCTGCTAGATAAACTTGGCACACCTTTCTTTAGCACCAAAATCAACGGCACTGGCCTCGGCTTATCGGTATGTTATGGCGTGGCAGCGCGTCATGACGCCAAAATCAACGTTCGCTCCAGTGACAAAGGAACGATATTCGCTATTCATTTCAAACAACGTTCCCTGATAGTGTAACGAGATAATCTTCCTGAGCAAGGAACAAAACAAAAGCCTTTCGCACTAAGCGAAAGGCTTTTGTTTATTATGTAACGGATAAATCCGTTTGTGTTCAACTGGTCGGGATGACACGATTTGAACATGCGACCCCCTGGTCCCAAACCAGGTGCTCTACCAAGCTGAGCTACATCCCGTAATAATGGCGTGCCCTAAGAGATTCGAACTCCTGACCTTTTGATTCGTAGTCAAACGCTCTATCCAGCTGAGCTAAGGGCACGTATTATGGAGCGGAAGACGGGAATCGAACCCGCGACCCTCGCCTTGGCAAGGCGATGCTCTACCGCTGAGCCACTTCCGCAAATGGTGCGGTCAAGAGGACTTGAACCTCCACGGTTGTTACACCACTAGAACCTGAATCTAGCGCGTCTGCCAATTCCGCCATGACCGCGTATTAAATTATGGTGCGGTTGAGAGGACTCGAACCTCCACGAGCGTACGCCCACTACCCCCTCAAGATAGCGTGTCTGCCATTCCACCACAACCGCATATGAAACTAAAAGTGAGCCATGTAGGACTCGAACCTACGACACCCTGATTAAAAGTCAGGTGCTCTACCAACTGAGCTAATGGCTCTTAATAAAATGGCTGGGGATCAAGGATTCGAACCTTGGCATGACGGAGTCAAAGTCCGTTGCCTTACCGCTTGGCTAATCCCCAATGTTACAATGGGGCGATCGAGGGGAATTGAACCCCCGAGTGTCGGAATCACAATCCGATGCGTTAACCACTTCGCCACGACCGCCATATTCAATGTACAACCTGTTGATGGCAATCTAAGCCGGTTAAAGGATTATAATGGCGGAGCCGACGGGATTCGAACCCGCGGTCTCCTGCGTGACAGGCAGGCATGTTAGGCCTCTACACCACGGCTCCACATTATAAGTTCGGATGCTTACCCTCAGGTAATCATTGGTTGCGGGGGCAGGATTTGAACCTGCGGCCTTCGGGTTATGAGCCCGACGAGCTACCGAGCTGCTCCACCCCGCGATAGTATTATGGTGGAGGCTGACGGGATCGAACCGCCGACCCTCTGCTTGTAAGGCAGATGCTCTCCCAGCTGAGCTAAGCCTCCATCTGGTGACCCGTAGGGGATTCGAACCCCTGTTACCTCCGTGAAAGGGAGGTGTCTTAACCCCTTGACCAACGGGCCTTACGGTATTACTTGTTCAAACTTTAAGGTGAAAAGTTTAGAACGGAGAAGGAGGGATTCGAACCCTCGCACCACTTACGCAGTCTAACCCCTTAGCAGAGGGTCCCCTTGAGCCACTTGGGTACTTCTCCATGAATGGCTCCCCGAACAGGACTCGAACCTGTGACAACTCGATTAACAGTCGAGTGCTCTACCAACTGAGCTATCAGGGAATAAAATGGTGGAGCCAAGCGGGATCGAACCGCTGACCTCCTGCTTGCAAGGCAGGCGCTCTCCCAGCTGAGCTATGGCCCCAAGAACGACTGATGATCACGAAGCAAACTCAGGAGGTTTACTCGACTTCGAATCTTGATCCAGCCTTCGGCCTCCGTTGCTCATGTAGGTTAGCCTACACTCCGCTACTTGTCCTCAGTCTAAATCAACCTTCTCGGTGCTGATCAGTCTCTTTTGGTCGCTAGAACAATTTGTTCTATAAACCCGTGAAGGTTACACCTTCAAAACTGGATGCGAATGTTGAATCCTTAGCTTTAGCATTTGCTTTACCTTCACTTGTGTAAAGGATTTTAGGATAAGCCCTCGACCTATTAGTACTCGTCAGCTGCACGCATTGCTGCGCTTCCACCCCGAGCCTATCAACCTGGTCGTCTTCCAGGGGTCT
>NZ_QGTQ01000035.1 GCF_003182255.1 Paenibacillus cellulosilyticus | reverse complement strand
GAGGTCGGGTGGCTTTCGCTTGCCCATAATTTGCTCAAGAAGGTGGCAGTTGATAGAAGAATCAAAAAGGCGATTCAGGGATGACCCCCTGAACCCTTTTTTTGCTTTTTTTCAATAAATTGAGCTAGCTCATCAGTTAGTTGACCTACTTTTGGGACAGCCCCTGGTTTATTTTCTTATAATCGTTTGGCACGACTGTAATGCATATTGAAGAAACTTCAAGGAGTATATTACTTTAGCGATTTTAAGCAAAGGAGGGGTGTTTATGTCTTTTCCCAACAATGTGCAGTATGTTCCGGTCACTCTGAACGGGATACCTATTAGCGACCCTGTCCGCGACGTATCGCCTGACGAGACGGATATTGTGGGCGATGAGGCATTTCCAGCTGCCTATTACGGTTATGATGGCACAAACCTTTATTTTCGTCTGCGACTGAATGCTGACCCTCGTTTCAAAACCGGCTTTCGCAACTTTGCATGGGGCGTCCTCTTCGACACGGATAATGACCCGTCGACCTACGAAGCCGTACTGGCCGTGAACGGCCTCGACAGTACCGTTGATTTGATTCGCAACACGGTACGAATTCCCAACGCTTTCACCGATTCGGCAGAAGGAGTGGACAGCAAGGGTCAGCCGAATTTCAGACAGTCGATCATCAACTTTGACATCGCCCGCGCACAGCCGACCGACGACGGATCCCGCTTCGGCGGCAATGCTAATTTTTTTATTGATTGGTTCGTTCGGCTATCAGTGCTGCAGCAGCAGCTCGGCATCACAGATCAGAGCAGCTTAAGATTTTTATTCTTTACGGCTACGAACAATAACAACTTCAACAAAGACTTTATCGGACCTGGCACGCTGCTGAGCAGCGCGTTTTCCGATCCGTTAACGATCAATGGCGGTGACGTAAGGGCGAAGCTGTCCCTCACGCAGTCCGCTGAAGGTGGGCCGCTGACGATTACCGGCGGGGCTCCAACGACGATTGCAGGCAGCATTGAAGTGAAGAACAGCGGACGAAGCGAAGCAGCTAATGTCGTTGTTAATGCCGTATTCGGCTTCGATACGCCGATTTCGTTCGAAGTGCGACAGACGTCTATGGGGAACACAGCATATAATGCCGCGGCGCAGACATTGACTTGGAATGTCGGCAATCTTGCCGCAGGTTCAGATGCTGTTCTTCAATATACGGCTCAAGGCGTGTTCAACGCCGCTGGTACGCGGACGGTCGATTCGAAGACTGCTACGGGAATTGACTTGTTCACCGGCGCTGTATTAAGTCCGAAGACGAGCGCATTGACCGCGGCTGTGATTACGACAGGTGCGATTACGGGCAGAGTATTGGACAATATTACGGGCCTTCCACTTCCGGGCGTCGCCGTTCAAGCGGTGAATGCTGCCACGATGGCAGTCATCTCGAGCGCAGTAACAGCTGAAGCAGGAGTGTATTCGTTTCCGAGCTTGCCGCCGGGCAGCTATGTGCTGCAATTCGCATTCCCGGACTATCAGAGTCAATCTGCAAGTGTCAGTGTAGTTGTTAATACAATTACGACATTGAATGTGCTTCTCGTGCCTCTTCCAGCGAATGTCTTGGGAACGGTAACGGATGCTGCGACCGATCTTCCGATCGTAGGAGCAGCCGTCCATTTGAACGATTCCAATGGTGCGCCAACAGCTGACGCGCTCACGGATGCCGCAGGGCAATTCGCGCTGAATGGCATTTTCCCTGGCTCTTATCGAATAAGCGTTGAAGCGCCTGATTATCAGTTAAGCACGCGTCCAATCACGTTATCGGCTGGTGCAACCCGCACGGCGAACTTTGCATTGAGCGGCAATCCCGGTTCTGTGTCGGGAACGGTTACCGGCACGAATGGCGCACCGGTAGCCGGTGCCTTGGTAGAGGTGCTTAACAGCCGGATTGACATCCTTGCTGCGGTAGTGACCGACGCTTCTGGGCAATATGCCATTAACAGCCTGACCCCTACCGTTCTTGACCGCATTCGCTTCTCTGCGCAAGGCTACGTCACCCAAATTATCGGGCTTCAAATCGTCCCCGGGCAGAACGTCGTTAACGCGAAGCTATCGCCTTTGGCTGGTTCACTCACCGGCGTTATTACCGACAGCGTGACCGGAGCGCCGATTGTTGGCGCGTCCATCAGCGTGGCAAGTGATGTTGGCTTGAAGCTGCAGTCTGCGGTAACCGCAGCGGATGGCACGTACACGATTCCTTCGCTTGGTCCGGGCAGCTATACAGCGACAATCGGAGGCCCAGGATATGCCAGTCAGTTGCTAGGGGCAACCATTGCCGCTGGCACTGTAACGGCATTGAGCACTGCACTGGAGCAACTGGCCGGAGCGATAAGCGGACGAGTTGCGGATATCCAATTCACGCCGCTCATTGATGCGGAAGTAACGATATTCACGAACAACATCGTTGTAGCCGGCGTCAATACGCAGGAGGACGGCACGTTCACAGTTGGCGGACTATCGGCAGGCGTTTATACGGTAGCCGCGGCTGTGAGCGGATTCGGGGGGACCTCGCAGACGATTACGGTCAATCCGGCGCAGACGACGGAAACGGTTCTCATTCTGCTGCCGCTTGCGGGGGAATTGACGGGGACCGTAACAGATACTGGAGGCAAACCGATCGCGGGTGCGACGCTGGCGCTGCAATTGAACGTGGACGGCGGCTCGCTTGCTTTTGTGCGGTTTGTAACGGAGCAGGACGGCACTTACTATCTCACGAATCTAGCGCCACTTCCATTCATCGTTACGGCATCGGCAACGGGTTTCCAGAATGGTTACGTCAGCATCGTCATCACGCCAGGGCAGCTGGTGACAGCTGATTTCCGATTGGCGCCTAATCCTGGCTCGATTGAAGGAACTGTCGTGGATGTGGAGGGCAGACCGATTGCAGGAGCCGGCGCACAGGTACGCTTGAATAATGCAAACGGCGTCACGCTGGTTAACCTGTTCACCGATACAGCAGGCCGATTTACGGCAAGCAATATGGCGCCAGGCACCTATGCCGTCGTTGTATCGGCGGACCGATTCCAGACCTCGACAGCTACCGTCGCAGTCGAATCGGACCAAACCGCGGCTCTGCAAATTGCTTTGAGCCCTAATCCAGGCTCCATACTGGGCAGAGTCTTCGATGTTATCACCAATCTGCCAGCCTTGCCTGCCATCGTGAATGTAACGGATAAAAACAATTTGCTCCTCGGCTCGTCACTCGCCGATAACAATGGGCAAGTCAGAATCGAAGGGCTGCCGCCAGGCAGCTATACGTTGGCGGTTACGGCAATCAATTATCAAGGGGGCACGTTCGGAATCATTGTTCAATCCGACGCGATTGCGACAGCTGAATTTGCGGTTATTCCGAACCCTGCGACGATTGTGGGGATCACGCTGCCTCCCGTTGCCGGCATTATCGTTAACCTGTACAATCTGAACAATGTTCAGGTTGCCAACGCGATCTCGCAAAGCGACGGGTCTTTTGTTTTTATCAGCATCAGAGAAGGCTCCTATTATATGAATGCTTCTGCAACAGGCTATACTTCAGCAACGGTCGGCGTATCCGTTCTGCCCGGCGAAACGGCTGCCGTGCAGCTTCCGCTGACACCAAATCCGGGTCGACTTGCAGGAAAGATAATCGACGATTCGGGCAATCCAGTCGCAGGCGCAGTTATTCGAGCGATGGACAGCAATGAGACGATACGAAATGTCGCCCAAGCGGATGCTTCGGGGAGCTATGTTCTTGATCTGCTGCCAGCCGGTTTAATTACAGCTATCGCTTCTGCCACTAATCACGGCAATGCGGTCGTAAGCGCAACGATCGGTCCTGGCGAGACGGTGTCAAGCGTCAATTTCACGCTGGCCTCCGATCCTGGTTCTATTGCGGGGCAAGTGACCGATGCAATCAGCGGGGAGCCAATTCAAGGAGCGGATATTGAGATTCGCAGCGGTACCGCGTCGGGGCTGGCGGTCGCACACGTTACGGCCGACGGAGCGGGCAATTTTCTATTCGATGGCCTGCGGCCGGGGACATATACAGTAATCGTGTCAGCGGATCGTTATGCCGCTAATCGCATTGGTGCGGTAGTTCGAAGCAATCAGAGCACAGCATCGAATATTGCTCTGGCGCCAATCTTCGGAGACATAAGCGGCCAAGTCGTCGATACGACGGGCAATACGGTATCGTCGCTGGATACGAGAGTTCGGCTGTTCACAAAAGAAGGGGTGTTGATTGACAGCATCTTTGTGAGTCCAGCCGGCACGTTTGCAATCCATAATCTTCTTCCCGGCGAATACCTGCTTGTCGCTGCTTCTCCCGGTTTCATGACGGCATCGATCGGAACGATTGTAACGGCCGGCATTGTGACTCCTGTCCAAGCGGTACTGACAACAGAGATTTCGCTATTAACAGGTACGGTACGAAATGCGGGAACGGGCAGCGGCATATCGGGCGCACAAGTGACGGTTTATGATCTATACGGGCTTGCGATTGATTCAACCTTCACAGATGAGAAGGGGAGCTTCGAATTGAGAGGCTTGCCGGCTGGAAACTTGACCATTACAGCCGCTGCAGCAGGCTTCGGCTCGGAATCGGCTGGTATCGTTATCGAGTCCGGCAGTGCTTCGCAGTTGCAGCTATCGCTCACGCCGAATCCCGGGGCAGTCGGCGGCTTCGTAAGCAATTATTCGAATGGCGCGAGCCTATCAGGCGCTTCGGTTCAAATTTTCAACGGATCGACCGGCGCATTGATCGCGACTGTCGTTAGCGGCAGCGGCGGAGAATATGCATCTGCTGATTTGGCACCAGGCTTCTATACGGCAATCTGTAATGCAGTCGGATTCACTAGTGGGCTTGGCGGCTTCGATATATTGGCGGGCGAAACGACAAGATACAGCTTTGCGCTGGATCCTCTTCCTGGACAGCTGCGAGGCATGGTCAACCGAGCGACGGATAATACGGCGATTCCTGGAAGCAGCATCGTCATTCGGCAATACAACAACTTTGGGCCGGTCGTCGGATCGATTATTACAGATGGTATCGGAAATTATAATCTAGGCGACGTCACACCAGCGAACTATAGTCTATCGGCTTCCAAAACAGGATTTTTACCTCAGGATACATCAACGGGGATACTACCTAACGCGCTCACGATTGTTAATTTCGCGCTTCAATCCGTTTCCATCGTCGTAACGGGTCGAGTAACAGACGGAACGAACGGCGCCCCATTGCCGAATACGAGCGTGACGATTGTGGATGGCAGTGGATCGGTGGTAGGCAATGGGGTTACCGATGGCAGCGGTCAATATACGGTTCCAAGTGTTTCAGGAGGCGAGCGGACAATCGTAGCGAGCAACCCAAGCAGGCAAACGACCGTCGTTTTTACGCCGATTACGCAGTCATCCAATCAGCAGGTCAACCTCGTGCTTGTCGGTATTCCGCTAACGATTCAGGGCATTGTGACGGACAACGTATTTCAATCTCCTGTTGCAGGTGCGATCGTCAACGTACTGGATCAGGAATCGAACACAGTGCTTGCAACCGTATTTACGAGCGGGGACGGAAGTTTCACGGCCCGTGGGCTTGCGGCAGGAACCTACACGGTAACAGCCTCCGCCCAACGGTTAGGGTCAGTTGCACGCAGCGCCGCAGCGGGTGCAGGCAATAGTGGATCGCTTTCTCTTAGCGCGGCCTTCGGCACGCTGACGGGCACGATTCGCGATGCTGCCGGCAAGCCGCTCTATCGCGCGCTTGTCGAGATTGTTGCTTCTGGAGGAGAGCTGGTGCGGCAGGTCATTAGCAATGCGGCAGGCAGCTATATCGTAACGAATCTGTCCGCTGGCGCTCAACGGGCTCGTTTCTCTTTCCCAAGTAAACAAACAAAAGAGCTTAATCCAATCATCATCGACCAGCAGAAGACGGTGCTTGATGTCATCCTGCTGGATGAGGAAGAGGAGTAACCAGGAAGCAGGGGGCTAATTATTGTTCAAAAAAGAAGCGGGAACCACTTATAAGCGGGTCCTGCTTCTTTTTTTGTACGGAATCGATCGAAGTTATCTACTCATCGTGTCCGCTACCTGCCGTCGGTAGTCGCTTGGCGAGACGCCGGCCCAGCGCTTGAACTGGCGGCTGAAGTGGGCGATGTCGCGGTAGCCGAGCACCGACGAGATCGTCTGCACCGGCAGCTGCGGGTCGGCGAGCAGCAGCTTCGCTTCGTGCAATACCAGCTCGGACAAATAGGCTCGTGGCGATTGGCCGTACACATGGCGAAACACGCGGTTGCAGTGCGATACGCTGATGCCTAGCTCTTCGGCAATGTCATCGATGCCGTAATGCTTGTCGCTCGTTGTATGCTCATCGCTCCGCTTGAAGGTTTGTCCAACGATCGCCTGCAGCCGGCTGCGAATCCGATTCGCGAGCTCGAACCGCTCATAGCTGTCAGCCGATAGGCTGATTGCCTCCTGTGACAGTGCCTCAAGCAGGTTGCCGAACAGCTCGAAGGCCGCGGACTGCATCCGCATTCTTTTCACGATAGAGGTCTCATCATCTTCTCCGGCAATGGTGATCAGCTTATGCAGAACAGGTACGACCTGCGTCGTGAGCAGACCGCCGCTTGGAAACAACACCTGCTTCATGCGACCGAGCAGCGACAGAAACAGGTGGTCATCAATATTGAAATGCAAGCAGAAATAAGTAAAAGGCTGACCGTTCGCGCTGCGGCTCGAATGCTCTTCGCCCGGGCGGATGAGGAGCAGGTCGCCTGCTTGCTGTACATAGCTTGTGCCATTGATGGTCATCTGCTGCTCGCCATCAAGGACGTAGTTGATCTCGTACTGCGAATGCTCGTGCACGGGATAGTCCCACACGCCGTCGACCTGCCGCATATGAACGCCAAACAAGTTAACCGTCGTTTTTACGTTAGGAAACATAAACTCCTGCAGACTGCTGCCGAGCACGGGTGGAAGATACGGTGCTGCCACGGATCGTAACGCCTCCTAACAAGTTGTTATGTATCGAGTATAACGCATCTAGCGCGATTTGGATAAATATTAGCCCGATTTGTCAATGTTCTTGGGTAAGAGATGCATGCTAGTATGGGGAAAAGCCAGCGTTTTGAAAGGGGATACACAATTGTCGGCTAACAACCTGTTCTTTAATGCACATCATGCTCCGATCGGGGCATTCGCAAGCTTTACACTTGGATTTAAAGGGAAAAGCGGGGGCTTCGGCGTAGAGCTGGGCAAGCCTGCAGACCAGAATATTTATATCGGATTACAATCGCGCGACGGCAGCAAGTATGAGGCACTGCCTTTCTTCGAGGCGGTCGAGGATGCCAGCGCTCGTTATGATGTGGAGAAGTTTGATGAAAAGGGTAAGGAAGCGGGCATTGAAGTCGCAGATGGTGTTGTAATCCCGATCACGACAGTTTCTGCTCCAGCCCGCTCGGTTATCGTGCCTTTCGCAGACGAAGCGATCAAGCGTACATTCACGGCAGGAACAGACACGTGGCAGGCGGGTGACCTGACGTTCCGCCTCTATTCGCCGGTTCGCTCCGTACCGGAGCCGGGCAAGGGTGATGAGGCGCAGCTGAAGGAAGCGATCGTACCGGCTGTATTCGCTGAAGTGACAATCGATAACACGGCTGGTGAACAGGAGCGCAGAGCGTTTTTCGGTTACGAAGGCAACGATCCATACAGCTCCATGCGAATCCTCGACGGTGATTCGGCAAGCGGTCGCATTAACGGTGTCGGACAAGGACGTCTGACGGCTATCGCAACACGTGATGCGGATGTGACGCCGGCGCTTGGTTTTACGATGGAGAAGATATTAGATGTTGAGCTTGCTCATAACTATACATTTGGACTTGGCGGAACGGGCGCGCTGCTCATGCGAGTACCTGCTGGCGAGAAGCGGACATTCCAATTCGCGTTATGCTTCTACCGCGGCGGCATTGTGACGTCAGGCATCGACGCTTCCTATTATTATGCGAAGCTGTTCCGTAATATTGAATCGGTTGCAGCGTTCGCGCTTGATCGTTTCGACACGTTGACCGCAGCTTGTTATGAGGCGGATACTCGCTTGGAGCGCGCTTCGCAGCGACTTTCCGACGATCAAACGTTCATGCTGGCGCATGCGATCCACAGCTACTATGGCAGCACGCAGCTGCTGGACGCGGATGGCGAACCCATCTGGATCGTCAACGAAGGCGAATACCGAATGATGAACACGCTCGATTTGACGGCTGACCAACTGTTCTACGAGCTGATGCTGAACCCGTGGACGGTGCGCAATGAGCTGGAACTGTTCGTGAAACGATACAGCTATGTAGACAAGGTAAGGCTGCCGGGCGACGATCGCGAATATCCGGGCGGCATTGCCTTCACGCATGATATTGGCGTCGCGAACGTTTTCTCTCGTCCGCAGCATTCGGCGTATGAGCTGGCGGGCATTGACGACTGCTTCTCCTACATGAGCCACGAAGAGCTTGTGAACTGGCTCTGCTGCGCGCTTGTGTACGTGGAACAGACGAAAGACGAGGAGTTCGTAACTACGATGCTGCCTGTTGTCGAGCAGTGCTTCGAGAGTATGGTCAACCGTGACCACCCTGATGCAGAGAAGCGCAACGGCTTGATGGGCTTGGACAGCTCGCGTACGCAGGGCGGTGCGGAAATCTCAACGTATGACAGCTTGGATGTATCGCTTGGTCAGTCCCGTAACAACATCTACTTGGCGGGCAAATGCTGGGCAGCGTATGTGGGACTCGAAACGTTCTTCCTGCGCATGGGCAAGGAATCACTTGCAGCAGCAGCCATTGCACAAGCGGACAAGTGCGCGGCTTCCATTACGGCAGCGATGACGAAGGACGGCTACATCCCAGCAGTTATCGGGGAGAACAACGACTCCCGCATCATTCCGGCGATCGAAGGACTCGTGTTCCCGTATTTTACAGGCTGCTCAGAAGCGCTTGATCCGAACGGCCGATTCGCCGATTACTTGAGTGCGTTGAAGCAGCATTTGGAGACGGTGCTTGTACCAGGAACCTGCCTATTCGAGAACGGGGCTTGGAAGCTGTCGTCTACGAGCAATAACTCGTGGCTGAGCAAAATCTACCTTTCTCAGTTCATCGCGCGTGAAGTGCTGGGCATGTCGTGGGACGAACAGGGCAAGGCGGCAGATGCTGCGCATGTCGAGTGGCTGCTCCATCCGGAGCTGTCGTACTGGGCTTGGAGCGACCAGATTTTATCCGGCCATATTATTGGCAGCAAATATTACCCTCGCGGCGTAACCGCGATTTTGTGGCTGCTTGAAGCGCAAGGGAACGGCAAACAACTGGTGAGAGGCGGCGCATAAGGATGAGCACAATCGGATATGAGGCGTGGCTCCGTTACCCGCAGTTAACGGATGTGCTGCGAATAGAAGCAGTTAGCCGTTGGTCCGGCTGCATGATCGTAACGGAGGCGTCCGAAGTGATTGCGACTGCGGCTGCTGAGCTGAAGCGTGGACTCGAGCGTATGCTGGGCGTAACACTTGCTGCTCGTTCCTCGTGTGATAGCGGCAGCGGCTGCATTGCGATCGGCACATTCAGCGGAGGCAATGAGTCGATTGCGCGCGTCTTCGGAGACAGCGGCGCACAGCTTGATACGGGTGCTGAAGGGTTCGCGATTCGTACGGATGCGGAGAGCGGCATTATTGCGATCGGTGCCGAGCAGCCGGCAGGCGTGCTCTATGGCGTATTCCATCTATTAAGATTGATTGCGACGGGGGCATCGATCGACGAGCTGGACATCGTTGAGCGTCCAGTTAATACGATTCGGATGATCAATCAATGGGACAATATTGACGGCAGCGTGGAGCGCGGTTATGCGGGCCAGTCGATTTTTTATGAAAATAATACGATCAAATCCGACCTTACCCGCGTCGAAGATTACGCTCGTCTGCTTGCTTCATCGGGTCTCAATGCGATCGCGATTAACAATGTAAACGTGCATCATCATGAAACGTATTTCATTACGGAGCGGTTCCTGCCGGATATCGCTCGTATTGCGGGGATTTTCCGCCGTTATGCGATCAAGCTGTTCCTGAGCGTCAACTATGCCAGCCCAATCGAGACGGGGGAATTGACGACTGCAGATCCATTGGATGCGGATGTGAAGGCCTGGTGGAAAGCGAAGGCGGATGAGCTGTACAAGGTGATTCCGGACTTCGGCGGCTTCCTCGTGAAAGCCGATTCGGAGAATCGTCCAGGTCCGTTCACGTACGGACGCGATCATGCGGACGGCTCGAATATGCTGGCGGAGGCGCTGCTGCCGCACGGCGGACTCGTCATCTGGCGCTGCTTCGTCTACAACTGCAAGCAGGACTGGCGTGACCGCAAGACGGACCGGGCGCGCGCGGCGTACGATCATTTTAAGCCGCTGGATGGCCGGTTTATGGATAACGTTATTTTGCAAATTAAAAATGGTCCGATGGACTTCCAGGTGCGTGAGCCGGTTTCGCCGCTGTTCGGCGCACTCCCTGCAACCAACTGCATGATGGAGTTCCAGATTGCGCAGGAATATACGGGGCAGGCCCGCCATCTGTGCTATCTCGTGCCGCAGTGGAAAGAAGTGCTCGACTTCGACACGTATGCGAAGGGCGAAGGCTCGTATGTGAAGCAGGTTGTCGACGGCTCGATGTTCGGGTACAAGCATAGCGGCTTCGCAGCGGTGTCCAACATCGGAGATAATGCCAACTGGACGGGGCACCCGCTGACGCAGGCGAACCTGTATGGCTATGGCCGCCTCGCATGGAATCCAGAGCTGAGCGCGGCTGCGATCGCAGAGGAATGGACGCGTCTGACATTCGGCAGCGATGAGCATGTTGTTAGCACGGTTGTCAGCCTGCTGATGGGCTCGTGGAGCATCTATGAATCGTATACGGCGCCGCTTGGCGTAGGCTGGATGGTGAGCCCGAATCATCATTACGGTCCCGACGTGGATGGATACGAGTATTCGAAGTGGGGCACGTACCATTTCTCCGATTGCAAAGGAATGGGTGTTGACCGCACCTTGGCTACGGGAACGGGCTATGCAGGGCAGTATCGTGAGCCGAATGCATCGATCTATGGAACGCTCGAATCGTGCCCGGATGAGCTGCTGCTGTTTTTCCACCACGTTCCGTACACGCATGTGCTGCACTCGGGCAAAACGGTCATTCAGCATATTTATGATACGCATTTCGAAGGTGTGGAGCAGGCGGAACAGATGCTGCGCAGCTGGAACGAGCTGGAGGGGCGGATCGATACCGAGACGTTCAAGCTGGCTGGCGACCGGTTCGCGGAGCAGGCGGAGCATGCGAAGGAATGGC
This sequence comes from Paenibacillus cellulosilyticus, assembly GCF_003182255.1. Taxonomy (GTDB): domain Bacteria; phylum Bacillota; class Bacilli; order Paenibacillales; family Paenibacillaceae; genus Paenibacillus_T; species Paenibacillus_T cellulosilyticus. Next base: position 59,372 of record NZ_QGTQ01000035.1, on the reverse strand, counting down.
GCGATCGCATCAATACGTATTATCTTCGTAAATCCGGCATCAGCGATGCGCTGGATCGGACGATCTATTAAACGGACTAAGACCCCTCGGCCCATCGCTGGTCAGGGGTCTTGCTTGTTGTTTACAATATTTTAATGAATAGATGTGGTTTTGTATGGTTGTAGGCAACAAATGACAAAATCGCATAGCGTTTCCTTACAAATGGGCATAGCTCTCCTCTTACATTTCATCTATCTTGATGTTATTGTACAAACAAGCACATTTTGTTGAAAAAATGTTAGGCATCAAGGAACATCTCGTGATGACCAAGCTGTACACACGTAAGGAGGGAATGCCCTTGTATCAAGAGAGATTATCGCTTAGCAGCTGGAGTGTGCATCGATTGCTCGGATTGAGCCGCTGGACGGTGTGGGACGCGTCTACTTCAAGACCCGTCATCCATGAGGAAGAGGGAGACGCCGTTATTACGCTGCTGGATCTTCCACAAGCGGTTGCCGAGAGGGGATTCCGTTACTTGGAGCTGTGCCACTTTCACCTTCCAAAAGTAGAAGAGCCATATCTAGCGCAGTTGAGAGATGCGTTCCAGACTGCTGGCGTGACGCTTCATACGCTGCTTATTGACTATGGCGACCTGTCTTCGCCCGATCCGGTGAGACGTTCAGCGGATGAGCAGTTGATTGGTAGATGGATCGATATTGCGGAGAAGCTTGGAGCGGCGGCGGTTCGGGTCGTTGCCGGCGAGCAGCAGACGGGTGATGCTGTGGCGATTGCGCGCAGTGCGGCGTCCTTGCAGCGGCTGCTTCGTTATGGCGCAGAGCGTGGTGTGCAGGTTGTGACCGAAAATTTCCGCGAGCTGACGTCGACGCTGGCGAACTGGCAAGCAGTCATGGAGGCGGCGGGCAGCAGAATTCGCACGATCGTTGACTTCGGCAACATGCAGCCGGATGAGAAGGAAGCAGCTATCGCTTATGGTGCGCGCATCGCGCATTCGATACATGCGAAGCCCGTCTATCTGGCGGACGGTTCGTTCGACGAGGAGGAGCTGCGGCGGAACGTAGCGATTGCTTCGGCGAATGGGAGCGTGGCGCCGATCTCGGTTATTTTTGACCAGGATGGCGATGTGTGGGAGGGGATTCAGCGGATTGCAGATGCAATTGTGAGTTCTCATTGATTTCCTGCTGTCGGAATAGCGAGCGCTTGTTACAATAGTGGGATCGCGCTTTGCGCTATTACGACTACGACGAAATCTGGTGAACATCTTGTTAGGCATCAAAAAACTTTTTCCTTCGCTTGATCTTTCCTCTCTGCGCAAACTTCCGAGAGACGCGATTTCCTTCTTAGCTGCCAGCTTTGCCAATTCGGTTGGGATGGCGATCATGTGGCCGCTGACGACGTTCTATGTGCACAATGTGCTCGGGCAGTCGTATGGCGATGCCGGCATGGTCGTTTTCTTTCAGTCGCTGTTCAGCGTCTTCGGACAACTGGTAGGCGGGCAGCTCTATTACCGTGTCGGTCCGAAAAATATGATCGCCGGCTCCTTCGTCATCGCCTCGTTATTGTTATTGCTCATCGCAGCGACGGATAGTTGGCCGCTCTACATCGTCTGCCTCAGCTTGTTCGGCTTCGCGAATGGCGTGGCGATGCCGGCGATGAATGCCTATGTCGGCTTTCGCTGGAAGGAACATCGCCGCGAGCTGTACAACGTCATGTACGTGTGCAACAACTTCGGCGTATCGGTCGGCGCAGCTGTAGGCGGTTTGGTTGCAGCGGTGTCGTTCTCGCTCACGTATGCGCTGACCGGCGGGACGCTGCTGCTGTTTGCTATATTCCTATTCGTGTTCATTCGTGGGGCGGGTCGTGCGGATTCTGCGGAAAATGAATCGACAGCGGCTGCTTCCACTGCGACTTTAGCGGACAAGCATACTTACAATCGTAGAGCGCTGCTGCGGAACGTTAATCTGTACTTGTATCTCTCGCTCGGCTCGATGTTCTACTGGATCACGTTCCAGCAGTGGTCGACGGGCGTCGCTCCGTACATGGAGGAGAACGGGCTTGGCATGGATTTGTACAGCCTGCTCTGGACGGTAAACGGCATAGTCATTGTAATTGGACAGCCCATTACAAGCTGGTTGAAGCGGCGGAGGCTGGGGAATACGATCAGCAAGCAAATGCTGGTCAGCTCGCTGTTCACGCTGCTTGGGTGTTTGTTCATTTTCGCATTCCATGCGCATTATGTGTACCTGGTGATCGGCATGATTCTCGCGACATTCGGCGAAATGCTGCTGCTGCCCGCGATTCTAACCTATCTCTCGGAGCGGACAGGTGCCAATGCGCCGTTCTACATGGGCTTGAACGGCGGCTTGAGCAACGTCGGCCGGATGCTTGGGCCGCTTATGTTCGGCCACGCATTCGACTTATGGGGCGTTAACGCCGTGTTCCTGCTTGGCACGATCAGCGCACTCATCGCGCTGCTGCTGTTCTACACGCACCGCCACGTGAACCGCAAGCCGCAGCCGCAGGGCGACGGTACGTTGCGCCCGGCTGCGCGGTGAGTGGGGCAAAGCTGTGAGAGAGGTGCAGAGCTGCGCCTCTTTTTTGCGTTTGGCGCTGTGGATGTAGAGGGACATGGTGCAGAAATGCACCCCATGGGGCGCTGAGCGTCGCACTCGGGCCGCGTAGGTGCAAAAGTGCACCTACGGCGCGGCCAACCGGAGCAAACGGGTCGCGTAGGTGCAAAAGTGCACCAACGGCGAGGTGAGCCGGAGCAAGCGGGCTGCGTAGGTGCAAAAGTGCACCAACGGCACGGCCAGCCGTCGCAAACGGGCCGCGTAGGTGCAAAAGTGCACCTACGGCGCGGCCAACCGCAGCAAACGGGCCGTGTAGGTGCAAAAGTGCACCAACGGCGCGGCGAGCCGGAGCAAACGGGCCGCGTAGGTGCAGAATTGCACCTACAGCGCAGCGAGCCGGAGCAAACGGGCCTTGTAGGTGCAAAAGTGCACCAACGGAGCGGCCAGCCGGTGCAAACGGGCCGTGTAGGTGCAAAAGTGCAAGCCGGGGTAGCCACGCCAACAAGGTGCAGAAATGCACCATATGAGGCGCCGAGCGCCGCAGCCACGTCAACAAGGTGCAGAAATGCACCATATGAGGCGCCGAGCGCCGCAGACTGGCCAACGAAGTGCAGAAATGCACCATATGAGGCGCCGAGCGCCGCAGCCACGCCAACGAAGTGCACCAACGGCGCGGCGAGCCGGAGCAAACGGGCCGCGTAGGTGCAGAATTACACCTACGGCGCGGCGAGCCGGAGCAAACGGGCCTTGTAGGTGCAAAGGTGCACCTACGGCGCGGCCAACCGGAGCAAACGTGCAGTGTAGGTGCAAAAGTGCACCAACGGCGCGGCGAGCCGGAGCAAACGGGCCGCGTAGGTGCAGAATTGCACCTACGGCTCGGCCAACCGGAGCAAACGTGCATTGTAGGTGCAAAAGTGCACCAACGGCACGGCCAGCCGGAGCAAACGGGCCGCGTAGGTGCAAAAGTGCAAGCCGGGGTAGCCTCGCCAACGAGGTGCAGAATTGCACCATATGGAGCGCCGAGCGCCGCAGCCTCGCCAACGAGGTGCATAAATGCACCATATGGAGCGTCAATCGCCGCAGCCGCACCAACGAGGTGCAGAAATGCACCATATGAGGCGCCAAGCGCCGCAGCCTCGCCAACGAGGTGCAGAATTGCACCATATGGAGCGCTGAGCGCCGTATCCTCGCAACCGCCCTCAAGCCAATTGTGAAGCGCTAGCTATCACAATTGGCTTTTTGCTTGCAACTATTCACTGGACCTGTTCGTTTCTATATATATCCAATTTACCCGGTAGAGAGGGATCCCCCATGATAACTATTCCAGCCAACGCCAAAGCCAGACGCAACCTGCGCACGAGACGAATCGCAATCCTCCTCACACTCATCATGCTCATTACCATCATCGTACCGCTGCAATCGGCCGAGTCCGTAGTAGAAGCTGCAGCCAGTTCCGATCCCATCATTAGTCTCTTAAACACAACAAAAGCTTACATAGACAAAGCAAAGAAGCTTAACCTAGCAGGTGACCAAGAAGGCGCATACGTCAACGTGGCCAAAGGGGAGGCTAAGCTTCTCGAAGCACTGCGCTCCAAGGGAGCAACCGATCCGAAGTACGGCGCCAAATTCGCAACGAGCGGCTATATGACGAATACGGTGCTGCATCCGACCAATACAGGTGTGGAGTATGTTCGGACGTTCATGAGCGATATTCCGTGCGTCGAAGCGGGATGCCAAGGTGTGCCGATCAGCGCCATCATGATGTTCAAATTCACGGACGGATCCACAACAATCATTCGCTCGCACATCGTTCCTCTGCCGGGCGATAGCGGAGAGGTGGAACCTTTTTTCCTGCATGTGCTGAGTCAGTATGGACTATTCCGCACAACGTCTGGCGATATCATCATGTTAAGTGCACTAGGTAACTGGCGAGGTGGTGGATGGAGTCTCACGCTGCGAAATTTGAGTCATGGAGGACGCGCCGAGCCCTATACGACGCTCTTCAACAAGAGCGATCTGCCAGAGGCATTGCTGAAGCAGTGGAATAATGAGCAACGAGCGTTTCTAGGCTTATGCGAGGCAGCAATAAATTGCACAAAGGAGGAGTCCAATCAAACCGCGTTAAAAGCAATTGACGAGGACGCAGGCACCGTTACTTTTGGATCGAAATTAGTTCATCTACGCAATGTCGTCAAGGTGAAGTCGAGCACGGACCGGGTCAAATTAAGGGCATTCGTCAGCGGCATTGTAGATGAGGGGACATTCCCATCCATCGGAATACGACCAGGGGAACAAACTGCAGCGGCAACTCAATTAGGTGAGCCAACCAGCAAACGAAACAACATGCTGTACTATCTGGACGTTACCCTTCAAACCGATGCCATCGGCATGGTCAAACATATTTACTATTTACCTCGCACGGCTGGTCTGCAATCGGTGACCCTTGCATGGTTGGAGAAGCAGCTTGGAACAGCAGCAGTATGGAAGGACGGCAGCTACTCTGTAAGTGTCATTATTCGATCGAGATACAATCTGTCGCGGCTGTCCTTCACAGCACCAAGTCGGAGCAGTCGCGTTCAAACGATCGCCTTATCGGGAGCACTGGCAGACGAGATCCAAGGCTATGAACTAAGCGCCATAAGCGCACCATAAGGCTTCCTTTCCGCTAACAATCATTCAAATGCTCCACCGATGCAAAGCGCTCTATCCGAAACTGTCCGTCATCATATGTAATTTGCGTAATGGAACACTCTGGTACGAGTGTGCTTTGAACCGCAACGAATTCCGGATGCCAACGATTCAGTTCCATCTCATCAAAATAATGCACAAGGAAGTCGGTCAAGACGCCGCCATGCGTCACAATTACAACGCTGCTCCCATGTGGTGCGGCGTCTCCAATTTCCAGCAGAGCAGCAGCGAATCGTTCTCCAGCTTGCCTAGCCGAGTCGCCAGCAGGCGGAATGTAGGAGGGATCGCGTGTACACTGCTCCCACATCGCAATGAAAGCATCGAAGCTTTGCCCCGGCAGATCGCCCCAGTTCGCACGCTCGCGTAGACGATTATCTTCCACCACGACAGCAGCCTCCAGCCCCAGCGATAGCGCCATATACGCGGCTGTTTGTTTGGTTCTCAGCAGTGGACTGGCAACAATGGCATCAATCGTTTTCCCTTTGAAAAATCGTCCCGTCGCCTCGGCCTGCAGCCGCCCTTCAGCGGTTATAGCCACATCGCCGACATCCTTCTCCTTTAACGCATGACGAACCAAGTAGAACGTCCGCATAAAGCTCCTCCTCTAAGAGAGCGATTCCCACCGCGCCCACAGCTCCGGCGGATTAAGCTCATACGTTTCTTTGTCCCGAAACATGAATTGATGCATAATGAATTCCCGCCGGATCGTCGCAAAGTCGTCATTATACTGCTTGATGAATTCGTTGATTTCCTTCTCCGTATACGTACGCGATTTCTCCAGTCCGGACACGATATGCTCCAGCACGATCAGCTTCTTCTTCAACTGAGACGGAATCTGCTTCAGCTTGCCTTCCTTATCGGAAAAATTGCGAATAACGGATTCCTTCAGCCTCGTTAGCTCCGCATCCATTGGGTTCGTTTCGCCTCTTGCACTCGCCCCGCGATAAATAAACTCAGAAGCGGCAGTTGCGCTATTTTTCAGAAAATAATCATTAAGCGAGAAGTAGATCGTATTCTTCTCCCTGCGCTCATTAATCAGACTTGCTTCTCGCAGCTTCGCTGCGTGATGAGTGACGGTTGCGGGCGTGACGCCCAGCTTCTCCGCAAGCTCCAGTCCGTTCCGTTCGCCGTCTGCGAGCAGAACAAGCATCCGAAGCCGATTCGGATCCGCAAGCGCCTTATGATAGCTGACGATTTTGTCTAGCTGCATCTCCATTCACACTCCTTTACAATTTAACAACAATCTAATTAGATACTCGTTAAGGCGAAATATAAACGAAGCCCCGGGCAAAGTCAATACCCAGGGCGGCTCAGGGTGGCTCATCATATGCCTATTTTAGCGCACCTGGCTCGACACGCTCTTGATGATTGCTGCGATGCGCGCCTCACATGCTTCTATCGTTGCGAGCCGCTGCGCCGTTTCGTTCAATACGCTGCCCAGCGAGGTGAGCGAGCGAATCGCATTTTTGCTATCGCCGGTCCGAAGCGCATAGAGGAAGTCGCTCCATTCGGAAGACTTCTGTTTGTTGAGCTGCGTAATCGCTGACTTCTGCGGCGTGATTAGCTTCTCTTCCTTATCGATAGCTGCGAGCTGGTCACGCAGCCGCTTAATTGTAGCAGTTGCATCTGCTTTGGCCTGTTTCCATGCAGCGTCCACGTTTTTAATATCCGCCTTCGCTGCTTTGACCGAGATTTCAAGCAGATCGACCTGCAGCTGCATTGCTGCAATGAGTGTTTTGCTGCCGAGCTGCTTGGCTGCCTTCAAGGATGCGGCAGTGGCTGCGTACTTGTCGAACAGTGGCTGATAACCTTCTTTCGTCTGCTTGAGCTTGCGCTCCAGCTGTTCGATCTTTGCCTGATCAATGGCTTTGATCCGGCTGCGCAGTGCGGTTTCATCGGTATCGTTCTGTTTGCTCGTTGCCTTCAACTTCGTATCGCGTGCATTGTTCTGAGCCTGCACTTGTACGTAGGTGTTGTAGAGCGACTGGAGTTTAGCGCTGTCTGCGGCGGTAGCAGCCGCCTTCATTTTGTCGAATTGCTTTTGAGCAGTAGCAGACAACGTTTGTGCCGCAGCATGTGCTGATGGTGCAGGCAGCAGCGAGCACAACATGGCAAGGAGCAGTATCACTGGAGCTGTCAGTCGTCTACCGGCTGTACGGTTTGATGCTAGCATGATGTATAGACATCCTCCTAAACAATAGATTCATAGCGTCAATTCGGCATCCAACGCAAAAAAGCACCCTTCCAACCCGGCCAATGGCCAGGCTCGAAGGGTGCTTCCCTGCGATGAACTCACGAATTTGCATATGTGATTTCACTATACGTCGAGGTGTGAATAATTGTCAAGATAAGGAAGATGCTCGCGGTGATCATAAGTGTGATAAATCCCCATAATCAACAAATATAAGCACAAAAAAAGCACATTCACTGTGCAATTAAGGGAAAATGACATATTTAAAGCTAGGGTGCCGTTTCAGCACCTTATAATATTAGTATAAGTGACGTGACAATATGAGAAAACCTTTATCGAAGTAATTCGAGGATGAACGACCGCGTTTTGAGGTAAGTTTTATCGCCATTAAGAATTTATTTTTCTTTTAGACTCAGAAACTAAAAAATTCTTATGTGGTAAGTCTATCTCTTTCTAGCAAATTCCAATATGCTAATGCTTACCCCGGCCGGGGATAAGACTACGGAGGAGCGTGTCCGCGCAATGAGTAATTACGAATGGGACGATAAAATCGACTATTTAAGTCGAACGCGCGCATTGAATCATAATGATGATTATATGGAGTTTCTTGTGAAGTCGGTATGGCGGATTACGAAGCCTGTCCGGCTTATCGATTTCGGCTGCGGTTACGGTTATCTTGGGCTGAAGCTGCTGCCGCTGCTTCCCGAAGGGTCGACTTATACGGGCATCGATGCGGGGGAGAAGCTGCTCGATCATGCGAGAATGATTTTCCGCGGGCTGCCGTACGAAACGAATTTTATCGCTGGTGATCTGACCACGCTATCGTTCGAGCCGCAATATGATATTGCGATCAGTCACGCGTTCCTTATGCATATGCAAGACCCGCAAGCCGCGCTGCAGCGCATGATCGACAGCGTCGTAGACGGCGGCAAGGTTATTTGCATCGAATCAAATTGGGTGGCGTGCATGGCGGGCTATCAATTAGACGGTGTGAATCAATCGGAAATCGTAGATGTAGGACTGCTGCAGCGGCTATTTGAACGAGATACGATGATAGCCGGGAAGGATGGCAATATCGGCGCGAAGCTCCCTTTCTATATGAGCAAGCTCGGGTTAAGCCACATCGGGAGTCGCGTAAGCGATAAAGTGTGGTTCCTGAATCCGAATGGCGATACGAATGAGCATGCGCAGCTGCTTGCCACGGAGCGGACATATGGATTCGCTGTTTCACCGGGAGAGCGGGAGCCGTTCATTCAAGGACTGATCAGCCGCGGTTGTACAATAGAAGAAGCAAATCGGCAGTACGAGTATGAGCTTAGGCTCTCGCAAGCGATCGATTCCAACAGCTTCGTCACACACGCACCAGGCATGCGATTCACGTTTGGAACGGTAGATCGGAGCCTGTTATAATAAAATATTTTGTTTGACATTGGAAAAAAAGGAAGTCCCCTGTCGGATGCGGAATATATGAACAGCATGTGGTGAATGCGCTTGCTACCATCCTAATGATAGGGAGATCCCGGCATGATTGAGGCACCTCAGCAGTGGATTGTTGAAGCAGAAATCGAATGTTTACAGGAAGCGTTAGAGCGCGGGGATATTACGTCCGTGCAGCTTGTTCTGCTTTATTTGGAACGGATTCGCAACTATGACGGGCCGATCAATTCGATGCTGGAGCTGAATCCCGATGCGATTGAGATCGCACAACAACTGGATGAGGAAAGGCAGCGCACAGGCAGTAGGGGAAGGCTTCACGGTATTCCAATTGTGTTGAAGGACAACATCGATACGCACGACAAGATGCACACGAGTGCAGGCTCGATTGCATTAGCGCAATCTATTGCACCGGCTGATGCATACGTTGCTGCTCGGTTGCGGGAAGCAGGGGCGATCCTGCTTGGCAAAACGAACATGACGGAGTGGGCGAACGGGATGGCCGAGCCTATGTGGGCTGGCTACAGTTCGCGAGGCGGGCTGGTGCTGAATCCGTATGGGCCAGGCAATGTCTTCGTCGGCGGATCAAGCTCCGGCTCGGCAGCTGCGGTAGCGGCCAATTTCGCGGCTGCAGCATTAGGCACAGAAACGTCAGGTTCCATCGTCAATCCGTCGGGGTATAATTCCGTCGTTGGCATTAAGCCAACCGTCGGACTTGTGAGTCGAACCGGTCTTATTCCGCTGTCGCTGACGCAGGATACAGCAGGACCAATCGCGCGCACGGTGAAGGATGCGGCAATTGTGCTTAGCGTGCTGGCCGGGCAGGATGAGCAGGATGCAGCGACGCTGCGAAGTGAAGGACATCTTCATCCCGACTACACGGTGTTCCTGAACAAGGATGCGATGCAAGGTGTGCGAATTGGTGTGCCTCGGTACTACTGCGAAGGATTGGACGATGCTCCGCAGGATATATTGGAGGCAGCTATTCAGACCATTCAATCGCTTGGCGGGACGATTGTCGACAACGTCTCCGTACCTTGCGCAGGCATCGAGTGGGATAGAAATGTCGTACGTTACGAGTTCAAACGCGGATTGGACGATTACTTGGCGAAGCTTAATCCGAATGTACCGGTACATTCGCTGGCCGAGCTCATTGCTTTCAATGAGGACAATGCTGAACGCGCCTTGAAATATGGCCAGCGCGGATTGACCCGCTCTGAGGATACAACCGGCGTGCTAACGGATGAAGTATACGTAAACGGTCTTCAGTTTAATCGGCGAATGTCGCGCGAACAGGGTATCGATTACGCGCTGCAAGAGTACAAAGTAGACGCACTGCTGTTCCTTGGACATAACGGCTCGGAAATTGCGGCGCGCGCAGGCTATCCGCTCATCACGGTGCCTGGCGGCTATGCGAATGATGGACGCATGTCCAAAGCCGGCTACATAACGGATGGCCCATACGGTATCACGTTCGCAGGTACAGCGTTCAGTGAGCCGCTGCTCATCGGGCTCGCCTACAGCTTCGAGCAGGCGACGAAATATCGGTTCCCACCGAAGCTCGGGGACATAAATGAATAGAAACGCGAATAAGAGCTGCCGAGCATGACTCAGCCGCGCTTATTTCATTTAATCGGCTTCGAAGATTCAGTAAGTGTGGCTGAACCACACTTGCTGGAACGTGCAGCAGGAAACGCTCGGATAAGAGTAGTAAAAGCACGCTTACTGCGGCGCGCAGCAAGCCAATAAGCGGCTAGCAGCAGTTTAAGTGTAGAGGAGCCACACTTAAACCGCCGAACTAGCCGCTCGAAACACACTAAGAGTGGTTCAGCCGCACTTACTCACTACTACCGTCCGGAATTTCTTTCTATCCAACCATCGCCACGCAATCGCCGTATTACTACCGCGAATTTTCGCTATTAAACACGCGCAGGAACGACTTCGGAATATTCGATTCGAATCGCATCAGCTTGTCCGTAGCTGGGTGTAGAAACTCAATCGACTTGGCGTGCAGGCCGAGCCGGCCGATGGCGCGGGAGCGAGAGCCGTATTTTTTGTCGCCGGCAATCGGATGACCAATATCCTGCATGTGAACGCGGATCTGATTTTTACGGCCGGTTTCCAGCTGCACCTCAAGCAGGGAGAAGGCGCGGCTTGTCTGCAGCGTCTTATAGTGAGTGACGGCATGCAGGCCATCGCCCTGACGATGGCTCGAGTACATCTTCAACGTGCTGCTCTCCTTCAGCCAAGATGTGATCGTGCCGCTCGGCTTCCGAACTAGACCATCGACAAGCGCGATATAGGCCCGTTCTTTGACCCGCTCCTGCCATTCGTTCTGCAGCGTTTGCTGTGCAGCCTCGTTCTTCGCGAACATCATAATGCCGGACGTATCGCGATCAAGTCGATGCACGATGAAGATACGTCCCTTCGGATCTTGGCTGCGGACATGCGCCATTAGTTGGCGATAAGCAGTAACCTCATTCTCGTTGTCTTTGTCCGCTGAGATTGACAGCAGTCCTGCATCCTTCACGACGATGATAAGATCATCATCCTCATGGACGATCGTAAGTCCTGCGAGCGGTGGACGCTCCACGATCCGCTCTTTGCTGACCTCAACTTTATCGCCGGCTTTGAGCTCATGATTGTAGACGGTCACAGACTTTCCGTTTACTGAGATTTGGCCGCGTGCGAGCATGGACTTGATCGCGTTGCGTCCGCTGCCAGCTACAGCCTCAAGAAGGAAAGGAAGCAGCGTCGTCGCTTCTTTCACCTCGTAGGCACGAGATACTGGCTTCGCTGCCTGTGCACCAGAAGCAGCGGGGGCTCCAGTGGTTGGTTTACCTTGTGTTTTCTTCCCGCCCTGCGGCGGCTTCGCGCTTCCACCGCGGCTGTCGCTGCGGCGATTGGGCCCCCCCGGAGATGCAGCGAATGGACGCTTCGCGGGACGTTGACGGTTGTTCATTTTGACAAAAATCCTCCTATGAAGATTACACGTTTGATAGACGGTATCGTTCTTTTTTATCCAGTATACCAAAATGCAATACAAACGGGCCAATAAGGATGGGCGCCAAGCGGCTCCTCGGCAGATATAATAGAAACCAGTACACCAAATTGAACAGGGTGTCGTAAGCTGAAGGGCATGGACTTGTTTTATTGATTTAAATTGTTTTTTTTTCTCCTGGAATGCAAACGTTTGCGCAAATGACCAAGCTTCGATGAGACGGTGTTCAGTCACGCCAAGGAGGCCATCCTCGCCATCATCACCGACTTTAGTCGAGCTGCTTCCTTATCCTTAAGTTGGTGGGTACTCAAGGTGAAATGTGCTACAATATCGGAAAACAGACAGAGAAATCGGCAGCAAAACGTATACCCAAGCAGCGCATACGTATGCCGATGTGACCCGATAGGAGGCATAATCATATGAGTACATACAAGCTGGTAGCACTGGACATGGACGGCACAACGTTGAACGATAGGCATGAGGTTAGCGAACCGACGGCCTATTGGATCAAGAGGGCAATGGAAGCGGGCGTTACGGTCTGCTTCTCGACGGGCAGAGGATACCGCGAGGTGCTTTCTTATACGGAGCAGCTAGGCATGATGCATGTGCCAATGGTGACGGTCAATGGCGGAGAAATTTGGAGTCGGCCGCATGTGCTGCACAAGCGTGAACTGCTTGATCCGGGCACCATTCGCAACCTGCATAAGCTGGCGCAGAAGTATGATGTATGGTTCTGGGCGTATACAACCAATGGCGAGGTCTTTAACAAGGAGAAATGGCTTGTACCTGCAGATGCCTATGCGGCACATCACTGGCTCAAGTTCGGCTGTAATACAGAAGACGACGCGGTGCGCGAGGCGATTCTTCAGGAGGCAAGCAGCTGGGGGAACCTCGAAATTACGAACTCATCCCCGTGGAATCTGGAGATGAATCCATTTGGCGTATCGAAGGCGTCAGCACTGCGAGAGCTGTGCAGCATGCTTGGCATCGAGATGTCGCAGACTGTTGCGGTTGGAGACAGCCTCAATGATATTGCCGCCATTCGCGAAGCGGGCCTTGGTGTCGCAATGGACAATGCGCAGGATGAAGTGAAGCGGGCGGCGGATGTCGTCACGTTCTCGAATAACGAGCATGGCGTCGCCGAGGTGCTGCGCAAATATGTTCTGAAGGCTGAGGTGCCGCTATGGTCCTAGAGACAATCGGCTGGATTATTGTCATTGCGCTGTTCCTGGTGGGTATGGCGGGTGCGGTTTTTCCTATTTTGCCGGGCGTTGTTGCGATCTATGTTGCCTTCTTCGTATATGGACTGTGCATGAGCTTCTCGCCGTTTGGCTTCTGGTTCTGGACCATCCAGACGATTATCCTCGTCGTGTTGTTTGTAGCCGATTATGCGGTCAATGCATGGGGGATCAAGAAATTCGGCGGTTCACGAGCATCCGTCGTCGGCGGTACGATTGGCGTCATTATTGGCCCATTCGTCATCCCGGCATTCGGTCTTATTCTCGGTCCATTCCTTGGCGCATTGCTCGGTGAGCTGTATGCGGGGTCCGATATGAATAAGTCGCTTAAGGTTGGTTACGGCTCCGTCGTCGGATTGTTCACCAGCACCGTCGTTAAGTTTATCCTTCAGCTGATCATGATCGTCCTGTTCTTCATTTGGCTCATTTAACCGATAACGAAGAGGAGTGTTGACATAATGGTCAAAGTAACGGTATGGAATGAATATTTGCATGAGCATATTCACGAGGAAGTACGTAATGTTTATCCGGAAGGCATTCACCAAGCACTTGCTAAGGGCATTCAGAATGAATCGATCGAGGTTCAGACAGCTACATTGGAACAGCCCGAGCATGGTCTGACGCAAGAAGTGCTTGCGAACACGGACGTATTAATCTGGTGGGGCCACATGGGACATGATCGCGTAGAGGACTACATCGTTGAACGTGTGCACCAGCGTGTTATGGAAGGCATGGGACTGATCGTCCTGCACTCCGGTCACTTCTCGAAGATCTTCAAGAAGCTGATGGGCACGGGCTGCGACCTGAAATGGCGCGAAGCGGGCGAGAAGGAACGCATCTGGGTCGTCAATCCGGCGCATCCAATCGCAGCAGGCTTGCCAGAGTACATTACGTTGGAGCATGAGGAAATGTACGGCGAGCACTTCGATATTCCAGCGCCAGACGAGCTCGTGTTCGTCAGCTGGTTCGAGGGCGGCGAAGTATTCCGGAGCGGCTGCACGTTCTATCGCGGTCAGGGCAAAATCTTCTACTTCCGTCCAGGTCACGAGACGTATCCGACGTATTACAACCCAGAAGTGCTGCAAGTCATTCGCAACGCGGTACAGTGGGCAGCGCCTTCGCGTGCTGCGGCGCCGGTACGCGGCAACCATCAACCGCTTGAACCGATCGGCGGCAAGGCGTAAAATAAAATAACGGTTATTTACATGCAGAAGCAGACGGCACTGTTCGTTCTTGAGCTTCCGGCGTTCAATGCCGGGGCTTTGGGACGGCAGTGCCGTTGCTGCGTTTACGCATGTTTATGCAATGAGGGAGAGGAAGAAAGCTGACGTTATGCTTAAGAAGGAATCATTAATTAAAGGGACGATCATTCTAGCTGCGGCCGCGTTGGTCGCACGTGTGCTCGGCATCTTCCAACGGGTCCCGCTCGATTACATGATGGGGACAGGCGGCGGCGCAGCACTTGGTCTTGCTAACACGATGTACATGTGGCTGCTCGTTATCGCAACGGGCGGTATCCCGAGTGCAATCAGCAAGATGGTGTCCGAGCGGCATGCACTCGGCAAAGCAGGTGAAGCGCAGCGGATCTATAAAGCGGCGCTTCTGTTCGGCGTCATCACCGGTGCTGCAATGGCGCTTTTGTTGTACGTCATTGCGCCATGGTACACGGAGCATGTGGCCAAGCTTCCACTGGCAGATGCATCGATTCAGGCGATTGCGCCTGCACTGCTGCTGTTCCCGACGATTGCCATGATGCGTGGTTATTTCCAAGGCCGGCAGCTCATGTCGGCGGGCGGCATTTCGCAAATCATTGAACAAATTCTGCGCGTACTGGTTGGCGTAGGTCTCGCGATTGCTGTTGTGTCAGCAGGCTGGGGAGACCGTTGGATCGCGGCGGCTGCATCTTTCGGCAGCTTCGTTGGCGGCATCGGCGCTTTGTGCGTGATGATCTGGTATGGCCGTAAGCTTGGCAGACAGGATGCAGAGGAAGTTCGTGCAGGACGTCTGCGATTTGAACGCTCGAACCTGCCGTTCAAATCGATTTACAAAGAAATCTTCATGATGTCGCTGCCGATTGTCGTGACGGCAATGACGGTTAACTTGGTCTATATGTTCGACAACACGTTCCTAATCCGCTTGAGCGGAAGCTTCTATTTAACAGAGGAAGCGGCACAACGTGCACTGGATGCGTTCGGTCTGAAAGCAACTTCCATTGCTGGCATTCCGCCGATTCTAGCCATTGCACTTAGCTCATCCATTATTCCGATTATTTCAACGGCCTTCGCGAAACGGGACATGAACGAGGTGCAGCGTCAGTCTTCGCTCGTTATGCGAATCGTCGTCTTCACTGGCGTGCCTGCCGCACTAATCTTGTCGGTTGCCGCATATTCGGTAACAGGACTCATATTTAAAACGGCAGAAGGCAGCGGAATCGTCGCGGCATTGACAGCCGGAACGATATTCCAGATTTCAATGATGACGAGCAACTCGATTCTATACGGCTTCGGTAAGGCTAGAACGCCCATGTATAACACGCTTATCGGTCTTGCTGTTAAGCTGGTTGGCAGCATTGCGCTTGCTCCATTCATGGGCTTGTACGGCTTTATCGTTGCGTCGACGTTGTGCTTCGTGATTGTGACGCTGCTCAATCTTCGTTCGATTCGTCAGATCGTACCGCTTCAGACGCTTGGCGGACGTTGGATTGGTTATTTGATTACCGTAATCGTAACAGCTGCTGCTGGATACGGTGTTGAATACGGCGTACGAGCACTGCTGCTCGATGCCATGCCGGACAAAATCGTCTACTTCCTCGGCTGCTGCGCTGCCGGCGCAGCTGCAGGCGTTCTGTATGTCGTGCTGCTCGTGCTGCTGCGCGTCGTAACGCCAGCGGATGTGCGCTCGTTCCCAGGACCGCTGCGCAAGCTGTTCGGTCCGCTCATGCGGCTGGCCCCTTCGGCTCAGCGGGGTTAATCAGGGCAGGGCTATAGATTCATAGAAAGGTGGAGGTCCCATTGGGCCTCCATTTTTTTATGCGGATTTAATCCTTAACAAAGGTTGAATGTATAAAAATTTAAAGAAACATAGGAAATATGCAGGAAAAATGTTGAAAAACATCGAATTGTGCGTAGGTCTAAGGAATTAGTTCCCAATATGGGCTTATATATAGGAGGTTATGATGATGGTGCAGTCAACACGAATCGGCTGCCGGAAATTTATAAAGTATTTTTGCAGAACAAACGTCAACCCTTTGCGTTCACGTATACGCTTTAGACGAGATCTTATTTATTTATCCATTTAGAAGATTTAATGAAACGACCTCGTTTTCATTCAGGAAAACGGGGTTTTCTTTATGTTGTTGTTATGTTGTTGAGAAAAAAATCGTATTTACTCGGTTAGAATGATTGGGCTTTTTGTATTTATTGTGTATAGTATTCCTGTTGTACATTTGATGCTTTATGCTTATTGCTATGATTGGGAGGATACAGCTGTGAGGAACTGGCTAGGAAGGTTGAACACGCTCCGCAATCAAATTTTTATTGGGTTCATGCTCGTTATGGTTATTGTGCTGGCGTCAGCCGGATTATTTACCTATGATCAAGTATCCGTGCTGCTGCGCAACAATGCGGAGAAGCACATTCAACAAACAGCGGTGCAGGCATCCGGCAAGCTGGACGAGCTGCTGCGTCAGATTGAGACATTCACCGCGCAGGTCGCGACGAATGCGACGATCCAACGGCTGATGACGAAGGAGCTGTCGGGGAAACGGATCAGCTTCGAGGAGCGGCAGTTGATGCAGCAGGAGGTACGCAAACAAGAGGCGTATTCGACGGGGATACGTTCGATCGAGCTGTACACGAATGATTATCGGATGTTGTTCCCGCTAACGGATGTGGGGCTGCTTGACCGTGTATCGCCGGATTGGATCGGCCGGGCGAATCGCGCCAAGGGTCAGCTTGTCTGGTACGGCATTGATCCGAGTTATCCTAACGTCCTCGTTGCGATGCGGCAGGTTCGACTCATTGACCAATCGTTCACAGCTTCGGGGTATTTAATGGTGCAGGTTGACAGAAAATATTTCGAGCTGACGGATACGGACGCAGAGTTCAGCGGAACCGATGACATGCGTGAAGCAATGGGACTTATTGATGATAAAGGGCAGGTCATTACGTCTGACTTCACCTCAGATGTCGATGTTGAATCGATTTTGCTGCAGAATCAATCCTCCGTCGAGATGAAGGGAAACTCATACATTGCCGTGCAGAAGCGGTCTGAACTGACCGGCTGGCGCATTCTGATTTTGACGCCGACGGAGTATGCGACGGAAGGCATCTCGGTCTTGCGAACGGCTGTTATAGTGTCAGGCGCAGTGGGAGGCTTGCTGTTCCTCGTTCTCACCTTTATTTTGTCGATCATGATCACTCGTCCGATTCTCCGGCTCATCCGCGCGATGAGGGGGGCTAGATTCGGAACACTCAAGCCGATTCCGGTCACGTCGTCGACGATGGAGATCAACGAGTTGAACAATACCTACAACCAGATGGTCGTCTCGCTGAACGAGATGATCGAGGTCGTCTACCAGAAAGAAATCATTCAGAGCAAGGCTGAGCTGAAGGCGTTGCAGGCGCAGATTAATCCGCATTTTCTGTTTAATACGCTGGAAGCATTCTATTGGGCGCTGGAAGACAAGGACGAAGAAGAGCTGGCGCAGCTGGTCGTTGCGATGTCTGGCCTATTCCGATACGTGATCTCACGCCCGGATGAAGATGAGTGGGTGACACTGGGGGATGAATTGGACCATGCGGAACGTTACCTCAAGCTGATGGTCATGCGGATGATGGATCGGCTGTCTTGGTCGATTGAGGTGGACGAGTCGTACCGACGGGTGCCGATTCCGAAGCTGCTTATTCAGCCATTGGTAGAGAACGCGATTTTGCACGGTGTCGAACAGCGTCTAGGACCAGGTGAAGTTACGCTGCGAGTAGGTGCGTCAACCCGTGAGGGCTTTACCCGAGTTGAAGTTATCGATAACGGTCCTGGCATGGATGTCGATAAAATTCATTCGTTGTATGCGGCAATGGAGCAGGGGAGAAACCAAACGTCGACCAAGGGAAGCGGCGTGGGAATCGCAAACGTGCAGCAGCGGCTGCGGCTCAACTATGAGTCGGCGACGGAAGGCTTGGAAATCCGAAGCGAGGTCGGACAAGGGACGACGATGGCCTTTGAGATACCAGATGATATATGGGCTTTAAAATGATTGGGATGAACGGAGTGGAGCGACATGAAAACGATATTGATCGCAGATGACGAGCCGAGAACAAGAGAAGGCGTCCGCAAAGTGCTGGAGGCATGGTCAGCAGGACGTCATCGGATTGTCGTCGCAACTAGCGGCGTCGAAGCGCTGGCATGGCTGGAGGACAACGAAGCGAACGTACTCATTACAGATATCCGGATGCCGGAGCTTGGCGGGCTGGAGCTGGTCGAGAAGCTGAAGGAGATGGACCATCCGCCGGTCGTCATCATCATTTCGGGTCATCCCGATTTCACCTATGCGCAGCGGGCGCTGCAATTCGGCGTCGTGGAATATTTGCTCAAACCATTGGATAAAGCTAAGCTGGTCGCAGCGGTGGAGGCGGCTTTTAAGCGGGAAGAGGAGCTCCACCGAATTGAACGGATGGAGCGGCTCGTCGATGAAAAGCTGCTCGAGACGGTCGGTCAGGAGAAACGGTATAACTCACAGGTGCAGGAAGCGATCCATTATCTCGATGCGCATTTGCATGATCCGATCACGATGCGTGACATTGCCGATCATCTGCATCTGAACGCAAGCTATTTCAGCGTGTTGTTCAAGGAGCAGACGGGGCTGACATTCAGCGAATATTTGACGCGCCGAAGGGTACAGCGGGCGAAGGAAATGCTGACGAATACTGAGCTGACGATCACGGAGATTGCTGAGCGCGTTGGGTACCAGACGGCGAAATATTTTGTAAAAGTGTTTCGTACGATGGAAGATATGAGCCCTGGACAATACCGGAAGAGCGTCGTTCATCGCGAGGAAACGATCCAATAAAAGATCTACAGCGGAGAAGGAGGTGTAACCGTGTTCAAAAATTGGACGGCATTATTGTTGACCCTATGCCTCGTATTGGTGGTAGCAAGCTGCAGCAGCAATAAAGATGGTGCTGCTGCTAATAATATATCTGAAAGCGGTACCAAGATTACGATCACGTTCATGCATCTGTGGCCCGAAGGCATTGCAGCAGGTCAGAACAAAATCGTCAATCAGATCATTAATGATTACGAGCATGAACATCCGAACGTCATCATCAAGCAGGACGTGCTCGATAACGAGCAGTATAAGAACAAGCTGAAGGTGCTGTCGGCTTCCAACAAGCTGGCTGACGTTGGCGTCACTTGGGCGGCAGGGTTTCTACAGCCCTATGTGGCAGGCGGCTTGTTCACGCCATTAGACGACCTGCTCAGTGGCGAATTGAAGGATAAGTTCGTAGCGGGCACGACGGAAGCTTATTCGATCGATGACAAGACCTATGCGCTTCCACTGGAGTTCAACATTGCACCTGTCTATTACAACAAATCTATCTTCGACAAATACAATTTGAAGGAGCCTCAGACCTACGACGAGTTCAAGCAGGTGGTCAAGACACTCGTGGATAACCATGTTGCGCCAATAGCGCTCGGCAATAAGGACCGTTGGATGGGTTCGCTCTGGTATATGTACCTGGCGGACCGCTATGCAGGCCAAGAAGCATTGGCTAATGCAATTAACGGTACAGGCTCTTTCATGGAACAAGGTCTCGTGAAAGCGGCAGGTGAGGTGCAGTCGCTTGTCGATAGCAATGCATTCGTGAAAGGCTTCAACGGCTTATCGAATGAGGAAGCGAAGTCGGTATTTCTGCAGGGCAAAGCAGCGATGTTCCTGACAGGGACATGGGAGCTGCCGAACTTTACGACGAACGAGGATGTTCCGCAGCAGTTTCGCGACAGCGTTGGATTTTTCAAATTCCCTACGGTCGCTGGCGGTAAGGGCAACGAGAACAGCTGGGTTGGCGGCCCGGGCGTAGGCCTGTTCGTTGCAGAGAATTCCAGCGTGAAGGCAGAAGCGAAGAAATTCGTTGAGTACTTCGTTGACAAATGGGGCGAGCAGTCGGTGACGGGTGCAGGCGTCATCCCAGCGACGAAGGTGGATACATCGAAGCTGCAACTGCCGCAGCTGTATATCGATCTCTTTAATGAAACGAATCAGGCGAGCAGCATCACATTGTTCGCAGACGTTCAGATGAAAGCGAACGCGGCGGAGACGCATCTTAACCAAATTCAAGCGTTGTTCGGCAAGGCGACGACGCCGGAGAAGTTCTCACAGGCGCATGATACAGCAATTAAGAGAGGCAACTAACTAATCTGTACAAGGGTATGTTTGCTGTAACTATGAAGAGCCGTCCCAACCAGTCATGCGACTGAAGGAACGGCTCTATTGCAATGCGCATTATTGTGGATTCGTCGTCCAAATGCCTGCGGCTTTCACGAACACGCGCGATGGGAGCTTCAAGGTTGCGAGCGCAAGCTCGGCAACGTCCTCTGCCTGCATCATGCGGTCTTCGTCACCGATCTTAAGGCCGGCGTTGACGGCGAGCTCCGTGTTGACCGTGCTTGGCGTGAGCGCAGTTACGCGAATGTTGAATTTGCGAACCTCCTGCAGCAGCGATTCCGTCAGGCCGAGAACAGCGAACTTCGATGCACAGTAAGCGGAGCCAGTCGCGAAGCCGCGCTCGCCTGCCGTAGATGCAACGTTGATAATGCTGCCGCTATTTTGTGCAATCATCGTTGGCAGAACGGCACGGGATACATGATAAGTGCCCATCAGGTTCACTTGAATAATTCGTTCCCATTGCGCTGGGTCCATATCGACGAGCGTACCGAACTGCGCGATTCCCGCGTTGTTGATCAGAATATCGATCGATCCCAGCTGCTCCTTCAGCGAAGCAACAGCTGCTTCAACCTCCGAAGCGTTCGATACATCGGCGGAAGCGACGTAAGCACGAATGCCATATGTACTTGTCAGCGAAGCTTGAAGCGCCTCAAGATCTGCGCTGCTGCGGGCGATAAGTCCAACATGTACGCCTTCCTTCGCAAGCACCTCTGCGATCGCTTTGCCAATGCCTTTGCCAGCTCCAGTAATAATCGCTGTTTGGTTATTTAATTGCATTTTTTTCTCTCCTATCCTAAATCCGTTTTTTCATTTGTGCCGGATTCGTTTATTCTATAACAGATGGACCTTTTATATAAGGGCTAACTTCTTCGTTATGTGGTTATCTGGCGGTAACCTTACGATAATAGAAAGGATAATGAGGATGGGAGATCTAAGGGAAGAGATTCGGGAGAAAATCGAGAACAAGCAGTTTAACTGCGAGAAAGAGCTGACGTTGTCTATCATTAGTGGGAAGTGGAAGATCGTCATTATTTATCAACTCGGCATCGATGGTCCTCTTCGGTTCAATGCGATTCAAAGACTGTTCCCCAGAATATCGCACAAAGTGCTCTCGAATCAGCTGCGGGAGCTGGAGGAGGATGGCATCGTCAATCGGCAGGTGTACCATGAGGTTGTACCGATACAAGTTGAATATTCGCTTACACCGCTTGGCGAAACGCTGCTTCCGATCGTGCTCATGATGTACGATTGGGGCAAGAAGCGGATGGAGGATTTGAAGGTGTAAAATAAAATGCCGCAGGCGTAAGCCTGCGGCATTTGTTTTGTAGAGTATGCTCTTAAGCCTTACGCGATTGCGTGTCTGCCGGGAGCTGTACAGTGAACGACGTCGTTTCATTCAACACGCTCTTCGCAGAGATGCGGCCCTTCGACTGTTCGACGATCGTCTTCGCAATGGCAAGGCCAAGTCCGTAGCCGCCATTTTGGCGAGAACGGGAAGCATCGACGCGGTAGAAGCGGTCGAAGATACGTGCCAGATGCTCCTGTGGGATGCCTTCTCCCGTATTGGTGACGGTTAGCTGCTGATCATGACCGTGCTTCTTCAGCGTGAGCTTAATGGAGCCGCCAGCGTTCGTGTACTTAATGGCATTGTCGAGCAGAATGAGAATGACCTGCTTCATCTGCTCACTATTGCCCTTCGTGTACAGGTCCGGCGAGATGTCGTAGTCCAGCACCATATTTTTCTCGAAAATAACGGCTTCGAGCGTTAGAATGATGTTTTCAACCGCTTCGCTTAGATTGAATGAGGTCATGATTACACCCTCGCGGGCATCCTCCATCTGGGTCAAATAAAGCAAATCACTTGTCAGCGTCCGCATTCGTTCCGTCTCTGACTTGATATGGTTCAGCCATTTCATTTGGGTCCGAATAATATCATCGCTGTTCGCCAATAACACGTCTGCATTCGTATTGATGACGGCGAGTGGTGTCCGCAGCTCATGTGACGCATCAGCGATAAACCGCTGCTGCTTGTCGAACGCTTCTTTAACGGGTGCAATGGAGCGATTCGCGAAATATCGGCTGGTGAAGTAAATGACGACAAGCATGATAAGACCAACGGCCAGGAATGTGTATAACAGGTTACGAAGGAATTGGTATTGGTTCGTTACATCCATAAACACGATGGAGTACCCCTCGACCGTATTCTCCACATTATATTCCCACCGGTTGCCATCCAGCGTGAAGTTGCCTCGAGTGGCGTCACTGGAGGAAGCATGCTCAACGGCAAGCTTGTAGAAATCATCATCCATATCGAAGCGGGAATCCGTCTTCGTAATGTTCCAATCGGCGTCTGTATTAATGGCGAATGATACCGAACGTTCAGGTTGAGGGCCTAATTTGCCGCCGCCGCCGCCAACATTGCCAACAATGCCTATGTCGCCGCTAGGCGTCTTCAGTTCACTGTCTTGATCCTTCGGTCCGTGATTATCGCCGAATTTGCCGCCGCCATTCATCCCGCCAGATTTTCGATAAAAATCAGACACTTGAATGAAATCATTATTCATTGTCTTATGGTTGTACTGATAGGTGATCGTATAGATCGATGAGAAGGCTACAATCATGATTAGGCTGATGATGACCATGTTCACGATGAGCAGCCGATTGCGCAGCTGATTGAACATTAGGAAGTCTCCTCCAGTACGTAGCCAACGCCTCGGATCGTCGAAATCCGGACCGAAGATTGCAGGAACGTCAATTTTTTGCGCAGGAATGAAATGTAAACCTCGACGTTGTTATGCTCCACATCCGAATCGAATCCCCACAGCTTCTCGATAATGAGCTCCTTGGACGTGATCGCTGTCTTCCTCATAATGAGCAGCTCCATCAGCTCACATTCCTTCAGAATGAGCTTCATTTCCTTTCCGCTGCATGTAAGCTTCAGATTCGCTGTATTCAGTTCAAGGTCGCCGAACTTCAAGCTGTCGTCAGGCACGACCTCGCCTCTTCTTCTTAATGCCGCCCGAATGCGGGCCAGCAGTTCGCCTGTTGAGAAAGGCTTGGCCACATAATCATCTGCGCCGTAATCGAGCCCGGTGATTTTGTCGTGCTCTTCGCCTTTGGCGGTTAGCAAAATGACGGGTGTAGCAACGCCTTCGTTCCTTAGTTCTTTCAATACAGTAATGCCATCCATCTTCGGAAGCATGATGTCGAGCAGCAGCAGATCATAGATGCCGGCTAGGGCGTTATCGAGACCCGCTTGGCCGTCATGGACGACATCGACGGAATAATTATGTTTCTTCAATATTTGAGATAAAGCTTCAGCGAGGTTAACCTCGTCTTCAACAATTAAGATTCGCATGTCGGAATTCCTCTTTTCTTGGTGTTGTCTTGGTGAGCCTATTATAGGAAGCGAACCTTTAATCAAGCTTAAAGTCTCTGCTGCAAGCATGATTCGATGCCGAATAGGCTTCTTATGGTACTCCGTGATTAGAAGAAAATCTTACGAAAAACCTTTACAAACATTTAAGATTCGTTAAAGGTTACCGTCCTAATATACAGTCATGAACAGGCGATGCAAGACGCACTTAGGACAGGGGGAACGAAAGATGGCCATTGAAGTATTTAATCGATACGAGAATAAGTATCTGATGGACAGCCAGTCTTTTCAAGACATTTATAACCGATTGCTTCAATATATGGACTTGGATGAATACAACCAGAACAATCAATTTTACTCGATCAGCAACATTTATTACGATACCGAGCAGCACTCGATTATCCGCAACAGTCTCTCGAAGCCGAAATATCGTGAGAAGCTGAGAATTCGGGCGTATGGTGTACCGAAGCCGGATGCCAAGGTATACGTGGAGCTGAAGAAGAAGGTATTTGGTCTCGTTAACAAAAGAAGAACGGCGATGAAGCTCGATGAGGCTTATGAGTTCGTTCGGACGGGTAAAGTACCGGAATTCAAGCCTTATATGAATAAGCAGGTTATTCAAGAAATTCAATATTTCCTTCAGCGCTATGAGCTGCAGCCGGCTGTGTATCTGGCTTATGACCGGATCGCGATGTTCTGCAGAGGCAACAGGGATCTGCGCATCACCTTCGATACGAATATCCGCTCACGTCGAGAAGATATCAGGCTGGAGGATGGCGATCACGGCGAAGCGCTCATGGCGCCAGGCTTATGGCTGATGGAAGTGAAAGCCGAGAAAACCGTTCCCGTATGGCTCGCGCATCTGTTGTCCGAGCTGCAAATGTTCCGAACGGGCTTCTCCAAATACGGTAACGAATACCGCATGAATATTCGCAATGAACAACAAATAAAGGAGCGACTCCAATTATGTTAGATTCCCTATTCTCGACTACAGCGTCCGTGACCGAATTATCGCTTAGCGATGCACTCATTACTTTGTTCCTATCCTTCGCGCTAGGCGCAATTATCAGCCTCACCTATATGAAAACACAAGCAACCTATACGCAAAGCTTTGCACTTACGATGATCGTATTGCCTACGATCGTAGCCATTATTATTCTGCTAATCGGCAGCAATATCGCACGAGCGTTCAGTTTAGCAGGCGCCTTCTCGATTATCCGGTTCCGAAGTGCTCCCGGTGACTCGAAAGACATCTCGTTCGTCCTGTTCACGATGGCGGCCGGTCTCGCGTGCGGCGTCGGCGCTTATGGCTATGCTGTATTGTTCACGATTGTACTCTGCTTGCTGATGTTCCTGCTGAAAGCAATCAAATTCGGGGCGAAAACGTCCACGCATAAACTGTTGAAAGTTACGATTCCTGAAAACCTGAACTATGAACGTACGTTTGATGAGATTTTTAACATTTTCAACGTGAAATATGAACTGAAGAAAGTAAGAACGACCGAGCTGGGCAGCTTGTACGAGCTGGTTTATGCCGTCACATTCGATGATAACATCGATCAGAAGGAACTGCTCGATGCGATCCGCGTCCGAAATGGCAACCTTGATATTTCGCTGACGATGGCACCAACTGTCGTTGAGGGTTAACTTGAATTGAATTTATGAACTTGCAGCAACCGACCAAACTGGAAGGGAATTGATTCTATGTATAACAAGAATAAAAAAAGATTATCGAAGCTGGCGATTATCGCAATGTGTACGGCAATGCTTGCTGCTTGCGGCAGCAATTCGACGGCATCTACGACTACGAGCAGTACCGTAAGCACAAGCAATGTGACAGCAACAACGACCAGTGCATCGGTTCAGACGGCAAGCTTGGATCTCAGTAATGAGACGATTGAATACGACGCAGATGATAGGTATACCGATTGGGATGCATCCGAGGTTACGACGATTAAGTTGAATGGGACAACAGCATCCGTAGAAGGTACAGGTGCAGAAGTGAAGGATGGCTCCATATCGATTACGGCAGCTGGTACGTATGTTGTGAGCGGCAAGCTGGATGATGGGCAAATCATCGTGAACGTAGCCGATAAAGGCGTTGTCCGCCTGATTCTAAATGGAGCGGAAATCCATTACAGCAAGAGCTCTCCGATCTATGTAGAGGAGGCAGGCAAGCTTATTCTGTCCCTGCCAGAAGGCACGGACAACGTGGTGTCGGATGGAACGTCGTATGAGTTCGCAGACGATTCGACCGATGAGCCGAACGCCACGATTTTCAGCAAAGATGACATGACGATTAATGGCACTGGCAAGCTGACGGTAGAAGCGAACTACAATAACGGGATTACAAGTAAAGATAAGCTGAAAATTACGGGCGGCACATTCAATATTACAGCAGCCGATGATGCGATAATGGGACGCGATCTGGTTGCTGTGAAGGACGGCGAATTCGTAATCGATGCGCAAGGCCACGGTATTAAGACAACGAATGATAATGAGGGCGATGAAGGTATTATCGCCGTGGAGGGCGGCACGTTCAGCATTGAATCCGGGAAGGATGGGCTGCACAGCAGCGGCGGCATCGCGATTAACGGTGGTGATTTCCACATTGCGGCCGGCGATGACGGCATTCATTCCGATATTGCACTTCTGATCGCTGATGGGACGATCGACATTACGCAGAGCAACGAAGGTCTTGAGGCAAGCTCGATTACGATTGCCGGCGGGGAAACGCATGTTGTCGCAAGCGATGACGGCGTGAATGCGGCGAGCGGAAGCAGCGATACCGAAGGCACAGAGGGTGAAGCGCAAGGTGGCGCACCACAAGGAGAGATGCCAACGGATGGAACGGTACCAACAGATGTACCGCAAGATGGCACGGCTCCGGCAGATATGCCTCAGGATGGAACTGCCCCAGCAGATATGACACAAGGCGGCGGTCCTAAAGGCGGCGGCATGCCAGGCGGGGAAGGCTCCTCTTCGAACAATATGCTGACGATTACCGGCGGCTATCTGAGCGTAGACGCGCAGGGCGATGGCCTTGATGCGAATGGCAGCATTACGATGTCCGGCGGCACCGTTATCGTTAATGGTCCAACAATGAATGGTAATGGCTCACTCGATTACGATGGTACGTTCGATATGACAGGCGGCGTACTCATTGCAGCAGGCAGCTCCGGAATGGTTCAAGCAGCTTCCGACAGCTCGACGCAGGCGGGCATTCTGATGACGTATCCAGAGACGCAGCTGGCTGGAACACTTGTTCATCTCGAAGATGACGCAGGCAATACGATCATCACGTTCGCCCCTTCGAAAAACTATCAAGCGGTCTACATCAGCTCACCGGATATGAAGAAGGACACGGCTTATACCCTCTACTCGGGCGGTACGTCAAATGGCACAGAGAAGGGCGGCCTCTATGATGGCGGAGATTACAGCGGTGGAACGAAAGTCGTGTCGTTCACAGCTTCCTCGACCGTAACATGGGTCAATGAGTCCGGCGTAACCGAAGCAAGCAGCGGATTTGGCGGCGGCTTCGGTGGTGGCGGAGGCGGCAGAGGCCGCGGCGGAGATCGCCAAACTAGCGGTACGGAGTCATAATTTCTACCATATGCTTCCTTCCTGTGATAGAATGATAGAGCAGTTCATTCCTATCATTTGGAAGGGGCATATTCGTGCTTAAAGGGAAATTTTCTATGAAACGCTTATCGCTGCTGATGCTGGTGGCGGTAGTCATCATCATTGCTGGCTGTCAAGCGGTAGCGGGAGTTGATCTCAATCGCGTACTGCTCAATAGCCTGAAGGTACAAACATTGGAAAGCAAAGGATCATTCTCGTTCCAATTGCTTCGCAATGAGGCAGCGGATACTAACGAGGAGTTGTCCGATGAATCAGCTGAACTGATGTCGCTCTTCTCGAATATAACGCTGCAGGTTGATGAAGCGAAGCAGCAGGATAGCACACACATGTCGATGAAAGGCGCGCTGAAGCTCGGCGAACGTTCGATTGGGTATTCCCTTATTGTAGATGGACAGACCGCGCTGATGACAATAGAAGGAGCGAAACGTCCATTCTGGATCGACATGACGGGACGCACTGCACTGGATATGTACAATTATGGTCTGGACTTGGAGGATGACGGTTCTGCTCAGACAGACAGTACATCGCTGACGGAGATCGGTTACAAGCTGATGGATCATGTAGGCGGCTATTTGATTGATAAAATGCCGAATCCAACGGATCTGTCCGTTGATCCGATCGTGCAGGAGACCGTAAACGGCGAAACGCTGTCGCTCGCGCATGTGAATGTGAAGCTGGATGCTGCACAAGCATGGACATGGGTGAAGTCGTATTTGACGGTGCTGACGAGTGATCGTGACGGTATGCGTACGATGATGAAAGGCTTCGTTGACCTCGTATTGGCTGATCCAGTGCTGCGGGATGCAATCGCGGTGGATGAGAACGGGGAAGTATACGAACCGACTGAAGAAGATATCGACACAGCTGTCGATGAGATTATCGATGAGTTGACGTCTTTGAATGAATCGATGATCGAGATGGAGAAAGAAGATGACTTCAGCGAAGTCATCAACAAGAATAGCTCGGTTAAGGCAGACGTATATGTCGACGCGACGCTTGATATTCGCAAGCTGTCGCTTGAAGCACAGTACAAGCCGGACTTTAGTACAATTGAAGATGAAGAAGAAATGCCGTTCGAAGGCTTCGTGCTTCGCATGGATCAGGAACGCTGGAACGTCAATGGCGATGTTGTAACGGAGAAGCTTACGAAGAAACAGCGGCTGTCCGCAATTTCGCTGGAATCGCTGGAAAGCAAACAAGGCTACGAGACGCTTCGCTTGTTCGATCCGTCATCCGATGCTTATTGGCTGCTCCGCAACCAATTCCATATCGGCAAGCAAACGGCTAGCTGGTCGGTGTGGTCAGAAGATACGCCGGTTATTGTAACGGCATCCGGTGTTACGATTGTCCCACTGCGAGACGCGGCTAATAAGCTCGGACTGAATTTGACAGTAGAGCGTGATGGCATTCATCTGAGTGACCCTGCTACAGGCACAACCATTGTCGTGAACAAGGGAAGCAAGCAAGCGCTCGTGAATGGCTCGAAGGTGACTTGGTCTTATCCGGTTACGGTAGTCGATAACGTTGCTTATGTACCTGCTCGTGACTTTGCTAAAGCATTAGGCGCGACGGTATCATGGTTATCGTATGACGATATCAAATATAGATTTACAATGGAACGTGAAGTCGGATAGACTAAGGATTGCAATTGGATTATGTTTGTAGGAGGACAACGCCATGCAAATCATTACGACAGATGAAGCATTCCGCGAAGCGGTTGCTGGCGAATTGACCATTGCTGTGTTCAAGACAACGTGGTGCGGTGACTGCCACTTTATCGATCCATTCATGCCAGAGGTTGAGCAGGCCTATGCCGATCGTCTCAAGTTCGTGCAAATCGACCGTGACGATCTCCCTGACCTGTGCAGCGAGCTGAACATTCTTGGCATCCCAAGCTTTATCGCCTTCAAGAACGGCCAAGAGCTTGTTCGTTTCGTCAGCAAGCTTCGCAAAACACGCGACGAGATCGAGCAGTTCCTAGACCGCGCAGTAGCCGTTGCCACAGCATTGCCACAAGCTTAACAACGTTTCATACACACTAAAGTCCGTACCTTGAAGAGCTCAACTCTTCAAGGTACGGACTTTTTTTATATTTTAGCCCAGTTAAACGCACAATAAGTAAGCTCACCCCAAAGGGGTAGGCGACTTCCAGCACGCATCGCCTTGGCGGGGTTGTATTATTACGCACCCAAAGTAAGCTTGCCCCAAGGGGGCACGCGACTCCCAGCACGTAGCTGCTTATTTGCGCCTCAGCGGTGTTTTATACAACCAAAGTAAGCTTGCCCCAGAGGGCACGCGATTCCCAGCACGGAGCATCTGGCTCACGCCTCTGTTCTGCCACCAACCCCTTCCGGGGTCCAGGGGACGGGAGTCCCATGGGGTCCTCCCTAGCAGGGAGGATTTAGGTGGGTAGAAATATTGGTTTTAGTTAGTTAATAAATGTAAAATACCGGGTTCAAGGGGCAACGCCCCTTACCACCTCCTGAGGAAGGAAATTGGCGGGCCCCCACGAAGTGTCCCATTTTCGACATAGCATTCAATAATTCATAAGGCTATAATGAACATAATGTTGACATGTTATGGAGCTCACAATTATTAGAAATTGGGTGATAGTCGTGATTACGGGGCGTTATCGTGTGGTTGCTACCGCTTCCTGTATCGTTATGCTTCTTGTTCTGCTCGCGGGCGCGCTTGTAACGAACACCGATTCTGGCAGAGGCTGTGGTGATGACTGGCCGTTATGCAACGGTAAATTCGTACCGGCTTATACGCTGGAATCTTTGATTGAATATTCACATCGTGCCATTAGCGGCTTAGCAGGTATATTAACTTTATTAACATTTATAATGACGATGAAGAGCTACAGACAGTATGGTGAAGCTGTGTTGTATGCTAGCGGCGCGTTGGCGTTGACGATTGTGCAAGCCTTAATGGGCGCAGCTGCTGTCCTGTGGCCGCAATCGGATGCGGTGATGGCCATTCACTTCGGCATCTCGCTGCTCGCATTCGCATCAACCATGCTGCTTGTTATTTGGATAAGCCGTTACAGACGAACGGGGAGAACCAGCAGCTGGGGGTCTGCAGTACCTCGCAAATATTATGGAATCATGCTGTTTACGGTCATTTACAGCTATTGTGTCGTTTACTTAGGTGCTTACATTCGCCATACGGAATCGTCGGGTGGATGTGTCGGATGGCCATTGTGCAACGGCGAGTTCGTCCCTAAGCTGGAAGGTGCAACGCTGCCTGTGTTCCTGCATCGTATCGCGGCGATTATTCTGTTCTGCGTGCTGCTGTATGTATTCATTGCAGTACGCCGCAGTGGGGCGAGGGGAGAACTGCTTCGTGCGACGAGTGCATGGTCTCTTGTGCTCGTTATCGCTCAGATCTTCAGCGGCGCATGGCTGACACATGAGCTGACAAACGAGAATATGTTTGTATTTACAAGCTTGGTCCATAACTTAATTATTTCAGGGTTGTTTACGATCATGCTCGATATGCTCATTCGAAGCCGAATGCATCGAGACAGTAGAAGATAACAACTCGATTCTCACGAGCGAACAACAAACGCCGCCGACACATCATGTGACGGCGGCGTTGTCGCAACTTGATTATAGTTGAAGGAGCTATGCCGATGCTGCGTACGATGTTCGGAGAGCCGCCGTTAGTGCCGGAAGGCAGGTTGGCTGCTGCAATTCATGAGATGTGGAATTTCTCCCGATTGATGAATGGACAGATTCAGGTAGGTACACCGTCTGAAGGCAAGCTGCGCAAATATGATATATGGACGCGAGGGCTTATCGGTTCGCTCGACGAGATGGAGCAGAGCTGTTATGCAGCGGATCGGTTTGCTGCCCGCATCACGAGTGCTGCAGTCGGACAGATGTCGCCAGAGGAACAGCTGGACTACCATCGCTATGTGTATTTTGACAAAAACGGTTTTATTCGCATGTTCTCCTTGCTTGATAAGCTGGGGACGCTGCTGAACGATGTGCTGGAGCTGGAGACGGAGCGGATGAAGCCGCATTTCTCATACTTCACAGTGCTGCGCAATATGCGGCTCAATCGGAAGCATCCTGCACTTGGACAAGTGCTCGATGAGCTGAAGGAGCGGTATAAGACCCCGATGAACCGGCTCCGCCGCAGACGGAATGTAGAGATTCATTTAATGAATTCTGAGCTTCAGGACGATCTGCAGCAAAGTCTCCAGCGGCATGGGGAAGAGCCAGTGCTGGAGAATATTGAGACACAGACGGCAGATATGCGTCTTGGTCTCGAGCTTGTAATCGAATCCCTTATTTTGTCCTATCAATATTGTTACCGTCATTGGAATGACCGTTAGACCGCCGTTGTATGAGGTGAACTCGAATAAAAGTGTCGGAAGCGGGCACGATGAGGAAGAACAAAAAAAGAGTCTTGCCGCAGCGGACGAATGTCTGTGGGCAAGACTCTTTGCATCGTATCAGGCTCGTTGAAAAGGCTGATTAGAATACTTGTACAACCTCTTCGATACCTTCAACTTCTTCAAGCAGTGCGCGTTCGATACCGGCTTTCAGCGTGATGGTCGAGCTTGGGCAGCTGCCGCAAGCGCCTACCAGACGAAGCTTTACAATGCCGTCCTCAACGTCTACCAGCTCAACGTCGCCGCCGTCGCGCTGCAAGAAGGGACGCAGTTTATCCAGTACGTCCAATACCTCGTCGTACTGCGTCGATTGGTTAGTTTCGCTCATTGCAATCAACTCCTTTCTCCCCTATTATAGTACAAAGCGATTGAAATGAAAATGGATTCGAGGCGGAATGGAGTCGATTGATCGCGCGGATTCATCCGCACCGTTGATTAGCATTCGTGAAATTATAGTTTCTTATACATGCGCAGTACGGAGGTAAAAACTATGCTGAAACCGATCGTTGAGTTCTGCGCCAGCAACATGCATCATGGCACCGATCGCATCATGCAGCGGCTGGAGCAGGATCCTGACTATGAAGTCATCGAATACGGCTGTCTAGGCAACTGCGGGGAATGTTATCTGTTCCCGTTCGCCTTGGTCGACGGCGAGATAGTAGCGGCCGAAACAGCCGATAAGCTATATGATGAGATCGTAAAGAGTACAGAACAACAGCGCGCCCACCAAGCCGCGCTGGATAAACTGCTCGACGACATGTAAAAAACGCCTGTGGCAGGCGAGCATCCATGCTCCCGCCACAGGCGTTTTTACTAGTAAGCTCGAACGAGAGTTGTACCCCAAAGGGGTACACGGCTCCTAACACGTAGTATTTGATCCGCGCCTCTGTCTCGCCACCACCCCCCCTTCCGGGGTCCAGGGGACGGGAGTCCCATGGGGTCCTCCCTAGCAGGGAGGATTTAGGTGGGTAGAGCTCCTGAAGATTTGGGTTGGGTTGATTACCCGATATGATGCTTCGATTTCCAAAGGACACCTGTTTTCAACAGACGCGGAACGCGTCCCATAAGTGCAGTTTTGCCCATCAGGCCGAATCCGGCCTTCTTGCCAAGGGAGCCAAGCGTCCCTTTCAGCTTGATTTTGCCAAGCTTAGGTGTATGTCCGTTCCAGGCTGCATGAATCACTTCAGCGACCTGCTTGCCTTGTGCGCCTGCCGCTTGACCGCTCGGTGCGAAAGGAAGCGAGGCGCAGTCGCCGACGATATACACATTCGTATAGGCTGGCAGCTGGTGGTACTCGTTAATAACGAGACGGCCGGAATGATCCTTCGGCAGATCCATTCGTTGCACCAGATCAACGGGCTGAATGCCCGCCGTCCAAACCGTAACATCGGTGTAAATCGGCTTATCGGAGTGGCTGTCGTGCAGGATGCCAGGTTCGATCTGGCTAAGCGCAACGTGACCCATCATTTCGACGTTATGTTCACGGAACCAGTCTGCAACATAATTTTGCAGCTTGTCAGGGAACGCTGACATTACGCTTGGTCCGCGGTCGATAATGCGAATGTTCAAATCCGGCCGGCTCTCGCGCAGCTCAGCTGCAACCTCAACGCCGCTTAATCCACCGCCGACGATTGACACTTGTCCGTATGCCTTCAAGTCATTCAACTGCTGGTACGTATTGCGAGCAGCGCTGAAGGTTTGAATCGTGCATGCGTATTCTTCAGCGCCCGTTATGCCGTGAAATTTATCCGTACATCCGAGCGCAATAACAAGACTGTCATATTCCAGCTCGTTCTGGCCCTCCATTATAACAACCTGCCGTTCCATATCGACGTTCAGCACTTCGCCGTACATCAGCAGTAATTTCGGATCGCTTGGAAAAGCAACCCGCAGCTGGTGATCGCTGACCGTACCTGCTGCTAGCGCGTAGTATTCCGTCTTAAGGCCTTGAAACGGCATGCGATCGATAAGCGTAACGATCGTGTCGCTTGGAATGCCTCGTTCGATTAATTCATTGGCTACTGCCTGACCGCCGTAGCCGCCGCCTAAAATAATGACTCGTTTCATTGTTTAGCACCCATTCCATGTCCCGATTTGTAGCTATAGTGTGTCCTGCTGGGCAGGCCACCATGAATTCCAGCTTAAGTGTTTATACTATTCGTATACTTTAATTTCGTTGTACAGCGTGTCGCGTTCAATTGCGACACGTCCTGCGCCTTTAACGAGCCAGATGAGCTCGTCGCGCGTAATACCTTCCGGCGTCAATGCGCCAGCCGCGTGACTGATCCGTTCTTTGACCATCGTACCGTGTACGTCATTGGCACCCATCGTCAGCGCAACTTGCGTCAGCTGCAGACCGATGTTAATGAAATACGCTTTGATATGCTGGAAGTTATCCAGCATGAGACGGCTGATCGCGATCGTCTTCAAGTCCTCGAACGCCGAGTTGCGGCGCTTGATGCTTGCTTTTGGACTAATTGGCTGCATCGACAGCGGGATGAATACGAGGAAGCCATTCGTTTCATCTTGCAGCTCACGAATCTGCATCATGTGACGGATACGGTCTTCTTTGCTTTCGACCGAGCCGTACAACATCGTCGTGTGCGTCTTCAGGCCAAGGTTATGCGCCGCACGGTGCACTTGCAGATACTGGCTCACATCCGCTTTCGTTACTTTCATTTTCTTCCGATACTGATCGGACAAAATTTCTGCGCCGCCACCCGTGAGGGAAGCGAGACCGACTTTCATAAGCTCTTGCAGGACTTCCGTATACGACAGACCGCTAATACGGGAGAAGAAGTCGATTTCTGCAGCCGTGTATGCTTTCAACGTAACGTCTGGATAACGATCTTTCAGCGCCTTGAGCGAATCTACATAATATTGGAACGGAACATGTGGATTATGTCCGCCTACAATATGGAACTCGCGCACGCCTGGATGGTAGTGCTGGTCGACGTACTCGATCATTTGCTCGCCGGACAGCGTATAAGCGCCCTCTTGGCCTTCATCCTTACGGAAGTTGCAGAATGCGCAGTGCGCTTCGCAGACGTTCGTGAAGTAGAGACTTAGATTTTCGATAAAATAAACCTTGCGGCCGTTCTTGCGCAAATTCACTTCATTCGCAAGCTGGCCGATGGTCAGCAGGTCGTCCGATTGGTACAAAAAGACGCCGTCCTCAAGCGAAAGACGTTCACCATTACGTACTTTGTCCGCAATTTCTTGCATGCGTGATTGGTCAGTCGGTAAAATGACGTTCATACGTTTTCCCTCGCTTTCATTGCTGTAATTTTGTAGTCCCTGACTTGGTCAGCGACGGCTAAGTGGTTAAGTTTGTGAAAAAAGGAACTTGCTATTCCCTTGAAAATAACTGTACTCATTATAAACCTCAAGAAGAAGAGCGGCAACAAGAAAAGTCAGCAAGGTGACATGAATGTGTCATGAGGAAATGTTGGATTAGTAGTTCGAAAGAGAAGAGCAATGTGGTGCAATAGCGTGTCCGAAGCGGGATAATCGTCCCCTTGAGCACATGGGGCAAACGGAGTATACTAAAGGCAAAACCGTAATAATGATTCTAATCTCGAGGAGGGATTGCCGTGATTAATGTATCCGATGCGGCTATCGATAAAATAAAAGAAATGCTCGAAGCGGAGGAAACGCCAAATCTCTTCCTGCGCGTTGGCGTGAAGGAAGGCGGCTGCAGCGGCTTCTCCTACGGCATGGGCTTTGACGATGAGCGCCACGAAGACGACCAAGAGCTGGACGCAAAAGGTTTGAAAGTTGTCGTGGACAATAACAGCATCAAATATTTGAACGGCTTGGAGATCGACTGGAAGGAAGAAGGCATGAGCGGCGGCTTCACCATCTTCAATCCGAATGCATCGGCAACATGCGGATGCGGTTCGAGCTTCCGTACGGCGAAGGAAGCAGGCAACCCTGCGGCGGATCCTTGCTAAGATTTTGTAAACACGAATTCCAAGCGTAAGTTAATCAAAACTTCTGTGCATTCGAGTACGTATTCGTACACGATGCGCAGGAGTTTTTTTGTCTTTCCATATTTCAGACAACATTCAGCTTCTTTTCAATTCCAATTCATGGTCCCATGATACATTTCCTTCGGAAGAAAATATTGGGAGGGAAGTCATGAGGAACAAAATGAGCGTAACGCTGCTGAGTGCAGTTGTTATGATGTCACTGCTGGTAGGCTGCCAGTCGGAATCGAAAGCTTTGTCAGGCTCGGCGAGTGATTTGACAGATCCGATTGCTGCTAGTACTGCAACAGAAACGGAGCTTGATACCGAGTCCAATACGCTAGAAGGTTCAGCATACATAGAAGATAATGCAGATCAAGTAACAGCAGCTGGCGAGGAAGAAGCAGCATCGTCCGATCAGTCGGACAATGCTTCCAACGCTAATGAACAGACGCCATCAACTGAACAGAAGCCAGCCGCTTCAAGCTCGTCGACAACGGCAGCGAAAGAAGAGAAGAAGACTGCCGCATCAACCCAATCTGCATCTGGATCGACTACCAGCGGCAGCACCAGTAAGACGAAAGGATCAAGCAGCTCAGACACTTCTGGAAGCACTAAGAGCACAACAGCAGCGCAAAGCGCAGCAGGAACAAGTACGAAGGCGACATCCAGTTCAACAGCTGCGAAATCAGCTGCACCAGCCGATAGTTCGAATCATACATCGACAATGGGCAAGATCAAGAGCATCAGCGGCAGCAAAATAACGATTTATAAATCATCAATGTCGCAAGGCAAGCCAAGCGGACAAGCTCCAAGTGAAGGAGAGTCAGGCGATGCATCACAACCTTCCGACATGTTTACGGAGGAGACGATGGTTATTGAAGTGACAAGTTCAACGAAGCTGATCGAGATAAGCTTCGATAATAATGAGCGCACAGAACAAACCATTAAGCTAACCGATTTGAAAGAAGGAGACATACTAAGAATTCAATTAACAGACGGCACACAGCAGGCGAGCAGTATCGAGCTGAGTAGTGGAGGTTTTGGAGGCGGACAACCGCCAGGTCAGAAGCCATCTCAGGCATCGGACAGCACAAAGTAACGCTGCAAGTCTATTATCGTATACCTTTGCCCAGTTCAACTCTATTAGTCGCTACATATAATAGATTAGTTTAGGAGCAAGGGAGGGGTAAGCATGGCTATACAGTTTCTGGACGAGCGTCTGTCCGTGCATCGCAATAACAGCGCTGGGGCAGAGCCGATTACGACGACACCGCTATTCATTGGAGACATTGGGCTGCAGACGTTGGCGGCGGCTCCTGCGGGCAATGCTGATCTTGTGCGTGTTGCGTTAACAGGAATAGCTGGCGTTGCA
This sequence comes from Paenibacillus cellulosilyticus, assembly GCF_003182255.1. Taxonomy (GTDB): domain Bacteria; phylum Bacillota; class Bacilli; order Paenibacillales; family Paenibacillaceae; genus Paenibacillus_T; species Paenibacillus_T cellulosilyticus. The sequence continues at coordinate 22,046 of NZ_QGTQ01000035.1, read as the reverse complement.
TTAGGGGTTGAACAGACGGCCAACATTACACTGACAATCGAACGTAATGGAACGGGCACAGCAGGTACGGGGACGGTTATTTATACGGATACGCTCTTTCTTGGAGGGGGCTCGTTTGACACTCCGCCAATTAGCGTTGTGGCAGGAGATTTCCCGCCAGCAAATGTCGTAGAAGTGGGACAAATCCGTTACAGCCTGTTTATTAGTTCGGATACAGATACGGGAGTCACATTGAATGGACCTGCCGTATTTAATGGCTCTGCATCGGCCGGTACGAGCTGAATTTTCATTTTCATACAATAGCCATGACAAAGGGTCGCGCTACTGCGGCTTTTTGTTTGCCGACAACGTTAAAAGGAAGCCCTGTTACAGGCTTCCTTCTGACGGTGGTTTGAATTGAGTCATTCCTTTTAACACTTCGCGTTGTTACTCGGGTAACGCTATTAGCGTGTGTGATTCAGAGAATACTCTGCAGCACAACCCCTCGCTTCCTTAGCTTCGTGGTTATCGAATTTCCTCCTGCAGTCCTTGTACCATTATTGGGTCCAATGGAGCCACACCTCTCATTCGCACCGTCGTTTAGTATTATGGTCAGCTGGCGGTTGATCTATTCATCATTTCTTAACATTGCGGAACAAAATTGTGCTAATCGCTAATATATTGTTGTGACTTCGTAAATTAGTATCATACCGGATGAAAAAAGAGGCCCTCGCGGGCCTCTCTGACGGTGGTTAGAAATTGAGTTCATTCTCATCAACACTTCGCGTTGTTACTCGGGTAACGCTTGTGAAAGCGTGCGTGAATCAGAGATACTCTGCGACACAACCCCTCGCTTCCTAGGCTTCGTGATCAACTAAATGTCTCCTGCAGTCCTTGTACCATTATCGGGTCCAATGGAGCCACACCTCTCATTCGCACCGTCATTAAGTATTATGGACGGTGGAGACGTTATTTATACATGGTCAAATCAATAAAACCATGAAGCACGATAGCCTCCAATCACCACCTTCATTTGATCCGATTATTGCCATGAAATAGCAATCTGAGGGAGTTTGGCGAATTGAAGGGAGCATCCTAGCCCGTTTTGCGTTATAATAGACGTTTGTAAGGAAAGAAGCTAGGAGTTGATTGGAATTGAAACAAGGTAATAACAAGATTGGACGCAATGAAAGTTGTCCATGTGGCAGTGGACTTAAGTATAAGCGCTGCTGTTTAGAGAAGGTTCAACAACAAGGACGGCAGACGGTGGAAGGGACAGCGGCATCCGCAGATGCAGCAAGCCAGAATGCACCTGTTACAGCAGAAGGCATGCTTAAGTGGATCCATGAGCTTTCATGGAAGCGTACGGAAGATCAGCAGCTTGCAGAAATGCTTGTAGAGCGGATGCACGGCACAGAGCCGTCGATTATCATCCGTGCGATCTGGGTATGGCACTGCTACGCTGATGAGACGGCACCTGCTTATGCGAAGCCAGAGGTTTATTGCGCAGCGATCGAATATTTGATGAGCGAAGCTCATGGATTGTCGAATACACAGAAGGGGCTTGCAACCAAATACGGTGTTTCGCCAACGACGCTGTCGAAGCGATATCGCGAGCTTGCAGCTTTCTTCGATAATCGTGCAGTGGATTCCCCTGCCGTGAAGGTGCCAGAAGTCGCGCTGGTGTAGTTAAGGGTTAGGTAAAGTGGCGCATCGACCTGCCGCATGGTAGTGACGGACGATGGACATGATGAGAAACAGGTGGCGATGAATCATGGATCTACAGTCAGATGTATGTATCGTTGGTGCAGGGCCTGGCGGCGCATTGCTTGCCGTTCTATTGGCGGAGGCAGGCCTATCGGTCGTCGTACTCGAGCGGCATGCCAGCGTGTTCAAAGAGTTTCGGGGCGAGCTTGTGAATGAAGATGGCGAGCGGATACTGAATAAGCATCATGTGCTTGATGAAGTGAGGCGTCTAGGCATGCTGCTTCTACAGCGCATTGAGTATATGGAGAATGGCGAGTTAATTCGCACGGTACAGCCCGGTGAAGGCCATGTCCATGTCGGCATTCATACGCCGCAGAAGCATTTGCTCCAGGTGCTGTTCGATCGGCTGGAAGCGAATCCGAACGCGAAGCTGCTCACAGGCGTAACGGTCACGCAGCTGCTGAAGGACGAGGAAGGCAAAGTCGTAGGCGTCAGCGGACGACATGGCAGTGAGACGATTGCCGTTCGCAGCCGTGTCACAGTAGGTGCAGACGGACGGTATTCAACCGTTCGTAAGCTTGCCGGTATCCCGACCGATGTGCTTAGTCATGGGTATGACCTGCTGTGGGCACGCATTCCTTCGCCGGAAGGCTGGGAGCCAATCATTCGAATGACGCTGGCACACGATGCGCAGCTAGCTTTATTCACACAGCAAGGCGGCTATATTCAGATCGGCTGGAGCATACCGGAAGGCTTGTATGCCGAGCTGAAGAAAAAGCCAATCGATGATCTAGTCGACAAGTTAGCGGAGGCTTACCCAGACTTAGAGAAGACTGCGCGGGCAAATCTGCAATCATGGAGCGACTTTGTTCTGCTCAAGGTGCACAGCAGCCGAGCAGACAGTTGGGTTCGGGATGGATTCGTCATCATGGGCGATGCAGCACATACGATGAGCCCAACGGGAGCGTTCGGACTCAACTGCGCGCTGAACGATGCCGATACGCTTGCGAACGTATTACGCGAAGCGCTGGCCGAAGGGAATACGAGCGCAGCGAGGCTCGCGGAGTTCGAACGTACGAATCGGCAGCCGACCGAAGCGCTTCAGGATAAGCAGTTGGAGATGGAGCGGACGTTCTCTGGGCAATTCGGCCTATAATAGAACCCAAATGATAGAACCGGCAAGCCTTAGGGCTTGCCGTTTTATTTTGTACCCCATACAAATGATGCCCTTCTAGTGTCCTGCTCTATCAACTAGTAAAACAGGCTCTTCTCAAGCGTCATTCATCCAAGAGACTTCTATCTCCGAGGCATATGCTAGTGTATAACGATTGGGAGAGGGAGAAGATTGCCATGGTAGAGTCGCATAGCAGACAGCTGGCTAGCAAATGGGTCAAAACAGCTGCACTTCTCAGCAACACCCTTCTGGCAGCGCATGTTCCGCCAACACGGATTTATTCAGCTAATCATTTGAAATCGATGCTTAGCGAGCATGAAATGGTCGTTATCAAACCGGTTTGCGGAGCGGGTGGCCACGGTGTCATCAAGGTGCAGAAGGAAGGAAACGGTTACGCATATACGTACTATTCAAAGAAAGGCTATGCTTCCTCGTTCGATGGGCTGTATGCTGCACTGAATAGAGTAAAGAAGAAACGTTCTTATTTGATCCAGAAAGGCATTCGCCTTGCGACAATCGGAGGGCGTCCAATCGACTACCGGGTCAAATATGTTAAGACGGAAACGGGATGGGTATATCGTTCCATGGTTGGACGTCTTGCGAAGCCAGGGCTGTTCGTCACGAATTTGTGCCGGGGCGGCACGATGATGACAGCAGCGCAGGGAATTAGCCGTTCGTTGTCGTCAGGCATGGTCGCCAGTAAGAAGCAAGAAATGCGCACGCTTACGGTTACGGCAACACGAGTGCTTGAAACGAAGTTCCCAGGCATCGGCCAGCTTGGCTTCGACTACGGCATCGATAAGAACGGTAAGATCTGGATCTTCGAAGTGAACACGAGACCGCAATAAAAGAAGGAGGGTTTCGGGGAATTCCTTCTTCATCGTGGAGCATAACCACATAGTATATGATACAAAATGTTAATTATTCCACTTAGTGCTGATTAAAGTTTTTTATGCGAAATCGCTATCCCAAGGCTGTGAATAAGAGTATCCACATATTAGCCTTAGCTCCTGCTTGTAATTTGCTGTTTTCCCACATCTTGTACACACGCTGTCCACACGATATTGTGGATATTCGGAACGCTTGTTCCGTTTTTAGGCCCATGCTAAGATGAGTTAGGAAAAACGGAAACAAGTGGAAAGGAGTGTGGGACATGGAGCTGCTGTCTGATGACCTGCTGGTTGACTCTTATTATATGGCGGTACAATTACATCTCGAAACGGAATTTATTCGATTGCTCCTAAGTGAGATACAACGCAGAGGGATCAACCCAGACAGCTACCGTTTAGGAGCGTAGAGCGGCCAGAACGAAAGCTTCATCGCGAAATGGGCTCACTCCATCACGACCTCAACAACGAACGTGTGGGAGCAATGCGAGCAATAAGCTGAATGACGGCATACAGGTACGTCCTCTAGTTGAGTAGCTGCGAACATATCCTCGAATTCAATGGGTTCATAAGGCGCGTATGGTCCGTTCCAGTCACTAGCCCTGCCGTAGTCTTCTGCAGCATAAGAGCACGCGGGGCAGACGAGATCAAGCATTCGGATGCCATTGCAAACCGCGCACAATAACATATGGGTATCCCTCCTCGGTGTCGATGAATCATTTCCAAGGTAGGATACCCTATTTTCTTTCGGATGATTAGATTTCCATTATGGCTTTAGCATCGATAAAGGAGTGCTTATAGCTTCATATTGCTGCTATGGCCGGGCGACAGCTTCGCGTTCGGATCAATATAAACTTTGGCGTTGTTCACCGCAGTTGGAGCCTCGCCGAACCCGACGGCAATCAGCTTTAGTTTGCCAGGGTAAGTTGCAATGTCGCCAGCTGCGAATATACCCGGTATGCTCGTTTCCATTCTGGAGTCGACGACGATTGAACCGCCGTCGATATGGATTCCCCATTCGGCAATTGGACCAAGAGAAGAGATAAAGCCGAAATTAACGATAACAGCGTCTACGCTTAGCTCCTGCCGCTCCTTCGTTTTCACATGCTCCAGCGTCACCTGCTCGATAGCGTCAGCGCCGTGCAGCTCAACGATTTCATTAGAGGTGGCCAGCCGGACACTTGATTTATATAAATTGTCTACACTATGCTCATGCGCCCGGAATTTATCGCGCCGATGGACAAGCGTAACGCTTGCAGCAATCGGCTCCAGCATAAGTGCCCAGTCAACAGCGGAATCTCCTCCGCCGCTAATGACGACGTTTTGCCCCGCGAACTTCTGCAGATCACTTACAAAGTAGTGCAAGTTCCTTTTCTCGTATCGTGCAGCTTCCGGCAGCTCAAGTCTTCTTGGCTCGAATGCACCAACACCAGCGGTAATGATGACAGATTTAGCGAAGTAGACGGACTTATCGGTCTGAACCTCGAATAACCGCTCATCGCGTTTGATGACCTGCGTTACTTTCTCCTCCAGACATACCTCGGAGTCGAACAGCTTCATCTGCTCTTGCAGCTGATGGACAAGCTCCCCGGCAGTGACCTTCGGAAATCCAGCTACATCATAAATGTATTTCTCCGGATAAAGGGCTGCGAGCTGGCCGCCAAGTTGGGGCATACTTTCAATAATCTTGACAGAGGCTTGACGCATCCCGCAGTAGAATGCGGCAAACATCCCTGTAGGGCCTCCTCCGATCACGATAATATCGGTAACGGATTCATCGAGTGGTTGCTGGGGTATATTGGACATGTTGCACCTCCTGAATTGTGAATGCGCATTGCAAAGCAAACAGATTCATTCAGATCAGCATAGGCAAAAGACGCTACTTAAGCATACGCTTAAGTAAGGGCAGTCAGCAGTCCTGTCAAGGAAAATAGAAGGTCTCTTTCTGACCGGACGTATGCTTTCATTATAGCTCTTCAAAGCAGTGTCAGGAAGCAACCGATTGGAACTTCTGACGAACATTTTCGTATATTTAACCATTGAACTTTTCATGAAAACTATGTATCATTTTTCATGGATATTACGTTCGACATGCTCTGTCGACACTGCAACGGACAACTTTTTTAGAAAAGAAGAGACATACTTATTATTTTAATTTTAGCCTTGTGTAATTTTTCACATAGAATAATGTTATCGATCACCTATATAGATACACATATAAACAACGGATAGGATGGGATTCAAATCATGAGCAATATTCCGAAAATCGTCATTTTAGGCGCCGGCTATGGTGGCGTACTGACGGCACTTCGTCTGCAAAAGCAGCTTAATTATAATGAAGCAGACGTTACGCTCGTGAATAAACACGATTATCACTATATAACGACTCATCTTCATATGCCAGCTGCAGGCACGGACAATCCCGAGAATGCCCGCGTCAGCATTTCGAAGCTGATCGATGAGTTTAAAATTGATTTCGTCAAATCGACGGTTGTTCAAATTCGTCCACAGGATAAGAAAGTCATCCTCGAAGACGGTACGCTGTCGTATGACTATCTTGTTATTGGCCTTGGCGGCGAGCCGGAAACGTTCGGCATTCCAGGTCTGCTTGAGCATGCCATGAACATTCGCAGCATTAACTCGGTTCGCCTTATCCGCGAGCATATTGAATATCAATTCGCGCGCTTCAAGCGTGAACCGCATCGCACGGACTACCTGACGTTCGTTATCGGCGGCGCAGGCTTCACGGGCATCGAGTTTGTCGGAGAACTCGCAGACCGTATCCCAGAACTGTGCAAGGAGTTCGACGTAGATCCGAATCTGGTGAAGATTTATAACGTTGAAGCCGGCCCATCCGCGCTTCCTGGCTTTGATCCCGAGCTTGTTGAGTATGCGATGAACGTGCTGACGAAGAAAGGTGTTACGTTCAAAATCGGCACGGCGATCAAATCGTGCTCCCAAGACGGCGTCGTTGTACAGAAGGGCGAAGATCCGCAGGAAGAGATCCGTTCGCAGACCGTTATCTGGTCCGGCGGTGTTCGCGGTAACCGCTTGATCGAGGAAGCAGGCTTCGAGACGATGCGCGGCCGCGTGAAGGTGGATGACCAACTACGCGTTCCGGGCAGCGACCATGTATACGTCGTGGGCGACAACTCGCTTATGTTTAATCCGGAAGGGCGTCCATATCCGCCAACGGCACAGATCGCTATGCAGCAGGGCGTTGTATGTGCGCACAACCTGGTCGCATCGATCCGTAACCAGCCGCTGAAAAATTTCGTATTCAGCAACAAAGGCACGGTTGCGTCGCTCGGCAAGGGGGAGGCTGTCGGCATCGCATTCGGCAAGAAGTATAAAGGCCGTGTCGCTGCTTGGCTGAAAAAGCTGATCGACATCCGCTACCTATTCATTATCGGTGGTCTGCCACTTGTGTTCCGCAAAGGAAAATTCCTATAATGCGCCATTGCAGCGTGCAAGTTCGTGGTTTGTTGACAAGAGACGAGCTTGATCGATATAATTCGCTTATGGAAGTTGGTTCCTTTCTTGAATCCCAAGATCGCTACGATCTGGCCTACCATGTCCAGAAAGAAGTCGACCTGCTCATTATGCCTGCCATCGAACGGTTGAAGGATAAAGGCCGTGAGCGTGATCGGGCTACGGCAGAGTACTTGGAAGAGAAACGTCGCCAACAGCTGGCAGCGGAACTAGCGGAACTCGATAACGAAGACGACGACTAATCAATCACAACTAGTGACGATACATCAAGAGCGCTCGCTTACAGCATGACTTTGTTATGTTGTAGGCGAGCGCTTTTTTTGTGCGCATCTTGGAAGGGGTTTCATGGATGAACAGCTTACAGACTCGCATCGTGCTTGTATTTTCCATCATTATTACGATTTCCGCCGCCGTGCTCGGCTTCACCATCGTGAATGACGCGCAGCGGCTTGTCGTGCATTCGCTTGGAACGCAGGCGCAGACCATTGCCGAGCATGCAGCCTCCATCATTGATACGGAGCAGTATGGAGCGTTGACGCCCGAGAGCAGCACCGATGGTTATTATGCAGAGCTTCGCGTGAAACTCGATGAGATGAAACAGGCGTATGGGTTGAAGTATCTCTATACGATGGGCAGAACCGTACAGAATGGACAGGCCGAATACTATTACATGGTAGATGGCGCTCCGCTTGAACAGACAGAGGATGTATCTGCGCTTGGCGAGGTGGAAGAGGAGCAGTTCCCTGGTCTTGTTCGAACATTTGATGAGAAGAAGCCGATGGTTGGCGAGCTGACGAATGATGAAGAATACGGAGCAACCGTCACCGCCTACATTCCAATTCTCAACGGAGCAGGCGCAATGATTGGCGTAGTCGGAGCAGATTTCGACGCGACGGATGTGTACGCACTCATGCAGCGGAACCGTACAACGGCGTTAATCATAGGGCTGGCCGTTCTAGTTATTTCGCTTGTTATTACGCTGTTATTCGCTAAGCGACTTGTCAGTCCATTGAAGCGTCTGACACAGGAGATGGCGCGTGTCCAACAGGGGGATCTGACTGTACGTGTAACGGCACGAGGCAAGGATGAGACAGGTAGGCTGGCAGGTGCATTCCAATCGATGGTCGATGATCTGCGGGTCATGATAAGCCGCTTGAATGATAATGCGGTTCAACTGCACTCCGCATCACAAGAATTGACGGCAAGCGCCGAGCATACGCAATATAATGCCGATCAGATCGCGGACTTGATTCGTGTGACCGAGGTAGAGAGCGTTAAACAGACCAACCGCTCCGAGGACGTCATGTCCGCCATTATCGAGACCGATTATTCCGTGCAGCGTATTGCGAGTGCTGCGAATGTTGTTGCGGCAGCTTCTCATGATACAGCGGCAGAGGCGGCTGCGGGCGGGCAATCGGTTCAACAGGCATTAGCTCAGATGGAATCGATCCACCGGAATACGGCGCAGATGAAAGAGGATGTTGAGAATTTATCGGAGCATTCGGACCAAATTCGATCCGTTATGGAGATGATTGGCGCGATTGCTTCCCAGACGAACCTGCTGTCGCTCAATGCCGCAATTGAAGCGGCTAGAGCAGGCGAGGAAGGTCGCGGCTTCGCAGTTGTTGCCGAGCAGGTGAGGAAGCTTGCTGCGCAGTCGGAGGAATCTGCCCGCGTCGTTGCAGAACTGATCACGGACATGCTTAGCCGGATTGAGCGAATTGTTCAATCCGTAACGAGTGGCAACCAAGAAGCGGAGCAGGGACTTATTATCGCACGACGCGCAGAGCTCGCTTTCGCCTCCATTACAGAAGACATTGGCAAAGTGTCGGCGCAGATGGACGAGCTGTCGGATGTGGCTGCACGTATGGCTGAGGGCTCGAAGGAGGCCAATGCTGCCAGCACGGAGCTGGCGAGCAGTATTCAATTGGCATCGCAGCAGTTCGCACGCGTTACGGCTTCGGCCGAGGAACAGTCCGCATCGATGCGTCAAATCTTCGCCTCATCGGAGTCCCTCTCCGGCATGGCGAACCAAATGACCGATATGATAGCGAAGTTCAAAGCATAGCAGCGTAGGGGTGCGGCCATAACAAAAGAAGAGGACGTAGGCGCTATGCCCTCGTCCTCTTTACTATTTTAGATAGCCAGCAGCTTAGTCAGCGTCTCCGCATCCATCAGGTTGCCGACATAGAAGTCGCCGAACTCGCCAAATCGTGCGCTTACTTCATCGAAACGCATTTCGTATACGAGCTTTTTGAATTGCAGCGCATCGTCCGCGAACAGCGTAACGCCCCATTCCCAGTTGTCGAAGCCGACGGAGCCGGTAATGATCTGCTTTACTTTGCCAGCGTACTGACGGCCGATCATGCCGTGGCTGCGCATCATTGTTTTGCGGTCATCCATGCTCAGCATGTACCAGTTGTCGCCGCCTTCGCGACGTTTGTTCATGGGGTAGAAGCAAATATGCTTCGCCTTTGGAAGTGCCGGCTTCAAGCGAGCAACGACCTCTGGGATTTGCAGTGGATCTACGCCGGGTTGACCCATGTAGTTACTGAGTTCAACGATGCTGACGTAGGAGTACGTTGGTTTCGTGAAAGCGGCAAAGGCCGATTTGTTGAACGCTGTTTCGAGTTCATTGAGCTCTTCGAGCGTCTCGCGCAGGTGGAAAATAACGAAATCAGCCTTCTGGCCGACGATCGTGTATACCGCTGTGCTGCCTTGCTTCTGCTCGCCTGTTTGCTCCCATGCGGAGAGGAACGATTGGAGCTCGTCCGATGCAGCTGCGCGCTCAGCTGCGCTTGCTGCCTTCCAAGCCTGCCAGTCGATCGAACGGAAATCATGCAGGGCGTACCAGCCCTCTAACGTTTGTGCTGCTTCACTCATTTTCAATACCTCCGTGGCTGCCTATTTTTTTCAATTGTTTTCATTGTAGCGTAATGGGCATCCATACGGCAAATGGCGGACTTGTGACATTTGATCATAGCAAATTGACTTCAGCACACGCTTTCATTAGAATAAAATCGATATACATATACTAGAATACGGATGCGTACGTCCGTTCACGTAGAGTAAAGGGGTTAACGGCATATGGTTCAATTGATCGTGGCAATGGTGCTGTTCTTTATTATGATGTTCGGCATCGGGTTCATTCTGAATATGCTTATGAAGACGACCTGGTTCCCTATTTATTTGTTCATTATTGTGCTGCTGCCGCTTATGATCTGGGGAACATGGGATAAGAGCATTTCGTTTAGCGAAAACTTTACATCCTTCACATTCGTAGATGTGCTGCCGGCTATTACGGCACTTGTTGGTGCTTACGTCAGTGGCTGGACGATTCAAGCGCTCCGCCGCGGCGGTTACAAAATGTTCTAGTGTGCGAAAAAGTTTATCGATTCCCCTGATGTGTGCATCGGGGGAATTTTCTTTCATAGCAGGTCGCGCATCTTCGACAGACCTCGATGGAGGTTTTTTCATTATTCGACGTATGCCAAGCGGCACATCATTTGTGATAGAATGAGAGGAAACATAGAACGGATGGGGTGGATACAATGCGCATCGGTCATTTGATGCAGTTTACGGAACACCACCGATACTACACGTTTCGAGGTTTTTCGCTAAGCCCGCTGGACACGCGGATGCTTTCTCTTATTTATCAGCCGATGATAGGCGCTTCAGCGATCGGACTGTACCAGCTGCTGTACCACAGCGTCATGGAAGGACGGACAGGCTATTCCACGGTTGAGCCGCATCGGATGCTGTTTCTGGCGCTTGGGCTGCAGATGAATGAGAACGGACGGAAAAGGCTGCTAAACGATACGTCTCGGCTTGAAGCGGTAGGTCTTCTGCAAACGTCACGGCTTGCAGTGCCGGACAATGATGATTATGTATACGAATATGAGCTTACAGCGCCGCTGTCACCGGAAGAGTTTTTCCGCAATCAGCATCTGTCGCTGCTGCTGCGGGATCAGATCGGGAAGTATGCGGTTATCGCGCTGCGTGAATCATTCAATTCGAAGGAGCCGGACGAGCTGGCAGAAGCGCGTTGGAATAAAGAAAATATTTCGGTGCCATTCTACGAGCTGTTTCGTCTGAATACGTCGAAGGTCGATGACGAGCTGGAGCAGGCGCTTAGTGAAGTGGCGCCGTCCCGGCAGCCTTCGGTACCGAAGCCGCCGCCGTCAGAGACGGCAGGCCTTACCGTTGGGGAGCTGCTCATGCGTTTCCCGCGCGGAGCGGTCAACCGCAAGTATGTCGAGCGTCTGCGCGGTGACGACGATGCCATGGCGCAGCTTAATTACGTCGCATACAAGTACAATATCGGCGCGGCCGACATTTGCCGATTGCTTGATGAAGACGGCGTATTCACGCCGCAAGGCGATCTGCTGGTGGACGAGCTTCAGCTTCGTGCGAACCAAATGTATCGTCAGGATAAGAAGCGCGAAGCAGACCGCCAGCGCATAACGGCTAGAACGAACATGATGGCTGCTGCGGAGGATAACGACGAGCAGGATGAGGAAGATGAATATGGCGTACCGGAGGAGCTGTTTATGCCGGTTCCGAAGCAGTTGGAAGGCCGCTGTGACGTTGCGCAGTACAACATGCTCATGCGCAATGAGCCGCATACACGGTTCCTTCAGCGATATTTCCCAGGTGCTGTGCCGGAATGGATCGACCGGACCTTCGAGCGGATCGACTTGAATTACAAGCTTCCTCCATCTGTCATTAACGTACTCATTCATTATGTTATTGGCGCAAACGATTCGCAGCGCGTAACGAAGACGTTTATTGAAGCAGTTGCCTCTAACATGCTGCTGAAGGGAATCGATACGTTCGAGAAGGCAGTCGGTTATGTGCGTGAACAGCAGCAGATGGAAACGGATCGGGCACGCCAGCAGCAGGCTGGCGCTGCAGCGCCTTCGCGCTCAGGAGGAGCTCAAGGACGCGGAAGAGGCCGAGCCGGGGCTGGCGCGGCACGGAAGCCGGCGATACCGATTGTACAGGCTCAAGAGCAGAACGCTGCACCGTCGGCTGAGAAGCTGGAAGAGCTGCGGCGGTTAGCGCGTAAGCTGGATGGTAAGAAATAAGAACATGGACGAGGACGGAAAGGATGAACCAGCATGGAATCGCTTGGCGAATTGCTGAAACGGACGCCAATGGGCAGCGAAGCTCTTAGGCGTTCCGCTGAATTGATGGACGGGCTGCTTGCGGACCCGCTCGTAGAGCGGTTTCGCGCGAAGTACCCAGAGCTGGATAACAATACAATCCGTCTCAATTTGAATCGGTTCTATCAGTATGTGAAGGAATACCGCAATTGCGAGCGGTGTCCAGGTCTTGATCTATGCCCGAACGATTTCGAGGGCCATTATACGATGCTGTCCTGTGAGAATGTGAACGGAGAAGTGCGTCTGTACGATCGCAAGGTATCCTGTAAAAAGTTCATTGCCCGTCAGAATGAGGAACAAATTCGGAGCCGGGTCCGCAGCTTCTACATCGATGAGACGGCACTTCGCAACGGCTATTCAGCGGAAGAAATTATTACGAACGATCTAGGCCGCATGGAAGCCGTTGGACAACTGCTCGAATATATCGATCGGACGAAGGAGCAAGGCTTGCAGCCGTCTGGTTTGTATTTGGAAGGCCATTTCGGCACGGGCAAGACGTTCCTCATGTGCTACATGCTGCATGAGCTTGCGAAGGCGGGCTATTCCGGCGTGATTGTCTACATGCCGGATTTCGTGGAAGACCTGAAGGCGATGATGCACGAGCCTGGTAAGCTGAAGGAAACGGTCGATATGATGAAGGAGACCGACCTGCTTATTTTTGACGATATAGGGGCGGAGAACTTAAGTCCTTGGGTGCGTGACCATGTGATGGGCGGCATTCTGAACTATCGGATGCAGCGGAAGCCTACGTTCTACACGTCGAACCTTGATATCGAAGCGCTTGAGCAGCACTTCAGCTTTACGAGCAAGGAAGGCGATGATCGTCATAAGGGCGAGCGGCTTATGGAGCGGATACGCTCCTATGTGGATGTTATTCGAGTGACGGGAACGAACAAGCGGAAGCGCTAATAGAAGTCAAATACAGCCGGATGAGGATTACTCATCCGGTTTTTTGTGTGCCTGCAGGCTGGCAGCAAACGGCATTCGTCTATACGAGGAGGAACCCGTATTTATGCTCATACTAAGCTTGGTTACCTATATGATTCGGAAGGGGCTAATCTAGTGCAGGCACAACGGCCAGGCAAGCATACCTTAGTGAAGGCTGTCGCAGCTGCGTCAGTCGTCATCATGTTATCCGCATGCGGAAGCAATGTACAGCCGAACGAACCACAGAATCACTCGAAATCACAAGCAATCAAAGGGCCCAATCCAATTACGGTACATGCGAAAGACAATACCGTGCATAAGATCAGATTGCATTCGTATTCCTCGACGCCACCGACGAACACGGTTAGCCGAAGCCGCAGCTACCAGACGAGTGAACCAACAGATAAACAAATTCATCATCAGTTCATCGAACGAATTAATGAGCTGGCCAACAATGGGCAGATGGTGAATGCGGACAATTTTGTCGTAGGCAAAACCCTTATTACCGAAGTGCATAAGGCATGGGGCGAGCCTAACCGTAAGGTAAACGGCTTTCAGGAGTACATGCCGGGTATGATGAAAGGGACGATTGCATTCGCTGTTGGCCGCGGGGATGTGCTAAAGGAAATTCGGATTTCGGAGACAGCATTGGATCCGATCAAGGATGGCGTCAAAATCACATCAACAGAGGTTCGATCAACGCTCGGCAAGCCCTTCTCGATGCGTAAGTCTGGCAAGAAGACGATTCTCGTGTACAAAAAGGGATCGTATCAGTTGAAGTTCGCTTATACGACGCCAAAGCCTGCGCGGGGGCAAACGAATGCCGCGATTGATTACGTCAGCGTCGTGTCGCCGAAGGCGGCCAAGCCGATGGGAGCGCGCTAAAGCTGCCCATCTCATTCTATAAGATTACGGAAAAAGCAGGTTTCCATGGCTGAAAGAGGCCAACGGAGATCTGCTTTTTGCATACCCAAAATAAGCCCCAATAATCAAATCTTATAATCCTTATCAGATTTATTGAAATTAGTCGTTGACACTGGCAACGGTTGCCTGATAGAATCAGTACATCAAACATAACCAACTAAACAGGTAGGGATTAATTGATATTATCTTAAGGGGTGTATGGTCTATGGCAAAACGGTCTACTTTGAAATGGTTCTCGATTATTCTCGCAGTATCTCTGGTGCTGACAGCTTGCGGTTCGAAAGATAAAGAGGACAAAGCAAGCGGCGATAAAGCAGCATCCACAGGAACAGGAACGACAACGGAGCAAACGACAACCGATACGGAGAAGAAAGAGCCGCTTAAGCCGGTTGAGCTTCTGAACGTATCTTATGATCCAACCCGCGAATTGTATGAAGCATATAACAAAGCTTTCGCTGCTCACTGGAAGGAAGAAACAGGTCAAGAGGTAACGATCAAACAGTCGCATGGCGGCTCCGGCAAACAAAGCTTGGCAGTAATCGACGGTTTGAAAGCGGACGTTGTAACACTTGCACTTGGCTATGATATCGACGCAATTCAAGAGAAGGGCCTGATCAACCAAGGCTGGCAGAGCAAGTTCGAAAGCAACAGCTCGCCGTACACGTCGACGATCGTCTTCCTCGTTCGTAAGGGCAACCCGAAGGGCATCAAAGACTGGGACGATCTGGTGAAGGACGACATCGAAGTCATTACACCGAATCCGAAGACATCCGGCGGTGCACGTTGGAACTATCTCGCAGCTTGGGGGTATGCGCTGAAACATAACAACAACGACGAGACGAAGGCGCAAGAGTTCGTACAGAAGCTGTACAAAAATGTACCGGTACTCGACTCCGGCGCACGCGGCTCCACGACGACGTTCGTAGAGCGCGGAATTGGCGACGTGCTGCTTGCTTGGGAGAACGAAGCATTCCTGTCCATCAATGAGCTCGGACCAGACAAATTCGAAATCGTCTACCCATCGCTCAGCATCCTGGCTGAACCGCCAGTTGCAGTTGTAGATAAAGTGGCTGACGATCGCGGTACACGTGAAGTATCCGAAGCTTATCTGAAATACTTGTATTCGGAAGAAGGCCAACGCATCGCAGCTCAGAACTACTACCGTCCACGTCTGCAATCGGTAGCGGATGAGTTCAAGGATCAATTCAAATCGCTTGAACTGCTGACGATCGACAATGATTTCGGCGGTTGGCAAGAAGCTCAGAAGAAGCATTTCGCTGACGGCGGTATTTTCGATAAAATCTACGTTCCAGGCAAATAAGCAATGATATTGATCTTACAGATTTCGCAAGGAGCTGACTTCACATGAAAGGTTCCGCTATCCGCCGGGTTCTTCCAGGATTCAATCTCTCGCTCGGCTATACGATCTTCTACTTGAGCGTCATCGTTCTCATCCCACTCTCCGGCGTGTTCATCAAGACCGCCGGGATGGGATGGTCGGACTTCTGGCATACGATTTGGAATACGCGTGTAATTGCTGCTTATAAGATCAGCTTTCTTACCGCGCTGTCTGCAGCTGGCATTAACGCCGTGTTCGGATTGCTGATCGCTTGGGTGCTCGTACGTTATAAGTTTCCAGGCAAATCCATCGTCGACAGCCTCGTTGATCTGCCTTTTGCACTGCCAACAGCGGTTGCGGGTATCGCACTGACGACGATTTATGCTCAGAATGGCCTCATTGGCTCGAAGCTGGAGCCGCTAGGCATTAAGGTGGCGTTCACACCGCTCGGGATTACG
Source organism: Paenibacillus cellulosilyticus (assembly GCF_003182255.1). Taxonomy (GTDB): domain Bacteria; phylum Bacillota; class Bacilli; order Paenibacillales; family Paenibacillaceae; genus Paenibacillus_T; species Paenibacillus_T cellulosilyticus. The sequence goes on along the minus strand of NZ_QGTQ01000035.1, from coordinate 5,994 downwards.
ATCGCACTCGTCTTCATCGGTCTTCCATTCGTCGTAAGGACCGTACAGCCGATCTTGCAGGATCTTGAGAAGGACACGGAGGAAGCGGCCGTTATGTTAGGTGCCCATCGGTGGCGGACATTCAGCCGAATTATTTTACCTGAGATTACGCCAGCTCTGTTGACGGGCTTTGCACTCGCATTTGCGCGTGGTATCGGTGAGTATGGCTCGGTTGTGTTCATCTCCGGCAATATGCCATTACGGACCGAGATAACGCCATTGCTCATTATGACGAAGCTGGAGCAGTTCGATTACGCAGGTGCGACAGCGATTGCCCTCGTCATGCTCGTCTTCTCCTTCATTGCGCTGCTGATCATTAACGTCCTGCAGTCCAGAATAAGTAAGCGGACGACATCAGCATAATTCATAACGAAGGGGAGGAATTGTAGATGGCTGGAGCGGTTACGGCACATTTATCGGAAGAAGCATCGGTTAGACCGAAGCATATTAATGAATCTGGTTTTGTTCGGTTCGTGTTGATTGGCGTTGCGCTCTTATTTCTCACACTGATGGTCGTATTGCCGCTCGTCACCGTGTTCTATGAGGGGCTGAAGAAAGGGTGGGATGTTTATGTCGCAGCGCTGACCGATTCGGATGCGAAGTCGGCACTCAAGCTGACGCTCATCGTATCGCTAATCGCGATTCCGCTGAATACGGTATTCGGCATTATGGCCGCCTGGCTCATTACGAAGTTTAAGTTCCGTGGTCGTAACTTCCTGATCACGCTGATTGATTTGCCTTTTGCCGTATCGCCGGTTATTTCGGGACTTATCTATGTACTCTTATTCGGGGCGCAAGGGTTTCTTGGTCCCTGGCTCGATGATCATGGCATTCAAATTGTATTCGCACTGCCAGGCATCATTCTGGCAACGGTGTTCGTCACCTTCCCATTCGTGGCACGCGAGCTCATTCCGCTAATGGACGCCCAAGGGGTTCAAGAGGAAGAAGCAGCTGTCAGCCTGGGTGCTAAGGGCTTCAAGCTGTTCTGGCATGTGACGCTGCCGAACATCAAGTGGGGATTGCTGTACGGTATTATTTTGTGCAACGCGAGGGCGATGGGGGAGTTCGGTGCGGTGTCGGTCATCTCCGGCCACATTCGCGGCGAGACGAACACGCTGCCGCTGCACATTGAAATCCTATATAACGAATATCAGTTTTCTGCTTCGTTTGCTGTCGCATCCTTGCTTGTGATGCTGGCGCTTATCACATTGGTAGCTAAGAAATTAATTGAGTGGAGGGGATCGAAATGGCAAAGCAAGTCGAACTGAATGATTGGTGGCAGGAGCGCATCTCGGATCAATTAAAAGGAATGGAATACGGTTCCGTACTCATTACGGTTCATGATGGGCGTATCGTTCAGATCGATCGGACGGAACGCAAACGGTTCGACCCTTCCGCAGGTGTGGCGCCTGCAGCAGTGAACTCGGATTCCGCGCAGGAGAAAAAGACTGCTCAATCGCTCAAATCGGCTTCGCGCAGCAGCAAGGTTGCGAACGGTTAAGGTTCGAGTCAATTATTCGGTAGCTAATAGGCTTCCTGTAAGGGTCATTCCTCCCATCCAGCTTATGCTGATGGGAGGGGTGGCCTTATTTGTCAGCTTCGCTTTCGAATCGGGTACAATAAGGGGGAAGGTACAAGTTCGGAGGTGGAGAATCGATGGAAAAGGATTCGGTTAGCGAAGACGTGCAGCAGGAGCGATTGTTTATCGCACTGGCGCTGCCGGAGTCGTTAAAGCAGGCTTTCAGTGTACAGATGAATCTGATTCGTGATGCGCTGCCGTTCAAACGGTGGGTGCATCCGATGGATTTGCATGTGACGCTGCAGTTTCTCGGCGATGTGCCGAAGGATCGGATAGCGGGCATCGATGCTGCGCTGCAGGACTTCTCGACGCCTAGCGGTTGGTCGTCAGAGCTTAAGGTCGGTATCAGCGGCTTAGGTGTATTCGGACGACGGGAACGTCCGTCAGTGCTGTGGGCGGGCATTGAGACGGATATGAGGCAGCTCGAACGTTTGCAGCGTAAAGTGGTGGAAGCGATGAAACCTCTAGGTTTTGAGCCGGAGCAGCGGCCTTATAAGCCGCATCTGACGCTCGCGCGCAACTATGCTGGGGCATTGCCTTTTGAACAGGCGGCACTGCGGGTGGGAGAAAACGTGTCCAGCGCCGAGTGGAACTGGGAAGCAGGTGCAATTACGCTATATAAGAGTAATACGCGGGCGAAGCCCTCGTATGAGGCAATTGGCGTATATGCGATAAAGAAATGAAAAAGGCTCCGTACCGGCATTAGCCGATCGGAGCCTTCGCATGAGTCATTAGGATTGAACGAACTTGATAATGACCATTCCGAAGAAGACGATGGTCATGAATGCAAGCATACCGCCGAAGCCAAATACGACGTCTTTCAGGTCATCGCGCGGCTCTTGGTTCACGTGTGCGCGTGGATCTTCCACTGCATATTGCGTGTTGTTCATCGCTTTCAAATCCCCCTCGACGTTACCATAAATATATAGTTGTAGTATAACCAACTACGTAAACAATTGTAAAGAGGTCGTCCAAAAACTCCCCTTTTGATCCTTTTTGAACACGATCGTACAGCAAAAACCAGACAAACCTGTAGGCTAACGTATGCTACAATAGACAGGATGGCGCATTGCGCTTGAATTCATGCATGTTCTTACGTTCGGAGGGAGACCGATGGATCGGCGAGGAAACACAGGAGACAGAGACGCATCTGCGGAGTTGATCCGGAGCAAGCTGGCGCTGCTGCCGGATGCGCCGGGCTGTTATTTAATGAAGAACGGCGAAGGGACGATCATCTACGTCGGCAAGGCGAAGGTGCTGAAGAACCGGGTTCGCTCCTATTTCAACGGCTCGCATAACGGCAAGACGCAGCGACTCGTCTCCGAAATCCGCGATTTTGAATATATTGTAGTTGGCAGCAACATGGAGTCACTCATTCTCGAGTGCAATCTGATCAAGCAGTATCACCCGCGTTACAACGTATTACTGAAGGACGACAAGACATTTCCTTATATCAAAATAACGAATGAGCGCCATCCGAAGCTGGAGGTTACGCGTCGGGTGCTGAAGGACAAGGCCAAATATTTTGGCCCGTATCCGAACGCTTTTGCGGCTCAACAGACCAAGAAGCTGCTCGATCGCCTCTATCCGCTTCGCAAATGCAATACGTTGCCGGACAAGGTGTGTCTGTATTACCACATTGGCCAATGTATCGCGCCATGCGAATATCCGGTGGAGACAAGCGAGTACGATCGGATGATTCAGGCGATCACGAAGTTTCTTAATGGCGGTCAGGACGAAGTGAAGGCGGAGCTTCAGCGCAAAATGGAAGCAGCCGCAGAGACGCTCGAATTCGAACGTGCCAAGGAATATCGCGATCAGATTATGGCTATCGACGCGATCGTCGAGAAACAGAAGATTACGCTTGCGGATGCGGTTGACCGCGACGTATTCGGCTACGCCGTTGATAAGGGCTGGATGAGTGTGCAAATTCTGTACATGCGTTCGGGTAAAATGGTGGAGCGCCGCTCCTCGTCATTCCCGTATTACGGTGAAGCGTATGACGACTTCGTCACGTTCGTGGCGCAATATTATAGCGAGAATCCGGCGCTGCCGCGTGAGATTCTGCTGCCGTCCCCGCCAGAGGAGCAGGGGGAAGAAGCATCGAAGGAAACTTCGGATGCTTCTGAATCAGAAGTGACACAGGTTGTTAGTGAAGAAACAGCTGCACAAGCAGAGGTCGTGGAAACTTCTGATGCTGTTGTTGACGCAGAAGAAGGCGAGGACCAAGCGCCTGCTGGCTCACGAGCGAACGATATCCGTGAGTCGCTGCAGAAGTGGCTGAACGTGAAGGTATTCGTGCCGCAGCGCGGGAAGAAGCGGGATGTCGTACGAATGGCCTGCAACAATGCGAAGGTGTCGCTGGACGAGAAGTTCAAGCTGATCGAACGGGATGAGGAGCGCAGCGTGAAGGCGACCGAATCGCTTGCCGGCTGGCTCGGACTCGAATCGGTACACCGCATTGAGGCGTTCGATAACTCGAACATTCAAGGTACGAACCCGGTATCGGCTATGGTCGTCTTCACGGACGGCAAGCCGGATCGGAAAGAGTACCGCAAATATAAAGTGCGTACCGTCGTCGGCGCGGACGACTACGAGACGATGCGCGAAGTAATCCGCCGTCGTTACGAGCGGGTGCTTAAGGAAGATCTTCAACGTCCTGATCTAATCGTTGTCGATGGCGGCAGAGGCCAAATCGCCGTAGCGCTCGACGTATTGGAGAACGAGCTTGGATTGTCCATTCCAGTGTGCGGCCTCGTTAAAGATGCGAAGCACCGGACCGCCCAGCTCATGACCGGCGACCCGCCTGAGATCGTACCACTGCCGCGCGACAGCCAAGAGTTTTACCTGCTGCAACGCATCCAGGATGAGGTGCACCGCTTCGCCATTACGTTCCACCGCGAACAGCGCGGCAAGTCGATGGTCGCCTCGCGTCTCGACTCCATCCCAGGTATCGGAGAGAAGCGCCGTAAAGCGCTGCTCAAGCATTTTGGCTCGCTCAAGAAAATCCGTGAGGCGTCCATCGAGGACTTCAAGCCTCTCTCCATTGGCGAGAAGCTTGCGACACAGATCTTGCAGGCGCTTAGAGAGGAAGAGAGCTCGGAGGGGGATGCGGAAGCCGGAGTGCCGGAGAATGAGGAATAGTAGGAATGCATTGCTACACCTTTGACCAACGAGACATACTTGCATACCTTCTAGTCTAGTAGAAAAGGGATGATTCCAATTGACTATCAAAGCGGTCCTCTTTGATCTAGACGGTACATTGCTTGATCGGGACTCTTCGCTGCTTGCATTCGTGAACGATCAATACGATCGAATGCCTGCTTTTCAAGCGGTGGAGAAAGAACAGTTCGTACAGCGGTTTATCGAGCTGGATAATCACGGTTATGTGTGGAAGGACAAAGTGTATCAGCAGCTGATTGAGGAGTTTGAGATTGCAGATGTCGATTGGGCAGACTGCTTGCACGATTATGTGAGCAGCTTCCAACAGCATTGCATCGGCTTTGCGAATCTGCAGAGCATGCTCGCGAAGCTGAAGGAGCATGACATCAAGATAGCGCTTATATCTAACGGCTTTGGGCAGTTTCAATACGATAATTTCAAGGCGCTTAACATCGAGCATTTGTTTGATGAAGTGTTGATATCCGAGTGGGAGGGACTGCGCAAGCCCGACCCTGCAATTTTCCATCGAGCATTAACGAAGCTTGGCGTCACTGCTGAGGATGCATTATTCGTAGGGGATCATCCCGACAACGACATTCGTGCAAGCCGCGAGGTTGGCATGAGAGCCGTTTGGAAAAGGTCCGCTCCGTATGAATCAGTTGAGCATGCCAATGCGGTCATTGACGATTTAGAGGAACTTATTACGATTGTACTGCCTTAATACGAAAAGAAGCTGGTTAGCCTAGTAAGAACAAGGCTGCCAGCTTTTTTTTGTTCATCTGCTAATTGCGTAACTGTCGCATAAGCAGACAAGTAACATCAACTGTCTATAACTGTCTATAACGAATAAAAACAGTGATGCAGAAGCGATCCACATCACTGAATCCTAACTTCTCGAGACGGGGGCGTATTGTATCGGTTGCCACAGCGGCTATTGCTGCAAAATCCGTTTAATTTAAACGCTAACGGTGGCTATAGGTGTTATTGGAGCCCGCAGAAACATATCCGACTGAAACATGCCCCTATAAGCCCTCTAACAACCGTCCCTCGTATTTAAGGGTTTCTCCCACGAATGCTCAACCATTCGCAGGATTTCAACTATTAAGATGTCGGATGAAACGATGGAATTAGGGCTGACAGTTGTTGATGACACAGTCGGGGTATGCAGGAACAGAAGTTGCGTTGATGCGCACTTCTCTTTAAGTTCTACTGCA
>NZ_QGTQ01000034.1 GCF_003182255.1 Paenibacillus cellulosilyticus | reverse complement strand
CACAAGGAAAAATCAAAAAGCTGGCAGAATGACATTAGCAAGTTAGACAATTGGCAGTACGATGAAATTCAAGATACATGGACATGTGCGGCTGGGCGTCAATTGTTGTATCGCTACGAAAGCAAAGAAAAGACAGAAAGTGGATATGAAATCAGAAGGCGTCACTATCGAAGTGAAAGCTGTGAAGGATGTCCACTCAAGGCGAATTGCACGAAAGCTCAAGGAAATCGAGAAATTAGCGTTAGCTTCCAATACCTGCGCTACAAAGAGCAGGTACGGGAAAAGCTTCGAAGCGAGGAAGGCTACGCGCTATCGGTCAGGCGAATGATCGAGCCAGAGAGTGTTTTCGGGCAAATAAAAAATAACCGGGGATTCCGGCGGTTTCTGCTTCGAGGCTTGCAAAAAGTAAGCCTTGAGGTCGGGTGGCTTTCGCTTGCCCATAATCTGCTCAAGAAGGTGGCAGCCGATAGAAAAAGAGAAAAGACGGTTCAGGAATGACCACCCTGAACCGTCTTTTCTTACGTTTTTCAATAAATTGGGCTGAATTATAAGTGAGCTGACCTACTTTTGGGACAGCCTCTTTGTCATGCGTTTGTTAACTATATAATAAGGAAGGGAAAATTTTTATATAGGTAGTTACAGTCTGTATCATTATGTGTATAATTGTTACATATAGTATCTTTTGTCTATTACTTACTGGGGAGGCTGCTCAAATATGATTCGAACAATTGAATCGCTGCATCATTTTAAGGAGGTTACTTCTGGCTCTGCTCTCGTAGAGTTTGGTGATTCTAACTCTTTCGTATGTAATGAGCTAGATTGTGTATTGCAAGAATTATCGGAAGACACTGGCTTCCCAATTTACAAGGTGAATGTGGATCTCCTGCCTGAGGTAGCCCAGGAACTGAGAATAGTAGAAGTCCCTGTAACGTTCGTATATAAGGCAGGGAAGCTCTCTAGCGGGTTCATAGGGGTTAGGAGTGCGGAGATGATTAGGAGCCAGCATTTATACGCATAAGTGGCCCAATGAGTCAGGTATTAATAAATAATAGGGACGGCCGTTAGAGAAGAAGACGGTCGGTCCCCTTTATCGTGGTTATACTGGAATAAATTATAAAAATTTGTTAAAGTCTAACCATTCGACAAAATAAGTTATGGAAAGCGATTACATGAGGCAAAGCTTCGACAGTATTTGTACTTTGCGCCCTATATAATAGGACTATCGTATTTTAAAAAAGAGGGTTTTGGCTAGCAAAGGAGCGAGGCGTTGTGCTGTTAATGCTTGAAAGAGTACATAAAAAGAAGCAAGAGGATCGGAAGCCGATCGATATCCGAGTCATTATGGAGCAGTTAGGAATTGACCCTGAGAAGTGGAAAAATTCTCGTACATAGGAAATAATAACTATAAATTCTATACATACATATATCATACAACATAGAACGTTAGATTTACAGAGAATATAGAGAGTAGGAGTCGGAGAGATGAACCCAAACCATTCCCCAAGAGAAGAAAGCCCAGCGTCTGACCGAGTGCAACTGGATGTTAGAGCCCTTCTGGATCAGCTTGGTATCGAACCGACACGCCTACCAGAGGAACTGCGTAGTATGCTTGAGAGTGTGACTGAGCGGCGTTAAGGAGTTCTGTGAAGTCAAGGTAACGAGTAAAGCTATGGAAAGAGAGCATGCAAAACGAATACAGTATCTGTAATAGACGACCCAGTACCGTGCCGGTACTGGGTTTGTTTTGTACCAGAAAAAAGGATGATATAGTTTTAAAGGAATATTTGGGAATGTTGTAACCGTGGACTTTGGATTAATTCATCAGCTCGTCGAGAAGACCTACTGTAAATATTATAATGTAATAGATAATGTTTCCGGTTAACAGCCCTAGCTATGATAAAAGTGATGTTTTGCAGGGCTCTTGTAAGAAGTCTTTTTTCAAAGTATCCAGCATACGGGTTTCAGTCTAGAAGTGTCCCGATTGTAGAAGCTTATGTAGACGTTTGTTTAGAGCAATTCGAGATGGCACGAAATATAATACACCAGGCAGACAGAACTATTTAACTGGCGGCGATCTGCAATAACAAGTCGTATGCGTTTTCTTCCTAGTTTAAATAATAAAATAAAACGGTTCCGACGGTTATTGAAAAAAATTTCTCTAGTGCTCGATTGAAGAAGGGCTCTAGAATTTCCTGATCGTTGTATTTAGCATCCTAAGAAAGTGGGTTGTTCTGGAGTTATGAAAGGTGTTGAAATACACTAATCGTAATCTACCGACTTTCTTAGTGTATGAATTAATCCACACGGCTGCCCTGATCCGGTGATCAAGGCGGTCATTTTGACGTTTGATCAGGTTGAGATGTTAAGTGACCGGGATAAATTAGAGACCCAGATAAAGGGAGTGGAAGGCAGTGGGCAGAAAAAAAACCAAAAACATGAATTTACATGATCAGAACGATAGAGAGGATCCATTACGTCATGAAGAGAAGAACGTGCATCTAAGCGCGTGGGATGCCGAGTTCTCAGCCCAAGGGAATAATGTGCAATTGGAAGGGGCAGCAGGTGACGGGATCACCGATGATACAGATGTATTCGAGCAAACAATTGCGAATATGGCCAACTGGGGAACATTGAATTTGCCTGATCCACTTGTGGAGTATAGGATTTCGCGATCAATTATTATTGATAAGATTATCCGTATTAAAGGACAAGGGATATCTACCTCGATCAATTATGTTGGCGAAGGGGACTTCGCTTTTAACATTAAGCGAACATCTCAGTCTGCGATTAATTCAGAAAATCAATTATTTGGAGTTGTTCTTGAGAAATTCTATCTGAAGGGAAATCGACGGCAACAAGCTGCAAGTGGCATTTACATGGAACATGTAGATCAGTTTATAATTCAGGAGGTGCATATAGAGGGGTTTAAAGGGCACGGAATTAAAATGTCAAAATGTCGTGAGGGGGATCTCATCCATCTCTTCACCAGGTATAACGGTTATCAGGATGCTGTGACAGATCTTGAAGACATTGTGATTGACTCTCCATCCACTCTACAAGGTGACCGCTCTAATGAGATAAATATTATTGGCAGCTATTCTATTTTTCCATTAGGGAGCAACATTCGCTTGGACGGTGCAGATCGTATCCGTGCATCGCATTTGATGGTGCACGGATTGGTTGCAGAAGGGTCGATCGGTACTCCAGGGTACGCTTTAAAAAAGATTATTACGAATCTCTTCGGAACATCTGAGTATCCGGATCCGGAAATTCATAAAAATACATCCCTTCTTAAACTTAATAATGGTTCTGAGTTTTCAATCAATAACAGCACGTTTACATCTTCTGGTAAGAAGATGTTCTCGGTGGATAGCTCTAAACTTAAAATGGGAGGCAACTGCAAGGCTGGAGGATTTTATGATTGGACGAACGGTACTAGTAACTACATTATCTACGCTACGAACGGATCTAAAGTACGTTTTGCTAATAATGAAATTGGCGACTGTTCCGAACCCTTCTATCGTGATTCAACTAGTAAAGTTCGTTTTTACGATAATGATGTGGTCACTCAATCTCGCCCACAAAGCATGGCTGGCAATGAGTCTATTGAATTTTATAACGATCTTCAATTAGGTGAGTCCCAATTTACTGCAAAAACGGTTAGAGCAAATGATATAAAAAACCGAAGTGTATCAGAGCCGCTAAAAATTGATGTTACGGCATCCACTTTAGACACACCATTGCAGATTAAGGCACTCTTGAACGACAGAATCACAGCAATAATGATTGCCCTAAATATCTTGTCAGATGGAACCAGTGAATTATTAATTCCTCATAGTCTGAAGGCTTTATCTACTAAGTCCATATACTACCGATCAAGAAGTGCAAATGAGCAGATGATTATCGATTTGTTCAGCAGTGCCCTGTCAGAACCTTACGTTATTAGAACAAAAGACGAGGCTGGGACATCGTATAGGTCTAGTGTTTATATTGGCGGAAATGGTACACAATCCCGACAATTCTTTATAGGCAAACAGGATACAGATATGACACTCAACATTGGTAAGAGCTCACCGCCACGTGTACCAATAGAAGGGGATATTTATTGGGATACAGTGACTAAACAATTGAAAGTATACAACGGATCAACTTGGAAAACCGTGAATTTATCATAAGAACTAAAAAGAAAAAATAATATTATCTTCATTGTTAAACAGATAGAATTATTTAGCTAAAAAAATACCACTTGGCGTTTCTGAACTACAACCGTAAGACGGACATTTTGAAAAAGTGACCTCTCACGGTTTTTTTTGTGACGGATTGTCAAGCCAAGTGCGACAGTTCATCCATGAAGGCTTCGTAAGCTGATTTCCAGTTCAGACATTTACGGGGGCGGTGGTTGATGAGACGAACAGCCTCGGCTAACTCCTCATCTGTGACCGTAGCGAAATCGTGCCCTTTAGGGAAGAACTCCCGAAGTAGACCGTTGGCATTCTCGTTAGAGCCACGCTGCCATGATGAATACGGATCTGCGAAATACACTCGAATGTCATGGATGTTCTCTAATGCCATATAGCAGGCGAACTCCTTACCACGATCCGTTGTCGCAGTCTGGAAGCTTCCTTGCGGGTGCTGACTCGCTGCTACTCCAAAAGCGATTTCCATTGAGTATGCTGTTCGGTCTGGCATCTTTATAGCAGTATAGAACCGTGTTTTACGTTCGACAAAGGTGGCTGCACAAGCCTTGCTCCGTCCTCTGCTGGACACGACAGTATCAAGCTCCCAATGGCCAAAGGTTGTACGATTACGGACTTCCTTAGGGCGCTGGCGGATCGACTTGCCCACAAGGAAGCGTCCCCGTGTTTCCATGGGCTTTCTTCGCTTCCCTCTGTGACGAAGTACCTGTGTCTCGGACACCGTCAACTTACCATCATAGAGCCAGCGGTAGATCGTTTTAAAGCAGACGAATGTCTGATCTTCGATACGTCGTTTCTCCGCGATCTGCTCTGGTGACCAGGTTAGTTTAAGCTTCTCCTGCACTTCTTCAGCAAGCTCAGGTGTAAACTTGCCTGTCGGTACACACGAAGCTCTGCGTTGCTCGTACGCTTCATGAGCAACTTCAGCTTCGTAGTGATCGTTTGACTGTCCTCGCTGAAGTTCTCGGGCTATTGTAGAATGATGGCGTTTCAGCTTTAGACCTATCTCTCTCGTCGTCCAACCAAGCTCATTCAATGTCTCTAGTTGTCCGCGTTCGATTATGCTAAGATGGGAGTAGCTCATGTTGGGTTCTCCTGTGAAAAATGGTGTTGTGGTGACTTCCATTTTACACGAATCCATTCATGGGCTACTTTGTTTTTAGCTGTCGCACTTCATATTACAATCCGTCTTGTGTTAATCGAACTATTGCAAGAATATACGGGGAATGAACAGCAAGAGAAAACTCTGAACAGGCTATTATTGAAGCAGAAATCAGGTTGTTGGAGTCCAATCCGAATGTAAGTCGGTAATAAGCGCCTCTAATGAACATGAATGAAAAAGGCCTATCGTTGGCGGACGATAGGCTGTCGGTGCAGTACGATCTATTGTTCGAAAAATTAAGTGATGCAAACTTAGCGTAAGGAGCGCTCGGCTCGAATGAATGCAATGAAACGTTTTGCTTCTTCTTGCGATAGCTTCATACCGTCAAGGCTAAGTGCGAATTTCTCTAATATATCATCTTCAGAAAGTTCAACTTGATCGGCGTCTTGAACAAAGTCCCGAACATCCGAATCAAGAACTACTTCCTGGCGATTCGTACGACCGACAAGATAATCGATCGATACTTTGAACAGATCGGCGAACTTCGTGAGCGTCTCCGTATCAGGTTCACGGCGGTTTTTCTCATAATGTGACAATGCAGCCCGCGAGATTCCTAATAAATGAGAGGTCTGTTCTTGCGTCCAGCCACGCTGCTCACGCAGTTGTGCGATGCGCGTTCCGATGTCCATCCTTTCCCTCCTATCACTCAATAATTTCATATTAATACGGATTAGAAATAAATACAGCGCTTGCAACAAAACGTCGCAACTTTTTTGAAAACACATATGAAAAACGCTTGACATGTTACATTTCGTATCGTAGAGTTAGGTGTATAGAAGATACGAAATGTATCGACAAAGACCTTACTATTTTAGACAAAAAGTCGGCCGTTTAAACATTTTTGATCATTTAGTTACACATAAGTAACACAAAAAGAATACAGTCAGGTGACGCATATGATCGAAATGCATACACACATTTTACCTGGTCTAGATGATGGGGCCAGGAGTAAGGAAGAGGCGCTCGAGATGGCACTTCAAGCAAGTGAACAGGGTATTCAACACATTGTGGCGACACCGCATCACGGCAATGAAGTTTTTGAAGCGCCACGAGAAATTGTTCTCCAGCATGTGGAGGAGTTGAATGAGTTCATTGGTAAGCATGGTGTGCAGGTGGAGATACATGCGGGTCAAGAGATACGTGTGAACACTGAGTTGATTAATGAGTGGGAACACAACAAACTGCTCACATTAGCTAACAGTAAATATATATTACTTGAGCTGCCGCATAATCATGTACCGGATTATTTTATGGATCTACTCTTTGAGCTAACAATCCGCGGCTTGGTCCCCGTTATCGCACATCCCGAGCGAAATAAAGCAGTTGTTGAGACTCCAGATCTTATTGAAGAATGGATAGGCCAGGGGGCACTATGCCAATTAACTGCTCATTCCCTCACAGGGCAATTCAGTCGGAGGATCCAAAAGCTATCGGTGCAATTACTCAAACGTAAAATGATACATTTCGTATCATCTGATGCCCACAATTGCCATACTCGGGCGTTTGCTCTTCGAGAAGCGTATCGCCTTACCGAACGTGTTATCGGCAGAGGAGGGATGAATCGTCTCAAGGAGAACAGCCGACGGCTGCTGACCAATGAAGAGATCGTCATTGAAGAGCCTATTAAGGCAAAGCGGCATCTCTTGTTCTGGTAAATCATGATCATTGCCTATTTAGGAGGTCAATAAAGTGGAATTGAAACAGTACATGCGAGTTATTCGGAAGAGACTACTGCTTATTTCTTCGATTGTTGTGATTGTTAGTGCGTTGGTGGGAGTAAAGGGGTTTATGTTTACTCAGGATGTCTACCAATCGACAGCAAAGCTAATTGTAAGTCAGTCCTTCAAGGTTAATGGAACTGAAATAATGGATTGGTCCAATGTGCAAACCAATCTTCTACTTATTAGCTCGTATAAGGAAATTATTTATTCTTCTGCGATCTTGAACAAGGTAGTGACTGAGTTTCCAGAGTTGAACGAAACGCCTGCCAACATTGCCTCGAAGCTTGTAATAAGCTCCGCTAATGATTCGCAGGTCATGAATATATCGGCTGTAGATACTACTTATAAACACGCTGCAGAGATAGTCAATGCGGTATCAAAAGTGTTTAAGGAAGAGATACCGAAAATCATGAAGGTTGATAACGTTACGATCCTGTCTGAGGCGGATTCTAACGCGATTGCCTCTCCGATTAATAGCAGTCCCATTGTTTCGGTGTTATTAGCTTTCATCGTATCACTGATGCTCGCGGTTGGCCTTGTGTTCTTACTTGACTATTTGGATGACACGATCAAGAGCGAAGAGGACGTAAACTCTGTGCTTGATCTACCAATGCTCTCCTATATCTCAAGGATTAGTAGATCGGAATTGAAGACCCGCAAATCACGCGGTGTACAACAGAAGGCAGGTGAAGGCGCGTATGCGGCAGCAAAACAGTGAGAATAATCTTGTGACTGTATTAAATCCTAAGTCTCCAATTTCTGAATCGTATCGATCCCTCCGAACGAATATTCAATACGCGTCAGTTGATCAGCATATTAAGGTGCTCATGGTGGCATCGGCTAAGTCAGGTGAAGGGAAGACAACAACGATTACGAATTTGGCGGTAACTTATGCTCAAGAAGGCAAGAAGGTGCTTCTAATTGATGGCGATTTGCGCAAGCCTTCGCTGCATCATCTGTTCCAGCTTTCGAACCGAATTGGACTAACGAGTGTCCTATTCAATCAGCAGCTTCTGCCTGAAGTCATTCGAGATACAACGGTAGATAACTTGTCAGTAATGACGTCGGGTCCAATCCCACCGAACCCATCCGAGATTCTTGGATCGAATCGTATGCAGTATTTACTAGAAGAGTTGAAGGAGACTTTCGACGTTATTCTGTTTGATACGCCTCCGGTCCTAGCTGTAACAGATAGTTTGGTGATCTCTTCATACTGTGATGGCGTAGTTCTGGTAATTCTGGCAGGGAAAATGAAGAAAAGTCTTGTTCAAAAGACTAAAGCGAGCCTAGAGCATGTACAAGCCAAGATTCTTGGTGTAGTGCTCAACAACAACACCAGGAGTAAGTCAAACGGACATACCTATTATTACTACGGCAGTAATGAATAGAACTAGGTAAGTGAGTAATATGCTTAGGTAATGTCTACTGAACCTTTATCACTGTAGACACTCGGTCACGCTGTGGGTCAATTGACCTTAGACGTACATCGTCGAGGGTGTGATGTGAGGTCGGGTTCGATGCCCGAATAACGATAGCAAGAAGCATAGAAACGCGAGTTATACCGCTTTCATTGAAAGTGGTATAACTCGTGTTTTTATACATGAAACAGAGAGAAGGATAGGGTGAGGGCCATGAAAAAAGTTCGTAAAGCGATCATCCCAGCAGCAGGATTAGGCACACGTTTCTTGCCGGCCACGAAGGCAATGCCGAAGGAAATGCTCCCGATCGTAGACAAACCTACAATTCAGTACATTGTGGAAGAAGCGATTGCGTCCGGAATTGAAGACATTATTATTGTAACGGGCAAAGGGAAACGAGCGATTGAAGATCACTTCGATACGGCGTTTGAGCTGGAACACAACCTTATGGACAAGGGAAAGCTGGATCTACTAGAAGAAGTACGTAAGTCTTCGAACGTCGAGATCCATTACATACGACAGAAAGAAGCTAAAGGGCTAGGTCATGCTGTATGGTGCGCTCGCAATTTCATTGGGGATGAGCCGTTCGCTGTGCTATTGGGGGATGACATTGTCGTCGCAGAGGTGCCATGTACAAAGCAGTTGATCGAGCAATATGAGCGTACAGAACGCTCAGTCATTGGAGTACAGACCGTTTCTATTGAACAGACAGATCGTTATGGAATTGTTGATCCACTGGACAGTGACGGCAAGCTTGTACAGGTTAATCGTTTCGTTGAGAAGCCGCCACTTGGTAGCGCGCCATCCAATCTTGCAATCATGGGACGCTATGTATTAAGTCCGAAGATTTTCGAATACCTAGATCTACATGAAACTGGGGCAGGTGGTGAGATTCAGCTGACGGATGCGATCCAGAAGCTGAATGAGGCTGAAGGCGTATATGCGTACGATTTTGATGGAACTCGTTATGATGTCGGAGAAAAGCTTGGTTTTATTTTGACCACGATTGAATTTGCCCTGCGGAATAAGGAATTGTGTCATCCACTGCTTCGCTCACTTGAAGAAATCGTCAAAAACCAATTGCATACGGATGTTATTCCGTTACGGAGGGATTAAACGATGAGCATAGGTAATCATTCACAAGTAGATGGTGATTTAGCAGAGGTTAAAGCTTTCCCACAATCAGTGACGTCCTCTAAGGCTATTACGATTCCGATTCATGGACTGGCTAAACGGTTGATGGATATTTGTTTGTCTTTGTTGGGCATTATTGTTCTTATTCCTGTTTTCATTGGAATTGCAATCATTATGAAGATCAAGGAGCCGACAGGGCCGGTATTTTTCAAGCAGAAACGAACAGGACTTGACTCGAAAATCTTCTATATTATCAAATTTCGATCCATGGTAATGAATGCCGAGGAACGGCTGAAGGCAGACAAGCTGCTGTATCAGAAGTATCTCGATAATAACTATAAGCTCGAGCAAGACGAGGATCCGAGAATTACAGCGTTTGGTCGTTTCCTCCGCAAATCAAGCCTTGATGAGTTGCCGCAGTTGATTAATGTTCTGAAGGGTGATATGAGTCTAGTTGGTCCTCGTCCGGTAGTACGTGAAGAACTGCAAGAGTATGGAGAGCGTGTTGTTGATTTTCTATCAGTTAAACCCGGTGTTACAGGATATTGGCAGGTTAGTGGTAGAAGCGACGTTGGTTATCCGGAACGAGTTGACTTAGAGCTTCATTATGTTTATAACCAATCCATCTGGTTTGATATTAAGATTTTATTTAAAACCGTTTGGACTGTCGTGCTCAAGCGAGGCGCGTATTAACTGAGTGGGAAGGGATTCAAATGAGTAAAATATCGGTACTTATTCCGACCTATAATGCAGCTGGATACTTATCTGAGTTAATACCTGGTTTATTAAATCAGAAGCGCTCATCGAATGATGAGCTTGAGATCATTGTTGTTGACTCGTCATCTACGGATCGTACGCGAGACATATTGAGCCGAGACTATCCTGAGGTGACCGTTCATACCATTGATAATAAACAGTTTGATCATGGCGGAACAAGAAATCTCCTCGCGAATTTGGCGACAGGAGATTTCTTGCTTTTCATGACCCAGGATGCAATACCTTATAATGATGAACTTCTTGTCAACCTCAAATCTGAGTTTGCCGATGAGAATGTATTGGTTTGTTATGCTAGACAAATTCCGAAGCTGGATGCTTCACCGTTGGAAGTATTCGCGAGAAGCTTTAATTATCCTGACAGACGGTTTGTCAAAGATCAAGCTGCGTTGAAGGAAATCGGAATCAAGACCTTCTTTAATTCGAATGTGTGTAGCATGTATCGAAGCAGTGACTTCCATAAGAATGGCGGATTTCCAGAGAAGATCATTCTTAATGAAGACATGATCTATGCGTCGAAGGTTATTTTCGGGGGAAAGAAGGTTGTTTACGCAGCTGCAGCAAAAGTTTATCATTCGCACAATTACTCATTGAAGCAGCAGTTTAAGCGCTATTTCGATATTGGGATGGCCTTTGATGAGACGAAGTATTTGCTGGAGCACGCTTCCAATGAGAAGGAAGGCATGCGGATGGTGAAAAAACAACTGAAATATTTAATTGAAATGAAAAAGCCTTACATGATTCCTTACGCAATAATAGAAGCTGCATCGAAATTTATCGGATACAATTTGGGCAAGCGACATCAAAAAATGCCTCAAAAGTGGAAAAAAAGATATTCAGCATATATGAAGGGATAGGAGGGGAAGTAAATGAGACATATAAATTCATTATTTTTGTCCGATCATCCTACAGGCTTAGGTGTTTACTCGAGAGAAGTGTTGAATAGAAATGTTGATTTTTTTAACGACAATCACTTTAATGCTTTATTGACAAACAATGAGATTACTGTGGGCACCAGAATGAACTCTGAACAATATGTTAATCGGAGAATTGCATTAAATCCAGTATTAAGAAGCCTATACCTCAATACCATCAATTCTGACTTCATGTATTCCTTCACACACCACGGTCGAACAGTGAAAAAAAAGGGAGCGCAAATTATTACAATTCACGACCTAATCCCCTTACATTTTCCCAATCAGTATAAAGGGCAATATTATTATTATAAGTACCTGTTGCCTAAAACAATCAAATATAGTGACAAAATCATTACGATATCTGAAGCGACAAAGGTAGATATTTTGAATCACTATACTGTCGATGAGGATAAGATAACTGTCATTCATAATGGATTCGAGCATTCGCAAGCAAAACCAAGTGAGGACCATATTGCAAGTATGCACGATCATCCCTATTTTCTAATGGTCGGAACGACCTTTCCTCATAAAAACCTTGATACCGTATTAAGAGCATTCAATATGATTAAAGATCAGATTGAACTGGACTGCATAATTGTTGGTAGAAAGTCGCCTTATTATGAGAGTCTAGAAAAAGTTATTCATCAATTGGGACTTGAACATAGAGTGAAACTGTTAGGCTATGTAAACGATTCTCAATTAGAGTGGCTTTACCGGAATGCATCAGTCTTTGTATATCCATCCTTATATGAGGGCTTTGGTTTACCTATTCTTGAGGCAATGGCCAAGGAGATCCCTGTATTGTGTTCCGACACCTCATCACTACCAGAGATAAGTGGAGGAGCAAGCATATTATTTAATCCAAGGAATGAGACAGAAATTGCAGAGCGTATAATTGAGATTTGTAA
The DNA here is from genome assembly GCF_003182255.1 of Paenibacillus cellulosilyticus. Classification (GTDB taxonomy): domain Bacteria; phylum Bacillota; class Bacilli; order Paenibacillales; family Paenibacillaceae; genus Paenibacillus_T; species Paenibacillus_T cellulosilyticus. The sequence goes on along the minus strand of NZ_QGTQ01000034.1, from coordinate 60,381 downwards.
TAATGGTGTTCTAAAACACGAGTTTATTACAAAAGGAACTGAAAATTTGAGAAGGTTCTCATGGGATATTACAAGTGAAAAAATAAAAGATGAGATAGCTGCTATGATATAACATGATTTGATATAACACGAAGGAAGGCAGAGTGAATTAACCATTGATGAACATTAATGTTAGCGATCATCTACCTCAGCTTCAAATCGTGTTATTTAAAGGTTGAAGGAAACGGGTGACATGAAATGATTCTGTTAACTTACGCCACTCTTGGTATAGGGTTTACCGCCACCATTTTTACTTGTTTCAGATTGAAAGACCCGTTTCATCCTTCGGTCCTGATGTCACTATTCTTCGGCATCCCATTGCTATTCAGCATGCAACGATTGTCTGATTTACAAAGCAGTGAATGGGAGTTCCAAACATATTTGCTCTTGATATATGCGATATGTATATTCATCATCCTACCAGCGGTATTATCAATTAAGCTTCCAAATAATAATGCTGTTAAATGGGAAGAAATATCTTTTAAGATGAGGCCTCTCTACTTGTACGGGATCAACTTATTTGCAATTGCATTGTATCTGGCAGAAAACAAGATAACATCAGGAGCAGTACTTCCATACTTGGCGATTCACGATAATGTCAATGTGCATACTGCTTCTGTGCCGATCGTTTCGATATTTACCACTGCACTGCCTGTTGTATTGGTCATTGTTAACTATCTTGCATCGCTACAACAACGAAAGAAATTATACTATCTGTTTATTATACTGCTTATAGCGCTGCCGCTATCGCGACTTGCACGGTTTGAGGTTGTAACGTCACTGCTTCCACTGGCTGCAATGATCTTCTATCGGACAAAGAAGAAGAAGCGCTTCGCATTTTGGGGTATTATTACAATGGTGCTCTTGATCTTTGCAGGTTCGTTCGTTGGTCAGTATCGGATGACTTACGGCGGTAAATATAATTATATCAGCTACAGCAAGTCGATCGGATTTACTGGACCCAAAGGGCCGTTCGAAGTCAACGCCATACTGTATGGGTACTTCCCGTTATCAATCGAAAACGTAGATCGGTTTGTTAAGAAAAATCCTAACTTTCACGATTATCAGTACGTTCAGTACACGTTTCGACCAGTAATGGCGGGCATTCTTCAGTTAGACAACTTACTACACGAAAACTATCATATGTATAAATTTGTTAATAAGATGCGGGATCCATTGAATGGAGCGGCTATAGTAGACACGGCGCTAATTGAATTTTCAATGGATTTTGGGTACGTCTTTTCATTTGTCCCGATGCTGTTATACGCGCTAATTGGTTATACACTTTATCATCGAGGACGGGTCGGCGGCGGTCATAAAATGCTGTACTATTTGCTTTTTGCTCAGGCGTTCCTGTTGTTCAGCTTTCAAAATGTTTTTATTGAATCGAGAGCTTTACACGCGTCAATATTCCTTATGGCATTGCTCGCTTTTGCAAAAAAATATCCGTTCGAGCAACCAATTAATGAAAGAAGTCGTTTGCTGGTGAGATCAGAGTTTTCAAAACTAGCGACATCAATGACATTTTTAATCATTGGAATTGTAATAATGATTATTTATTGAAAAAGGGTTGCTTTGGATGTATTTTATTCGGAATGGTTCTTCTATGAATGCTCCAAGAGTCGCATTATGTATTAATACAAAGTATAAATGGAGGTGAAATATCTTGAAGAATAAGGTAGCTGTAATAATTTTGAATTGGAATAGTTATAAAGACTGTTATGATTGTTTAAAGTCTCTAGAGATGCTGGAAAGAGTTGACTATGAAGTATTTCTTGTAGATAACGATTCTAATGATGACTCTTACATACGATTGCAGCAAGATTATGATAATAGAAAATTTGATCTAATCATTCATTTTATGAAGTCCGAGACTAATATTGGATTTGCAGGCGGTAATAACATTGGGATAAATGCAGCTAAAATATTAGGTTTTCAGTATTATTGGATGTTAAATGCGGATACGGAGATAGATTCAAGAGCTCTGTATTATATGATCGAGGGGATTAATCGTGATCCATCAATCGGGATTGTAGGATCAAAGATCTACTATTTCGGAACTAATAAAATTTGGTTTGCCGGTGGGAACATTAATACACTTTTCGGAACTTCGAGTCATATTGGACAACGTGAAGAGGATCATGGCCAATTTAATAACACAAGAGAGGTAGATTATATTTCCGGATGTAGTTTGTTATTTAAGGCAGAAGTTCTCGATGATATCGGATTCATGACGGAGGATTACTTCCTCTATTATGAAGAGAGTGAATGGAATGTTAAGGCAAAACAAGCAGGGTGGTTAATCAAGTTGATCCCTGATTCAATTGTGTATCACAAGGTCTCATCATCATCAGGGGGCGAACAAAATATCGCTCCATACGTTGCTTATTATGATCTTAGAAACGGATATAGGATGGTAAGAAGGACGCAAATCAGTCCAATGGGCTGGTTGTTCGCAAATGTAGGGCTGCTCAATAAAATATTAAGATATACTGTGAAAATTATCGTCAGAAGACAGGATCGTAAGAAGGAGCGATATTGGTATGTCGTCAAAGGGGTTAAAGATGCGATTATGAATAGAATGGGTAAACATCCAGCCTATCATTAGACTACAACGTGGTGGTTGATGAAGAGTTTAGTTGATAAGGTGGGTAAAGAATGAGTAAAAAAATATACATCATACATGAGAATGGAGCTCCTCGTCACTTTGAAGCTTTAATCTACTTAAATGAGCAGCAACGATTGTATGATGAGATCGTGTCATTGGAGTTTACATTTGTAAGACAGTTATTAAAAGGTGTTGTAAGGAAAAATCCAGATTTAATCGTACGGGCCATTAGGAATGCTCTCCTAATGGTCTATTTATTGTTCAGTCGAAACAAAACGATTATTGTTGGCGCTGCTCCTTATGATTCATTCATCTATTACTTGTACCTGTTGAAAAAAAATAACGAAATCATCTATTACTCTTCTTGGCCGTATTGGGACTATTCCAAGTATCCAAAGAAGCTTCGGTATTGGGGGCAGCTTCTCCTATGGAAGAAGTTTCTCGCGAACGTCCAAGTCGTCGGGGTAACGGAGAAAGTAACACAAGGGTTGAGTCAATTTACCCCTCGATCAATTGTCATTCCGCATTGCATTAACAGTGAAGTATTCACTCCAGCTGAAGTCAGAGAGAAAGCGCCATTTCGGATTATTTATGTAGGTAGGCTGATTGAGGAGAAAGGCATTGACCTCATTCTGCAGATCATGAACGAATGGAAGGGGGATAACCGGTTCGAATGGATCTTCGTTGGGGATGGCCCGTATCGGGACAAAATACAGGCGCTGGCTGACCAAGATGCCAACGTAACCTATTACGGGCAAATCAAGGATCCGGCACGATTAGCACAGTTGTATAATCAGAGTCATCTGCTATTCCTTCCATCGCAAACGATATCGATTTGGGAGGAACTTTTCGGTATTGTGCTTATCGAGGCGATGGCTTGCGGAGTGGTGCCATTATCTTCCAATGCTATTGGACCGAAGACAATTATTGATCATGACAAGGATGGATATCTGGTAGCTCCAGATGATATTCAATCGATGAAGAATCTCATCGCAGAACTAGCAGCCGACAGTAACAAATTTGATGAGATGTCGCGACGGGCGCAGGAGAAAGTGAGTCTAAGGTATACAATCTCGATTACATCCCAGCTTTGGTGGCAGACTCTTTCCAAGGATCCATCGCCTGTTTCTGTTGCCGCCAATGCCGAGCGCGTGAAAATAGGTGGTTGACCATGTCATTAAAACAAAAGGGTGCAGCAGCCTCTAAGTGGACGTCGTTATCAACCATTGTAGTAACGTTGGTCCAATTTGCTCAACTAGCAATTCTCTCCCGTCTACTTAATCCTTCGGATTACGGCATTATGGGGATGATTACGGTAGTTGTAGGGTTCGCTCAGATTTACAGCGATGTAGGTATATCCAATGCAATCATTTATCGGCAGGATATTAGCAGGCAGCAGCTATCAAGCCTTTATTATCTGAATGTATTGTCAGGTGTACTTGTACTCCTAGTTGTTCTTGCAGTGTCGCCGCTAATAGCTTGGTTCTATAACGAACCTAAGCTATTAACGCCTTTATGGTGGGTTTCATTAATCTTTATTATCATTCCAATCGGCCAACAATACCAAGTGCTCTGCCAGAAGGAATTGAAGTTTAATCAACTGGCAATTTTCGATATACTTTCATACTCTCTCGGTCTAGTAGTTGCCATTACATCGGCTTGGATGCAAGCAGGTGTTATGTCTCTAGTTCTGGGACAGTTGACAGTATCTTCGGTAAAAACACTTTGTCTTGTCTTGGTGGGAATGCGCTCATGGAAACCTGGGTTTCACTTTAAGTTCAATGAGGTTAAGGAGTTTATTAAGTTCGGCGCCTACCAGATGGGTGAAAAGACAATCCACTTTTTTAGTACGAATATAGATTACATTATCATCGGGAAAATGTTCGGTACTCAAGTTCTAGGTTACTACACGTTCGCTTATCAGTTAGCGATCATTCCTGTAATGAAAATTAATCCTGTCGTTACGCAAGTGGCACTTCCTATCTTTGCTCGCATCCAGCACGAGAAGAAGAAGTTACGGGAAGGGTATCTAACGGTTCTTCAATATTTGAGCATGATTAACTTTCCGATCTATGCTGGCTTAATTATTGCTTCGCCATTGTTCATACCGATTATGTTTGGTGACAAATGGAATGGAAGTATATTGTTTATTCAGGTGCTGTCGCTGATGGGGTTGATACGCTCTACTATTCAGCCTAATAATTCTTTACTTCTGGCGATTGGTAGAGCAGACCTAAGCTTCAAATGGACAGTCATCTCCATGTTCGTTCTACTTCCATCAATAGGTATTGGTGTTACAGTGGGGCAAGCCGAAGGAATTGCATGGGGGTACGTCGTTGCACAATGTATACTCAGTTTCATGAATTACCGCATGATTCGAAGAGTCATACGAACGAATTGGTTAGAGTATAGCTGGGTATTTATTCGACCCTTATCGTATTGTCTATGCATGATGGGTTATGTGTGGGGGATTCGTTCCATGAGTCAGGGAGCGCCAATTGTAAAGCTGGTTCTTGTTCTAATTGGTGCTGTATTGCTTTATTCCTTACTTACTTGGATCTTTAGCAAATCGGTAGTCAGAGAAATACTACGGTTAGTATTAAAGAAAACAGCAAAAACGGCAGTAGAAGCTTAGTAAAACAAAGTGTTTATTAACCTACATTAAATATATAAGGAGTGTTGAGAAATGAAAGGTATTATTCTCGCAGGCGGTACAGGATCGCGTCTTTATCCATTGACGAAGGTTACGAATAAGCACTTGCTTCCGGTTGGTCCATATCCGATGATTTATCACTCGATTCATAAATTGAAGAATGCAGGTATCGACGACATCCTCATTGTCACTGGACGTGACCATATGGGCGATGTCGTTAATCTTTTGGGCAGCGGTTATGAATTCGGTGTTTCATTCTCTTACAAAGTACAAGACCAAGCTGGCGGTATCGCACAGGCACTCGGTCTTGCACGCAGCTTCATTCAAGATGAGCCAATGGCTGTTATCCTAGGCGATAATATCTTCTCGGATGACATTACCCCATATGTAGAAAACTTCAAGCGCCAGGGCACTGGCGCTAAAATTTTGCTCAAAGAAGTACATGATCCGGAACGTTACGGCGTTGCTGAGCTGGATGGCGATCGTATTCGCTCGATCGAAGAGAAACCGAAACAAGCGAAGAGCAATTACGCTGTAACGGGTATTTACATGTACGACGCGCAAGTATTTGAGATTGTGAAGACGCTGAAGCCTTCGGGACGCGGTGAAATGGAGATTACGGACGTTAACAATGCTTATATCGAGCGTGGTTTATTGACCTATGATGTGCTTGATGGCTGGTGGACGGATGCGGGAACGCATGAATCGTGGAACAAAGCTAATGAACTGCTCCGTAACGAACAATTCGATCTTAGCTTCGGACGTCAACCAGTAGCGGCAGCTAAGTAAAGGAGTCAGCGATCACGATGAAAATCATACCAACGAAATTAGATGGAGTCCTGGTGATCGAGACGGATGTATTCGGCGATCATCGGGGCTTTTTTACTGAAAGCTACAATGAAGAGAAGTTCAAGGCAGCAGGGGTCGAATACAACTTCATTCAAGATAATCATTCCCTCTCATCGGAAGCGGGAACGGTTAGAGGACTGCACTTCCAATTGGCTCCGAAAGCTCAGACAAAGCTGGTGCGTGTCGCAGCCGGTGCAATCTATGATGTGGCGGTAGATCTTCGTGGAGGTTCGTCGACTTACGGGCAGTGGGTTGGCGTTATCCTGAGTGAATCGAATAAACGTCAATTGCTTGTACCGAAGGGCTTCGCGCATGGCTTCTGTACGCTGACGCCGAATACGCAGGTCATGTACAAAGTGGATGAGTATTATTCACGTGAGCATGACCACGGCATTCTGTGGAACGATCCGGATATCGGAATCGACTGGCCAACCGATCGGGTTGTGCTGTCGGATAAGGATAAGGTCCATCCAGGTATTCGCGAAGCGGGCATCTATTTCTAGAACATAAAGGAGCAATTACATATGAAACTATTGGTAACGGGTGGAGCAGGATTCATTGGAAGTAACTTTGTTCGATACATGCTGGAGAAGCATCCGAGCTATAAGATCGTAAATCTCGATAAACTTACTTATGCTGGAAATCTCGAGAATCTGAAGGATGTCGAGAACAATCCGCAATATACATTCGTCAAAGGCGACATTGCGGATGCGCAATTAATTGCACAGCTGCTGGATGAACATGAAATCGATGTGCTGGTCAACTTTGCAGCTGAATCTCATGTGGATCGCAGCATTACAGAGCCAGGTATTTTCATTCAAACGAATATTTCCGGAACACAAGTGCTGCTAGATGCTGCAAGAACGAAGGGAATTCAGAAATACGTTCAAATCTCGACCGATGAGGTCTATGGTTCACTCGGCGAGACGGGCTACTTCACAGAAGAAACGCCGCTGGCGCCAAACAGTCCGTATTCTGCTAGTAAAGCAGGAGCAGATCTACTTGTTCTGGCGTATCACGAGACGTATGGCATGAACGTTAACATTACGAGATGCTCGAATAACTATGGTCCTTATCACTTCCCAGAGAAGCTGATTCCGCTCATGATTACGAACGCACTTGAAGGTAAACAGCTTCCGGTATATGGCGATGGATTGAATGTACGTGACTGGCTGCATGTGCAAGATCATGCGAAGGCAATCGACCTTGTCATTCATAAAGGTGAGTCCGGTGAAGTGTACAATATCGGCGGTCACAATGAACGGAAGAACATTGAAATTGTCGAGCTGATCCTGGAACGACTGGGCAAGTCGAAGGAACTGATTAAGTATGTGACAGACCGCTTAGGCCATGATCGTCGTTATGCGATTGATCCGACGAAACTGACCGAACAGCTGGGCTGGCAGCCGGATTATACGTTCGAGACGGGCATTGCCGAGACGATCGAATGGTATCTGGCGAATGAAGCATGGTGGCGCAGCATTAAGTCCGGCGATTATATGAACTATTACAGCAAGCAATACGGAGAGCCGTTGTATGGATAAGAAGCGGGTTCTCATTACAGGTGCGAACGGACAACTTGGCGTTGACTTGGTTGAGCAGCTCCAAGAATATGATGTTTATGGTCTTGGGAGAGCTGAGTTGGATGTTGCGAATGCAGAGCAGGTGCATCAAATCGTTCAGCAATTGAAGCCAGATGTTATCATCCACGGTGGTGCCTATACGAAGGTTGATCAAGCTGAGTCAGAGCCCGATCAAGCATACAGCATTAACGGATATGGAACTCGCAACATCGCGTCAGCTGCAGCAGCAGTTGGCGCGAAGCTCGTGTACGTAAGCACGGATTATGTATTTAATGGGCAAGGTGTTGAGCCTTATGACGAGTTTGCCGCTATTGACCCAATAAATGTGTATGGCCGCTCGAAATGGATAGGTGAGCGATTCGTCGAGACACTTCACTCCCGTTATTTCATCGTACGTACCTCATGGGTATATGGGCAGCATGGGGCGAACTTCGTAAAGACGATGTTGAAGCTTGGCAAGGAGAAGGGACAGGTATCGGTCGTACATGACCAAGTGGGCTGTCCAACCTTTACGAAGGATCTTGCTGCATGTATTGCAACGTTAATCGAGACTGAACAATACGGTACGTATCATGTATCGAATAGCGGTAGCTGCTCGTGGTTTGAGTTCGCAGAAGCAATCTTCCGCTTGTCTGGTTTGGATGTGCAGTTAACGGCTGTAACATCGGATCAATTCATTCGACCTGCTGCGAGACCTTCTTACTCTGTCTTCGACCATATGTCTCTGCGACTGGGCGGTTTTCCTGAGATGCGTCATTGGGAAGCGGCATTGGAGCAATATTTATCTGAAAATGGTTATAGGAGTGATACGAGTGAAAATCGTACTATTATCGGGCGGATCGGGTAAGCGGCTGTGGCCGCTATCTAATGATATGCGTTCCAAGCAATTTCTTCCGTTACTACAAAATCCTCAAGGTGAGGATGAATCAATGGTTCAGCGTGTTTGGCGACAACTAAAGAACGTCGGGTTATCTACTAATAGCTTTATTGCCACAGGAAGAGCACAAGTGGAGCTGCTCCAGAGTCAATTGAATAATGAAGCGACTATCATTGTTGAGCCAGAGCGTCGAGATACGTTCCCTGCAATCGCACTCGCTGCAGCATATTTGTACTCTGTCGAGGGTGTATCGTTGAACGAAGTTGTTACAATAATGCCAGTTGATCCATTTGTCAGTGATGATTTCTTCTCGCATGTGGTGGAGTTGGAGCATGCGATTAAAGAATCGGATGCAGAACTGGCCCTAATGGGTGTTGTACCAGATTCACCTTCAGAAAGCTTTGGCTATATCGTTCCTGTTCACAATACAGGAGTAAGTAAAGTTGAACAATTTAAAGAAAAGCCCCGCAAGGAAGAAGCCGCAGCTCTAATCAATAGAGGTGCGCTTTGGAACTGTGGGGTTTTTGCATTCCGTCTCGATACATTGATTAATCTATTGATCTCCATGAATTTACCAATCCAATATGACGAGATGTGCAAGCAGTATCGTAATCTGCCTAAGAACAGCTTTGATTATGAAGTTGTTGAAAAACTGCAGAACATTGTTGTTACTCGATATGTCGGACAATGGCGTGACCTAGGAACTTGGCACACATTAACGAGTGAGATGGATGCTTCGGTATATGGCAAAGGTGTTGTCACTGAGGATAGTATCAATACTCACCTTGTCAATGAGCTTGAAATTCCAATCACAGTAATTGGTTTGTCCAATGTAGTGGTTGCGGCAAGTCCTGACGGTATTCTGGTATCGGATAAATCGCACAGCCCTCGGATTAAAGAATTGAGCGGTGATTGGAATCAGCGTCCTATGTATGAAGAGCGTCGGTGGGGACAGTACAAAGTTGTAGATTTCATTCGATACGATGATGGGCGCGAAGTATTGACGAAGCGAATTACAATCACAGCTGGTCGTAACTTAAGTTACCAATACCATATGATGCGCAGTGAAGTTTGGACGGTTATTGGCGGTGAAGGCGAGATGGTACTGGACGGTCAGTATCGGCGTATTGCTGCAGGTGACGTCATCCAAGTTCCTGCTGGAATGAAGCATACCATTCGAGCGATTAATGATTTGGAGATTATTGAAGTGCAAAGTGGCTCTGAATTGATTGAAGAGGATATTGTGCGGCTGTGCATGGACTGGACTGAAATCATGAGCTACACACACTAAAGACAAAAGTATGGGAGTGGAGAAAAAATGAAACTGGCTGTTATCGGCACTGGCTATGTTGGACTCGTATCAGGCGTTTGCTTCGCGCATTTGGGAAATGAGGTTATATGCGTAGATAAGGTGAATGAGAAAATCGAGATGCTGGGTAGAGGTGAAGTACCCATCTATGAGCCCGGGTTAAAAGAGTTGATCGATACGAATGTGGAAGCGGGCAGACTGCGGTTTTCAACTGATCTTGCCGATGCCGTTAATAAGTCGGATATCGTCATTCTTGCTGTCGGCACACCATCGCTTCCGAATGGGGAAGCAAATCTAACTTATATTAAGCAAGCTGCTGCAGAGATAGGAGCGGCTATCAACGATTATAAAGTGATCGTGACCAAGAGCACGGTACCCGTTGGAACGAATGAGAAAGTGGCCGCAATTATTGCGGAACAAACAAATCAGCGATTTGATGTTGCTTCCGTTCCTGAGTTTTTACGCGAGGGTTCAGCTATTCGGGATACGTTGAATCCAGATCGCATTGTTATTGGAACAACCAGTGAGAAAGCTCAGGAATGGCTTACGCAACTTCACTCGCCTCTGACGGATAATATTCTCGTTACAGATATTCGCAGCGCTGAAATGATCAAATACGCTTCTAATGCCTTCTTGGCTACGAAGATTTCATTCATCAACGAGATCGCGAATATCTGCGAGAAGGTCGGAGCAGATGTTACGAAGGTCGCTGAAGGAATGGGCCATGACAATCGGATTGGTCGTTCATTCTTGAAGGCAGGCATCGGATATGGGGGCTCTTGTTTTCCTAAAGACACGCAAGCACTTATTCAAATTGCAGGGCATGTTGACTATGAGTTCAAACTGTTGAAGTCAGTAGTGGAAGTAAACCAGGATCAACGATTCAATGTTATTCGTAAACTGGAAGCTATACTCGATGACCTGCAAGGGAAGACCATTGCAATATGGGGATTGGCCTTTAAGCCGGAAACGGATGATATACGTGATGCGCCAGCAGTTGAGATCATTCAGACCTTATTGCAGCGTGGTGCTAGTGTGAAGGCGTATGACCCGGTAGCTACTTCGAACTTTAGTCGACTTATCTCACATCCACAACTGAAATATTGTGATAGCAAGGAAGAAGCGGTTGCTAATGCAGATGCGTTATGCCTGCTAACGGAATGGAAAGAATTCGCGGAGATATCCCTGCTCGAGCTTGAAGGGTTATTACGAAAACCTATTCTGATTGACGGCAGGAATGTATTCAGTGAAGAGGAACTGTCTCAGACTTCATTCATTTATTACTCGGTTGGACGTCCTAATATGAACCACGGCGTGCGTGATGAAAGTCCAGTCCTGTTGTTCTAGGAAGTAACATTAATAGAGTGGTAAGAAAGGATTCATTATGCGGAAATTATTAGTGTTTCTCATAGTATTCATACTCTTAAGCTCGATTGGACTTGTTACGAATGATACACAGGCAGCTGAATCGACATCCACTGCAGTCAAGACAACAAGCACAAAGGTGCTGTTGTTCACCAAGACAGACGATTTCAGACATGATTCTATACCAGCTGCAATCGAAACGATTAAAGAACTTGGTAAGTCTAACGGGTTTGAAGTAGACACAACCGAGAATAGCAGTGTATTTACAGATCAAGAGCTGTCGAAATACAAGGCAGTTGTGTTCCTGCTTACAACTGGTGACGTACTCAATGAATCACAACAGGCTGCATTCGAACGTTATATTAAAGCGGGAAATGGTTACGTTGGGGTGCACGCGGCAGCTGACACGGAGTATGACTGGAAGTGGTATGGAGGACTTGTTGGTGCATATTTGAAAAAGCATCCGGTCGATCAGAAGGCAACAATAATAGTAGATGATCGAACTCACCCATCAACTTCAATGTTACCTCAACGTTGGGAGCGAACGGACGAGTGGTATGACTATCAAATAAACCCAAGAGGTAACGTTCATGTGCTAGCTCGATTAGACGAGAGCACTTACAGCGGTGGAACAATGGGGATTGATCATCCAATATCATGGTGCAGCAGATATTCTGGGGGACGTTCCTGGTATACAGGTGGAGGGCATTCAGCAGCATCTTATTCGGAACCTTTGTTTCAACAGCATTTGCTTGGCGGAATACTATATGCAACTGGGCTGAAGTATGGAGATTGCGATGCTACAGTCGATCGATCCTTTGAGAAAGTAGTCCTGGATAATAACACGACAGATCCAATTCAGATGTCATTTGCACCGGATGGTCGACTTTTCTATATCGAGCGTAATGGTAAGATTAAGCTCTATAATCCTAAGAACTCAACAACGAAAATAGTAGGCCAGTTAAACGTATCTGTAATTGGTGATGATGGCCTAATGAGTGGAATAGTTGATCCTCAGTTCCAACATAATCATTGGTTCTATACCCTGTATTCTCCGGCAGGGAGTGAGGATATTTATCGAGTATCAAGGTTTGTTATTAAGAATGATCAGTTGGATATGGGGTCAGAGAAAGTCCTGCTTCGCATCCCGATTCAAAGAAAAGATTGCTGCCACGGTGGTGGTGGAATGGCATTCGACTCGAAAGGCAACTTGTATATTCCAATCGGTGACAATACCAATCCGTTCCTGTCTGATGGATTTGCTCCATTAGACGAAAGAGCAGGGCAGGCGGTGAAAGACTCCCAGCATACGGCAGCCAACTCCAATGATCTTCGCGGTAAAATATTACGTATTAAACCAACTGAAGAAGGCTCCTATACAATTCCAGATGGGAACTTGTTCTCGAAGGATGGGAAAGAAGGGCGTCCCGAAATCTACATTATGGGAGTGCGTAACCCCTTCCGTATATCAATCGATACTACAAACGATCGTCTTTATTTTAGCGATGTAGGTCCGGATGCTAATGCTGATGATCCGAATCGTGGTCCACGTGGCTATGATGAATGGAACTATGCAGATTCAGCAGGAAACTATGGCTGGCCGTATTGCATAGCTGACAATAAGGCTTATCAGGACTATAACTTCGCAACAAGTTCATCTTCAGGCCCGTTCGATTGCAGTCATCCTACTAACGATTCTCCGAATAATACGGGTACGAAGGTTCTGCCGGCGGCTAGACCAGCGTGGTTATGGTATCCGTATGGAGACTCCGCGGAGTTTCCTCAGTTGACGAATGGGACGGGAAGAACGGCGATGGCGGGACCGATCTATCGGTTTAACTCGAATAACAAATCAGACATTAAACTGCCACAGTATTATAACAACAGCTTGTTCTTGTATGATTTTTCACGAGGTTGGATTAAGGAAGTAAGATTTGATGAGAAGGGTAAGATGATATCGATCCTTCCATTCCTCTCTTCAATCAAGTTGTCCAATCCGGTAGATGTCCAATTTGGACCCGATGGAGCAATGTATGTACTTGATTATGGTGCCTATGGTGATCCGTCAGCATCTGGCGAAGCGCAATTAATTAAGATCCGCTACACACTGGGTGCTAATGCTCCAATTGCAGCTGCGCAAGCCAGTGTTATTTCTGGTAAAGCGCCATTGACAGTAAAGTTCACTAGTAAGGGCACATATGATCCTGATGGAGATAAGCTTACTTATTTGTGGAGCTTCACCAAGGATAATATCGTAAACTCCAGATTACCTAATCCAACGTACACTTTTCGCAAGCCAGGAAATTATACCGTGAAGTTGAAGGTTTTCGATTCAACGGGTAGATATTCCATTGTGAGAATACCAATTACGGTCGGTAATACTTTGCCGACCATTAAAGTAGAGGAGCCTGTTGATGGGGGATTCTTCGAATGGGGAGAGCAAGTCAATTACCGTGTGGTTGTAACGGATGCGGAGGATGGCAGCACGACCAGCGGGAAAATTCCTTGTTCAAAGGTAACGGTTGATGCACTGTTAGGACATGATCAACATACCCATACAACCAAGGAACAGAAGGGCTGTGAAGGGCAATTCACTGCTTTGAACGGGCATTCGGATGGAGATAACTTGTTCTATGTCGTTAATGTAAGCTATACGGATAAAGGGACTGCTCAATCCAATGCACTAACAGCGACCCGTCAAATTACGCTCCAGCCGAAGCGTAAACAAGCAGAGCACTACACGAATATGGATGGTGTCCAATTAAGAGATGTGGGCGGTATTAAATATCTAGGCTTTATCGATCACGGAGATTGGATTTCGTACAATCCAGTGAACTTGAAAAATATTAACTCGATTCAGTATCGTGTGGCCTCTGCAGGTAAAGGCGGATTCATTGAGGCAAGGCTGGATTCACCAGATGGGACGCTAATTGCGAAGGCTACAGTACCTGTAACGGGTGGATGGCAAAACTTTGTAGATATTAGTGTTCCAATTACCGCTCCTGAAGGTACACACGAACTGTATTTCGTATTCAAGAATCGAGCAGGAGATCAGAGCTTATTCAATATCGATTGGATTCAATTTAATGGCAAAGGGATATCACATCCGTAGCACAGATTAATAGAGAAGAAGGGGATGCTGAATGGCTAACAGAGTCGGAATGAAAGAAGATTCCTTACCGATAGAATTGCAATTGTTGCTATCAATTATCAGTGATGAGACGGTACACACGGAGGATTATATTCGTAATTTGATAGAACAATCTATCGATTGGGACACGTTCGTTCTGTTAGCTTATCAACATCGCGTCTATCCAGTTGTTGCATCCAGAATTAAAAGCAGCTATGAGACTCTATTTCCAATTGAAGTGAACAAACAACTAAGTCAAATGTACATTCGTAATACGTTTCAGATGCTGAAATTAACGGCAGAGATGGAGAAGCTATGCCGTGAGCTGGAAACTCAGCATATCCGATCGCTAGTCTTAAAGGGGCCGGTGCTTGCTGAAGCTCTTTATGGTGATTTTTCATTACGTACATCCAAGGATGTCGATCTGCTTGTGTCCAAGGATGATTTGGCTCTAGCCGAAAAAGTAATTTTACAACAAGGATATAAACCAGATAAAGAAACACTCCAAGTCTTAAACAGTTTATTTGTGAAGGATCATCACATAGGATATACACATCCTGAGACGGGTGTGCAGGTTGAATTGCATTGGAGAATGAGTCCTGATACATATAAGGAACCTGCTTTCTCTGAGCTTTGGGAGCGAAGAAGATCAACGGTCAAAACCAATTATCCTGTACATTATTTGGGCCATGAAGATTTATTCGTATATTTGGTTTTACACGGGGCTCGGCACGGATGGTTCCGACTTCGTTGGCTGGCTGACGTCGATCGTATGATCAGAGAAGGATTGAACTGGGATGCTGTATTTGATGGTTTCCAGTATCAGGATAGTATGCATGTAAGTGAACAAACGTTACTATTGTCAGAACTACTATTCAATTCTCCTTCAGTTGAGCATCCCAAACGGTTACACTATGAGTTCGACAATCGAGCTTTAGAACTTGCCCAAGAAGCCTTAAAGATGATCACAGAGCTTGTGAATTTTAAGGAAACACAATCTGCAGATGAAGCTAACGCATATTTCGAACGTTACAATATGCTCTTAATGTCACCTCAACAGAAGTGGAAGCAGATGCTTAGCACGCTCTACCCCAGCTCCCAAGACGCCCAACTGCTCCCTCTCCCCAAATGGCTCCACTTCATGTACTTCCCGCTGCGTCCATTCCTATGGGCTTGGCGCAAGAAGAAGCAGCAGCAGGCTTCGGCGTAGGGTAGGGAGCATAAACACAACTTGTCGCTTTGCCGGAAATTGTAGGAAAACTTTTTTGGAAAAATTGCTCAAGACGTCAAACCTTATGAGAAGATGCTTCGTATATACTATAGAGCATCAAACAACAAAGGTACTCGCAGTCTTTCTTTCCCTAAGCAAACCTGTCGATTGCTGTAAATCTTTAAAGAAAGAAAACATTTTTTTTAAAATCATAGTTACAATCTGTATCATTTATAGTATCATTGTTACATAAGGTATCAGGAGGTCGCCATGAGCTTAATCTTCGGTGTGCACTATAACGAACAAAAAACGATATCATCTGAGGAATGCGAATCTTACGTCTCAGCAATGCAAGGCTATCAGATCGGTAAGATTCAATGCTGGCAAGAGGAATCGATTTGTTTGATGAACGGCACACAGTCGGTACTGCCATCGCACCTCGATATTCAGATGCCTTATGATGATCGCAATGGTCTAGTCATTACTGCGGATGCGATTATCGACAACCGTGACGAACTGTATCAACGCTTGGAGCTCACATCAGACCGCCGAATCATTGCTGATGCGGAGCTGATCCTTCTAGCCTATCGCAAGTGGGGCATTAATGTCCCTCGCTACCTGATCGGCGACTTCGCTTTCGTTATATGGGATCAGCGGAAGAAGCTGCTGTTCGGTGCACGAGATCTTATCGGGAATCGGACGCTATATATCCAGAACAATGGATACCATTTTGCCTTCTCAACGATGATGAAGCCACTGCTGGCGCTGCCCGGTGTGAGGAAGTCGGTTCGTGAATCTTGGATGGCGGAGTTCCTTGCGATACCAATCGTTCTTGATTCGGTAGACAGTCACTCAACGGTGTATGCGGATATTGATCAGATTCCAGCAGCCCATCAGTTTACATTATTCAGCGGCAAATTGAAGGTCGAACGCTATGGCGTAGTAGCACCACAAGAAGAGCTTCGACTTCGCTCCAATGACGAGTACGAAGAAGCATTCTTGGATGTGTATGCACAAGCGGTACGATCACGGCTGATAACAGATCGGTCGATTGGCGCAACGTTAAGTGGCGGACTCGATTCTGGTTCGGTTGTTAGTCTAGCCGCTGGCGAGTTGTATAAGGCTGGTAAGCCTCTGCATACCTTCAGCTATATTCCGCCAGAGGACTTCGTGGACTGGACGGTGCGAAGTCGAGTGGCAGATGAACGTCCTTTCATACGGGAGACAGTTCAACACGTCGGTAATATTCAAGATCAGTATCTCGACTTCCAAGGGAAGAGCCCGTTATCCGAGATGGATGATTGGTTGGATCTGCTGGAAGCACCTTATAAGTTCATTGAGAATTCGTTCTGGATCAAAGGTATTCATGAGCATGCGGCCGCACAAGGAATTGGTTTGTTGCTGACGGGTGCCAGGGGGAATCATACGATCTCTTGGGGCTCCGCCATTGAGTACTATGTGTACTTACTTAAGCATCTCCGTCTCGTAAAGCTTCATCAAGAGCTGAAGCAGTACGGGCGAAGGATGGGGGTTGGGCGTAAGCGTCTCATTCCTATGATTGGCAAGTACGCATTCCCTCAATTGACACAATCTCCATTCTCGCATTCGCAGCCTTCTGATCTCCAATTGATTCATCCTTCTCTTGCACAGCGAACCGATGTGTTCGAGCAGCTTCGATCCCATGATGTCGGTATTGGAGGGTTCGCAACCGATATAGTGGTCGATCGTCAGCGGCTGTTCGAGACACCTTCTGTCATGAGCATGCAGGGGACATCAGGAACAAAGCTTTCTCTCCGATATGGCGTCATTGAGCGGGACCCAACCTGTGATCCCAGAGTCGCTCGATTTTGTCTGTCCCTCCCGCTGGACCAATTCGTTCAGAATGGGATGGACCGTTCACTCATCAGGCGCTCTATGAAAGGGCTGCTGCCAGATAAAGTTCGTCTCAATCAACGATATCGTGGTGTGCAAGGCTCGGATTGGCTCCACCGTATGCTTCCTTCCTGGCAAATATTTGTGGAGGAGCTTGAAACAATGTGCACCAGTGGCATTGGAGCGGAATGGATGAATATGGATCTGATTAGAGCGTCCCTTAGTAAACTTAAACACGATCCTCGCCCTGAGCTTGCATTCGATCCTGATATGAGAGTGTTAATTCGCAGCATGGTGGTATACCGCTTCCTGAAGCGAATTGGCTAATCATAATCATCATCCAAACCGCATGAAAGGGGGTGAAATCAATGAGCAAAAAGAATTGGCAAGCACCAGTAGTAGAAGCGCTGGAAATCAGCGAAACGATGGCAGGTGCAGGTACGAAGTATATCGACTACTTCTTCACTGACAAAGGCCTCGAACTCGATATCACGGATGCAGCAGATCCAGGTTCCACAATCTACGGTCCAGCACCGACAGTAACGATTTCCTAGTCTTTCATCATCGCATACTTAACCGGAACTCTAGTATAGTACTTGTACTGTCCTAGAGTTCTCCCTAATAAAGAGGGTGAACATCATTTCTGATTTGACATATAAGCAATACGAGGCATTCGGTCTCAGTTTCCGTAGTGAGATTCTTCTTCCTGAACTCAGGGAGTTGAATAATGCCTCACTAGTAGCAGATGTGAGCATTATATACGGCGACATATTGCCAGCATGGAATCGGTTCAACGCACCAGAGAACCATTTCGTCTATTCCAACAATACCCTCTACTTCGCTATCGAGAACGTCGCACTATTCGGCATCACTGGTGGACATACGATCACTGTTGACCCCGCACCGGATTGCGACATGCGCAAGCTGCGTTTGTACCTCCTGGGCACTTGTATGGGTGCTATTCTGCTGAACCGGCGCATTCTGCCGCTGCATGGCAGTGCGTTTGTCATTGACGGTCAGGCATATGCCATTGTTGGTGAGTCAGGAGCAGGTAAGTCGACGCTCGCCGCTTACTTCTCTCAACAGGGCTATAAGCTGCTTACGGACGATGTGATCGCGGTGTCGATTGATCCCGTAACCGGTCGTGCGATGGTTATTCCATCTTATCCGCAGCAGAAGCTGTGGGAGGAGAGTATCGACGGGCTGCAGCTGGACAATCAATATGAAACGCTGTACGAGGAGCAGGATCGAACGAAATACGCAATTCCCGTGCAGGATCGATTCATGACCGAAACGATACCGTTGGCAGGCATCTTCGAATTAAACAAGTCTGAACATTCTGACATTAAATTCGAGAAGCTGTCCGGCATTACCTGCATGCCGCTGTTATTCACGCATACGTTCCGCAATTTTCTCGTTTCGCTGCTGGGACTGAACCAATGGCATTTTACATCAACCGCGTCTATAACATCTCAGACAGCAGTCTATCGGCTCCACCGGCCAACGTCACATTTTACAGTACAGCAGCTATTCGATACGATTATGAGCCAAATAAAGGAAGGGGTATCAGTCCAATGAGTATCACGATCCAAGACTCGGTAGTACAAGCGCAAGGCAATCTCGCTAGCCAAATGGGCGGCGAAACCGTCATGATGAGCATTGAATCCGGCAAGTATTACAATCTCGGCGAGATTGGCGGACGTATCTGGGAGCTGGTTGCTGCACCGATTAGTGTGAGCGAGCTTGTGTCCAAGCTGACGGGAGAGTACGAGGTTACGACAGAAGAATGCGAAGCGCAAGTTATTCATTTTCTCGAAAATCTAGCCAGTGAGAAGCTCGTCATTGTGCAAGAAGCGGCTGCGATCTAACCGTGACCCTGATCGAGAGGAGACAGCCCATCGTGTGGAGAGTAGGCAAAAAATTAATAACCATGCCGATGGAACAGAAGCGGATGTATGCGGAGGCCTACTTGTATCTTGGGTGGGCACGGATTCTTAAGCAACTTCCGTTCGCGAAGGTAGCTCCGACGCTTGGCGTTCGGACGTCAGAGTCTCCGTTCGAGCATGATCCGGCGCAGGACCGATTGCTGGGTAGCATTTCCCGGGCAATTCAGCGCATGAGCCGCCATACTTGGTGGGAAAGCATGTGCATGGTTAAAGCAATCGCAGCGATGAAGATGCTGGAGCGACGTGGTATATCGAGCACACTTTACATGGGGACGGCCAAGGATTCCTCTGGCAAAATGATCGCTCACGCATGGCTGCGCAGTGGTCCTTATTATTTGACTGGCTATGAAGAAATGGCCCAATTTACCGTCGTTGGCACATTCGCCAACAGCGGAAAACAAAAGAAGCATCAGGATCATAGAAGGGGGTGAACTTATGACGGAACTTATATATTTCATGAAAAAGCTTCACAACGTCGCAGGCACGAAGTTGTATGCCAATTTTATCGGGATGATGCTGATTAGTTCCATAGAAGGCGTCTCCATCTACCTGCTCATTCCGCTGCTTGGATTGACAGGTATTTTCAATTTGGGATCGTTGACGATTCCCTTTCTCGACAATGTGAACAGCATCGTTCATCAGATCCCGGAGCGAATACAGTTCGTAACGATGATTACATTGTATGTGCTGCTCGTCATCGGGCAGGCTGTAATTCAACGTAACCAGACGGTCCTGAATACACGTATTCATCAAGCATTTATTCGTAGTCTGAGATTATCGACTTATCGCGATCTGTTGCAAGCAGAATGGAAGTTATATTTGCGAACCCGTAAATCAGATATCAATCACATCCTGAACAATGAGCTTGTTCGTATTATTCAAGGCACCAGCCTTGCGATGAAACTCGCCACGACTATTATCTTTACCCTCATTCAAGTTGCGTTTGCCCTATGGCTATCCTTCAAGCTGACCCTTCTCGTGCTGCTATGTGGCACTCTGATGGCAATTTTTTCAAGACGCTTCTCCCGACGTGCGAAAACAATTGGCGTTGAGACGACCGAGCTAACTAAGAGTTATATAGCCGGCATCACCGACCATTTCAATGGAATAAAAGATATTAAGACCAACATGCTCGAACGCCAGCATTACAACTGGTTCCTAGCGCTGTGCAAGCAACTGGAGAGCAACTTCACGAAGTTCGCGAAGCTGCAGACAGGCACGCAATTGTTTTACAAAATAACGTCCGCGGTTCTGATCGGTTTGTTCATCTATACATCCTTTGAAGTGCTGCATGTGTCAGGCGGGGAGTTAATGCTTATCGTTGTGATTTTCTCGCGGCTATGGCCGAAGTTTATAACCCTTCAGAACAGCTGGGAGCAAATTGTGACCTCGATTCCTGCATTTACGAGTCTGATGGATTTGCAGAAGGAATGCGAGGAGGCGAAGGAGTTTGAGCTGAGAGGCGCAAGCGAAGAACTCAGCATCCGTATGCAGTCCGATATCGAATGCCATAACGTGTCCTATCGGTACGATCTGAATAAGCCGGACTATGCCCTTAAGGATGTGAACATCCGAGTACCAGCGAATAGCATGACTGCAATCGTAGGCAAATCTGGCGCTGGCAAAAGTACGCTGATTGATCTACTGATCGGACTTGTGCGGCCAGAGAGCGGAGAGGTACTGTATGACGGCGTTCCGCTGACCGCGCACAATACGCTTGCGCATCGTCGTATGGTCAGCTATGTGCCGCAGGATCCATTCTTGTTCCACTCCAGCATTCGGGACAACCTTAAGCTGGTTGATCCGCATGCAATTGACGAGCGGCTGTGGGAAGCGCTGCGGTTCGCAGCAGCAGAGGACTTCGTTCGGAAGCTCCCCGATGGACTCGATACGATTATTGGCGATCGCGGCATCCGGTTGTCTGGTGGCGAGAGGCAGCGGCTCGTTCTTGCAAGAGCAATTCTTCGCAGGCCGTCGATTCTCGTGCTTGATGAGGCGACTAGTGCGCTGGACAACGAGAATGAGGCGAAGGTACAAGCCGCGCTGGAGCGGCTGAAAGGCTCGATGACGATTATTGTCATCGCTCATCGGCTGTCGACGATTCGCAATGCAGATCAGGTCATTGTCATCGAGCAGGGCCGCGTCGTACAGCAGGGCGCTTATCACCAGCTGTCGTCCGAGACGAGAGGGACGTTCAGTCGTTTGTTGTCGTACCAGGAGGCGGGATTAAATTCGTAGTAACAGTATCGGACAGGGGGTTTCACCCATTTCACGCAAATGGAAACGAATCATCATTTGGACGGCTTCATCCTTGTCGCTCATCATCATTGCCGTCGTCAGCTACGTCATCTATGTAGCTATTCAAATCGAGCATACCGCGAACAAAATCTACGAGGAGCCGACTCGTCCGGTATACGTCAGCAAAGATCCAGAGGCAACGCCGACGCCGACGAAACCGGTCTCCATTGAAGATAAGGATGCATTCACGGTTCTGATGCTTGGGGTCGATCAGCGAGCGAATGATCCGGGACGCTCCGATACGATCGTCATTTTATCCGTTAATCCGAAGAAAAACTCGGTTCTCATGTTCAACATTCCACGGGATACACGTACGGAGATTATTGGGCATGGGACGACTGACAAAATCAATCACGCATACGCATTCGGCGGCGTCGATATGTCGCTTCAAACGATTGAGCATTTCCTTGACTATCGAATCGACTATTACGTCAAGGTCAATATGGAGAACTTCAAGACGTTCATCGATTTGATCGGCGGGGTAGAGGTCAACAATCCCTTCCAATTTGATTATGAGGGTCATAACTTCGCACAAGGATCACTGGAGCTCGATGGTGAACTGGCATTGTCCTACTCCCGTATGCGTTACGACGATCCGCGCGGCGACTTCGGTCGGAATACGAGGCAGCGCGATATTCTTCAATCCGTTATGCACCACGCAGTCAATATTCAGAACGTCACGAAGATCCAATCGATTCTCGACGAGGTTGGCAACGGTGTGAAGACAAACATTACGTTCGATGAAATGAAGACATTTGCATCGCAATACCGCTCGGTGATCGATCATGTCGACACGGTCGAAATCAAGGGGACCGGTAAGACTATAAGCGGCATTTGGTACTATATCGTCGAGCCGGAAGAGCAAGAGCGGATTCACAATATGTTGAAAGAGCATCAGCAGACGAATTAGAGGCCTTTCTATGCCTGTATTGATACAAAATGTATCACTAAAATCTCTTAAGTAGGCTAATGCCAATCCAACTGTAGCGAAGAGGAGAATTCCAATGACCCGTGCATTTGATGTACAAGGCCGTAAGCTCAGCACAGTACAGTCAGAATGGATGGCAAGCAACGATCTTTCGGTTCTCATATCGATCGACAGCGTCCGTGGCAAGTCCGTTCAATCGGGCGAGTCAGCGGTAAAACCGGTTTGGATCTGTGATTCTAGCTTACAGTTCGTTTCGGCGCTGAATCTGCCTATTAACGGGAACTATACGGTTCAGCTGCAAGTCACCATCAGCGGGCGACGGACGATGCTGTTAGGTCGAATCACATGGAGACGCAAAGATAAGAAGGGATATATGTATAACTGCCAATTCACGGGCGGACAGCTTAAGCGGCTGCATTGGAATCTTCAGCTGGTATTGAGAGAATGGCTGCAAATGTCGACGGACGAGCGTCGCAAGAGCTACGAGCGCAGCAGCATGCTGCTGGATAACGGGGTTGGCCGCGGATTGCTGGTCGACGTAATCGGATGAAACCAATGAAGCGATCGATTCGAATCCGCTTGGAGAGCGGCACGGTCGCGCATGTATCGATATGCAGCATCGATGGACGGTCGGTGCAGACGCGAGCGGCGAAGGTGCTCGTCAACTATTTGAGCACAGATAGCATCGAGTTTATGACCTATCTGAAACTGCCGGCTGATTCGAAGCTGGAGCTGCATTTTGACCTCCGATTTAATGAGTGGCATTTCAGCTTAGTCGGCCATTTGGATTCACGGCTGGGAACGAGGGACGGCAATCTATACGTCTACCAATGTGCCCTTCAGCCGGATACGAATATCCGCAAGGCGATTGTGCGTGCGCTGGAGCAGGTGCTTCAGCGAATGAGTCCGGGAGCGACGTATGTGCATGCGTTGTACCGTAGACAGGAGACGACGCGATAGTCGCATTTCAGCTCCTAGGGCTTGCCCTATATTTGCAGTTCTGAACGTACAACTCTCTCATACAATAATAAGGACAATCCCGTTATTGGATGGGAGGGAGAGCTGTTGGCTTGGCGATCCAGAAGACGCCGATTTGTGAAGCAATGGCTCTTTCTGATCGGTATTGTCATCGTATGTGGGTGGCTGACGACCAAAGGGCTTCAAATGCTGTTCACAACGGGACGGGCCGAGGAAGCGGAGCATGTTGTCGACGAATTTTATAAGCTCGAGCAGGAAGGCGACTACGGAAGCTCGTGGGAGCTGCTGCATTCTTCAATGAAGGAACATTATCCAAAGGACGAATACATCCAGAAGCGTGCGCACATCTTCATGCAGGATTTCAAGTCGGAGACCTATCTCTACGAGATTGGCAAATCCAGATCGGTATCCAGCTTTCAATTGAAAGAGAACGGGAAAGAAACCGAACTGGATCATGTGTATGCGGTTGAAGTAACGCAAGATTTCGACACGCTGTATGGGCCAATTCAATTGGTTCAAATGTGCTACGTGGCGGAAGAGAACGGTGAATGGTCACTATTATGGAAGATAGAGTAATAGATAACGACAAAACTCGGGCGTCGCTATTGACATTCATCGATATTTGTCATAAATTTAACTTAAAAGATACGGATTGTATCAGTTACGTTATAATATGATACGTATAGTATACAAAAATGTCAAAATAAGCGGAGATGAGCGGCTGTGTACGAATATAGCGATCAGTTTTATTGTGTTTGCTGTAATCAGTTGTTAAGAAAAAAAGAAGCTAACATTTTGTTCCGAACCGGCTATTTCCGAGTCGTTTATCCACTGGGATGCTGCCTCGCATGCGAGCGGAGAGAGAGTCACGCAGCCGAGCTGCCGGATCATCCACGACTCCATACAGGAGCGACAGTATTTCAAATCGAGCCGCTTACTGACATGGGCAGTGCTGCTGGAATTGGCGTGCACCGGATAGCATCAGGCTCCGATTATCCGCTGTATTGGAGCGATCAGACCGAACAGAAGAAAACGATAAATCTTTACCATTGAAGGTTCGCCGTCCACACAACCGAGTGTGTCGGCGGACCTTAAGTTTTCTTAAATCAATTTCTTGCAGCTGCCAATTCGTGTATAATTATAAAATTGGTAATTATATGTGAGGAGGCAGAGCAATGAGTGAACCGATTGTTCAATTGTCGAACGTTACGAAGCGAATCGGCAATCGGACTATTATCGATCATCTAACACTCGATTTGCACCCTGGTGAAGTCTACGGATTTCTTGGACCGAACGGTTCCGGCAAAACAACGACCATTCGGATGATGGTTGGCTTGATGAAGCTGACAGAAGGTGAAATTACGATTAAAGGACATAGCATCACGGATAGCTTCGAGAAAGCGATTCGCCAAGTCGGCGCGATCGTCGAGAATCCGGAGATGTACAAATATTTGTCCGGCTATAAGAATCTAGTCCACTACGCCCGCATGGTTCCGGGCATTACGCGTCAGCGCATCGACGAGGTCGTGAAGCTCGTCGGACTGCAAGGGCGCATCCATGATAAGGTGAAAACGTACTCGCTCGGCATGCGCCAACGTCTTGGCGTCGCACAAGCGATTATGCATAAACCGTCGCTGCTTATCCTCGATGAGCCCACGAACGGATTGGACCCTGTCGGTATTCGCGAACTCCGTGATTACCTGCGCCACCTTGCGAAGAGCGAAGGCATTACGGTGTTCGTATCCAGCCACTTGCTCAGCGAGATGGAGCTGATGTGCGACCGCGTCGCGATCATCCAGCACGGCAAGCTGATCGACGAACGGGTTATTTCGCAGGACGGTCCCGCGAAGGATGCGGTCAGCCGCTATCGGTTCGAGGTCGATCGTCCGTCTGAAGCGCTGGAGCTGCTAGCTCAGCATTCGGCTGTCGTCACGCAGGAAGGCATCGAGCTTGATACGGATCGTGAGACGGCAGCATGGATTAATGCACAGCTCGTCTCGGCGGGACTTAAAGTATATGGCTTCCGTCCGCATGTCAAATCGCTGGAAGAGCAGTTCTTGGAAGTAACGGGGGGTGAGACGGTTGGGTAACTTCATGGAGTTAGTACGCAATGAAAATATGAAGATCTACTCCCGTCTACGTACGTGGATTATGATGGGCATTATGCTCGTCATCATGCTCGCGGCATCGATTGTCGTTCTATTGCTCGACGAAGGCGTGAAGTCGATGTGGACGGTCCTGAATTCCGAAGTGTTCTCCGGGACGATGCTCGTTACGATCTTCACCGTTATTATCGCGGCAGACAGCGTAGCAGGAGAGTTCTCGTCGGGTACGATTAAGCTGCTGCTCATTCGCCCTTGGTCTAGATCCAAGATTCTGCTGTCCAAATATATCTCGGTGATTCAATTCGCGATTTTCTTCCTCGCGGTGTTGTTCGTATGGACGTACATATGGAACGGTTTGTTTTTTGGTTTCTCGTCAGGCTCCTTGCAAGAGCTGACGAATGAATCGAGCACAGGATCGGTGTGGTCATTCGTATTGTCAGGGCTGGGCCTTCAGTTCATCAGCATGATGCTGACGACGGTTACGATCTCGTTCCTGCTGTCGACCGTATTCCGCAGCGGCGGTCTGTCGATCGGTCTATCGCTGTTCCTTATGTTCATGAGCGATACGATCGCCGGCCTTATGTCGCTCATCGACAAGCCGTGGAAGGACTACTTCTGGTTCATGCAGAGTAATCTGACGCAGTACCTGAGCAATGGACCGGATGTGACGCATGAGCATACCATTTATTTCTCGCTCGGTATTCTCCTTGTGTATTACGTCGTCTTCCTCGCCATCACTTGGTGGCAGTTCATGAGACGTGACATTACGTCATAATAAATGTTACCTATAATAAGCAGCCTGGTCTCGATGACCGGGCTGCTTATTTGTGTGCGCATGAAGCGCGGTAAGTATAGGTTATCCGGCTTGCTGCTGCCGTTTATCTTTGCCGTTCTGCCCTTGACTCTGATGCTGATGGGCATGATTATGCTGCTGCTCCGCCTTGTTGTCACGCACAAGCGCTTGCTGCGGAGCCGGATCTGCTTCGACGAGCGGGCGGGAGCGGCTGTTGTCCTGAGTGCGTTCCATCCGACATGCACCGGTAAAAATCCCGCCGTCCTGCATGACGAACGACTGCGCATTGATGTTGCCGTGTACTTGGCCCGTCGCCGTAATGGTGAGACGGCCTTTCGTCGTTACATCGCCGTATACTCTACCGGCGATCGTTACATCACGCGCGTTAATGTTCGAACGGGCGATGCCGCATTCTCCGACAATAACGTCGCCATGGCAGTCAATATCGCCCCGGAATTCGCCTTCGATGCGGAGCCCGGCTTCGCATTCCATTTTACCCTCGGCATGTGTCCCTTGCCCAATCAGCGTATCCGTTAGGCTGAGTCTCTTCGAATCCTTGAACATTGGCGAACCTCCTTCGACAAGTTAGCTTAAATAACGAAGCGGGTTGATCGGTTCATCCTTTTGCATAATTTGAAAATGAACATGAGCCCCCGTGCTTCGTCCCGTGCTTCCCATAAAGCCGATTTTCTCCCCGCGGACGACCTCTTCGTCTTCACGAGCCTCGATGCGCGACAAGTGCATGTATACCGTCTTGAACCCGTTATGATGATCAATCATGACATAATTACCTTTGTCGCTGCTCGAACCCGTTTCGACAACCGTACCGTCTCCTGCACTGAATACCGGATCGCCGACTTTACCTCCAATATCGATGCCAGCATGAAACGTTGATTTGCCAGTGAATGGGTCGCTTCGATAACCGAAGCCCGAAGTCATCTTCGACGAGCTTTTCGTCGGCCAGCCCGTTGGAAGCGCATCGAGTATCGCTTTGCGGGCTTTTGCCTGCTTCACCGACTGCTCCATCGTGGATTCCATGGAATCGACAAGTGAGCTGATCTGGCGAAAATCGAGCCCCGACTGCTCGGCGATCCCAATGAGTCTTCTAGCCTCCTCGGGAGTGGGGGAGGAGCTTGATTGCTGCAGCTCAGATAGCGCTTCGAGCGTCGCCGAGTCTGCATTTGTGGGCATGCTGGAAGAGGACGTCTCCGTCAGCCGCCCGTATTGTTCGATAAAAACCTTAAGCTTGTTCTCCAGCTCGCGAAGATCGCTGATTTTACTCTTCAAATCTTCGGTTTGTCGGTTCAGACGATCGATTTCCTCCTGGAGAGTTCCGATGGAGTCGTCTTTTCCGTGCACCGTCTGGGTGAACGAATTGGATTGCTGGGACATTTCGTCCTGCAGCGTATCGATCTGGAAGGCGGAGCGGATTTGGAGCGCCGCAATACACCCTGACAGCGCAAGGACGGCGACGGCCGGAGCGGCAACGATAGACCGCTTGGATACCTTGAACTGCCGGACCGACTTGTCTGCGCCGCGCATCAGTACGAAGGACCACTTCGGCTTAGGTGACCGTTTCACTGAGCTGTTCTCCTTTCTGCCGGCGAGTGCGTATTCGAACGTTCTAATCCTATTTATTCGGTCTGTCTACAATTCATGTCTGCAAAATAGAGTGCGGTGCACGCCCTTTGCACAGCTTGTTCGATTAAGTTTAAGAGGTGCTTCGGCTGACAAAATCGTAAATGGGCCGCAATTTCTGCGGCTTTGCTTGCAGGAGCAGATCCCCAAATTGACTCAGTCGATCGCCAATTGTGAGTAAATTATAATCTGCGATTCGCGCGCCGCCTCTCGCTTCTTCCCAAGTAATCGGCGTCGACAATGTCGCGCCGGCTCGCGCGCGGGGCGAATAGGGGGCCGCTATTGTTTTGCCCGGGTAATGCTGGAGGTAATCGACGTAGATGCAATCGCCGCGGTCTGCTTTCATTCTCTCGATGGTAAACAGCTTCGGATGCGCCTGCGCTAGATAGCTGCCTACGAACCTTCCCATCACACGCAGCTCGTCGAACGTCACATCGCCCGCCGAAGGGATGATCAGCTGTACACCTGTCGCGCCGGATGTCTTCAGCATCGATTCGACGCCAATGCTTCGGAGCAAATCCCCAACGATAACGGCTGCTTCCATAATTCGCGGCTCTACTTCTAATGAAGGATCAAGATCAATGATCCATTCGGTTGGGTACACGGCTTCGCCGATTCGATCGAAGGACATATGAAATTCAAGGCAGGCGAGGTTACCTAGCCACAGCAATGTTGGGAGCGAATCGAGCAGCACGTAGTTGATATCTCCCTGTTGCGCGGTATGTACGAATGGAGGCGTGGGCTCCGGGCAATTTTTCTGATAAAATGATTCGCCCGTTATCCCATCCGGCCAACGGATCGTCGTCATATAGCGCCCGTTGCAATGGTGGAGCAGATAAGGAGCCAGCATCGCCAGCTTCTCCAGATACATGGATTTGGTTAATCCAAGCTCCGGCCATAACAGTTTACCTGGGTTGCTAATTGGAATCGTCTCGCCGTCGATGACGATCGTTCCTTTCTTGGCAGCGGCCATATCCTCGAACATCCTCTCCATTGCTGCATTATGCGAGCCCAACTTACAGTGATTTATTACCAGCTTTGCCGCATAGGCAGCGATCGATACAGTCAGCGAATCATCCAACCATTGGTAAAAATCGTGAGAAAATACATTGTTTTTCTGGAGATTGTACATGGTCATCGCTAAGAGTGTCCTTTATATTTGATTATGATAATCATTATCAATATGAAGGAGAGGTGAATTCATAGATGTCGCTACCCGGTATTGAAGGCAAGGTGGCGCTAGTCACGGGAGCAGCTCAAGGAATTGGCGCAGCAGTCGCGCAAGTGCTTGCAGAGCAGGGGGCTGTTATAGCGGCTGTTGATCGTGATGCCGAGGGCGTAGGACACCTCGTTCGAGAGCTGCAAGACAAGGGATGTCGTCGTTCTCGAGCTTACTCAGCAGATGTGAGTAACCTCGCAGCTATCGAGGAGATCGTTGATGCCATTGAGCGTGATACAGGACCCATTGAGATTCTCGTGAATGTCGCTGGCGTGCTGCGAATGGGCGCCATCGCAACGCTCAACGAGGACGATTGGAGGGCGACCTTCGATGTGAATACGAACGGGGTGTTCTTCGTCTCCCGCACCGTTGCTCGTCGGATGATCCCGCGTCAATCAGGTGCAATCGTAACGGTCAGCTCGAATGCATCCGGCGTACCAAGAATGAAGATGGCAGCTTATGCAGCTTCTAAGGCTGCGTCCACGATGTTCACGAAGTGCTTGGGGCTGGAGCTATCGCAGTATCACATTCGCTGTAACATCGTGTCGCCCGGTTCGACGGACACAGCTATGCAGAGATTGCTGCGGAAGGACGACTCGGGGCCAAGCATGGTGATTATGGGCTCGCAGGCGGATTACCGATTAGGCATTCCGCTGCAGAAGATCGCCTCCCCAAGAGACATTGCGGAGGCTGCAGCGTTCCTCGTCTCAGACAATGCAAGCCACATCACCATGCATGATCTATGCGTGGACGGCGGCGCGACTTTAGGTATTTAACGAATGAAGGAGGCATGGAATCGAATGAAGCAATCGGCATTAACCGTGCTAACTGCACAATTGTTGGATGGGTACCGGCCAGGGGCTGCGTTTTTTCTGTCGACGCCTAATCAGACGCTTCTTGCGGAAGGGACTTTCATGGAGCTAACGGAAGCCGATGGTGCGTGTGATCTGCAGCAGCTGTCCGGGTCTGTCTCGGATCTGCTCGGTCGAGCTGCGCGAATGAACCACAGCAGCCCGATGGTCGTGGGCGCTATTCCGTTCGACCGTGCGAAGCCTGCGAAGCTTGTTGTACCAACAACGGTTCTATGGGGCGGACCACTACAATTCAGCTCCGATACGGAGACGCGACGACCGGCGGAATCTAACTCACTGCCAACGTATCGAATTACCCCAGTACCTCGACCCGAGCAGTATGCGCAGGGCGTCCAACAAGCAATCGATCGGCTTCGCTCAGGCGAGATGTCCAAGGTTGTATTGTCCCGGGCACTGGATTTGACCTCTACGAACATCACGATTCCAATCGGTCAACTGCTGCATAGTCTGGCCCGTCATAATTCGCATGGCTATACCTTTGCAGTAGATTTACCTAAAGATCACGGAGGTCAGGGGCATTCTTC
The DNA here is from genome assembly GCF_003182255.1 of Paenibacillus cellulosilyticus. Lineage (GTDB taxonomy): Bacteria > Bacillota > Bacilli > Paenibacillales > Paenibacillaceae > Paenibacillus_T > Paenibacillus_T cellulosilyticus. Next base: position 29,585 of record NZ_QGTQ01000034.1, on the reverse strand, counting down.
TTCGCAAAATGTGCTGATAGGCGCCAGTCCCGAGCTGCTCGTACGCAAGACGGGTAATCGCGTGATCTCAAATCCGCTCGCAGGCTCAGCGCCTCGCAGCAAGGATCCAGTAGAAGACCGCCGCATTGGCGAGGCATTGCTGTCCTCGGTGAAGGATCTGCATGAGCACGCCGTCGTGATTGAGGCCGTCGCTGAGGCGCTTCGCCCATTTTGCAGATCGCTGGATGTACCGAACCTGCCATCGTTGATTCAGACGGAGACGATGTGGCACTTGTCCACCGTTGTTCAAGGAGAATTGCTCGACCCGTCCATCTCTTCGCTGGCGCTTGCTGCCGCACTGCACCCAACGCCAGCTGTATGCGGCACGCCGATGGAGCTGGCTAGAGAGGCGATCGGTCAGATCGAGCCTTATGACCGAGGGTTCTACACCGGCATGGTTGGTTGGAGTGATGCCGCTGGCAATGGCGAATGGATCGTGACGATCCGCTGCGCTGAAGTATACGAGCATTCGCTTCGCTTGTATGCAGGAGCAGGAATCGTGAGTGATTCAACCCCCGAGGGAGAGCTTGCCGAGACGTCGGCTAAGTTCCGCACGATGCTTAATGCACTAGGCTTACACCACAATCAGCTATAACCAACTAGACACTGGAGGGATCATTAATGTCGTCAATTTACCCCACTTGGCCCGAGCAACTGGCTGAGCTTTACCGGGAAACGGGGTGCTGGGAAGGACTTACATTCGGTGAGATGCTGCGCAATCGCGCTGCGGCACACGGCGATCAGGTCGCTATCGTCGGAGGGGCGCATCGCCTAACGTATCAGGAGCTTGACCGCAGGGTAGATCGTCTTGCTGCTGGATTCAGCGCACTTGGTATTCAGCCATCGGATCGTGTTGTCGTACAGCTGCCGAATATATCGCAGTTCTTTGATGTTATATTCGCGTTGTTCCGATTAGGGGCTCTGCCTATATTCGCACTTCCGCTTCATCGCAGCAGTGAGATCAGCTACTTCTGTGAGTTCTCGGAAGCGGCAGCTTACATTATTCCGGATACACATGCTGGATTCGACTATCGACCGATGGCGAGTGAAGTGAAGAGCAAGCTTTTGACCTTGCAGCACGTCATCGTCGTTGGAGATGCTGGCTTTAGCGGCCATGTCGAATTGAATGGACTGTATATGGAGCCGATTCAACTGCCGGACGTGAAGTCGAGTGCAGTTGCTTTCATGCAGCTGTCAGGCGGCAGCACTGGACTGCCCAAGCTTATTCCCCGAACGCATGATGACTACATGTATAGCTTGAAGAAGAGCGTAGAGGTGTGCAAGTTGGATTCGTCGAGCGTCTACCTGGCCGCACTGCCTGTCGCGCATAACTTTCCGCTGAGCTCGCCCGGCGTGCTCGGAACGTTATATGCGGGAGGTACCGTCGTCCTGTCGCTGACGCCAAGCCCAGATGAAGCATTCGCACTTATTGAGCAGGAGAAGGTCACCATTACAGCACTCGTGCCGCCGCTTGCGATCGTATGGATCGAGGCGATTGGAACGCGAAGCTGCAACCTATCGAGCCTGCAGGTGCTGCAGGTTGGAGGAGCCAAGTTCAGCGCGGAGGCTGCTAGGCGTGTACGGACTTCGCTTGGTTGTACGCTGCAGCAAGTATTCGGCATGGCGGAGGGGCTCGTAAACTATACGCGGCTGGATGACCCTGAGGAAGTCATTATCCATACGCAAGGCAAGCCGATGTCTGAATGGGATGAAGTTCGGGTTGTAGATGATGAGGATCAGCCTGTGCCACCAGGAGAAGCAGGCCATTTGTTAACGCGCGGACCTTATACGATCCGTGGTTACTACAAGGCGGAGGAACACAACGCGAAGGCGTTCACCTCAGATGGCTTCTATCGGACGGGCGATATTGTGATGCTGACCGAGTCCGGCTATCTGGTGGTGGAAGGCCGCGCGAAGGATCAGATTAATCGGGGCGGCGACAAGGTTGCGGCGGAGGAGATCGAGAACCATTTGCTCGCCCATCCCGATGTACATGATGCTGCTGTCGTGTCGATGCCAGATGATTTTCTCGGGGAGCGAACCTGCGCATTTATTATAGCGAGGGGCAATCAGCCTCGAGCTGCGGAGATCAAGTCGTTCCTGCGCGAGCGCGGAATCGCCAGCTACAAGATTCCGGACCGAATCGAATTTATTGATGCTTTTCCGACAACGAGCGTAGGGAAGGTCAGTAAGAAAGCATTGCGAGAGATGATCGCACATAAGCGGAGCTCGCCTCCAATCGCTGTGCGTTAGATATGAATGGATGACTATGACTATCAATAGAAAAGAGGGAATTAACATGGCTTTGCCAGCAATAATGCCATATCCAATGCCGAAGGAGGCTGATCTTCCGGCTAACCGCGCCCCATGGAAGCTCGCTCCGTCGCGCTGTGCTTTATTAATCCACGACATGCAGCAATATTTCGTTGACGCATTCACTCCGGAGCAGTCGCCGATTGTAGAGCTGCTGGCGAATATTGATCAACTGCGCACCGCTTGCAGAGAGCAGGGCATTCCAGTCATCTATTCGGCACAGCCAGGTGATCAGAGACCTGAGGATCGCGGTCTTCAGACGTACATCTGGGGACCAGGCATGAAGGAGGGCCCACAGCAGCGAATCGTCGAAGCGATCGCGCCTTCTGTCGGTGATACGGTGATGACGAAGTGGCGGTACAATGCGTTTCGCAAGACAAATCTGCTCGAGATGCTTCAGGAGCAGGGGAGAGATCAGCTTATTATTTGCGGCATCTATGCGCATATCGGCGTTCTGATGACGACATGCGATGCGTTCATGCAAGAGATTGAGCCATTCCTCGTTGCTGACGCGGTGGCTGATTTCACGCTTGAGGAACATATGATGGCGGTGAACTATGCGGCACGTCGCTGTGCGGTGACGACAACGACAGCTGGTCTATTAGAGTCGCTTGGCAGCCTGCCAGTCCAGGCTGAGCCCGCTGCAGATGCCAGCTCAGTAGGTGTTGATCTGAAGCTGTTCAGCTTGGAGGCGATGCGTAAGCAGGTCGCAGAGCTGCTCGATGAATCGCCTGTCAATCTTCAAGATACGGATGATCTCATTAACGAATGGGGGATGGATTCGGTCCGCGTCATGCGGCTCGTTGAGCAATGGCGCCGCAATGGAGCTGATGTGTCCTTCGTCGAGCTGGCGGAACGTCCAACGCTCGCGCATTGGCGCAGTCTGCTCATCTCGAAGCTCGTGCCGACACTGCCGAATACTGATTACTGCCTCGTGGAAGGGAAGTAGATTCGATTGTCTATGCTTACGTTAGAACAAACTCGACTACCTCTGTCTGGCGCGCAGTCCGGTATTTGGTTTGCGCAGCAGCTTGATCCCGATAGCTGGGCATACAATACCGGTGAATGCATCGAGATTCATGGCACGCTCGATTGTGCCTTATTCGAACGCGCGCTGCATCAGACGATGCTGGAGGCGGAAGCGCTGCGGGTCAAATTCGGTGAGGATGAGCATGGGCCGTGGCAGCAAATCCAAGACAGGCTCGACTGGCAGCTTCAGCAGTCCGACTGGAGCGCTGACATTGGAGCTAAGGCGGAGGCCGAAGCTTGGATGCAAGCTGATCTGCAGCGGCCGATTGATCTCCGGCAAGGGCCGCTGTTCACGCAGGCGTTGTTCAAGGTTGCGGCCGATTGTTATCTCTGGTACCAGCGCATCCATCATATCGTCATTGACGGATATGGTTACTCGCTGATTGTTCGCCGAACGGCAGAGCTGTATACGCAATTCGTCCAGCGCGGTGAGCAGCAAGAGGGGGCCTTCGGCTCGCTCCGCGCGATTGTGGAAGAGGATCAGGAATATCGATCCTCGGAGCGGTATGTGCAGGATCGCCAGTATTGGATGGAACGCTTCGCTGATGAACCAGAGGCGGTTACTTTAACCGACCGTGCACCGAAGATGAGCAGCAGCTTTATCCGTCGGACAGACTATCTTCCTCGGGCTGCCGTCGAACGCATGTATGCGGCTGCGCAGAGCAGCTCCGCGAGCTGGACGGAACTCGTTATTGCTGCGATTGCTGCGTATCTTCATCGGCTCACGCAGGCGGAGGATATCATTCTCGCTGTGCCCGTGATGAATCGGATGGGCTCCGTCTCGCTCCGTACACCCGGTATGGTCATGAACATCATACCGCTCCGGTTGACTGTGCGTGCCGATATGAAGGCTGACGAGCTGATGAAGCAGGCGGCGAGCGCGATTCGCCAATCGCGGAAGCATCAGCGTTACCGTCAGGAGGAGCTGCGCCGGGATCTGAAGCTGCTGGGCGATAATCGACGGCTGTTCGGTCCGCAGGTTAATCTGATGCCGTTCGATTACGGCCTCACATTCGCAGGTTTGCAAGCAACAGCGCGCAACCTGTCGGCGGGACCGGTGGACGACTTGTCCTTCAATGTCTATGACCGATTAGACGGCGAAGGGCTGCGTATCGATATGGATGCGAATCCGACGGCGTACAGCATGGAGGAGGTGGCTGCTCACCAGCAGCGCTTTATGCATTTTCTAGGGCAATATGTATCAGCGGTGGAGCAGCATCAGGCAATTGGATTGGTAGGATTGCTGCTAGGGGATGAACGCAATCAAGTAATCGAGCAGTGGAACGCTGCCGCTCGCAATGTTCCGCCGCTGTCCGTTCCCTCCTTATTCGAGGAGCAGGTGCGCCGCAGTCCGAATGCGTCTGCCCTCCTCGTCGACGGTAATGTGCTTAGCTATGACGAACTCAATTCGCGGGCGAATCGTTTGGCTTACGAGTTAATTGCGCATGGTGCAGGGCCAGAGCGAATCGTCGCGATTGTTTTGCCTCGCTCAACTGATATGGTTGTCGCTATGTTAGCGATCATGAAATCAGGCGCTGCCTATTTGCCGCTCGATATCGACTATCCGGCGGATCGAATCAAATACATGCTGGAGGACGCGGCTCCGATTGCTGTCATTACGAGCAGCGATACCAGCTTCGAACAGAAGATCGGCAGCGCAGCTCCCATCATCGTTATTGACGCTCCAGTCACACAACAGCAGCTGCTTCGTCAGTCACATACGAATTTGAGCGAGGATAGGCGACACCGCCAGCATTCGCTGCTTCATCCTGCGTATGTCATCTATACGTCGGGCTCGACGGGCAAGCCCAAAGGTGTGGTCATCTCGCATGGCAATTTAACGAACTTCCTCTGTTCGATGCAGGATCAATTCGCCTTGCGCAAGGAAGATCGACTGCTGGCCGTAACGACGATCGCCTTCGATATTGCAGCGCTTGAAATCTACTTGCCATTGCTGAATGGTGCGCAAATCGTACTAGCTTCCAAATCCACCGTTCAGGATCCAGCGGCTTTATCCGCCATGATCCGCAGCTTTGGAGCGACGATTATGCAGGCGACGCCAACGCTATGGCAATCGCTCCTTGCTTATGATGCCGAATCACTTCGCGGGCTGAGGGTGCTTGTTGGTGGAGAGGCGCTCCCGATCACCCTCAAACAGAACCTGCAGCTGGCCGGATGCAGCATTACGAATATGTATGGTCCTACCGAAACGACGATATGGTCGACGACGGCTGCGCTTGACCAGGAGGATGGTAACCCGCCAATCGGCAAGCCGATCTGGAACACGCAGGTGTATGTGCTTGATAGCGCGCTGCAGCTTGTACCGCCAGGCATTATCGGGGATTTGTACATCGCAGGGCTTGGCTTGGCAAGAGGATACTTGGGTCGTCCGGATCTAACGAGTGAGCGGTTTGTTGCAGACCCTTATGGCGAGCCGGGCAGCCGGATGTATCGGACAGGCGACTTGGCTCAATGGCGCATGGACGGCTCGCTCGTCTACATCGGCCGGGCCGATCATCAGATCAAAATTCGCGGCTTCCGCATCGAGCCGGGTGAGATCGAGGCAGCGCTCGCTAAGCAGCCGAGTGTCGGGCAGGTGTCCGTCATCGTTCGAGAAGACCATCCCGGCGATCCGCGACTGGTAGCTTATATCGTGCCGACTGCCGGCCAGATGCCGGAAGCGGGGCAGCTTCGCCAATCGATCGAGAATGATCTGCCTGCGTTCATGCTGCCGTCTGCCTTTGTCATGCTGGACAGTTTGCCATTGACGCCCAATGGCAAGATCGACCGCAAAGCGCTGCCTGCGCCTGATCTTGGTTCGATTACGGATGGGAGCAAGCCTAGAACGCCCCAAGAGATGATATTGTGCGAGCTGTTCGCGGAGGTGTTGGCTGTAGCGCAAGTGAGTATTCACGACAGCTTCTTCGAGCTTGGCGGGCATTCCTTGCTGGCTGGCCGATTGATGATTCGAGTGCGGGACAGCTTCGGTGTTGAGCTGGGCATCGGTCAATTATTCGAAGCGCCGACCGTCGCCGGACTAGCCAAACGTCTGGATACAGCACAGCAGGCAAGGTCTGCGATTCGTCCGGCTGCTCGTCCGGCCGCAATTCCGCTGTCGTTCTCGCAGCAAAGGTTATGGTTCCTGTACCGACTGGAAGGACCAAGCCCAACCTACAATATTCCGCTCGTCGCGAATCTCACAGGCGAGCTGGACAAGGAAGCGCTGCAGGCTGCAATTCATGATCTGCTCGCTCGACATGAGACGCTGCGGACAATTTTCCCAGAATCGAAGGGTACTTCGCGGCAGCACATTCTAGATTCGCAATCGGCGCAGCTTGACTTAATCGTAACGGCTTCTAATGAACAACGGATTCCGGCTGATCTTGCGGAGGCTGTTCGTTACAGTTTCGATCTTGCTTCCGAAATCTCGATGCGCGTGCAGCTCTTCGAGCTTGGCGGCGACAAGCATGTATTGCTTCTGCTGCTGCATCATCTCGTTGGCGATGGATGGTCTCTTAGCGCTTTGACACGCGATCTTACGACTGCGTATATGGCCCGCCTCAACGGTGAGGCTCCGCAATGGACACCGCTGTCCGTGCAATATGCGGATTATGCGATATGGCAGCATGAGCTGTTGGGAGATAAGAGCGATAACAGCCTTATTGCAAGACAGTTGAACTACTGGACTGACCAACTGCGCGGTCTGCCTGATCAACTGGAGCTTCCTACCGATTACCCGCGCCCGGCGGCAGCAAGCTACGAAGGGGATACGATTGAATTCTTCATCGATGCCAATCTGCACGGACAATTGCTCCAATTATCGAAGGATGGCAAGGCGAGCCTGTTCATGGTGCTGCAAGCCGGACTCGCAGCGCTATTCACAAGATTGGGAGCTGGAACGGATATTCCGATCGGCAGTCCGATTGCAGGCCGCAATGATGATGCGCTTGAAGATTTAGTCGGCTTCTTCATTAATACACTTGTCATTCGAACGGATACGTCGGGCGACCCTACTTTCCGAGAGCTGCTCGATCGCGTACGCCTGACGAATCTAGCGGCTTACGAGAATCAGGATGTTCCATTCGAGCGTCTAGTAGAGGTGCTGAACCCGGTAAGGTCCCGCGCTCGGCATCCATTATTCCAGGTTATGCTGGCCTTCCAAAATACGCCGGAGCCGATGCTAGAGCTGCCGGGAGTCGAAAGCAGCCTGCATCTGAATACGGTTGGAGCTGCGAAGTTCGATCTTACCTTCGAGCTGACGGATCGCCGTGGTCGAGAGGGTTCTCCTAGCGGCATTCACGGTCTCGTCGAGTTCAGTACCGACTTGTTCAAGAAGGCGACCGTCGAAGCGACGACAGCTCGGTTCGTTCGCTTGCTTGCCGCTGCTGCAGCTCATCCCGATCAGCCCATCGGCCGCTTGGAGCTTCTGTCTGAAGAGGAGCGGAGACGCATCCTTGTCGAGTGGAATACGCCAGTATCGCAGCCTGTGCTCGATCATGCCGATTCGCTTTCGCTTGTTACGATTCCAGGATGGTTCGAGCGCCAAGCGCTGCTCACGCCTGAAGCGACGGCTGTCTCGTACGGAGCCGCATCGCTCAGCTACCGCAACCTGAATCGGAAGGCCAATCGACTTGCTCATCATCTGATCCAGCAAGGCGCAGGCCCAGAGGCATTCGTCGCGCTCGCGCTGCCAAGGTCGCTGGAGCTTGTCGTCGCCATCGTGGCGGTGCTGAAGGCAGGCGCCGCGTACTTGCCGCTCGATCCCGATTATCCGGCCAATCGACTCGCGTATTCGATGGCGGATGCGCAGCCAATCTATTTGATTACGAGCACAGATGCAGTAAACAAGCTGCCGGAAGCTCATGCTCTGCCGGTGATGACTATGGATTCTCCGGAAGCTGTCGAGCTTCTTCTGCACTATTCGGATGCGAACCCGTCCGATCTGGACCGGATCGCGCCACTGCGACCTGAGCATCCAGCCTATATGATCTACACATCCGGCTCTACAGGCAATCCGAAAGGGGTCGTCATCCCGCATCAGAACGTAGTGAGGCTGTTTAGCTCAACCGCACATTGGTACGAGTTCCAGCAGGGAGATGTGTGGACGTTGTTCCATTCCTATGCATTCGACTTCTCAGTGTGGGAGCTGTGGGGTCCGTTGTTCTATGGCGGCCGCCTCGTCGTTGTTCCGCATACGATCAGCCGCTCGCCTTCCGAATTCTTGCAACTGATGGTCGATGAGCAAGTAACGGTGCTTAATCAGACGCCATCTGCTTTTTATCAACTGATGCAGGCTGACAGGGAGAATCCAGCTGTCGGACGACTGCTGTCGCTGCGGTACGTTGTCTTCGGCGGGGAGGCGCTGGAGCTTCGGCGATTGGAGGATTGGTATGAACGGCACGAGATCGATTCGCCTCGGCTAATTAACATGTACGGCATTACTGAAACGACCGTGCATGTCAGTTACAAAGCGTTGGATCGAGAAGCACTAACAGCAAGAGGGAATTCATTAATCGGTCAAGCGATTCCAGATCTTCAGCTCTACGTGCTCGATAGCGAGCTGCAGCCCGTTCCTCCGGGAGTGACTGGCGATCTATACGTAGCCGGAGCCGGACTCGCGAGAGGCTACTGGCGTCGGCCGGATCTAACCGCCGATCGGTTCATTGCTAATCCATTCGGAAAGCCGGGCACTCGCCTCTATCGAACGGGCGATCTTGCACGTTGGACGGCAGACGGATCGCTTGATTACATCGGTCGGGCTGACCATCAGGTGAAAATTCGAGGTTTCCGCATTGAGCTAGGCGAGATCGAAGCCGCGCTTGCCCGTCATCCCGATGTCGCGCAGGTCGCAGTTATTGTGCGCGAAGACCAGCTTGGCGACAGGCGGCTAGTCGCCTATATCGTATCAGCTGAACATGCGGAGTGGGATGCCGCAGCAATTCGTCGTCAGACGGCGGACAGCTTGCCTGACTATATGGTGCCGTCTGTCTACATTCCGATGCAGGTAATGCCGCTTACGCCTAACGGCAAGCTGGACAGCAAGGCGCTCCCAGCGCCGGACTACTCGGTGTCCACAGCCGGTGTTGGACCAAGAACGCCGCAAGAGGAAATTTTATGCGATCTGTTCGCTGAGATTCTGGGCTTGCCGCGTGTCGGCATCGAAGATGGCTTCTTCGAACTGGGCGGCCACTCCTTGTTGGCCGTACGGCTGATGAGTCGTATTCGCGAGGCGCTCGGCGTGGAGCTTAGCATCGGCAGTTTATTCGAGGCGCCGAATGTGGCGGGTCTAGCCGAGAAGCTGAAGATGGGGGACAGCGGCAGTGCGTTGGACGTCCTGCTGCCGCTTCGTGCGGGAGGCTTACATGCGCCTATGTTCTTCGTCCATCCAGCCGGCGGTTTAAGCTGGTGCTACGCAGGACTCATGCGGTCGCTATCATCTGACTATCCGATCTATGGCCTGCAGGCGCGAGGCATAGCAGAACGTACGGAGCAGCTTCCCCAGTCGCTTGATGAGATGGCGGCAGATTACCTGGCGCATATTCGACAAGTGCAGCCTGAAGGTCCGTACTATATAGCCGGCTGGTCGCTTGGCGGCAACGTCGCGCATGCGATGGCCGTCAAGCTTCAAGAAGAAGGGGAAGAGGTCGCGCTATTGGCGATGCTGGATTCGTATCCGAGCCATTTCCTTCCCTTGAAGGATGGCCCTGATGAGAGGGAAGCGCTTATTGCGCTGCTCGCTTTGGGTGGTTACGATCCGGACAGTATGGGAGACCAGCCGCTGACGATGTCCAGTGCGGTCGACATTTTGCGCAGTGACGGCAGTGCGCTTGCCAGCTTGGAGGAGCAGACGATTATGAATTTGAAAGATACGTATGTGAATTCCGTCAGCATCATGGCAGCCTACACGCCGAAGCGCTATAGCGGCGATATTCTGTTCTTCCGATCGACGATCATTCCGGAATGGTTCACGCCAATCGCACCAGAAACATGGCTGCCGTATATCGACGGACGGATCGAGCAGCATGATATTGCCTGCCGTCATAAGGACATGTGCCAGCCGGAGCCGCTTGCGATTATTGGCGGGCTGCTGGCAGGCAAGCTGGAAGAGATGAAGAATACGTCTGACTATACGAAAGAAGGGGTGCTGAGCCATGACTAATCCATTCGAGCAAGCGGCAGGAACGTTCCATGTGCTAATGAACGCAGAAGGGCAATATTCGCTGTGGCCTTCCTTTATACAGGTGCCAGCCGGCTGGCAGGTTATCGTAGATACACAAGCGCGAGAAGCATGTGTTGCCTATATCAACACGCATTGGACAGATTTGAAGCCAAGGAGCTTGGGGCGGATTACGTCTGCACTTCATGCCCAAGAAGTATGATGATCGCCCGGGATAATACCAAACTAATCGTATGCATCGTCTACGTGGCAACCATGTTCATGGTTGCGATGGATGCCAATGTGTTGAATGTTGCGCTGCCTGCTATCGGCCATGATATGGGCACGGCGCCTTCGGCGACAGGGACCATCAACGTCGGGTACATGGTCAGTCTAGCCATTATGCTCACGGTGGCAGGATGGTTAGGCGATCGATTCGGGACGAAAAAGATTTTTGTACTCGCTCTTATCGTGTTCACGACGTCCTCCGTCTTATGCGGACTAACTGCTGACCTTGGCACGCTGACGCTGTTCCGTATCATTCAAGGAGCAAGCGGAGGCTTGTTGACACCGGTGGCGATGACCATACTGTTCCGTACCTTCCCGCCAGCGGAGCGAACAAAGCTGTCGCGGTACCTTGTATTTCCGATCGCGATCGCGCCAGCCCTTGGCCCAATCATCGGTGGCTATTGCGTCGACTATCTGACATGGCGATGGGTATTCTATGTGAACCTTCCGATCGGCATCGTAGCTGTCTTATTCGCTTATTTCTATCTTCAGGATTACAAAGGACAGCATACAGGCCGAATGGATTGGACTGGCTTCCTGCTGGCCGCTCTAGGCATAGGGGGTCTCGTCTATGCGCTTAATAGCGGCTTTTCTGCGGGATGGTCTAACGTGTCCATTATCGCAGCACTTATAATCGGTGCAGCTAGTACTACGGCTCTCATCGTCTATGAGCTGCGAGTAAGCAGTCCGATGCTGCAGCTCCGGCTGCTGCAGGAACGGTTGTTCCGCACGATGATGCTCATATCGGCTTGCACCGCCGCAGGGTTACTTGGCATGCTCTATGTATTCCCGCTGCTGTATCAGGATGCACTAGGCGCATCCGCTTTCGACAGCGGATTGACCACTTTCCCTGAGGCGCTCGGATTAATGATAGCCTCTCAGGTTGTGGCAAGGTCCTATCATCGGTTTGGTCCGCGTCTCGTCATTACGTGCGGCCTGATCTCTGCTGCGATCGGTTATGGCTTGCTCTGCAGCGTCACTGCTGATACGAGCCCATGGTTGATCCGAGGACTGCTGCTATGGTGCGGCTTCTGTCTCGGTCATGTCGTCAGTTCCGTCCAGTTCGCGATCTTCGCGAATATCCCGCCTGCTTCAATGGGAGGAGCTGCCGCTTTGTTCACGGTGCAAAATCGGCTGTCATCCGGCATCGGATTGACGCTGCTGGTCTGCATATTAGGTGCGTTAGGAGCAGCGGGAACGGGCGGCGAAGCTGCCAGCGAGCCGACGGCTCTTGGCGCCTATCATGCCGCACTGCTCAGCGCTGCCGTTCTGCTGTTGATCGCATGCGGACTGGCGCAGCGAATCCGCAAGGCCGACGTTGAGCGAACGATGAAGCCGCGGACGAAGCCCGTTGACGAGAGTGGCGCTGTTGGTGCCGCTGCTGGTGCTGGTGTGGCGGTCCAGGCAAAAAGAACATCGCCGTAGTTGGTGAGGGGCAATCCTATTAAGTAAGAGGGAAGGCATCCACTGGAACCTCGTTCCGGCGGATGCCTTCTTCTGTGTCTCACTCCCGTCAGCTTAACTCTATCTCTATCTCTAGAACACGCTTTCTCTGTAATGGACTACAGCGCCCGCTGTGGAGTACAAACTGTTTCACACTCCACTCCTGTAACGGACCACAGCAACGCTAGTTGTCACTAGAACACTCGATTTGAGTTGTAACGGACTCCACAGGCGTTATTTGGTCGAAAAGAGGCCTTCATGCGAGAAAACCCCTCACATAAGCGCATCTGAGTCCGCTAGAATCCTAGCGAATTGATTACTCGCGAATAGCGTCCTCTCAGTCCGTTAGAGCGGAGGCGGGTGGGGTAGACGCGCGTCTCTTGTGGGGGGACAGATAGAGGTGGGCGGACGCGCGCCACTTGTGAGGAATATCTATTGTTTGTACATGTCTTGTTCGCATATCTCTTGTTCATATATCACTAGTTCGTACACTGCACTCCTGTAACGGACCACAGCAACGCTAGTTGTCACTAGAACACTCGATTTGAGTTGTAACGGACTCCATAGGCGTTATTTGGTCGAAAATCGGTCTTCATGCGAGAAAACCCATCACATAAGCGCATCTGAGTCCGCTAGAATCCTAGCGAATTGATTACTCGCGAATAGCGTCCTCTCAGTCCGTTAGAGCGGAGGCGGGTGGGGTAGACGCGCGTCTCTTGTCGGGGACAGATAGAGGTGGGTGGAGTGTGCCTCTGTGGGGGACAGATATCGCGTTTGCCGCCAGCCAGTTCCGACGATACTGTTTGTGTCAGTAGTAGGAAGGGGCGAGGGCGTGGATGACGAAGAAACGGGCGTGGTATGTTGATCAGCCGATTGAGCCCTTTGAGCCGGTGACGGCAGATCGTCTGCCGGATGGCGGGGACTGGCTGTATCAGATCAAATGGGACGGTGTGCGGATGCTCGTCTATGCTGATGGAGACCGTTGCGAGCTGTTCAATCGTCATGGGAATCGGCGGACCGATCTATACCCGGAGCTGCTGGATTGGCGTTCGTATTGCAAAGCTCAATCGGTGCTGTTGGATGGTGAAATTATTGCGCTCGGCCCGGATGGGAAACCATCGTTTCACGAGGTCATGCGAAGGGATGGCATACGGCGGCTGGATCGCGTGCAGCAGGCTTCGCGCGACGTGGCGATCACCTACATGGTGTTCGATCTGCTCTTCTGCGACGGGCAATGGTGGATGGAGAAGCCGCTGGCAGAACGCCAACACAAGCTGAACGAACTCATTGCCCAGAGCGGTTTAGTACAGGTGGTACCGTCCTACTCCGACGGCGCTTTATTGCTGGAGGTGACGAAGACGCAGAAGCTGGAAGGCATTGTCGCCAAAAAAGCCGACAGCATCTATTCGCTCGGCTGCAAAGATAACCGTTGGCTCAAAATCAAACACTGGGGTGACGCTATCGCCGTCATCGGCGGCTACACGACCAACGGCGGCATCGTTAACGCGCTCGTTGCGGGCGTGTATGACGATGCGGGCAAGCTGCATTTTATCGGCAAAGTCGGCACCGGGCGATTGAAGCGGTCCGAATGGGCGGCGCTTGCCGATGTGTTCGCGCCGATCCGCCGTGATACCTGCCCTTTCGCTCAACGTCACCGTGACATGGCTGGCGCCGTCTGGGTCGAGCCGCTGCTCAGCATGCGGCTCTCTTACGCCGAATGGCGCTGGCAAGAAGGCCGCCAGCTCCGCCAGCCCATGATCGAAGCGCTGCTCCCTGCCCCCCTGACCGAGCTGCCAAGATTTCCGCATCCTGAATGATCTGAGCCGGAAATTGCCATATGGCACCCGCTATGGTGACCCTTGCTTCCAATGCATCCTATTTCATTAATGGCCCAATCATCGCTGTCAACGGCGATCGCAACATGCTGCGCGGTTCAAAAAACATAACAAGGGCGTCCCGGCGGGACGCCCTTGTGCCTCATTGTGCCGCCTTCTTCGGCGCCCGCGGCTTGCGCGGCTTCGGCGCTGGCGTATCCGGCGCCGCGCTGCCGATGCCAGCATCGCTGGCGATCGGCCCCGCCGCGGTCACGTCCGCGGCGCCTGCCGCTTTGCGGCTGCGCTTCGCGGCGGGCTTCGCAGCGGCCGCGCCGGCATCGCCTGCGCCGCTGGCCGTGATGATCGGCCCAGCGGCAACTGCTGGCGGAGCCTCCGCGGCTGGTGTCGAGCGCGCAGCCTCGAGGCTGGCTTGCAGCGCAGCCATCAAGTCGAGGACGTTCGTCTGCTCCGCCTGCGGCGCGATGCGGACGTCCTCGCCAGCGATTTTGTGCTGGATGAGCTCCATGAGCTGGGCGCGGTAATCGTCCGTATACTTGTCCGGTTCGAATGGCGTCGACAGCTGCTCGATGAGCATTTTGGCCATCATCAGCTCTTTATCATTAACGGGCTTCGTCTGTACGTCGCTCAAGCCAGGCACTTGCTGCACCGAGCGAATCTCGTCTGGGTAGTAGATCGTCTCCATTGCGAGGCAGTCGCCCATGACGCGAATTGCGGCGAGCGAGCTCTTTTGCCGAATCGAGACCTTCGCAATGCCGATCTTGCCCGTATCCCGCATCGACTCCATCAGCAGATGATAGGCGTTGCCGCCCGCTTGGTCCGGCGCCAGAAAGTACGTCTTCTGGAAATAGATCGGATCAATATCCGACAGCGCCACAAAATCCAGAATAGCAATCGTCTTCGACCGTTCGCCGCCGATCGATTCCAGATCGTCTTTGTCGAGCAGCACGAAGCGGCCCTTCTCAAATTCATAGCCTTTCACAATGTCGTCCATGGCGACTTCTTTCTCACAGGCGGGGCATGTCTTCACGTACGAGATGGGACTCCCGCATTCCTTATGAATCATTCGCAGCGATATGTCCTTATCCTCGGTGGCGGAAAACATTTTGACAGGAACATGTACAAGTCCGAAGCTGATTGCGCCCTTCCACACCGTATGCATGGCTAGCACCTCCATTGCGCTCATCGCGTTTTCTTATTACCATCGTTCCCGCAATGCATGAGATTCAACCGCTCAGGGCATATTTTTCAAGAAGGCTGGTGCCTCAAAGCAACGACAAACACATTCAATTACTTATCTCCCAAGGAGGTTGTCAGAGCAACCATGGCAATGGACCGCATTCCGAACACGGGCGAGCTAGAAGGACGGGACGTAGACACCGATGCTTGGCACGACGGACGAAGCAGCTACGAGATGGATATCGACCGGATGGTGAATGAAGGACTTGGCGGGGGTCAGGTGACGACGCATAACGGCCTGATTGATGCTTCCACGACCGATTACATGGAGACGCTTGAGCGTCCGATTGTAGGGGAGGATAACTAAGTGGATATTAGACGCGCTAAGCAAATCTACGAATCATCCAGTACGATCGGCGTTCAGCTGGAAGGCGAGCCGGTGTGGATTGAGTCCGTCGACGAGGCGAATGGCATGGCAACGGTACAAGTTGGAGGAACGCCACAGAACACGCATACAGTGTCAGTGGATCGACTCGTGGAGGATAAGGGTTAACTGCATATTCTTATGTGGTAAAATGAAACAGCGCCATCGTCGATGCCTTTGCGGCACCACGTACGGCGCTGTTCTGCTTTCCTATTCTTAATGACTTGCGTTTGCGGCTTCCGGGTCCATTCATTGCGTCCGGCTCCTGTCAGGATGGACTTCGCTTTCTCTTTCGCAGAGCGATTCGCTCCGAATTTCTTCTTCGCACTCATCGATTGCATTCCTCCAATAGGCAGGTTATAAAATGCAGCTTCAAGCACACGTTCACGCTTGCTGCTTCCACTCTATCAGCATATGCGACAGAAGGATCCGATGCAAGCTGTCCTTTTTCCCCTCAGTATGATGATTCTACCGTTTGGCTCTTGGCTAAATATGGGTAATATTATATGCTTTTATCATCCAAACCTTAAGGAGGGGAACATGAGGATGTACGATATCGTTATCATTGGAGCAGGTCCAGCAGGCGCAAGTGCAGCATTGCTCACAGCGAAAGCAGGCAAGTCTACGCTTGTGGTCGACAGCGATCAGAGCATTACGAAACGCGCTTGGATTGAGAACCATTACGGCGTCGAAGCGATCAGCGGTCCAGATCTCATCGCTGTTGGCGTGAAGCAGGCGAAGAAATTTGGTGCCGAGTTCGTTCAAGGCAAAGCGGTCCAAGTCGTTTCCGGCGAAGGTTCAGTATCCGTTCGCACGGAAGATGGCGCGTCCTATGAGGCGAAGCACATCATCCTCGCAACGGGCACAGGTCTGACAGAAGCGCTGGCGGAAGCGAGCGGCATTGCGGTGAAGCCAGGCACAGAGCCGCGTGTGAAGACGATCCTGGATGCCGATGCAGCAGGCCGGACAAGCGTTGCAGGCGTATGGGCAGCAGGTGCAGCGGCAGGCGTCAGCGTACATACGATCGTTACGGCTGGCGATGGTGCGAAGGTTGCGATTAACGTCATAAGCGAGATTAACGGTGAGCGTTACGTCGATCACGACGTGCTCAAGAGCTAAACGAAGCATTTCGAAGAAATAGCCAGATCGAGTTTACCATTTAGGGGCTGCATCTGCGGGTTATCAGCGTCATGCTGATGCCTCGCAGAGCAGCTTTTTTCGTGCGAGCATTAAGGATTCGTTTCACAAGCGACAGATAAAACGATATAACATCTGATAAACGAAGGTCTAATATCAAAAACTCACGAAATCGATATTTTTTGAACGAAAATGAAGATTTTTGGTTCAATTTGACCGAATTTTCATGTATACTATAGTTAGAATTGTTAGACAACAAGAAAGGAAGGGGTTCAATGGCAAACATCCAACACAGTAGATTGACCAAGGTCGAAATTGCCCGCAGAATTGTTTTTATAACGATCGGGGCAATGTTAATGGCCGTCGGGCTTGAAATATTTCTAGTTCCGAACAACATTATCGATGGCGGTATCACAGGTATCTCCATCATCTTCGGGCACTTATCCGGTGTACCGCTTGGTGTATTCCTGTTCTTCCTCAACCTCCCGTTCTTATTTATTGGTTACAAGCAGATTGGCAAGACGTTCGCAATTTCCACTCTATACGGTGTCGTCGTCATGTCGCTCGGCACATTCCTGCTCCACCCCGTGCAAGCTTTCACTGATGACACTTTCCTCGCAGCCATTTTTGGCGGTCTTATTCTAGGCGTAGGCGTTGGTATCGTAATCCGCTCAGGCGGTTCTCTTGATGGCACAGAAATTGTAGCTATTCTCGTTAACAAGAAAATTCCGTTCTCCGTCGGCGAGATCGTTATGTTCCTTAACTTCTTCATTCTTGGCAGCGCAGGCTTCGTCTTCGGATGGGACCGTGCGATGTACTCCCTTGTTGCATATTACTTGGCTTACAAAATGATCGATATTACGATCGAGGGCTTCGACGAGTCGAAATCGATCTGGATCATTAGCGATAAGTCGGAAATGATTGGCGATGCGATCATGAGCCGTCTAGGCCGTGGCGTTACGTATTTGCATGGCGAAGGCGCCTTCTCTGGCGGCAGTAAGAAAGTCATCTTCTGCGTCATTACACGACTAGAAGAGGCGAAGCTTAAGTCGATCGTTCAGGAGGTCGACGAGTCTGCCTTCCTTGCCGTCGGCAACATTCACGATGTGAAGGGCGGACGCTTCAAGAAGAAGGACATTCACTAGTCGTGTACAAGTTAGCAGCCGTATTCGTTGGGCGTAGGCCTTGCGAATGCGGCTTTTTTGCATATGGGTGTGGCTGGGAGATATTGATACCATCTGTTGCGGCACTCGTCGACGACCTATATAATAAGGTCAACGCAAGAACGCTAGGTGAAAGGGCTATGCCGTCTTAAGGTCGGCGCAGCGCGTTTCATACCGGAGAAATATGGGGACGAAAGCAGCATGGAGGCGGAGTAATTGGACGAGTTTGCAAGCATCGGTCATTGGACCGCTGGTCGCCAGTCTGCGCAGTGGCAGAAGGAACGGGGCGTTGTGCTAGGCATCGGTGACGATGCTGCCGTTGTCGAGCTGCCAGATGTACCGCAGCAGCAGTGGCAGTGGGTGCTGGCGGTCGATACGATGGTTGAGACCATCCACTTTAACGATAAAACGATGTCGGCTTCGGATATTGGCTACAAGGCACTTGCCGCTAACGTGAGTGACGTTGCAGCGATGGGCGGGCTGCCGATGCATGCGCTCGTATCGGTCAGCGTTCCGTCAACCTGGGGGCCGGATCGGATGCGTGCGTTGTACGATGGACTATATGAATGTGCGGATCGGCATGGTGTGGCTGTCATTGGTGGAGATACGACTTCGTCGCCGCAGCATCTAGTCGTCGCTGTCACAGTCGTTGGCAGAGTCGAGACGGGGAAAGCGCTGCAGCGATCAGGCGCGAAGCCGGGCGACGTGATTTTCGTAACAGGGCCGATTGGGCAGTCCGCTGCAGGACTGCACGGACTGCTGGATGGACAAGTCGATCGTATTCCGGAGCCGCTCGTGCGGGCACATCGGCGACCAGCACCATCGGTGTTAGCTGGACGGCTGCTGCAGCAGCGCGGAACATGCACCTCGCTCAATGATGTGAGCGATGGCGCGGCGAGTGAAGCGTGGGAGATTGCAGAGGCCTCCGGCGTCTGCTTGACGCTCCGTGATCGGCAGCTGCCAAGAAGCGGCGCGCTAATGAGCTACGCGGCAGATGCAGGGCAGGATGCGCTCGAATGGATGCTGTATGGCGGCGAGGATTACGTACTTATTGGTACGATTGAAGCAGGCGACGCCGAAGGCGCCAAGGCTGCGCTTGAGGCAGAGGGCATTCCGATGTTCATCATCGGAGAGGTCGAGGAAGGCGGGCCCGACGTACAGCTTGTAACGAGCGGTAGTGGAAGCGCGATAGGATCCGAGCGGAGAAGACAGCTGCAGAAGCGCGGTTATAACCATTTTGACTGAGGATCACATTAGAGGGACAGCGTTTAATTACGTGTTGAACAACCTCTTTAAGGGAACGGTGAAGGAATGAATACGCGATTAGTAGAAGTAGCGGCCTGGGAGGGCCACGCGGAGACGGAGACGATTCAGCTCGCAGAGCGTCTGGCGAAATGGGCAGAGCCGGGCACGGTACTCGCGCTTGATGGCGACCTTGGAGCAGGCAAAACTCGCTTCTCCCAAGCGTTCGCAGCAGCATTAGGCGTTCCGGGCATCGTGAATAGTCCGACGTTTACGATTATTAAAGAATATGAAGGGCAGAAGCTGCCTTTTTACCATATGGATGTGTATCGCCTGTCAATTGAAGAAGCGGATGATTTGGGTCTCGACGACTACTTTTTCGGTGAAGGGGTTACGATTGTCGAATGGGCGAGCCTGATTGAAGAACTGCTGCCGCCGGATCGGCTTCATGTTCAGTTGGTACATCTCGGCGGACAGAGCCGTCGTTATGAGCTGATGGGCATTGGCGGACGTTATGCTGAGCTCGTAAAAGGGCTGGCGTATGAGCAGCGTGGCCAACGTGAGGAGGGACAAGCATGATCGGGATGAAGGAAGCGCTCGGCAAGGCGAAGCCGATCGTAGCAGCGCTAGATACCTCAACGGCCGCAATGGCAATGGCGATCGTCCGCGGCGACGAGGTGCTTGGCGAGGTGCAGTCGATGGCTGAGCGCAATCATTCGGTTGAGGTCGTATCCAAGCTGAAGGGGCTCATGGCAGCGTGCGGCGTTACGGCGGAAACACTTGAAGGCATCGCGGTTGGACGTGGTCCAGGCTCCTATACGGGAATGCGGATCGGCGTTACGGTAGCCAAGACGCTTGCTTGGGCTTGGAACAAGCCGATTGTAGGTGTGTCGAGCCTTGAGGCGCTCGCCTATGGCAGTGTGCCTGCGGAGGCTGATGGCAGTGAGCATTGGTATGTGCCGCTGATGGATGCACGGCGTGGACAAGTGTATACAGCTGCTTTTGCCGCTGGCGGGGAAATAAATAACACATGGGTGCGCTTTGCCCCGGATGCCATTCGACTGATGGCGGACTGGGTTGACGAGCTGGCGGATCGCGCTAGTGCGTATTCGGAGTTCCATGAAGAAGAGGGCTCGCTGACGATCATCGTATGCGGTGACTTAGAGAAGCACGGAGAAGAGGCGGCGCGTTTGCAGCAGCTCTGCGAAGAGAGTGGCGTTCGCGTTCTGCTGTCGCCTTCGCTGATGGCGGGCCGCAGCAGTGCGCTGCTTGGTGCTGCGCGTCTGGCTCGTGGCGAGCAGGACGACGTTCACAGCTTTGTGCCGAACTATACGCAGCTGACCGAGGCAGAGGTTAAGCTGCGTGAGAAGCAAGCAGCGGAGCGTGATGGACGATGACTAGTCGTACACAGCAGCCAGCTGTAACGTTTCGAGCGATGCGTATTACCGATGTGCCGGACATCATCGCGATCGAACGGGAAGCTTTTACAACGCCATGGACGGCGGAAGCGTTCATCAACGAGCTGACGCATAACCATTTTGCCAAGTATATCGTGATGGAGGATCATACGGGCATTATCGGTTACGGCGGCATGTGGACGATTATTGATGAAGCGCATGTAACGAATATTGCGGTGCGGCACGATCGGCGGGGGATGGGACTTGGCGAGAAGATGCTGCAGCGGCAAATGGAGAACGCGACCGAATACGGCATGCAGCGGATGACGCTTGAGGTTCGTGTATCGAACGATCGGGCGCAGCGTCTGTATGAACGGCTCGGCTTCGAGCCTGCCGGTATTCGGCCGGGTTATTATTCGGACAATAATGAGGATGCACTCATCATGTGGGTTGAGCTTCATGCGTCTGAGACGGAGGAGCAGGCATGGTGACAGAACAGAATTTGAATACGGCGCAGACGGGGAACGAAAGCCTGCTGCTTGCGATAGAAACAAGCTGCGACGAGACTTCGGTTGCAGTCGTGCGAGATGGCAAACATATTCTCTCGAACGTGATTTCGAGCCAGATCGAGACGCATCGGAAGTTCGGCGGCGTCGTACCGGAGATCGCTTCTCGCAAGCATGTCGAGACGATTACAGTGATGATGGAGGAAGCGCTGGAGCAGGCAGGCGTAGCGCCTAGCGAGCTGTCGGCTGTAGCTGTAACACAGGGACCAGGTCTTGTTGGCGCTCTGCTTGTTGGCGGCGTAGCTGCGAAGACGTATGCGATGGCGCTCGATATTCCATTAATCGGGACGCATCACATTGCAGGGCATATCTATGCCAATGCGCTTGTGCATGACATCGTCTACCCATGCGTTGCGCTCGTCGTGTCCGGCGGCCATACGGAGCTGGTTGTGCTGGAGCGGGAAGGCTCATTCCGTATCGTGGGACGTACGCGCGATGATGCAGTTGGCGAAGCGTATGACAAAGTTGCGCGTGCGCTCAATTTCCCGTATCCGGGCGGACCTCACATCGATCGTCTTGCGATTGAAGCGGAGGAAGTCATCGAGCTTCCCCGTGCGTGGCTGGAGCCGGACTCGTACGATTTCAGTCTGAGCGGATTGAAATCGGCAGTGCTCGCTGCCATCAACCAATCGCGAATGAAAGACGAGACGCTGAACACGGCAGCGTTAGCGCGCGGCTTCCAAGAGTCCGTCATCGACGTGCTCGTTGGCAAGTCGATGCGGGCAATCAAGGAGTTCGGCGCGAGCCAGCTGCTGCTGTGCGGCGGCGTTGCAGCCAACCGCGGCCTGCGTGCTGCACTGGCCGCAAGCTGCGAAGCGGCAGGCGTGCCGCTGCTCGTGCCGCCGTTCGCGCTATGCACGGACAACGGCGCTATGATCGGCGCAGCAGCGCACCTGAAATGGAAGAGCGGCGAGTTTACCTCGCTCGAAATGAAAGCTGATCCACTCCTCTCGCTCGAAGAGTGGTCTGTGAAGCCGGTCGAATGAATTTCCCCCCTAAATCCTCCCTGCAAGGGAGGACCCTAGGGGACTCCTGTCCCCTGGACCCCGGAAGGGGATGGTGGGGTACTGGGAGCGTTGCAGGTACGGCGTGCTTGGGGTCGCGAGCCCCTCTGGGGCATAGCTTTTGTTCGAGCGCATAGTTTGTGTTTGTTGCTGTAAGGAATCTCAGAGACGTTATTTGTTATTGAGAGCTACGATTTGAGTTGTAAGGAACTCAACGAGCGCTATTGATCTGATTTTTGCTGTTCGTCCCTCGAAAAGCATCAAATAAGTGCTCTGGAGTCCCTTAGAATGCAGCGGTGTTAAATAATCTCGAATAGCGTCATTTCAGTTCATTAGAGCAGAGATGGACCAGTCGCATACCTTAGTGGGATGCGGCTTTTTATGTTTATCCACCTACATCCTTTTTGTCAGGAGCCCCAATGGCTCTCACGCCCTCTGGACTCCAAAATGGGAGGGGGGAGGTGTTGGAGAGGGTTGCATATCATGCATGTATGGAGTCGCGCGCCCCTCTAGGGTACAGCTTAGTTTGGATATTCACGACTCTACTCCTGTTTATACTGCTTGTATTTTGAATAGGTATTGAGCATCTTCCATGTTTAAAATGTTACAATATACCATAACATTTATTATTGATAAATTTTCATGTATTATCTATAACATTTCGACTTTCCTCTTTGTTATTCTGTTAATAATTTTGTTTTGAAAGTGTTATTTTGAGGGTTCTACATGAAATAGTTTCAGTCTTTCTAACTCATTTCTAATCTATTAATCCCTTCATTTACCTATGAATTTCGTTTGCACTTTTCAGATAACTTCGCGCTTGTCGAGGACCGATCCGTCAATTTGTTGTTTGACAGGCGATTGTTGCTGTGCATATAATGACTCCAACAGATCACACGAATACGTTCCAAACGCGAAGAACAGGAGCAGTAGAGATTACCGGGGATGGTGGCACGGTCGTAAGACGTGCTTGCCGCTAGAGAGCTGCGGGTCGGTGCAACGCAGTCGAAGGGGATTTCGAAACTCGCCTGGGAGCGGAGTGGCGGAACCGATGCATGATGGCGACGGTCATCAGGTACGGACGTACGTCATTACGGTTTACCCCCGTGAGAGGGTGCGCTGCCGTCATGATCCGGATATGACGAGCGCTTAAGGTGGGCATTCACGCTAGCATATGCGTAAGTGTCAACAAGAGTGGTACCGCGCGGGCACACAGCCTGTCGTCTCTTGCATAACTGCAAGGGGCGGCAGGCTTTTCTTGTTGTCATCTACAAAGTGAACGTGAACGTTCCAGCGAAGTTGGGCGTATCCAGCAATGTGAATCTGATTGTTACTTAGAACAACCAAAACAATGAATTGACCATACATGTGAACGCGATGAACAGGAGTAGTACAACCGATTCGGGGTACAGAGAGCTGCGGGGTGGTGCGACGCAGTCGAACGAAGGTTGGAAACTCGCCTGCGAGCGGAGTGGTGGAACAGCGAACGTCCGAGAACGTGAGCTAGCGTACATCATTACGGCCGATCCAGCCGTTACCCCGGATGCTGAGCGCATAGGGCCCGCAAGGGCATCAAGCGCTTGGCGCCAAGAGGACCATCGCATCCCGGAGAGGAGCGAGGTCAACGAGAGTGGTACCGCGGCAGCGGCTTCTAAGCAAGCCTGTCGTCTCTTATTCGCAAAGGTTAACAACCGGAGCGGGAGACGATGGGCTTGCTTTTTTTCTTTCCCAAAAACCTTTAGGAGGCCAACCCTATGACAACCTTTAACGTAAACGCGAACGATAGCATGAAACGGATTCAAATCTTCGACACGACACTGCGTGACGGCGAGCAGTCGCCAGGCGCTTCAATCGACTCCAGCCGCAAAATCGTCATCGCCCGCCAGCTGGCGAAGCTGGGCATCGACGTTATTGAACCGGGCTTTGCCATCTCGAGCCCCGGCGACTTCGCGGCAATCCAGCAAATTTCACGCGAGCTGCATAACGTCGAGATCGCTGGCTTTGCCCGCTGCGTGCAAGCGGACATCGAAGCAGCGGTGAAAGCGACGCAGGACGCGACACGCCGCAGACTGCATCTGTTCATCTCGTCGTCGGACATTCATCTGAACTTCCAGATTCGAAAGTCTCGTGAGCAAGTGATTCAAATCGCTCGCGATATGATTAGCTACGGCAAGCAGTTCGTCGATGAGATCGAATTCTCTGCGATGGACTCGACCCGTTCGGGCATCGAGTTCGTAACGGAGCTGGTTGAAGCAGCGATTGGAGCTGGCGCCACAATCATCAACCTGCCGGACACGATGGGCTATGCGATTCCTAGCGAGGTCGAAGAGCTGTTCCGGACCGTAAGACGAGAAGCGCGAGGTGCTGACCGCGTCCGCTTCAGCGCTCACTGCCACAACGATCTGGGCATGGCGGTTGCGAACAGCCTGGCTGCCATTCGCGGCGGGGCAACGCAGATCGAAGTAACGGTTAACGGGATCGGCGAACGTGCCGGCAACTGCTCGCTGGAAGAGCTGGTTATGGCGATCGAGACGCGTAAGGATGCGATGCAGGCAGAGACGGGCATCGTACAGTCGGAAATTTTCGAAACGTCGCGTCTGGTCAGCCGGACGATGCGCTTCCCAATCGCATTCAACAAGCCGATCGTTGGACGCAACGCCTTCCAGCATGAATCGGGCATCCATCAAGACGGTCTGCTGAAGAACCGGAACACGTACGAAATTATGGACCCGGAAGCGATGGGTATCCCGCGCAATATGATTATTCTGGGTAAATCGTCTGGCCGCCACGCCATCAAGCATCGTCTGTCGGAGTACGGCATTATCGTCAACGACGAGCAAATGCAGACGGTCTACGAGAAATTCATCGTTGCTGCTGACAAACACAAAATCGTATCCGACGTGGAGTTGATCCGCCTGGCGGGCGAAGCAACGGACACCCAACCAGACCCTTATGTATTGACGGACCTGCAAGTCGTATCCGGTACGCAGCGCTCACGCGTCGCGTCGGTCACGGTGAAAGAAGCAAACGGCAAGGAGCGCTCCTACTCCGCGGTGGGCGAAGGGCCAGTCGAAGCGGTGATCCGCTGCATTCAGCAAGCCATTCCAGCGGCAGCAGAGTTCGAGGATCTGGAGCTGCATTCGCTGTCCTCAGGCGAGAGCGCGTACGGTGAAGCGGTCGTTACGATTTTGTATGAAGGACGTCGGTACCGCGGCACTTCGATTCACAAGGACATCATTCTTGCTTCGGCGCAGGCGTACGTAGCAGCATGTAACCAAGCGATTCTGAGCAGCGGCAGCAGCAGTCAAACAGAGGCTGTACAGGATGAAGAGTCGGCTGTATAATACGTACCAATATTTGTAATAAAAGGAGGCTGGCGGGATGATTAATAGCAGCATAGTCGATTACTACAATCAGTTCGATGAATGGGGAAGGCTTGATCGCGAGCCAATCGAATTTCTCGTGAATTGGCATTACATGCGCAGCAGCTTACCCGCCCAAGGCCATATTCTCGATATTGGTGCAGGCCCAGGCAAGTATTCTATGGCACTGGCGCAGCACGGTTATGAGGTTACGCTGGCTGATCTGACGCCCCGGCTAGTCGATATCGCGAGGGACAAAGCGGAGGAACTTGGCTTAACTGAGCAGTTTCGCGGGTTCCATGTAGCAGATGCAACCAACTTAAATTGCTATGAGGATCAGATTTTCGATGCCGCGCTCATGCTCGGCCCGTTATACCATCTGCAAGAGGAAGCCGATCGAAGCCGTGCAGCACGCGAACTGCATCGCATCACGAAGACTGGGGGGCTCGTTTTCGTCGCCTTTATGACACGGACGCGGCATCTCATGACCTCGTTGTCCGATCCACAGCAGTGGAAGCCGAATCATGAGCCGGAAGGTATTGCAGCCTTTGCTCAGACGGGGAAATTCAATCACACGGACGCGGGACGTTTCACCGGTGCCTACTATTATAATATCGATGAGATTGAGCCGTTCATGGAGGCGCACGGATTCCGAACGATTCAGTTGATCGGATCGTCGAGCATCGCTGGTGGCATGCGGGGAGAACGATTAGACTACTGGCAATCGTTCGGCGAGGAACGATTCCGCGAGATCATGGACCTGGTCTATCGGGAAGCGGCTAACCGCAGCAATCTGGGCGCATCGTCGCATCTGCTGTATATTGGGCGAGCGCAGTAGCGGAAAGCGAGCCATACAATATTTCCGAAACACCTTTCGATAACACTTTCGAACAAAGCTGCAGAGACGGTCTGACCGGCGCATATTGCCGGTCGGAGCGTCTTTTTTTATTTTATCCACAGCCTGTGTGTAATGTGTGTAAATTTTCCAATTCCGCATCTGAACGCATTTCCTTGCAAATTGATACTGTTATGTAAAAGTGGACAACTTTTTCACAGGTCCATTGTGGACAATGTGGATAACGTGGATAATGAGCAGGTCTATCGTCCTAAGGTCACGGCGAAGTAGGCAATGCCCTGCTATAACAGGCGATAATTCGACGAATCTTTCGACAGAATTGTACAACAACTTGTTCACGGGTGTGGATAAACCTGTGGATGAGGTGAATATCCGAATAAATGGCAGATGCATAACCATTTCGATGCAGAGAAATACTGGATGAGGAGCGTAATACAGAGCTGCCGCATTTCGAAAGCAGTGCGGTACATTTTCGAGAAGCGATCCATTGTACAACAAGAAGCTCGAATGAAGGAGGCGGCAACGATGACGAATAACGATCATAACAACGGACTTGGTGCAGGCAGCTCGGACGACCAGCGCTTCAGCGAAGGAGAATCGGAGCTGACGCTGACGAACCGACAGGGTCATCCGGTTACGGACAATCAGAACCTTCGAACCGTCGGACGTAGGGGACCTACAACCCTTGAAAACTACGATTTCCTTGAGAAAATATCACACTTTGACCGGGAGCGTATTCCCGAACGCGTCGTGCATGCGCGCGGAGCGGGCGCACACGGCTATTTCGAAGCCTATGGCAAGGTAGGCAATGAGCCAGTCGCCAAGTATACGCGGGCGAAGCTGTTCCAAGAAGCTGGCAAGCGGACGCCGGTATTCGTACGGTTCTCCTCGGTTATTCACGGTGGTCATTCGCCAGAGACGCTGCGGGATCCGCGCGGTTTTGCGATCAAATTTTATACAGAAGACGGCAACTGGGACCTGGTCGGCAACAACCTGAAGATCTTCTTCATTCGCGATGCGATCAAATTCCCGGACATGGTGCATGCGTTCAAGCCCGATCCGGTAACGAACATTCAGAGCAATGAGCGTTTCTTCGACTTCGTGTCCAACTCGCCTGAAGCGACGCATATGGTCACGTTCCTGTTCTCGCCATGGGGCATTCCGGCTAACTATCGTCAAATGCAAGGCTCAGGTGTGCATGCTTATAAGTGGGTCAATGCGGATGGTCAAGCGATACTCGTAAAATATCATTGGGAGCCGTTGCAAGGGGTTAAGAACTTGACGGCTGGCGAAGCGGAGAAGATTCAAGGGACGAACTTCAACCATGCGACGCAGGACTTATATGAAGCGATCGAGCGCGGCGACTATCCGGAGTGGGAGCTGTCCGTGCAGCTGATGACCGACAATGAGCATCCAGAGCTTGATTACGATCCGCTGGACCCGACGAAGCTGTGGGACCCAGAGCAATTCCCGTTTTTGAAAGTTGGCAAAATGGTGCTGGATAGGAATCCGATCAACTATTTTGCAGAGGTGGAGCAGGTGGCGTTTGGCACTGGCGTTCTGGTCGATGGCCTTGATTTCTCGGACGACAAGCTGCTGCAGGGCCGGACCTTCTCATACTCCGATACACAGCGTCATCGGGTTGGAACGAACTACCTGCAGCTTCCGATCAATGCGCCGAAGAAGCATGTGGCGACCAATCAGCGTGACGGTCAGATGACGTATGAGGTGGATCTTGCACCGGGTCAGAACCCGCACGTCAACTACGAGCCGTCTTCGCTCGGCGGACTGCAAGAGGCTCCGCAGCGCGGCAAGGAGCATGAACCGCTATATAACGATCGACTCGTGCGGCAGCAAATTGACCGGACGAACGATTTTGCCCAAGCAGGAGCTACATATCGCAGCCTTGATGAAGTCGAGCGTGCGGATCTCATCGCCAATCTGGGCGGAGCGCTCGCAGAGTGCAAGGACGTGATTCGCAATCGGATGGTCGAGCACTTCACGAAGGCGGACCCGGAATACGGTGCGAATGTAGCGAAGGCGATCGAGGAAGCGCTCGCGAAGCGGGCGAGCATGCACAGCGGCATTACGTCGCAGAACGGCGATGCGATGGAAGCTGCGGCCGAGCTTGGTCATCCGAGCGATGGTTATTAATAGGAACCGACAAACAGTCGAGCAGATTTGCTCGACTGTTTGTCTTTTGCTGAACCGCCTTTAATCAACCAGAGTGCGCTGAACGTGCGAGATAGAGGCGATAAACCACCTCTATCTAATGGATGTGTGCTAAGCGAGCAGCATAGGAGCGAAAAACCGCCTCTAACCAACTGTCGTGCGCCGATCGGGCGAGATAGAGGTGAAAGATCACCTCTAACTAACCAATATGCGCCGATCGGGCGAGATAGAGGCGAAAAACCACCTCTATCTAATGGATGTGTGCTAAGCGAGCAGCATAGGAGCGAAAAAACGCCTCTAACCAACTGTCGTGCGCCGATCGGGCGAGATAGAGGCGAAAAACCACCTCTATCTAATGGATGTGTGCTGAGCGAGCAGCATAGGAGCGAAAAAACGCCTCTAACCAACTGTCGTGCGCCGATCGGGCGAGATAGAGGTGAAAAACCACCTCTATCTAATGGATGTGTGCTAAGCGAGCAGCATAAGAGCGAAAAACCGCCTCTAACCAACCGTCGTGCGCCGATCGGGCGAGATAGAGGCGAAAAACCACCTCTATCTAATGGATGTGTGCTAAGCAAGCAACATAGGAGCGAAAAACCGCCTCTAACCAACTGTCGTGCGCCGATCGGGCGAGATAGAGGCGAAAAACCACCTCTATCTAATGGATGTGTGCTAAGCAAGCAACATAGGAGCGAAAAACCGCCTCTAACCAACTGTCGTGCGCCGATCGGGCGAGATAGAGGCGAAAAACCACCTCTATCTAATGGATGTGTGCTAAGCGAGCAGCATAGGAGCGAAAAATCGCCTCTAACCAACTGTCGTGCGCCGATCGGGCGAGATAGAGGTGAAAAACCACCTCTATCTAATGGATGTGTGCTAAGCGAGCAGTGGAGTGCTACGATAAAAATGCAGTCGAAAAACACCCTCGTATGAAATAAAATGAAAGCTGACGAGGGGACGGGAGACAATGAAACGGTACGACA
>NZ_QGTQ01000033.1 GCF_003182255.1 Paenibacillus cellulosilyticus | reverse complement strand
ACCACCTTCATCTCCTCATTCGTATTCTTTCATGGATGAAATCCTGCGAATTAGCGAGCTTGAGCAAGAAAACTGAATCTTAAGGAGGGAGGCGAACGCTGACGCTTCTACAGAATCTTTCACCTGCTCCGTTCCCTCGCAAACTTGGGTGCAGGTGCAGACAGTACTCCGCTCCGCGGAGGGGAGAGGTTTGGGGGAGTTCGCTGTTTATAGAACAGCGAACTGAATTATGTTTAGAGAGTACTTCCTCATTCTTTAGGAACTCGGATTTGTTTTTTCTTGTTCAATACCGATTGCTTTTATTGTTGATAATCATTAAGAGAATATTTGCATCTACACAGCGACAAACCCGCCTTCGTAGGAAGGCGGGTTTGTTGGGTGATTGGGGTTAGGCGCCATGTGAGCTGGCTGCCGGTGTAGACTCGTTGGTTGGGACCTCGTTTGGATCAGACTGAGATTCCTTGCCAAGAATGCCTTTGCCGAAGAAGAAGCAGATGACGACGGCGGCGACGGCGAAGACAAGAGCTAGTCCGAACTGATGATGGAAGGCGTTCGTCAGGACGGCAGTTACCTTATCTCTTAGTTCAGGCGCTAAGTTAGACAGATTCAGGTCATTGAGATTGAATGTGGTGTTGTCGCCGGGAATTGCGGCGATGCCGCTCTTTAGTCGCCCGGCGAGGATGCTTCCGAAGGCGCTCATGCCGATGCTGGCGCCCATCGTTTGAAAGAGCTGTACGGTGGATTGGGCGACGCCGCGGTCTGCTTCCTCCGCGGATTCCTGAATGAGCAGCGTATCCCCGGCCATCAGCGTTCCTGTGCCGATGCCCATGATGAAGAAGCATAGGGCCGGATAAAGGAAGCCTTGGTCCGGTTGAATCTGCAGGGCCAGCAGGAGTCCCGCAACCGGGAACAGGAATGAAACGATGAACAACGTACGATAGGGCATGCGGGTAATGAGGAAGCCGCACGCGATGCTGATCGGGATGGCGCCAACCATGGCCATCAGCGTGAAGTAACCGGATACCGTTGCCGAGAAGCCCATAGCGATCTGGGCATAATACGGGAAGGAAGACGCTGCTCCCATTATGCCGCACATCACCGTGAACATCAGAAGGGCCATAGCGACGATGTTGCGATTCCGTAAGAGACGCAGAGGAATGATAGGTTCTGCGGCGCGGCGTTCGACGAGTATGAACAATACCAGCAGGACAGCGGAAGCTCCGATCAGCGCGAGAATCAGCGGAGAGGTCCAGGCTAGGCCTTTGTTTTCGATCAATACAGGAGCCAGCAGCAGGGATAGAATAGAGCCCATCAGAGTCAGTGCTCCGGCATAATCGATTGAATGCGATTCCCGTCGTTTCTCCTCATGCAGCCCGAGGAACATGAGAAGAGCAGCCAATATGCTGACAGGAAGATTGATAAGGAACACCCAGTGCCAGCTAATATGGTCGACCACAAAGCCGCCGACCATTGGACCAACCAGCTGAGGCAATATCATCATGATGCCGAACAGCCCTTGCAGCTTGACGCGCTGCTCCAAGGTAAAGGTTTCTGCGAATATTACCATGGCCAGCGGCATCAGCCCGCCTGCCCCGACTCCTTGAATGCCTCGGCCTACAAGCAAGAGCTCCATCGTAGGGGCGAAGCCGCTCACAAGGGAGCCGACAATAAACAGAGCAATACTGATCTGATAAAGACGTTTGCGTCCGAAAATATCGGACAGCTTACCCATGATAGGCATGCAGGCGGTCATCGTCAGCATATAAATGCCGGCTACCCAGCCGTACAGCGTCATGTCGTGCAGCTCTCGGATAATGGTGGGCATAGCCGTCGAGATGACTGTCTCATCCAGCTCGGCAAAGACCATACCAATCATGAGAGCGATTAAGACTAAAATCTTGTTGGTGTGCTTCATGAGGAATCCCTCCGTTATGAGTGTCTAACAGTGTTAGTTTGAACCTTACAGTGTTAGATGTTATCATGAACGTATGAACCTGTAAAGCGAAAACTTACACTGTTAGATAAAAGGGCGGATACCGATGAAAAAGCAGCAGCCTCAGATTTCGGAGGATAAAATTTTGGAAGCCTCGTGGGAGCTTCTGGGGGAGGACGGCATCGAGAAATTCAGCATGAGACGATTAGCCGACCGGCTCGGAATTCAGGCTCCGTCTCTGTACTGGTATTTCAAGAGCAAGCAGGAGCTCTATCAGCGACTAACCAATCAGGTATCGATCCTTTTCTTGGAAGAGTTTCAGACAGAAGGGGACTGGAAGGCGCAGTTGGCGGCTTTTGCCATAAACTTAAGGAATCTTCTCCAACGGTACCCCTGCTCCACACAGCTTATGATGCTGACGCTTCCTCTTGAGCCGGGCATTATCCGCTTCACGAACCGGATGCTGCTTTGTGTAGAATCGACGCCACTTGAGGAAGAGCAGAAACTGCAAATGGTTCTTACTTTGACCAATTATGTTCTAGGATTTGTTCTGGACGAGTATCAAGACCGGCGCAATGTCTCCGCTATGCTTAAGGAAAAGGGGGAGTTGCCTATTGAAGAGATGGTCAAACTTCTGGACTCCATGAGCGAAGCGGATGCCGGGCTGTTCAGGAGGATGTACAAGGGCGAGCTGTACGAACTGATGGGGACCGATAAGGCGTTTGAGTTCGGCTTGCAGCTCATTCTGCTCGGGATCGAGCAGGTAATCAAAGAGCATGAGAAGTAAAATATACAAAACCGCTCAGCCGTTAACGGATGGGCGGTTTCTTCGTAACATAATGAGTGCGTTCCATTCCCACCGTTCTGGACAGTTGTGCTGGGCTTGACGTTTATTCGGGTATCAACGTTTTTTTGCAGCAAGGGCTTAACTAATCGCGCATGTTCGCGGTATTGGTGATTCGGCGAACATTAACGCAGGGATGCGTCTATGGACTGCTCTCGGGATTAGGTGCGGCGAGTGCAGATGCGGTGTATGGACTTATTGCCGGGCTTGGTTTATCGATCATTATGAACGTCCTGCTTGGGCTGCAGTTCTGGCTCCATCTAGCGGGCGGGTTGTTCCTTTGCTACCTTGGCGTTAGAACCTGTACATCCGTTGCCGTACATAATCCAGCGAGCGCCCAAGGCCGACAGCTTTTCACTGCGTACTCTTCAGTCTTTCTTCTTACTTTAACAAACCCCATTACGATCCTGTCCTTTATCGGTATCTTCTCAGGATTAGGTCTTACCCAAACAAGCTCAGCTTCAGCAATGACACTTGTACTCGGCGTGTTCACAGGCTCCGCACTTTGGTGGATCATGCTCAGCTCGCTGGTCGGGCTGTTCAATAAGCATCTCAACGCCAAGTCCCTAACCTGGATCAACCGGCTTTCGGGTCTGATCATCCTTGCGTTTGGTGCAAACGCATTAATCAGTTTAATAAGCTAGCGAGAGCGATCTTTCATTCTGTGACCGTCCCATATCCGAGGACGGTTTTTTTATTCCCCTCCTAAATAGCAGTATAGCAAGTAACGTAGCAAGCGAATGATTCTGGAGAAACGACGTGGTCGCCTTTGTCAACCGGATTGTTACCGATAGAGAATTTATATAATCAAACAATCTGGGGACAACAGCGATCGGAAGAACATTCGCTTGCGTAGTGCGATTGAATGCGAAGCTATATTTAAGTTTTTATGTAAGCGTTTTATATGTAAGTTCGTTTTTTATAAAAAGTGCTGATTTATTGTAAATACCGTTCATGGACCTGCTTGATATACTGCGTATGCACCCGTTGATACGGGCCAATCAAACGAACTAATTTCATAGAGGTCGAGGGGGAAACGACGAATGAAAAAGATGTTGATAGTAGTAATGGCGCTCTCCATGGTATTTATGCTGGCTGCATGCGGCAAGAGCGGAAGCTCGGATGGCGAGAACGGTACGGTTGGCGTATCGATGCCAACGAAATCGTCTGAGCGCTGGGTGAATGACGGCGCAAGCATGAAAGCTGAGCTTGAGAAGCTTGGTTATGGCGCAGACCTGCAGTATGCAGAAGACGTTGTAGAGAACCAAGTATCGCAGATCGAGAACATGATTACGAAAGGCGTTAAAGCGCTCGTAGTTGCGCCGATCGACGGCGAATCGCTGACGGACGTGCTGCAGAAAGCAGCTGATGCGAACATCCCAGTTATTTCGTACGACCGTCTCATCAAGAAAACGGACAATATCACGTACTACGCAACATTCGATAACTTCAAAGTAGGCGTACTGCAAGCTTCCTACATCGAAGAGAAGCTTGGCCTGAAAGACGGCAAAGGTCCTTTCAACATCGAGCTGTTCGCAGGTTCGCCTGATGATAACAACGCTTACTTCTTCTTCGATGGTGCAATGTCGGTACTTCAGCCGTACATCGATTCCGGCAAGCTGGTTGTGAAATCCGGCCAGACGAAAATGGAACAAGTTGCAACGCTTCGTTGGGATGGCGCAACGGCACAATCCCGTATGGACAACTTGCTTAGCGCGAACTATGCAAATGCAAACGTAGACGCAGTACTGTCGCCATACGACGGCATCAGCATCGGCATTCTGTCCTCGCTCAAAGGCGTAGGCTACGGCTCGGCGAGCAAACCACTGCCAATCGTAACCGGTCAAGACGCGGAGCTGGCTTCGGTGAAATCGATCATTGCAGGCGAGCAAACGCAAACGGTATTCAAAGATACGCGTGAGCTGGCGAAGAAAGCCGCTCAAATGGCAGACGCAGTCGTTAAAGGCGAAAAAGTTGAAGTAAACGACGAGAAAACGTATGACAACGGCGTGAAGGTTGTTCCTTCGTTCCTGCTTGAGCCAGTATCGGTAGATGCAGCGAACTACAAGCAAGCACTCGTTGACAGCGGCTTCTACACAGAAGATCAACTGTCCAAATAATCATTAAACACCAAACGGCTGATGAAGAGAGCCATGCGCATGCACATGCACATGTACAATTGCAATCAAGGCAAACGCTGCAGCAGCGCTCTCTTCTAAGCAGTTCGGTTTATTAGAAAGAAGGTGCGAACATGTCCCAATACATCTTGGAAATGCGCGGCATCACGAAGACGTTCCCGGGCGTGAAGGCGCTGGAGGACGTTAACCTGAAGGTCAAGGAAGGCGAGATCCACGCGCTGTGCGGCGAGAACGGAGCAGGGAAGTCGACACTGATGAAGGTGTTGAGCGGCGTATATGCACACGGCTCGTATACGGGCGATATTTTGTTCAAAGACAAGGTATGCGAGTTCCGCAATATTAAGGAAAGCGAAGAGCTCGGCATCGTTATTATTCACCAGGAGCTTGCGCTCATTCCGTACTTGTCGATTGCGGAAAATATTTTCCTCGGCAACGAGCGTTCCCGCGGCGGCATCATTAACTGGCACGAAACGACGCTGCGCACAAGAGAACTGCTGCAGCGAGTAGGGTTGTATGAATCGCCGAACACGCTCATCAAAGATATTGGTGTCGGCAAGCAGCAGCTTGCAGAGATCGCCAAGGCGCTGGCCAAGCGCGTAAAGCTGCTCATTCTGGACGAACCGACTGCTGCGCTGAACGAGGACGACAGCGCGAATCTGCTGACGCTCATGCTTGAGCTGAAGAAGCAGGGCATCTCCTGCATCATCATCTCGCATAAGCTCAACGAAATCGAGCGGGTAGCGGATTCCATCACGATCCTTCGTGACGGCAAAACGATCGAGACGTTGGACAAGAAGCGGGACGGCGTCGATGAAGACCGGATTATTAAAGGCATGGTCGGTCGCGATCTGACGCAGCGGTTCCCAGAACGGGAATCGAACATCGGCGAGACCATTCTCGACGTTCAGAATTGGAACGTTTACCATCCGCAGCGCGAGAGTCAGAAGGTCATCGACAATGTCAGCTTCCATATTCGCAAAGGTGAAGTGGTTGGCATTGCAGGTCTGATGGGAGCAGGTCGCACGGAGCTGGCGATGAGCTTGTTCGGGGGCGCGTACGGCAAGAAGATCAGCGGTACTGTGTTCAAGAACGGCAAGGAAATCAAATTCAAATCCGTCAGTGATGCGATTAATAAAGGTCTTGCTTATGTAACCGAGGACCGCAAACATTACGGGCTCGTCCTCATCGACGATATTAAGCGCAACATCTCGCTGACGAGTCTGCCGAAGCTGTCGAAGCGCGGCGTTGTGAACCAGAACCGAGAGGTCATTATCGCAGAAGATTTCCGTAAGAAAATGAACATCAAGTCGAGCGGCATTCACCAGAAGACCGGCAACTTAAGCGGCGGTAACCAGCAGAAGGTTGTACTCAGCAAGTGGATTTTGTCCGAGCCAGACATTCTCATTCTCGATGAACCAACGCGTGGTATTGACGTTGGCGCCAAATACGAAATTTATACGATCATCAACCAGCTGGCTGCGGAAGGAAAAGGCGTTCTCGTTATTTCCTCCGAGCTTCCCGAAATTCTCGGCATGTGCGACCGGATCTACGTCATGAACGAAGGGCGTATAACGGGCGAGGTTGACCGTGAGGAAGCGACGCAAGAGAAGCTGATGAAGCTGATGACGAAGAGCAGGGGGTAATACAGCATGGATATGCTTCGCAACGTATTCAAGAACAATATCCGCCAATATGGCATGATTGTTGCACTCGTCTTTATTACGATATTGTTCCAAATTTTGACCGACGGCATTTTGCTTAAGCCGCTGAACGTCACGAACTTGATTTTGCAAAATAGCTACATTCTCGTGCTCGCCATCGGTATGGTGCTGGTCATCATTACCGGTCACATCGATCTATCCGTCGGCTCCGTTGCCGCCTTTATAGGCGCACTAGCCGGTATTATGATGGTCAATATGAACATGCCATTCTACCTAGCGATTATTGTTTCGCTCGTGCTCGGCGCGCTCGTCGGTGCATGGCAGGGCTTCTGGGTCGCTTATGTGAAAATACCGTCATTTATCGTAACGCTAGCGGGGATGCTCCTGTTCCGTGGACTAACGATGATCGTACTGGACGGCAAATCGATCGCTCCGTTTCCGAAGGCATTCCAGAAGATCAGCTCGGGCTTCCTGCCGGACTTTACGGTCGGTTCGCTAAATTTCCTTACTATTATAATAGGTATCGTCCTGTCTCTGGTTTATATTGGTATCGAGGTGTACAACCGCAGGCTGCAGAAGCGTTACGGCTTCGAGCCAACGTCCGGCAAGGGCTTTATCGTGAAGATGGTCGTAATCGTTGCCGTCATCAACCTGTTCATGTATGTTCTTGCATCGTATAAAGGCATCCCGAACATTCTCATTATTTTGTTCGCACTTGTCGTCATCTACTCGTTCGTTATGAACCGTTCCATCATGGGTCGCCATATCTACGCACTCGGCGGCAATGAGAAGGCAGCAAGTCTGTCTGGCGTTAAAACGAAAAAGGTAACGTTCTGGGTATTCGTCAACATGGGCGTTATGGCAGCATTATCCGGCCTCATCTTCGCAGCACGTCTGAATGCGGCTACGCCAAAAGCAGGCACGAACTTCGAGCTTGACGCGATCGCAGCAAGCTTCATCGGCGGCGCATCGGCATCAGGTGGTATCGGTACGGTTATCGGCGCTATCATCGGTGGCCTCGTGATGGGTGTCATGAACAACGGTATGTCGCTTATCGGTCTTGGCATTGACTGGCAGCAGGGCATCAAAGGTCTCGTATTGCTCGCCGCTGTTGGATTCGATATCTACAACAAGAACAAGTCTTCCTAATTCGTATGCATGATGAAGGGCGGTCCTGGAAATGACAGGGACCGCCCTTGGCATATGCGAACGCTTTGTGTGAATGCGGTGGTGGTGGTGGACATTGGCTTAGTCCTCGAATTCATGCTCAACGATGTCGATCAGCAGCGTGTTCCGGTCGGTCTGCACCTCATCCTCGTCCCAGTCGACACGAAGATAGCGAGGGATCATGAACATATCGGCTAGCTGCTCCTTCGACAAATAGTTGAGCGGAATAAGGGGCTTGATTGTATCTGTCCTTATTGGCCTTAATGTAGCTAGACAGACGACACCGTTGATTGCAAACTCGACAGTATCATTTGTGTGATAGGGGATGACGTGGAAGCCGGCAGTCCGTAGTGTTGCTTGCACGGCTGCAACATATTCCGGCATAAGCGAGACGACCGGGCAGGCGATTGCAAGCGAACCTCCAGGATTCAGTCTGGACTTGAGCAGTCGGTAGAACTCAACCGAATATAGCTTGGACAATTCAAATGCCGTCGAAGATGGAGTGGGCAGGTTGATTAGGATGACATCCCAGCGGTCGCTGCAGCCTTCGAGATAAGTACGGCCGTCTGTCAGCACATTCTTTACGCGGAGATCATGCAGTGCGCCATTCGTGAAGTTGACGAACGGTTCATAATTGAGCCCAAGATCGACGATAATTGGATCAAGATCGACAGCCGTTATTGTCTCAACGTCTTCGTAGCGCAGCACTTCGCGAGCTGTGATCCCTGTTCCAGAGCCGATAATGAGCACAGCTTCATGGTTAACAGCGGCGGCCATTGGTACATGAACAAGCGCCTCTGCATATTGCGTCTCGGACTCGTCGGTGCTCAGCATCCTCAAGCCGCCGGCATAGAGATGGTAGATGCCATTATGCTCTGCAATCGCAATTTTTTGGTGGGGTGACCGTTTGCGCATGATTACCTGATATTGACCATTTGGCTCTTCATCTGCCCGGATATAGGACTCCATCCACTGCTTCCTCCAGTACAGCGCTCTCCAAATGATCGCCACCACACATAGTCCTGTCATGAGGCCGATTTCAAACTCAAACA
The DNA here is from genome assembly GCF_003182255.1 of Paenibacillus cellulosilyticus. Taxonomy (GTDB): domain Bacteria; phylum Bacillota; class Bacilli; order Paenibacillales; family Paenibacillaceae; genus Paenibacillus_T; species Paenibacillus_T cellulosilyticus. The sequence goes on along the minus strand of NZ_QGTQ01000033.1, from coordinate 64,985 downwards.
GATACACCGATGCCATCTCCTCCTTGAAAATCAAGCCAATGAAACGTACAAGCTCCTTTCATACCGTATGCAGGACAAAGCCCGTCCGTTTGGGAAATAGCCCATTTGTGAACAAGTTATAACAGATGAATAATGTTAGCGGTATCCCCTTTAAAAAGGGAATGCTGTGCCATTAAGCTTATTGACAATGATTATCACTTTCGACTATACTCCGTGATGAGATTTGTAACGAGAACCTATTCCGTTCCTAGTGAACGAAAATATATTACCGACTGAGGAGATGTCATTCATGAAAGCCAAATTGTTGTTCGCATCGCTCGTACTTGCTATGTCCGTCGTATTCGCGGGCTGCTCATCCGATAATTCCAAGGAGACGGACGCTGCTGCGCAGCCGGCGGATACGACTCAAGCATCCACAGATTCTACCGATCTGAATGCGAAGCTGAAGGACGTACTTGAACAATACCGCCAGTTCTCGATCGAACAGAGCGATCAACTGATCGTAGAGACGGAGAAGTTCGTTAATGCTGTGAAGAGTGGCGATCTGGAGCAGGCTAAGCTGTTGTACGCACCTACTCGCATGTACTACGAGCGAATTGAGCCAATCGCTGAAGCACTCGGCAACTTCGACCCAGACATCGACGCACGTGACGGTGACGTTGAAGCAGCCGACTGGCGCGGCTTCCACCGGATCGAGAAAGGTCTATGGGAAGATAACGCGACAGCAGGTACGGAAGAGTTCGCTGATCGTCTGCTGAGCGATGTCAAGTCGCTCCGTGCATTGATGGAGACGGTTGAAGTCGATACGGCTATGCTGACGACTGGTGCTGTCGAGCTGTTGAACGAGGTTTCCTCGTCCAAAGTAACAGGCGAAGAAGAGCGTTACTCGCACACCGACCTATATGACTTCGTAGCCAACGTTGAAGGCGCAAAGAAAATTTATGAATTGCTGCAGCCGGAGCTGTCCAGCCAAGATGCAGATCTAGAAAAGTCGATCGGCGAGAAATTTACGGCGCTTGAAGCGCTGCTTGCTAAATACAAGTCCGGCGACGGCTATGTGGCGTTCACGGAACTGAAGGAAGACGATACGCGTACACTCAGCCAAGCGCTTGACGCATTGGCAGAGCCTTTGTCCCAAATGGGCAAAGCGCTGGGAGTGTAATAACAGCTATGACAGCCAATCGCAAGGAAGACAAGAACAGTCGTGAAGGTGGAATCAGCCGTCGCGATCTGTTGAAAATGGCTGGTATTGGCGGCGCTGGGCTTCTGCTCGGCGGCGCCGGCGTCGGCGCTTTGTTCAAATCAAGCTCAAGCGGCAGTGTCTCGGCATCCGCTTCTCCGACGAACAGCAGCTATCATGAAGAGATTCCTTTCTATGGCCAGCATCAGGCGGGCATTGTGACGCCTGCACAGGATTTCATCGTCTTCGCTTCTTTCGATGTGACGGCAGCGTCCGTCGATGAAGTGCGCCAGCTGTTCAAGGATTGGACGGCTGCGGCAGCAGTCATTACACAGGGCGGCATGCTGGGCGAGGATAATGAGAACTTGAATGTGCCGCCTTCGGATACAGGCGAAGCGGCTGGCTTGCAGCCATCCAAGACGACGCTGACGTTCGGAGTCGGGCCATCCTTCTTCGATGGCCGCTTCGGACTCGCTGACCGTAAACCGGCGGAGCTGCAGGACCTGCCGGCTTTTAGCGGCGATGCGCTTCGCTCCGAATGGATGGGCGGCGATATCGGGGTGCAGGCCTGCGCGAACGATATGCAGGTGGCGTTCCGCGCCATTCGCAATTTGGCTCGCATCGCGCGCGGGAAGGCAGCGCTTCGGTGGACGCAGGAAGGGTTCCAACGGACAGGCGGCTCTGATCCGAGCGGCGGAACAGCACGCAACCTGATGGGCTTTAAGGATGGTACGGGCAATCCGGATGTGACGGATGAAGCGAAGATGAATGAGGTTGTGTGGACACAGGCGAGCGACGGACCGCAGTGGATGGCCGGTGGCAGCTATATGGTTGTGCGCCGTATCCGCATTCGCGTAGAGGTATGGGATCGATCGACGTTAGGCGATCAAGAGGCGACATTCGGGCGCTACCGTACAAGCGGCGCCCCGCTTGGCGGCGAGAAGGAGTTCGATGCGATTGATCTCGATCGCAAGGATGAGAAGGGCAAGCCAGTCATTCCAATAGGCGCGCATATCCGTGTCGCGAAGGAGAATGGGGTTCAAATTTTGCGCCGCTCGTTCTCCTATTCCAGTGGTCTAGATACACGTACGGGTCAGCTGGATGCAGGGCTGTTGTTCGTTGCTTTTAATCGCAATGTGGCGAAGCAGTTCATCCCGATGCAGCGTACGCTTGCAGCGAGCGACCGTCTGAACGAATATATCGAACATAACGGAAGTGCATTGTTCGCCTGCTTCCCAGGCGTCAAGGAAGGTGGATACATTGGCGATACGCTTCTTTAATTCTGTCAATCCAACGGACTTATATAGATAACATTAGCAGCTGAACAGACCGATGCGGCCGATAGAAGGCCGGATCGGTCTCTTCGATTGTTTCGTAGCAGGTACGGGAAAGGACGCGGTGCTGAAATGTGGACACATCAAGAGCTTAAAGGATCGACAGCACGATGGACGGTGCTGGAATCATGGAGAACGATTATTATTACGCTGGCGGCAGCAATCCTGATTGTTGCTTCAGTTGGCAGTTCAGCAACCGCATACGCAGCAGCGGCTAGTGATGTACAGCAGCTGAATGAATCGCAAGCCGAGACGCTGGGGAAGATTCTGCCGCTTGTTGGCGGCGCTCTCGTTGATATCGGACGCGATGACCATGATGCGGCATCCCAAGCGATCATTGAGGCCAGCAGCGAATGGAAGGCCGTCAATGCTGGCAAGTCGGATCTATCTGCGAAGGTCGATGAGGCATTCGACGCAGCCTCCCAATCGATTGCAGATTCGAAGACAGACCCGGCTGCAGCGAAGAAGGCGCTTGCTGCATTAGCGAGTGCTGTGAATGCGTTTAAGAAGGCTGCGGTAGCAGAAGAAACGTTGTCTGGGCCGGATGCGGCTGTGGGCCTTGTACCAACGCTGCGTACGCTGCTGGGCCATATCGAAGCCGAGGAGTGGTCGGCAGCAAACGCCGATTATCGGATACTGGAGAGTGCATGGGCCAAATCCGAGCAGCCGATTCGTGATGATAATACGACGGTTTATGGCAGTATCGAGACGAGCATCAGCATGATCCGGATCGATCTGAGAGCAGAGCCGCCGCGTGCGGATCAAGCGAAGGCGGAGACGGATACGCTGATTAGCTATTTGAATGATTACGCTGCGGGCAAGCTGGCGGCAGCCACATCGTCTAGTTCTGATCTGACGGTAGCCGATCTGATCGCTGTGTTGGATCAAGCGACCGCTTTGATCCAGTCGGGCAGCGCAGCAGAAGCGGAAGCGAAGCTGCAATCATTCATTACGATGTGGCCGAACGTAGAAGGCCAAGTGTCGATTCGTTCTTCTTCCGTCTATCGGAGCATCGAGAACGAGATGACGGAGGCGCCAAGCTACTTGGTGGCCAACCCGCCGCAGCTTGATAAAGCCGAGTCGCTCATCGAGCAGATGAAGAGCGAGCTTAAACCTTTTGTCGCAGACGCGAAATATACAGCATGGGATGCTGGCGCGATTTTGTTCCGGGAAGGGTTGGAAGCGATTCTCGTTCTTGCCGCACTGCTGTCCTACTTGAAGAAGACGGGCAACCAGAACAAGCGCGGCTGGGTATGGTCGGGCGTTTGGTCGGGCTTCCTGATCAGCGGCGTAATGGCGCTGGTGCTCACCTACGTGGTGACGAAGGCGTCTTCGGGCAGCACACGCGAGATGATCGAAGGCTACGCAGGCCTCGGCTCGGTTATTCTCATGCTCACGGTTGGCAGCTGGCTGCACGGCAAAGCGAACCTGCAGGCGTGGAACCAATATATTGACCGAACGATGGGCGCTGCACTGCGCCGCGGCAGCCTGTGGTCGTTGTTCGCCGTATCGTGCTTAGCGATTGCGCGCGAAGGAGCAGAGACGACGATTTTCTATATCGGGATGGCTCCATCCATCGCACCGGGCCAGCTAGCACTTGGCTTCGGCGTCACATTCGCATTGCTCATCGCGCTTGGTTATTTCATCATTACGTTCAGCGTGAAGCTGCCAATTCGAATGTTCTTCTTGACGGCTTCCGTGCTCATCTACTATCTCGTGTTCCGCTTCTTGGGCGAGAGCATTCATTCGCTGCAGGTTGCGGGCACACTGCCATCGCATCACGTTGCATCGGTACCAGCGATCGACTGGCTTGGCATCTACCCGACATGGGAGACGGTTATCCCGCAGCTTGCGGTGCTGGCGTATATCGCCGGGCAAGTGCTTGTCGGCCGTAAACGTACCGCTCGTATCGCTGATGTTGTGTCTCCTTAATTCATTGCAGAACCCGATAATGGCAAACAAGCTATCTCGCAAGCCAGCGTAAGCTGACAGCGGGATAGCTTGTTTTGTTTGTATTGAAGCGACCTGCTCATTGAGGTTGTTGGGGTACAATCATGATCGGAGAATGATACTACAGCAGCCTTACATTCCTTGACTCGCATAGCGCTCGCATCTGTTTGGGCCATACCGAATGTTGAATTTCACCGATGTGGGCCTTTTCAAGCAAGAACATGCACAGTCGAGATTGGCCGATTCCGCCTCCGATTGAGTACGGCAGACGGCGTTCAAGAATGCTTCGGTGAAAATCAAGCTGAACACGTTCCATGTTGCCTGCCAGCTTCAACTGCCTCAGCAGCGCCTCTTCATCGACGCGTATTCCCATGGAAGATACTTCGAAGGCCGATTGAAGCACCGGATTCCATAAGATGATGTCGCCATTCAGCTGCCAGTCATCATAGTCAGGCGAACGACCATCATGCTTCATTCCTGATCTCAGCGATCCTCCGATTTGCTCGATGAAGACGGCTTTGAATTGTTCGGCGATCAAATCCTCACGCTGCTTTGGCGAAGCATTCGGATACCGATCCTCAAGTTCTTGTGAAGTGATGAAAGTAATATGCTCTGGCAGCTTATTGTGTAATGCAGGATACTCCCGGTTAATGTGAGCTTCAGTATCCTTTATACACGCATAAATGATACGAACTGTATCGCGGAGTGTATTCGTATGCCGATCATGCTTGTCGATGACTTGCTCCCAGTCCCACTGATCGACATAGATCGAATGGATAGGGCCGACTTCTTCGTCCTTCCGAATCGCTTTCATGTCGGTAACCAGACCCGAACCTGGAGCCATCTCGTACATAGCGAGGGCCGTTCGTTTCCACTTCGCGAGAGAATGAACAATCTCCAGCTTTTCGGAGTCAATGTGGGATGGCTGGAAGCTAACAGGAGCTTCAATCCCGTTCAACTGATCGTTGACGCCCGTACCGCTCTCAAGAAATAACGGGGATGATACGCGCTTCAAGTTCAATCGGCGGGCAAGATTTGATTCGAATACGGTTTTCACCAGATGAATCGAATCGTTTAGTTCTCCTAGGCTCTGTGTGGACACATAGCCGTCAGGAAGAAGCTGTGTTTCTGTCAACATAATCGCAATTTACCTCCCAAAATTTATAAAATATGCAATTCATATCTAGAGTAGTTCAAGATAGCTAATAACACAACATACTCGAAAAAATTATTTTCGTTAGTTTAATTTGTTTAACTCCATTCTTATAGGGAGGGATTGCTAATGTCAGTATTAATGTCAATGAGTATCCGTGCGCGGTAATGTTTATGCGTCAGGAACATCGAGGATGCTGGGCCTGTAGCGACCATTAGCACTTATCAGTATATACTAATTTTTGATAATATTGACATGATGCAGCTGCTGCTGGATCAAGATCAAGACAACCTACTGTCGGAAGCGGACAGTAACCTAAATTTCGATGTCCATAAGGGAGGTTGGAGTGAAGCTGATCGTACTACCATAGATAGGGGAGATTAACTATGCAAAGAGAAGCAATCATGAATGGCAGTGCTGCTATAGTCTCATTGAATGGAATCGTGGATCATATGGAGCAGCAGCCGACAGTCGCAAAAGGGAATTAATTAAGATGAGGAGGGTATTGCCGATCCAGATGCCTAGCGTGGCAGGCTACAAACGGTATGCGCATTTACTCGCGATTATGGAGAATAATCCAGCTGCAACACCTTGGGTTTATAACCATTTTCTACAGCTGCATACGGAGAGAGCGATGGAGCAGGATATCCATTGGTTAAGTTTTTATATGGGAGAATACTTCATGTTCCGGCATACCAATAATCCTTTTCTTTATTATCAGGAAGTAGAAGTGTCGTTCATGAGCACGATGATGGAGATGGATGAATTTTTAAAGCTTTGTATCGATCGAGGGCAGTACGTGTATATCGAGTGTGATTGCTTCTACCTGCTCCATTCCATCTCTTTCGAGAAAGTGCATCGACGCAGCCAGGTGCTCGTCATCGGGTATGATTGCGCGGATGGACAATTTATCGTCATGGATTACTCCACCCGAAATCATTACGAGGCGATTGAGATCAGCATGTCGCAGCTTGTGACAGCAGTGAAGTCCGGTTGTGCGATTGATGCCAACAATCGTTCCAAAATGCTTTTGATCCAGCCGGAGAAGGATGCCGCCTATCCTTTTAATTTCGAGCTGGCTTATCACTTACTGGATGACTACTTGCATGGAAGGAACACATACGACCGATTCCCCGTTTTTAGAAAACCAAGAGAAAATGCGGTGTTTGGTGTTCAAGTTTACGACGAGCTGCGCCGGCATATTGAACTGATGCGAGCACGGGACAGCAGGGTCCGGCCATCTCTTCTGCCGTATCACATCTTATGGGAGCATAAGAAATGCTTGTCCGGCTTAGTCGAATATTTGGCAGCGAATAAGGATATAGAGGTGCAGTCCGAGCTGCGAAACCAGCTATCTTCAGTCGTAAAACAGGCGCTGCTGCTCCGAAATTCCTTGGTCCGATCTTTCATCTCCGATCAGAATGAGAAGCTCATTCACAATATCGATAGGCGGCTGGATCAACTCCAGGAAGAGGAAACCGCAGCTATTGAACAGCTGCTCTTGCTCCTGCGACAATCGTCTGTAATAGGATGAACGAATAAGAAGTTGTAGACTAACAATCTCGCTGAACAGTGCGAACTGGCAGCGGGATTTTTTTATCGACTGAGCCAGCACGTATGGACCTTGTTAAAAAACGAGAAACGGTGTGTGATATGATACAATCAAGAGAATGGCGAGAGGAGGCCGGACGAAGCAATGACGACCCATGAGGACAACATGAATGAAGGAACTGCTCACCTCGCAGCGGATAACGAGCGACTGCAGCGTGAGGTTGAATCGTTGCAGCAGGAGCTGGCGCAATGCAAGTCGGAGCTTGCGAATGCGAAGCGAGAGCTGCATCGGTTGAAAGGAAAGAGCGGCGCAGCAGCACGTCAGCCAGAGGCGATGTCGACGATGGCAACACGGCTTCGCGACGCACTGCGCGAATAGATGATGAGCGAGTATGTGTATGTATATGCCCACCACGAGGATGAGTCTGAGCTGTGCGGGATGGAGCTTCGCACGCTGCTAAACATACCGAAGGCGAAGTGGGCGAAGGAAGAGGGCATTCGTTATGCGGTGAGCACGCTCGAAGTGCCGCCGTCGCGGAGCCCTTTTGTCAAAATGCGAATTCGTGTGGAAGCGGCAAGTGATACGCTTGATGGTCTGGTAGAACAGGCGCCGAAGCTTGACGCTGGCAGCGGTACGTTCAAAGTGGTGTATGTGGACACGGGCGAGTTGTCCCTCGCTCCTGACTTCGAAGAGAAGCGATCGATTGAACGCCGGATCGGCGCGGTCATTCGTGGGAGAGCAAGCATGCGCCAATCGGATCGACTGTTTGGTGTTGCTTATGCAAATGGCCGCTGGGTAATAGGCGAGGCTGTGGAAGGCGAAGCCGTATGGCTGCGTCATAACGATAAGCCGCAGAAGTATTCGACGGCATTGAGTACCCGGATAGCGCGAGCCGTTGCAAACATTGCGGTACCTGATCCGACGGATGTCCGTGCTGTGGACCCATGCTGCGGCATCGGTACTGTCGTCCTTGAAGCACAGTCGATGGGCATTCAAATGCAGGGCTATGATCGTAACCCGCTTGCGCTCCGAGGGGCTAGAATCAATCTGGCGCACTTTGGCTATCCAACTACACTCGCTGCGAAGGCAGATATGCTGACGTTAGAAGGGACCTATGATGCGGCTGTGCTGGACTTGCCCTATAATTTATGCTCCAAGCTGCCGGAGGAAGAAGAGCTTGCGATGCTCGTGTCGCTTGGACGCCTTGCTCCTCGGGCGGTCGTTGTGGCAACGTCACCACTGGATGCCAAGCTGGTGCAGACCGGCTGGAAGCTGATCGATGACTGCCAAGTACGCAAAAGCAGCTTCGTACGCTATTTGTACCTTGTTAGCCGGGACTAGCGTATTGTAACCTCGGATGTTTTGCTCACTTGCAGATGTTGAGTATAGGCGATTTTATGGGAAAATATACGGGATCGAAAGGGTTTTCGATCTCGTAGTCGAATTAGGATGACAGCGCTATCAACGCGATTCTATACATATTAAGGAGTGTGGACATGACGCTGCAAATGAAGTATCCGTATCTAGATACGAGTCTTGCAATTGATGTGCGAGTTACCGACCTCCTCACACGACTAACATTAGAAGAGAAAATTTCTCTGATGCCAACGCATCAAGCGGCAGTGCCAAGACTGGGCCTGGAGGAAGTATGGGTTGGAGGCGAAGCGGCACACGGTATCGTCTCGCGCGGCGGCACAGCAGCTACTGTATTCCCGCAGCCGATCGGGCTTGCGAACACATGGAATACACAATTGATGTATCGCATCGGAAGCGTAATGGGCGATGAAGCTCGTGCGCTGAATAATCATAACAGCCAGCATGGCCTCATGCGCTGGGCACCAACGATAGATATGGAGCGTGATCCTCGCTGGGGACGCAATGAAGAAGCTTATGGCGAAGATCCGCATCTGACAGGCAAACTGGCTGCTTCTCTCGTTCGCGGGATGCAAGGTGACCATGAGAAGTACGTGAAAATGGTCGCTTCTCCAAAGCACTTCTACGGTAACAACAACGAAGTTGGCAGATTGGATGGCTCCTCCAGCATCGATCCACGCAACCGTAGAGAATATTACTTGAAAGCGTTCGAGCCGGCTTTCACTGAAGGCGGCGCGTTGTCGATCATGACAGCTTACAACGAGATCAACGGCACACCGGCGCTGGAGCATGCAGATATTCGCGGCGTATTGAAGGGCGAATGGGGAATGCGAGGTTTCGCCGTATGTGATGGCGGTGACCTGTCCCAGACGGTAGACTTCCATAAACGATATGAGTCACATGCAGAGTCGGCAGCGGCAGCCATCAAAGCGGGTATCGATACGCTGACGGATGATGCGCAGCTCGTCTGTGATGCGGTTCGCGAAGCACTAGAGCGACAGCTGCTGACAGAGGCTGATCTAGACGAGGCGCTAACGAATATGCTTCGTGTTCGATTCATGCTCGGAATGATGGATCCGGCAGAAGGTAATCCGTATAAGGCGATTCCGATGTCGGTTGTTGCTTCGAAAGAGCATGGCGAAGCGGCACTGCAGGCGGCAAGAGAATCGATCGTCCTGCTGCGCAACGAGAATGGGCTGCTGCCATTGTCCGCTAAGAAGCTGGAATCGTTAGCGGTTATTGGACCGCTTGCGGATGAAATGCTTCGTGGCTGGTATTGCGGCGAGCTGCCGTACAAAATAACGCCGTTCCAAGGCATTCAATCGCGGCTTAATTCGAAAACGGTTTCGAAAACAAATGGACTCGACCGTATCGCTTGGCGCTCCGTTCGAAATGGCCAATTCCTGAAGGTTCGTGAAGCAGCGGAGGGGGAGAAGCCTGTTTTGGCGGCGGGTTCTGCCGATCTGGACGGAGCAGAAATTTTTGCCCATAACGATTGGGGCTGGAATGCGCATTCGTTCCTTGCATCGTCGAATGGCAAATTCGTCACCACAGAGACGGACATGAAAGCAACCGTGTCCGCTGATGAAGTATATGGCTGGTTCGTGAAGGAAAGCTTCCAACTCGTGCTGCAAGAGGCTGCATCCGAGGCGGATGGCGGGCAAATCTATCGTTTGTTGAGCTGGAACGGTCATCCGATTGCTGCAGCTGATGATGGCGAGCTGATTGTTGGAGAGAATGCAGGGTACCAAACGTCAGATAGCTTGTATGAACGGATCGTGCTGAAGGATGGCGTGGAGGAAGCGGCACAGGCTGCGGCTCAAGCGTCTGCAGCTGTCGTTTTTGTCGGTAATAACCCGGTTGTTAACGGAAAAGAAGAGATCGATCGCTTTAGTCTAGAGCTGCCTCCTTCGCAGGAGCGATTGATCCGTCGTGTTGCTGAAACGAACCCGAACACGATCGTTGTCATTGTCGGCAGCTACCCTTATGCACTTGGCGATATTGCCGAGCTTGTGCAAGCTATCGTCTATATGCCACATGGAGGGCAAGAGGCTGGCACTGCAATCGCGGACGTATTGTTCGGCGATTATGCACCAGCTGGCAGACTGCCGATGACATGGTATGCTTCGGAGTCGCAGCTGCCAAGCATGCTGGAATATGACATTCGTAAAGGGAAGCGGACGTATCAATATTTTGACGGAGAGCCGCTTTATCCTTTCGGTTACGGCCTTACGTACTCGCCGTTCGAATATCGTGATCTGGCACTTAGCAGCAGCGTGCTGAAAGGTGCTGACGATACGCTGGAGCTGTCGTTCACAATTGAGAACGTTGGCAGCTTGACGAGCGATGAGGTTCCGCAGCTGTATATTCGTGCAGAGCAGTCCACCGTTGAACGTCCGATCAAGCAGCTTCGCGGTTTCACGCGAACCTGCACGGAAGCGGGCGCAAGCCAGCGTATTACGTTCCGCCTGCCCGCTTCGGAGCTAGCATTCTGGGACGTATCGCGTGAGCGGTACTGTGTAGAGAGCGGAGAATACTCCATTCTGGTCGGCCGCTCGTCCACTGATATTCGTTTGACCGCTCATATTCAAGTAGAGGGCGAGACGGTTCCGCCGCGCAGCCTGTCAGCTTGGACATGGGCGGAGAGCTACAACGAGTATGAATCGGTTCGACTGGAGGAATGCCGCGAGGGCGGAACTGCAGTAGCACCTGTTGGCGGTACAGGCTGGATTCGGTTTGATAACGTTGATTTTGATTCAGAGGTCTTTACCTTCGAAGCGAAAGCATCGTCAGGGGAGTCAGCGGGCGGCACAATTAATATTTGGCTGGACGCTATCGACGGACCGGCAATTGCCAAGTACAACGTTGCGATGACGGGCGGCTGGCACAATTGGTCGACAGTCGGCAGCAGCATCGTTTCGATTAGCGGACGACATACGTTATATGTACAGCTGGAGGGTGCGATTCGCTTGAATCGTCTACGTTTCCAATAACTAGGCTGATGTAATAAGTTAAGGCTGCTTCGTTCATCGATAGTTGGTGAACGATGCGGCCTTTTGCTGCATATCCTTGCATTTGCATACAAAATGTTGCGAATGAATAACTTCACGGGAATCCCAACGATTGCTATAGTCTTAAATGATAAGCGCTTTCATTAACGCGATCATCATGACGTGAAGAGAGAGGGGATTTGAACGTGAGAAGAAAAGCAATAAGCATGGTAATGGCCCTGCTGTTGGCGTTCAGCTCATCCTGGTTTGGCCTAGGTGCTGTTGTATCAGCCGCAGATGCGCCGAATGCAGGTGTTGTTAACGGCGGATTTGAATCAGATTTCTGGTCGGACGGCTCGTGGACGGTAGAGCCAAATGATTGGAGCAGTGTAGATCTACAGCAGTACCTATATTCGAATGACTCGTACATAACGCCGGACGAGGGAGCGAATGCGTTCAAATATTGGATCAAGGATACGGCGACAAGCAATCAGTCGCTGACGGTTAAACAGACGATTGCGTCGCTGCCGGCAGGCAGCTATGAGCTGTCGATTCGTTCCATGGGTGGCAGCGGCAGCGCAGCTGGTACTGTACAATTATACGCTGGCACTAACACGGGTACAGCGAAGGCAACGACCGGCTACAATGCATGGGATACGGTGAGCTTGTCGTTCGAGCTTGAGCAGGACGCAACCAGCATCGAGATTGGCGCGATCGTTAATGGTGCGCCCAATGCATGGGGTTATTTGGACAGCGTGAAGCTGGTGAAGATTGAACCAGAGGCGCCGCTTATTACGAATGGCGGGTTCGAGTCGGACTTCTGGTCGGACAACTCCTGGACGGTGGAGCCAACGGATTGGAATAGCGTAGAGCTGAGTCAATTCAAGTACGCAACAGACTCTTATCTTACGCCAAGCGAAGGCGAGTACGGCTTCAAATATTGGATCAAGTCGGCAGCGACGAGCAGCCAATCGATTACGGTTAAGCAGACGATCGCTGCGCTTCCAGCAGGCACTTATGAGCTGACAGCTAATTCGATGGGCGGGTCTGACAATCAAGCAGGCAGCCTGAAGCTGTTTGCTGGTACCACATCAGGCAGCTCAGTTGCTACAACAGGCTATAATGCATGGGATGCAGTCCAATTGACATTCGTCTTGTCGCAGGACACTCAGAATGTTGAGGTCGGCGGAGTCATTACTGGTGCGCCGGGCGCTTGGGGTTATGTAGACGGCTTCGTGCTGACGCAGACGAGCACGAATACGGAGCAGCCAGAGGAACCCGCGGCAGCCGACATTTTCGTGAAGAAGGTAGCGGGTCTTTCGGATGATTTCATTAAAGGCGTAGACATCTCCAGCATTCTGTCGCTCGAAGCGAGTGGCGTTACGTTCTACAATGAAGCAGGTGAAGAGCAGGATATTTTCACGACACTCCACGATGACGGTGTGAACTATATTCGGGTTCGTGTTTGGAACGATCCATTCGATACGACAGGCCGTGGTTATGGCGGCGGTGATAACGATCTAGCGCATGCGATTGAGATCGGCAAGCGGGCGACTGCCAATGGCATGAAGCTGCTTGTAGACTTCCATTACTCTGATTTCTGGGCAGACCCAAGCAAGCAGAAAGCGCCGAAGGCGTGGGCGAACCTCAGCTTTGATGATAAGAAAACGGCTTTGTACAACTACACGAAAGAAAGTCTTCAGGAGCTGCTGGATGCTGGCATCGACATCGGTATGGTACAGGTCGGCAATGAAACGAATGGACGATTCGTCGGCGAGACGGATTGGACGAAAATGAGTGCATTGTTCAACGCGGGCAGCCAAGCGATCCGTGAAATCGATCCTTCGATCTTAATCGCTCTGCATTTTACGAATCCGGAAACATCGGGCCGCTATGCTTCTTATGCGCAGACGCTGCAAAACAACAACGTCGACTATGACGTATTCGCAAGCTCCTATTATCCGTTCTGGCACGGTACGCTCAGCAATCTGACGTCGGTACTGAAAAATGTGGCGGATACGTATGGCAAGAAAGTTATGGTAGCTGAGACGTCTTATGCGTACACCGCTGAGGATGGAGACGGCCACGGCAATACGGCTCCGAAGAGCAGCGGACAGACGCTGGATTATCCAATTACGGTACAAGGACAAGCCACTTCTGTTCGTAACGTTATCGAGGCGGTTGCGAATGTAGGCGCTGCGGGACTTGGCGTATTCTATTGGGAGCCAGCATGGCTGCCAGTAGGACCTGCATCTGAGCTTGAGCAGAACAAGCTGAAGTGGGAACAGTTCGGCTCTGGCTGGGCATCCAGCTATGCAGCGGAATACGACCCAGATGATGCAGGCGAATGGTACGGCGGCAGCGCGGTCGATAATCAAGCGTTGTTCGATTTCACGGGACATCCGCTTCCTTCATTGAAGGTGTTCCAATACGTGAATAACGGTGCGGTTGCGCCGCTCCGTATCGATGAGATTAAAGATGTTACAGTTGAAGCTATCGCGGGCGAGTCAATCACGCTGCCATCCTCCGTTACGGTAACGTATAACGACAGCACGACTGGATCGGCAGCGGTAACTTGGGATCAGACGCAGTACGCGGCGGCGGTTGCCGGTGGTGCTGGCAGCTACGTTATTAATGGTGTAGTCGATGGACAACAAGCTGTGAAGGCGCTGCTGACAGTCAAGGCACAGAACTACGTTGTAAACGGAAGCTTCGAGCAAAGCGATCGCAGCATGTGGAAGATTACGTATCCAGAAGGCTTTACAGAACCGGACTATCAGAACAAAGCAAGCGATGCGAAGACGGGTAATTACTCCCTTCACTTTTATTCTGCAAAAGGTGTTCAATTCAAAGTAGAACAGACGATTACAGGTCTGAAGACAGGCTATTACAACCTGTCGATGAATATTCAAGGCGGCGACGCAGCCAATCCGGATATGAACCTGTTCGCAATTGCCGGTGGCACGGAAACGAAAGCAGCAACTGGCGTTAACGGATGGGTAGTATGGAATACGCCGGAGATCCAGAACATTCTCGTCACGGATGGCACAATCACGATCGGCGCCAACATTAAGGCAGATGCTGGTGCATGGGGAACGCTGGATGACTTCTATCTGAGCTATGCTGGGGATTATACGGCCCCAACAGATCCGTCAGAACCAACGAAACCAACGAATTCATCGTCGGTAACGATCATTAGCTCGGGTAATTCGCAAATCGGTATTACGCTTAATGGTGGATCGTCCGTTAACGTGCAGCGTTCAACGAAGTCGGATGGCACGAAGAAGGATGAGCTGACACTGCCTGCTGACATTGCGAAGGCTGCAGCCTCGAAGGCAGCTGCCGACGGCCAGCATTCGGTGGAGATCGTCATCCCAGACTCGCAGGATGAAGTTTCTGAGATTGATGTAACGCTGCCAGCGGATGCAGTCAGAGCGCTGGCGGATAGCGGTGTCGGTCTTGAATTAACGGCCGGCGGCGCTACTATTAGCGTATCGAAAGAAACAATTCGTTCGCAAAATGGAGAAGTGGTATTTACGGTTACACCGCTGAAGAGCAGCAAGGATGCACAAGAGGTTCTTGATCGTGCGAAAGGCGAGCAGCTTGTTGTAACGGTGGCAGGCGATGGCGGTACGCAAATCGTCGGCCGCCCAGTGATGATCGAATCGAATGTGAAACCAGTCGATCTGATTTTGCCACTCCCAAGCGACGTGATCCCTACGGACGAAGCGAAACGTGCGGACTTCCTTGCAAGCCTCGCGATTTATATCGAGCATAGCGATGGTGACAAAGAGCTGGTGCAGCCGGAGCTTGTGCAGGTTGCAGACGGGGGCTACGGTCTGAAGTTCTATGTAGACAAGTTCAGTACGTTCTCGATTCTTCAAATCGACAATTGGGCTTCGTTCCTGCAGCAGATGGAATCGCAGCAGCCGTATGTGAATGGTTACCCAGACGGTACGTTCCGTCCTAGTCAGGCTGTGACACGTGCCGAGATGGCTTCCATTCTCTCGCGTGTGGCAAGTGAACAAGGAAGCTCCGATCCAGTCAGCTTCACGGACAGCGCTTCGTTCGGATGGGCGGCGGACGCCATTGCGACTGCATCCACATGGGGTCTGATGACGGGCTATGAGGACGGCAGCTTCCAACCAACGAAGTCCATTACGAGAGCAGAGATGGCAACCATCGTTGCGCGTTGGCTCGGACTTAAAGGCGATACCTCTGCAGCATTCACGGATACAGCGGACCACTGGTCGGCATCGTACATCGCGCTTGTCGCTGATGCAGGCATCATGACAGGTTATTCTGACGGCAGCTTCAAGCCAGACCAATACTTGAGCCGTGCTGAAGCGGTCACGATCATTAACCGCATTCTAGGCTTGGAACTGACCGCGGATGTAACGACACCGACATGGTCGGATGTTCCATCCACGCATTGGGCATTCCAAGCGATTGAAGCGGCATCTGGTACAAAAGAATAGCAGGTGAACCAAGAGAGAGAACAGCTGAACAACAATCAGCTGTTCTTTTTTTATCAGCTGGCATTCGGCTATACGTTTTATTTGCGTTTCATCAGTAGAAGGAATAAGATATTGTAAATTTCATGAGTGTTTGTGCTCGAATTGGAACATAGGGCTCTGCATGAAAACGTATGCGAGCTTCAAATAATGTAGATACAACTTATTCATCTTCCAATGACGGTCGCGGAGGAAAACACGATGATGACGACACCCTTGACGGTTTACTTAATGGCTGGCGTAGCGACGGCTAATCAAATGTTCAACGAATGCTGCCGGAAGCTGGAGAACATGCTGAAGCAGGAAACGAGCAAGCTGGATATTCATGTGCTGTTCCCTTATGGCAACAACAGCCGCAATGTATGGGCGCAGGTGCTTGAAGTGGGCAGTGATTTGACGAATCGGCCTTCGCTGTTCCGAGTAGGTGGGCGCAAGGCTGTAGATGGCATAAAAGCAACCTATCACGGCAATGGTCCTGTACTTCTGGTCGGCCACAGCGGCGGTGGCGCAGCGGCTTACCAGGCGGCGGTTAAGCTGCATAAGGACGGAGTCCTGCGTGATTTCCGAGTTGTGCAAATTGGTTCGCCGCGCATTCGCGTATTGCCAGCGCTGAAGGATCGCGTCAGTTATTTTCATTCGATTGATGCAAGCGGCAAGCTGAACGATCCCATTACCCGGATCGGCAGCTGGGGAGGCTGGAGCCGAAGCAAGCGGGGCGCGATTCCGCACTGGAACCATTACAAATACGCACCAGGCTACGTAGAAGGAATGCCGATCGTTGGCGGGCACGCCGATTATTTTAAACATTTGAACCCATTTATTGATGAGGAAGCAGTTTGTAATTTGGACAAAACGGTTGATCGCATTCGAAGCCGGTTGAACGGTTGGATTTGATCCGATACACTAAGGGTATTAAGTAGTAGTATCGGAGGGATCGCTATGATCGATATTCGCAGAGCGGCACAGGCCGCTTCTAATGACGCAGGATGGCTGCAAAGCCGGCATTACTTCTCGTTCGCAGGTTATTTTGACGAGAGCAACCGGTTTTTCGGTCCTCTTTGCGTTTTTAACCATGACATTATTGCCGGTGAAAGAGGCTTCGGTGCCCACCCGCATCGCGAGATGGAGATCGTATCGGTCGTATTGCGCGGCGAGCTGAAGCATGAGGACAGTGCAGGGAACACGGCTTTGACGACATTTGGCGGCATTCAGCGGATGACCGCGGGGACGGGCATTATCCATTCAGAGGTGAATCCAAGCCAAGAGCCAGTTGAGCTGCTGCAAATCTGGTTCCTGCCGGAGCAGGCCCGTCTTAAGCCGGACTATGAGACGACACATTATGATACGAACGCACTGCGCGGACGCTGGCTGCCGGTTGTAAGTCGTGAAGGCGGTCCGAATATTGCAGCCATTCATCAGGATGTTACCGTCAGCCTGACCCAGTTGGAGCCAGGTCAAGTTGTCAGCTATGAATCACAGGCGGAGCGGCTGCATTATTTATATATCGCGAGAGGCTCTGCTGAACTAACGATCAATGGCGTATCCAATACGTTGTCAGAAGGCGACACGGTTCGAATGACGAACGAGACGGGCATCCGAATGTCGGCGATCGGTGAACATCCGCTGCTGGCCCTGCTGATCGATATGACGCCTCAGCCGGTACGCGAGGGAGGCGAAGCGTAATGACAGGGGCACAAGCTATCTATGAGCCGAAACGTCCAGGTCATCAATCACCGCCACCAGCCGGGTCCAAGGTGCTCATTAAACTGGCGATCGGACGATTGCTAATCGATACCGCGATTGCTGGACTGGTCATTGATGTTCGCGAGTCAGATGGACGATGGACGCTAGAGGTCCATGGCGTGAATGCAGAGGACGCAGCCTTTATTGCAGATAATGCAGCTTTCTTGAACTTATTTTATTTCGAAGCACTGCCACCAGAAGTTGCATTGAGC
Source organism: Paenibacillus cellulosilyticus (assembly GCF_003182255.1). GTDB lineage: Bacteria > Bacillota > Bacilli > Paenibacillales > Paenibacillaceae > Paenibacillus_T > Paenibacillus_T cellulosilyticus. The sequence continues at coordinate 46,983 of NZ_QGTQ01000033.1, read as the reverse complement.
CAAGGCTCGGTCCAGAAATATTGGATGTACGATGAGCATCAGCCTGTTGTGGGTTATGATGCTGCACGAGCAGCGCTTACGTTGAATGTCGGTTCCTATATGGCCTATTCGAACGAGAAGGTGTAGCCTTATGGCGAATACGCATACGTATACGAGGCGCGAGGAAGTTGCGAACGCCATTACGCATGGTGTCGGGGCTGCGCTCAGCATCGCTGCTCTCGTCCTGCTGATTGTTTTTGCAGCGTGGAAAGGAACGGCCGTGCATGTCGTGAGCTTTACGATTTATGGAACCTCCATGCTGCTGCTGTACACCGCATCAACACTCGTCCACAGCTTTCCTGAAGGTAAAGTCAAAAATTTGTTCGAGGTGCTCGATCACTCGTTCATTTATGTGTTTATCGCTGGTACGTACACCCCCATTCTGTTCCATATTGTGAAGGGGGCGCTTGGCTGGTCGCTCTTCGGTGTTGTATGGGGTGTCGCAATTGCAGGCGTTGTGTTCAAATCGTTCTTCGCCAGTCGGTTTCTCTTCACTTCGACGCTGTTGTACATCGCGATGGGGTGGATTATCGTCATCGCATGGGGACCGCTCGTGGAGGGGCTGGCCCCAGGTGGCTTGCATCTGCTGATCACTGGCGGACTGCTCTACACATTCGGCACCGTATTCTACGTATGGCGAAGCTTCCCTTACCATCATGCCGTATGGCATCTGTTTGTACTCGGCGGATCTATCCTGCATTTCTTTGCGATTTTGTTGTTTATCCTATAATCATCTATAGATACGACAAAAGGTGGCCCATAATGGATGGACCACCTTTTATGTATAACCAGCTATTCATTCAAACGCAGCCGGCATAAAAGAATGAAGCAGCTCTACCTCGGGACGATTGCCGTTTATGGGGAAGGTCTAGTTCCAACGCCGCAGCAGCGCGTACAATAGATGAGAACGAGGTCATGCTTTACTAAAAATGGTTGCCCGATCGGCAATGCCGATTTGACAAAAGGATGGTATATTCATATACTTTTATATACTTACAAAAAGTAACCACAACTCGCAAATGAATTTGATCATTACCGCCAGGCAACACTAGATAGAACTAAACGCCGATGGTGGAGGGGAGCGGAAGCAGCATGCACACCATTCAAACGGACATCATTTCGATATTAAAGCGTAAAATTACCACTGTGCCAAGCGGCGACAAGATGATTTACTTGGTCGGCCCGGTTCGACTGCCTGTTTCCTTGGGTGGCGAAACGCATATATTCCAATGGTACTGCTGGCTTCGCTGTGACAAAATGGCAGGCGATACATGCCAAGATGAACCGCAGTCGACGGAGCAAATTATTTCGCGTCTGTCGGCATCTAATCTTGCTGAGATGCAGCAATCGAGCGTACTCGTGTACGGTGACTTCGCCAACGCGCCAGACGCGCTCATTCGTATGCACAGCATCTGCCATACGGGCGACATCTTCGGCAGCAAGCGCTGCGATTGCGGCTACCAGCTGGAGCAGTCAATGAAGATGATCGTGAAGCACGGCAATGGCGCGCTCTTCTACTTGGCGAACCATGAAGGCCGCGGCATTGGCCTGTTCAGCAAAGCGATGGCGTACGTGCTGCAAGAGGAAGGCTACGACACTGTCGATGCCAACCTGCAGCTCGGCTTCCAAGACGATATCCGCAGCTACGACGATGCGATTCAAGTGCTGAAGGAACTTCGTTCGAAACCTGTTACGCTTATCACCAACAACCCGCGCAAGCTAGACGCGTTGGTCGCTTCAGGTGCAGACGTCTCGGGACGTGTACCGTTATGGGGCGACGTATCCGAGTTCAACAAGCGATACTTGGAAACCAAAGTTCGCCGCTCCGGTCACTTCGACAGCAGCAGCCGAACAAACCCATCATCATAGCGGCAACTTAATACGAACCACGAAGGACGGGCGCTTGCCCGTCCTTTTCCTCTTTAGGGGAGGATCAGCTGGGCGACGGGCACCAGCCGGGAGGCCCTTCGCATATCATCGAAGCATAAGCAGGATCTTCTCTCGACAGATCTGCAAAATAACTGCCGATCAAATGATTGTTGGACACCGAACCCATGCGAAACGACCGTTTTACTTCACCTTTCACATGCATATAGTAAAAAACCTTCTTTGGCTTCGAGTGTCGATAAACGAGAGGCGGCAAGTGAGGTACAATATCGTACTCATTTTGCACCCGCCAGTGCTGCTTAATGGCTCTATTATACAAGCGGGCGAATTTAACATCGCCGACTCGAGGAGACCCATAGGTATAGACGATGGGTTCTCTATCCGTATTCGTGACTATATCGAAGGCTGCCAGCGTTCCGAGTGCTCCGCCAAGGCTGTGGCCTGTCACGAACAGCGGCTTATCGGGATCGGTCTCCTTTAGAATCGAGCGAACGGTCTGTTGACACGTCATATATATATCGGTGAAGCCTTTATGCGATTGGCAGGAAGCTTTCACCGGTTTGAACGGAACCTGCTGCGAGATGAAATCCGACACCCAGTCCGTTGGGGAATAGGAACCCCTGAAGGTAAGGACGACAGCATGATCGGATTCGATGACGAAGCCGAAATATTCCGGTTTGTTCTCGTATGACTGCGCTTTGAATGAACCTGCCAGCTGGTAGCCTGCAGGGATGAGGAATGCACCGTCAGGGTTGCTGTATTGTACTCGGGATTGTCCGCATACCGCCGCTAGGAACAACGCCGTGCGAGTGTCGAACCGCTGCCCATTATCACTTTTTTTCTCTGCCATCTGCCATTCCCTCCCTAAGCTGCGCCACACAGACGGATTCCAATGGTCATCCATACAGTTTATGAAGCAGCAGGGCAATTCGGAACCATCGACATAAATCTACATTCGGCAACAAAATTGCATCATGAAGTGCCAAAATCACACATAGGATGCTGTGACTTTTGGCACTATACTGAGAGTTAAGTCATTATGGTTATACACTAAGGCAGAGGAAAGGTGACACGTTAGACATGGCAATTGTACAGTTTCCAGAAGGCTTCAAATGGGGAGCAGCAACAGCTTCGTATCAAGTAGAAGGCGCGTATCAAGAGGGCGGCCGCGGGCTGTCGATTTGGGATACGTTCGCACGTACGCCAGGCAAAGTATTCATGGGCGACAATGGTGATGTTGCTTGCGACATGTATCACAAGTATCCAGAAGACGTGAAGTTGATGGCCGATATGGGCATCCAAACGTACCGTTTCTCGATCGCTTGGCCGCGTATCATTCCGGATGGCTCCGGCGCAGTAAATCAAGAGGGCTTGGACTTCTATCACCGTCTCGTTGATGAGCTGCTCAAATACGGCATCGAGCCGATGGTTACGCTGTACCATTGGGACTTGCCGCAGGCGCTGCAGGACCGCGGAGGATGGGATAACCGCGAAACGATCGATCATTTCGTTCGATATTCCGAAACCGTTTTCGAATCCTTGAAGGGTAAAATCAACCTGTGGGCGACGTTCAACGAGCCATGGTGCGTATCCTTCCTATCGAACTACCTGGGCGAGCATGCTCCGGGCAACCGCGATTTGCAGCTGGCGACGAACGTATCGCATCACCTGCTTGTTGCGCACGGCCGCACAGTTCGCAAATTCCGCGAGCTTGGCATTCCAGGCCAAATCGGTATTGTACCGAACATGGAATGGCGCGAGCCTTACAGCACGCGCCAAGAAGATATCGATGCTTGCGAGCGTCAAGCAGGCTGGTTAAACGAATGGTTCATCCGCCCAGTTATGCATGGCCATTACCCGGAGATGCTGGTTGAATGGTTCCGCGGCAAAGGCGTTGAAGTGCCGATTCAAGCTGGCGATATGGAAGACATTTCGCAGAAGATCGACTACCTCGGCGTTAACTATTACACCGGTACGGTTGGTCGTTATAAAGAAAATGAAGGTCTGTTCGATTGGGAAGAGGTCGACATGGGCTGGGATCGCACGGACATCGGTTGGACGTACTATCCGCAAGGTCTGTACAACGCGCTTATGTTCCTGAAGAACAACTATGGCGAGATTCCGATCTACATTACGGAGAACGGTGCTTGCTACAACGATGAGCCATCCGCTGATGGCAAAGTGCATGACGACCGTCGTACGCGTTACATCAAATCTCACCTGGCATCGGTTTCCCGTGCTATTGAGTCTGGCGTTAACGTCAAAGGCTACTATGCATGGTCGCTGATGGATAACTATGAGTGGGCATTCGGCTACTCGATGCGCTTCGGTATGACGTATGTGGATTATGATACACAAGTCCGTATTCCAAAGGACAGCTTCAAGTTCTACAGCAAGGTTGCAGCGCTCAATTGGTTCAAAATTTAAATGCTCTTTCGGAGCTTAATGGACAGGCCGGCAGCGGGATCTCACGATCCTGCTGTCGGTTTTTCATTTTCCCTTTTTCTTGCTATCTTAAAGTATGTGTTCAAAAAGTTCGGTTTTCAGCACCGAGAAGGTTGGATCAAGCGGGGAATGAGGATCGGAGCGTAAGTGTTGTGCTACGTGAGAACCGGAAGTCACTGCTTCATTCAAGATTCGATGTCGATTAAGCATTCATGTGATACACCGTGATCAAAAGCGTACTTTTTCACAACCTCTTAGTGTTAATTTAACGTTGAGCAGGTATAATGGATCTATCTATGCACTTATATCGATCGGAGGGAATTTGAGTGGGACAAGCAGTAAGCAAATCGACTTACAAGCAGAACCGCAAGGACTTACGAATACGCAGCAAAGAACGCCAGAAGAAAGTCAGAACGTTGATGTGGGCATCGGGCGGCATCCTCTTAGTTGCTATTATTTTGTTGTTTGCACTAGCACCGAAGCCGGATCCAGCGGATTTTGATTATGCGAACCTTCCAACGCTTGGCAGTCAAGACGCAAAGGTGAAAATCGTCGAGTTCGGAGACTTCAAATGTCCTGCGTGCCAGCAGTTCGCAACGGACGTTAAGCCTGAACTGATTAAAGAATATATCGATAAAGGCATCGTATCCTTATCGTTCATGAACTATCACTTCATCGGCCCTGACTCCAAGACAGCAGCGCTTGCGGGCCTTGCCGTTTATCATCAGAGCAATGACGAGTTCTGGAAATATTATCAGGCGCTATATGACAAGCAGCCAGACGAAAGTGAGCAGTGGGCGACGGTCGATTATCTCGTTCAGCTCGCGAAGGATGAGAAGCTGAACATCGATTACGATAAGCTTCGCAGCGACATTGAGAACGAGACGTATGCGAAGGAACTGTCCGATCAGATGAGCCGCGTTCCGCAGCTTGGCATTACAGGCACGCCAACCCTGTTCGTTAACGGGACGAAGGTCGGCGGCTCCGACGCGATGAACTACGAGCCAGTGAAAGCAGCCATTGAGAAGGCACTGAAAGAAGTCGATGAGGCGGGCCAATAATCGATGAATGATGACAATCGCTCGTCTTTCTTTTATAACTATGGCCTGTACATGGCTTGGATCGTCAGCATTGCCGCAACGGCAGGCAGCTTATATATGAGCGAAGTCTTGCATTTCACGCCATGCCGGTGGTGCTGGTTCCAACGCATCTTCATGTACCCGCAAGTGATTCTGCTCGGAATGGCAGCCTATCGAGGCGATAGACGGATGGCTTCCTACGTGCTGCCGCTCGCAATCGTTGGCGGATGCATCTCCGCTTGGCATTATGCCGAACAGAAGGTGCCGGGCTTGTATGAAATGTCGCCGTGCAACGTCGGCGTTCCATGCAACGAGGATTATCTCGATTGGTTTGGTGTCATTACAATTCCTTTAATGGCACTTGTTGCCTTCATCTTGATCGCAGGCAACCTCTGGCTTACGAATCGCGCTTACAAGCGTGAGGAAGCGCTGGAAGCGGCAGCAGAATAATAGCAGCGAATAGCTGCTCAGGCGGAACGGTTGATTCCCCGCTTGGGCAGCTATTTTGTGTTGTTGATTCGATCGCGTGAGGGGCGGGTATTAATAACATAACAATGACGGACTTGCGGACAAGAAACGAGGGTATAGTATGCAAGCTCAAGAACGAAGCAATGGCAGATTGAATATGCGCGTCGTCCTAGTGGACGACAATGCAATGAATGTGACGGTCGTACAGGAAATGCTGAAGCGGGCAGGTTATCGGAATTTGAGCTCCTGCTCGTCAGCCTCTGAGTTATATACACTGCTGGGCATTAGCGAGGATGGAACGGACCTGAAGCCGGTCTATGAGGAGCCGGATGTCGATCTTATTCTGCTGGACATGATGATGCCTCGCATCGATGGTATTACAGCATGTCGGACCGTTCTCGGCGTCGAGCGGCTCAAAGATATTCCGATCATTATGGTAACGGCAATCGGCGATTCGAAGAAGCTGGCAGAGGCGCTTGATGCAGGTGCGTCAGACTATGTGACCAAGCCGATCAATCGGGTCGAGCTGATGGCGCGGATTCGTTCTGCGCTGCGGCTGAAGCAGCAGAAGAACTGGCATCGGGAGCGGGACCGCCGGCTGCGCGATGAGCTGCGATTGGCGCGTGAGGTACAATACGCGGTACTGCCCCAGCGGCTGGAGAATGAGCAGATCGTCATCGATGCGATCTATCGTCCTTCGGAGGAGCTGTCAGGCGATCTGTACGCGTGGCATCGAATCGATCAGAACCGCTATGCCGTTGCCGTTATCGATGCGATGGGACACGGCATCTCGTCCTCGCTCGTCTGTATGTTCATCGCCTCCGTCCTGAAGGAAGTGATGAGTAAGCTGTCCGATCCGGAGGATGTCGTACGAGAGCTGAATCGACGGGCGATGCAGCTGCATTTTTCCGACCAGCTCATTCAATATTACTTCACTGGCATCTACATGGTGATCGATATGGAGCGCGGTATCGTGGAGTATGTGAATGCAGGGCATCCGCCAGGCCTGCTCCTTCGCTTGGGTACGGATCAGGTGGAGCAATTGAAGGGCGGCAGCCCCGCCATTGGTTTGTTTGATGGCATTCCTGTCAATAAGCAATCGCTTCGTATTGCGCCAGGTGACCGAATGGTCATTGTGACGGACGGATTGCTCGATCGGTCTGACGATGTTACCGAGGACCCTATTGAGATGCTGGGCCAGAAGCTGAGCAGCAGCAGTTGCTCGGATGATTGCGGCAGCTTCCCAGAACAGTGGCGGGAAGCGTTATTCGGGGAGCCGGCAGAAGGCCGCGGTCATTCCGACGACCAATGTCTGCTGTGGATTGCCTTGAAATAAAATAGCACGCACAAAGAAAGCCTCCCCAGCGCCGAACGGTTGTTCAGCACTGAGGAGGCTTGCATGCATTATTGACGGCTGCGCGGCTTATCGACGGCACCCGTTTCCGTCAGGTTCAAGATCGCTGGTGAAGGCCGGTCTGCGACGGAATCGCTAACAGATTTCTTCTTCGTACCTCGACGCGTTCTCGATAACGTTCCGACTGATAGATCAGCACGAATATGAGATGTGCGACCGATCTCAGCAGTCGATGGAGCCGTTGTTTGAGGAGGACGACGCCCCAACCAGCCAGATCGCCTCAGCAGCAGCCAGGCAATGATGGTCACGAGCAGATCAATGGCACACATCGCTGGGAAGCTCCATGCTTCCTCCATATAAGGGAGACTGCGAATGTTCATGCCCCATAATGCGCCGACCACAATGGTTGGTGCGAGCAGGATAGCGACATTGGTTAGTACTTTGAGCGTATCGTTGCCGCGCTGTGTTGAAGCCGCTTCGCCCATCGCGATGAGCGTGTCCAGCTCACGTGCGTACGTTTGAATGAGCGCATCAATCCGTTCCAGCTTATGCTGAAGCCGAGTATAAGCTTCGCTCCTGATCAAGGTACTCGCTGAGAAAGCTTCCTTCAACGCATTGTTCAGCTCGCAGACGGGTACGAACAGCCGCTGCCAATGCAGCAGATCATATCGGCAGTCGAACAACAGGTTCATCCGCTCAATCTGCTGATCACGGCTGCGAAGCGCCTGTTCCTGATCCATCAGCTTCTTCTCGAAGCTGTCCAGTCCGTGATGCAGCTGATCGAGTACAACGCTCAGAATGGTTGCAAATGCCTCGTAGCTATTGGAGCATTGCTGGAGCTGCATATCCCAAGGAGGCTGCTGTGTCCGAATCGACAGCCGCCAGTCCTCATGGATCGTCGTGAGTTGTCCTGCTGTTACCCAATAGCGCAGCGGCTGAATATCCTTCTTGTCATCGGATAACTGAACAAGCAGCGTCCCGTAGAGCAGGGGTTGTCCATCTTCAAGCCGATGTACGACAATATGGTTTGCACTTCGCTCATAGCAGTCATCAAGCCAAGCCGAGCAGGCTGGCATACGCAGCTTCAATGCAAGGAGCCGCTCGCGAGCTTGCTCTTGCCTAAGCTGTTCCCGCTTCGTTGCTATATCTGTTTGTGCTGCGCTGTCCGGCAGTTTATCTGTAGAGGTTCGCTTCGTTCGTGACGGCATCGATGGGATCAATTCAAGCTGCAATTGCACGTCTTCCCGAGCGTCAGTCGATTGCTGATGCAGGTCTTCCGCGAACGGCTGCCGAAGCTGCAGCCACTCCCAGCCAGCTGGGAATCGAAACGTTCGTTCGTTCATACAATGCCTCCTGTTGGAATCGACCCCGATAGAGGTTTTCTCATTTCTTCATCATAACCCGAACAGGCCGAAGTGTTCAACGAAAATAGCGAAACAGCGCACCGATCATGCCGCCATATGCGTCATTCGTCGGTGCGCTTATTCATGAATCGGGATGATGGTTTTCCGTTAAGCTGCGACGGAGCTTCTCAATCGCTCTGCGCTGGATGCGCGAGATGCTCATTTGAGAGACGCCAAGCTGCTCCGCAATGAGGCGTTGAGGGACACCGTCTTCGAACACGAGCTTCAGCACCTGCCGTTCTTCGGGCTTAAGTTGGGCCATTGCTGCTTCGATATCGAGCTTCTTATCGATATGCTCGTATTCATCTAGCTGGGAGTGCAGCAGCTCTCCGAGCGTCGTCGTGCTGTCCTCTTCGCTGATTGGCGTATCCAGCGATACGTAATGGTACAGATCACGTCCGCCGAGAATTTCCAATGTCTCCTCGACAGTGAGCTCCATATGGGCTGCAATTTCTTCAACCTTAGGAGATCGCTCCAGCCGGACGGTTAGTTCATCAATCGTCTGTTGGACGGAGATTCCTTTTTCTTTAATGCGGCGGGGCACCTGGATATACCAGGATTTGTCCCTAAGATAATTCTTCATATGACCGATAATGCTCTTCATTGCATAAGGCTCGAATTGCACACCGACCGCTGGATCGTATTGCCGATACAGTCGCAGGAGCGACATTTGGCCGACTTGGACGAGATCCTCGTACAGGTCTGGACGGTTGCGTGCAATTTTGCTGGCAGCCATTCGTACGATCGGGGCATGATGTTCAATTAATATCGTTGCAGCTTCATTGGTCGGATTCCTCTGATACTCCGCAATCCGCGCGGCGCTATCATGAAGCTGCCGGGACGGAGGGAATGTCATGCCCATTCCCCGCTTTTGGATAAACGTTTGGTCATCATGACCTGTGTGCCTGAGCCGCTGGATACTTCGACTTGATCCATTAGAGCCTGCATGAGATAAAGTCCAAGTCCGCCAGCTTCCAGCTCAAGGACAGATTTACCGTGCAGGGATTCGGCTCTGCGCGCCGCTGTAGCCGCATCGAAGCTGCTGCCGTCGTCCTTTACAATGATCGACAAGGCATCCGCCTGCTTAATGAAACGAATCTCGACACGCGGCTGCTCTTCTGGCGCCACGATCGTTGTGCCGCCAGGCAAATCGCCGTAAGCATGGAGCACGGCGTTGTTGCACGCCTCTGACAATGCAACTTTCATATCTTCAATCTCCTCGAAGGAGAATCCCATTTTACTTGCAACCCCATATAACGCCAGGCGAGCAAGATCAACGTATTCTGCTGCAGCCGGAACGAAGATCGTAATGATTTCATCCTTCATACGCATTGCATCATGATCTCCTTTCAGTACGATGATGGCGCAGAGCCAGATAAGAATGGTGAAATGCCTGTCATATCGAATAGCTTCCGTATATTTGGCGGGATCGCCTCAACAAGGAAAGGAGCGCTCTTCGCGTGGCGTGCCTTCACGACGGACACAAGGATGCCGATTCCTGTACTGTCGATGTAGCGCAGGTCGCGCAAATTAAGCACGAGGTCTCGGTCCGTCAGTTCCACGAGCGTTGACATCGCAGCGCGCATCTGGGATGCGGTCTCAAGGTCAAGCTCGCCATTCAGGTATACCGTACAGCGTCCTTCCTGATTCTCTGTTCTTAGATAAAATTTATCGGGTGATTTCATAACCGATACCCCACTTCAATGGAATGCAGAACGTTTACCTATATAATATCTATGAAATAACCATAACCGCAAATAACGAATTGTGAAACAGGGCATAATGTAACCGATTTATCCCATCGGACAGGAGGTCCTTATATGGCAAGCAAAATCGGCATTTTTGATTCAGAAAGGCATGCCGTTAACGCCGTGCAGCAGCTGCTTCAGGCTGGATTTACAACCGGTGAGCTTCGCGTCATCGCTAAGGATGGCTACCATTCACGCATACTTGAAGCAGAATGTGGCATGCATGTGGATGAGCTTCGCGACATTGTTGATGCAACCGGCAATCACTCGGACGGTTACTCCAACGGCGATTTTCGTCAGTCATCACTTATCGGCACTTCGGTCGCTGCAGCAGGCATCGCTTTCGGCAGCATGTACTATGCAGGCGGCATGCCTTACGCGGCTGCATCCTATCTGGCTGCAGTTCGTACAGACGGCAATGAATCCACGTATGATCGTATCCTGTCATCGCTGGGTGTTGAGGACGAGAAGCTCGATCAATGCCGCACAGCCGTTCAGAACGGCGCCATTGCTGTAATGGCCGCTACAACCGAAAGCAAAACGCTGCTCGAGGTCGATGGCGGCCCCGAACTATCGGTGTTAAGCAATGCTGAAGCGATTTATCGAGCGACAGGTGCAACGCAAATTATATAGAGACTTGGCAGATTCGAAGCAGCCGGTCATCCTGTTTATTGCAGGAGGGCCGGCTACTGTTGTTTCACGAGAGATTCTGAATCGATGGACGGTCCAGCCGCAATATATCGGCAAGTGTTGATGTCCGACCTTGTATCGACTCGTATAGCAGTTGACTAGCAATGACGCTGTAGACCGTACCGTTTCCGCCATAGCCAAGACAATAGTAAACGTTGGTATGAGCTGGATCGCGTCCAATGAAAGGAAGGCCGTCGCATGATTCACCAAACGTTGCGCTCCATTCGTACTCGATAGGCGCAGACAAGGTTGGGAACATCTTCTCTAGAAGGTTGTAGAGCTTGCTATCTCGTTTGCTTCGAGCGTTTGACCCTTCGATCGGAGCTGGAGGCTCCTCATCCAGTCCGCCTATAATAACCCGATTGTCCGGAGTCGTCCGCATATAGATATAAGGCCGGGCAGTTTCCCAGATCATCATCCGCTCGTGCCAGACGTCGATTGAAGCAGACTGAGGGGCGCTCACAATGGCGAAGCTGCGATTCAGATCGGATTTGATTAATTGGCAGCGCAGTTCCTCTGGCTCATAGCCGACCGCGAAGACAACATGTGCTGCAATGATTGAGCCGCCGTCCGATGTGGTGAGAATATGCATGCTGTCGTTCGTGTTCGCGCTATGGGAGATTACATCAGAATGCTCGAACAGATCAAGACCTTTAAGTACGGCATCCTCTGCAAGCTCCGTAATGAACAGGTAAGGATTGAGCTCTGCATCACCATGCGTTACGATCGCACCGGATCTCGAGAATGGGAAGTGGGTCTCTATGTCGTGCTGCGTCCACCATTCCACATCGAAGCCATGCTTCTGAAGCATTTCATATTCAGTTCGAAGCTTCGGCAGCTCATGCTCCGAGCTGGCTAAGTACAGACTGGAACGGCGTATGAGTCCACCTTTGTTCGGCAATCGCGCAGCTAAGCTGGCTAGTTGATTGACGGCATCTTTGCATGCTTCATAAAATAAGACGGCTTTCTGTTCCCCGATCAGTTCTGCTAACTCGCATAACATAATGTCGTTCGAGAATTGAATAAGCCCTGTGTTCGCGGTACTGCTTCCGCCAGCAACCGTCTCCCGTTCGACGACTGCTGCCCGTATCCCTTTGGATGCAAGCTCGTGCCCGCAAAGAATGCCCGACATGCCGCCTCCGACGATGACGACATCGTAGTGGACATTTCGCTTGCCAAGCGGTTCATAAGACGGGGCAGGATGCGTTGATGTAGTCGGCCAATACATTGAACCTGTATGCAATTGTTTCCTTGTCATCCAGCAATCACTCCCGCTATTTACTATGTCCAATTCCGGCCATACAATGCTCTGCGAGGGAGCGGCATGAAGTCTTTGTCTAGCAGAGAACCGAATATAATCGTTAGCAAGACGGGAACATTACGGACGATAAGCGAGTTGTGGCGGTTAGTCGGATTTGGTGGAGAGGGGATGCTACGGATGAATACAAACGCAGAACAAGAGACAGGCGGAATTCCGCTAGCCGTAACGATTAGAGGAGCGGAGACAGAGAATGTACATCATGGCCATATTGCCGTTGTTGATGCTGCGGGTAAGCTGATTGCATGGGCAGGAGATCCTGCTGTCCCAACGTTCATGCGTTCGACGGCGAAGCCCGTTCAAGCGCTGCCGATTCTAAGTGCAGGCGTCATGGATATTTATGAACTACCAGAGGATGCAATTGCAATGATGACCGCCTCGCATCGAGGAGAACCCGTCCATCTGCAAATGCTGGAGCTTATGCTGCACGAGACAGGTATTAAGGAAGAGGAGCTCGTCTTCGATAGAGGACTTCCGCTTGATATAGAAGCACGTGATATCTACATCCGATCAGGCGGCAAGCCTCGCAAGCTGTTTCATAATTGTGCTGGCAAGCATATCGGATTGCTCGCGGCATGTAAGCTGGAGGAATGGCCATCGGCCACCTATGCCGAGCTGGATCATCCGATTCAGCAGTCGATTCGGCACTGGATCGCAGAGCTCACCGATCTGTCGGCATCGGAATTGACGGGTGGGTTCGATGGATGCGGGCTGCCTGTGTACGCGATACCGCTGCGTAAACTTGCCCTGCTCTATGCGAGATTAGCTTCCCCGCCGACAAATCTGAATGAGGACGTCCAGCAGATGCTCGACCGTATAACCTGTGCAATGAATGCACGTCCGGATCTAGTCGAAGGAACGGGCAGGCTTGCCAGCGTCCTGCTGCGCGATCGCAATTGCGTTGCCAAGAGTGGCGCACAAGGCGTGTTCGCGTTGGGGCTCCGGCAGGAGAGATTGGGCATCATTGTGAAAATGTCAGACGGCAGCGAATTGGCTTGGCCCGTCATCCTGCCTGCTGTTCTCCAGCAGCTCGCAGACAACGGCCTGCTGCCAACAAGTGAAGCCGATCGGCTAAGTCAGCAGATCGGCGAAGCGTTCCCTTCGTCGATGTACAACGACTCGGGTCGGATGATCGGAAGAAGAGAAGCGGGCGTTCAACTGCATTTTACTAAGACATCATGAAGGGCATGATTACTGAAGCACGTCTCTGCGATAAGAAGAAGGAGACTGTTCGTAGATTCGTTTGAACTGCTTGGAGAAATAGAGCGCATCGGGAATGCCGACGGATGCTGCAATTTGTTCGACGGTGAGCTCTGGACGCTCCCGCAGCAGCAGCCGCGCCTTGTCGATGCGCAGCCGAAGCAGGAAGGTGACAGGCGTCATGCCTGTGGCACGCTTGAACACCCGTGACAGATAGGCTCGATTGTAGCCGAGTGTCTCTGCCATTTGTTCGATCGAGACGGGCATGGCGTATTGAGCGGATAAATAATGGGTGACCTGACGGACAAGCGTCTCGCCGCCGTTCTCGCTGCGCTCGATGCTGCCCTCCAGACCAGCGGCCTTCCTTCCGTATACGCTGAACAACAGCTGAAGGTACCCGACGGCCTGCACGGCCGCCATCGATCCCCCTTCGCGTAAGGAGCGGTACACATCGCGGTACAGTACGGCAGTTCTTCGATCGACCTTCTGCCGCAGCACTTGATTGGCTGAATGGAAGCCGCATGCGTCCAGCAGCTTGTCTGCTTCATGTCCTTCGAAAGCAATCCATCGATACATCCAGGGCTCCGAATCATTTGACGTATAACGGATTAGCTGTTCGGGCTCAATGAGGAACGTATCGCCTGCCTTTAAGGCATAAGGCGTCTCATCAATGGTGAATGTGCCGCTGCCCGATAGGATGTAGTGCATGAGGTAATAGTCATACACCTTTGGCCCGACCTTATGGCTGGGTTTTGTTTGGCTTTCACCAGCGAACAGCACATTTAGTCCATGGAACCGATCAGACGAGTGATTCGAGGCGACCATATACGTGTAAGGATGCTTCATGGAACAGTCCCTCCGTATTTATGTAATATTTACCTTTTTAATAAAGTCACATATAATTGAGATTCGGTTATGAAGTTTTCTATATTGTGCTACAGGTTGGGCTGAATCGCAAGGAAGGAAGTCACATAAATCCATGTGAAGAGCACTTCACGCCATTTTCGAGCATTCGCTTATTCCGTTATACTGAATTCAGATAACAGCAATTCATTTCGACAGGATAAGGAATGTGATCGCTACAATGGCTAACCTACAACAATTGAAACAGCAATTCATTGCGCTTTTCGGCGGGGCCGAAGATACAATTCGAGTGTTTCATGCACCAGGACGCGTCAATCTGATCGGTGAGCATACCGACTACAACGGCGGCTATGTATTCCCGGCAGCATTGACGTTCGGCACGACGCTGCTGCTCCGTCCACGTACGGATGATCAGCTGGCATTCGCTTCTACGAACTTCGAACTTCGTGGTGAAGTATCGCTTAGCAGCATCGTATACGACAAGAAGGATGACTGGATGAACTATCCGAAAGGAATCGTGAATGAGCTTCAGCAGCGCGGCGTGAAGTGGGACAGCGGCTTCGATCTGCTCTATCACGGTGAAATCCCGAACGGTGCAGGCCTGTCCTCCTCCGCATCGATCGAAGTTGTAACGGCGTTTGCACTGCTGAGCGTGGCAGGCCAGCCAATCGACACGGTTGAGAATGCGAAGCTGGCGCAGCGCTCGGAGAACGAGTTCAACGGCGTCAAGTGCGGCATCATGGACCAGTTCGCGGTTGCGAACGGACGGAAGGATCACGCGATTCTGCTTATGTGCGATACGATCGAATATGATCTGATTCCGTTCCAATCGGGCGCCTACAAGCTCGTCATCGGCAACACGAACAAGCGCCGCGGTCTGGCGGACTCCAAGTACAACGAACGCCGCGGCGAATGCGAGCAGGCGGTAGCGGATCTGAAGCAGGCACACCCATCGCTTACGCTGCTCGGCCAGCTTAACGTGGAGCAGTTCGAAGCGAGTGCTCATCTTATTCCGAATGAGACGGTACGCCGCCGTGCTCGTCACGTCGTTGAAGAAATCGACCGTGTGCTTCGCTCGATCGAAGTGCTGAAGGCAAATGATCTGGTTGCTTTCGGTCAACTGATGAACGGCTCGCACGACTCGCTCCGCGATCTGTACGAAGTAACAGGCGCTGAGCTGGATGCCATGGTTGAAGCCGCGCGCAGCGTAGAGGGTGTGCTTGGCTCGCGTATGACAGGCGCAGGCTTTGGTGGCTGCACCGTATCGCTCGTCCATGAAGACGCGATTGAGCGCTTCAAGGAAGAAGTCGGCCGCAAGTATAACGAAGCGACAGGCCTCGCAGCTGACTTCTACGTATGCAGCATCGGCAACGGGGTAGAAGAACTCGTATAAGTGCTCGGATAGCACGAACTATACAGTTAACGGATTAAAAATAATTTTAAATAAGGGAGAGATTCGATATGGCAGTATTGGTAACAGGTGGCGCAGGCTACATCGGTTCGCATACGGTAGCTGCATTGCTGGAGCGCGGGGAAGAAATCGTCGTTGTCGACAACTTGCAGCAAGGACATCGGGAAGCAGTACTCGGCGGCAAGCTGTACGAAGGCGACCTTCGCGATGAAGCATTCTTGGATCAAGTGTTCAAAGAAAATTCGATCGATGCAGTTATTCACTTCGCAGCGAACTCGCTTGTTGGCGAGAGCATGACGAATCCGGGCAAATATTATCACAACAACGTGTACGGCACATTGTGCCTGCTCGAAGCAATGAACAAGAATGGTGTGAAGCGCATCGTCTTCTCGTCGACTGCAGCGACGTATGGTGAGCCAGAGCGCGTTCCAATCGATGAGCATGACCGTACAGTTCCGACGAATGCTTACGGAGAGACGAAGCTCGCGATGGAGAAAATGATGAAGTGGTTCGACACCGCTCACGGCATTCACTACGTATCGCTCCGCTACTTCAATGCAGCTGGTGCGCACGCTAGCGGTAAAATCGGCGAGGACCACAGCCCAGAAACGCACCTGATCCCGATCGTGCTGCAAGCGGCACTTGGTCAGCGTCCGCATATCTCGGTATTCGGCGACGATTATCCGACAGAAGACGGCACGTGCATCCGTGACTACATCCACGTCAGCGATTTGGCAGACGCGCATGTGCTCGCAGTAGATCGTCTCCGCCGCGGCGAAGAGAGCGCCGTCTACAACCTTGGTAACGGTCAAGGCTTCTCCGTTAAACAAGTCATCGATATCGCACGCGCTGTAACGGAACGGGAAATCCCAGTTGTCATGGAAGCTCGCCGCGCAGGCGACCCGGCGGTTCTGATCGCATCGTCCGAGCGTGCTCGCAAGGAGCTTGGCTGGCAGCCGAAACGCGACAAGCTGGATGACATTATCCGCAGCGCTTGGCAGTGGCACTCGGCGAATCCGAACGGCTACAGCAAGTAATGATACGATAGGCAATTCCACTAGAGCATGCACAGGTAGAAGGAGCGACAGCTATGACAGAACAACTACAGTTGGCGGTTGATGCCGACCAAGCGGCAATATTGATCGAGAGGCTTGTTCGATTCGGTATGCAGCGCGGGATGATCGATGCGCTTGATGAATCATATACACGTAACGCCCTGCTGGAATTGTTCCAATTCACTGCACCTTATGAAGGTGAACTGCCAGACGAGGCGCTGGACAGCCCGGTATCGATTCTTGAGCCGTTGATTGATTATGCGGTAGAGGCTGGACTCATCCCAGACAACACGCTGACGCAGCGTGATCTGCTGGATGCTCGCATGATGGGCATGCTGATGGGGCGCCCATCGGAAGTGGCAGCATCGTTCCGCGCAAGCGCGGAGCGTGAAGGCATAGAAGCGGCAACAAACCGCTTCTACCAGCTCAACATCGACTCGAACTACATTCAGATGAACCGTATTCGTAAGAATCAGTATTGGCGCCACGAGACACCATTCGGGAGCCTGGAGATTACGATTAATTTGTCCAAGCCTGAGAAGGATCCGAAGGAAATTGCGCTGCTCAAGACGCTTCCTCCAAGCCGTTATCCAAAATGCTTGTTGTGCGAAACGAACGTTGGCTACGCGGGCAGAGCCGATCATCCGGCGCGCCAGAACCTCCGCGTGCTGCCGCTTGAGCTGAGCGGTGAACGCTGGTACTTCCAATACTCGCCGTATGTTTACTACAACGAGCACAGCATCGTTCTGAAGGGCGAGCACTCGCCAATGCGCATCTCGCATGAGACGTTTGGCCGCTTGGTCGATTTCATTGATGCGATGCCGCATTATTTCATCGGTTCGAATGCGGATCTGCCGATCGTCGGTGGTTCGATTCTCCATCACGATCACTTCCAAGCGGGCAGACATACGTTCCCGATGGAGGAAGCGCCGATCGAAGCTTCGTTCGTTGATCCATCGGCAACAGGCGTACGCTTCGGCATCGTGCGCTGGCCGATGTCGGTTATCCGCGTCAATGGCAGCGACCGCGCTAACGTGCTTGCAGCAGCGAACCGGATTCTGGACGCTTGGCGTGAATATTCCGATGCTGCAGCCGATGTGCTGGCATATAGTGCAGGTGAAGGTGGCAATCGTATTCCGCACAATACGATTACGCCAATTGCACGTCTGAACAATGGCGAGTATGAGCTTGATCTCGTGCTCCGCAACAACCGGACGAGCAAAGAGCATCCAGATGGAATTTTCCACCCGCATCGCGAGCTGCACCACGTGAAGAAAGAGAACATCGGCTTGATCGAGGTTATGGGTCTGGCTGTGCTTCCTGGACGCTTGAAGTCGGAACTTGAAGCAATTGGAGCTTATCTGACGGGTGAGAAAGCGTGGAGCGAGGAAGAAGCGGCTTCGGAATCGTTCGCATTAAAACCGCATGCGCCTTGGATTCGTGAGCTCATTGAGCGCCATGGCAGCGCGCTGAGCGTCGATGAAGCAGCTAATGTTCTGCAACAAGAAACAGGCGGCAAGTTCCTTGCGGTTCTGAAGGATGCGGGCGTCTATAAGGCGACGCAGGAAGGCCGCGAAGCATTCCGTCGTTTCATGACGTCCCTCTCTCTGGTTGAACAATAATTGTAGTTTATTCAATTAGTTACGATTATAGAATTATATACAATACAACAAATCGCTCTCGTTCGTCATTTAATGGCAGATGGGAGCGGTTTTTCTATGTAAATAGCACTAAATCGCTCGAATGATGTCTGAAATTATTCGTGTTGCACTGTTGGCCTTTAGATAATATTTATGGTATTATTTTATAGAAAATAATACTAAATGATTTTTATATGATTTACGGTCATTTTGTAACTTATTTTTTCAAGCTGATATAGCGATTGGAGGAGTAACGATGTCTAGCGCAATTTTTCCACTAGATGATTTCTTGAAGTTGAATACAGAGGAACAGATCGAGCACTTGAAGCGTTGGAAGATGGACTACACCTTGAAGGATATCCGTGATGCTTGGGGCTTCAAGCATTCCGCGCAATATTATATGCTGCTGAAGAAGCTTCGTATCTATGAGCGTGTTGTAAACAAGTCGGACAAATTTTTCCCGGGCGAGGCAGTTGCTCCTGCGTTGTATGGTGGTGACCGTTATGCAGCACAAGCTGGCTACGGCGCTTCGAGACAGCCTGGCGATCATTTCTCCTACCATCTGAATGTGACGCTGAGCGGGAACGAATTAGCGGAGAAGCTGGAGCGTGCAGCGCAGTTTCTGAAGGGTGAAAGCAAGCAGGTAACGGTCAAACTGTCAATTGAGACGGTTGCTCCAACTGCATCGACGGACCCAGAAGCAAGTGAAAGCGAACAATAATTGATACAGAAGACCGAGGCCGCTGAATAGGCCTCGGTCTTTATTTCTTTTTACGATATTATTTTGATGATTTTTGTAGAATAATGATTATCCATGTTATAAAATGTAATTAATTATTGATTTCTTAGCTTGCCTAATTCAGACACAAGCGCTTCAACTTCTGAGATGCTGAAAGTCGGCTTAGAGGCGATTACTTCATATATATCCTTGATATCCTCATACCGGTTCAAGTCGAAGTGGCTTGGCTGCATAGCAGCGGCAGTTGCCATTTTGAGCTTGGATTTAATCTCTTCAATCATAAACGCCACATTGCTTGTTGTTGCTTCATTTAAGTTCATTATCTAATCCCTCACTATTCCATCGTTTGATGTATTGTACCATGCCTTTTCGTTCATCGCCATGGAAGCGCAATGGTCTATCCGTAACCTTTCCATAAATGTTTCCTCCAAAAGTGGCCGCTCATCCCGATAAGCCTCGACAGAGGTTTTCTCCTATTGAATTGGGCCTGCCGTTCATTGCTGATCCTTATGAAATCAAGTATCATGGATGAGGAATGAAGGAAAGGAACGGAAGCGGTATTATGGGATCTCGAAGCAAAACCAGACAGCCGCAGGCTGCTGTCAAACGGGTATCGATAACAGTGGGCGCCGAAGGTCTCCAGTCGTTTCTTGCACCCGCTGCAGAAGCGCTTCGGCAAGGCCGAGAAATCGCTTTTGTATGCATTGGAACCGACTGCTCAACCGGCGATGCATTCGGACCCTTAGTCGGGTCTGCGCTGCAGGCAAAAGGCTGGTCAAACGTCAATGGTACGATGGAGCAGCCGCTAGATGCAAAGCGGATCGCCCTTGAGGGCATTCACCCGCCACCCCATACGATCGTTATTACGATCGACGCCTGCCTTGGTCGGCCTGAATCTATCGGTATGTTCGCGGTCGCAGAAGGTCCGCTAAAGCCGGGGGAAGGGATCGGACTAAATCTCGATCCGATTGGTGATTATTCTATTGCAGGTGTTGTGAACCGTCAGGGTCCAAAACCTTACCGCACCTTGCAAGTAACATCGCTCCATCTTGTTATGCGAATGGCGGAGACGGCAGCTGCGGCAATTGATGCTGCATTGCGTGTACAGTCTTAATACGATATGTAAGACCAGGAGGAGTTATGATGAGCAAGCTTTCCATAGCAGATCGTTCTGCTGTCGTACATAATGGAACACTTACGATCGCTTACGCGGATTCGATGCCAGAAGGTGGTGCAGACGTCAATGTCGTTCTGCTGCATGGCTATTGTGGCAGCTCGGCTTATTGGGAGCAGCTTGTATCGAAGCTGGTTCATCAGGGGACAAGAGTGATCGTGCCGGATACGAGAGGGCATGGCAGCTCGTCAGCTCCTAATGAATCGGTCTACACAATGGAGACGCTGGCGGGCGATGTGTTGGCGCTGCTCGACGTGCTTCAATTGGAGCAGGTCGTCCTGCTCGGCCACTCGATGGGCGGCTACACTGCACTAGCCTTTGCAGAGCAGCATCCAAGCCGGCTGCGTGCCTTTGGCCTCGTTCATTCAACAGGCCTGCCTGATAGTGAGGCAGCACGTGAGAACCGTGATCGCACGGTACAGAAGATCGAGCAGCAGGGGGTTGCAACGTTTGTTGAGGGGCTTGTGCCGAACCTATTCGCTCCAGCCGCACCAGCCGAACTTGTCGGGCGTGCAATCGAGATCGGATACGGCACAGCTTCGCAAGGCGCGCAGGCATCGGCACTTGGTATGAAGGAGCGTCCAGATCGGCTCGGCGTATTAGAGACGTCGAAGCTGCCGCTTCTTCTGGTGGCGGGCGCAAAGGATGGCATTATTCCAGTAGAGCGCACGTTCACAACGGATAGAGCAGGCGTCAGCCAAGTATTGCTTGAGACTGCAGGACATATGGGGATGCTCGAATCTCCAGAACAGCTTGCGGAAGGCATCCGTAATTTCTTAGCAACCATCTAGGAGGGGACCCGAATGCTTCAGCGTGACTATATGATGCGTTTGATTGAGAGTATGACGGATACGCTTGGGCAAATGATGGGCTTGCGCAAGCAGCAGAAGCAGGAAGAAGCGCTCGCGTTGTCTGGCGATCTGCTGGAGAAGCTGCTGCGAATGAAGCCCGAGCTTGCTCGTAAGCTGTCTGCAGGCGATCTGATTAGTATGCTTGGTCAACGAGGCACTGCCGATCCGGAGGATCTTCGTGCGCTTGGTACGCTGATGTCTGCAGAGGCAGACACGCTGGAGGAGCTTGGGCGTGAATCGGAAGCTGTTTCACTCAGAGCCAAAGCGCTGCATATGCACTTAGCTGCTGAGGTAGAGGAGCAAGCCCATGTGAGTGTGCTGGCGGAAGAGCTTGGTATAACTGCCGCCGCTTTAGAGACAGAAGATCAGACAGATTCGGATCAGTCTGTTAAGTCCGATGAGGCTGCGCTGCTCATGGAGAGGCTTGGTAACGCGAAGCTGCCGCGGAGCACGGGGTTGCTGGCCGCAGCCGCGGCTGAGAATAGAGGCTGGTTCGATAAAGCAGAGAACTATTTGTATGCGATGTATGAAGACGGTGTTGGCCGTTCAAGTGATCTGCAAGATTTCTATACACGTTTAATGTTATTGACCGATGAACAGCTTGAATCTGGTGGGCTGCCTCGGGAAGAGCTGGAGCTTGGCCTAGCTGAGCTTGATCGAATGAAGGAGTGAAAGTAATAGCGTTATGGAAGAACAATGGCGATTAGATTTGAAGCGCTGGGTGGAAGAAGGATTGGTGCTGCAAGCGACACTCAGTCAACTTCGCCGCAAGGATGGAGATGCTCCGGGCCGCACGACGATTCGTCCTGTTCAATTGAAAGATGGGCTGTACTTTCAGTTTGAGTACCACTATCCGAACAAAGCAAATCATGAGAATGTGCCTATAGCAGAAGCGGGCGAGCGCATGGCTGAGCGGCTGGAAACGCAGTACCGACAGGCGCTGGTGAAGACGAAGGAAGCAGACTATCAGATTTTGTTCAGCAAGAAAGGGAAGGCTGCCGTGTTGAAGAAGCCGGCTACGGCTCAAGCGGCTGATACAGTAGACCATAATCGCAAAAAAAATCGCGTGCTGGATGCACCTGCCCCGTTCTTAATAGAGCTCGGCATTATGACTGCCGAAGGCAAAGTGAAGGATAGCCGGATGGACAAGTACCGTCAGATTAATCGGTTTTTGGAGATGGTGACGGATGTACTGCCTCATTTGCCGACGGATCGTCCAATCAAAGTAATTGACTTTGGCTGTGGCAAGTCGTACCTAACGTTTGCGCTTTATCACCTGCTCGTTATTGAGAAGGGGTACAAGCTGCAAGTAGTCGGTCTTGATTTGAAAGCGGATGTCATTGCATTCTGCCAATCACTGGCAGACAAGCTTGGCTACGACGGGTTGAAGTTCATGGTCGGCGATATTGCAGAGTATGACGAAACGGCCTCTGCTGATATGGTCGTCACGCTTCATGCCTGCGATACGGCAACGGATGCGGCGCTAGCGAAAGCGGTCGGTTGGGGAGCGCAAGTCATTTTGTCTGTGCCTTGTTGTCAGCATGAGCTCTTCCGACAGATCGAGAACGACAGCTTGAAGCCGCTGCTCTCGCACGGACTGCTGAAAGAGCGGTTCGCAGCGCTGGCAACCGATGCGGCACGCGGCGCGCTGCTTGAGTCAGTCGGCTACAAAGTGCAGATGCTCGAGTTCATCGATCCTGAGCACACGCCGAAAAACCTGCTTATTCGAGCAGTGGCAGCAGCAGTTCCGGAATCGGTAAAGCGTCGCAAATGGGACGAGTATGTTCAATATCGCAATATGCTATCAATTGATCCTTATTTGGAGAAGGCGCTGGGTGAAGAGAGGCGTCCTCGGCCGGTAATCGAAGGTGAAAAGTGATGATTGGCGTTTGGATTGAATTTGCCAACTATTTGATCCTGCTTGCTCTTTTTGTACTCGTATTCATGCGGGGATCGTTTACGACGCTGCATCGAATTTATTTGTTGTTCCATATGTTTATGCTGAACTGGCCGCTGGGCCAGACTGTGCTCTATATGGCGGACCCTCCGGAGTACCGGATGTACATTATGAAGATGATGTACGTCTGTTTGGCTGTACTGGGCTACGGTTGGTTTGTATTCGCGGTTTTCCTCACAGGAAGATCTTATGTGTACAGTAGGTTTAAGTTATTCGTAAGTGCGATTCCTTCCATCCTAGTCGCAGCAGCCGTTATGATTAACCCTTATCATTGGTTTATAAAGGAGACGGGGACGCGGCTGACAGAGGCCGACTACGGACCTTTTTTCTGGCTGCTTGTGGCGGTTCTCTGCGGATACATGGCACGTGCGATTCAACTCATGCGCGGTGCTATTCACCACAGTGGCTGTGTCGTGCAAATGCGCAAACAAGTGCAGATGGCATTGCGTGGTTTAATCTTATTTCTGTTATTTGGTGTTATCGACATTTGCGTTAACGTTATATTCGAATTCACTGGTTATGTTGTACCGGGTCTAATGTCGTTGGGTATGACATTAAGTGGTCTGTATTTCGTTATCGCGATCAAGCGTAATCGGCTGTTCGATCTTGTGCAATTCGCTCAGCAGGACGTATTTAACTCGATGTCCTCGGGAATTATCGTTGTCAATGAACAGGGGAATGTTGCTGACATTAACCGTGTTATGCAGCCGGTTATGCCGTTTCGTGTTGGGGACAAATTCGATATTAGGGTCATGCTTAGCACAATGCGGGCTGTATCGGAGCAATCGGAGCTGTTTATTGAATGGCATGAAGCGAATTCTCCAGAGCGTCTGGAGATGGAGGTGCTCGTTCCGTCGTTTACGACAGCGAAGCGTCATGTAGTCATTGCGTCTGCCCCGATCAAAGCGAACAATGACGAGACGGCAGGGCGAATTATAACGATCCAGGACGTAACCGATTATCGGCTGCTTATGGAGGAGACGAGGCGGCAGAATGAGACGCTGCAGGATCAGAACCAGGAACTGCTGATGATGCAGGATGAGCTGTCCGCAGCGAACCGTAAGCTGGAACGCATGGCGGTTATCGACAGCTTGACGGGCTGTTTCAATCGTCGGTACCTGCTCAGCAGGCTGGAGAGTGAGCTGCCATCACTTGCGATGATTGGCAAGCCGGTTTCCGTGTTATTGTTCGACATTGACCTGTTCAAGAATGTGAACGACACGTACGGTCATTTGGTTGGGGATATGGTCCTAGTCCAAACGGCTGATACAATTCGAGGTATGCTAGGTCCCAATGATGTGTTGGCCAGATATGGCGGAGAAGAGTTTACGGTGTATATGCCGGGTGCTGACATGAAACTTGCGGCTGAAGCGGCAGAACGAATTCGTTCTGCGGTGGAGCGCAGTGAACTGTTCTGGAACGATGAAGGAATGAAGTGGAACGGACCGGCTGAACGTGAGGCGGCAGCGGGGAGAGAAACTGACCATGCGCATCACCAAGCAGGAAGCACCAAGAAGTTGTCAGTTACGATCAGCATGGGCGTTGTCGCAGACGAAGCGGTTCAGCCCGAGAATGTGATCGAATCTGCGGCCTACTTGAGGCAGTTATTCGCATCGGCGGATGAGGCGTTGTACGTAGCAAAGCATGCAGGCCGCAATCAAGTTGTTTGTCGACACTTTCGTACGAATATCGAATATCAAAATGATGAATCGATTAACGCGAGTACGTAGTCAGTAGGCAATACGTCATGGTACAATATGAATGCGCTCTATATTTTTTGGCATGAAGAAGGCGGGAACTTAGAATGAAGAAGGTAAACATTCATCAGATTAAGCCTGGTGAGAGGCTGGCGAAGCCGATCTTGCAGGACAATGGGAATGTTCTCCTAGGCGTGGGCGTTGAACTGAACGAACGGTTTATAGACAGACTTCGCAATCTTGGCATCGATATTCTGTTCGTTGAGGACTCCTTTACCGATGACCTTGAACCGCCAGAGGCAATTTCGGATAAAACACGTCAAAAAGCAGTGGATGCTGTCTATCAGACGATGGCGAACTTGAAGGATCAGAATTTTATGAAGGGCAGAGCGGTTGCTCCTGAGATGGGGCGCCAGCTGCGGCAGGTGTTCGGCGAGATTCTGAATGACGTGATGGTGCGAGGCGACGTCATGGTCAATTTGACAAGTATCCATACTACGGATGCTTACTTGTTCCAACATTCAGTTAACGTTGCTATTCTTTCAGGCATTATCGGTATTGCGAAAGGCTACAATCGTATTCAATTAGAGGAGCTTGGGGTAGGGGCTTTATTGTTCGATGTCGGGATGACGAAGGTACCTAAAGAGCTTCTGAATAAGCAAGGTACGCTGACAGATCAAGAGCGAGCGATTATTGAGCGCCATACGACGGACGGTTTTGATATTCTCCGGAAGCAGCATGACCTTTCCTTGTTATCTGCGCATTGTGCGCTGCAACATCACGAGAGGTTTGATGGATCGGGTTACCCAAGGGGGCTCAAGCGTGATGAGATCCATCTGTACGCCCAGATCGTAGGGCTGGCAGATACCTATGATGCGTTGACATCGCCAAGGCCGCATCGCAAACGTTACACACCGTCGGAGGCGATTGAGTTTTTATTTGCCGCCGGGAATACGTATTTCGATTTCGAATTGGTCAAGCTGTTCTGCAAGCACATCTCGGTTTATCCAATTGCGACGACTGTCCGATTGAGTACAGGACAGATTGCAGTCGTTTCCGCGAACAATTCACTCGCCGTTCATCGCCCGAAAGTGCGGGTTGTGGAGGAGCCGGACGGAACTCGCCCTTCTAATCCGTATGAGATTGATCTGAAGAACGAAGTAAGCATATTGATTGTTGAAGAGTTATAACGGTAACCAGCACGGACTAACTGAATACGAGGACAACGAACGATAATAGCAAACTTGTCGAAAGGCAAGGACGCAAAGCCATAGGGCCTAATACCTGCGAAGCGCAGCGTTTGGCAGCCTGGTTACCGAATTCGCTCCCTTGCAGGCAGATTTGGAGCGGCTTCTTTTTTTGAATGCGGCTTTTTTTGTTTGCTTGTTTTCGGACCAATTCGTTACATTACGTGTCAGTGAGAAATGTAATCGAGTGCTATCCAACATAGGGAGGGTTTAGATTCATGGCGATTAGGAGCGGACAAGAGCTTCACAAGAAGGATAAAGAGTTGATTGCACCGAAGGCGCTTGTACATAGCAGAACGATCGTTGAGAAGCAGGACTATGTTACGACGGGCATCTCTACTTATGTGGAAGGTGAACTGCTAGGCATTGATCTGAATGAATACAAGCGTTTCGAGCTAGGTGATTCGGTGCAGCTAACTTTTTATTCTCCTATGGGCATTCACCGCCTCCAATCAACGATTATAGGCAAGGATGAAGGTTCGATTGCAGTTATTTTTCCTCCGCGTGCATTCCAATTCGTTGAGAAGCGGGAGAGTCCGCGCGTTGAAGTGGCGGCAACCGGTATACTGCGGCTTCCACGAGAAGGGCAGAAAGTGAAGGCTGCACCGAAGATTACAGATTTAATAGCTCCTGCGAATGCAGGCCTTGTCTCAGACGATCTGCTTGCTGAATTGGACGAGCTGTTTCATGACGCAGGCGTTGAGCTGGACGAATGGGAAGGCACATCTATTCGAATTCGCAACATCAGCAACTCGGGTATCGGTTTCTTAATTGAGCAGCCTGCAGTGCCGCTTATGACGGGTGAGAATGTTGAAGTTGAGCTTCGGATCGATGGTCAACGCGTCATTCGATGCGCGCTCTCCATCGTTCGATCGCAGACGACGCCGGAAGGCAAATATTACGGTGCTCGCTTCGAGGGTATGGAGGAGAAGGAGCAAAGGGCTCTTCGAGCCTATATTCTCCGCGAGCAAGTCAGCATGTTCTATACGAATCGTCGACTGCAGTTGAAGAAAAATAATAAGACAAGCCGCTCAGATTCATGAGCGGCTTCTTTTTTTGGTTTGGGTGCTGCTTGTTTCGCCTCAGTCTAGAAAGGCAATACTGCATCGTATGTGCTGCATATACGCATTGCAAGAGGTGATATGGCGAGTGCTTGAGAATGGCAGCGGGGGCAGGTTCGCACAAGGGGCAGCTGCTGGGATGGCGGCAGTAGCAGCGGGAACGGCTATTATTCATACGGGCTTGTATGATGATGATGCAGCGGCTTTGTTCTCGTTGCTAGTTGTCCTTTGTTCGGCGTGGCTAGCAATTGCAGGGATTTGGAGCAGCGATCATCGTAGACTAGAAGTAGATGACAGCGAACATGACCAACTGACCTCTGCTGTATGGTTCAGTCTATTTGGGCTTGCCTTATGCAGCCTAAGTCAGCTCGCTATGAGTCAGTCCTTGGATAGGGCTGCTGTGGCAGAGGCGTGCATTCGATGGCTCGGTGTTATAGGACTAGCAGGCCTGTTGTTATATGATCTGCAGCGTCGGAAGACGACTAGGACCATTTCAATCACTCGGATCAGCGTGCTTGTGACTTCAGGGGTACTGATCGGACCTGTGACGATTGCGGGGTGGTTTGGCATGCTTCCGTCTCCGTTATCGGATGGGTTTCTGCTGGCTGAATCTGATATACGCGTAGCGAGCATGGGCGTAAGGCTGTCTGGCTTCTTGCAATATCCCAATGCACAGGGCATCTTCGCTGCGGCCATGCTGCTACTGCTGCTAGCGGTAGGACCAGCCCGTTCGGCGCATCCGCTTATGAAGCTGGCAGCCGTCAGCTTGCCTGCGCCACTGCTGCTTACGCTGCTGCTCGCCGAGTCGCGCGGCGCCGGGCTCGCCTGCATCGCAGGCTTCGCCGCCGGCTGCCTGCTGCTGCGCGGGCGCCGGCTCGCGCAATGGCTGGCCAGCGCAGGCTGGGCCAGCGTCTGCGCCGCGCTCGCGTGCCGCATCGCGCTGGCGCCTCCCGCGGCGCTTCGCCTCGCCGCGCTGCTTGGCTGCTTCGCAGCCAGCGCCATCGGCCTCGCAGCCCTGCGAAGCAGGCTGCTCGCCGAAGGCGCAGCGCGGCCGGGCCGCGCTATCGCTGCGAGCGCGATGCTGCTCGCAGCCGGCCTCGCCGCGCTGGCGCTGCTGCCACCGCAGCAGCTGTATGCGCGGCTCGGCGCGCATTACGAGACGGCGGCTTCGCGCGCGTCTCTATACCAAGAGGCGCTTCGCCTATGGCGGGAAGCGCCTCTACTTGGCCGCGGCGGTGACACCTGGCGGCAGCTCGCAGGCCCACGATTCGGCATCTACGAGGTACACAGCGGGTACCTCGACATTTTGCTCAATCATGGCCTGCTTGGATTATCGCTAGTGCTGCTGATGCTCGGCGCACTGCTTACTGCTATCTGGCGCACGGGCGAGCAGCGCCTTCTGCTAGCACCTATGCTCGCCATGCTGCTGCACGCGGCAATTGATTTCGATATGAGCTATGGCAGCTGGTGGCTGCTGCTGTTCGCGATTGCAGGGTACGGAATTAACGCTCAAGCCGCCCAAGCAGATTCGCGAAGCGTCCTACAAGCTTCCTAGCCGCCAAAAGCGTGTCGGAACGCCTCGCACAGCGCCGTGCGGTCAACCTCCCACAACTCGGCGATTTCGGCGCTGACATTCTCGTCCCACCAGTCGGATAATACTTTACGATTGCTTTGATTCTCATGAATCCAAGGGAGATTAAGCGCTACCTTCTTGAAGTAAAGCTTCTCAGCTTCCTCCTGCTTCTCCTTCGGAATCCACTTGTTCAGCCGCTTGGCGGTGCGATACAATTCGTTGCTGCAAGCTCTCTTAATTTTGCGAGCGGTCGGGTACCCGGTAGAATGCTTCTCGTTCGTGGGCTTCATACGACAACCGCCTCCTCTCTACGGCTATCGTATGCACTAATTTAGGATGCGGACACTAGCCTGAACGTTGAACGGTGCGGACGATATTTTTCACCCATCCACCAAACTACTGGACGAAAATATACCCAACCATCGGTCCGTCGCTCCGCATATCTGCGTGCGTCAGGCACCTGATTTCATACGTTCCAGCTTGCTCTGCGGTGAAACGGACAACGGTCGTTTCGCCTTTCTTCACTTCGCCCTTCAGGCCAAGTCCCTCGATGACGAATGGGTGCGTGTCGCCGCTAATGCCGATAATGCGCAGCTCGACGGGCACGCCTTTCTTCACAACGATCGAGCCTGGGTCGAAGCGATAGGCTTCAAGCATCTGGCCGTTCTTGTCCTTCGTCTCGAACTCTCCCGTCACGAGCGTGAACACCTGCGTACCAGCCGTTGGCGCAGCCGCAGCAGGCTCAACTTTGGTCAGTTGAACGCGCCACACGACGACAGCAAGCAGGGTCACGACGAGAAAGGCGCCAAGGAGCTGGATATTTCTTTTTTTGATTACGAGAAATTTTGTCATGCAACTTCTCCTCCACTTATACGTATCTATTCGAGGCTAGTCTATGCGCAGGCCTGTCTGAACATGCCCCCTCAGGCACTTGGACTTGGCATAAGGGTATGCTAGAATACGAAACAAGAGACAAGACAGGCCTATGGGAGAGGCGAAAGGAGAAACCATGCACGTATTGTCAGATGTTGTGGCGACGATGCTCGAATGGATGAAGGATCTCGGCTACTTCGGCATTTTGTTCGGCTTAATGGTAGAGGTCATTCCGAGTGAGGTTGTGCTAGCCTATGCGGGATACTTGGTCTATGACGGGAGAATATCGTTTTTAGGAGCTGTTATCTTCGGTACCGTCGGAGCTGTTCTTCAGAACTGGATTTTGTACGCGATCGGCCGATACGGCGGCCGTCCATTCCTTGATAAGTACGGGAAGTTCCTGAAGATTAAGAAGAAGCATATCGATATTGCCGAAGGCTGGTTCGACAAGTATGGCAAAGGCATTGTCTTTACAGCGCGGTTCGTCCCTGTCATGCGTCAGGTCATCTCGATTCCTGCAGGCATGGCGCGGATGTCCTTCGGCATTTTCACGCTGCTGACGGCGCTGGCTTCGCTGCCATGGTCGATTCTGTTTGTTTATTTGGGACGATCCCTTGGCGACAATTGGGATACGATCGAAGAGGAAGCGGGCAAGTATATTCACGAAGGCATTCTGGTCGCGCTTGGCCTATTAATCGTCTATGTGGTGTTCAAAATTGTACGTTCCCGCAATAACAAGAAATCAGCTTAATACACCTATTGGAATAAGCGGACATGGACCCGGCCTTTGGCTGAGAGCATGTCCGTTTCTTTGCCTGTATCTGCCTAAATCTGCTACAATATTTAGAGGTCGTTCAAAAAGTCCGTTGTTGATCACGAAGCATCACAAGACTAGGCATCGAATCTTGGATGAAGCTGAGACTTCCGGTTCTCACGTAGCAAATCACTACGCTCCGATCCTCATTCCCCGCTTGCTCCAACCTTCTCGGTGCTGGAAACCGATCATTTTGAACACTCAATAGTAAGAAGAATGACAACTAATTATATCGGATATGAAAGTGAGGTTCGCCATCATGGGTAAAAATGTAAGCGCGAAGCTGAACCAAGGGATTTCGCCTCAGCAGTTCATCGACGGCATGACCAAAAACCAAGATCAATTCCGTTCCATATACGAATCCTTCGAATGGCCGAATAAGGAAGACCGCAAGTTTTTCGAATCGCTCAATGGCCGCGAAGATCTGCGCTGCTTGATTCTTGCTGCAGATTGGTGCGGCGACGTAGTTCGCAACCTGCCGGTCGTATTTCATGCGCTTGCGGTAAGCGGCGTCAAGACAGAAGTGCTTATTATGGAGCAGCATCTCGATACGATGGATGAGTTTTTGACAATGGGCGGACGCTCGATCCCAGTCGTTATTTTTGCTGGAGCAGACGGTGTTGTACGCGGACAGTGGGGCCCACGTACAAAGCATGTTCAAGAACCGATGATCGCGTTCAAGCTAGGCAATCCTGATCGGGAAGCGTCAGATTATCAGCAGAATCTAACTGCGGCGCGGGAAGAAATCATGCGTCGTTATGGCGAAGGCGAAGGCACAGCCTACCAAACTGATATTGTTAGCGAGCTGCGTCAGCTGCTCACTACGATTTAAGCCGATGACGAAGCTGAATATACAGACCTTCTCACTTGGCCCACTGCAGACGAACTGTTACTTATTGACGGATGAATCCGGCGAGAGAGGCGTTATTATCGACCCTGGCATGGGGCCGAAGCGTCTGCTCGAACGAATTGCATCGATTCAGATAGAGGCAATCCTTTTGACACATGCACATTTTGACCACATGGGCGGCGTTGATGAAGTGCGCAAAGCAAAGGGGTGCCCGGTCTACATACATGATCTAGAGGCGGATTGGTTGACCAATGCGCAGTTGAACGGCTCTTACCGTTGGAAAGACGTAACGCCGCCGCTGACGACGGACCCTGCGGAATATGCGCTGGACGAAGGACAGACGCTTGATCTCATCGGACACAAGTTCTCCGTGATGCATACGCCTGGCCATTCGCCGGGCAGCGTCAGCCTCCTCTGCGGCTCCGATCTATTTGGCGGCGACGTCCTGTTCCGCGCATCTATTGGACGTACCGACCTGCCAGGTGGTCGCGAGCGGGATCTCTATGATTCGATACGGCTCAAGCTGTTCAAGCTGCCGGACGATGTAACGGTATATCCCGGACATGGTCCGAAGACGACGATCGGATTCGAAAAGGCGAATAATCCGTTCGTTGGCTTACACCGCTAGTTTAAGAGGTTGTTCAAAAAGTACGTCTTTGATCCCGAAGCATCACAAGAAGCATATTCGACATCAGGTGCTGAAAACCGAACTTTTTGAACACGGGCTTTATAAGTACGAGATGGAAGGGGCTTGCTGAAGTGGCGGTTGAGAAGCAGGATGCACCGACAGAAGCGAATGTAACGAAATTATCGGAGGAGCAAGCGGCGGCCGAGCGGGAACGGATTATACGCGATATTGCGGCTGAGCTGTCCATTCCGCTGACGAAAGTGAAGGCAGCCGTGTCGCTGCTTGATGAGGGCAATACGATTCCGTTCATTGCGCGTTACCGCAAGGAGATGACGGGGGAGCTCGACGAGAATGCGCTTCGCGATATTGAAGAGAAGCTGCAATATCGGCGCAACCTGGAAGAGCGCAAGCGCGAGGTTATTCGGCTTATTGACGAGCAGGGCAAGCTGACGGACGAGCTGCGCCGAGGCATCGAATCCGCTGTTAAGCTGCAGGAGGTCGAAGACCTGTATCGTCCTTATCGTCAGAAGCGGAAGACGAGAGCGAGCGTTGCGAAGGAACGTGGCCTCGAGCCGCTTGCACTCTGGATATGGGCTCAACCGAAGCAGGGAGATCCCTCAGTAGAAGCGCAGCGTTATATTGATGCGGAGAAAGGCGTTAACAGTGCAGAGGAAGCTCTACAGGGCGCCATGGACATCCTTGCTGAAAATATTGCCGACGACGCTGCCATCCGCACATGGGTCCGCAAGTTTACGCATGATCAAGGTGTGCTCCGGACGGAAGCGAAGGATGCGAGCGCTGAGACGGTATACGAAATGTATTATGCCTACCAGGAGCCGGTACGCAAGCTGCCGCCTCACCGTGTACTCGCCATTAATCGGGGCGAACGCGAAGAGGTGCTTCGCGTAGCGCTCGACGTTCCAGCTGACCGCGTCCATGATTGGATGAACCGCACGATTGTCCGCCGGCATACCGCACCGCAGATTGTGGCGGTGCTGACCTCGGTTATTGAGGATGCTTACAAACGTTTAATCGCACCGTCCATCGAGCGTGAGGTGCGCGGCGAGATGACGGAGAAGGCGGAAGAACATGCAATCTCGATCTTCTCTGTTAATCTGCGTAATCTACTGCTGTCGCCGCCAGTTCGCGGCCAGGTTGTGCTTGGTGTCGACCCTGCATACCGTACAGGCTGCAAGCTCGCTGTCGTTGACGACATTGGCAAGCTGCTCGAAGTAGCCGTCTCGTACCCGACGCCTCCCAACAACAAGGTAGCTGATGCAGAGCGCATTGTGAATGGCATGCTGGACAAGTATAGCGTTGGCTTGATCGTAATCGGCAATGGTACGGCGTCACGGGAGACGGAGCAGTTCATTGCAGACCTGATCGGCAAACGGCGTCAGGCCGGAGCGGCAGGCGCTAATGAATTGAAATATATGATCGTCAGCGAAGCGGGTGCTTCGGTCTACTCGGCATCCAAGCTTGCAGCAGAGGAGTTCCCGTCGCTTGACGTATCCGAGCGGAGTGCGGTTTCGATCGCACGTCGTCTGCAGGACCCGTTGGCTGAGCTTGTGAAAATCGAGCCGAAAGCGATCGGCGTTGGCCAATACCAACATGACGTCAGTCAGAAGCGGCTGGAGGAAAGCTTAGGCGGCGTTGTAGAGTCTGCGGTTAACCACGTCGGCGTCGATGTGAATACGGCGTCTCCGTCGCTGTTGTCCTACGTAGCAGGCGTCAATGCGACGATTGCCCGCAACATCGTAAAGTACCGTGATGAGAACGGCAAATTCTCGCAGCGCAAGGAGCTTTCGAAGGTTCCTCGGCTTGGCGCGAAGTCTTACGAACAGTGCATCGGCTTCCTACGGATTCCAGAGGGGGACAACCCGCTGGACCGTACGCCGATTCACCCGGAATCGTATTCGGTTGTAGACAAGCTGTTCCGCGCGCTCGGATTGAAGCTGGCGGATGTGGGCACCGAGTCTGTGCGTGCCAAGCTGGCTGAGGCGGATGTAACGAAGCTCTCTGCTGAGCTTGAGGTTGGTGTACCGACACTGCGCGACATCATCGACTCCCTGCAGCGTCCAGGCCGCGACCCGCGCGAAGAGCTTCCACCACCAATCTTCCGGACGGATGTGCTCAAGCTCGAGGACTTGAAACCGGGCATGGAGCTGCAAGGCACCGTCCGCAACGTCATCGACTTTGGTGCGTTTGTCGACATCGGCATCAAGAACGATGGCCTTGTCCACATTTCGCGCCTAAGCACCAAGTTCGTCAAGCACCCGACGGACGTCGTATCCGTTGGCGATGCCGTCACCGTCTGGGTACTCGAAGCCGACGCGAAGAAAGGCCGCGTCAGCCTCACCATGGTCAAACCCGACTAGAGGATGTATGCAATAAAAAGCCGATCCCGCAACAGGGGATCGGCTTTTGTTGTATTCCAACTTAGCAATTCAAGCAAGCTTAGCCAGGAATAAGCGCGGTATAACCACTCTTACTCTATATACTCGCATCTTCGCCACCCTATAAGTGTTGTAAAATCACACCTAATACGGCACTATGCACGAAAATCCACACATCGAGATACATTAAGTTATGTTTCCCTACACTTATATCTCTTTTAACACAGTCTAAACGGAATTAAGCGTTGTTCAACAACGCTTAATTCTTTGGATCTATATCACGCGCAACCAGTAAGCTTTGCCCCACAGGGGCACGCGATTCCTACCACCAAAGAATGCGACGGCGTCTCTGCCAATCCCACGTTCCCCCTTCCGGGGTCCAGGGGACGGGAGTCCCATGGGATCCTCCCTAGCAGGGAGGATTTAGGGGGGTAGAAATCCTCTAGATGGGATTAAATCCTCTAGATGGGTAGAAATGTTGATTTAAAGCGGTTAGAAAGAAATGTTGATTATGCTGAAAGTAATAGGGTTCAAAGGGGCTCAGCCCCTTAGCTTAACTATTCGTTGTTACGGATTCTTCGCTCGGACGCTGCTTCGCGCGGTAAAAATACCAGCAGTCATTCAGCAGACGGATCTGCCGAATATCCTTCTTCTGGTACGCGCGCATCAGTTGATTGCACAGCCACTGCGGCATATGCGTCGTCCCCCTCCCGGACCGTACTGTATGAATAGCATATGGGCATGGATGGGTAGAAGTGCAGGTCCGAAACGATTTCATTCGCGTGAATTCGACCGCATAAAAATTAATAATTTCCGGGTGTACCCGGAAATATAAATTTTTATCGGCGTCAAAACCTACCGCTAAACGCGGTCGATCATCGTCGAGATGCTTCGATAGAGGTTTTTACACCACAATGTTTATTGGCGTTAAACCCTACCTTTAGACGCGGTCGCTCATCATCGAATGGCTTCGATAAAGGGTTTCACACCGCGAATTTTATCGGCGTCAAAACCTACCGCTAAACGCGGTCGCACATCATCGAGATGCTTCGATAGAGGTTTCACACCGTATAAAAGAAAAAACGCACTGCGCCATTATAAGTCAGCGTAATGCGTTTCATCTTGTTAGTTCTCGTATTCCTCTTCGTACCACTGCTCCAGCTGTGCTTGCAGTGCGCGAATTTCGGTCAGCAGCGAGATGAGCGGGTACGATTGCTCTTTAATTTGGGCAAAATCCTGCTCCAGCTTGTTCAAGTAATCCAATCCGGAAATCGTTTGGATCGTTGCATCATGCAGCTCGACATTGTCGCATTCAGCGATGGCGTATGGAAGTGCAGGGACATTGCTTGCCGTCAGCTTGTCGATTTCTTTATGCAAACGCAGATTGAGCGCGCTAAGCTGGTAAGCGTGCGATTCCGGCATTTCAACGAAATGAACCGTGTCATTCTGTTTCATCAGAACGTAGCGCATAGTTGGCATAATAGTAAAGATTCTCCCCTCTAATAACAAAAACAGCTCGAACGAGATCGAACTTTCTACTTGAAGTGTATCGCAGCCCACCTTTACAATTCAAGTAGGTGGAGGAGATTATCAATGAATGATGAGACGCTGCAGGCGTGGGTGGAACGAGTATCGCTGGAGTCGTTCGGTATACCGTTCAAGCATCGCGCTACTTTTAATGGCCGATTGAAGGCGACTGGCGGGCGTTATTTTACAAAATCGCATAACATCGAAATCAGTCCGCATCAGCTTGAGGCATTCGGAGCCGAAGAGACGGAGAAAATCATTAAGCACGAGCTGTGCCATTATCATCTTCATATTATGAAGCGGGGCTATCAGCATCGTGATCAGGATTTCAAACAATTGCTCGTACAAGTGGGGGCGTCCCGATATTGCCGTACGCTGCCGGAGCGTGAAGCGCGCAAGCCTAAGCCGTTTAAGTATAAGCTTGTATGCCGTTCTTGCGGTATGGAATACTTGCGTCGACGCCGGCTTGACCCGACCCGATTCCGCTGTGGCAAATGCTCCGGAAAATTAATATTAAATGTACTTGACTAGAGTGGGACAGGCATGGTAAATTATTAAATGTCACTGCACGATTTTCCCTGATAGCTCAGTTGGTAGAGCACTCGACTGTTAATCGAGTTGTCACAGGTTCGAGTCCTGTTCGGGGAGCCATGGAGAAGTACCCAAGTGGCTCAAGGGGACCCTCTGCTAAGGGGTTAGACTGCGTAAGTGGTGCGAGGGTTCGAATCCCTCCTTCTCCGCCACATTTTTTATCTGATTTGCAGGCTAGGGACCGTGCAACTCGATCGGTCTTTTTCTTTTGTTCAGATGTTGAATCGCGTTGAGCGATCAGTTATCCTAGAAAAAGGTGCTTGCAAAACGAATTGGTACATGATATGATCTTCAAGTCGCCTGATTCAAACGGGCGTGTTGAACAATGTGAGGCCCGTTGGTCAAGGGGTTAAGACACCTCCCTTTCACGGAGGTAACAGGGGTTCGAATCCCCTACGGGTCACCATCTATGAGCCATTAGCTCAGTTGGTAGAGCACCTGACTTTTAATCAGGGTGTCGTAGGTTCGAGTCCTACATGGCTCACCATTTGCTTCTTACCCTCGAAGCGAATGTGATGATTTTCTAAATGTGCGGTAGTGGTGGAATGGCAGACACGCTATCTTGAGGGGGTAGTGGGCGTACGCCCGTGGAGGTTCGAGTCCTCTCTACCGCACCATAACTTATTAAACAACAATCACTTGTTACTGTGCCGATTGGCGCGTAGCAGAGTGATTTTTTTTGTTTTCCGCATAATTCACCGTCCTTTCATAGAGTCGCAAAAGTTCCTAAAAAAACATCACCATACCTGAAAACTCACACCTACTACTGTCTGATGTAAACGATTACAATTACTCGTGTAAGAGCTTTCGGCAGAAAGACAGATGGAAATGGAGGTGCACCTCAAGTATGAGCGTCAAAGTAGAA
The DNA here is from genome assembly GCF_003182255.1 of Paenibacillus cellulosilyticus. Taxonomy (GTDB): domain Bacteria; phylum Bacillota; class Bacilli; order Paenibacillales; family Paenibacillaceae; genus Paenibacillus_T; species Paenibacillus_T cellulosilyticus. The sequence continues at coordinate 9,539 of NZ_QGTQ01000033.1, read as the reverse complement.
ACGAAGCCGAGCACGCAGCAATCAAGGGCCGGCAGATCAAACATCCAGGTATGGGTGCAGAAATTAATAGCGCAGCGTTATTTGCAGGTGATGGCGCTGCTTGGTGTTGCATGGATGATTGTATTCAACTACATCCCGATGTATGGAATCATAATCGCATTTAAAGAGTTTGACATTATTCGTCCGATCTCAGCAGCGCCATGGGTAGGATTCGATCATTTCAAAGAATTTTTTGAGGACGATAGTTTAGGCTACGTCATCAAGAATACGATCGGGATGAGTCTAATCAAGCTCGTTATCGGCTTCCCGCTGCCAATCTTATTCGCACTGCTTCTCAACGAGCTGCGCTCTATGGTTTTCAAACGGTGGGTGCAGACGATTACTTACCTGCCTCACTTCCTATCATGGGTAGTTCTCGGCGGTATTATGGCAACGTGGCTGTCGGACGTTGGTATCGTGAACAAGATATTGATGGCGATTAACGTCATACATGAACCGATCACGTACTTGGCGGAACCGAAGTACTTTTGGGGCATTGTTATTACTTCGGATATTTGGAAAGAGCTCGGCTGGTCGGCAATCATTTATTTGGCTGCTATTTCGAGCATCTCTCCCGAACTATATGAAGCAGCAACGATTGATGGTGCGGGACGCGGCCAGAAAATGTGGAATATTACGCTGCCATCGATCAAAGGGACGATTTCGATTTTGTTCATTCTCGCAATCAGCGGTGTGCTCAACTCGAACTTCGATCAGATTCTCGTCCTCCGCAACCAGTTGAACGAAACGTCCAGCAACGTCATCGACGTGTATGTTTATCAGGCAGGCTTGTTGTCAGGCAGATATTCCTATGCGGCGGCAGTTGGATTGATTAAATCCGTCATTGCTCTCATTCTGCTGCTGGGAGCTAACGGCATAACGAAGCGTTTAAACAACACGTCTCTATTCTGATCAAGGTGGTGACCTAAGGATGTTTTCTGCGAAAAGGCAGTCGGCATCAGAATTTACATTCGAGATTCTCATCTCCGTTCTGATGCTTATCATATGTTTCATCACGTTGTATCCAATCTGGTATGTCCTAGTCAATGCCTTCAATGACGGCGAGGACGCCATGCGCGGAGGGATCTACTGGGTTCCGAGGGTGTTCAGTTTGACAAGTTTTCGAGCTGTATTCCGCAGCGACGGCATTATGACGGCGATGTGGATCACAGTGGCGAAGACGGTAATCGGAGTCGTTGTACACGTATTCTTCACCGCAATGGTAGCGTACGCTTTCTCTCGCAAGGAGCTTATTGGGCGAAAGGTGTACATGCTGATTGGTACGATTACGATGTTCTTCGGTGGCGGTCTCATTCCTTACTACCTGCTCATTCGTGACCTGCACCTGCTAGACAATTTTCTCGTCTACATTATCCCGGCAGCTTTCAGCTTCTTCGATCTTATTATTTTCCTCTCCTTCTTTAGAGAAATACCTGCCGGACTAGAAGAGGCAGCACGAATTGACGGAGCGAATGATTTCAAAATCTTTTACAAAGTCATCATCCCTGTTTCAATGCCGGTCGTTGCAACAATTGCGTTATTCCATGGTGTGTACCAGTGGAACGACTATTTCACCGGTATGATCTACATGAATGATATGGATCTTCAACCGATTCAGACGTTCTTGTACCGGGTTGTTGCGCAATCTGGCTCGAATCAGATGCTGGCAGCAATGCCAAGCGGCGTATCGGTATCGGTTACAAGCCAATCGCTCAAGCTGGCGACGATGGTCGTTACGACCGCGCCAATCGTCATTGTCTATCCGTTCCTGCAGAAGTACTTTGTTAAAGGCTTCATGATCGGTTCCATCAAGGGCTAGGAGACTTGTCTAACTTTAATTATCAGTCTGGCTGCTACTTGTGGTCGGGTTGCTAATAAATGAAATCATTTCAGAAAAGGGGACTTATCAATGAGTAAAACACGTAGACTGTGGACCTCGATGATGGCATTGACTGTCGTGTTCGCGATGGCGTTCTCTCTCGCAGCTTGTGGAAGCAGCGATGATGGCGAGAAGACGACAGAGGACAAGACGACGAATAACGAAACTGCAACGACGACAGACAATACGGATACGGCAACGACGACGACAGCTAATGCAGATGAGCCAGGCTGGAAAGCAGATGCCAAAGATCCGATCACATTTGATTGGTATATTAACTTCTCGTGGTTCAATAAGAAGTGGGGCGGAGACGCTACTGCCGAATACATTACGAAGAAAACGGGCGTAGGCATCAACTTCATCGTGCCAGCTGGCAACGAAAATGAGAAGTTGAACACGATGATCGCATCTGGCAAGCTGCCTGACTTCCTGACACTTGGATGGTATGAAGAAGGCGTTCGCAAAATGATCGAAGGCGATCTCGTACTGCCGCTGAATGAACTGGCCGATCAATACGATCCATACTTCATTAAAGTAGCAGACCCTGCTAAACTGGGCTGGTACACGCAAGCAGACGGCAATGTATATGGCTACCCTAATGCATCGTCCTCGCCTGCTGACTATGAGAAATACGGCAGTAACTTCACGTCGAACCAAACGTTCGTCGTTCGTAAGGATATGTACGAAGCAATCGGCAGCCCAGATATGAGCACGCCGGAAGGCTTCCTGAACGCACTGAAATTGGCGAAAGAGAAATTCCCGGAAGTGAATGGTCAACCGCTTATTCCGCTTGGTTTGCATGAGTTCACGGAGACGGGTAACTACTCGCTCGAAGGCTACCTGCAGAACTTCCTAGCCATTCCGCAAGTGAAGGACGGCAAGCTGTATGACCGCCGCCTAGATCCTGAGTATATCAGCTGGCTGAAGACTTTCCGTCAAGCAAACCAAGATGGCCTGCTGTCCAAAGATATCTTCATCGACAAACGTGCGCAAATGGAAGAGAAAATTGCGCAAGGCCGTTACTTCGCGATGCTGTATCAACGTTCTGACTTTGCAACGCAGAACATCTCGCTCTATCAGAAGGATCCGAATTCGGCTTATATCGCAATTAACGGACCTGCGAACTCGTCGAAAGCAGCGCCTACGCTTTCTGGCCCAGGTATTTCCGGTTGGACTGTAACGCTCATCTCCAAGGATGTTAAAGATAAGAAGAGAGCAATTGAGTTCCTGACGTACCTCATCTCGGAAGAGGGCAACAAAGATATGTACCTCGGCGAGAAAGGTGTAACGTACGATACGATCGACGGCAAAGACCAGTTCAAGCCTGAAGTTATTGACCTGCTCAACAAAGACCGTGCTGCATTCGACCAGAAGTATGGCGCTTCCTATACGTACTGGATGCTGATGGACACGAACATGAACTTGGCATGGGCGCCTCCTAGCGTTGATCCAGCTAAGCAAATGGAAGATTGGACGAAAGGCAAATCGATCAGTATGTCTGAATTCGATAACCTCGATGCGCCAGCGAACTCTGAAGAAGGTATCGCAGGCAGCAAAAACGCACGCAGCTGGGGTAAAACACTTCCGAAGCTGATCTTGTCCAAATCGGATGCTGAATTCGATGAGATCTGGAACAAGTACGTTGCAGAACGTAATAGCAACAAACAAGACAAAATTGATGCTTATCGTCAAAAAGCATACGAAACGAATGTAGCTAAACTTCAAGCCTTCAATAAGTAATCATACTGTGATAGCCTGAAGTCTGTCCGTGCAGACTTCAGGCTTATTACAATAACGGGCAAGGATGGTGTACACATTGTGATAAAACTTGCTCGGCAATGGGGTTCCAAGGCTTCGCTAGAGATTGGTCGAATGTCGATTCAATTCAAGCTGATTGTATCTTTTATTTGTATCATTCTTATCCCAATCATTTTGGTGTCGTGGTATTTGTTCCACAACGTTTATTTGAACACGATCAAAGATATGACGAAGAAGAATCAGTACATTCTCGATATCGAGAAAATGAATGTCGCAAACAACATGGAGGTTATGCAGCGGACTGCTGAATTAGCCATTTCGAATAACGATATCAAGGATTATCTTGAAAGCGGAGTAGATTTAGATACGGCTGGCTTGGTTGATTTTAAGACGAAGACATTCTCTATGTTCCAATACTTTCTGTTTAACAACCCTAATATTGCGAATATACGGCTGTATACCGAGAATCCGAATGTGTATGAGTTCTGGCCTGTTATTTTTAAAGAAAATCGGATTAAGAATAAACCTTGGTATGATACCGTGATCAAGCAGAATGGCATCGTATGGTGGGACATCAGCCGCAGTACGGAAAGCATTCTAGATAGCGGCAATGATGTTCCGGAGTCGATTTATGTGTCCTTGCTGCGGGAGCGCAAATATTCCGATGATATACGACATAACAGCGTGCTCGAAGTCAGTATGGAAATAAGCAAGTTCTTTATGAAGACTTTCAGCGATGTACAAGACAACGACTCCCAAATGCTTGTCGTGAATCGAGAAGGTATGCCGTTCACGAAGGATTCATCACCGCTGTTTCAGAAGCTTCCTGTGAACGAAGTCTTGAAGCAGTTTGAATCTCATCGCACGGAGGGCGAATCTGCAAGCTTCTCCTTCTCTTATGAGGGTAAGCCGTATATTGGAATCTACAGTCATGTCGAGCTATTAGATAGCTATTTGCTCAACATTGTTTCGCTGGAGAGCACGCTTTCCGACATTAGCAAGCAGCGGAATACAATTATTATTGCAACGATTATACTCATCGCTTTATTGTCGATGATTTCATATTTACTCCACTCGCTCATTCTGAAGAAGCTGAAGATATTGCGTGAATCGATGAAGAAAGTACGCAAAGGAGACTTCAATGTCGATATCGCGATTACGAGCATGGATGAGGTCGGAGAGATAGCTTTCCATTTCAGGCAGATGCTTAAGAAAATGAACGAGCTGATTGCGCAGGCCGTGAGCCGCCAGGCTGCAACGAAGGAAGCAGAGCTTAACGCGCTGAAGAATCAGATCGATGCTCATTTTCTATATAACACGCTTGAGAATATTAAGATGTTGGCGGAAGTGGAGTCCCAATACGCCATCTCCGATGCGCTCACCTCGTTAGGTGGCATGATGCGTTACAACTTGCAGTGGACGAGCAACCATGTTCGGCTGCAGGATGAGCTGGTTCATATTCAGAACTATATCGCGATTATGAACATTCGCTATGATAATAGCCTTGAGTTGAATGTGGAAGTGCCAGACATTTATAAGGATCAAGAAGTGCTGAAAATGTCGCTGCAGCCGGTTGTGGAGAATGCAGTGAAGCATGGCTTCGGGCATCGAGGCAAAGGTAAATTAACGATTACAATTAAAGCCTACGCGCTGAATGACGATTTGGTAATCGAAGTGATCGATGATGGCAACGGCATTGAGGAAAGTAGACTGCGAGATGTGAACATGTTCATCCGTTTGGATGACGCCGTGTATCAGGAGATGCGAAACGCCGCGGACGCCGGACAGAGAGAAGGCAGCGGAATTGGTCTTCGCAACGTGGATCAGAGAATCGTCATGAATTATGGCAAAGGGCACGGCATTCGAATTGATAGTGTTCAAGGCACTTATACTCGCGTGACGATGGTGCTGCCGTACTTAAACATAGCCGGAGGTAAAGATGCTTATGCGAAGCCTATTAATCGTGGATGATGAGCGGAACATTAGAGTTGGCTTGAAATCGATGATCGATAGAGAGTTTGCCGGGGCGTATACGTTTTATTTTGCTGCGGATGGGGAAGAAGCTTTGCAGGTGTTGGATGAGACGGAGATCGACCTCGTCATTACCGATATTCGGATGCCTGTTATGGATGGCATTACGCTCATCCAACGGTTGCAGGAACGTGAATCTCGGGCGGATGTGGTGATATTAAGCGGCTTTGATGATTTTCAATATGCAAAGGCAGCGATTCGGTTCGATGTCAAAGAATATTTGCTCAAGCCGATCGTAAGAGAAGAGTTATTTCGAGTGCTTCGCCGATTAGAGGAAGAATGGCAGAAGAAGAATGAAGTGGCCGATGAGCTTCGTAATACAATCGCGCTGAAGGCTGAATTTGCGATTACCCAACTTCAGAATGTGTTAATGCATGATCGGTACCGTGCAGAAGAAGTTCGAGAGCTATTAGGACGGGCGGCGTTATGCTGGCTGGATGAGGGGTTCCAGGTTGCAATTGTACGGATGAATGGCGGCGCTAGAGCAGCTGAGCGTGCGGAGTTTATGCATCGGATCGATAAAATAATCGGTTATGAGAATGAGAGACGCTGCATCCGGTTCTACGACAGAGAAGAACGGTTGGTCATCATAACGGACAGTTCAACTCTGATTGAACGGCTGTCCACCTATATGAAGGAACATCCAGCTTGTGGGTTTCAAGCTGGTGTCAGCGTGCGAATGTCGCCTATGGAAGCAGTCAGACAGGGATATCGGCAAGCTGTTGCGGCGGTTGCTTATTCCGTACTGCTGACAGCACCCGATGTGATTCGTGCAGAAGAGCTTGTCGATAAGAGCAAGTCTTATAAGCTTCCGGTTGAAGATATACACAAAATATCCAATTTGCTTGGACTCGATCGAGAAGCGGATATCAAACGGCTGCTGCAGCATGTTCTTGATATTAAGACCATTATGCGATATGACATCAGCTATTTGGAGGGCATTAGCCACCTATTGAATGAGCACGTGTTCGACAAAGTATTTCAGGTTTACGGTGAAGGGTCGCTCGAAATATTAAAGCTTCATCGGACAGTTGGAGATATCTATAACGCGCCTTTCCATGACTACTATTACAGTGTGCAAAGCTTACTGCTGCTTCTTAATGATTATGTTCGCCAAGTGCGTTCGGTCTATAACGATAAGAGTGAGATGGGACGTGCAATCAGTTATATTCAAGAGCGTTATCATGAGGATCTGAATATGGCGATGGTGTCTAACCATGTATCGCTTAATTACTCGTACTTCAGCCAGGCATTCAAGGACCATACAGGCGATACGTTCGTTGCTTACTTACGCAAGCTGCGTCTTCAGAGGGCGAAGGAGCTGCTCATGACATCGGATATGAAGGTGTATGAGATCAGCGCAAGCGTCGGCTTCGAGAATGTGAAGCATTTTACGCGTGTCTTCAAGGAAGTAGAAGGCGTATCACCGCTGGAATACCGTGCGATGAACGAAGCGTTGGGAGCCGAGTGAATACTCCGAGATCACTACCAGGATAGGAGAGGATCAGTGTGGTATTGATGAACAATAACGTGGCTGGATTTGTACGTGCACAGGGCAAGAAGCTGGTGAATGGCGATGGGGAAGAGCTTATTTTGCGCGGTGTAGGCCTTGGAAGCTGGTTTCTCCCAGAAGGTTACATGTGGAAGTTCCCGGAGCAGGGCGATCGGCCGAGAAAAATAGAGCGGATAGTTGAAGAGCTTATTGGATCAGAGAAAGCGGCTGAGTTCTGGGAGACGTATTACGACCGTTACACGGCAGAAGCGGATATTCGCAAAATTGCAGAAGAGGGCTTCAACTCTATTCGTATTCCGATTAATGCGCGAGCTTTCATCGAGGATGGAGAGCCTGTACGATTCAGGGGGAATAACTTACATCGTTTAGATTTATGCATCGATTGGTGCCGCAAATATAACGTTTACGCCATACTGGATCTGCATGGGGCAACAGGCGGGCAGACGGGAGCTAATATCGACGACTCCGAGAATGATCAGCCTGAGTTGTTTACGAATGCGATCTACCGACGGATGACGATTGATTTATGGCGCCAACTGGCTGATCGCTATAAGGAGGAATGGATTGTAGCGGGTTACGACCTGCTCAATGAGCCGCTGCCGGATTGGAATGCTGCACTGAATTCAGAGTTGATGCCGCTGTACCGTGACATCGTGAAGGCCATTCGAGAAGTGGATCAGAAGCATATGATCGTCCTAGAAGGCGCACATTGGTCGACGGATTGGTCTATTTTCGATGAAATGATCGATGATAATACGCTTCTGCAGTTTCATAAGTACTGGAATAACCCGGACACAGAGAGTATTCAGACATATATCAATGACCGTGAGCGGTTGAATGCGCCAATCTTCATGGGCGAAGGCGGAGAGAACAATATCGATTGGTACTCCGGTGCGTTTCGCTTGTTCGAGGATCACGACATCTCGTGGAACTTCTGGACGTGGAAGAAGATGGACACGATCAATTCGCCTTGTTCTGTGAATCGGCCGGAAGGTTGGGACCGACTCGTAGACTATTTGTCTGGCGGAGAACGTCCGAGTATGGAAGAGGCGCAACGGATTTTGTGGACATACCTTGATAATATCGGCATCGAGAATTGTACGTATCACCCTGAAGTAGTAAATGCGTTGTTTAGAAGAGCGCCTGTACGAATTCCTGCTATTTTCTACGGCTATCAGGGATCGGGGATTGGTTATCACATCGGAGCGAAAGCTGATCGTAACGTGGGCTTTCGCGTAAATGATAAAACCGATATTCGTTTCGTAGATAGCGAGCGAGAGGGTTCGAACTTCCAGCATAATGGCGGACGTCCATGGACGATGGACCAGCGGCTGCTTGTACAGTTGGGTGCTGGTGATTGGCTCGCGTATGAATTCACTTCCGGTAATAGCGGCAGCGGCGAGAACGTAGAGGTGAGTCCATTTGGCGTAGAGATTCGCCTGCGTGCAACTGTAGAGTCGGGGAGTTGGAGCGGGTTAACCGTCAGCCTTGATGGTTGGCAGCTCGGTACGGCACGGCCGAGTAATGCTGAGTGGACTATTGTCCGACTGGATGAATCTGTGATGCTTGATGCAGGACTGCATCGGATTGTAATTGAAGCGGTAGACGGACCTATCCAAGTAGAATGGATTGATATCGTATAATATAGAAGAAACCGGGCTCAGAGGAGAATGATCAGTGAGTCCGGTTTTATATTAGTATTAGGTATTCCTTTGATGTTGATGCTGTTGTTCTATGAAAAAATCAAAATAAATCGAAATAAATAATAAAAAGTAGTTGCAATACACATTCTATCCGTGATATATTCTAATTCCGGCCGAGAAACACAACGCCGGCAAGCTTAAAACAAATCGAATTTTTGAAGTGAATAACTTCGAAAAAAGATTAAAAAAAGAGCTTGCACGACATGAAGTTATCTGATATGATAATGAACGTTGTCGAAACAAAACAAAAGAAATTGTTGACACGCTGATTAACATCTGGTAAGATGTAAAAGTTGTCGAAATTGTTCTTTGAAAACTGAACAACGAGCGAAACTGTCAGTTTAAATGTTTTAAATGAGCTATACAAGCACTTCTTTTATGGAGAGTTTGATCCTGGCTCAGGACGAACGCTGGCGGCGTGCCTAATACATGCAAGTCGAGCGGAGTTGATGAGGTGCTTGCACCTCTGATGCTTAGCGGCGGACGGGTGAGTAACACGTAGGCAACCTGCCTGCAGGACTGGGATAACATTCGGAAACGAATGCTAATACCGGATAATCGATTTCCTCGCATGGGGAGATCGGGAAAGACGGAGCAATCTGTCACCTGTGGATGG
>NZ_QGTQ01000032.1 GCF_003182255.1 Paenibacillus cellulosilyticus | reverse complement strand
CCATCCACAGGTGACAGATTGCTCCGTCTTTCCCGATCTCCTCATGCGAGGAAATCGATTATCCGGTATTAGCATTCGTTTCCGAATGTTATCCCAGTCCTGCAGGCAGGTTGCCTACGTGTTACTCACCCGTCCGCCGCTAAGCATCAGAGGTGCAAGCACCTCATCAGCTCCGCTCGACTTGCATGTATTAGGCACGCCGCCAGCGTTCGTCCTGAGCCAGGATCAAACTCTCCATAAAAGTTATGGTGAAGCTTGTTTAGCTCATTTAAAACATTTAAACTGACAGTTTCGCTCGTTGTTCAGTTTTCAAAGAACAATTTCGACAACGTTTAACATCTTATCAGACGTTATTAAGTGTGTCAAGCATTTCTTTTAAAATCATTATTCACTCGATTTCGAATGAATGAGTCATTTCTTTCGTGTCCGGCGTTGTTCTCGCGACCGGAATTAGAATATACCATAGGCTGTCCACAGTATGCAACACCTTTTTTCAATAAAGCTAAAATTACTTCTGCTATCGTCGGTAGAACGGGCCGTGCATATAGTTTGGCAACAGCCCGCAGTCTTTACGCTATCGATAATTTCGCATATTCAGCGCGTAGCGTGACAACTCCTTAGGAGAGGCAATTCTGGCGAACATGCGGAAGATGATCTTATATCTTTTCGCAATCGCTTGTTTGATGTCCTCATCTAGCCGTGAATCATGCAGGTCGAGCATCATTTCATCCAGTTCTTTGCGGAGGACGTAGTCAAATTCTTTGCATTCTTTTTCGTTGAACAAGATCCCGAGCATAACCGTTAGTCGGCCTCCTTAACAGCGACAAATTCATTTAAACAAAAAGCGCCCTGCGCTGCTGCTTAGGACGCTACCTGCCGCTTTATTGTTATGCTCAAATATTGGAAATTTTATTACTTTTGTAACAAGAGTGGCGTTATTGTGCTTTCAATAAGGGAAGCAACGAGCAGCAGCAGTACAATTCCAAGCACGACCGGCAGCGTTGTGATGACGTAACGTTCCGTCTCCTGGGCCATCGCTTTTGCCTTTGTCCCGTTAAAGAGTGCACCAATCCATCGGATCGCAATGTTACCCGACCGAAGTCCATAAGCAGAAGCGATGATGATGAGAGGAATTTCGATGATCCCGTGTGGGAGTATCCCTTTCACCAACACCTCGAACATTGTAGCGGCTCCCTCTGCCACATAGTATTTGTGCATGAGATAACCAATGACCATGCCGTTGAGTACGATGAAAATCACTGGATAGATGCCGAATAGAAATCCTAAATAAACAATCATCCCCGCTTTGATCGCATTATTAAAGAAAATGACGACGATCCCCATCAAGGTCGGGTTGGACGACTGATTAATAATGTCACTCAGATCCTTAATGCCCTTAAGCTGTTGGTCTAGAAAGTCTGAGAAGCCTGTTGCGGTTATGCCAGTCACTATACCAGCTAGGAATAGTACTGCACTAATTCCGAAATAAGAGCGCATCATTCGAAAATGTGCTGCCCATGCAAGATTACGAAACATAGTCGTTGCCTCCTCTTAAAGATTCATAGACAGAAGAAGAATATCCTCTGTGTACGAGCATAGGATTGTACTAGTACAAGGTATACGAAAGTTTGATATGAGAGGAGCGCCGACGGATGAACATGTTTTATGTATTGAACGGAAGGAAACTAAAGCGATATTTGATGCTCGCTGTAGCTGTTGTTTTCTCCTGCGGCATTATTTATGCAGAGCGTGACAATATTGCCGTATTCGCCCCCCAGCAGCCGGCAGCCATCTACAGCATTCCGACGGACAAGAAGGTTGTTGCATTAACGTTTGACATCAGCTGGGGAGACAAGCGTGCCGAGCCTATTATCGATGTTCTGAAGGAGAAAGGCGTTAAGAATGTTACGTTCTTCCTCTCCTCTGTCTGGAGTCAGTCCCATCCTGAAATTGTAAAGAAGATTGTAGACGCAGGCTTCGAAATCGGAAGTCATGGCCATAAGCATGATTACTACAGCAAATTCAATGACGACGAAATCCGCTCGCAAATTACGACGGCTCATACGATTCTGTCAGGTTTAACGGGTAAATCGCCTAATTTGATTCGACTGCCGAATGGAGATTTTGACAAACGTGTGCTTCGGATTGCCGAGGAGCTGAATTATACGGTTATCCAATGGGACACGGATTCGTTCGACTGGATGAATATCGGTACGGATAAAATTGTGGAACGTGTAGTAAGCCGCGCTCACCCTGGTGACATCATATTGATGCATGCAAGTGACTCGTCTAAACAGACACGCGATGCCTTGCCGGCCATCATCGACCAACTGCGGGCGAACGGCTATGATTTCGTAACCGTATCACAAATGATCGGACAGACAGAAGTTCAAGGTAAAACGGTAAATACCGGTTCCTTGAGCGATCCGTCTGCCCGACTAGAAGCTGCAGCATATGGTTTGTAATACCCGAAGATAACTAGGAAGCCGATTTCGCGACGTTCGCGGAGTCGGTTTTTTGGTTCGTAGTGCCCACAAGCTTGTGAAGCCACATAATTTGGAACGCGTTGCAGACAAACAAAGGTGTAATCATAAAGACGACGGATACTGCATTCGTCTCCCCATTAATGCTTGGCCACGCTTCCAGCACCGTCACAACAAACATGAGGAAAATCGTTGGCACGAATGCGCTGCGGTTCGTTTGCTTTGCTTTAAAATACGAAACAATTATCGAGCCAATTGCCAGTGCAATCGGCAGTACCCAATACAACCAATTGCTCAGACGCTCGCGTTCTCCATAGAGCATATAACCGAGTGCGAACGTTGCGAACAACGACGTATAGCCTTGAAGCATGGTCCATAAATATTTTTGTCTAAAAATGCTCAGTGCGATGTAGTTGACCGTCAAGTAAGCGAAAAACCCCATCATCGCGAAGACGCCAATCATCAGGCCGCTGATCGCCATCATAAGGGCGTTATAGCCTGTCTCCTCGACTTTCAGAAACCCGTACGATTGGTCCGTGAATTGGAGAGCGAGTCCGAGCACCGTACAGGTAACTGCCCCAACGGCCATTGAGCTCCAAAACAGGAAAAACAATTTTCTTAAGTTCATGCTTTGCATTGACCTCCCAATTGTTATCCAGGGTGAAACGGATCTGGCCATCTTATTAACGGCACAGTGCATTTCAATTGCTGGAGAAACCCAAGCTTATGTATAGGTGGAAACTTATACTTATTGGATTCCAAGAGGCTGCCGCCCCTTATTTGTATCATGCGATCTGTCCTTTATTTTACCACATAAGAAATTATAAGTCTTCGTCTACACCGAAGGACAAAATCTTATTGGCGATAAAAGCTAAACCAATCCGATGATAATCGCGTGAACATTGCACATACTATCGTTACGAATCATTGTTGGCAATGGAAGGGGTCTGGCACAGCATGCGATTATGGATATGGATATTAGCTGCATCTGCCCTGCTCTCGTTAACGGCCTGCGGCGCTGAGCCGTCATCATCACAGAGCGAGCCGATAAGCTACAAAGACATGAAAACGATGGTCATCGATATTCTAAAAACCGAGGATGCGCAAAAAGCGCTCCAGGAGTCGGCAAATTCCTCAACAGGAAACACAGGATTTAGTTCTAAACTCTTGTCCGTTCAGGATCAGGAGCAGGTTCGGATGGCAGTAAAGGAAGTACTCGTCTCCCCCGACTATGACAAAGTAATCAAAACCTTAATGACTGACACCCGTTTCGCTGGTGAGTTCGCTAAGACGGTCAATTCGCAGAACAAGCAAATTCATAAGGACCTCATTAAGGACCCTACTTATCAAAAGGATCTCGTCCAGGCGATGAAGTCGCCGGAGATGAATAAAATGATCCTGGATGTCATGCAAGGTTCCGAATACCGCAAACAGGTTATGTCGCTCATGCAGGAAGCTATGCAGAATCCACTGTTTCGTCTCGAAGTCCTCGACCTGCTGAAGAAGGCTGTGCAAGAAGAGCTTAAACCATCTTCTTCCACTTTGACGACAGACAGCAGTAAGAAGGATGAAAGCAGCGGAGATAGCGAAGATAGCGGCGACGATTCCAAGGATGAATCAGATTCTGGTGGCGGAGAAGAAAAAGACTCATCAACGTGATTAAAAACAAATAACCAGCCTCGCTCCCACTAGGGTCGCTTGGCTGGTTATTTATTATGGTCATTAAACTTTAGCAATTACACGCTGTGCCAGTTCCGCATACAGCATGCCAGTCTCGCTGTCTGCTTTATAAACAGAAGGCGAGAAATCCGGCTCGGATGGATGGTTGTCTGGCGCACCAAGCGGAATCTGAGCAAGCAGCTCTGCATTCAGTGTCTCCGCAAGACGCGCTCCGCCCCCACGTCCGAACAAATATTCCTTCTCTCCGCTATGGCGGTTCATGTAATACGACATATTCTCGACGACGCCAATGATGGCGTGTTCGGTCTTAATGGCCATGGCACCTGCACGTGCGGCAACGAATGCTGCCGTCGCATGCGGCGTCGTGACGATAATTTCTTGGCTCTGCGGGATGATTTGATGGACATCCAACGCAATATCGCCGGTTCCTGGCGGCAGATCAAGCAGCATGTAGTCGAGCTCGCCCCATTCAATCTCGGCGAAGAAGTTGCGAAGCATTTTGCCAAGCATCGGTCCGCGCCATACGACAGGGCTGTTGTTCTCAACGAAGAAGCCCATGGACATGACTTTAACGCCAAATCGCTCGATCGGGATTACACGATCGCCTTCTACATCAGGACGCTCCTCGATCCCCATCATATCAGGGACGCTGAATCCGTAAATATCTGCATCAATTAGGCCTACGCGCTTACCTGCGCGTGCCAGTGCAACCGCAAGGTTTACCGTTACGGTGGATTTGCCTACGCCGCCTTTGCCGCTTGCGATAGCAATAAATTTCGTACCGCTTTCTGGCGACAGTAGCGGTGTGGGCTCAAGCAGCCCGCCATGGCCTTTGACCGGTGCACCCTGGCCTTGTTCACCATTGGATTGCGCAGACGCTGCAGGCACCTCTGGAGGAAGCTCACGGAAGCGCAGATGCACCGACTCGATGCCTGCCACCTTCAATGCATCGCGTACGACAGCCTCTACAGGAGTTTGATCTTCTGGCTTCGCCGTTAGTACAGTCATGGAGAGGTTATTGTCTTTCCATACCACATCGCGGAATTGAACAGCTTGGCCGGTTGCTCCAGCGCCATCCACTGCCTTCCGGACGATTTCGATTACTTCGTCTCTCGTTAACATCGTATTGATTCCACCTTTTTAGCTATGTAAATAGTTGATTGGATTTAGAAAAGCAAATGCTGCACATATCACTATTATACCATAGTCTTCGGCGCCCTTCGATCAATGCACCGGTTCTGCTATTGAGGTGGTCGATGCCTTCTCCCCTGCGCTGAATCGCAAAATTCCTTGGTAAATCGCCGCAGCGATAGAACGCTGGTAATCACCATCGGACAATCTGGTTGCCTCTTCAGGATGCGATAAAAACCCGACTTCGACGAGTGCCATTGGGATTTCGGTGATTTGCTTCATCAGGTACACTTCATTTTTGATAGGAGCTGCAATACGCGTCGTATTGGCCAAGTTGCGCTTTATCTCTTCTTGAATTAATGCCGCAAATTGTCCGTTGTTTACTTGGCTTGGGTAAAAGAACGTCTGAGCGCCGAACCATTTGATGGACGGGATGCTGTTCATGTGGATGCTGACAACAAGATCAGGTTTGGCCTGCTTGATGACCGACACACGTTTCATGAGATCCTCTGTCTTCCGCTTGGCGACCTTCTTCGTATCCTCTGCCGCAAGATCATAATCACCTTCTCGCGTCATAACGACGATGGCCCCTGCCTGCTGCAGATAATCCCGCAAATAAATGGCGATCGCAAGGTTCAGATCTTTCTCAATCGCCCCTTCCTTACTAACTGCTCCCCCGTCAATGCCTCCATGACCTGCGTCGATGGCAATAGTCTTACCTGACAAGGGAAGGGACCAGGTCGTCCACGTCCGCGAGGCCGGAATATCCTGTACGATGAGCACGACAGCAGCGATCACAAGCAGGGCGCTCACTACGATTCGCAGCGTCCCTTTATAGTTCATCCATACGACAATCCGGTTCCGAAACCGCCGCATAAATAAAACCACCTCACCCCACACGAATGGTAACCCGGCTTTTGCTCGAAAGCCTGTACTATACCATCCTTATGGGACGAGGCGGTCGTTTATGACTGCATCGTTATTGATTTGATTAAATGGTGTAAGCTATTAGCCGTTAGCTGGCTGAGCCATACGTTCATGAAGGCTGTGCGCGGCGAGTGTATACTCTAATTAAAACGGCCGTTCAAAGCGCTAAATAGCACTCTGACGGCCGATAGGCAACGTTCAAGTCTTATTTGTGCAATCCGCACTCCGTTTTCTCGTTGCCCGACCAGCGACCAGCACGTGGGTCTTCGCCTGGCATTACTTGACGCGTGCAATGCTCGCAGCCAATCGATGGGTAATGATTGTCATGCAGTTTGTTGTAAGGTACGTTGTTCTCACGGATATAATTCCATACGTCTTCAGACGTCCAATTTGCAATTGGATTGAATTTCATGAGACCAAATTTGTAGTCATATTCAATCTTCTTTGCATTCGCACGAGTAGCAGCTTGATCGCGGCGGATACCTGTAATCCAACACTCGTATTGGCTCAAAATTTGCGTGAGCGGCTGAACTTTACGGATATTGCAGCATTGGTTAGGGTCGCTCTTCCAGAGCTGTTCGCCATATTGTGCAGCTTGCTCTTCAGGCGTAATTGCCGGTTTCACTTGCACATAGCGAATGTTCGGGTAACGAGCAGCGAGCTCGTCACGCGTTTCAAGCGTTTCTTGGAAGTGGAAATCCGTATCAAGATAGAAAATATCAACATTCGGATTAATCTTTTGAATCATATCAACGAGAACAACGTCCTCTGCGCCGAAGCTGCAAGCGAACGTAATATTAGGAAACGTTTCAATCGCATATTTAATGATTGCTTCCGGTGTTGCATCTTCCAGTTCAACGGCTTTCTGTGTGGCAAGTGCCTCTTTCTCAAACAGGTTCATCGTTAAGACCTCCGTCCATTATTAATCCTAGTAAGAGGGTAAGCTTTGCTCGTTATTATACGTCTTTCGACAGGTTTGTTCAATGAATATGAATTAATTTATCCCGGATGTTGTTCCAAATTAGTCCGATAAAAATAAAAAATACCTCTTCCGAGCATATACATGCTGCAGAAGAGGTATCGAACTCGAAATTAACGTTTCGAGAATTGTGGAGCGCGACGTGCTGCTTTGAGACCGTATTTTTTACGTTCTTTCATACGTGGGTCACGCGTCAGGAAGCCTGCGCGTTTCAGCGAACCACGGAACTCTGGGTCTGCTTTGAGCAGTGCACGGGAAATACCGTGGCGGATTGCGCCAGCTTGACCGGAGATGCCACCGCCGTTAGCGATAACGATTACGTCGTATTTGCTCGTCGTATCCGTCAGGTTAAGCGGTTGTTTAACGATCAGCTTCAGCGTTTCCAGACCGAAATATTCATTCAGGTCACGTTTATTGATAGTGATTCGTCCTTCACCCGGCACGAGACGAACGCGTGCTACGGAGTGTTTACGACGACCGGTTCCATAGTATTGAACTTGTGCCATGAAACTGTCCTCCTTTTATTAACCGCGAAGCTCGTACACTTCAGGGTTTTGTGCTTGATGCGGATGTTCCGAACCTGCATATACTTTGAGTTTGAGCTTCATTTTGTCGCCCAGACGGTTCTTAGGAAGCATGCCGTGAACAGCTGCTTCGAGAACGCGCTCAGGGTGTTTTTGAAGCATGTCGTTAGCCGAGAATACTTTCAGACCACCTGGATACATCGAGTGGCGATAGTATTTTTTGTTTTGAAGCTTTTTGCCCGTGAGGACAACTTTCTCAGCGTTGATGATGACAACGAAGTCACCAGTGTCAACGTGAGGCGTAAATTGTGGTTTGTGCTTACCGCGGATCAAGGCAGCTGCTTCACTGGCCAGACGGCCCAGCGTTTTGCCTTCTGCATCGATTACAAACCATTTGCGATCGACTTCGTTAGGCTTAGCCATAAAGGTAGTACGCATGGGTGTTCCTCCTTAAAAATGTTTCAGCAATTCATTTATAATGAAACGTTCGCGTTTCAAGCTGTTAGTTCTACGTCTAAATTACATTTGTTGCTCATTTGGTTGGAGCATTTCTAATCGGGGCTGTGGGATAGCCATTAAAAATGCACAAGTTATATACTACTATAAATGCTGGACTTTCGCAAGAGGTTTAGCTTGTAAAATACAGCTAATTTACGCTATCCTGCGCAGAAATGTGCAATCTCGACTCTTCAGGCGGATAGTCGACTTCCCAAAGCATAAGTCCATGTGCCATCGCCGTAGGACCGGTCGATGTCCGATCCTTCGCTTCTAGCATAGCAGGTATATCGTTTGGTGATAATTTGCCTTCTCCCACCCACATCATCGTTCCTGCAATAATACGAACCATATTATAAAGGAAGCCACTGCCCGTCACGAACAGATGCAGCATATTACCTTCCTCTTCAATACGTGTCTCAAATATCGTACGAACATGATGGGGCTGCGTCGATTGAATGGATGTGAATGAAGTGAAGTCATGTTCACCAACGAGGTGTGACATTGCCTCACGCATTGCATCAACGTTCAAGGGCGTCGGGTGGTGAAAAGCATAATGACGGCTGAACACGTCCGGGAACTTACGACGGTCGATCGAATAACGGTACGTCTTACGCTTCGCCGAATGGCGCGCGTGGAACGGCTCAGGCGCCTCCCATGCTTCCAATACGACCACATCGTCAGGCAGCCTTGTGTTGATCGCAAGCGCCCATCTCTCCTGCGGAATACGAGATTCCGTATGGAAGTTAAACACTTGCCCCCGTGCATGCACACCTGCGTCTGTGCGTCCAGATCCGATAATACGGAGCTCTTCGCCTGTTAGCGTCTTAATCGCCGCTTCAAGTATGTCCTGGATCGTATTGCCGCTAGGCTGCGACTGAAAGCCGCTATAAGTTGTTCCGTCGTAGCTGACTACCATCACTATGTTTCTACTCACCTAGATCCTCCCCTTCATGGGAGGACCCCGAGGGCTCTCGCCCTCTGAACTCCCTTTTTACCGACAACAACTTGAGAGAAACCAAAGGGCTCTCGCCCTCTGGACGCATTCTTTTCCGACACCCTCCTAAATCCTCCCTCTGGCTCAGAGGGAGGACCCCAGAGAGCTCCGCCCTCTGGACTCCGGAAACGACCCTTAGAAACGCTGGTGCGTACGCTCGCTTACGTCCCTGGCGGGACATGCTTACCTGTGATGCTCCTAGATAGAATCGAACGCCCGCGAACGATACGACGCTTCGATGCTACGAAGTACCACAAGCCGCTTTCGTCCCTGACGGGACACGCTCTACCGTTGGTGTTCTCCCATTGGCGCGCAAGCGCGCTAAAAGAGTAATCCACAAGATCGTTCAGCGTCTGCGAAACGATATCCCAAATTCACACCCTTCTCCACAGTTTCCACAGTGAAAATGCAAATTGAAGGATGAGTTACCGCTAATCACAGGTGGATAACTTGAGAGAGTCATAGTTATCCACCTGTGGATAGGTCATGACACAGGGCACAAAGGGCCCGAAAATGCCGGCTCATGTATACGAGCCGGCAAATTAAGTTATATCCCCAATGGAATGCGGGAGTGCGTGGAGAGCAGCGGCAGGTGCGCGAGTTTACGTCCGACTTTTGAATGGATGCTCCCTACCCTATTAGAATAGTTCATAGGAACATCCGTTCATCGGGAGGCGCGTGCTTGACGCATGCTCGGAATGCACGTGCGAAGCCGTTGCAACCGTTGACCTTCCTTCCTCGAAACAGCTACTTGCTCGCAACGCGCCCACGCGTTCCATTCATCCCAAGAAAAAAAGGTGGCCGCGAAGGTCCACCCTTTCTCATCCGATCCATCCGGTCGATTACGCGCGATCTACCAGTTCCAAGTACACCATTGGCGCTGAATCACCGCGGCGCGGTCCCAGTTTCAGAATCCGCGTGTATCCGCCCGCACGTTCCGAGTAACGGGTGGCCAGTTCGGAGAACAGCTTTTGAATAGCGTCTTGTTCACCGTCAACTGTTTCACGACGAACGAAAGCTGCCACTTGGCGACGAGCGTGAAGATCACCTTTTTTCGCCTTCGTGATGAGCTTCTCAGCGATCGAACGAACTTCTTTCGCTTTTGCTTCCGTCGTTTGGATGCGCTCATACAGGAACAGGTCCGTTACGAGATCGCGGAAAAGAGCTTTACGTGCGCTCGCGTCACGACCCAATTTTTGGTATGCCATCGATTTCTCCTCCTTCTGCAAGATTGCCTTTTACATGCTGCTGCTATCTATTCTTCCATGCGGAGGCCCAAACCAAGTTCCTCTAGCTTCTCTTGTACTTCCTCCAAAGATTTGCGTCCGAGGTTGCGTACCTTCATCATATCTTCTTC
Source organism: Paenibacillus cellulosilyticus (assembly GCF_003182255.1). Classification (GTDB taxonomy): domain Bacteria; phylum Bacillota; class Bacilli; order Paenibacillales; family Paenibacillaceae; genus Paenibacillus_T; species Paenibacillus_T cellulosilyticus. Next base: position 64,832 of record NZ_QGTQ01000032.1, on the reverse strand, counting down.
GGTTTTCGTGATCAGCTCTTGAACAGTGTTGATGCCTGCACGTTTCAAGCAGTTGTAAGAACGAACGGAAAGATCCAGTTCCTCGATCGTCATCTCGAGTACTTTCTCTTTCTTATCTTCTTCTTTCTCGACCATAATTTCCGCGTCTTTGGCTTCATCGGTCAATCCGACGAACAGGTCCAAATGCTCGGTCAAAATTTTAGCGCCGAGGCTAACAGCCTCTTCCGGTCGAATACTTCCATCAGTCCAAACCTCTAAGGTGAGCTTGTCATAGTTAGTAACTTGGCCGACACGAGTATTTTCTACGCTGTAATTGACACGGGTAATGGGCGTGTAGATCGAATCAATAGGAATTACGCCGATCGGTTGATCTTCTTTCTTATTCCGATCCGCAGGTACGTACCCGCGTCCACGATTGGCGAATACCCGCATATGGAGCCGTGCACCGGAGGCTAAGGTCGCGATATGAAGATCTGGGTTCAAAATCTCGACATCGCTGTCCGCTCGAATGTCGCCCGCCGTTACGTTCCCTTCGCCTTCTGCATCAATCTCCAGCACCTTCTCTTCGTCGGAGTGGATTTTGAGCGACAGGCCTTTCAGGTTCAGGATGATCTCGGTTACGTCCTCGATCACACCGGGAACCGTAGAAAATTCATGAAGCACACCATCTATTTGTACCGAAGTCACAGCTGCGCCTGGCAGCGACGAGAGAAGAATCCGACGAAGCGAATTCCCAAGCGTCGTACCGTATCCGCGCTCCAGTGGTTCAACTACAAAACGTCCATATGTGCCATTCTCATTGAGCTCTACGGTTTCGATTTTCGGCTTTTCGATCTCAATCACTAGTAGTACCCTCCTTCAAAACGTCGCTCCGTTCACCGTACGTGTTCAGTCGAATCATGTAGTATGCCAAACCTTCACAACCATTATTCACAAGTTGCTGTAATTTGATACCACGTAAAAAGACCGAATTATACGCGGCGACGTTTCGGTGGACGGCAGCCGTTGTGTGGAACCGGCGTTACGTCTTTAATCAGGTTAACTTCAAGACCTGCTGCTTGCAGGGAACGGATTGCCGCTTCGCGGCCAGCACCTGGTCCTTTAACCATAACTTCTACGACTTTCATGCCGTGCTCCATTGCAGCTTTAGCAGCAGTTTCAGCTGCCATTTGAGCTGCGAATGGCGTGCTCTTACGGGAACCTTTGAAACCAAGGTTACCAGAGCTTGCCCAGGAGATAGCATTGCCGTGCGGATCCGTGATCGTAACGATCGTGTTATTGAACGTCGAACGGATGTGCGCAACGCCAGAGTCGATATTTTTACGGTCGCGACGTTTCGTACGTACGACTTTTTTCGCTTTAGCCATTGTGTGTTATCCTCCCTTCTTATTTCTTCTTGTTAGCTACAGTCCGACGAGGACCTTTACGCGTACGAGCGTTCGTTTTCGTACGTTGACCACGAACAGGCAGTCCACGACGGTGACGAACACCACGGTAGCAGCCGATCTCGATCAGACGTTTGATGTTGAGCGAAATCTCACGACGCAGGTCGCCTTCTACTTTAACGGACTTGTCAATCGTTTCGCGCAGTTTGCTGACTTCATCTTCAGTCAGATCACGAACACGTGTATTTGCGCTAACGCCAGTCGTTGCAAGAATCTTCTTAGCCGTCGTTTGACCGATACCGAAGATATATTGCAGCGCGATTTCAACGCGTTTGTCACGTGGCAAGTCTACACCAGCAATACGTGCCATATGTCTTGTTTCCCTCCTTTATCTAGCCTTGTTTTTGTTTGTGTTTAGGATTTTCACAAATCACCATAACGTTGCCTTTGCGACGAATGACTTTGCATTTCTCGCAAATCGGCTTAACCGAAGGTCTGACCTTCATTGTGATTACCTCCCGAATCCTTCGGCGCAAGCCCGAAAGGCTTACTTCCGATAGGTAATACGTCCCCGTGATAAATCATATGGCGATAACTGGATGACAACTTTGTCTCCGGTCAAGATCCGGATAAAGTGCATGCGCAGTTTGCCAGATACGTGAGCTAAGATTTGATGCCCGTTCTCTAGCTCAACCTTAAACATTGCGTTAGGTAGCGGTTCGATTACCGTACCTTCGACCTCAATGACGTCTTCCTTGGCCACCGTCATTCTCCTTTCGCTTGCACGAACTTCTGAATCGCGTAGCGCAGCTTGGCATTCGTCACCCGGCCGGTCTCATTCATGCTGTTAACAACTTCGGTGTTGATGACCGACTGCAACTCAAGGTGCGCAATGTTCTTCTTCTTCGGTCGATCGAATCGCTTCTTATCGCCATCAGCGATAAGTACGAAGCGATTATCGACGATGCCGATGACTACCGCATAACCGCCCTCATCCTTGCCACGAAGCACGAATGCGATCTGACCGATCTGCGGTGTAACATCCACGTGCATCAACCCGCCTCAGCATCCGATTTGGTTAATATCTCATAACCATCTTCAGTTACGGCGACTGTATGCTCGAAATGTGCACACCACGAGCCGTCGACCGTGACGACCGTCCAGTTGTCCTCAAGCGTACGTACATAGCGCTCTCCAATGTTGACCATAGGCTCGATACAGAGAACCATACCTGGCTTAAGCCGTGGTCCCCGATCTGGAATCCCATAGTTCGGAATTTGCGGTTCTTCATGAAGCTTAGTGCCGATTCCATGACCGACATACTCACGAACAACCGATAATCCCGCATTCTCAACAACCTTCTGAACGGCATGCGATATCGTGAAGAGTCGAACATCCGGTTTAATCAGTTCAAGTCCAGCATAAAGGGATTGTTCAGTAACATCAAGCAATCGCTGCGCTTCTGCAGAAATTGTACCAACGCCATACGTCCAAGCGGAGTCGCCGTGATACCCCTGATACTGCGCACCGATATCAATGCTAATGATATCACCTTCAGCCAACTTCTGATCTTTATTCGGAATACCATGCACTAACTGATCGTTGACAGAAGTGCATATGCTGGCAGGAAATTGATTGTAACCTTTAAAAGATGGAACGGCGCCCTGACTTCGAATATACGTCTCGGCGATTTGGTCCAGTTCGCTAGTCGTAATGCCGGGCCGAATCGATTGTTTAAGCAGCCGATGAGTATCAGCAACAATCCGCCCTGCTTCCCGCATCAAACGAAGCTCCGCTTCCGACTTGCAAACAATCATTAGCGTGAACCCCGCAGAACAGAAACGATCTCAGCAGTTACAACATCAATATCCTGTTCCCCGTCGACTTCACGAAGCAGCGACTTGCTATCGTAGTACTCAAGCAAAGGTGCTGTTTTCGAGATGTATTCATCCAGACGCGTACCGACTTTTTCTTCGTTATCGTCCGAACGTTGATACAACTCGCCTCCGCATTTATCGCAGATGCCTTCTTGTTTCGGCGGGTTATTCAAGACGTGATAGGTGGATCCGCACGATTTACAGATGCGACGGCCCGTCAAACGAGCAAGCAGCAATCCGCGATCAACTTTCAAATTAATGACGTGATCGAGCGAGCGGCCCATGTCCGCGAGCATACCATCAAGCGCTTCAGCTTGTTGCAGCGTACGCGGGAAACCATCGAGCAAAAAGCCCTTGGAGCAGTCATCTTGCAGCAGGCGGTCCCGAACGATTCCGTTCGTAATCTCATCCGGTACAAGCAAGCCTTGATCAACATACTCTTTAGCTTTCAGACCCATTGGCGTACCTTGCTTCATCGCAAGGCGAAAAGCATCACCGGTAGAAATGTGTGGTACTGCGAACTGATCGACAATGCGTTCAGCTTGCGTTCCCTTGCCGGCTCCTGGAGGTCCCATGAATAGAATGTTCATTCCGTGTTCCTCGCTTTAAGCACAATAGGCCCGTTCGGGTTCCGACACGCACTCTGCATGCCAGGACCCCGATATGAACCTATCCTTATTTATTGATAAACCCTTTGTAGTGGCGTTTGATGAGCTGGCTCTCGATCTGTTTCATCGTGTCAAGTGCGACACCAATAACGATCAGGAGCGACGTACCGCCAAGTCGAACCGACTGCGGCAAATCTGCAGCAGCACCAAATGCTACTGGAAGCAACGAGATCAGTGACAAGAATACCGCACCTGCCAGCGTAAGACGAGTCATAACGCGAGTAATGTACGACGACGTTGGTTTACCAGGACGAATACCTGGGATGTAGCCACCGTTCTTCTTCATCTGATCTGCCATTTGAACCGGGTTGATCTGAACGAAGGTATAGAAGAAAGTAAAGCCGACAATCAGAAGCACGTACAACAGCATACCAAGTGGTTTGTCATAGTACAAGTTCTGAATAATCCATTTCGCCCATTCTTTGTTTGCCCAGAACTGTGCGATCGTAATCGGGAACATGAGCAACGAGATGGCGAAGATAACCGGAATAACGCCTGCACCGTTTACCTTCAGCGGAATGTGTGTCGACTGACCACCGTACATCTTACGGCCAACTACGCGTTTAGCATATTGTACCGGGATTTTACGGATACCTTGTTGAACGAAGATGACACCGACAATTACCGCGATTGCGACAACTACGATAATAATCACCTTCAAGATGTTCCAGAAGAGCATATCGCCAGGGTTCTCGAATTCAGTCGAATAGATATCGCGAATATGACCAGGCAGTGCTGCGATAATACCCGCGAAGATCAGAACCGAGATACCGTTGCCGATACCACGCTCCGTAATTTGCTCACCGAGCCACATCAAGAATGCCGTACCGGCAGTCAAGATGATTGCGATCATTGCATAAGTTGTAAACTTAGGATCAATAACCATCTCGTATGAGTATCTACGGTTAAAGCCGACAGCTGTACCGAAACCTTGGATCAAACCAAGGACTATGGTACCGTAGCGAGTGATTTGCGCCAGTTTCCTTTTGCCATTCTCGCCTTCCTTCGCCCATTCCGTGAATTTCGGAATAACGTCCATCGACAGCAACTGTACGATGATAGAGGAAGTGATGTAGGGCATAATCCCGATCGCGAAGATCGAGAAATGGAATAAGGCGCCACCCGAGAAGGTATTCAACAAGCCGAACAGGTCAGCCCCGGTATCGACTTGTTTGAATACATCTGTGTTAATATTCGGAACCGGGATAAACGAACCGATTCGGTAAACAAGCAAGATGAAAAGCGTAAACAGGATCTTCTTACGAAGGTCTTCCACTCTCCAAATGTTGGACACCGTCTTGAACATTAGATCACCTCGGTTTTACCGCCGGCAGCCTGGATTTTCTCTACCGCAGATTGAGAGAATTTATTAGCTTTTACAGTCAGCTGAACCGTGATTTCGCCGTTACCCAGGACTTTGATACCGGCCTGTGGGTTTTTGACGATTCCTTTCTCCAGAAGAACTTCAGGCGTTACTTCTGTACCTGCTGCAAAGCTATTCAATTCTTCAATGTTAACAACCGCGTATTCTTTGCGGAATGGGTTGTTGAAGCCGCGTTTCGGAAGACGACGGTACAATGGATTTTGACCGCCCTCAAAGCCAGGACGAACGCCACCGCCGGAGCGAGCGTTCTGACCTTTATGACCCCGAGCAGCCGTTTTGCCGTTACCGGAACCGATACCGCGACCGACGCGCTTGCGCTCTTTACGGGAACCTTCTGCAGGTTGGAGCTCATGCAATTTCATCGTTCGTAGCACCTCCTTAATTGGTTTGCCTTGACAAATGCTCGTATTGTTTAGACTTCTTCGACTTTGATCAGGTGGTTAACAGCGTTAACCATACCACGAATTGCCGGAGTGTCGTTCAGGACAACAGATTGGTGAAGCTTGCGCAGACCAAACGATTGTACCGTAGCACGTTGCTTTTCGTTGCGACCGATCAGACTGCGAACAAGTGTAATTTGCAGTTTCGCCATCTTGTTTTCCTCCTTAACCCAGAAGCTCTTGTACGGTTTTACCGCGAAGCTTCGCCACGTCCTCCGCACGTTTCAGGCGCGAAAGGCCTTCAATCGTTGCGTTAACCATGTTCATGGAGTTTGAGGAACCAAGCGATTTCGTCAGAATATCGCCTACGCCTGCCAGTTCGAGTACTGCACGAACTGGGCCGCCTGCGATAACACCGGTACCTTGGGAAGCAGGCTTAAGCAATACTTCGCCAGCACCGAAGTGACCGATTACTTGATGCGGGATCGTTGTTCCCACGAGAGGAACGTGAACCAGATTCTTCTTCGCGTCTTCAATACCTTTGCGAATTGCATCTGGAACTTCGGCAGCTTTACCGATACCAGCGCCTACATAGCCTTTGCCGTCGCCGACAACAACCAGAGCGCTGAAGCTGAACCGACGTCCGCCTTTAACTACTTTGGATACACGGTTGATGTGAACAACCTTCTCTGTCAGTTCTAACGTATTCGGATCTACACGCAAGTCGTTTTACCTCCTTGTTAAAAATTTTAATTAGAATTCAAGACCTGCTTCACGAGCTGCTTCAGCCAGTGCTTGAATTCGTCCATGGTACAAATATCCGCCGCGGTCGAATACGACTTGATCTACGCCTTTTGCTTTCGCACGAGCTGCAATCAATTCGCCGACTTTTTTAGCCGCTTCAACGTTACCGCCGTTACCGATCGATTCTGCAAGCTCTTTATCCATAGTGGAAGCTGCTGCAATCGTTACGCCGTTAACATCGTCGATCAGTTGCGCGTACACATGTTTAGATGAACGGAATACCGACAGACGCGGACGTGCAATCGTACCGTTAATTTTCTTACGAACACGCAGGTGACGTTTCAAACGAGCTTTGTTTTTATCGCCCTTCGTAATCATTCGGAGAACACTCCTTTCCGTTTGCCTTATGAAGCTATCGGGATAAGCCGACTGTTAAGCGACTTATTTTTTCTTACCAACTTTACCCTCTTTACGGAGGATACGTTCGCCTTCGTACTTGATACCTTTACCTTTGTAAGGTTCTGGTTCACGTACTGCACGGATCTTAGCAGCCGTAGCGCCTACGAGCTCTTTGTCGATACCGCGAACGATGATTTTCGTTTGGGACGGCAGTTCGAATTCGATGCCGTTGTCCGGAACGATCTCAACCGGGTGGGAGTAACCTACGCTAAGAACGACTTTATCGCCGCTCTTGTTAGCACGGTAACCTACGCCGACGAGCTCAAGCGTTTTAGCGAAACCTTCTGTTACGCCGCTTACCATGTTGGAAATGACGCTACGCGTCGTTCCGTGCAGGGAGCGGTGAAGTTTGTTGTCGGAAGGACGTTCAACCAAAACCTCGTTTTCAGCAACATTGATCTTCATATCTTTGTGCAGCGAACGGGAAAGGGAGCCCTTAGGACCTTTTACAGTAATGACGCTGTCGTTCAGGCTGATGCTAACACCAGCTGGAACAGCGATTGGTTTGCGACCAATACGGGACATTTGTTACACCTCCAATCGTTGACGATTTATTACCACACGTAGCAGACGACTTCGCCGCCAGCTTTCGATTGACGAGCTTCTTTATCGGTCATAATCCCTTTGGACGTGGAAATGATAGCAATTCCGAGGCCGCCCAGTACGCGAGGGATTTCATTCGATTTCGTATAAACACGAAGACCTGGTTTGCTAATGCGCTTCAGACCCGTGATTACGCGCTCGTTGTTCGCTCCGTATTTCAGGAAAACACGGATGATCCCTTGTTTGTTATCTTCGATATATTCTGCGTCGCGGATGAAGCCCTCGCGTTTCAAAATCTCAGCGATTTGCTTCTTCACTTTCGAAGCAGGCATTTCCACGGTCTCGTGACGAACGACATTCGCGTTGCGGATGCGTGTCAGCATATCTGCGATCGGATCAGACATAACCATTTATGTGAACCTCCTTCCCGAACTAAGACTGATTACCAGCTTGCTTTTTTGACGCCAGGAATCTGGCCTTTATATGCTAATTCACGGAAACAAATCCGGCAAACTTTAAACTTTTGCAAAACGGAGTGCGGACGACCGCAGCGCTCGCAACGTGTGTACGCACGCACTTTGAACTTCGGAGTGCGCTGCTGCTTCACTTTCATCGAAGTTTTTGCCACTTGGTAAACACCTCCCGTGGATTACTTCGTGAACGGCATGCCCAGTTGGGTGAGCAGCTCACGAGATTCTTCGTCCGTTTTGGCCGTCGTTACAATGACGATGTCCATACCGCGAACTTTATCAACTTTATCGTACTCGATCTCTGGGAAGATCACTTGCTCTTTCAGGCCCAGTGTGTAGTTACCGCGTCCGTCGAATGCTTTCGTCGAGATACCGCGGAAGTCACGTACACGTGGAAGCGTAATGTTGAACAGTTTGTCGAGGAAGTAGTACATACGCTCACCGCGCAGCGTTACTTTCGCACCGATTGGCATGTTCTCACGAAGCTTAAAGCCTGCGATCGATTTCTTTGCACGCGTGATTACTGGCTTTTGACCAGAGATCAGTTGCAATTCAGCAACAGCAACGTCCAGTACTTTGGAGTTTGCAGTAGCTTCGCCAACACCCATGTTGATGACGACTTTCTCGATCTTAGGTACTTGCATTACAGTCGTATAGTTGAACTTCTGCATCAGAGCAGGAGTAATTTCGTTAAGATAACGATCTTTCATTCTTGCTGCCATGATTCAATGGACCTCCTTTCCGTTCCGGATCAATTAGTCGATCACTTCGCCGGATCGTTTAGCAACCCGGACTTTTTTGCCGTTGTCGAGCACTTTGTAGCCGATGCGCGTTACTTTACCGCTTTTCGGATCAATGTGCATAACGTTCGATACGTGAATCGGAGCTTCTTGCTCGATGATGCCGCCTTGCGGATTCGCTTGGGACGGACGAGCGTGCTTCTTCACGATATTGACGCCTTCAATCAGTACACGGTTTTCGCGAGGGAAAGCTGCGATTACGCGACCTTTTTTGCCTTTGTCTTTACCGCTGATAACGATGACGTTATCGTCCTTTTTCACATGAAGCTTGTTGTTATGCGATTCAAGAACTTTTTTCAGCCGTGGCATGAGTACACCTCCTGCATGCTTGATCGATCATGCTTATATAGCACCGTGGCGCTGCGCGCCTTACGGGCATTAGATAACTTCTGGTGCGAGCGAGACGATTTTCATGAAGTCTTTGTCGCGAAGCTCACGAGCAACTGGTCCGAAGATACGCGTACCACGTGGGCTCTTGTCTTCCTTCACGATTACCGCTGCGTTCTCGTCGAATGCGATGTACGAACCGTCTTTACGGCGAACCGAACGCTTCGTACGAACGATAACAGCTTTTACTACGTCGCCTTTTTTGACAACGCCGCCTGGTGTTGCTTGTTTGACGGAGCAGATGATCAAATCACCGATTGCGCCAACACGACGACCCGTGCCACCAAGCACACGAATGCACATCAGTTCTTTAGCGCCGGAGTTATCAGCTACAGCCAAACGCGTAAATGGTTGAATCATTTGTACGTCCTCCTTTCGGAAAAATGCACTTTAATCCGAGTCCAGGTTCTTACAAGACAATAGCTTCTTCAACGATCTCTACGAGTCTGAAGCGTTTATCTTTGGAAAGCGGACGAGTCTCCATGATTTTCACGACGTCGCCGATCTTAGCCTGGTTGTTCTCGTCGTGCGCTTTGAATTTTTTCGTGTATTTGATGCGTTTATGGTACAGATCGTGCTTTTTGTATGTTTCAACAGCAACTACGATCGTTTTGTCCATTTTGTCGCTTACCACTTTGCCGATTTGAACTTTGCGGGCATTGCGTTCGCTCATGTTCTTCCTCCTTCCTTAAGCCATTACTGACTTATCCACTGTGTGAATATTAACTGCTGATTCCGAGTTCTCTTTCACGCAGGACGGTTTTGGCACGAGCTATTTCCTTCCGCACATCACGAATGCGAGTCGGATTGTCGAGTTGGCCCGTTGCCAGTTGGAAACGAAGGTTGAAAAGTTCTTCCTTGAAGCCTGCGACTTTTTGTTCAATCTCAGCAGAGGTTAGGTTGCGAAATTCACTAGCTTTCATTTGCTTCACCACCTACTTCTTCGCGTTTCACGAACTTCGTTTTAACCGGGAGTTTGTGGGCTGCGAGGCGCATTGCTTCACGAGCAATTTCCTCAGGAACGCCAGCAAGTTCAAACATGATCTTGCCTGGTTTTACAACCGCTACCCATTTCTCAACGTTACCTTTACCGCTACCCATCCGGACTTCAAGCGGCTTTTGCGTGATTGGTTTGTGAGGGAAGATCTTGATCCACACTTTACCGCCACGTTTGATGTAACGAGTCATCGCGATACGGGCAGCTTCGATTTGGCGGTTCGTAATCCATGAAGGCTCAAGAGCTTGCAGGCCGTATTCGCCGAAAGCGACTTCCGTACCGCCTTTTGCTTTACCTCTCATGTTACCGCGTTGTTGCTTACGGTGCTTGACGCGTTTAGGTACCAACATGTTTAGTTGCCTCCTTCCTGAACAGCTTTCTTCTTAGCAGTTGGAAGGACTTCACCGCGATAGATCCACACTTTTACGCCGATACGGCCATAAGTTGTGTGTGCTTCAGCTGTGCCGTAGTCAATGTCTGCGCGCAGCGTATGAAGTGGAACTGTACCTTCGCTGTAACCTTCCGTACGTGCGATTTCAGCGCCACCGAGGCGACCGCTAACCGACGTTTTGATACCTTTAGCACCCGAACGCATTGTGCGTTGGATTGCTTGTTTCAGTGCACGGCGGAACGAAGTCCGACGCTCAAGCTGTTGTGCAATGCTTTCAGCTACGAGGATAGCGTCCAGATCAGCTTGTTTGATTTCCGTGATGTTAATATGCACTTTTTTGCCGTTCGTGATTTTAGCAAGTTGGTTGCGGAGGTTTTCAACTTCCGAACCGCCTTTACCGATGACCATGCCTGGTTTCGCCGTATTGATCGTTACGTTGACGCGGTTAGCGGCACGCTCGATCTCGATGCGGGAAACGGCTGCGTCTTTCAGTTTGTTTTTCAGGAACTCACGAATTTTGACGTCTTCAATAAGAAGTGCGCCGAAATCTTTACCAGCAAACCATTTGGATTCCCAGTCGCGGATGATCCCGATACGAAGACCGACCGGATTTACCTTTTGACCCACACGTTTTCCCTCCTTATTTCTCGGATACGATCAAAGTGATATGGCTCGTACGTTTATTGATACGGCTTGCGCGGCCTTGTGCGCGCGGGCGGAACCGTTTCAACGTAGGACCTTGGTTCACATATACTTGCTCTACAACCAGCTTGTTAACGTCCAGCTGGAAGTTATGCTCCGCATTAGCAATAGCAGAGTTCAGAAGCTTCTCCACGATTGGGGAAGCGGATCTTGGCGTGTGACGCAAAATCGCGATTGCTTCGCCTACCTTCTTGCCGCGGATCAAGTCAACGACCAGTTGGGCTTTACGAGGTGCAATACGAACGAAATTAACTTGCGCTTTCGCTTGTGCCATGGATGGAACCTCCTCTCATAACGTAGAGTCAGACCGTTAATTAACGGCGACCCGTTTTCTTATCATCGTCGCTATGGCCTTTGTACGTACGCGTCGGTGCGAATTCACCGAATTTGTGTCCGACCATATCCTCCGTGACATATACCGGCACGTGCTTACGACCGTCATAAACAGCCAGCGTGTGACCAATGAATTGCGGGAAAATAGTCGAGCGACGGGACCACGTCTTAATCACGACTTTCTTGTTCGCTGCGTTAAGCTCTTCAACTTTCTTGAGCAGGTAGCCGTCAATAAACGGACCTTTCTTCAAACTGCGACCCATGGATGATCCTCCCTTCACTTAACGTGCGCGTGACGGTCACCCGTCACGCAGATTGTATCAAGCAATCATTACTTCGTACGACGACGAACAATGTATTGGCTCGATGCTTTTTTCTTTTTGCGGGTTTTGAAGCCCAGCGTTGGTTTGCCCCAAGGGGACATTGGCGATTTGCGACCGATTGGAGCGCGACCTTCGCCACCACCGTGTGGGTGATCGTTCGGGTTCATTACTACGCCGCGAACTTCTGGACGCTTGCCGAGCCAACGGGAACGGCCTGCTTTACCGATTTTCACGAGCTCGTGGTCTTCGTTACCTACGGAACCGACCGTAGCGCGGCATTTTTTGAGGATGCGACGCGTTTCGCCGGACGTCAGGCGGATTACCACGTAGTCTTCTTCTTTACCGAGCAGCTGTGCTTCCGTACCCGCTGCACGAACGAGCTGACCACCTTTACCAGGCTTCATCTCGATGTTGTGGATAACTGTACCTACTGGAATGTTCTCCAGCGGCAACGCGTTACCGATTTTGATGTCGGCTTCTGGACCGGACATAACTTGATCGTTAACTTTCAGACCTTTAGGAGCGATGATGTAACGCTTCTCGCCGTCTGCATAGTTGATCAAAGCAATGTTCGACGTACGGTTTGGATCATACTCGATAGTCGCTACGCGACCTACGATACCATCCTTATTCCGTTTGAAGTCGATGATACGGTATTTACGTTTGTGTCCGCCGCCATGGTGACGAACCGTAATTTTACCTTGGTTATTGCGGCCTGCTTTCTTCGAAAGCGGCGCAAGCAACGATTTCTCCGGTTGGCTAGTTGTGATCTCTTCGAAAGTCGAGACGGACATAGCGCGGCGAGCCGGGGATGTCGGTTTATACTTCTTAATCGGCACTTGGTTTCCCTCCTATCTTCAAGTTATACGGACTCGAAGAACTCGAGTTCTTTGCTTTCGGCGCTCAGTTGAACGATCGCCTTTTTCCATTCGGATGTATATCCATTGTGACGGCCATAACGCTTCGGTTTAGCCGGTACGCGCAACGTATTCACGCTGTCGACTTTCACTTTGAAGATCGCTTCGACTGCGCTCTTGATTTCCGTTTTGTTGGCACGGATGTCAACTTCAAAGACATAACGTTTGTTAGCCATGAAGTCACTAGTGCGTTCCGTAATAACCGGGCGCTTGATAATATCGCGTGGGTTCTTCATTACGCAAGCACCTCCTGAACTTTCTCTACGGCTTCTTTCGTGATGATCAGTTGATCATGCTGCAGTACGTCGAGCACGTTAATGCCTTCAGCTGCAACAAACTTCACACCTGGAATGTTACGCGCGGACAATGCAACATTGTCTTCGTAGTTAGCCGTAACTACAAGCGCCTTGCGAGCCACCTTCAGGTTGTTCAGGATAGCTGCGAATTCCTTCGTTTTTGGTGCTGCCAGCGTCAGTTGATCCAGAACAACGATTTCGTTGCCGATCACTTTCGAAGACAGAGCCGATTTGATCGCCAGACGGCGAACTTTTCTTGGAAGCTTGAATGCATAGCTGCGTGGAGTCGGTCCGAATACCGTACCACCGCCAACCCATTGTGGAGCACGAATCGAACCTTGACGAGCACGACCCGTACCTTTTTGTTTCCAAGGTTTACGGCCGCCGCCGCGAACTTCAGAACGTCCTTTAGTCTTATGCGTACCACGACGCTCTGCAGCTTGCTGCAACAGTACCGCGCTGTGCAATACGTGCGCGTTCGGTTGAATACCGAATACGCTATCCGCGAGCTCAACTTCGCCTACTTGCGAGCCGCTCACGTTGTAAAGAGCTACTTTAGGCATAGCTAGTTCCTCCTTTCTTTAGAAACGATTATTTCTTCACCGTCAATTTGACTTTAACAAGTGCATTCTTAGGACCTGGGATCGAACCTTTAACCAGGATTACATTGCGCTCTGCATCAACGCGAATGACTTCGAGGTTTTGGATCGTGATCGTTTCCGAACCCATGTGACCTGGAAGGTGCTTACCTTTTGGTACGCGGTTCGCTTGGATGGAACCCATCGAACCTGGGCCGCGGTGGTAACGGGAACCGTGAGACATAGGACCCGTGCTTTGTCCCCAACGTTTGATCGTACCTTGGAAGCCTTTACCCTTCGAAACGCCCGTTACGTCAACAAATTCGCCTTCCGTAAACAGGTCAGCCTTAACAACTTGGCCAACTTCATATTCGCCGAGGTTGATTCCGCGAATTTCACGAATGTAGCGCTTAGGAGCCGTATTGGCTTTTTTCGCGTGGCCTACTGCTGGTTTCGTTGCATTCTTTTCTTTCTTATCCACAAAACCAAGTTGAACAGCTTCGTAGCCGTCGTTTTCTTGGTCTTTCTTTTGCAGGACGACGTTCGGGCCAGCTTCGATTACCGTTACAGGTACAACGTTACCTTCTGCCGTGAACACTTGCGTCATGCCGAGTTTTTTACCTAAGATACCCTTCATGTTGACACCTCTTTTCCTTTGCTACTCTATTGTTTGGTATTACAGTTTGATTTCGATATCTACACCGGATGGCAGGTCGAGTCGCATCAATGCATCAACCGTTTGCGGCGTTGGGTTTACAATGTCGATAAGACGCTTGTGTGTGCGCATTTCGAATTGCTCCCGGGAATCCTTGTACTTGTGTACCGCGCGGAGAACGGTGATGATTTGCTTTTCCGTAGGAAGCGGAATCGGACCGGAAACACCTGCACCGGAACGTTTTGCTGTTTCTACGATTTTCTCAGCGGATTGGTCAAGAATTCTATGATCGTATGCTTTCAAGCGAATACGAATCTTTTGCTTTGCCATATAAGTCCCTCCTTCTATCGCCCAATTTTTTATCGGACATACTCCGTGAGAAAACCCGCTCACTTGCCCCATGGCAAAGGGGCCGGGTGTGTCGGCAACCTCTCACATCATCGCAACGTCACAGACCAACATGAAATATTATAGCGAATTAGGCGGGCGATTGCAACTAGAAGTTATACATTTAATCGTTACCAATTCCTATGAGTAAATCGGCACCAATTCACCAAACGTCACCAATGCCAATTTACTCTGTTTCCTCACTATTAACCGAGTACGACGCGATCATCAGCCAGCTTACGGCCGCTAATCCGTTCGAACTCACCGAGAAGACGCTCTACGGTCAAATCTTTCTTCTGCTTCGCATCAACGTCTAGAATAATGCGCCCCTTATCCATCATAATAAGACGATTACCCAGCTTGATCGCTTGCTCCATATTGTGCGTAACCATCAGCGTCGTAAGCGACATTTCACGTACCAGCGTTTCCGTAAGCGAAGTAATCAATTCCGCACGCGCTGGGTCAAGCGCAGCCGTATGTTCATCTAGCAACAAAATCTGCGGCTTCGTGAACGTAGACATGAGCAGACTAAGTGCTTGTCGTTCGCCACCTGAGAGCAAGCCTACTTTTGCTTTGAAACGATTCTCGAGACCGATGCCGAGCTTCGCCAACTGTTCCTTGAAGATGGCACGCCTTGCTTTCGTAACGCCGATCTGGAACCCACGAGCTTGTCCACGCTTGTATGCCATCGCCATATTTTCCTCAATCGTCATGTTAGGTGCTGTACCTGCCATGGGATCTTGGAACACACGTCCGATCCAGCGTGCGCGGCGATGCTCGGGCTGCTGTGTAATGACTCGACCATCGATACTTACGTCTCCCGTATCTGGCTTCATAACGCCGGAGATAATATTCATTAGCGTCGACTTGCCCGCGCCGTTACTGCCAATAACAGTGATGAAGTCGCCAGGGTTTAGTTTTAGGTTAATCCCGATCAGCGCGATCTTCTCATCGACCGTACCAGGATTGAACAGTTTGGATACTTTCGAGATTTCAATCATCGCTTATCCCTCCTTGGTCAAATTACGCCCAGCTGTCGTCGACTCGCTTGCTGCCTTAGCAAGAAGCTGCGCCGAACGTTTACGCGCATTTGATTTTTCCTTCATATATTTACGTACGGAAGGGAATACTAGAGCAACAATAACGATGATCGCTGTGATGAGCTTCAAATCAGAAGCTTTAAGCCATTCGACCCGCAGTGCGATTGCTACAATAATACGGTATACGATCGAACCAAGCACAACGGCGAGTGTAGCACGGACAATCGATTTCGCACCAAAAATGGCCTCACCAATAATAACCGACGCAAGACCGATAACGATCATCCCAATACCCATCGAAATATCAGCGAATCCACCTTGCTGTGCAACCATTGCACCAGACAGTGCTACTAAGCCGTTGGACAAGCTAATCCCTACAATTTTTGTATTATCGGTATTAGCCCCAAAGCTTCTAATCATACGTGCATTATCTCCCGTCGCGCGCAGGCTAAGACCTTGATCTGTACGGAAATAAACATCGAGTAGAAGTTTAATGGCAATGACGATGATTGGCATAATGACAAGAACCGATACACCGGTGAAAATTGTTTCCGAGCGAATGAGCGAAATGTTCGGTCTGCCCATAATACGCAAGTTAATAGAATAGAGAGCAATCATCATTAGAATACCGGAGAGTAGTCCATTGATTTTACCCTTTGTATGCAAAATACCTGTCAGTGCACCTGCAGCCAATCCCCCGCCAAACGCCGCCAAAGTGGCCAGCCAAGGCTCAGCTCCATGCGAAATCATTACTGCCGCGATACCCGCGCCAGTTGTAAAGCTTCCGTCTACCGTAAGGTCAGGGAAGTCAAGAATACGAAACGTAATGTAAACCCCTAATGCCATCAACGCGTATAGCAGCCCGAGCTCTACTGCGCCTCCAAACCAGCCGTGCATTGCATTCCCTCCATTAAATTAATAAGCGGAGTGAACACGACGATCGGTCCACCCCGCATAGCATACTTGCATTTCTCGAATCTACTGAAGACAATCTGTTCTAAGACTCTTATTCAACAATATCGTTCGCTGCGTCCTTCACTTCTGCTTTCATTGCATCCGTAACTGTGATGCCTTGTGCCTCTGCTGCCTTCAGGTTCAAGATCAGATCTAGCTTTTCTGGAACCGTAATGTTCATTTCACCAGGATTCTTGCCGTTCTTTAAAATATCTACAGCCATTTGGCCCACTTGGTAGCCATGGTCATAATATTTGAAGCCAACTGTTGCGAACGAACCATTCTCTACCGTATCTCGGTCACTAGAGAATAGTGGGATATGATTGTCATTCGCTGTTTGAACAATCGCATCAAATCCGTTAACAACCATGTTATCGAGCGTTACGTAAAATGCATCTACACGGCCAACGAGCGATTCTGCCGCTTGTTTAACTTCCGATGTATTTGTAATCGGCGCTTTGACCAGTTCGATTCCATATTTGTCGAGCTCTTCTTTAGCTTTATCTGCCATAACGACTGCGTTCGTCTCACCTTCATTAATAATGAGGCCGAGCTTCTTCACATTCGGGAAATTCGTGGAGATAAACTTCATTAATTGCGCGATTGCTTCTGGGTTCGTATCCGATGCACCGGTTACGTTACCGCCTGGCTGGTCCAGGTTCGTTACGATATCAGCCGCAATAGGATCTGTTACTGCTGCGAACAATACAGGCTTATCAGTCACTTGTTGAACGACTGCTTGAGCCGATGGTGTTGCGATTGCAAGTATGAGATCATTCTTGTCGCTTGCAACCTTTTGTGCGATCGAGAGATTGTTCGTTTGATCGCCTTGTGCGTTGTTGTAATCAATCTTCAGGTTCTGGCCTTCTACGAAACCGCCATCCTTTAGCGCTGCAATAAAACCTTCGCGAGTTGCATCGAGCGCCGGATGCTCAACAATTTGAGAGATCGCGATGTTGTATACTTTGTCTCCGCTGGCTGCTGCCGTATCTGTGCTGCTTTCATCATTCGTTTTGGCTGTGCTGCCGCATCCTGCGGATACAAGCAATGTTGCTGCTAAGACGAGTGAACCCCATACTTTCTTGTTGAACAAAAGAACCCCTCCTGGTGTAAGTATGTTTCTCTAACTATAACAATCGAATTTCATAATATTTATACTACTTTGCGTATGATTACATCGTCAATGTAATTATTTTCAAGCATATAATAGTAATATTTTACCACTAATAACCATTTCCACATATGTAAAAACAAAAAAAAGAGCTGGCACAAGTCAAATGAATGACTTATACCAGCTCTCTATATGCTACACGGCGTTACCGCCGCATGGCATTATTTTTGGATCGTAGCTACTGCGCCAGCGCCTACCGTACGGCCGCCTTCGCGGATAGCGAAACGCGTACCTTCTTCGATAGCGATTGGAGCGATCAGCTCAACCGTAACCGTGATGTTATCGCCTGGCATTACCATCTCCGTACCTTCTGGCAGGTTGATGATGCCCGTAACGTCAGTTGTACGGAAGTAGAACTGTGGACGGTAGCCCGTGAAGAACGGCTTGTGACGGCCACCCTCTTCTTTTGTCAGAACGTAGATTTGAGCCGTGAAGTTCGTGTGTGGTTTAACGGAACCTGGCTTAGCAAGTACTTGACCACGCTCGATGTCTTTACGGTCAACACCACGAAGCAGTGCACCGATGTTGTCGCCTGCTTGAGCGGAGTCAAGCAGTTTGCGGAACATTTCTACACCCGTACATACGGATTTGCGAGTTTCTTCTTGGAGACCGATGATTTCTACCTCGTCGGAAACTTTGATTACACCGCGCTCTACGCGACCTGTAGCAACCGTACCACGGCCCGTGATCGTGAACACGTCCTCGACAGGCATAAGGAAAGGCTTGTCCGTGTCGCGCTCTGGCGTAGGGATGTACGTGTCAACTTGTTCGAACAGTTCAACGATTTTGTTAGCCCACTCGCCATCTGGGTTTTGCAGAGCTTCACGCGCTGCGCCACGGATGATTGGCGTGTCGTCGCCTGGGAATTCGTACTCGTTGAGGAGGTCACGAACTTCCATTTCTACGAGCTCGAGGAGCTCTTCGTCTTCAACCATGTCGCATTTGTTCAGGAATACGACGATGTAAGGAACGCCTACTTGGCGGGAGAGCAGGATGTGCTCGCGCGTTTGTGGCATTGGGCCGTCAGCTGCGGATACGACGAGGATAGCGCCGTCCATTTGTGCT
The DNA here is from genome assembly GCF_003182255.1 of Paenibacillus cellulosilyticus. GTDB lineage: Bacteria > Bacillota > Bacilli > Paenibacillales > Paenibacillaceae > Paenibacillus_T > Paenibacillus_T cellulosilyticus. The sequence goes on along the minus strand of NZ_QGTQ01000032.1, from coordinate 45,926 downwards.
GCACCCGTGATCATGTTTTTAACGTAGTCGGCGTGACCTGGGCAGTCAACGTGAGCGTAGTGACGGTTAGGCGTCTCGTACTCAACGTGAGCTGTCGAGATCGTGATACCACGCTCGCGCTCTTCTGGAGCTTTGTCGATTTGGTCGAATGCTACTGCAGCACCGCCGTATTTTTTGGACAGTACCGTCGTGATAGCTGCCGTCAGAGTCGTTTTACCGTGGTCGACGTGACCGATCGTACCGATGTTAACGTGCGGTTTATTACGTTCAAATTTAGCCTTAGCCATTGAACTTCTGCCTCCTTAAATAAATATATAGTTTTTGTTGTATGTGATGGTTTCCGCGGCTTACGAATAGTCGCGCAAGCCGCAAAATAACCAAGTAAACCTTATGGTTTAGCTATTAATCACGAAAAATTAAGCTTGAGCGCCTTTGTTCTTCGCGATGATAGCTTCGGAGATCGAACGTGGAACTTCTTCATAGTGAGAAAGTTCCATCGAGAATACGCCGCGTCCTTGCGTACCCGAACGGAGAACCGTCGAGTAGCCGAACATTTCGGAAAGAGGTACCTTCGCACGAACGATCAGGGAGCCGTGTTTCGTATCCGAACCTTCGATGCGGCCACGACGGGAGCTAAGCATACCCATTACGTCACCCATGTATTCTTCCGGAACACTAACTTCGACTTTCATGATTGGCTCAAGCAGTACAGGGGAACATTTGTCCTTAGCTGCTTTAAGCGCCATCGAACCAGCAATTTTGAACGCCATCTCCGAGGAGTCAACGTCATGGTACGAACCATCGACAACAGTTGCTTTGATGTCAACAAGCGGGAAGCCTGCGAGGACACCGTTTTTCATCGATTCTTCGATACCAGCTTGGATTGGACCGATGAATTCACGCGGAATAGAGCCGCCAACGACTTTATTCTCGAACGTGAAGCCTGCGCCAGCTTCTTGTGGTTCGAACTCAACCCAGCAATGACCAAATTGGCCACGGCCGCCGGATTGGCGAACGAACTTACCTTCAACTTTAGCAGCAGTTTTGAAAGTCTCACGGTAAGCTACCTGAGGTGCGCCTACGTTCGTTTCAACTTTGAATTCACGAAGCATACGGTCTACGAGAATCTCCAAGTGGAGCTCGCCCATACCCGCGATGATCGTTTGACCCGTTTCTTCGTCTGTGTGAGCGCGGAAAGTCGGATCTTCTTCAGCAAGCTTCTGGAGCGCGATACCCATTTTATCTTGGTCGGCTTTTGTTTTAGGCTCAACCGCGAGTTGGATAACTGGCTCTGGGAAGTTCATGGACTCAAGAATTACCGGGTTTTTCTCGTCGCACAGCGTGTCGCCGGTCGTCGTGTCTTTCAGACCTACTGCAGCCGCGATGTCACCGGAGTAAACTTCGCTGATTTCTTGACGGCTGTTAGCGTGCATCTGAAGGATACGTCCAACCCGTTCGCGTTTACCTTTCGTTGCATTCACAACGTACGAACCGGAGTTCAATACACCGGAGTATACGCGGAAGAACGTCAGTTTACCAACATACGGGTCAGTCATGATTTTGAACGCCAGTGCTGCGAACGGTTGATCGTCAGCCGATTTGCGAGTCGTCTCCGTACCATCTTCAAGAGTACCCTTGATGTCTGGAACGTCGATAGGAGCTGGCAAGTAGTCAACGACAGCGTCAAGCATCAACTGAACGCCTTTGTTACGGTAGGAAGAGCCGCATACAACTGGGAAGATTTTAACTTCGCAAACGCCTTTACGGAGCGTTGCTTTCAGTTCCGCGATTGTGATTTCTTCACCTTCGAGGTACTTCATCGTCAGTTCTTCATCAAGTTCTACAACTTTCTCTACCAGATCCGCGCGGAGCTCTTCAACTTTGTCTGCAAGCTCAGCAGGGATTTCGATTACCTCAGGATCTTTACCAAGGTCATCTTTGTACTTATATGCTTTACGCTCAACGAGGTCAATCATGCCGAGGAAATCGTTCTCAGCGCCGATTGGCAGTTGAATCGCTACAGCATTCGCTTGCAGACGCTCACGCATGTCTTTAACGACATTCAGGAAGTCTGCACCGATGATGTCCATCTTGTTAACGTATGCGATACGCGGAACGCCGTAGCGGTCTGCTTGACGCCATACAGTTTCGGACTGAGGCTCAACGCCTTCTTTTGCACTGAATACACCTACAGCCCCGTCCAATACGCGCAGGGAACGTTCTACTTCAACGGTGAAGTCAACGTGCCCTGGGGTGTCGATAATATTGATGCGGTGACCATTCCATTGAGCAGTTGTCGCAGCAGACGTAATCGTGATGCCGCGCTCCTGCTCTTGCTCCATCCAGTCCATCGTAGCTGCACCTTCGTGCACCTCGCCGATTTTGTGGGTACGGCCTGTGTAGAACAGGATCCGTTCGGTAGTGGTGGTTTTACCCGCATCAATATGCGCCATAATCCCGATGTTACGCGTATTTTTCAAGGAGAACTCTCTTGCCATGATTATGTCTCCTTCCGATTATACGAATGTGAATCCTACCAGCGGTAGTGTGCGAACGCTTTGTTCGCTTCCGCCATTTTGTGCGTGTCTTCGCGCTTCTTAACTGCTGCACCAGTGTTGTTCGATGCGTCAAGAATTTCAGCAGCCAGACGTTCTACCATCGTTTTCTCACCGCGGTTACGTGAGTAGTTCACGAGCCAACGGAGACCAAGCGACGTACGACGCTCCGGTTTCACTTCGATCGGTACTTGATAGTTGGAACCGCCTACGCGGCGAGCTTTAACTTCAAGGACAGGCATGATGTTCTTGATTGCTGCTTCAAAAACTTCCATAGGATCTTTACCGGAACGTTCTTGAATAAGCTTGAATGCATCATACAGCAGTGTTTGAGCAACACCGCGTTTACCGTCGATCATGATACGGTTGATCAGACGAGTTACCAGTTTGCTATTGTACACCGGATCCGGCAGTACATCACGTTTAGTTACAGGACCTTTACGTGGCATGAGGATGTCCCCCTTTCTTGATTAATCACTTGTTGTAGCATTCTAATAAGCACAAGTGCCTATTCGATTATTTTTTAACTTTTGCACGCTTCGTGCCGTATTTGGAACGAGCTTGTTTACGGTTGTTAACGCCAGCCGTGTCAAGCGCACCACGTACGATGTGATAACGTACACCTGGAAGGTCTTTTACACGACCACCGCGGATCAGTACAACGCTGTGTTCTTGCAGGTTGTGACCGATACCTGGGATGTATGCCGTTACCTCGACTTTGTTCGTCAGACGTACGCGGGCATATTTCCGGAGTGCGGAGTTCGGTTTTTTAGGAGTCATCGTACCTACACGAGTGCAGACACCGCGTTTTTGAGGAGCGCTGATGTTTGTAGCCTCACGTTTCAGGGCGTTGAAACCTTTTTGCAGAGCCGGCGATTTCGACTTAACTACTTTCGCTTGACGGCCTTTGCGGACCAGTTGGTTAATAGTTGGCATGTTGCCACCCCCTTCCTCTATTCTCACTGCTCATATCTTGCTTAAAAAGTTAAGCCCACAGATCCAGGCGATTCATAAAGAAACAAATAAAAATTTCTGTCAGCACGTTCATCCAAAATAAACTGCCAACAAAAATAACGATTCTCTATTCGTCTTCCGATGAATCCGGAATTACCGCAGCCATTGCAGCTCCAACGTCGATCCCACAGGTTTCCCCAAGGTCTCTCATCGTCTTCACCCATTGGACTTCGATTCCCGATTCAACGCACAACCGAACGATTCGGTCCGTCAACCGCGGATCTGCATCTTGCGCGACATAGACGAGTTCAGCCTTGTGTAACTCAACCATCTTCGTCGTTTGCTTCGTGCCGATCTTGTACTGCATGCAATCACCACTCTTCGTTCGACTAGATAATGATTACATCACAGGCACACTTCGATATATTAGCACCCAGCGCCTATGCATGTCAAGGCGATTTAAGTGAATTAATCGATTTAAAAGATTTGTTAATTATGCCACTCAAAAGAAACGGAACCCACTGGCGAAAGTCATTTCATTCGACCATCGCCAATGGCTTCCGATTACTTCGTTACATCAAACAATCCGTTGTTAACGATTAGGATTCAATCGCTACCGACTCGTTCTCAGCCGAGTTATCATTCTCAAGTAATTCATCTTCCAGTCCAGCGAAGCGGATGCTCCGGTAACGAGTCATACCCGTACCAGCTGGGATGAGTTTGCCGATGATGACATTCTCTTTGAGACCAAGCAGTTGGTCGACTTTACCTTTGATTGCAGCGTCTGTCAGGACACGAGTCGTTTCTTGGAACGAAGCTGCGGACAAGAACGAATCCGTCTCAAGGGACGCCTTCGTAATACCGAGCAATACCGGCTTCGCAACGGCAGGCTCAAGGCCAGCCAGAATTGCAGTGCGGTTAGCTGCTTCGTATTCATGAATGTCGACGAACGAACCTGGCAGAAGCGGCGTATCGCCATTGTCAACGATACGGATCTTACGAAGCATCTGCTTGATCATAACTTCGACGTGCTTATCGTTAATTTCTACGCCTTGGTTACGGTATACGCGTTGAACTTCCTGAAGGATGTAGTTCTGTACGCCTCGGATACCCTTAATGCGCAGCATTTCCTTCGGATCGATTGAACCATCCGTCAATTCATCGCCGGCATCAAGCTTAGCACCTTGGCTTACGCGGAGACGCGAACCGTACGGCACGAGATATACTTTCGTCTCTGCTTCGCCTTGCACTTCAATTTCACGGCGGTCTTTGCCGTCACGAACTTCTTTGACGACACCGTCGATCTCACTGATTGTTGCTTGGCCTTTCGGGTTACGAGCCTCGAAGAGCTCTTGGATACGCGGCAAACCTTGCGTGATATCGTCGCCGGCAACACCGCCGGTGTGGAATGTACGCATTGTGAGCTGCGTGCCCGGCTCACCGATCGATTGAGCAGCGATAATACCAACTGCTTCACCAATCTCAACGAATTTACCGGTAGCCAAGTTACGGCCGTAGCACATTTTGCAGACGCCATGACGAGCACGGCAGCTAAGAACCGTACGGATCTGCAGCTTCTGTACCCCTGCAGCGACGATCTCTTCTGCTTTATTCGAGTCAATCAGCTCGTTACGACGAGCGATGATCTCTCTTGTCTCCGGATGGCGAACGGTCTCGAAGCAGTAACGGCCTTCAATACGGTCGTACAGATCTTCGATAACTTCTTTACCGTCACGGATTTGACTTACAGTGAAGCCTTTATCCGTTCCGCAGTCGTCTTCACGGACGATAACGTCCTGTGCAACGTCTACGAGACGACGAGTCAGGTAACCCGAGTCGGCTGTACGCAGTGCTGTATCGGCAAGACCTTTACGGGCACCGTGCGTCGAGATGAAGTACTCGAGAACTGTCAGACCGTCACGGAAGTTCGATTTGATCGGGATTTCAAAGATACGACCGGATGGCGTTGCCATCAGACCGCGCATACCGCCAAGCTGCGTAATCTGCGATTTGTTACCCCGTGCTTTGGAGTCAACCATGAGCATGATAGAGTTGAAGCGATCCATCGATTTCATGAGTGCATCCGTAACTTGGTCTTTCGCTTTACCCCAAATCTCGATAACACGATCATAGCGTTCTTCGTCAGTGATCAGACCGCGACGATATTGATTCGTCACGAGCTTAACCTTCTCATCCGATTCCTGCATGATTTGATGCTTCTCGACTGGAACGGTAACGTCCGCTACGGCAACGGTAATACCGGCACGTGTGGAGTACGTAAAGCCAAGCTTCTTAATTTGGTCAAGGATGACCGACGTTCTTGTCGTCTCATAGATACGGAAGCATTCTGCGATAATGTGACCAAGATACTCTTTGCCGACCGCCGGAGCAATTGGAAGATTCTCAGTGATGTCACGCAGGTCTGCGCCCTTCTCGTAGACGAAATATTTTTCCGGTGTGCCGTGCAGCAAGTTCGCTTTGGAAGCTTCATTGATGTACGGGAACGTGTCCGGGAAGATTTCGTTGAAAATGATTTTACCAACCGTCGTAGCCAGAAGAGCGTCTTGCTGCTTCTCGGTGAACGATTTTTTGCCAAGTACACGTGCTGGAATATATACACGTGCGTGCAGCGCCGCTGCACCGCGTTGGTATGCGGATACGGCTTCGTTAACCGAAGCGAATACAAGTCCGCTGCCTTTAGCGTCTTTGTTATCGAACGTCAGATAGTAGCTGCCGAGCACCATATCCTGGGATGGGGTAACGACCGGCTTACCGTCTTTCGGGTTCAAGATATTGCCCGATGCCAGCATGAGCAAGCGCGCTTCAGCTTGTGCTTCTGCAGACAACGGAACGTGAACTGCCATCTGGTCACCGTCGAAGTCGGCATTGTATGCCGTACAAACGAGTGGATGCAGACGAATTGCGCGTCCTTCAACCAAAATTGGTTCGAACGCTTGAATGCCGAGTCGGTGAAGCGTCGGGGCACGGTTCAGAAGAACCGGGTGTTCTTTAATGACTTCTTCAAGAACGTCCCATACTTCAGCGCTCACGCGTTCAACTTTGCGCTTCGCGCTCTTAATGTTGTGAGCGAGGCCTTTGTTCACAAGCTCTTTCATAACGAACGGCTTGAACAACTCCAGTGCCATCTCTTTCGGCAGACCGCATTGGTACATTTTCAAGTATGGACCAACGACGATAACGGAACGACCAGAATAGTCTACACGTTTACCGAGCAAGTTTTGGCGGAAACGTCCTTGTTTACCTTTCAGCATGTGGCTGAGCGATTTCAGAGGACGGTTACCTGGACCTGTTACAGGGCGACCGCGGCGACCGTTATCGATCAGCGCGTCAACCGCTTCCTGCAGCATCCGCTTCTCGTTCTGTACGATAATGTCAGGAGCGCCCAGATCAAGCAGACGCTTCAGACGGTTGTTACGGTTAATGACTCGACGATACAAATCGTTCAAGTCAGACGTTGCGAAACGTCCACCATCGAGCTGAACCATTGGACGAAGTTCCGGCGGAATTACCGGAAGCACGTCAAGGATCATCCAGTCCGGACGGTTGCCCGAGCTGTTGAAAGCTTCGATAACTTCCAGACGCTTGATCGCGCGGTTACGGCGTTGGCCTTGTGCCGTGCGCAGCTCTTCTTTCAGTTGGTCAAGTTCTTTCTCAAGGTCGATGTCTTGGAGCAGCTTCTTAACAGCCTCTGCACCCATGCCAGCTTGGAACCCATAACCGTATTTCTCACGGTAGCTGCGGTATTCCTTCTCGGAGAGCAATTGCTTCTTCTCGAGAGGCGTATCACCTGGATCCGTAACGACATAAGATGCAAAGTAGATGATCTCTTCCAGCGAGCGTGGCGACATATCAAGCGCCAAGCCCATCCGGCTAGGAATCCCTTTGAAATACCAGATGTGCGATACCGGAGCGGCGAGCTCAATATGGCCCATCCGCTCACGGCGTACTTTGGAACGCGTTACTTCGACGCCGCAGCGATCGCAGACAACGCCTTTGTAACGTACTCGTTTATATTTACCGCAATGACATTCCCAGTCTTTCGTAGGTCCAAAAATCTTCTCGCAGAAGAGACCTTCTTTCTCCGGCTTCAACGTCCTATAGTTGATAGTTTCCGGCTTCTTCACTTCTCCGCGGGACCACGATCGAATTTTATCGGGAGATGCCAGCCCGATCTTCATGTACTCGAAGTTGTTCACGTCCAACAAGGAGCAACCCTCCTTCGTCAAGTATCGCTTATTCGACTCCTGCTTCCGAGCCTTCCAAGTTCAAATTGAGCTTGTCGCTCGCAGCGTCGTCTTCGTCGTCGATTTCCAGCATTTCGATTTCTTGCTCGTCCTCAGACAAAATCTTAACGTCCATACCAAGGCTCTGAAGTTCCTTAATCAATACTTTGAACGATTCCGGAACGCCTGGTTCAGGCACATTCTCGCCCTTCACGATCGATTCGTATGTCTTCACGCGGCCTACGACGTCGTCGGACTTGACCGTCAAAATCTCTTGCAGCGTATATGCTGCACCATAGGCTTCGAGCGCCCATACTTCCATCTCGCCGAAACGCTGTCCGCCGAACTGCGCTTTACCACCGAGTGGCTGCTGCGTAACGAGCGAGTAAGGACCCGTCGAACGAGCATGGATTTTATCATCAACCATGTGCGCCAGCTTGATCATGTACATAACGCCGACCGTTACTTCACGTTCGAACTCTTCGCCCGTGCGGCCATCGTACAGTACCGTCTTACCATTGCGCTGCATGCCTGCTTCTTCCATTGCGTTGAATACGTCGTTCTCACGAGCACCGTCGAATACCGGCGTTGCTGCATGAATACCGAGACGTTTACATGCCATACCAAGGTGAACCTCGAGTACCTGACCGATGTTCATCCGCGATGGTACACCCAGCGGGTTCAGTACGACTTCAACAGGCGTACCGTCCGGCAGGAACGGCATATCTTCTTCTGGCATGATACGCGCGATAACACCCTTGTTACCGTGACGTCCTGCCATTTTGTCGCCCTCGGAAATCTTACGTTTCTGAGCGATATATGCACGAACGAGTTGATTAACGCCAGGAGGCAGTTCATCACCGTTCTCACGAGTAAATACTTTAACGTCTACGACAATACCGTCTGTACCATGCGGTACACGGAGGCTAGTGTCGCGAACTTCGCGAGCTTTCTCACCGAAGATTGCATGCAAGAGACGTTCTTCAGCCGTCAGTTCCGTTACACCTTTAGGCGTTACTTTACCAACGAGAATGTCGCCAGCACTAATCTCAGCGCCGACGCGGATAATGCCGCGCTCGTCGAGGTTCTTGAGTGCTTCTTCGCCGACATTCGGAATGTCGCGCGTAATTTCTTCTGGTCCAAGCTTCGTGTCACGGGCTTCGGACTCGTATTCTTCAATGTGAATGGACGTATAAACGTCTTCTTTCACTAGCTTCTCGCTAAGAAGAATAGCATCCTCGTAGTTGTAACCTTCCCAAGTCATGAAGGCAACGACTACGTTGCGGCCAAGTGCCAGTTCGCCTTGTTCAGTCGAAGGACCGTCAGCCATGATGTCGCCTTTACGGATGACATCACCTTTCTGAACGAGCGGACGCTGATTGATGCACGTACCTTGGTTGGAACGCATAAACTTGTGAAGCTTATGTTTAACGAGATCGCCCGTAACTTGCTTGCCATCGATTGTCTCGATGCGTCGGAGCCAGATCTCATTAGCAGATACACGTTCAATGACACCGTCGTACTTGGAAACGATACATACGCCCGAGTCCTTAGCCGACTTATGCTCCATACCCGTACCGACAAACGGTGCTTTCGGGATCAGAAGCGGTACCGCTTGACGCTGCATGTTGGAACCCATGAGCGCGCGGTTGGAGTCATCGTTCTCGAGGAACGGAATGAGCGCTGTTGCAACGGATACAACCTGCTTCGGCGAAACGTCCATGTAGTCAACGCGTTCGCTTGGCATCGTCAGAATGTTGTCACGCTGTTTGTTGTAACGAACGAGCACGACATCATCTGCGAATGTACCTTCATCCGTCAGCTTAGCATTCGCCTGAGCAACGACGTAGTTATCTTCTTCATCGGCTGTCATGTAATCGATATGTTCGGTTACGACTCCCGTCTTCGGATCAACCCAACGGTATGGCGCTTCAATGAAGCCATATTCGTTAATGCGGGCAAATGTTGACAACGAGTTGATCAGACCGATGTTCGGACCCTCTGGCGTCTCGATAGGACACATACGACCGTAGTGGGACGGATGTACGTCACGCACTTCGAAGCCGGCGCGTTCACGCGTCAGACCGCCAGGTCCGAGTGCGGACAAACGGCGTTTATGCGTGAGTTCTGCCAGCGGGTTTGTCTGATCCATGAACTGCGAGAGCTGGGAGGAACCGAAAAATTCCTTAATCGATGCGATTACAGGGCGAATGTTAATAAGCGCCTGTGGCGTAATCGCGTTCGCATCCTGAATGGACATACGCTCGCGAACGACGCGTTCCATCCGGGACAGACCGATACGGAATTGGTTTTGCAGCAATTCACCTACAGAACGGAGACGACGGTTACCAAGGTGGTCAATATCGTCCGTGCTGCCGATGCCGTGCAGCAGGTTGATGAAGTAGTTAATCGACGAGATAATATCCGCCGGCGTAATGTGCTTCACCGTTTTGTCGATAATGCCGTTGGAAACGACCTTCACGATCTTGCCATCTTCGATCGGCGAGAATACGTTGATCGTCTGCAGCGGAATATCATCTGCATTCAGTACACCGTTTCCGACGTGGTAAGTTTTAAAGCCGACATTGCTCTCCAGTCTCGGCAAAATCTCATCCAGCAGTCGACGGTCGATCAATTGGCCTGCTTCTGCGATAATTTCCCCTGTAGATGGGTCAACAAGCGTTTCAGCAAGACGTTGATTGAACAGACGGTTCTTGATGTGCAGCTTTTTATTTATTTTGTAACGACCTACGTTAGCCAGATCGTAACGCTTCGGATCGAAGAAACGAGCTACCAGCAAGCTCTTCGCATTATCCAGCGTTGGCGGTTCGCCCGGACGGAGACGCTCGTAAATCTCGATGAGCGCTTTCTCGGTCGAATCCGTGTTGTCTTTGTCCAGCGTATTACGAATATATTCATCTTGTCCGAGCAAGTCCAAGATCTCAGCATCTGTACCGAAGCCGAGCGCACGAAGCAAGACCGTTACCGGGATCTTACGAGTCCGGTCGATCCGAACATAGATAATATCTTTCGCGTCCGTCTCAAGTTCCAGCCATGCGCCACGGTTCGGAATCACTGTCGCCGTGTAGGTACGTTTGCCATTTTTATCGACTTTCGTACTGAAGTAAACGCTTGGGGAGCGGACCAACTGGCTGACGATGACGCGTTCAGCACCGTTAATAATAAATGTGCCTGTCTCCGTCATAAGCGGGAAATCGCCCATGAAAACTTCTTGTTCTTTTACTTCGCCCGTTTCCTTATTAAGGAGACGCACTTTCACACGAAGCGGAGCCGCATACGTAACGTCGCGCTCTTTAGACTCATCGACCGAATACTTCGGCTCGCCAAGACTATAGTCGATAAATTCGAGTGACAGATTGCCCGTAAAGTCCTGAATCGGCGAAATGTCCTGGAATAACTCGAGTAAATCAGCATCCAGAAACTTCTCGTACGACTTTTGTTGGATTTCAATCAGGTTCGGGACTTCGAGCACTTCGTTAATGCGCGCGTAACTCCTCCGCGTGCGTCGACCCAACTGAACAAGTTGTCCTGCCAACTTAACCTCACCCCTCATGTCTGCTTCACAGCTTACGTATCGAAAAACAACAAAAACTTCCAAGACAGATCCTAATTTCACACTTGATCTCTGTCCAACAATGGAAGTTTTCAGCCCATCAAGCGAAGCCGTGTTTACGACTTATGCAAACGCAGCTTCGCCTGATGGATGTGAATCTTTGTGAAAAACATCTCCTAACAGAACCTTCATTCAGGTTCAGGCGGTGCTTTTCCTTGCGAGATAAGAATGCGGTCATCTCAGCGCGATCGCTTCCTTATCTCGTAAAGAAAAGGCCGATCTCGAAATTCATTCGAAGAACGAGCAACCAACCGGAGCATGTTGAATCGAAGCGCGCATAGTGGCTCATACAATGTAATTTTGCCCAAAACGTAAACATTATACGTCATTTGTCGATTTTCTATGCATAAAACGCCCGAATTTTGTTCTTGACATTTTAGCTAACTAAAGAGAATTAGCCCAGTCTAATACTGACATTTTATAATACTATCACATCGGAGATGTCAAGTCAATAAAAAGTTGCGATTTTCCCTAACTTTCACGGATCGCCCTGAATATGCGATAACCCTTGTCCTTTGTGACCTCTTCTACGTTACCGAACAGCTCCAGAAGCTTCGCTTCTGCCGAAGGCGCACCTTGTTTCTTCTGAATGACAACCCACATGGAGCCACCGGGTAGAAGAAGTTGATAGCCCTCTTCGAAAATCTGATGTACAACCATCTTACCTGCTCGAATCGGCGGATTCGTCACAATCGCGTTAAACCGCTTATCACGAACCGCTTCATAGATGTCACTCTGAACGATCGTTACATTATGAACACCATTAAGCTTAGCATTCTCTCTAGCTAGTTCGACTGCTCGCTCATTGATATCAATCATCGTAACATGACCTTGATCAGCTAACCGTGCTGCCGTTATACCGATCGGACCATAACCGCAGCCTACATCCAACACCTGATCTTGCTTATCTAGCTCAAGTGCATCGATCAGTACACGACTGCCATAATCAACACCCGCTTTAGAGAACACGCCTGCATCCGTTACATAGTTGAAACGAAACCCACGCAGCTCATCCTGATGCGTTCTGCGATCATGCTCTACGCCTGGTGTTCTCGAATAATAATGATCAGCCATAGAATCCTCCCTGATAGCAGTACGGTTGGAAAATAGTAACGAACCCCTTGAAGCCCGGAAGCCTCAAGGGGTTCGCCATCTCTTAAGCGAGATTATTTAACTTCAACAGATGCGCCTGCTTCTTCAAGCTTAGCTTTGATTGCTTCAGCTTCCTCTTTGGAAACTTTTTCTTTCAGCGCTTTAGGAGCGTTGTCTACTACTTCTTTAGCTTCTTTCAGGCCAAGACCTGTCAGTTCGCGAACAACTTTGATAACGTTGATTTTCGATGCGCCTGCGTTGTTCAGGATTACGTCGAATTCAGTTTGCTCAGCAGCTTCAGCAGCGCCGCCGCCAGCTACTACTGCAACTGGAGCTGCAGCCGTTACGCCGAATTCTTCCTCAATTGCTTTTACCAGATCGTTCAGTTCGAGAACTGTCATAGCCTTGATGGCTTCCAAGATTTGCTCTTTAGACATGGTTAAACCTCCATAAAATTATATTAGTTTTTTAGTTGTGTTGCTATACAGCCAGCCTTAGCTGGCTATGCGTATTAAGCTTGTGCTTCTTGTTTCTCCGAAACGGCTTTGACTGCCAGTGCGAAGTTGCGAACTGGAGCTTGGAGCACGCTGAGGAGCATCGACAGCAAACCTTCGCGGGATGGCAGGTCTGCCAGCGCTTTGATTTGATCAACGTCTACAACACGACCTTCAACAACGCCGCCTTTTACTTTCAGCGCGTCATTCTTCTTAGCGAAAGTGCTAAGAATTTTCGCTGGAGCAACGATGTCGTCGCCGCCAAACGCGATAGCCGTAGGACCCGTCAGAACTGCGTCGAGTTCGGACAGTTCCGCAGAAGCCGTTGCGCGACGAACGAGCGAGTTCTTCAATACTTGGAACTCGATGCCTGCCTCACGCAGCTGCTTACGGAGTTCCGTAACTTGAGCAACGTTCAATCCACGGTAGTCCGCTACAACAGTAGAAGAGCTGTTACGAAGTTTCGCTGCAATCTCTTCAACCGCCAGTTGTTTCTCCTGGATGATTTTTGCATTTGCCATATTGTACACCTCCCGTAATTTGTTGAGCATTCCGTCACTTGCGTTTCCCCGCCGTGATGCATGAGAAAGGCCTTCGCAGACAATGCGAAGGCCATGATGGTCTGATCCGATCAACACTTCAAAAGTGCGAAAGTCAAACACTGTATCATAACACCTCGGTAGGAAATTAAGCCTCTTGGGCACCTACTGTCTACGGTATGCGTATTCGAAGTCTAGTGCAAATCTCTTAGCGGTACGAAGCCACGTTAACGCGAGCGCCAGGGCCCATCGTCGAAGAGATTGCGATGTTTTTCAGGTACACGCCTTTAGCCGATGCTGGTTTAGCACGGTTAAGTGCATCGATCAACGTTTTGAGGTTCTCTGCGAGTTTCTCAGCGTCGAAGGATACTTTACCGATCGGAGCAAGGATTTGACCTGCACGATCGAGACGGTACTCGATTTTACCAGCCTTAATCTCAGCTACGGCTTTGGAAACGTCAAACGTTACCGTACCGGCTTTCGGGTTAGGCATGAGGCCTTTACCGCCGAGAATACGACCGAGTTTACCGACTTCAGCCATCATGTCAGGCGTAGCTACGCAGACATCGAAGTCGAACCAACCTTGTTGGATTTTGTTGATCATGTCGGAATCACCAACATAATCTGCGCCGGCAGCTTCAGCTTCCTTCGCTTTTTCGCCTTTAGCGAATACCAGAACGCGCTTCGTTTTACCCGTACCGTTAGGCAGGACAACTACGCCACGAACTGCTTGGTCTTGTTTACGCGAGTCAACACCCAGACGTACCGCAACCTCAACCGTCTCGTCGAATTTTGCCGTAGCAGCCTTCTTCACGAGCTCGATTGCTTCAAGTGCTTCATAAGTTGCTTCGCTGTCAATCAGCTTAGCAGCTTCAACGTATTTCTTACCGTGTTTAGCCATTGTGAGTAACCTCCTTGTGTGGTAGTAGCGGAATATCCTCCTTGCGGATGATCCTCCCACTTTCACGCCGACAGCCTTTGCTGTCGTACGCCGTCATCCCCTAAGGTATGACGCGATCTGTTGAGATCAACAGTCGGATTAGTCTTCGATAACAACACCCATGCTGCGTGCTGTACCTTCAACCATGCGCATTGCCGCTTCAACGGACGCTGCGTTAAGGTCTTGCATCTTTTGCTCAGCGATTTCACGCACTTTCGCACGTTTAACCGTTGCGACTTTCTTCTTGTTCGGTTCGCCGGATCCTTTAGGGATACCTGCAGCAACGCGAAGCAATACAGCAGCCGGTGGCGTCTTCGTTTCGAACGTGAACGAACGGTCTTCGAATACGCTGATAACGACTGGAATGATCAGGCCCGCTTGGTCAGCCGTACGAGCATTGAATTCTTTACAGAACGCCATGATGTTTACGCCTGCTTGACCGAGGGCTGGACCGATCGGCGGAGCCGGGTTCGCTTTACCTGCTGGTACTTGCAGTTTTACCATCTTGATGACTTTCTTTGCCATACTAAACACCTCCTTAAAAGAGTAATGCCCATGATCTCGGAGCTAAACTCCGTCTCGCCGGAGGCGCCGACGAATCAAGAAACCAGACTATTATATCTTCTCCACTTGAGTAAAATCAAGCTCAAGCGGGGTTTCCCTGCCAAACATGTTCACTCTAACCTTCACTTTGCTCTTATCAAGCAAGATCTCTTCGATCGTGCCGACAAAGCCAGCAAAAGGTCCCACCTTGACATTAACCGTTTCCTTCAGCTCGAATTCGATCTTCGGCTTCGGCTCCTCAATGCCCATGTGTTTCAGAATCTGATCCACTTCTTCGGGCAACAATGGAGTCGGCTTAGAGCCAGATCCCGTCGAGCCTACGAAGCCCGTAACACCAGGTGTGTTGCGAACGACATACCAAGAATCATCCGTTTGAACCATCTCGACGAGGACGTAGCCAGGGTAAACTTTACGCATGACAGTTTTTTTCTTACCGTCTTTGTTTACCACTTCTTCTTCCATCGGTACGAGCACACGGAAGATCTTATCTTCCATGCCCATTGATTCTACGCGGCGTTCCAGGTTGGCCTTCACTTTGTTCTCATACCCTGAGTAAGTATGGACCACATACCATCGCTTTTCCATAACCATCCACCTTCGGACTCTTCTTAAACAATCAGTTCAATCAGTTCAGAGATCCCGATGTCAAGAACCCAAAAGTAGATTGTCACGAGCACGATAGTAACAAGAACGACAATCGTGTAGCTTGTCAGCTCTTTACGGCTCGGCCATCTTACTTTTTTCAGTTCTGCCCAACTGTCTGCGAAGAAATTGAACGTCGTTCCGAAGCCTTGCTTCATCTTAGCCAAAAAAGCCACGTTCACACCTCCATTAGACTATCGCGTCTCGCGATGAGGAGTATGCTCGTTACAGAACTTGCAAAACTTCTTCATCTCGATGCGGTCGGGGTGATTGCGCTTGTTCTTGTTGCTCGTGTAGTTTCTTTGTTTGCAGTTCGTACAAGCCAAAGTAATGATTACCCGCATTGAAGTACACCTCCTGCGCTGTACTTAGTGTTGCTCTAATATGTTGAATCAAAATTGATTCCTGAGCCAATAGGTGAAAATTGCAGTTTTAGACCTACCCAAACAGATTATCATATCGCAATTTTCGTGTCAATGCCGATATATTCAACAATATATTTGGCAGTAGGAGCAGCAAACGCGCGTCAACGCTGGATTTCGCACAAACAAGGCGTCATCGGGCACCCTTTGGAGCAGTATGGCCAATTTTCGGCAAAATAGACATACTCGTGCATATACGGAACTTCTATCATCTACAACGCTTCTCTACGCACCACCAGCCAACAACATCGACAACGCTCTCTCACAAAAATAAAAAGACTCGCATCGCGAGTCTTTATCCAATAACCGATATAAAAGTCATCCACCAATGTTTCGAATCTCCAAGTAGCGTTCAAGCTTGCGCTTGACACGCTGCAGCGCATTGTCGATTGATTTCACATGTCGATCCAAATCGACTGCAATCTCTTGATACGACCGACCATCCAAATAAAGCATGAGCACCTTGCGTTCAAGATCGCTCAATATCTCCGACATCTTATCTTCTAATCCAACGAACTCTTCCTGATTAATGATCAACTCTTCTGGATCCGATACGCGTGTACCGCATATCACATCAAGCAGTGTCCGATCAGAATCTTCGTCGTAAATCGGCTTGTCCAGCGAGACGTACGAATTCAGTGGAATATGCTTCTGACGAGTCGCTGTCTTAATTGCTGTAATGATCTGCCGAGTGATACAAAGCTCAGCAAACGCTTTGAAAGAAGACAATTTGTCTCCCTTAAAATCACGAATCGACTTATATAAGCCAATCATACCTTCTTGAACAATGTCTTCTCGGTCAGCGCCGATTAGAAAGTAGGACCGAGCTTTGGCGCGAACGAAATTGCGGTACTTGTTAATCAAATACTCCAACGCTTCGCTATCGCCGTCGCGGACCGCCTCTACGATATCTTCGTCCGTTCTGCAGTCATATCCGTCCGTACTCGTTTCTCTGAGGTCGATGCTCACGAACTATCCCTCCGGCCTGCAAGGCGTGCACTGCTCGACTCGCACTCTATCAAGCATAGGAACAGTATACATTATGTAACTTCTAACCGTCAACCAATCCGGCCGAGGACGGACGCTTACAATCTAGTAGATTTGTAAGTTTTTGGCCAATGAATGTCAGTTTTGTGTTACATGTATGTCACAACTGTTTACATATGCTTTACATATTGCCTCGTCGCCACTGTTCAAACTGCGCTCGTACATCGAGCGGCAGCGATCCATCAACTGTATTACGCTTACGCGGACGTTCTTCAGACTCCCGTATTGTTGCTTGAATCAACTTCCGCTTTTGTTGCACATCGACCAGAAGTTCTCTGGCCGACACCCGCAATGCGCCTTTGCCGAATGCAACGTGCTGCTCAGTCAAATCCGAAGTCGCAACGTAGATGTCCCGCCCCCGCATTGTAAGCTCTGCAACAAGCCGTTCAATACATTCGTCAGCCGTTTCCTTCTCTTTGGTATACACAACCTGAATACTATGCTGCTTGAACTTGGCACCGTGGCCAGGTACTTGATGTGCATCAAAAATGACGTATACGAGCATTCCCGTAAACCCTTGGTAGTCGGCTAGCATATCTAGTAACGCATCGCGGGCATCCTCTAGCTCCTCATCACGAAGCCGCTGCAGTATGGGCCATGCGCCGATAACGTTATAGCCGTCGACCAGAAGCACATCCTTGCGATTCATTGCTAATTACCTCTTCGCTGGCGCAGAACTTCGTACATTAATACTCCTGCAGCTACTGAGGCATTGAGCGAGTTCAGCTTACCTGCCATTGGCAGCTTGACGAGAAAATCGCATTTTTCCCGAATCAAACGGCCCATTCCTTTGCCCTCATTGCCAATGACAATCGCGAGCGGCATATCAAACTTCGTCCGATACACGTCCTGTTCAGCAGATACGTCCGTTCCCGCTACCCATACGCCTTTCTCCTTCAGCAATTCAATCGTCTGGGCAAGATTTGTTACACGCGCAACACGCACATATTCCGCAGCACCTGCCGACGTCTTAGAAACCGTAGCCGTCAAGCTAGCTGAACGGCGCTTCGGAATGATGACACCATGCGCTCCCGTACATTCCGCTGTCCGCAAAATAGAGCCAAGGTTGTGCGGGTCTTCGATCTCATCAAGCACCAGCAGGAATGGCGTCTCACCTTTTTCATTCGCCGCTTCCAGCAGCTCGTCCACTTCGTAGTAGCGATAAGGAGCAACCTGTGCAATTACGCCCTGATGCGCCACATCACCTGCTAGCGTGTCGAGCTTACGCTTATCCGCAAACTGTACAATTACGCCTAGCTGCTTCGCTTCTGCAATAATCGGAGCCGTCAGATGCTTCTGCGCACCTTCAGCCACCCAAATTTTATTAATTTCTCTGCCGGAGCGCAGCGCTTCGAGTACAGGGTGCTTGCCTGCTACAATCTCTTCGCTTGCTGCCTGCTCCTCTTCCTGAACTCGCTCTGCAACACGCACCTGTTCATTCGAACGGTCCCGACGGCGCTCTGGTTTGTGTGGATAACGTTGTTTCATGCTTCTTCTCTCCTGACAACAGGATCTTTGAACGTGACATCAGTCACTCTGCCTATCCAAAGTCACTCTGCTTAGTAATTTACAGGTTTCATACGCTTAGCGCATCGTTGCTTCATCATCCAGGGCAACAGCGAGCAGTTCCCTGATCCGTTCACCGCGGCGCTCGTAGAACAAGTAGCCGAACAACGTTTCCAGTGCCGTCGCATGCCGATAGTCGGCAGGGTCTGCATTCTTCGGCGGCTTGCCGGACTTCGCATTGCGACCTCTTCGTACGATATCAGCCTCTTCTTCAGTCAGCAGCGGCGCCAGCTTCTCCAGTGTCACGCGCTGCGCTTTCGCAGATACCCGCTTCGTCGCTTCACGATGCAGCTCATGCGACTGATGATTTGGCTTCGAAATTAAATATTGGCGGACGAGCAATTCATAGACAGCATCACCCGCGTAAGCTAGCACGACCGGGTTCATGAGCCTTGCTGGTTTGGAAGGCTCATGAACGAGCAAGTCGAGCGCTTCTGTCATTGTTTTGTTGTCATTTTCGATCATTTGCGCCGCCACTTAATGCCCTGAGGCGTATCTTCCAACACGATATTCTCCGCTGCCAGCAGATCACGGATTTCATCGGCACGAGCCCAGTTTTTCGCTTTGCGCGCTTCCGTCCGTTCAATAATAAGGTTCTCGATCTGTTCATCCAACAGCTCATCCGCTGCCACGTTAGGCAGCAAGCCAAGCGTCTTGTCGAATTGCTCAATAAGCGCAAGCAACGCACTCAGCTCATTAGCCGTTACATCTTGCCGCTGCATCGTGTTGTTTGCTTCAGATACGAGCTCGAACAATGCCGTAATCGCATCTGGCGTATTGAAATCGTCGTTCATCTTCGCTTCGAACTGACCTTGAATCGCAGCCAGGCGAGCATCAAGCTCAGCGTTTCCGGAGGAAGCGCCTACTTCGAATACGTCAGCCGACGCAAGCGAGTTCAGACGGTGACGCAGGTTGCCTGCGCAGTTCGCGATTCGCTCAATGCTGTTCTCTGCTTGTTGAATCGTATCATCGCTGAAGTTCAACGGGCTGCGATAATGCGTAGCGAGCATGAAGTAACGAATAGCGCTCGACTTGGTTCGTTTCAGCAGCTCGCGAACGGAAATGCCGTTACCGAGCGACTTGGACATTTTCTCATTATTAATATGAATGTAGCCGTTATGCATCCAGTACCGTGCGAGCGGTTTGCCCGTCAGCGATTCCGATTGCGCCACTTCGCACTCGTGATGCGGGAATTGCAGGTCATGGCCGCCGCCGTGAATATCGAGCGTATCGCCAAGGTACTCGCGCGCCATAGCCGAGCATTCGATATGCCAGCCCGGACGACCGTCGCCCCATGGGCTCGCCCAATAGATCTCGCCTGGCTTTGCTGCTTTCCACAACACGAAGTCCTGTGCATGCTCTTTGCGCTCATCCACTTCGATTCGGATGCCATGCTGCAGCTCTTCTGTGTTCTGATGCGACAGCTTGCCGTACTCATCGAATTTGTTCGTACGGAAATAAACGTCGCCGCCGCTTTCATACGCATAGTCTTTATCGACCAGTCCTTGAATGAAGTCAACGATCAATGGAATATGGTCCGTTACACGCGGGTTGCGCGTTGCTTTATGAACGCCAAGCGCTTCAATATCTTCATTAAAAGCTGCAATGAATTTATCAGCTACTTCCGGAACCGTAGTGCCCAGCTGTTCCGCTTTACGAATCAACTTGTCGTCAACGTCTGTGAAATTGACGATATAGGACACATCATAACCCGTATTCTCTAGATAGCGTCTCACAACGTCAAAGAAGATAACCGGGCGTGCATTGCCAATATGAATGTAGTCATAAACCGTAGGACCACACACATACATTTTGACCTTGCCTTCCTCTTGCGGAACAAATGGTTCTTGCGCACGTGTCAACGTATTGTATATCGAAACTGTCATTATACGGATTCTCCTTCGAGTACGGGCTCCTTCTCCTGCGTCTTTCCCGCTTGCGCCCTCAAGTCTTGTACTTCGTGCTTCAAATCATGAATTTCTTTCTGCATCTTACGCAGCATCTCGACGACCGGATCCGGAAGCTTATTATGATCAAGCCGATCACCAACCCGCTCGCCATTTCGCTTCACGATCCGTCCTGGAATGCCGACAACTGTGCTGTTGTCCGGCACAGGGATCAAGACAACCGAATTTGCACCAATATTCGAATTATCGCCAACCTTGAACGATCCAAGTACTTTGGCGCCTGAAGCAATAACAACATTGTTGCCAATCGTCGGGTGGCGCTTGCCCTTCTCTTTGCCGGTACCACCAAGTGTGACGCCTTGATAAATGACGACATCATCACCAATCTCACATGTTTCACCGATTACGACCCCCATGCCATGGTCGATAAAAAGTCGATTGCCGATTGTCGCTCCTGGATGAATTTCAATCCCTGTCATGAAGCGACTAACCTGTGAAATCCCACGTGCGATCGCGAACCAGCCCCTTTTATAGAAGCCATGCGCAATCCGATGTGCCCAAATCGCATGCAAGCCTGAGTAGGTTAATATGACCTCAAGCCTGCTTCGCGCCGCGGGATCGTTATCGAACACCGCTTGAATATCCGATCGTATATGTCTAAACATCCGCACTCCCCCTCTCCCATTCCCGCCTACCATACAAACCACTCCAAGGTGCATCTATGCAAAAAAGCAATTCACTGCAACTAGAATGGCACCGCCATCGTTACAGCTATGCAATTGTCCATCTTGAAATGTAAGTCAGATCTAATAGAGTGCTTTTATGCAAAAAAAGCCTCTGCAGTCCATGAAGGACTACAGAGGCGTTCGAATCGCGGTTCCACTCTGCCTGAACGGTTTGCCATACCCAAAATGGGCGTCGGCTTGAAGCATACCGTTCGTCTCAGCTGCCCAATAACGGGGGCATTCCCGTTGCCGCCTACCCCGCCTTGCAAAAAGATGCGCAGACGGATCGGAGCAAGGCTCCCAGGTGCAACAGCATCGCTGCGGGAATAGACAACTTACAGCCCACATGCCAATCGAATTCCGCGGGTAAGGCGGATTCGGCATGACGGTTGTCCTCTCTGCGAATCCCGTATTAGCGTACTTCTCCTGTTCAAAGCCAGTCACTCTAGTATGTGGTTATGTGTTCATTACGTTCAGTATAACGAATCGATACCAAAGTGACAAGAGAGGCTGTGATGGAACAGCGCCCATTCTAACCTCTGTTTGTCTACTTAGATTAGCGGCCAAGACGAAGCTTCAGTCGGTCTACGACTTTCTGCTTGCCTAGCAGTGCAATCGTCTGGTTCAAATCCGGTCCATGCGTTTGTCCCGTGAGTGCTGCACGGATTGGCATGAAGAGCGACTTGCCCTTGCAGCCAGTCTCCTGCTGCACGGCTTTAATCAATGCTTTCTGATCGTCCGCAGTGAACGACTCCGAACCTTCAACCTGTGCAAGATAAGCACTCAGTACAGCAGGTACTGTCTCTTCAGCCAGTACTTCTGCTGCTTCGCTCTCATCCTCCACGCTATCACGGAAGAACAGCTCGGTCAGCGGCACGATTTCGGAAGCGGAACGAAGTTTATCTTGATACAGCTTCACAAGATCGGTTACCCACGCATGGGACTCTGCCGTCGTAGGGTTAGCCACACGGCCCGCAGCTTGAAGATGCGGCAAGCACATGGCAACGATGCGATCCGGTTCAGCCTTCTTAATATATTCGTTGTTCATCCAAGCCAGCTTGTTCGTATCGAATACAGCTGGGCTCTTGCTCAGGCGCGAAGCGTTAAACACTTGAACGAGTTCTTCGCGGGTAAACATCTCTTGCTCGCCTTCAGGCGACCAGCCAAGCAGCGCGATGAAGTTGAACATCGCTTCTGGCAAGTAGCCAAGCGTATCGTATTGCTCAATGAATTGAATGATGGACTCATCACGTTTGCTGAGCTTTTTGCGCGATTCATTCACGATCAGCGTCATATGGCCGAACTGCGGCGGCGTCCATCCGAATGCTTCATAGATCATCAGCTGACGCGGCGTATTCGAGATATGGTCTTCCCCACGCAGAACATGCGAGATACGCATCAAGTAGTCGTCGAGAACAACGGCGAAGTTGTACGTCGGAATACCGTCCTTCTTCACGATGACGAAGTCGCCCATGCCTTCGCTGTCGAAGCTGATTTCGCCTTTGACCATATCGTTGAACGTATACGTCTTACCTTCTGTTACGCGGAAACGAATGCTCGGCACACGGCCCTCCGCCTCGAATGCTTGGCGCTGCTCTTCTGTCAGATCACGATGGCGGCCGGAATAGCGAGGCGTCTCGCCACGGGCGATTTGCTCTTCACGCTCTGCCTCGAGTTCTTCTTCCGTGCAATAGCAGCGGTAAGCCAAACCGCGTTTGATCAAATCCTGCCAGTACTCTTCATAAATATCCAGACGCTCTGTCTGACGATATGGACCATAGCCGCCGCCGATGTCGACGCTTTCGTCCCAATCCATGCCGAGCCAACGCAAATACTTCAGCTGACTTTCTTCACCGCCCGCTACGTTGCGCTTTACGTCCGTATCTTCGATCCGAATGATGAATTGTCCGCCAAGACTGCGCGCGTATAAATAATTGAACAAGGCCGTTCTTGCATTACCGATATGTAGATGTCCCGTAGGCGATGGCGCATACCGAACGCGAATTTGCTGCTGTGACATGCCTGTTATCCTCCATTTCATTGCCTGCAGTGTAATGCCGGCAGCTTACGAAATTCTATAAATGAGTGTTCAAAAAGTTGGGTTTTCAGCACCGAGAAGATTGCGAGAACCTGAAAAGCGTATGCTTACGAAGCTGTTATTTGCTCGCAGGTTGTAACGCTTGAAGTATCGCAAATAACTTCAGGAGGAACGGAGTGTAGGCAATACCTACATGATACAAGGTTTCCAGCGGAAACCTACATCGGAAGCATAACCTCCGGACTTCGAAGGTGAACGCAAGCTTCGACGCCGAATAGGCTTCCTGTCTCACTTCGTGATCAAAAGACGACTTTTTGAACTACCTCTATAATGCCTAAGATGATAGCACATCCTTCACGAGGCATACAACCGTTTGCGCCGCGATTCCTTCTCCTCTGCCCGGGAAACCAAGCTTCTCTGTCGTCGTCGCCTTCACATTCACCTGCGACAGGTCTTCTGCTTCCAGCACGCGAGCAATCACTTCTACCATCTGAGGAATATAAGGCAGCATCTTCGGACGCTGAGCAATGATCGTATTATCAATGTTGCCGAGCCTATAGCCCCGCTCCTTCGCGAGCGACCATACATGCTCCAGCAGCTTCACGCTGTCTGCCCCTTCATAGGCTGGATCTGTATCTGGAAAATGCTTGCCGATATCGCCGAGTCCGAGCGCGCCGAGAACCGCATCAGCTACCGAGTGAAGCAACACGTCTGCATCCGAATGGCCGAGCAATCCTTTCTCATATGGAATCGTTACGCCGCCGATGATGCATGGGCGTCCTTCTACGAGCTGATGAACGTCGAATCCTTGTCCTACTCGAATCATGTTGAGATATCCCCCTTAATAACTTTCATGGCTTCTAGTTCTGACTTGCAGCCCTCTCCCGCATCGCCAGTAAAAATTCCGCATACGGCAAATCGTCCGGTGTCGTAATCTTGATGTTTGTATATTCGCCTTCTGCCACGACAACCGGAACGTTCATCCGTTCGACGACCATCGCGTCGTCGGTGCCAAGGAAGCTGTCTGCTTCCGCCGCTTCATGTGCTTGAATGAGCAATTCACGACGAAAAGCTTGCGGCGTCTGAATCGCCCACAAGCTTCGGCGGTCAGGCGTCGCTATAATGACGCCTGAATCGTTCACCTGTTTAATCGTATCTTTGACGGGTACAGCAATAACCGCTGCTCCCTGGTCTTCACCTTTCATCGCTGCCTCGCAGCAAGCCCGAACCGCTGTTTGTGTAACAAGCGGCCGAACACCGTCATGCACCATGACCCATTGCAGATGCGACGGTAGTGCCTTCAAGCCAAGATGCACCGAATGCTGACGCTCGGAACCGCCCTGTACAATGGCCGTCACCTTGGTTAGCCCGTATTGAGCCACCCATTCCTCGCATCGGCCGATATCGGCTTGTCCAACGACCAGCGCAATTGCAGCTGTCTCCTCCATCGCTTGGAACAGCTCCAGCGTATGGACGAGGATTGGCTTGTCCCGCAAGGTTAGATACTGCTTGCTCTCCGCCGTTCCCATCCGCGTGCCTTTGCCCGCCGCCACGATGACGACGCCCCACTGTGCATTCATGTTATTCGCTACCCGCCTCGCCGTATGATCCATAAAGGTTTCGTAGTCGAAACCTATTATAGTATCATCATACCTCGTTATTGCGCTTTTTCCAACAGCTTCGGCTTCGCGAATATCATTCTGCCGGCCGACGTCTGCAAAACGCTCGTCACGAGCACCTCCATCGTCGTACCGATATAATCCCGTCCGCCCTCTACAACGATCATCGTGCCGTCATCCAGATAAGCGACGCCTTGTCCGTGCTCCTTGCCATCCTTAATGACTTGGACAACAATTTCTTCGCCTGGCAGCACAACCGGCTTCACTGCATTCGCAAGATCATTAATGTTGAGGACAGATACCCCTTGCAGCTCGCACACCTTATTGAGGTTGAAATCATTGGTCACGACTTTGCCGCCCAGCGCCTTCGCCAGCTTCACCAGCTTGCTGTCTACTTCACCAATCTCTTCGAAGTCTCCCTCATAGATCAACACTCGAACATCAAGCTCTTTCTGAATTTTGTTCAAAATATCGAGCCCGCGGCGTCCGCGGTTGCGCTTGAGCAGATCCGACGAATCAGCGATATGCTGCAATTCTTCCAGCACAAATTCCGGAATGACGAGCGTACCCTCGATAAATCCGGTTTTGCAAATGTCTGCGATACGGCCATCGATAATGACGCTCGTATCTAATATTTTGTGCTCTTCATACTTACTCTTCCCGTCATCCTCCGGCTGAACCGCGCGACGCTGAAGCAGTGCGGATAGCCCTGCGGACAGCTCTTCTTTTTTACCCAAACCTAACTGCAGCCCCATATAACCAAGCAGCAACGTCAGTATAACGGGAACAAGAAGACCGATACCATCAATCTTTGCAACAGCAGGATACAGAAGCACAGAAAATACTAAGCCTGCGAATACGCCAACAGCGCCCGCCACTAGATCGGCAGCCGGAATGCTTGCAAGCCGCTCGGAGCCCTGCTTCACCCGCTTCATAATTGGTGTCGCTAATGTTGTCGCTGCTGCAAAACCACAAAATGCACCTAATGCGATATACAAGTAATTCATGCTAGACCCGCCGCTTTGCGACATAGTCCCCAGCATAGACAAGGAAAGATCGCCGCCCATCCAAGCGTGCCACTGACTTCCGAGCGATCCGCCTAACCAAATGCCGATGATTTGAATAATTCGTTTCATGGCTTTATCCACCTCCATTACTCATTATGGTCAGCGCATTCGCCCATTAATCGCTGACTCAACCAATTTCTTTTGAAATGCCATGGTCGGAAGATTATAATAGAGCTATACGTGAAGCCGAATCCGAGAGAGGTGGATGCAAGTGTCATTGGATCAATTCCAACAACAAGTATCTGAGCTGCTTCTACGACATCGCAGTCTGCTCGACGTTTTATCCAAATACGGCCAAACCGGCTCTGCCGTGAATCGTGCCGTTGCCAAGGCTGTAACGGAATGCGGCTGCATTGAATTAAATGCAAAGAAACAAGCTTATGCCGTAGATACCGATCTAACAGCCGCACAATCCGTGCTGGAGAATCACATGAACGGTCAATTGTGCGAACAATGCAGCGATGTGCTGCGTGCTGAGCTTGGACGCAATCTGTTCTACATGTCTGCTCTTTGCAATCTGCTTGATATCAATCTTGAAGAAGTCGTCGCTCGTGAGTCTGACAAATGTTCAACACTTGGTCTGTTTAACATGAGATAACGATCATCATACACTTTCGCCTATGCGAAAAGCCCGGGGCAGTTAAGCTCCGGGCTATTTTTATATACAAATTTTGATCAGCGGCTTTTTTTTGATAAAGTTAATGTAAGGTTTAGAGATTCGATCGATCGGTCATCCTCTATCCCATCTTATCTCTATCACCATGCTGATATCTTAAAGGAGCTGTTGTCCAACCATGAAAATAACGTTTCTAGGCCATTCATGCTTTCTCGTCGAATCGGGCAGCACACGCATTCTGATCGATCCCTTCTTATCTGGCAATCCAGCCGCTACAACGAAGCCAGAGCAGCTAAGCGGCCTTACCGCGGTGCTCATTACACACGGCCATGCCGATCATACAGGCGATGCTGCACAAATCGCAAAATCGAATGGCTGTCCGATTGTCGCTCCCTTCGAGTTGGCGATGTATTTCGCTAGACAAGGCGTCGCTGTCCATCCGATGGGTATTGGCGGAGCTTTCAACTTCGAATGGGGCCGCGTAAAAGTTACGCCTGCATGGCATTCCGGCGGGATTGAACTAAGCAATAATGAATTCGAATACGGCGGTGTTCCCGCTGGGTTCCTTATTACGATTAATGGCACAACACTCTATCACTCTGGAGATACGGCGCTGTTCTCGGATATGAAGCTCATTGCAGAGTGGGCATCCATTGACGTAGCTTGTCTCCCAATTGGAGACAACTTCACAATGGGCATCGAGGACGCGGTGAAAGCTGCAACATGGCTGCAGCCGAAGCTTACCCTTCCTATGCACTACAATACGTTCTCGCTCATTGCGCAGGATCCTAACGAATGGGCTCGTCAAATGGCAGAGGCCGGACTGAACAGTCATGTACTAGCGGATGGCGAAAGTATCGAGGTTTAGAGGCAATCCCCCTTGGACCCCGTTGAAGGACTCCCCCCTTCAAAATCAATATTTCTCCCCGCCTAAATCCTCCCTGCTAGGGAGGACCCATGGGACTCCCGTCCCCTGGAACCCGGAAGGGGTTGGTATTATGACAACCGGTGTTCAAGTTGATGCGCGCTAAGAGACGCGTTCCCTTTGGGGCACAATTTCTGTTCGCACATGAAAAGCGTGTTGAAATAAGTGATTCTAAACACTGTTAAAAGAAGAAGAAGGCTTGGCGAAATCGCCAAGCCTTCTTTATTGGTGTT
This sequence comes from Paenibacillus cellulosilyticus, assembly GCF_003182255.1. Lineage (GTDB taxonomy): Bacteria > Bacillota > Bacilli > Paenibacillales > Paenibacillaceae > Paenibacillus_T > Paenibacillus_T cellulosilyticus. The sequence continues at coordinate 18,103 of NZ_QGTQ01000032.1, read as the reverse complement.
AATCGTTAACGAGGTTATCGTTTAAGCGCTGTGCTCCGACTTAGCCGCTTCTTCTGCAGCACGACGTCTGCGATTTTTGCGGGAGGTTAGACGCACAACGGCACTAACGTTTTTTTTTAAGCCATATAATGCATACAGCAGCAGCGGTACGAAGATGATCTTCGACAGATGCTTAGGGAACAAGTAGCCAAGAACAACCGCCACGATGACGACAATTGGGACAACCCAGATTGCGCCTTTCGGAATGCCGATCTTCTTGAAGTTCGGATATTTCACCGTGCTAACCATCAGGAACGACAGCAGCAATGTGCTCGCCATCAGAACAGCAGCGGGAATGTCCTTGTAGAATAACGCCAGCGTACAGAGTACGCCGCCAGCAGCCGGGATCGGAAGTCCGATGAAGTAACCAGGCATACCGGATATGACATTAAAGCGGGCCAGCCGCAGTGCTCCGCAAATCGGGAACAACGCCGTGATAATCCAGGACGCCGCCTGGTTCAAATCTTGAAAAGCAACAACATACATAATGAATGCAGGAGCGACGCCGAAGGATATAACATCCGACAATGAATCAAGCTCCTTGCCGAATTCGCTCTGTGCATTAAGCGCACGGGCAATTCGACCATCCACGCCATCCAGCAGCATGGCTATAATAACCATCATGGCCGCCAATTCGGGCTTCTCATTAAACACGAGAATTATGGCGACAATTCCAAGAAAGAGATTGCCTACCGTAAACAGGCTAGGTATCGACTTTGTGATCATTTCGTTCCACCTCATCTCTACTATGCCCAATAAATCATATCACGTACACTCGCTCAACAATAAAATTCCATCTACACCCATTCGGGCACGCATTCCCTCATTCTATGGGATTTAGATCTGCCTGTCAATGAACATTTGATCTTGAATCCGCTTGAGTCCTTCCTTGATGGCACGCGCGCGCACCTCGCCAATACCGTCCACTTCGTCCAATTCTTCATAGGTTGCCATCACAATATGCGGGAGGTGATGGAACCGTTCAACCAGATTATGCATGACCACGATCGGAAGGCGTGGGATCTTGTGCAGCAGTCGATAACCGCGCGGAGAAACAGCGTCATCCGCTGACGTTCCCGGATAACCCAGCAGGCGGAGAATGTGCGGAGGGTCCATCAGTTCATCGTTGCTAAGCTTCTTGAAAGCCATCCGGATATCACGGATTCGATCGTCTGAATTATCCTTCGCGTAATCCTTGAGCAAGAACCATGCATCCTCTTCAACGCCGCCAACCAGCTCATCCATCTGCATGCCGATCAGGCGTCCTTCTGAACCAAGCTCTGTCACGTATCGCTTGATCTCCATCTTGATACGTACGACCATCTCAACACGGTGGATAACATGGGCTACTTCCTGCAGCGTTACAAGCTCCTCGAATTCTGCTGCTGACAGGTTCGTGAATGCTTGGTTCAACACGGCCTTATATTTCTCAAGCGTCTGAATCGCTTGGTTGGCCTTCGTAAGAATAACACCCATATCTTTAAGCGCATAGCGCAAATTGCCTTGATATAGCGTAATGACGTTACGGCGCTGCGAAATTGAAACGACCAGCTTACCGGTCTGCTTCGCAACCCGCTCCGCCGTCCGGTGGCGAATACCTGTCTCGCTCGATGAAATCGAGCTGTCTGGAATGAGCTGTGTGTTCGCATATAGAATCCGCTTCAAGTCCTCGCTCAGAATGATAGCTCCGTCCATCTTTGCGAGTTCATATAAGTAGTTTGGCGTAAAATCGCAGTTGATCGAAAACCCGCCGTCGACGACTTCCATTACTTCAGGACTGTATCCGACGACGAGCAGTGCACCTGTCTTCGCGCGCAGCACGTTCTCCAATCCGTCGCGGAACGCCGTTCCCGGCGCGACCAGCTGCAGCAATTGATGCATGACTTCTAGCTCTCTCTGCTCCTTCATATTGTGCCCCCTCTATCCGAGCGCTGCCTTGAGCGCCTCCGCTACGGTTGATACGCCGATAATCTCGATTCCAGACGGCGCTTTCCAACCCTTCAAGCTGTTCTCAGGCATAATCACCCGTTTAAAGCCCAGCTTCTCTGCTTCCCTTACACGCTGCTCTGCTCTGGATACAGCACGGACCTCGCCTGTTAACCCCACCTCGCCGAAGATCACATCGAAAGGACGAGTTGGCGCGTCTCGGAAGCTGGATGCTATGCTGACAGCTGCTGCAAGATCAACAGCTGGTTCGTCTAGCTTCACGCCGCCTGCAACGTTCAAGTACGCATCCTGATTTTGTAGAAACATGCCCATTCGCTTCTCTAATACCGCAATTAGGAGCGCCATTCGATGATGATCGATGCCAGCCGACATCCGGCGTGGAGATGGGAAGTTCGTCGGTGCGACTAGCGCCTGCAGCTCGACAAGCACGGGACGCGTGCCTTCCATACTCGCAACAACCGTTGAACCCGCCACACCAAGCGGCCGTTCGGACAGGAACAACTCGGATGGGTTCGCCACCTCTCCAAGTCCGTCCTCTCCCATTTCAAAAATACCGATCTCATTCGTCGAGCCGAACCGGTTCTTCACCGCACGCAGCAGCCGGTATGTATGATGCCGTTCGCCTTCGAAGTACAGCACACAGTCAACCATATGCTCAAGCAGACGCGGTCCCGCAATTGCCCCTTCCTTCGTCACGTGCCCGACAAGAACGGTAGCCACTCCTTTGATCTTGGCGATTCGCATGAAGTGCGAGGTGCATTCTCTAACCTGTGCCACACTGCCTGGTGCTGACTGTACATTCGGGTCGAATACCGTCTGGATGGAGTCGATGACGACAAGTGCCGGATTGACAGCTTCGATCGCTTCTCGTATCGATTCGACATTCGTCTCGCACAGTACATACAACTCTTCGGACAGCGAGCCAAGGCGATCGGCACGCAGCTTCGTCTGGCGTACCGATTCCTCGCCCGATATATAGAGCACCCGTAAGCCGCTAGCAGCTAAAGAGTGTGAAGTTTGAAGCAGCAGGGTCGATTTGCCGATGCCCGGATCTCCGCCGACAAGCGTTAGCGAGCCTGGCACTACACCGCCACCGAGGACGCGATTCAATTCGCCAAGCCTCGTATCGATGCGAGGTTCTTGATCACTTTCTATGTGTATGATGGAACGTGGCTTTTCTTTCGTTTGAAAAACAGAAGCGCCCGCTGCTCCAGCTGTACGAACTACCGTTTCCTTCTCCTCCACCATGGAGTTCCAAGCGCCGCAGCCTGGGCATTTGCCCATCCATTTAGGGGACTCGGTACCGCATTCGGTACAGGCGAATTTCACTTTTATTTTAGCCATTGTTGACTCCCTTAGCAGTAAACGTTAACAATCAAAGTTTACCATTTTCACGTACCAATAGAAACCCCTAGAAAGCGCGGCAAAAAGGGGAGGCCCTGGCGGCGTCCTCCCCTACGTTACGTCTTGCTACGTATATCGTTTCATCAGACAGCCATACGTTTTATTCAGCCAGTTGTGTGAACAGCAGCTCATGCATGGATAGCTTCGCGCCCAGCATGATTGGACCTTCCTCCGACGTGGCGTGCTGACCTGCATGTGGATGCGACGGCGCTTCGCCCGCTTTCTCCGCTCCCGCTTGCGCTGGCTTGCCTTTGCCCGCGTGAGCATGAGCCTGCTTGAAAGCATCGCTGTTCTTCCAGCCTTCGAAAGCTTCCTTGGACTCCCACAGCGTGCTGACCTTCAGCTCGTCATGCTCTTCGACTCCCTCGGAGAGCAGCAGCTCCATCCGAACGAAGCCTGGCATTTGATGAACCCCCTTCGGATTCTTAAACCGCTCAGCAACCGTACGTCCATGTCCCTTTCGAATCGAGATCGTGTTCGTTACAAGTATCATACCGCGTCCTCCCTCTGCCAATCACTTCATGGCTTGTATTCTAATGAAGTAGTATACCAGTCATCGACAGGCAGAACAAATGAGGAGAACACAGGAGCCACCTCTTAAGGCTTACCACTGCTTATACCCGCTTCCGCATCATTCGAGAGAATAAGTGACATCTCTCCTTTCCTCTTATTCCTTCGAAGAAGCATCGCTAATGGTATTCCGAGAGCTGTGACAATACTGGCAAGTAGAAAAACATCGCTTAAACCATGCATGTAAGCGGCAGTTGCAGCAGGTGTCGAAGCCCCCGTGTTTGGCGTACCCCCATAATGCAGCGTTCGAGAAGTGAAATAAGCCGTCATCATACCGAGAGCAAGCGCACCGCCTGCTTGGCGAATCCAGTTAATAAGTGCAGACGCATGGGCCGATAGATGCTGCTCAACCGATGACATCCCTGCATTCATGGACGGCGTCATCGACAATCCAATGCCAACATAACGAACGGTCATCCACAGTATGACATACCCGTGACTTGTGCTTGGGGTAAGCTCACGGAACTGCCAGGTTGCAGCCACGAGCAGCACCGTTCCAGCAATAATTAGCTTGCGCGGACCAATAAGCTCATAGTAGCGAGTCGAAATCGTGGTCGTTAACGTCATTGATAAAGCAGGAAGCAGCAGAAGCAGACCAACATGCATCGGCGTCATCCCTTGTATTTGCTGAAGAAACAATGGTATGAAGTAGATGCCCGAGTAGAGTCCCGTAATAAGAATAAGGGACGCCGATAGACTCGCGGTAAACATCCGATTGTTGAACAATCGTAATTGCAGCAGCGGGTGCTCCTGCCGCAGACTTCGATAGACGAACAAACCAATCCATACAATCGAAGACGTGGCACAAAATAGCGATAGAAACGACGCAATCCCCCATCGGTTCAAATTGGTGAACAGCAGCAGCATCGCCATCGTTCCACCCGAGACAGCAATGAGACTTAACCAGTCCGGCCGCTTCACAGCGATCTTGCTTCCCGCAGGAAGCGTATGTCTTCCAAACTGCCAGACCATCAAGCCAAGCGGCACTGTAATCCAGAAGATGAGCCGCCAATCATTTTGCATCAGCCATCCGCTGACCGTAGGAGCTAGCGCCGGTCCCAGAATAGTGGAGGCTGTCCACCAGCCGAGTGCCGTTGAATGGCGTTCAGGCGGCATCGACCCATAGATGATCGATAGCGTCAACGGCTGCATAATGCCGCAAAAGATCCCCTGCAGCGTTCGAAACACAATGAGTGACCCGATGTTCCAAGCCAGTGAGCATAAGATGGAACAAACGGTCAGTAAAACAACGCACAGCAGGAACAGTCTGCGCATGCCGAAGCGCTCCTCCAGATACGCGCTGACTGGAGCAGCCATTCCCGTTGCAAGCGTGAATCCCGTCATTAACCATTGAACCGTCGACAGATCTGCCTGATAAATTGCAATAAACCCCGGCAGCACAGCGTTCAACGAAACGACATGGTAGATTGATAGAAACGAGCCGAGGAAGAGCGTCGCGAGCAGCATGCGACTTCCTCCCCGGCCCAATGTTTGAACGCTGCTGGCGGATGCAGCTCTCACTCCGCCACCCGCACAGCCTCTGCTGGTGTAGAAGCATGCTGTCTAGCAGGCCGCTGCAGTCCGAGATTTTCTCTTAAGGTCGATCCATCGTATTCTTGTCGGAACAAGCCGCGGCGCTGAAGCTCTGGCACAACGAGATCAACGAACTCATCCAGCCCGCCCGGCAGGTAAGGCGGCATAATGTTGAAGCCGTCCGCCGCTCCGTTCTCGAACCATTCCTGCAGCTGATCGGCGATTTGCGAAGGCGTTCCAACGATTTCGCGATGGCCGCGCGCTCCAGCAATGCGCTGATACAGCTGGCGGATAGTAAGCTGCTCGCGGTCGGCCAGATCTTTCAGCAGCTGGAATCTGCTCTTGCCGCCATTAATTTGCGATAGCTGTGGAAGCTCAGGCAGCGGCCCATCTACTGGATAACCAGACAGGTCGAAGCTGATGAGTCCAGATAACAGCGCTACACCAGCCTGCTCAGGAATAAGCTGCTCGAACAGCGCCTTCTTCTCTAACGCTTCCTCCTCTGTCCGACCGATAATCGGGAAGACGCCCGGCATAATTTTGAGCTGATCCGGTGTTCTGCCGTATCGCGCCAGACGTCCCTTTACATCAGCGTAGAACTTCTGTGCTTCCTCCAGCGTCTGCCACGCAGTGAAGATCACCTCTGCCGTGCGCGCAGCCAGCTCTTTGCCCGGTTCGGACGCGCCAGCTTGAATGACAACCGGATGACCCTGTATCGGACGAGCTACGTTAAGTGGACCTCGAACGCTGAAAAACTTCCCTTTGTGATCAATCGCCTGCACCTTCGAGCGATCTGCGAAACGAGCTGAAGCTTTGTCGTACAGCAGCGCATCATCATCCCAGCTGTCCCACAGCTTAGCGACAACATCGACGAACTCCTCTGCCCGTTCATAGCGAAGATCATGCTGGACATGCTTGTCGAGATTGAAATTACGTGCCTCGGCATCACTACCTGAGGTTACTACATTCCATGCTGCACGTCCTCCGCTCAAATAATCCAATGATGCAAATTTACGTGCGACGTGGAACGGTTCGTTATACGTCGTCGATACAGTACCCGCGAGACCGATCCGCTCCGTAACCGAGCTGAGCGCCGACAACAGCGTGAACGGCTCCGGCCTTACGTTAACGGTCTGCTCGAGTGCCTCAGGGAATCGTTCCGCAACGGCATAGCCATCTGCGAGAAACACCATATCGAACTTGCCCCGCTCCGCTGTCTGAGCAAGCTTCTTATAAAAGTTAAAGTCCAATACGCCTGTTGCCTGTGCTTCTGGGTGGCGCCATGCTGCAACGTGATGGCCCGGAATCATCATGAATGCACCAAGGCGTATCTGTCTGGAAGGTTCGGACGGACTGGACGAAGCGTTTGATTGATTTAGGTTGGTTTGGCTCATTAATTATCACTCCTAGAGATTAATCGGATTAATCATTAATCGTTGGATTGCGTTTTCCAAGAGGAGAATCGGCGCTCCAGCGTCACTAGCAGCTGGTTGAACAAAATGCCGAGCAGCGAGATCGTGATGATGCCCGCATACATCTCCGGAATTTGAAAGTTAAACTGCGTGTAGTTAATCAAATAACCAAGGCCTGCCTTCGCCCCTACCATCTCCGCTGCGATAAGAACGAGAATCGAGTAAGCGCCTGCCAGCCGAATGCCCGTGAAGATCGTCGGAACGGAGGCCGGAAGAATAACCTTCTGGAACAGCCGCAGCGATCCAAGACCCATCGATTTAGCGGATTTGATGAGCAGCGGGTCGACATTTTTAACCCCATTAATCGTATTGAGTAGAATCGGCCATGAGCAGGAATAGAACACAAGTGCAACCTTAGACGTCTCGCCGATACCGAGGATCAGCGTAAATACAGGCAGCAGCGCCAGCGCGGCCGTATTGCGGAACAGCTCCAGAAGGGGGTTCAGCACTTCAGCAACCTTCGGATACCAGCCGATCAACAGACCAAGCGGAATTGCCGCTGCAATGGCTAGCCCAAACCCTAATAAGGAACGACCAATACTCGCTTGAAAATGAACCGCCAAATCGCCACCCGTGAAGAGCGCCCACCACGCTTCGGCCACTTTGCTGAACGGTGGAAGAAAGGTCGCCTGTACCAAACCGACCCGAGGGACGATCTCCCAAACTGCAAGCAGCACTACGATCGCGATGCTGCGTTTTACTGCTTTGAGCAGCAGCCCGAGCGGCAGCGACGGCACTCTCGCACCTGTGCCAAGCGGAACCGATACCGTTTTATCAATAACAGCCATATGCTCTCATCTCCTTACTTGTATTGGTTAAGCACGTTTGCCAACCGGACCTTGCGCCTTGCTGCGCTCCAACAGCTCTGCCTTCGATACTTCCTCACGAAGCAGCTCCCAAATTTGATGCCGCAGCTCGCCGAACTCTGGCAGTGACCGTATATCTTCCTCCGCGCCTCGCGTATCGATCGGAATATCAATAATCTCTTTGATCGTTCCGGGCCGTGACGTCATAACCGCAACCCGCTGCCCGAGATAAACCGCCTCATCAATGCCATGCGTGATAAAAATAATCGTCTTCTTCGTCTGTTCCCATATGCGAAGCAGCTCACCCTGCAGCGTCTCCCGCGTCTGCGCGTCCAGCGCGGCAAACGGTTCATCCATGAGCAGCACCTCGGGGTCATAGGCGAGACTACGCGCAATCGCGACCCGCTGCTTCATGCCACCGGATAATTCATGTGGGTAACGTTGTTCAAAGCCGGCCAGCCCCACCAATGCGAGAAAATAACTCGCGCGCTCGCTCCGTTCCTTACGCGGCACACCTTTTGCTTCGAGTCCAAACTCGATGTTCTGCTTCGCCGTCTTCCATGGGAATAACGCATATTGCTGGAACACGATGCCTCGGTCGAGCCCAGGTCCTGTAATCGGCCGACCGCTCTGCAAAATCTCACCGGACGATGGCTTCGTCAATCCGCCCAGCATATCGAGCAGCGTCGATTTGCCGCAGCCGCTCGGGCCTACGATGACCATGAACTCGCCATCTTTAACTTCCAGATTCACGTCCTTAACGGCTGTGAAGGTGGTGAAGGCGCCTCGGCCTTCAGCCGCGTTGCGGACTTTGAATGTTTTGGATACGTTGTTGAATTGGATCATAGGTGGTAGCCTCCCCCTTTGAGTCCCCCCCCTTGCTAAGGGGAGAGATAAGTTTTAATTTACTGGGCTGCGCCCGTAGCTTTTTTACACTTTTACACTTTTACACCCCACCCAAACCCTCCCCTGAGGGGAGGGCTCCAGAGGGCGTCGCCCTCTGGACTCCCGAAGGACGCACTCTTCGTGCTTCGAGCGGGTGCCCGCTTTGTCACGGTGTGACAAGGCTTTTGTCCGGTGGGACTAAGAAACGATTATTTGTCGGCAGACTATTCGTATGGACTACTTCTTTCGAGGATAGAGGGGTACGTGTGCTGATACTGCGTGTGGACTACTACAAACCCGTTATATTAATCCCGTTCGCCTGCTCTTGCGAGCTCTCTATTTTTTGGGTGCTGCGGTTGCTTATTTCTTTTCTTCGGTGTCCTTGAAGGCGCTGAATTCGTTGGTGTAGAGGTCTTCGAGTTTGATTTGGCCTTCCTTCAGTTCGCCGTCTTTGACGAGCCAGTCGGTCCAAACTTGGAACTCATCTTTACGAATATATCCGCCCGCTCCGGCGATACCGGTGCTTTTCCAGTATTGAATCGCGGTTGTGTCTTCTTTGCGGTCTCGTTTATCGATGATTTCTTTGTACTTAGCGATAACCTGTTCACGTGGCGTTGTGCGTGCCCACTCGATCGCTTTGCCCGTTGCTTCAACGAATTTGCGCACCGTGTTTGGATTTTCTTTAATGAACTTGTCGGTGAAGACGTAGCTGCCTGCGGTGAATGTTCCGAACAGATCATAGTCGGTAAACAGCGGCCGAATGCCACCGCGCTCCAACGCCTTATCCCGCAAAATGCTGCCCAATGCGGCGACGTCAATCTGCTTCTGACGCAATGACTGCTCTGCGTTAACCGGAGGGATGACGACGAGTGTTACTTGTTTAATCTCATCCTCCGTCAGACCATTGCGGCGAAGGTATTCTTTGATGACGAATTCAGAGTGCGCGCCTAACGTGTTAACACCGATTTTTTTGCCGATCAAATCCTTCGCCGTCTTAATCGGACTATCGTCAAGGGTGTAGAATCCGATGTATGTATCCTTATCTACGCCGTAATAACCAATAACCGCCTTCACTGGCGCCCCTGCAGAGATGAGCTTCACGATCGCGCCATTGAACGCTCCTCCGAAATCCGATTGACCCGTCGCAGCCGTCTGAATATCCTGTGGACCACTAATCGTATTGCCAATCCACTTCAGCTTGATCGGGGCCAAATAACCAAGTGCCTCTGCAAGCTCCGGATAAGTAACTGAGCCGACGCCGCCTTGATAGCGGAGCTCAAGCGTTTCATATTGTGAATCCCCCTCGCCACCGCTTGCGGCTGTTGACTTGGAAGTTCCGCCGCATCCGGCCAGCGTAAGCATGGCTAGCAGGGAGATAACTGCAGCTCCCCACGCCAAGCGCGATCCCCCGAGCGGCCTTCTTCTGCGGCTGCTCAAATGCCGATCCAAATCCCAATTAAAGCTTGCCTCATACTCATGATTCACTCGCGATTGTCTGTCTTTTGTCATCTCCAACACGCCCTCTCCAACTTATCTCTCTTCTGCCCCCGTAACGCAAAGAGGCCTTTACTCGGAATGAATTCCGTCGTAAAGACCTCCAGCAGTCTGGTCGGCGTATTAACAGCCCTGTCGGACTAGTTAATACTACAATTCCTATGAATTTACTGTGATTATTATCATAGTATTCCTTTCCATATCTGTCAATAGCATAAAAGGCTCTGCAGCGGATTTAATTTATCCGGTACAGAGCCCCTCTGTATTCAACATCTACCAGCCGTTCCGACTGCGAAGTCCCATAATGTGTGCGACGTGATGCCTGCCATGCCACGCATACATGCCCAGCGCATCATTCAACTTCATCGCCCGACCATGCTCCGGATGAATGAATGCACATTCGAACTGCTCTGGACGGAGACTCTTGATAAAATAGACCCACCGTGCATGCAGCGCTTTGAGCAAAGTCAGAGACAGCTCGATAGGTGCATGCGCCCCGTCGGATAGCTCGGCCCAACGATCTTCGTAATAAGGCTTAATCGTCGGAAGCTCCTCCGTCACGGCAAGTTTAAATCGAATATACGAATTCATATGGCTGTCCGCCAGGTGATGGACCACTTGACGGACCGTCCACCCACCAGCTCGATACGGCGTATCCAACTGCTCATCACTTAGCCCTGCCACCGCTTCACACAATTGTTCCGGGAGCCGTTCGATCTCTTCCATCCAATGCGCTCGTTGCTCCGCATCTACTGGCTCAACAGTTGCAAACTGTCCAATCGGGAACCGCAGATCATCCAGCTCACTCATCCTCCATCTCGCTCCTTCATCATGATTTCGACCTAAACCTATTCTAACAAAAAAGACATCGTGCAGCGCATGGCCGCACGATGTCTTGCACTAATCATTCAAACTTACTTATTCGCCGGTTCAGCGTTATCAACCGACTCCGGTTCCTTGCTTGCATGGCTTACGACAAGCGCGCCATCCTTCTCATCGATGATGAGCGAGTCGCCTTTCGTAATGGTACCCATCAACAGATCTTCGGACAAGCGGTCCTCGATATGTTTCTGGATCGCGCGGCGGAGTGGTCGAGCACCGTATTGCGGATCGAAGCCTTCCTTCGCGAGGAAAGTCTTCGCTGCATCCGTCAGAACGAAGTCAACCTCTTGCTCTTTCAGACGTTTACGCAGCTCATCGGACATGAGCGTAACGATCTGTGCGATATGCTCCTGCTCGAGCGAGTGGAATACGATCGTCTCGTCGATCCGGTTGAGGAACTCTGGACGGAAGCTCTTCTTCAGCTCAGCCAGCACTTTCTCTCTCATTTGGTTGAACTCGCGGCTAGCATCCTGTACAGCCGTGAAGCCCAGCGTCGAATTCCGTTTGATCTGATCCGCACCAACGTTAGACGTCATGATGATCAGGGTATTGCGGAAGTCTACAACGCGGCCCTTCGAGTCCGTAAGGCGTCCATCTTCCAGCACTTGCAGCAGGATGTTGAATACTTCTGGATGTGCTTTCTCGATCTCATCGAGGAGCACAACCGAATATGGTTTGCGGCGAACTTTCTCTGTCAGCTGGCCGCCTTCCTCATAACCAACATACCCTGGAGGCGCTCCGACGAGACGCGATGTCGAATGTTTCTCCATGTACTCGGACATGTCGATGCGAATAACCGCATTCTCATCGCCGAACATCGATTCCGCAAGCGCACGTGCAAGCTCCGTCTTACCAACACCCGTAGGGCCGAGGAAGATGAACGAGCCGATCGGACGCTTCGGATCCTTCAGACCAGCGCGTGCACGGCGAATTGCTCTCGCAACTGCTTTAACCGCATCGGTCTGACCAATCACACGATCGTGCAAAATATCTTCCATCTTCAGCAGACGCTGCGTTTCTTCCTCAGCAAGCTTGCTGACTGGAATGCCGGTCCAGCTTGCAACGACCTGCGCGATATCCTCCGGTGTTACTTCGGAATCAGTGCGGCCTTGCTTCTCTTTCCACTGATTGCGCGTGACGTCGAGCTCTTCGCGCAGCTTTTGCTCCGTATCTCGCAGCGCCGCCGCTTTCTCGAACTCCTGCGATTGAACCGCGGAATCCTTCTCCTTGCGGATATCCTCCAGACGGTTCTCCAGCTGTTTCAGGTTTGGCGGTACCGTATACGTTTTGAGGCGTACTTTGGACGAAGCCTCGTCGATCAGGTCGATTGCTTTATCCGGCAAGAAACGATCCGTGATGTAACGATCCGACAGCTTAACCGCTTGCTCAATCGCTTCATCCGTAATTTTCACGCGGTGATGCGCTTCGTAGCGATCGCGCAGACCGTGAAGAATTTGAATCGCTTCTTCTGGCGTCGGTTGATCAACCGTGATTGGTTGGAAGCGGCGCTCCAGCGCAGCGTCCTTCTCGATATATTTGCGATACTCATCCAGCGTCGTTGCACCGATGCACTGCAGCTCGCCGCGCGCCAGCGACGGCTTGAGAATGTTTGATGCGTCGATTGCACCTTCCGCGCCGCCTGCACCAATCAGCGTATGCAGCTCGTCGATGAACAGGATGATATTGTTAGCTTGGCGGATTTCGTCCATGATCTTTTTCAGACGATCCTCGAATTCGCCGCGGTACTTCGTACCTGCAACGACCGAGCCCATATCGAGCGTCATGACGCGTTTGTCACGCAGCGTCTCTGGGATTTCCCCTGCAATAATTTTCTGAGCCAATCCTTCTGCGATAGCCGTCTTACCAACCCCTGGCTCACCGATCAGAACCGGATTGTTCTTCGTGCGGCGGCTAAGGACTTGAATAACACGCTCGATTTCTTTGCTGCGGCCGATGACCGGATCGAGATTGCCTTCGCGGGCAAATGCCGTCAGGTCGCGTGCGAGTCCATCCAGCGTAGGCGTGCTAACATTAGATGGCGCACCGTGGCTGCTCGAAACCGCTTCGCTGCTGCCAAGCAGCTGAAGCACTTGTTGGCGTGCTTTGTTCAAGCTGATCCCCAGGTTGTTCAGCACGCGTGCTGCAACCCCTTCGCCCTCGCGAATGAGTCCGAGCAAAATATGCTCTGTGCCAACGTAGGTGTGGCCGAGCTTTCTCGCTTCATCCATCGAGAGCTCAATGACCTTCTTCGCACGCGGCGTATATGCAATATTCGAAGGCTGCTCTTGGCCGCGGCCGATGAGCGCTTCGACTTCATCTTGAATTTTTTCCAGTCCAAGGCCAAGGCCAATGAGTGCTTTCGCTGCGATGCCTTCGCCCTCGCGAATCAGACCAAGCAGAATATGCTCCGTTCCGATATTGTTATGACCAAGTCTTACAGCTTCCTCTTGAGCCAATGCCAGCACCTTCTGCGCACGTTCCGTGAATCTTCCGAACATCATTGCGATACACCCCCATGATTGTTGTGCTGCGAAATTTGATTCCGAATCAGCTCCGCCCGCCGGATATCCCTCGCCTCCGGACTAAGCGCCTCATTGAACACCTGCTGTAGAAAACCCGGCTGCGTCATGACGAGCAGCTCGTTCATCGCTTGTGTCGATACCCCGTTGATCATCCCCAGATCAATGCCTAGTCGAATGTCGGACAGCCGCTGCGCCGCTTCCTTCGAGTCCATAATCGCAGCATATGAGAGTACACCATATGAACGATTGACCCGGTCCTCGATTCGAATGGGGTTCTCAGCGACCAGCCGTTTGCGGGCTGCCTTCTCATGTTCAATGATTTGAAGCGCTACGCTGTACAGGTTGTCGATAATTTCAGTTTCCGACTGACCAAGCGTAATTTGATTCGAAATTTGAAACAGGTTGCCGGTCGACTCGCTGCCTTCGCCATAAATTCCCCTAACAGCAAGGCCAACCTGTGCAACTGCGGATAAAATACGATTGATTTGCTGGGTTAACACCAGCGCCGGCAAATGCATCATGACCGATGCTCGGATGCCGGTTCCTACATTCGTAGGACAGCTTGTTAGAAATCCTCTTCGCTCGTCGAAGGCGTAATCCGCCTCCGCTTCAAAGATATCGTCAATGCGGCTGGCCAACTGCCATGCTTCACGGATTTGAAAACCCGGATAGAGACATTGGATGCGCAAATGATCTTCCTCGTTAATCATGATGCTGACTGATTCTTCTTCGTTCAACACAAGCGCTCCGTTACGTGACTCGCCCGCCAGGTTCGGACTGATGAGATGCTTCTCGACCAGTACCCGCCGTTCAAGCTCGGTTAGCTCGCTTAGTTTGTATATATCGAATTGGCCAATGCCGCTCAGCTTTCCCTGCGAGGCAACACCCGTTAACCGGTTCATCACCTCAAGTGACTGCTGATTTGTCGCCAGCATCGGGAAAGGGTACGTACGCAAATTGCGCGCGACTCGGATACGACTGCTAATGACGATCTCCGACTCGGGACCCTTTCCTTTCATCCAATCGCTGAGCGGATGCTCGGCAAAACGTCTCTTGGACAAAGTCAATAATCCTCCCTTCGCGCTTAAAGCCCTTCCACTCTTCGCTCCAGCTCACGTATTCGATCGCGAAGCTGTGCCGCAGCTTCAAATTCCTCGTTATCGATACGGGTCGCCATTTCACGACGAAGCCGTTCGATCTCTCTACGCGTCTGGATAATCCCACCAGATCGCTTCGGAATTTTACCAACATGCACGGTATTGCCATGTACCCGCTTGAACAACGGATCGAGCTTGTTCTCGAAGCTCTTATAGCAAGAGCTGCAGCCGAAGCGGCCGATCTTGCTGAACTGTGCGTACGTCAAACCACAATCTTCACAACGAACCGTTTCCTGCTTCGCTCCCTGTCCTGTCCGTTCGAAATCAAGCAAGCCGGACAGCAGGCTGTGAATGGAGAACCCATTGGAGGATCCGGGAATTCCTTCCCCTTTCTCACGGGCACATGATTCACAAATATGAATCTCGTTCTTATCTCCGTTCACGATTTTCGTAAAATGAAGCGTTGCCGGCTTCTTTCCGCATTCCTGACAGATCAAGCCGCCATCCCTCCTTCGCCTATCTAAGCACCATGACTCCTGCGCCCAATTCGATCCTTCACTTCGCTAACAAGGAGATCAGCATCGCCTTTATAAGCCTCGCTCGAACCTCATCACGCAGCGGCAGCTTCAACGCAATCGTATCGCGTGCCATTGCCGCCTTCATCAGATTCGCCTCGCGCTTCGAGATATGGCGGGCTTCCTCCAACTGATAAATAAGGCCCTCTGCGGCATTCTGGTCGATCTGATCACCAATAACCTCACTTAGATACAAGGTAATCGTCTTTAGAGCTGGTAATTCTGCGCGCTGGATACGAATATATCCGCCACCGCCTCGCTTGCTCTCGACTACATATCCTTTCTCTAACGTGAAGCGTGTGCTAATGACGTAATTGATCTGCGAAGGAACACAAGAGAAACGGTCGGCCAGATCGTTGCGTTGAATTTCGACCGCACCTTCAGTGCTTTCTTGAAGCAGCTGTTTCAAATACTGTTCAATGAGATCGGAAATGTTACGCATGCACCAACCTCCCTCATGATGCGCCTTACTGGATGTCTGTTGTCTTGCGTGTTTCCTGCTTGCATTCGCTGATAACAGCGAGGTCGCATCAGCGGCGTGGGCTGCGAACCCGACATCGTTGACTTTGACTTTCTTTGACCTTGATCTCATTATACGACTTTTCTTATGAATTTCAAGAGGTTGGAGACATATTCGTCACAATTGTCTGACAGTTCGTCCATCCTACGTTGTGACTATGACATTACTAGGGTGGGAAGTATGCTGAAGGTTTATACGTAGCCAGCTCTTTTTGTATATCCACAACTTTCATTCATTATGATAAATGTTCTGCACATGTGGATGACAAAGGCAGCATCGCTATTAGACGCTGCCTTGTGGAGAATGTGGATGAGGCTGTGGTTAGTTAGAAGAAGTCATATAGAAACGTCTGTGCCGATGGAACGATTCGCTCCAGCACCTTGACTGTATCAACGTTTCCGGCTAATCGACCTAATTGGTGAAGACGTTTCGGTCTTTGATAGCCCATGAGCATAGAAGTAAGGGTTTGAATGGTACAGGTTACAGTATGTTGATTATCTTCGTCTCGAAGATCAGGGATCCGAGTCAAAGTACCAACACCCTGTGGGTCCACTTGTAGACGAAAAAAGCCATTGTTCCAATCTGCATCGCGGTCTGCGATGCGAATACACAGTTCATTCACAGCTTCTGTGGATGCGAAGGGATAGTTCGCAGCAAAAGCTTCAATGTCCACAATACGTGCCATGAAGTAGGGGATAATCTCATGCTTAATGCGCGGATTGTCGAGTATGGAAATAAGGTCATCATCCATAGGCGCAACCATTGTGACCTCTTTAGCCATCGAATCGTGATTCGCAATAAATGTCCACAAGCTTTGTCTAGCTGTTTCATTCAAACAAACCAATTCATGTACCGTCATCTTCGACTCTTTAACATCATAAATGATATAGCCCTGTGCTTTACCTGACTCTGAACGATATACAGCGATTTGTCCTTGCTTCCTAACATAGATACGCTCTTCCCACCATTGTGGATTACGTGAAAGCATGCCATTGTACCGCCGTGCATACTGTTCATAAACCGTGGACAACGTCTGCGTGTCAGGCTGATTAAGACGTACAACTGTACCGGGAGCTTGTGATCGCTTAGGCAGCAGGTTCGAAGCGATCGTATATCGGCGCTGCTCCAAGAACATCTCCCAACCGAATCGGCGGTAAAAATCAAACTCGAACGGATGCAGCAGCGAGATGATCTGACCGTCACGGCGCATAACTCCAAGCGAATGTCGCAGAAGCTTAGAGACTAAACCTTGCCTGCGAAATTCTGGCCAAGTAGATACGCCTGCCAAGCCTCCCATCGGAATCGGTCTGCCGTTTATGTAAACCGTTAATGGCAGCAAAGTTAGCTGCGCCATTAATTGATCTCCTTCAAAGGCGCCCCATTTCTCTTCTGGCCGAAACTTTGCACGTCGCGCAGTTCGTTCATCGTCAGAATAAGACATCTGAAAAGCGAAAGAGGACAAATTAAGGCTCTCTTCGTAGTGAGACTCCGTTATATTACGTATGATCAAAACAATCGAACCTCCTCGGGCATAGTGCCAGCTTTGAGTGATCATCTTACCATACGCCGCCCGTTGTAAACAACGAGCGGTTCCTTGCGCTTGCCGTCGTCCTGCTTTTCCAGCACTCTACGGTCCAAATACCATTAGCGCTTGTCTCGGTCGATGATCACGAAGTAATTCGTGAAGCATATTCGACGTCGAATCTTGATCCCGTCTGCGCCTGCGTTGCTCATGTAGGTGCTACGTGTTACCTACGCTCTAAGCTTTTACGAATGTAAAAGCAGCATCGGAAGCATATGCTCCTCAGTCTAAATCAACCTTCTCGGTGCTGATCGACCTTAATATATATCTTTATCTCGTTCCGTAAACAACAAAAAAGCCGTGTCATAAAGACACGGCTTACTTCGTGCTTGGCGTCGTCCTACTCTCCCAGGACCCTGCGGTCCAAGTACCATTGGCGCTGGAGGACTTAACGGTCGTGTTCGGTATGGGTACGCGTGGAACCCCTCCGCCATCGACACCAAACGTAGTCGACCAATGATCACGAGGTAACTCGTGAAGCATATACGGCATCGAATCTTGATCCAGCCTTCGGCCTCCGTTGCTCATGTAGGGTTTGCCTACACTCCGCTACTCGTCCTCAGTCTAAATCAACCTTCTCGGTGCTGATTGGTCTCCTGAAGGTTACACCTTCAAAACTGGATGCGAATGTTGAATCCTTAGCTTTAGCATTTGCTTCACCTTCACTTACGCAAAGGATTTTAGGATAAGCCCTCGACCTATTAGTACTCGTCAGCTGCACGCATTGCTGCGCTTCCACCCCGAGCCTATCAACCTGGTCGTCTTCCAGGGGTCT
>NZ_QGTQ01000031.1 GCF_003182255.1 Paenibacillus cellulosilyticus | reverse complement strand
TGCAGTAGAACTTAAAGAGAAGTGCGCATCAACGCAACTTCTGTTCCTGCATACCCCGACTGTGTCATCAACAACTGTCAGCCCTAATTCCATCGTTTCATCCGACATCTTAATAGTTGAAATCCTGCGAATGGTTGAGCATTCGTGGGAGAAACCCTTAAATACGAGGGACGGTTGTGGCGGAGCTTATTACGGGCAAAACCGCATCTTTCAGGGGTTAACGGTTGCTATGAAGCTTAGCCGCTTCCTATCGAGGGGAAAATGGTGTGTTTCGTCGCATTAGGCTCTCTCGCAACCATTAGGTGCGAAATAGATGGGAATTGGACGATATAGGCGCTGTGGCAACCGTTGGCGCGGCGAGCATCGGTCGTGGTGGATAGTTAGCACCTCAAAACAAATGGTTGAGCGTGAGCTCAACCATTTGTTTTGGGGTGCCTGGTCACTAGATCGCAGTAACCCCCGATCCGCTGACGGTTGTGGCGGAGCTTATTACGGGCAAAACCGCATCTTTCAGATGCTAACGGTTGCTATGAAGCTTAGCCGCTTCCTATCGAGGGGAAAATGGTGTGTTTCGTCGCATTAGGCTCTCTCGCAACCATTAGGTGCGAAATAGATGGGAATTGGACGATATAGGCGCTGTGGCAACCGTTGGCGCGATGAGCATTAGTCGAGACTAGTTCGCGCAATAAAAAACAAATGGTTGAGCGTGAGCTCAACCATTTGTTTTGAGTTACTGGTTTTTGGTTAGAAGTTTCTAGGCCTGTTGTTGGAACGGGAGCAGTGCTGGGCGGCCAAGCCAGTAGCCCTGGCCAAGTGTTACACCAAGGCGCTTGGCGATTTGCCAGTCCTGTTCGGTTTCGACACCCTCAAGGATGAGAAGTGCATCATTACGGCACAGCTCTGCCATTAGGTTGACGATGCGCTGTTTCTGATTCGAATCAGACAGGCCACTTGCGAAGTAACGGTCCAGCTTGACTACGTCCGGCTTCAGCTCAACAAGCTTACGCAATGATGAGGCGCCTTCTCCGGTATCGTCCAGTGCAATTCGGAACCCTAACGTACGCAGCAGATTTGTACCTAGCTCGAAATTCGATGTGTTCCACAGATGAGCTTCCTCCGTCGACTCGTTCAACTCAACAACAATTCGACGGAAATACCGTACGTAATTCACCTCCAGATCTGCGATAAAGGATGAAAACAACGGATTACCAATAGTCGACGGTAGAAGATTGAGGAAAAGCAGCGATTCGTCGTCAGCGGCTTGCTCCTTACTGAAAAAGGATTCGATTGCCGTCTCGAATGAGACCGTGTCCAGCTTGAACAATTCTCCGCGCCGTCTTGCCGTCTGGAACAACCGATCCGGCCCAATTCCGGATTGACTTCGAATAAGTGCCTCGTAGCCATAAACCTCTGCGGATTGTCCTTCAACAATCGGTTGGAAATGATGGAACAGCTCATCATAATCGAACGACTTTAATGCTCTAGACATGAGTGTGTACGTTCCTTTCTTGTCTATGGCCCAATCTTCATTAGGGACTACACAATGTATTCGACATTAATCGACCGATTCCTACTTTATTCCTAAAAATTTTATTTATTTTTCCTTTTTTTTAAGTGCATTGTACTGTTTTTATCCCACTATTGTCGTATTTCCTGATTAATATTACCTACAGCCCTCTTTTCCCCTATAATTCGACATTTTTCGCTAAATTCACGGCAATATTCTCTTTTATATAACAATAAGCCGTCCTCGTACGAGGACGGCTTATTTATGCAAATGGCGTAAGCGGCGATGTAGAGTGCCTTACTGTAAGCCGAGGTGGAAGCACGATACGGCTGATATGATCGTCAGGATGCTCTTTGGAACGAACGAGCAGCCTGACGACAGCCTGACCCATTCCTTCGATCGGCTGTGCGACTGTCGTAAGCGGGGGATTCGTTACCGACGCAAGTATCGTGTCGTCGAACCCTACTACCGAGCAATCGCTTGGTACGCGCAGCTTTAACTCCCGCGCAGCTTGAAGTGCGCCAATCGCCAGCAGGTCGTTGCAGCAGAACAAGCCGGTTGGACGCTCATCCACAGACTGAGCAAGAAGCTCGGATGCATGACGTTTGCCATCCCGAAGCTCGCAGGCCAGCACATGCTTCTCATCGAGCGTTATGCCTGCCGCAGCTGCCGTCTCCCGGAAACCTCGCACCCGCTCCCGGCTGCTGACAACCGTATTTTGTTCGGCCAATACTGCCAGACGTCGATGGCCAAGCCCAATAAGATGCTCCGCTGCCGCAGCCCCGCCAACATAATCGTCAATGACGACCGAAGGAATGGTCTCTGAAGGAAAGTCCCGTGCAATAAATGCGACCGGAATCCCTTTGCTCAGCAGCGGTTTCAGCGCATCCAGACCGCTTAGGCCCGTGCCAACGATGACCCCGTCAACACTCTTCTGCTCAAGAAGCTCTGCATAGCGCGCAGTCTTCTCATCCTTGTTGTCCGTGCTGCAGATAAAGACACTGTAGCCGAGACGCTGCCCCTCGTCCTCCACAGCTCTTGCCATCTCCGAGAAGAAAGGGTTCGAAATATCCGGTACCAGCAGTCCCAGCGTATAGGTCCGCTTGCCTGTCAGTGCGGACGCGATGAGACTGGGCTTATAGTTCATGTCTTCCATGATACGTAATATTTCTGCCCGACGGTCCTTGCTAATCTTTCCCTTCCCATTCAATACATGGGACACGGTTGCGATCGACACGCCGGCTGCCTTGGCAACGTCGTAGATGGTGGCTTTCATGGCCTCTTTGCTCCGTTCGCAGGTTATCGGTAATTCTATTATTTTTATTATGCTAGGAAAATGTCATGGTTTCAATCATTATCTAGGCATCAGCCAGTCATGGTCTGGATCGTTATGAAACTTCCATGTGCGCTTCGGTCCCGCCATTACATTTAAGTAATAGACTTCGTAGCCCGGAGGTGCTGATACTGGATGATAACCCTCCGGCACGAGTACGGCTTGCCCGTCTCGTACGGCGAGCGTCTCGTCCAAGCTTCTGTCGTCTGTATAGACGCGCTGGATCGCAAAGCCCTGCTCCGGCTGAATGTGATAATAGTACGTTTCCTCGAGCAGCGACTCCTGCGGCAGGTCGTCCCGGTCATGCTTATGCGGCGGGTAGCTCGACCAATGTCCACCAGGCGTGAACACTTCCACGACAAGTAGACTGTCAGCAGGCTGGCTCTCGGGCAAAATATTATGCACTAGCCGCGCCATATTGCCACTGCCGCGATTTTCTACCCCAACATTCTGCGGCGCGATGAGGCGCGCAGGATGTCCGGCTTGTCCCGGAGCCAAGCAGATGGCAAGCTCCAGATCGGTTAACGCCGTTACGTTGTACGCATCTCCGCTCGGTACATAGACCGAATAGGGAGGAATTTTCTCGAACACGCTCATACGCGAGCCGATCTCATTCCATTGTTCCTCGTTCGTCGAAACGTCGGCTTTACCGCTAAGCAGCACGAGGCAAGCTTCCTGCTCCCCAGTCTCGCGCTGCAGCGTTTCTCCCGCTGCAAGGCGAAATACTTCGAATCCGACATATTCCCATCCAGCCGATTCCGGCGTTATCGCCAGTACGCGTCCGTCTTGATCCGGCTTAGCGCTCGCCGGTACGATTAAATTCGCCATCGTACATTTCCTCCCTTATCGTGCGTGACCTCTTATACTTCGCTTAGCTTGATGGGACGGCCCAACTCTACCGACAGCTTCGCGGCAAGCGCGATGCGCTCTGCCTGCAGTCCGTCAAAGCCCTCGACCGGCAGCGCTGCCCCCGATTGAATGCTCTCAACGAACATACGTACCTCATTGATATAGGCTTCGTTATAGCGCTCAAGGAAGAAGTGCAGCGGCTTATCGCGAACGATGCCTTCATCGTCGCTGACGATTGTCGTGTTCGGATAGTCGTTGTCAGCAGTTACGCATCCTTTGGAGCCGAACACTTCGACCCGCTGGTCATAGCCATAAGCAGCCTTGCGGCTGTTGTCGATGACGCCCAGCGCACCATTCTCGAAACGCAGCGTTGTGATGGCCGTGTCGACATCACCATATTTCGCGAAGACAGGATCAACCAGCACAGTACCGTGTGCCGATACCTCTGTAACTTCGCTGCCGGACAGGAACCGTGCCATGTCAAAGTCGTGGATCGCCATGTCCATGAACAGGCCGCCAGACACTTTGATGTAATCGGCGTGCGGTGGATTTGGATCGCGGGACGTGATTTTAATAATATGCGGTTCACCGATACGGCCCTGCTGCACCAGCTCCTGAACGCGCTTGAAGTTATGGTCGAACCGGCGGTTGAAGCCAATCTGAAGCTTAACGCCCGCTGCGCGCACGCTGTCCAGTGCTTCCCGCGTCCGTTCGATATCCATGCTCACCGGCTTTTCGCAAAAAATATGCTTGCCCGCCGCTGCCGCTTCCATAATGAGCGGTACGTGCGTATCCGTCGGCGAGCAGATGAACACGGCGTCAATATCGGGATTGCCGATGATTGCTCCGCTATCCGTCGCGACATGCGCAATGCCCCGTTCGTTCGCCCAAGCACGAAGCTCCTCGCCCGCGAACGGATCACTGATTGCGATAACTTCTGCTTCTGACATGCGAAGGAGATTATCCGCGTGTATTTTACCGATTCGGCCTGCGCCGATGATGCCGACTCTAACTTTGCTCATTGCTGCTTCTCCTCCTGAAGTGCCCCGGCGAAGGAAGGCTAGTCAGCCTTGCCTTGCCGGGGCTGTTGATGCTAGCATCCACGCTTTGTTTAGCGTGATGCTGCTCTTATTAAGGCTCCGCTTACTACCAGCGGGTCGTGATCATTTTCTTGCGCGTGTAGAACTCCACGCCATCGCTGCCGTTAGCATGCAGGTCGCCGTAGAACGATTTTTTCCAGCCCGAGAACGGGAAGAATGCCATCGGCGCTGGTACGCCGAGGTTAACGCCCAGCATGCCTGCATCGATATTTTCACGGAAGTGACGAACGCTGCCGCCGTCCTTCGTGAACAAGCAAGCGCCGTTCGCGAATTCCGATTGGTTCGCGATTTCGATCGCTTCGTCGAGCGATTCCGCGCGCATAATGGACAGTACCGGAGCGAAAATTTCATCCTTCCAAATTTTCATCTCACATTGGACGTTATCGAACAACGTTGGGCCAACGAAGTAACCGTCGCCGCTCGTCGCTGCATCTTTTCTGCCGTCACGAAGCAGTGTCGCGCCTTCTTTTTCACCCGTTTCGATGTAACCAAGCGTACGCTCCTTGTGCGGTCCGCGGATAACCGGTCCCAGGAAGACGCCTTCTTCCATGCCGTTGCCGATCGTGATCGCGTCCGCTGCTGCTTGCAGCTTCTCGACGAGAACGTCGCCGATGTCGCCGACGGCAACAACGACAGCGCAAGCCATACAACGTTCGCCTGCCGAACCGAAGGCAGCGCTGATGATTTGCGTAACCGCAGCATCCAGATCAGCGTCTGGCAGTACGATCGAGTGGTTTTTCGCGCCAGCCAACGCCTGTACGCGTTTGCCATGCGCCGATCCCGTGCGATAAACGTATTCCGCGACCGGTTGGGAGCCGACGAACGACACCGCAGCAACACCCGGATGCTCCAGAATGCCGTTCACGACGTCGTGCGCACCATGCACGATGCTCAGTACGCCGCTTGGCAGACCCGCTTCGATAAACAGCTCCGCCAAGCGCTGTGCCAGCAGCGGCGTACGCTCCGATGGCTTCAGCACGAAGGTGTTGCCGCATGCGATAGCGAGCGGGTACATCCAGCAAGGCACCATCATCGGGAAGTTGAACGGCGTAATGCCGCCAACGACGCCGATTGGGTAGCGATACATGCCGGACTCCAGGTTCGTCGCGATATCCGGCAGTTGCTTGCCCATCATCAGCGTAGGTGCACCTGCTGCGAATTCTACGCACTCGATGCCGCGCTGCACTTCACCATAAGCCTCTGCGTAGCTCTTGCCGTTCTCCTGCGTGATGAGACGGGCGAGCTCTTCCCAATGATCGACGAGCAGCTGTTGGTATTTGAACAGGACGCGCGCACGACGAGGCACCGCTGTACGGCTCCAGCTCTTGAACGCTTCCTTCGCAGCGCGAACCGCTTGGTCAACCTCTTCTTTGGTCGAGATCGGAACGTAGGCGAGCACTTCCTCGGTTGCTGGGTTATAGACCGGCTCCGTAACGCCGGATGCGGAAGGCACCCACTGTCCGCCGATCAAATTGTTCAACGTTACTACATTTGTATTAGTCATGGTGGGAATCTCCTCTCGAATGTTCAAATATGGGATGTAAATGGATTGGATTATTGAATGATTGCTTTCATTGCAGTCATCCGCTTTGAGCTTGCTTGAACAGCGGTCATGGCAACGATCGTTACTCTACAAACACACGCGGCCCGGCTCAGCCCGGCCAAGCACACTGCTAACGGATGTAAGCAAGCTTATTCGGTTAAAAGACGGCCTATTAGGCCGTAACGGTTGCAGCGGACGCTAATCTAGAGCATTGAGGTAAATCGCACCCGTTTCCCTGCGAATAAACGCTGCTGCAACCGCTATTCCGCAATTACCGCTCTTTCGCCGCCAATAGCCTCTCTAGCAACCGTTAGCGCACATACAAGCTAGGCTAGCTAGCTAGCTAGGACCAGCTAGGACCGACCAGTGCTTGGGCCAAGAAACCGCAGGTTCTGCTGCTTCGTGGCACTATTATTAGGAGTTCGCTACAATCTCGCCTCTGTTGCAACGCTCGATGTAATCCTTCACTTGCTCTACGGTCGGCATCGCATCCGAGCAGCTGTGACTGGAGATGACGATGCAGGCAGCGGCGCTGCCGAATGCCATGCTGTCGCTGATCGTCCAGCCTTGCATCAGACCATACAGGAAGCCCGCTGCATAAGAGTCGCCTGCGCCGAACGTCTTCACGACCTTCGCTGGGTAGCTTTCCGCACGATGGGAGGCGCCGTCCTTCGTATAGGCGATGGAGCCTTCCTTGCCATGCTTGATGATGACGATCTGTGCGGAATGATCGAACCAACGAGCCGCCGTTACGCGGTCGTCCCGGTCCGGATTGTGCACGAACCGCTCCATCATGTCGAACTCCTCGCGCGTTCCGA
Organism: Paenibacillus cellulosilyticus; assembly: GCF_003182255.1. GTDB lineage: Bacteria > Bacillota > Bacilli > Paenibacillales > Paenibacillaceae > Paenibacillus_T > Paenibacillus_T cellulosilyticus. Next base: position 68,739 of record NZ_QGTQ01000031.1, on the reverse strand, counting down.
GCAAAATGTCGCATTTCTCGGCGGCTAGGTTATAGTAAGCGGCCGTCTCCTCAGCCGACGTCCACGTGTAAGGGCGGTAATCAAGGTCGAAAGCGATGACGACACCGTGCCGCTTCGCATATTCGAGCGCTTGGAACACCGCCTCGCGCGAAGGGCTCTTTGCAAGCGCAGTGCCAGAGATAAGCAGCATCTGCGACTGTGCGATCACTTCCTCCGGCACTTCTTCCTGCTCCAGCAGCAGGTCGGCAGCGTTGTCGCGATACATGAGAATGCTGCAGTCCGTCGGGCTTTTGATCTCAGTAAAAGCAAGCCCCGTCACTGCCCCTGTCCGGTCTACGGATACACCGGTGCGGTCGATGCCTTCACGGTCCAAATATCCAGTAATGAAACGTCCCATCTGGTCGTTCGCAACCTTGCCGATAAAGCCGGTGCGCAGCCCGAGCCGGGACATGCCGATGCAGATGTTAGCCGGCGATCCGCCGACGTATTTGGTGAATGTCACCGTCTCCTCCATCGGTCGGTTGATCTCGTTCGCATTCAAATCAATGCACAACCGCCCGATGGCTACAAAATGATTCGGTTTGCTCTTATTCCACGTGATCGGATTCATGCTCATGCTCCTTTCCCAGCCTCTGAGGCTAACTTCCCGATGTGAACGAGCGCTCGCAGCGCATATTCGAATGGCGGATGAAGCGCCGGATCCTGCTCGCCCTCCAGCATCGCCCAGCCATCGTAGCCACGGCTCAGCAGCTCGGTGATGATCGGCTGGAAGTCTAGGCAGCCGTCGCCCGGTACAGTAAACACACCTTTGCGAATGCAAGTTACGAAATCGGCATTCTCTGCTCTTGCTTCGTCCAGCACCTGCTGCCGAACGTCCTTCAGATGCACGTAAGCGATTCGATCATAATGCTTGCGCAGCAGCGTGAGCGGATCGGAGCCGCCATAATGAGCATGGCCTGTATCGTACAGCAGCCACACAAGTGATGGATCGGTCATGGCCATCAGTCGGTCGATCTCTTCGCCGGATTCCACGACCGTGCCGCCGTGATGATGGTACGCAAGCTTCATGCCGTATTCGGCAGCGATGCTGCCCGCAGCGTTGAGCCCTTCCGCCAGCGACTGCCAGCCCGCGTCATCCAGCCGCAGCACTTCCTTCTCGTTCGGCGTACGCCGTGGATCAAAGTGCAGGGAACCGCCGACCTCCGCCGTACTGATGACTTTACTGCCCATGCGGCTTAGAAACTCGACATGTGCCCGATAAGCAGCCAGCTCCGATTCACGGTATTCCGGCGCGGAGAACAGCACCGATTTCCACTGCGACACGAGCTGAATGCCGCGGGAAGCGAGTGCCTGCTTCAGCACTTCCTCATCCGTCGGATATTTCCGGCCCATCTCAGTGCCGGTGAGGCCAAGCTTCATGATATCGTCGAGAATCGTTTCATAGGTTGTATCTGCCCCGTGCTCACGCACATCCTCGCCAACCCAATTGATGGGGTGGGCGCCTAGCTTGAACGTCAAATTGTCCAGCATGCTTACTCCTCCTGTCTGCTTATCGATACGTCCGCGACGCCGCTTCCGCCGTATTGCTTACGGATGCCGCATGCGCCTCATTCACCTTAGCGCTTACCGATACTTCCGGTACGTCAACGCGCCACCACGAATCATAACCATCCGTGTTCGTGCCTGGCAGAACCTTCACCTCGATCAGCGTCGACGTGCTGCATTTCCGAGCCTCCAGCAGCGCTTCACGAAGCCCTTCTGCTGTCGTCACTGTGCAAGCCGGAACGCCTAGGCTGCGAGCATGCGCTGCAAAATCGATCGGCATGTAAGAACCGCTCAGCTGCCCTGTATTACGGTCGCGGAAGCGGAATTCATTGCCGAATCCGTCGCTGCCATGTCCGCGCTGCAAATTGTGAATGCACTGGTAGCCGTTGTTGTCGAACAGAATCACCGTCATTTTGACACCCTCTTGCAGGCTCGTAACCAGCTCGGAATGAAGCATCAGGTAGCTGCCGTCGCCCACGAACGCATATACATCGCGATTCGGCTCTGCCAGCGCTGCGCCAAACGCGCCGCTCACTTCGTAGCCCATGCAAGAGAAGCCGTATTCCATGTGATAAGTGCGCGGCTCAGAAGGCCGCCATACACGGTGCAGGTCGCCTGGGAGACTGCCTGCTGCACAGACGATCACATCCGATGGCTGCAGTGTTTCATTCAACACGCCAAGTGCGCGCGTCTGCGTCAAGCCAAGATCGCTCTCCAGCGCATACAACCGATCGACCTCGCGAGTCCATTCCGACTTCAGCTCCTCAAGCTCGCCTGCACCATAGCCACTTGTATAGCCGAGCTGAGACAACGCTTCGCGGAGCACATCAAGCGATACTCTCGCGTCGCCAATGACGCCGCAGCCGTCCAGCTTCACAGAATCGAATGGGCTAATGTTCAGATTCACGAACTGCACGTCCGGATTCGCGAACGCCCACTTCGACGCCGTTGTAAAATCGGAATAACGCGTGCCGACGCCGATGATGACGTCTGCTTCGTGAGCCAGCCGATTCGCTGCCAGCGTGCCAGTCGTACCGACGCCGCCCATGTTCAGCTCATCGTTCCATGGCAGCACGCTCTTGCCCGCCTGCGTCTCGGCGACCGGTATACCGAACGCCTTTGCGAAAGCATGCAAGCTTTCGACCGCATCGGCATAGTGAACGCCGCCACCTGCGATGATAAGCGGCTTGCGCTTCCCGGCGATCAGCTTCGCTGCCCGGCTAACCGCGTCAGCCGACGGCGGTCGGCGATCGATGTGATGCACTCTTTTAGCGAAGAACGCTTCCGGATAATCGTACGCTTCTGCCTGTACGTCCTGCGGCAGCGCCAGCGTTACCGCTCCTGTCTCTGCAGGGTCAGTCAGCACGCGAATCGCCTGAAGCGCGGCTGTCATCAGTTGCTCCGGCCGAACGATACGGTCCCAATAACGGCTGACTGGCCGGAAGGCGTCAACAGCTGATACCGTGTAATCGCTCTGCACCTCCAACTGCTGAAGCACTGGGTCTGGCTGTCGGCATGCGAAGTTGTCGCCTGGGAGGAGCAGCAGCGGAATGCGGTTAACAGTCGCCGTACCTGCTGCGGTTACCATATTGAGCGCGCCTGGTCCGATCGAGGAGGTACAAGCCCAGATTTGTCGGCGTCCGCTCTGCTTCGCATAAGCTGTTGCCGCATGCGCCATTCCTTGCTCGTTCTTGCCTTGAATGAATTGCAGCGAGCCAGGGCTGCGCTCCAGCGCCTCGCCGATTCCCGTCACGTTCCCGTGGCCGAAGATCCCCATCACGCCACGGACAAATTTCGTCTCCTGACCGTCCACGGAGATGTACTGGTTATCGAGAAACCGGAGAAGCGCCTGCGCCATTGTCAATCGAATCGTAGTCATCGCTATTTACCTCTCTTTTTCACATTATAGGATTAAGCGCTTAACCTTGTTTAAAAAAACTCTGACCGTTCCGCATCATCGCGTTCCTCGGCAGAGGTGTCACTTCCAATGTCCAGCTTAGCAGCTTATAAAGGTCTCACATGTGCTACTTGCTCATCGATTAAGAGCTGATGCTCTCCACCTCGACGGAGATCACCGGCTTCAGCTGCTTCATCCGCTCGTAGACCGAAACGGTCGGATAGCGCTCGGCCGAGGACAGAACGAGGCAAATTTCTTTGTGTCCGTCGCCCCTATCCCGAATCTTCGTGTGCTTGACCTGATGCTCGCCTCGAATGCTTGCCATGATGTCAGCCAGGTCATCCGCCATATCGACAATCAAGCAGACCGATATGTCCTTTTCCCTCAGCTTCGATGGCCCGAATGCGCGAACCGCGAACGGCACCAGGTTAACGGCAACGATAATGAAACAAACCGCCGTGAACGCTTCCTTATAAAATCCCGCGCCAGCTGCGATACCAAGCGCAGATGCCGACCAGACCATCGCCGCCGTCGTTAATCCGGAGATCACGTCGTTGCTTCGCCGAAGGATGACGCCGGCTCCGATGAAGCCGACGCCGCTAATGATCTGGGCAGCCAGCCGCATCGGGTCCATGTTCGTCATACCGGGATGCGCCAGCTTGCCCGATGCCTCAATGGATACGATCGTAATGAGGCAGCTGGCTACGGCAATGACCATACTCGTCTTCATGCCGAGCGGCTTATGCCTCAGCTGGCGATCAACGCCGATGAGTAAACCCAATATGAGAGCCGCCGCCAGCTTGACCGTATAATCTAACGTCACGGTCGATCGCCTCCCTCAGAGCGGTCTTAAATCTTCGCAATTTCTGCAGCTGCACTCGCTCCGAGCGCCTCTTCAAGCTCCATAATTTCCACGCCAGCCAGCATCATGATGCCGATGCCGTGATTATCGTTAAGGACTGTACGTAGATCGTACATGTAATACTCAGGTGAGAACGAGTACCGCGATCCGCTGCAGACGCCGTGTACGCTGCCCGTTCGATCAATCGCCTTCTCCGTCAGTCCACGCCAAGCCTTCTTCGCTGCAGCCGTATACGCCCGGCCATCCTCGAACCAGCCGAAACGAACCCCACGGGAGAAAGCATAAGTGAACATCGCGGTACAGGATGCCTCTTCATATGCGTCAGGCTGATTCAGCACCTGCCGCCATAAGCCGGATTCACCTTGAAGGGCAGCGATACCGCCGCACATCTCGCGGAAGAACGACAGCAGTTCCTCTCGGTCTGGATGGTTGTGCGGCAGCCGCTCCAGCAGCTCGGTTATGGAGAACAGCACCCAGCCATTCCCACGGCCCCATGGCATTCTCGTCGCCTGACCGTATTTGAAATCATAGACATGCGACATGATGCGCTCGTCTTCTATGAACAGATAGCGGCGGAACAGTAGAAACTGCTTCGCAGCTTCATCCAGCGCTTCTTTACGCCCCGTTGCCCCTGCGTAGCGCACCAGGAACGGTGTGCTCATATACAGGTCATCTGCCCACATCGTATTGGCTGCATATTCACCCGGGCATAGCCGGTAGAAGGCGCCATCCTGCTGACGCTCCAGCTTGTTCAGCATGAAGTCGGCGATCCTATCCGCGATTCGCAGGAATACCGAATCTCCCGATAGTGCGTGCGCTTCGAGCATCGCCGAGCCGAACGAACCGCAGTTATCCAACATTTTGATGAGAACCAGCTGTTGGTTGACCGACGGGAATCCGTACTGGTCGCGGTCCCATAACGAGTAATCGTACATCTCGGTGCAGCTGCGAATATGGTGAAGCGCATAATCGGCAAGCTCCTGGCGGTTCAACGTCCGGGAAGCCCGAAGCAAACCGTACATCGTGACGCCAAGTGGATAATCCCAGCGACCAAAGTTGGTCGCTGAGCCAGTCGTCCATTTGTTGCTCAGCATCGCATTCTCGTAATAAGGCCGCACTCTCGTATCTGGCGCATCTACCGACCAATACGTGTGGCCGGATGGCCGCCCTTTTGCATCAATCGCAGGCAGCAAGGCTGCCATTGAGCGGACAGCTGACGGATCCGTGACGACCTTTGGATCCAATGGACCGGCGTACAGCCACACCCCGGCGTATCCGTGGACAGAACGAGGCAGTTCGAATGCGAGCTGACGGCCTTCTGCATGGGCATGGATGTCGAAGCCCCAGCCCTTGGGTCCGTTCTCGGTGCGAATGAGCAGCTCTGGATGCGTAGATCCCAGCGTCACTGTCGTACGGAACGAGCCCGCTTCCGTGAGGCTGATGACCTGCTCATTATCCAACCAGATCGAGGTTGGGCCGTAAGCATACCCTTCGAAGGAAACCGAAGAACCGCAGCCAACTGCATCAAGACGCGTCCAGCCGTATGCCGCCGCCGGCTTAGCCGGCAATCCGAACAGCCGCTCCACATTGGGTCTACCCGAACGTTCTGCGCTCCAACTCGTCGAAGGCAGCCAAGCAAGGCCGCTAGCCTCCTCCTTACCTTCAGAATCAGGGAACGCTCCGCTTGCGCCGAATCGCGATGCCGAGACAGGCTCGGAATAAACCCAGCCAGCCATTCCATCCCGTTCCTGGAACGGAGCCAGCACGTTCAGGATGCGAACTTTAGCTTCTTCTGCGCCGAAGCGGCAGCCGAAGCCGGCTGGCGAGCGGCGCACCTCGATCATGATGTCGTTCCAGCCTTGGCGGAACAGCAGCGGCACGATAACCTGCGCGTCCGGCTTCATCTCATCAACCGCGCCCGAGCGGTACAGATGCTCACCGTTCAAATACAATGAAGTTGGTCCAAGCGGCTCCAGCACGCCGTCGATCGAACGCTCATCGTCGCTCCAAACGCGACCGAGCATATAGACGTATGCACCGTGCTTGGCATCTGGCAGCCTGCTTGCCATCTCCATGTCATACAGCCCCTCAGCCGTCTGCATAATGCCAGCGGTCGAGAAGGCGCGAAGCGCGAACGGGACTGGCGGATTCGCACCCGTATAGCGGGACGAGACAAGCTCTACAATGCTGCGAGCATCGTCTCCGAACGCATATTGCGAGCTTTGACGCTTAATGAAATATTCCGTCATTCCGCCGCTCCTCCTTGCGCTTCAACACCTGACAGCCGGATATGGAACGTCCGATCGTACGGGGTGATCAAATTAACAATCAACGTATTGCAATCGGAAGGCAGTGGAACATTGCGTATCGATTTGGCAATATGCTCATGTGCGCCGCCATCCAGCTCGATCCAATCGCCGCCTGACACATAGCGAACCGTTCCGTCCTTCCACCACTGCGTGCCGGTATCCGCCTTCTCCAATTCGCCGCCTTGGAACTCGCCGTCGCGGCCGAATACGAACGATACCTGCGTAAGCACCGGGTCCGGCTTCTGACACACGACGCGAAGCGTATAGCCGTCTGCCGTCCGCTTCAATTCCACACTGACGCGATGCCCTTGCAGATGCGTGACTTCGCGAAGCTGATGCGGCAGCAAATACCAAGGGCTGACCGGCTCGCTTGCCGACTTCGGCAGCTGATCCGAAGGAATCGGCGCGTAGTAGCCTTTGGACTCTACTCCGAACATCCGGTAGCCATCCTCCAGCTCCTCCATACCATTCATCTTGACGTAGCCTGGCTCGAACGAGGAACCAACCCCGACGGCAAGCAGCTTGGCCTGCCCATGCCGCAATGCGAAGAACGCATTCGTCTCAGCCATAACCGTTGTGCTCGTGACGCCTGAACGTTCCCTAGCAACCGGTGCGCCGAATTCAGGATGAAGCCGGCTGTGGTAAATACGTCCGCCATGTCCCGCTCCTGCCATCTCGGCGAGATAGTGCTCGCGCGGGAAGTTGCCGTTAATGATCACCTGGTACTCCTCAGGCAGCGGCCCTGGCTCGACGGAACCATCAAGCAGCTCCGGACGGAGCAAGCAGCCCAGCAGACTGTTGTTTGGTCCTGCACCTGGATGATCCAGTGCCTCACCCGCCAGCTCCGCCAGCGCGGCAAAGAACGGATCGCGATCTTTGCTTGCCATCAGCAGGCTGACAAAGTGATAGCTCGACATATCAAACTTGCTGCCGAAGTCCTGACGCCCAGAATAGTCCGTCACAACCTCGCCGTCAGGATGAATGAGGTAAGCCATCATTCGCAGGTTGCGGCGTACCGGCTCCAGCAGCTCAGGTCGATCGAACAGCTCCGCTGCGTGATAGAGCATGACATCGCTGACGCCGTTATAGATGCCGTTGCTCCGCTCTGTCCATTCGCCATCCGGCGTCAGATCAATACCTTCCGCGAGCCACTGCTCGGCTCTTTCTTTCAGCTCCGGCAGACCCGTAAGCTGATAGAGGAAGCCGAGTGCCGCCGACAGCACCCAGCGATGATTCGGCGTATGACAGCCTCCCGTCGCCATTGCCGGAACCGTTCGCTCCAGAAACCGCCTCAGGTTCGTTCGCGTCTGCGCCAGCGGCTCCCATTCTTGTCGGTTCAGCAGCTCAAGCACTTGCGCGAGCCCGACAACGACGAAGCCCGTGTCCGGCGGCGAATGCAAATTCGTCCAGCCCGGTGATATGGTGCCGTCATCATGCTGGAAGCGCAGCATGAACGATGAAGCAAGCTCCAGCCGTGCCAGCATCGCCTCATCCCGGTAGTAGCGAGAAGCTGGGCTGGACAAAGCGCATGCCCAGAACGCCATAACCATCTGCGTTCCCGTATGGGTCGGCCATGCAATACCAGTGTCGGCATCCGCAACGCCTCCGTAGAAACGATTCTCCTCCGCCAGTACTTGCCTTGCCATTCCTTCCGCTGCCCAATGATCGTTGACGGCGATCAGCTTGTCGAACATTTCGATCATTCCTCTCTGCATCCTTGCTACTAGCCGAGTAGCTCTATGTCGTCTCTCATCTATTGGCCTACTGCTTCTTATTCGCCTGAAAACAGCCGAATCTTCGCTAGCTCGCGCTCGATTCGAACTGGAATTTCCTCAAATAGCGATTGCCATGGCACGAACAGCTCTTGCGGCTGCTCGTAGTCATATTCCTCGAAGGTTTCATCCGGTATGAAACGGAACTCATTGTACAAATAGAGACGTACCTTCTCATTGGTGTCTTCACTCGTTACGGGCCGCTTATCGAACCATTCGGGAAGCGTCAAGCCATCCAGCCCCGCATCCCGATCGGTGCAGGTCCGGTAGCCGGGCATCAGCTTGAATAGCTCTGGCATCGGCGAGAACGCATGCTTGCCGGGCTGCGAATAAAGCCGCACCTGCGTGCCGTCCAGATTGGACCGGTCAGGCAGCAGCGACTTCAAATACCGGCCGTGAAAACTCGCTTCTGCGTCGCCCACCGTTCCGTCTTTATTGACATAAATCCACACATGCTCCAGCTCGTAGAGATGTTGGATGTCATAGTCCCAATAAATTGCGTACTCCAGTACGTAATCGATATCGGCGCTGTCGAAGGCGAACCTCCTGCGAAAAGAAGGCGACTGATCGCCGTCCTTCAGCTCCGTCACGCCGATTCGAACCGGATAAAATGGCTCCTTGCGGTCGAACAACAGCTTAGGCGCATACTTCAACCATTTCTCGTGCATGACGCTATACCTTTAAGGTCGCAAGCTTGTAAAGCAGCTTATCGTGGCTCTCTTCGATTTCCTCCGCCGTACAGGCAGCCTTCAGCTCATACACCTTGACCGGTGCTGCGGCGATAATCGGGAGGAATCGGTCGAAATACTCATTGTCTCCACTGTGCACATAAGGGCACCAATGGTCAGACAAGCCAACCGTTTCGTGAATATGAATACCAACAACGCGATCCTTAATGAGCGCCATGTCCGCCGCATTGTCGTACAGGCCCATTCGTTCCATCATCATGCCGTGGCCAAAATCGTACCACAGCCCAACCGGCGCATCCGGCAATCGATCGAAGATCGTACGTGCCTCGCGCAGCGTTGGCATCTGGTAACAGCGCGAACGCGTCTCGATGCCGATCGATACGTCCCAACCCTTCGCAGCAATGCGGTCGCATACCTCTTCGAGGCTGTCGCCGACTCGCTGCAGGTAGTGGCCGCTCAATGACTCGCGGCGTTCTATCATCTCAGACCATAGCTGACGATAGGCGTCGGAATCTTTGCCCTGTTCATGGTAAATCCCTTTAAGTGCCTGATCGATGTTGTAATCAAACGGCACCTCGCTAGGATGTACGACGACAGCCTTCGCGCCATAGCGGTACGCGTATTCAGCCGAACGAAGCAGCAGCTCGATCGATCGTTGACGCTTCTCCTCATCATCGAAGCCAAGCAGCACGGAATCTGTGCCGTAATCGGGATCGGGATCGTGAGGAAACGTATTGTGTACACTTGATACGCCGATCTCGCCGCGCTCGATCATCGGTTCGATCGTCGAGAGCAGCTCGTCATTCACGTTATAATTAAGCTCTACATAACGGAAGCCAAGGTCCTTAATTTCTTGGATCATGCTGCTTCCGACATTGTGCTTTTTAATATTCCAGCAAGTCGAGAACGAGTAAATGCCTTTGTCTTTTCCCATAATTGCCTCCTGTATCTGGCTGCGGCCTGTTAGGGGGCTGGCTGCTCCTTGCTCTTTACGTACATCCTAGCCACCCCGTTTAGCCTAATGCCGCTATCCTTTCACTGCACCCAACATGACGCCGCTGACAAAATACCGCTGCAGCCATGGATATACGATCAGAATAGGTACAGTCGCGAAAATTACGCTGGCTGCCTTCAAGCTTTCCGGCTGCAGCAGATGTTGTCCTGAAGCACCTTCAAGCGACATAAGCTGACTTACCATGTTGTTCTGTACGAGCTGATATAGCTTCAATTGGAGCGGATACAGCTCTGGACTCGTAATGTACATCAGCGTGTCCGTGAAACCGTTCCAGCGGCCAACCGCGTAGAAGAGGCTCAGCGTTGCCAGTACAGGCAGCGACAGCGGAATAATAATGCTGATAAGCGTACGGAAGAACGAGCTTCCGTCGATCTGAGCGGACTCCTCCAGACTGTCAGGAACGTTCTGGAAGAACGAAATCAGAATAATCAGATAGAACGGGCTAATGAGTCCCGGCAGAACGAGCGCCCAAATCGAATCGAGCAAATGCAGGTTCCGAACAAGGATATATTCCGGAATAATACCACCGCTGAAGAACATCGTGATGATGATAAAGAACATGACCGCCTTACGTCCGCGAAGCGCCGGCTTCGAGAGCGGGTATGCTGCCGCGATCGTCATCAGAATACACATCACCGTGAAGAGGACCGTGAGCATTATCGTAAATCCTAGCGAACGAATCATCGAGGAATCCGAGATTACTTGTGAATAAGCGCTCCAATTGATCTCGATTGGGATAATGCTGACCTCGCCGGACATAATGGAACGAGCTGAGCTAAGCGAAATTGCGATTATATGAAGAAACGGAGCCAAACACAGCAGCACGAAAACTAATAAGGCAATAAGGTTGACCGCATCAAACATGCGGCCTGCGTGGCGATCTTTCATGTCGTTCGCTCCTTTCTTAATGTTCGAGAGCCAAGGTGAACCTTACATTCTGCAAAGAAATGACTCCTTACAGAATGCTTTGGTCCGCCAGCTTCTTGGACGCATAGTTGGCGCCAAGGACGAATACTAGACCAACAACCGCTTGGAATAAGCCAACAACCGTCGCAATCGTATATTGACCAGATTCAATACCTACCCGGTAAACGAACGTACTTAATACGTCAGAGTAATCCCGTACAGAGGTGTTGCCGATAATGTAAGGACGTTCAAAGCCAATAGCAATCATATTGCCGAGACTGATAATAAGAAGTGTAACAATCGTTGGCTTCAAGCTTGGCAGCGTAATGCTCCAAATTTTACGGAAACGCCCTGCGCCATCCACGTCAGCCGCTTCGAACAATTCCCGGTTAATACCCGTAAGCGCCGCCAAGTAGATGATCGTTCCCCAACCTGCACTTTGCCAAACCCCTACAATCAAATAAGTAAACAGCCAGTCGTTCTTGTCTGTAAGGAATGGTATGGCATCAAAGCCCATTGACGTTACGATATTGTTAATCATGCCGGACTGCGTGCCGAACACCTGATAAACAATGCCGCCGATAATAACCCATGAAATAAAGTGCGGAATGTACAGAATCGTTTGCGAGATTTTCTTGAACCACGTAATCTTCAGCTCATACAGCATAACCGCGAGAATGAGCGGCGCTGGGAAGGACACCATCAGGTCCAGCAAATTCAACATCAATGTGTTTCGCAGCGTCTTCGTGAAATCCGGCATCGCGAACACTTCGCGGAAGGCGTCTAACCCGATCCATTCACTGCCGTTAATACCCTGGAAGAAGTTGAAATCTTTGAAAGCGATTATAATGCCGTACATCGGCCCGTATTTGAATATGGCGAAATAGAGCACCGGTAGGAAAAGCAGTGCGTACATCTGCCAATATCTCTTGAAGTACAAGATCGCGTTCAACGCAATCATCCTCCCTCTTGCTTGCAATGGTTTCCGGGCGAAGGACGTTCGCCGCCGCTTACGATGCACATGGCATTGCAACCTTATGGCTTATATGTCCCCGCCCGAAAACAATCAAGTATTGCCGTTATTTTTATTGCTTCATCGCTTTATAAGCCGCTGTGCGCTCGTCGAGAATCGCTTGTCCGCCGTTTGCGAGATATTCTTTAATCATTTGATCATACGTGCTGTCGAACTGATCTGGCTTCACCATCGTCAGTTTTACGATAATCTCGTTGAACTTGTCGAGCAGCGACGTGCCATACTTCGCTTGCGCCTCAATTGGCTTGTCGAACAGAATCGGCTTGATCGTATCCGTACGGGAGATCGTAAGTGCTTTGCGCGTATCTTCTTGATATTTCTCAGGCATGCCAACAACGTAAGCTTCTACGTTTTTGTCTGCATCGCCGAGCTGCTTGCCGTTGGAGATAATCGCCATGTCACCTTGGTTGTACAGGCGGTTCTTGATTTCATCTGCTGCATCCGCATTCACGACAGGAACGTCGTTCACAAGCGTATAGTTCTCGCCTTCAACACCGTTTTGCATTTGGAACAGATTGTCGCCCGATGCCATCCAGTCGAGGTATTTGATCGCTTCAGCCGCATGCTTGCTCGCTTTCGGAATCATGATGTACATGCCGATTGGCGAATATTCCGGCTTCGGATGCTTGCCTTCCTCATTCGTGTAGACGTCTACAGCGCTAAGAACAGCGTTTGCATTGTTTTTCTGCAATGTTGCGTACATGCCGTCTGGGTAGTAAGGGTTCATGTCGTCTTCGCTGAAGAAGCCGACCAGCCCTTTGGTAACATTCTCGCTCAGCTTCGTTTTGTCTTTATCCAAGCTGAAGTCTGGGCTCATCAATCCTTCATTGTAAAGCTTGTTCATGAACGACATAGCGTCCTTGAAGCCAGGAAGCAGAATCGGATAATCGCGGGAGCTGAGCTGCTGCGTCAGCGTATAGCTTTCTTCCTCCGTCATCGGCTTAATGAACGACCAGATCAATGGCTCATATTGAGCTGGAGCGATCGACATGCCAAGCGGAATGACTTTGCCGCCTGTTTGGCCTGGGTCCTGCTCTTTAAACGCTTTCAATGTGGTGTACAGCTCATCCGTCGTTTGCGGCACTGGCAGGCCCAGTTTATCCAACCAGTCTTGGCGGATGAACGACGAGTATTTACCCAAGTGCGAACGCTTCGCCGGAAGTCCGTACTGTTTGCCTTCCAATTGGCCGTAAGCCAGCGTTTCATCTGTCAGGAATTGCTTGAGGTTTGGTCCGTATTGATCAAGCAGCTCCGTCAAATCCGTCAAGCCGCCTTGCTGTGCGTACCGATAGAACGTACCGGAATCATAGGTGAATACGATATCAGGAACATCGCTGCCGCTTGCCATAAGGACGTTAAGCTTGTTGGTCTCTTCCGAACGAGGCACCGGAACGAACTCCATATTAATGTTGTTTGGCGTGCCGAAGTTGTCTTGTACGAAATTCGTCAGATAGTTGTTCGTAATCGTACTGCCTTTAGGCGAGTTTCCGCGGTCGAACACCTCTACCTTTAATGTAGTAGCCTTCGAAGATCCGCTATCTGTGCTAGCATTCGTTCCAGACTCCGTATTGCTGCTACCGCCGCCGCAAGCTGCCAGTACCATAGATGTTGCGACAGTCAGCGCGAGCGCTGCGCTTGCTTTCTTCTTGGAGCTTGCCTGCTTCAACTTCTGAACCATGGATACAACCCCTTTTATGTGTTGTTTAGTGCTCCCGGTTCGATGCGTCCTTGTAAACGCATCCAAGCTTCGTTAACCGCCTCGTACCGGAATGCCCTCAGTATGTCATGCCGCAATCGACTGCGGCAATAAACTAGTTTCCTCGGAGCAAACCGATGCGCCAGATCCTTGTTGTGACGCGGTTTTTCGCCTACGGATACACCGTTTTCCCGATATAAACTAAAACTCGGGCGGTACTTGTCCGCCCGAATAAACCAATCTCCTAAACCATATTCAAGGTATTTACGCCTGCGGGACAGAAGGCCGCATCTTCAGCTTGCGGAAATCGCCAGGCGTCACGCCAACCGTCCGTTTGAATACGCGTCCAAACGTGATTGAATTCGCATATCCGACCTGCAGCGCAATGTTTTGTACCGTTTCATCGGTATCCGCGAGTAAACGCTCGGCTTGCTGCATCCGAAGCTGTACAAGATAATCGACGAACTTCATATCGTACTCCAATTTGAACAGATGGCTCGCGTATTTGCCCGATATTTGGAACCGATCGCTTAGATGCTTAAGGGACAAATCCGGATCTGCAAAATTCTCCTGAATATAACCGCGCATCTCTGCGACCATCGCTTTGTAGCTTTTCGTCTCGCTGACTGCGACATACGTGCGATAAATCTCCGTCATCCATTCAAGCAGCTGTACCTTCATCTCGGCTAGTGAGCCTGCGGCGAGCAGACGCTTCTGCCATGCTTCCGCCTGCTCCCCTTCGAAGCAATCGCGGAGGCTGTCTGACAGCTCCTTCAGCTCCCGTCCTAGCATGCCAAATAGCAGATCAATTAATGAACGAATGTCCTCGTCCTTAGGTGCACTATTCTCCAGTTGGATAAACATAAAGTCCACTCGCTCCCGCCAGCTCTCATTGGCCAGCCGGAACGCCCCTGCAATGTCGGAGCACATCCCCATATAGTCGAACATCGAAGCCTGTCCCTCTCGAGGAAGGCTATCCATCACCATAACGGCGTTATGACCGATCGCAAGCTGGTGCTCCATTGCCGTTGAAGCCGTCTTGAACGCTTGGTTCAGTTCGCTCCAATGCGGCTCGATTGTGCCAATCCCGAACGAAAGCGCCAGATGCAAATGCTCCGCAACCCAATTACGTGCATTGGCAGCAGCGCTTCTCATCTGTTCCTGCATGGAGGAGGTTTCCGCGTCGTCAGGGGAGCTTAGAATGAATGCGATCGTATCCGGCGCAATCCATTCTCCCCAACCATTCATTCCTTCGTTGTGAGCCAGTTCTTGAATAACATTACCAACCGCATATTTCATCATGTTCTGTTCGGCCGGCGAATAGGACTGTTTGAATTGCTCATGAACATCCAACCGTGCCAACATGACGCCATATTGCGCGGCATCGCCTGGCATCTGATCCAGTCTGGCAATGTGTTGCTCCAAGCCTTCCGAACGGACGCCGCCAATCAAATCAAAGAACAGCTGACGGCGCTGAATGAGTGTGCTTTCGCGCTGCTCCTTCTCATAGTCCAGCGTCTGGTGAATCAGCTTCTCAAGTGCGCGGTCAATCCTTGACATGTCGTCCATTTGCATAGGTGCGCCATCACTACGCAGCTGCAGCGCTTGAATCCGAGTCATCATCAGTTGAATCGGTTTATAATTTCGACGTGTAATCCAAATGATATAAACGATAGCGCCTGCGAATGTCAGTATCGCCAGGATCACCCAAACATAGGACACGACAGATACCCAGCCGAATAGCTGACCTGCTTGAATGCCACTCTTGAACGTCCAACCCAACGCATCGGATCGTACGGTCGTCAGCACTTTACCGTCGCCAGCAGAGTCTACGCTGCTAGGATAAACCACATTCCCCGCTTCATCCGTAATGTGCATGAATGACACGCTGTGGTTGGTCATGCTTCCGATCATTTTCTCAAGCTCGTACAAATTCACATTAATGACAACTAGCCCTTCATTGCCAAACGGCAAGGGTGCACGTTTGTACATCGATATCACTTCGACTGGCTTTACACCTTCATATTCCGCGTACGTCCGAATTGTAGACCATTGACGATTATCGAGGTTGGCCATCGCCTTCGTGATGAACGCCCGATCTCCGAATGCCGCCAGCTCCGTCTGGCCGTTCTGTGTCAGAATGGCTCCGTCAGACTCGCGGTATACATAGATCGACTGAATAAGTTCGTTGTTCTCGATCATCGCGCGCAAGCTGCTTACGATCTCATACTTCGCATCGCGGTTTGATTCACGATTCATGAAGGCTGCATAATTCACATTTTTAACAGCTTCGCTTAAAACCGTCATCTCGATCTCGTGTACCGTTCGTTCGACGCTGTCCACCGTATAGCTAGTCGAAATTCGGTCCGCCTTCTCCGTCTCAGAGCGTGAGATTTCATTGATGGCAATGTATGATAAGAACAAAATAATCGAGAAGGTTAAGACGAGAATAGGGAAATACGAGAACAGCAATCGAAAGTACCAATTACGCGGCATATAATAAACCCTCCTAAGCAGGTTATTACGAGATAATGGAAACGCTGTCATTTTACGTTTGAAGGGAGGTTAAGCGGTTTACTTCAAGGACCATTGTAGCATACGGACGGAGAGAGAGAAACAACAGGAGGGCCTTTTAAAAAAAAGCTGCGAAAAATAAGCATATATGCTTATTTTTCGCAGCTTCATTAGTCAGCTAATTGTTAAGTAAGCTTATGTCGGTATTAGATCGAGTAATGAATGAAGCCTTGTACCTACTAGCTTGTCTCATGCTGAGCCGAATATTCTTCCAACGTCAACCCGCCAGCATGGATCAACTCCGCAAGATCAACGCCAACGTAGCGCAAATGCCAAGCCTCGTATTTGTAGCCAGTGACCGATTCCTTGTCTTCTGGATAACGGATAATAAAGCCATATTCCTGCGCATGATCCGCCAGCCAATTCGCCTCATCCGTACCTGCAAAGCAGTCCTCCGCCGCGCATTTGCCGTCTTTGCCTGACACGTCCATCGCAAGGCCGGTCTGATGCTCACTGAAGCCTGGACGTGCGCTGTATCGCACAGCCGCCTCTTCACCGTCAC
Organism: Paenibacillus cellulosilyticus; assembly: GCF_003182255.1. Lineage (GTDB taxonomy): Bacteria > Bacillota > Bacilli > Paenibacillales > Paenibacillaceae > Paenibacillus_T > Paenibacillus_T cellulosilyticus. The sequence continues at coordinate 51,939 of NZ_QGTQ01000031.1, read as the reverse complement.
GCTTCACATAGTTATCGAACAACGTTTTCTGACGCGATTCCGAGCGATAGCCCGATACGCCGGCCAGCTCAATGCCATCCTTGTCGGCAGCATCGAACAATTCCTTTAATGCGTCCGCTGCTTCACGTCGCATTTTACGCTTATCCACCTTGTCATCGAATATAAAGGCTACATCCGGATATACGAGATCATCCGGCGCATAGCCTTCTGGCAGCCGATGCGTTTTGTTTACGAGCACGCCAATATCATTAGGGTCCGACACCGTCACAATGCTGCCAGAGGATTGACCATTAGCAGCTTGTCCATTGTCTGTTGATCCGGCCGATGCATCCGAGTTGCTGTCCGTCTTCTCCGTGCCTTCGCTGCTGCTACCGCCATCGCTTGAAGCAGCCGAATCACCCGGCTTGTCCGTCTCTTGCGACTGCTGGTCAGCTGGCGAGTTGCTGCTTTCCGAGTTACTGCTGTCTTGTGTTGTATCCGACACGGAATCTCCCGACTGCAAACGATCATCCGCAGAAGAACCTTGGCTCGTTAGAACGACATATGCCCCGCCAATAACAAGAGCCACCCCAATAAGGGCAGCCCAGATTACTTTCCCCATGATTTGCTACCTCGTTTTCTATGAAGTCTATGAATATATTATCTATTCTAATAGACGACATCGTTCGAGTTAAGTTGCGCCTCACAGGCATGTATATTGTGGATGGTTCTCCGTATCTTTCAACTGCTGGAGCTAATAAGCTGATCTTGCTGCAGCCCACGATCGGAACCCGACATTTGTTCAAAAAATAATTGATCCTCTTCCGCCAGCCTCAGCCATGCGTCTACACACTCCGGATCGAAGTGAGCACCTCGCTCCGATGTAATAATCGCCAGCGCTTCCCCATGAGACATCGCCTTCCGATACGAGCGCGACGAGGTCAGCGCGTCGTATACGTCCGCAACGGCCGTTACCCGAGCGAGCAGCGGAATATTGTCATGCCTCAGACGGTCTGGGTAGCCTGTACCGTCCCATTTTTCATGATGATTGCGAATGATTGCAAGCTCCTCCTTCATAAAACCGAGACGCTTGCAAACGTCATAGCCAGCTAGCGGATGCCGTTCAATAACATCCCGTTCGAAAGGCGTTAGCTTACCTGGTTTATTCAAGATCGAATCCGGCACCTTCAGCTTGCCGACGTCATGCACAATGCCGCCAAGCGCAATCGCACGCAGCTGCTCCGTGTTCAGCCCCATTCGCTCGCCCAGTCGAAGCGCGTACAATGCAACACGATAATTATGTCCGGCTGTATAGGCATCACGCTTCTCAGTCGTCACGATTAATGCTCGAACATTCGGCGACAGACAGGTTTCAATCCATTCGCGCGGATTCGCACGGAACAGCCGAAGCAGCGAGGAGCCTGCTGCATCCTGCGCCGAGTATTGACGCATAACACCGATAATCATGAAGATAACGGAAATAAGCAAAGTGACATGATATCCCCACCAGCTAACCTGCCATATCTTGCCGGTTACCATAATGAATTGCGAAACGATAAGAAGACCGCAGCTATGGACAATCATGAAATGGAGCGGCGAGCCCCAGGCTAGATAAGCCTGCCAGTACCGTCTCATCGTCCATCCTATCAATCCAATCTCAACGACTGACTGCGCGCCTTTGAACCATGGATTCGTGACAAACTCGCCATGAATCCAGCTCGTATGGTTGAATAGCAGCGAACAGACAATGAACAGAATGAGCGTCCACATCGGCAGCAGCATGACATTATGACGTGCCAGCATTCGTACGACGAGCCGATCACTCGACATTGAAGACAGCCATAGCCAGAACACCGCAAGGCTTAAGCTGAGCTGTGCGGCAGCAGTCGGCAGGCTCGATGCATGCAGCAGAAAACCAGGCGTAGAGAGACCATGCAGCGTAAACACTTCAGCAAGCGAGACATAAGCAAGCGAGACGAACGTCACTTTCACATTACGCATACGAATACCAGCAATCCCAACAACTAAGGCCAACACAAAGGCAATGGCCGCAACCGTACTGACGACATAGAAATGTCCAGTCGGGGCCTTGAAGGTATGATCCATTGAACTAAAGCGGTGAAGCAGTCCGTACCCAATCAACGGCAATAACATAACGGCAAGAAGTGTATTGCGAATTACTGCTCTACTCCGCACAAGCTGGAACCTCCATTCTAGTGGGATCGTTAGTAATGAATGAAAGTAAACATCCCGCCGACCTGCGAAGTGAAATTGTTCGCATTATGATGCGGGATATGGCAGTGGAACGGCCAGCGGCCAGGATTGTCTGCCATGAACTCGATGTCCCTCGTCTCACCGGATGCGACGCTAATCGTGTTCATCAGCGGACGGTTGCCTGCCAGAAGCTTATTGCCGTCCAGCGCCGTTAACTGGAATTGATGTCCATGCAGGTGCATCGGATGAGGGATCATTCCAATGCTTCCAAGCCGGATACGAACCTTATCTCCTCGTTTCGCGATCATGGGATGGACATGCGGGAAGCAGCGGCCATTCATCGTGAAGAAGTTAAAATCATCGCTGTACGGGTCGATCCGATAGTGTCCCTTCAACAGCTCCCCCTTCGATAATCCGTTCAGGCGGAACTGCTGAAGCATATACGCATAATCATGCGCGATTCCACTCTCATTCGGGTCCATAATGATCAGCATGCCGCCAAGTCCCATCGACATCTGCCTGACAACATCAACATGCGAATGATACATATGTGTCCCCGGCCGATTCGTAATCTGGAAGCGATATTCATACGTCTGACCCGGCTGAATAAGCGGCGTCGGCTCAATACCCGGAACGCCATCCATCGTGTTAGGCACATCGAGTCCATGCCAATGAATAGAAGTCGGTACCGGAAGACGATTTTGCACGCGAACCATAACGTCATCGCCCGTGCGAACAACAATCAGCGGACCTGGAATAGAGCCGTTATAGCCCCAGCCTTCCATCCATACGCCAGGCAGCAGCTCCCGAGCAACCGGCTCGGCCCGCAGCTCGAACAGTTTCACACCACCATCAATTCGGCACGGCAGAATCGGTAAATCTGGCGCAACGATCATCGGAGCATTCCCCCGTTTCTGAAATCAGCCCTTTAAGTTCGACTTTTGGAACTTCCCTTCAAGCGGATACCATCAACGTGAAACATATGCCGTCTACCTTGATTTATACCTGACAATATAGCTGTCGTAAAGTAAAAGTTTCCAAGTATCGCCGCGAATCTGTCCTGCCTGTCCGCACTTGCATCAGTCGTCCTGCTAGTTTCCGGAATAGGATGTACAAATTCGAATTGGAAGGAGGCGAAAGGATGGACAACCCTTTCGTCATAACGGTACTCGGAAGCTCGGGAGGTGTCGCTCGAGCTCTGCTTACGCTGTTCGAGCGATCCTTATTGGACGAGCAAGCCCCGCTTCACCATTACCTCAGTAATGCAAAAATTCACGGTATCGACCGCGAACAAAAACCGCGCAGCTATTACCGCGAATTTGCGCCAGAACTCTCCTCCCGTCTCAAACTGCATCAGCTTGACCTCACGCATGCCGAAACGCTCAAGCAGCATTGCATGCGCACCAAGACTCAACTTGTGATCGACCTGTCATGGGCCGACACCCGCAGCATGATCGCTTGCTGCGATGAGCTTGGCATCGCCTACGTGAACACGGCGCTCGAAGATACCGAAGTGGATGAAATGCCAGAAGTAGAAGCAACTAGCCTACTGGAGCGGATCGATCGTTTCGAGAAGGTCGAGCACACGTTCAAGAAGGTGAGAGCGATTGTGTGCTCAGGCATGAATCCCGGTGTTGTGCAATGGATGGCTGTGAAGATGATGAAAGAAAACCCCGATCAGAAACCTCGTGCAATCTATGTCGTGGAGAAAGACGATACGTTCTACACAGATCGTTCGCTTGTGAAGCCGAAGACGGTTTATGTAACTTGGTCACCAGAATGCTTCCTGGAGGAAGCGATTTCGAACTATCCGGTCTACTCGATCAGCGATACGACGTATATGCTGTTCGACGACGTCTACAATCGGGAATATACCGTTCGTCTTGGTGATTTGACATTCTCCGGCTGTATCATGGCGCATGAAGAAACGATCGCACTCGCAGAGGATTACGAGCTGGAGACGGCCTTTATCTACCGGGTCAACGATTATACGACCGAACAAATCCAGGATAATCTCGATAATGTCGATGATCTGTGGGAGTACGATCAGAAGCTGCTTCACCCGGACGACGGCGAACTGAGCGGCTCCGACCTTGTCGGCGTATTGCTTGTCTATGATGATCATGAGCGCTACATGTACAACAGCATTAAGAACGAGGATGCTTATGCGGAGTTCAAAACAAATGCAACGTACGTCCAAGTTGCAAGCGGCGTATACGCTGCAGCCGCCGTCATCCTGCTTGACGGTGTCGAGCCTGGCGTCCACTGGGTTCACGACCTGACAGAGGCAGAAGACAGCCGCTATGGCGACTATGTTACGTATTATTTGCGCGAGTTTGTAACGGGTACGAATGAAGGAACCGATGGACTGCTGCTCGCGCGCCTCGTAGATGACGATGATGAAGACGAAGACGATGAAGACGATGAAGACGACGAAGATGAAGATGCAAACGAAGAAGATGATATTGCCGTTCTGTAATACCGGAGGCAGTCCAGCCAACTGCAGCTCTCTACTCGATAAAAATCCGCGATCCCGTTAGCTTTGTTATGCTGTCGGTATCGCGGATTTTTTGATGGGTCTATCGTTATTGCTGCTGCAGCTTCCCAAGCTCGGATGCAACCGATTCGATCATTTGGATGAACGATGCGAGCTCCTGCGAGCTTGCTGCCTGACCTTCGGCCAGCTTCAGCGTTGCGTCGCTGCCGGAGCTTACATGCTTCAGCGAATTGTTAATATCAATGAGCTTCGATTGAATAACGTCCAGCGAGCTCTTCGAGCTTGCAGCAAGCTTTCGAATCTCGTTCGCGACTACTGCGAATCCTCGTCCCTCGTCGCCTGCACGCGCCGCCTCGATCGAAGCATTCAGACCGATAAGATGCGTCTGATCCGAAACGTCCTTCATCGCCGAGCCGAGCTCACCGATTGCTTTGAGATGATGATTAAGCGCTTGCACTTGTTCGTTCGAGCTGCGCTGAAGCTCAGCGGTATGCTGCGCCGCATGCGCCATCGACTTGCTGCTTGCCGTCAGCTCCGTGATCATCGAGGTCAGCTCCTGTACCGCATCATTGACCCGGAGCAGCAAATGCTGCTTCTGATCGACCATTTGCTGAATTTTATTCTTCTCGCCTTCTTCGTACGCCTCTAGCACGATTTGGGAATCGAGGTTGAACAGCTTGCTCAGCGCAAGAACGATGATTGGCCACTGCTCCGGCGACTCCTTCTTCAGCCAGCTTGTTGCAATATCGAGGTAGAGCATGTAGGTGCCCAAATACCAATTCGTCGTTAATCCGATGCGTGAGTGAATACGGCCAATATGAAGTCTACGTTCAAAAAAGGCTTCGTCGATCGTCCCGTCCGTCAGCGACTCGAAATACCAGCGCTGCGTTTCCTTCAGTCGATCGAGCGTGCTATGCCGTTCAATAAGCGACGCAAGCTCCTTCTCTTTCATCAACCGATCATATAGCTCATCGACAACATTATTCGTAATGCGCTTGAACAGCTCGCGCTGCTCCTGCAGCAGTGACAAATCCTCTTCACGAATGCCCGTATACGTTACCTGCTGAAGACGTTGGCCTGTCAATTGGACACGGCCTTTTGTTTGCCGCAATATCGTATTCATCATTATTCTCCTCCGGCCGAAGCCTATTGTTCCTGTATCTATGAATATCGGTTTACAAACATACAATAATTAGCGAATTGTGATATTGATCACTATTTTTGCGTATAGATTCATCCGAACTCCTCATAATAAGGGCGAAATTTACAACTAGTCCTATCAAGGGGGTTTCAGCATTGAGTCCTTCCCAACAGAAGCATCAGGTGCTTCCACCACAGCATCAGAATAAGCAACCCGGCATCGAATCGGAAATGAATCCGCTCCCTGCCTTTGAGTCACCTTCCTATAAGCCAGCCGGCAAACTGCAGGGCAAGTCCGTTCTCATCACAGGCGGCGACAGCGGCATCGGACGCGCGGCTGCTGTTGCATTCGCAAAAGAAGGTGCGGACGTCGCCATCGTCTACTTGGACGAGCATGGCGATGCGCAGGCGACGAAAACCATTATCGAGAATGCTGGCCGGCGCTGTCTGCTCATACCTGGCGACATTGGCGATGAAGCCTTTTGCCAACAAGCCGTGCAGCAAACGACTGCCGCACATGGCGGGATCGATGTGCTCGTAAACAACGCGGCCGAACAGCATCCGCTGCAGCAGTTCGAGCAGCTAACCGCGCAGCAGCTGGAGCGCACGTTCAAGACGAACGTTTTCGGCATGTTTTATTTGACCAAGGCTGCAATCCCGCTGTTGAAACCTGGTACAGCCATTATTAATACGGCATCCGTGACCGCCTACAAAGGCAACCCGCTGCTCATCGACTATTCCTCTACCAAAGGTGCGATCGTCTCGTTCACGCGCGCGCTCGCCGTTCATCTGGCTGATCGCGGCATTCGCGTCAACGGCGTCGCGCCAGGCCCCGTCTGGACACCGCTCATTCCGGCATCATTCGATGCGCAGCAGGTGTCCGAGTTCGGCTCCGACACGCCGCTGAAGCGGCCTGGTCAGCCTTATGAGATGGCCGCTGCCTACGTGTATCTGGCTTGCGACGACTCGTCCTACATGACCGGTCAGATCATGCATTTGAACGGCGGAGAAATCGTCAACGGCTGACATGAATGGATAGTAAAGGGCTGATCGGTTCCGCACGTCAGTAACTCGTGCGAGACCGATCAGCCCTTTTTTGTCCGCATGCCGCTTAGTCATTCCTGTATTTTCTATCAACCGAGTCATCCTCGTTCAATTCCGCGATCGATTCCGCTCGCTCGCTGCTCGCCACGACGATCAGTACGGCGATGATGAAACCAAGCGTGATGGACATAATCATTCGCCCCCCTCATTTCGCATACGGCTGTAGTTGGTACTGCCAGACTATGCAAGAGGAGACGAGAAGATGACGCGAAGCGAAACGATGAGAAACCACTATAGTATAAATTCGTTCTACCGAGAAGGCTATGAAAGATATCAATGCTAACGTAGCAAAAAAAAGCCCACCGGCAAGCGGCGGGCTATCAAATCCAGTCAGAGGGCCTTCCCGTCTTCGATACGAGTGATGACGCGGTTCATAAGATCGACGCCCTCGACGCGGGTTTTGGCTCCTTTGTATGAGAAACGCATATCCAGACTGATTCGGGTGACGCCGCTCTCATTCGGCACCGAGCCGTGGCCGATATACCCGCCGTCGAAGATGAGCACTTCTCCGTAGCGAACAGGCACTGGAGCATAATCGCCAGCTCCGTAGTCGCTTTCCAGCCACAGCGTCGCCGAACCGTCCACGTCTGTGAAGGGCATCCAGAAATTAATCTGATCGATTCGCTTCGTCACGATAATATCGTGGTGGAAGCTGCTGACGCTATCCGTTCCTGGAAAATGGATGCGCATCTTCGGATGGCTGGAGTAAGAAAGCGCCCTGCCGATCAGCGGGGACAGCACCTTCAGCATGAAGTGGCGGTACAACTGATAAAAAGGCGAATCATCCGGCAGATCCTGCATCATCTTGCGGACGGATAGGTTATCGTTATGCGTCAGCCTCTCGCTAAGCCCCAAAGAACGCCGCTTCGCCAGCAAATATTCATGGAGCGCCGCCAGGTTACGAACGTTGTATACGTCCCGAGTGAGCAGCTCCGCGAACGGAAAGCGCCGCGTATCATACGCCAGAATGGTCCAAGGCTTGAGCGGCTTCGGGCCCTCCGCAGCCGCTATCGCCCGGGCCTCGACTCGCTGAGGGCCGCCCATACTCATAAGTGCACCTCCTGAAGGATGGAACGAAGACCGGCCAAATTTTTGACCGCTTTGTCCCAGCTATGCCACAGGAAGTGCCCGCCCTGTTCGTTCGCTTCCGCCGCGATGGTCACCAAATGATCCCACGCCCATGGCGAAAGATTGAACTTAGGCGAAGAACGGATGAGCTCTACGTCATGGTCACCGATCGGCGCGCTGCCGACGAGCGAGAACGATTCCATCGTATCCGCGCGTCCGGTTCCGAACAGCATCGGACGCAGCGTAATTGGGTCCAGCAGCATAGTCGTATCGCCGCGCGCCAGCAGACCGGCATCGGACTTCCAATTGAGAGTCGAAGCTTTCCCTTTGACGTTGTCAATGGCTTGATCGTTCACCGTCAGTATCGCTCCATCGTACGATAGCCGATGCTTCTGCGAGCCTTTGCTATTGACCGCCCTAATCCGGTATTCGCCCTGCAGATGCGGATGCACGTCGCCGATCACTTTGCTTGCGTACGGCACGGCCAACCCGTCCAGTGCGAACCCGTTCGCTTGGAACGTCGTTTGGCCCTGGAACGGCTGGCCATCGATCTCGATCACCATAACCGGCGCGCTCTGGCCGGGATAATCCGGCCTTACGACGACAGAGAGCGTCCGGCCGCCGACATCTTTGACTCGGTACTCGCCGGCGATAGCGCTGAGCTGCGTGACATGCGGCATAAAGTGTTCGAGCGCTGCTAAGCGGTGCTGCGAGCCCATGGTCTCGCCCTCTGGCCAGATGGCGCCGACAAGGCGCCTTGCTCCCTTCGGCGTGAGATCCGTATGAAAGAACCCGTTATTCGGATTGCCGTCTTCTGCATACCAACGGATGGAGCCTTTGCTGTATCGTACTCGCTTTAGCGCCTGCCCATTCACGTACACGGCTTGGTTGAACACCGTGCCCGTACCGACCGTCTGGCTTCTGCCGTAAAGGAAAATGCTCCATTGGCGATCATTCGCCAGATAGAATCCGGTCCAAGGGAACAGCGCAGTACGCATCAGAATCGTAAGGTCTTCCGTTGCGACAGACCAATCGACCGCATAGCCGTTGCTCGCGCTCCAATCGTCCAGCGCTTGTCGACGTTGGTTCGGTGCCGCTCGCTGCACCGCGTTGTGGAGCCCGCGAAGCACGGCTTTGTTAGTCAGCAGCGACGTCAGCATCCGCGCCGAATCCGGTGAAGACTTCGCCCGAATTCCCTTGGCCGCGATTTGCATCGCACCTGCGTCGCGGCGCGAGAGCAGCGACTGGTCGCGAGGCGTCAGCCCCTTCATTGACCAACTCGCAACCGCAGCAGCCGGATCGCGAACATAGAGATCCCGCAGCTCGCCGTCTTCCCTCAGCGCCAGAATGAATCGGGCGGCGGCCGTATCCTCCTGCCAATGATAGGAGGACGGTATGCGGAAACGCTCGAAATCGTCGAACGCCTTCCATTCGCGTGCCCCGTACCGGTCGATTTCTCTAAGCGGGCCCGTCGGCGCCTTTGCCGTCTGGCCAGGCTGCAGCAAGCCGAGCTTCAGCAGCATGTCTTGATCTGCGGCAGCGGCATCTTTCGGCGGCAAATAGAAAGTCGATATACCGGTGACCGTCGTCTGAATTTCGGGATCACGCAGCGAACCGATCGTATGCTCGCCGATCAGCGGATCGATGCCCGGGTAACGAGAACCGATGTAATGGATAACGGTGTGATCGGCTCCATATATGTCTTCCAAATAATCGAGCAGCACTGCGAAGCCGCTGTTCAAATAACCGGACCGCCGATAACCGAGCTCTCCGATTAGCCCGACCTGCCAGAGCACGAGATGCAGGCCTGTATCCGGCTTGCGGCGGCGAATAAGCATGTCGGTCGCTTCATACATCTGCATGCCCGGCTGGCTTGGATCGACGCCAAGATCTGCGCAGAGCGTGTCGAGCGCGCTTACGCCGGCCCGCATAATCGCTTGATGGCCTTCGCGACGCGCAATCTGGACCGCTCGATGCGTGGAGAGGACGAAAATGCCGGGATGGCCGTAGTAGATCGCGACAACCTTCTTGCCCTTTCGAACGTAGTGCAGTATCGCTTCAGTCATCTGCATGTAAGTAAGATACCGAAGCTTCGAGTCGTCGTACAGAACGTAAAGATCGAATGCATCCGGACGGAGCGATTTGATCCAGACCGACGTTGCCGGATCGGCGACGCAATAGAACACGTATTCCGCCTCGCGAATCAGAATTTCGTCCGAGGATGTGAAGCCGACCGCTTCGATGCCCGAGCCTATTATCGTCAATTCTCCCTGGTCAACTGCCGGAATGACGAACGCCGGATCGTCCGTTATTCGTTCGCGATCGGCGGCAATCGCGCGTGCAAGCTCGATCCACCGTTCGTCATGCGCTTGGCGCGTCGGGTAGCTTCGAACTGAGGGAGGAGTGATTTGATCCGTTGACATCATCTCAGCCTCCCTTCTTCAAATAATCCATGGCGACCTGCGCGCCGACTTTGACGGGCAAATCGCGCCCCTGATATTGGTACCCGCCCAGCGTTTGGAATGCTTGATACCTATTGTCTCCCGTATATTGCGCGAGGGCGGCCACGGCGGCGTTCTCCGCATCGGTCGACCAGCGCCAATTCGAAGCCGCCTGGTCTGCCGCTGAGTTGCCGGCCATAATAATCGTGCTTACGGTCATCTCGATCGTGGCATTGTCCGCCTGCGACTGCTGCACGTAATCCGCGAACGTGTTCCAGCGGGTCTGCAGGGAGACCTGCTCGTTAAGCATATAATTGACGAGCAGGCCGAGTCCGGTCGACTCGCGCGGCTGCAAGTTTTTGATGCCTTGCTCGTCGGCGTGCCTCCAGGCTTGCAGCAACTGAGCGGCCGACATGAATGCCAAGTTTATGGCCAGCATCTCGGTCAGCGCCGGCAGGGCTTTCTCCATGACCCAGCTGCCGACCTTGTTGAGCAGCCCTCGGATCATACCCGGCTGTACGTCAACGTCCGTATCGATGTCGATGTCCACGTCGATGTCCACGTCGGTTTCCGTATCCGTCACGACGTCGATATCAATATCGATGTCCACGTCAACGTCAACGTCCACTACGGCGAGAAAATCAACATCAATGTCAATATCGATGTCGACGTCCACATCGATATCAATGTCGATATCGATATCCACATCAATGTCGACGTCAATGTCAACGTCAATGTCCACATCGACGTTGACGGGATCGACATCATCGCCGATACCGGAGCCAGGCCCTGCAGAGTCGCCCGTTTCGTTAGCCCACTGGCGGATATTATCGTACAGCTTGCCGAGGTTGTCCTTCAAATACTGCAGCCCGCTGCCGATGCTCTTCAGCATGTGAACCGCCATATCGAGCGCCATCGCGATCTGCACCAAAGTGAACGCCCCGTACACCATGTCATAAGCGACCGCATACCACGGCACGCTCGGGTTCTGATACGGCTGCGCAATCATTTGGGCGCCGTTATTCGTGCCCACGAAGCATATGCCGATCTGGTCCGGCTTGCCCTCCCATGCAAAATCGCGCAAAATGCTCGTCAGCGCAATGCCGTTCTTGCTGTCAGCCCCAGCCGAGGATAGCTTGGATCGCACGAACAGAAGCGTCTGCGTGCTGCCGTCCGCAGCCGACGTATAGGTCGCCGTGCCGTTCGCCACCGTAATCGTTCCGACCTCATCCGGCGGAACGATGAATCCGTGCGTGTCGCTTTGCGGCTCATAGCAATAATAAGTACCCGGGAAAGCATAAAGCGAGTTGGTCGCCCAGAAGCTGACCATCGAGAAAATGCTGAAGTCGATGCCTGCATACCCGTTCGCGGAGAAAAAACTAGCCGCCTGCCCGTTCAGCTGCGTCGGATCCGTATTGTTCAGCACCAAATCGTTGAACTGCAGCGCAAGCGGCTGATAGGGCTGGCTCGCGTACGATTGGTAGAACGTCCATGCCAGCGCCGTCGCCTTCCCGTCATCGTCCCCAACGGCGACCGTTTGGCTGTCGGGATCGAGCGTATCGACGATGGCGAGCTTAAGCGGAAAATCGTCGGTCGCGCGCGCGATTACGATGCGAGCCAGCGGGTTACCCGTCGAGAAGCTTCCCGATTGATTGGAATCGACGGTACCCAGCCGCGTATAGATCGGATAGTATGCATCGTGATCCAACGAAGGCGGATCCGATACCGGCAGGCTCATTGTCGAGTAGACGACAACTGTCCCGCCTCCGTTATTGTGAAGCGAGAACGAATAACTGGCAGAGCCGGTCATTCGATCACCTCAGGCTCGATTGGGTCCTCGCCGTTCTCAATATCGTTAGCGGCATCATCCATCTCGTCCGCCGTCTCCTGGAAATCGTCGATCGCTTGCTGCGATTCTTTCAGCTGCTCTTGGAGTTCAGCCGATATGTCCATATCGCCAATGGCATCCGTGACAGACGTCTTCACCTCGCCAAGGCTGTCCTTCACCGAGCTGAAGTCGCCCGAATCTATCGCTTCCTCTAAATTTCCCTTGGCCTCCACGAGTTTGCCCATAGCTTCCTCGAGTGACGGATTCACCTCGATCTGCGCAAGCTCCTTGAGCTGGAACTCATACTCCTCAATCATCGCATTATAATTATCCGCCGTTATTTCCCTTAACGTTTCGACGACATAATTATTCACGTTATCCACGACCTCATCCAGGTTGTCGAGATCCGGAACGTCGATTTCATCCGAGTCTAAACGGCTTGCATCGCTGCGTTCATCGTCAAGCGCTTCGCTTCCGATATCGTCCGCCGATTGGTCCGCCTCGCTCTGCTGATCGTCGCTCGGATCCTTACCTTTGTTTTCGTTCGTTTTGTCGTCTTGGAGCTTGTCCTTCTTCCCTGCGAACTTCGTCTTCAGGAAATCGTACGCCATCCAGATGCCCATAATTTTCAAGAACGAATTCACGAGATCGTTAAAGCTTTTCGGAACGAGGTTTTTAAGCCATTTGACGAATGCATCTTCCGGCTTCTGACTCACGCCGATAACCTTGACGCCGTTGAGTGTGCCGACCAGCACTGGCCATAGTGCCGTATCCTGAGTATCCTGAGTAAACTGACTCCGACGGGCGAACGTTAGCTGCAAGCAGATGGATGGCGTATCAACTGATGCATCATCGAGCAGCTGCATGGCGCTAAAGGTCATCTGCTTGTCATCACCTGACTCGGGCGAATAGGTGATCGTATAACCGCTGTTCGGATCGCTCGGATCAGCCGTTTCAGATGCACTAGCCGGGCGAGACAACGTAATGGAGCCGTAATTGACGGCTGCTTTGCTGTCGCTGGAGGAGACCGAATCAGCTCCCGGTGCGCCATACAGCCAATACGTGCGTCCCGGCTTGTTGTCGTCATCAAGCCCCCACTTCCATGCAAATGCTTTCAGATAGGTGCTGACGGCGAGATAGCTCGGGAAATCAAGCCCTTTAAAGCCTTTCGTGCTGTTAAAATAATCGGCGATCTTCTTCATCATATCGTCGACCGTTTTCTCTTTTTGCGCATCCGTTAATGCCTGCTGGAAATTTTTCGCGAGATCCGTGGTTGGATACGCCATGAGGTGTTGACAGAATGTGAAGGCGAGACTCATGTTTTTGGCTGCGGCCGCAGTGACCGTAACGGGAGGATAACCCATGGAATCAAAATCAAGCGCCTCGCCGACATTCATGACGGGGAACAATGAACCTGGCTCGCTGATTAACAGCTGGTACAGGTAATTCGGCTGCGTCTTCCCGCCGGAATCGGTGCGCGTGTCGTTCAGCGTTACCGTTCCGGTGCCCCCATCGGAGAGTACTTGTCCACCTTCGGCAAGGCTAAGGATTTTCAGCGACTGCTGGTACCCTTTCTTAGGCGAGTTGTTGGCGACATTCGTAGACGAATCGTAGGCATCCAACACCACGACTGGCTTTCCTGCATTGTTCGTGATTTTGCACGCGGTGTTGACCGAAGAGGTAGTAGACATCAATAAATTCCTCCTTCGCTTTCAATAAATTTGTAATAAGGATATAAAATTTAATACAAGACAATTTATTCCATCTTCTTTGTTTTATTCCTTCCGCCTATTATTTGTCAGGACTGAATAATTTCTCGACAAGATCCAACATCATGAGGTTGTGTTTGACACAACAAAAAAAAAGGCGACGCAAGGATCGCTCCCTGCACCGCCATTCTTCAATTCACGCTAACTTCATCCCAGCTAGCTCAAGAACGAGCTAACGCTATTGCTGTCAGGCTGCTGCGCCGCGTTCAACGTCTTCGTCTCTTCGCCATGACCGAGACGGTTCGCCAGCTGCGTGTTGATCGTCGTCATTTTATTCGTGTAATCGTTGCAGCTATCGATGATGCGGCGGTTCGACTGTTCGGACAGATCAATCGCCGCCATCAGGTCCGTGATAGCCCGATTGACGGCTTCCATCGACATCGAAGGCTTCGCCAGCAGGTCATTCGTTCGCTCCGTCGTCTGCCGCAGCAAGCGGGCATTTTCTTGGAATTGATTCTCGATCGTCTTGTTCGTTGCGTCAACCGCGCTAATGACTTTCTCTTGGTCGTTGAGCGCCAGTGCGATCATGGCCGAAACCGTAATCAGGTTCGACGTCTTATCGATTGCATTGTTCACCGAGTCGATCAGCTTGTCGTTGTTATCGTTAATGATATCGGTTGCGGCGATCGCTTGGTTGTAGAGCATGATCATCTCGGTCATCGACTGAATGCGCGTCACGACTTTGCGCAAGCCGCGCTCCAGCTGTGCCTTGCGGCCTTCGTTCTCCGGCTTCGCAATTTCAGCCTCGAACAGCTCCTTCAGCTTGTCGCCGAATGCGATCTTCGTCTGGAGCGAATAGATCTCTTCCAGCGAAGAGCGCTTCAATTGACGCATATTCACGATGCTTTCTTCGAGCGTATCCTTACCGTCGCGCAAGCCGTTGATGATGACGTCCACGTTCGTTTTGACCGACTGATACTTGTAAATGTAGTTTTTCAGCGGGCTCTTGCGAACGATTTTGCCGAAAAATCCGACGTTCTTGCTTTGCTGCAGTCCCTCGCACTCATTGCGCAGCTTCAGAATCATGTTGGACACTTCCGCACGGCTGCCGCCCATCAAATCATTGACCGGACGATCAAGCAGCTTGAGCGTTTGTCCTGCCTTCTCCTGCGTCTTCATGCCAAGCTTGCCAATCTCGTCCATCAAGGAATCCAACTGCACCGAGTCCGTCTGAGCGACCTGACCGATCAGGCGTGACGCTTCCTGTACGACCTGCTGTTCGTCTTCTTTCTTCAACTGTACGAGCTGTGTAGACATGCCGATTGCCTCCTTCGCGATACAAAAGTGATTAGAAATAGAGGTTATTCATAAAGTCCGAACTTTTTGAACACGCACTACTAGGTCCGCTTATAGCTCCGATTGCTTGTAGCGTTGGTGAATGAGCTCGGCCTTCGTCTGAAGCTCAAGCAAATCCTTATGTTCGACTGTCGAGACGATATCGGAAATCTTCGAGTTTACGTCTCGCAAGCCGTTGAGCAGCATGCGCCGGTTCTGGCTCTTCATCTCGCCGCTCAAACGCAGGAATGGATTGATAACACCGTTGAGATCCTTCAGCACGAGTCTGCGGACCGTATGATTAATGTTGCTGTTGCCAAGCTCATTCAGCAGCGGAATAATTCGCTGAATCCGTGCGAACAGAGCAAGTGACTTGTCGACGATCTCACTGTCGAGATTGTTCTTCTGGCCCTCGGAAATAATCATATCCTCAAGCACCTGCAAATACTCGACGACCGATTCAAAACCTTCCGGAATGGATGGTGTCTGTACCTGCGATTGCGGACGCTGTGCCGTCTGGCCGGCTGCTGCCGATATCGTTGCTTGCGCCTGCGCCGCAGATTGCGGCACTTGCACTGGACTTGACTGCGGCGACTGCACAGGCGGTGCGCCATAAGGCTGGTCACCTGGCGGTCGATTCCCATTCGGACGCGATGGAATCATGCTGCCGACGATAGCACCCCCAGCGGGCAGAATAAGCGACAGCATCTCTGGCAGTGCAAAACTGGTTATAACAGCAGCGACATAGCCGACTGCAGCGCCGATCATCGTATTTTTATTCACGGACGATTCCCTCCACTACTGGACTGGACACGTAGTCTCTTCCCTTATTGTAGGAACCGTCACAAGCGCTGTCAATGTGACCGGTCACCCGCGAGAGCTTCCTCGCGCCGATTATCCGCCTCGAATGTTGCCATCCGCATAGCAAGCTCAATATGGCTCGTCATCATGTCGTATTCCGGTTTAAGGTCGCCAATGGGCTGTCCAAGCGCTGCTTTAACGCCCAAATACGGGAAGTTGATACCCGTTAGACATGTTGCATGAAGGCCGCCGGACATACGTGGATTAATTTCTAGCAGCTTCGGCACACCGTTCGAATATCGCATCTGAATATTAAAGTTATAAGGAATCCGATAAGCTGCAGCAACACGCTGCGCGATCGCAATCAGCTCTTCGTTATTTTCCAGAACACGCAGGCGGCCATCCGCCTTGCGGCGTGGAATCGCGGCATGAAGATTGCCTTCCCCATCCGCAATGCAGTCGATGCTGTATTCCGGGCCTTCCAACAGTTCCATGACCATAAGCGATTGGAAGCTCTCTGTCCGCGACAAAATCGAATAAGCTTCCTCGAACGTCAGCTCATTCGTCACATAGCCGAACAAGTCACGCAGCGCGTCCCGCTTATCGTTAATCATGCGGAACCCAAGTCCGCCCTCCGAGTCCGTCGGTTTGAAGCAGACGCGATGGCCTTCAGCGATCAGTCGCTCATAGGCTCGCTTGAACCCTTCCGCATCCGTTACGACCTCGTACGCCGGCACCTCCATAATGCCGCTCTCGCGCACTTCCTCGTAGAACTTATCGTCAGCTTCTCGAGCAATTCAACGTCGCGGCAGACCGTCACCTTCGTGCCGATGGCGTCGAACAACTCGATATTGCGAGCGATATCGAGCATGCGCAGACGCGGGATGAACACATCAATCTCGTGCTCCTTACAGAAGTCGACCAGCCAATGCACATAATCGAGCGAATCAAGGACAGGCTCCGTCGTCGCATAATCAGCTGCTTGCAGCGCCATATGGCGAGGGTCAGGATGCGTGCCGTACAGCTTGAACGGAAGACCGTCCTCATTATTGCGAATGCTGTTCATATAATGATAGGCAACGGAAAACCAGCGGTTAAAATAGACGCGATACTCCTTCTTGCTCTTCATGACGAACGTTCCCCCCATGTCCATTGTTCTGACGAATCGAACTTCTCTTGTACGAAATCCGTAATCTCTTCCCCTGCAAATAAGCCCGACCGCCGCGTGAACACCCAACGTCCCTGCTGTCCGGTTGTTTGATAAATTCGATAAAGCTCGCCATGAGCCGGTGCAATTGCCTCATCTGCCGCTTCCAATAGACTGCGATCCAGCAGCGAATCGCCTGACGAGATAAGCGGCGCTTCAGGATGACGCTGCCTGATGTAAGCGACGGCATCCCGCTTGTTCACAACAGAGGGTACGATGTATACCTTCCGGCCTTGCACCGATACTTCCCAACCACGCTCAGCAAGCAGCTCCGCGCGCTCCTGCACCGCCTCCAACGGCAGCTTGTCCCGATCAACCATGTACACATAAAACAGCTCGTCACAGAGCCGCTCTTCTCTTACCCACTCCGGCTGGACGATCGGTGCAAACAACGCCCGTGCTTCGTCTGAAGAGCATGCAGCTCGCTTCAGCCGGTCCTGCACAAGCTTCTGCCAATGCGCATCTTCTTCGCCTCTGATCAGAATACGGCCGCCATTGCTCGTAATCGCATAAGCGGGGACGATGTCCCGCTGAAATACTTCAATTCTCCGATACTGCGCCAACGTCCTCGTCGTTACAGGAACAAAGACAAGCCGTTCATTCAATGACTTCAACGTCGCAATGGATGCCTCCGACATGAAGGACTGCGACTTGCCATCAATCCACTCGACAATGCGGATACCGGGTTCATCCTCCGATACAATCATCGACCGACGGGAGAAAATAAGCGTCTGATCCAAATCGCTTGCATAGATCATGCCGACTCCCCCTTCAGCGGCTTGATGATACCGCAGCAAGAATAAGCGAGTCCTGGGAATACTTCAACCGGAACGCCCCGCTCCTCGGCGAGCATCAGGATGGGTCCCAGATGAGGATTGTCCATACGATTGACGAGAATCTTCCATGGTACGCGGCGCAGCAGCACGCGGCATGTCTCGCCGACGCCAGGCTTGATTAGATTAATATCTTCAATACCAAACGCCTGCTGCACCGCTTGAATGTCCGCGAGTCCCTGCCAAGTTGCTTCCGGCGATTCCGCCTGCGCATGTCCGTCCGCGCAACCAACCGCCGTCTGCGCGATGGCCTCGAAATGCGCAGCAATGCGATCGACGAACCGCTTCGATTCATCGATGGACAACCACTGCTCATAAAACTTGGAACCGTGGTAATCGTCTGAACCGATCAGCCCCGGCTTCAGCACCGTTCGACTCATGAGGCCCGAAACGGTAGCATTCAAGCACGCGCTAGGGACGAGATAATCTTCCCGTGTTCCGAACGTCTCCGAGCATCGTCCAGGGTCGGCTAATACAGCGAGATCATCACTTAATCGAACGCCATACTTGTCCTCGAATTGGCGGCACGCCTCCATCAGTGTGCGGCGGATCGCCCCTTTGCCCGTCCAGCCATCAACGAACTGAATCGAAGCCTCTACCCCATGCTGCTGCAAAATATAAAGAAGCGCATTCTCGTCGATACCCTTGCCACGAATAATCGAGATGCTGTAGTGCGGAAGCGATACGCCATAGCGCTGCTCGATATATCGCTTGATTAGAACGCCGACCGGTGTTCCCGCTCTTGCCAGCGACACGAGCACGCAGTTCAGCCCGCGCTTGCGGACAATAAGCTCCGCAACCGCTGCAATGCCTCCTGCTACTAGCGCTGCCGATTCATCCAGCGTCTTACGATACAGCTCTAGATATCGCTCTGACGGCTCATATTCCTTCGGCAGCATCTCCGAATAGTGGACGCCCGACTGAATCGCCTCTTCCCGATCTTCGGTTGGCACCTCCAGCTTCGCATCACGCAGGTCCTTCAGCAGAAACGTGACGTCCGCTGCATCATAGCTGCCGAGCGGTACAGGCGGCTTCATCGTGCGTTCGAACAGCTTCGCCACACGAGGGTCACGAGATGCTGCTCGCTGATCAGGCTTCTTCTGCTTGGACGCCGGCCTCTCGCCTAACTCCGGTTCCCCTGTGCAGCACACGACATGAATCGTCTTGCAGTCAATATATTTAAGCGCCTCCAGCATCGGCTCCAGCCGCTCCATTGGTGTAACCCGCTCCAATACAACGAAGACGTCATCATACGTGTGGGCGCCAAGATTGTACAAAAAATGCCGGACCCCTTCGTCGTCTGGCGATGCGAACGTTACGCCGTCCTTCACTGCGTAATCCGCTCTGTCCACCGGATGAATCGGGCTGCGCGTCGACGACTGATAGTAGACGCTGCCCTTAAGCGCTGCAGCCATCTGCATGGGCACGTACATGAATTCCCCTGTGCCGATGACAAGCGTCTTCCCACCGCCACCGCCACCGCCACCGCCACTGTCAGTCCGCAGCTTCTCCAGCTGCGCGGCTGCGCGCTGGATCGCTGCTTCGGCATGCCCGCGCTCTTCTGCCGCAATACCAAAGCGCCCTGTCTGCTTCATGTAAGGAGCAGCATTCGAGCTTCCTGCTAGATCAAGCGATACCGCCTCGACCGGCTCAAATACCGATTCCAGCGTGTGCACGCGATACTCCGGCCTTCCAGTCCTGTCATTCCCGATCTCGTCGCTGTCAGCAGCGCTGCTGTTCAGCAGCCCCTGCGGCGCCCCGTTCGGGAACGCTTCACCGCTTACCTCGATCGTGCCGCGATACAGACAAATTGTCTCAATCGTTATGCCGAACTCGCTCTCCAGCGCTGCAAAAGCATCTTCCGCCGCAACACTGCGCCAATCCAGCAGCGAAGCAACGACATATCGCTTACGCGGAAACTTCGCATGCATGTCCCGAATGAGGTTGAGCGTCGTCTTCCCTGTCGTCATCTCGTCATCGACGAACACAACGATCTCGTCGTTAGCCCAGTAATCGCTCCGCTCCGCATAACAGCGATGGGCTACCGCATGTGAATGCTCCTCATCGAACTGCAGCACCGATTCTCGGTCTGCGAGCAGCTCGCGCGTTGTGTGCAGATAGGTGGCAGCAGACTCGAACGCATCGAACATGGCATGTCCAAGCGCAGTAGCCGTCTCTGCGAAGCCGAGCAATTTAAGCGGCACGGAAACCTGCAGCCGATCCGCAATCAGCTTGCGGTACACACTGGCTGCTTCTGCCGGGTCAGTTAGGCCTTTCATCGTTTGCTGCAGCAGCGGCTCCCACTCTGCGGACCGTTCTGGCTGCAGATGTCGGCACAACAGTACAGCAAGCGCATAGCCTGCAAGCAGCGACGTGTGTGGATCGATCGGAATATGCTTGCCAAGCAGTTTACTCACGAACAGAAACGACCGTTTCGGGTTGTTGCGTGCTGCCATATGAAATAAGGATGAGATCGGTAATTCAAAAGGGTTGTCCTTCTCGTTGACGGTCACCTGCAGGCTGCCGGCAATGTTATAAACGTGCGTAGCCTTGCTCCCGGAATAAGGCTGTGTAGCGTTGCTCATCATGCAGCACCCCGTATATATTCGCTCTCGCAATAATTTTTCTCGCCCAGTAATAATGCGGCTTTATTTCGTTCATCTTATTACCATATTCACTCTTCATAACGCCAAGGCTGCCGTCCCGATTCTCGACGACCGCAAGTGCATCCATGTATTCCTCATGGGTAACGGTATACATCGCCTGCACCGTACGCAGCTGAACAGGATGGATGACGGTCTTGCCGATCATGCCATTCTCCTTATCGAGCATAATTTCACGAATGAAAGTCGCTTCGGGATCTACCATCCCCGTACCAAGCGTCACATGACGCGGATGAGGCAGCTCTGGCAGCAGCGCATCCCGCAGACGCGTTTCTCGCAGCGCCGCAAGCTGATGAGGACGATCGTTGCCCGTGCCGAAATACTCCCACACCGGACCCGAGACGACATACCCATCTTCCGCCCTGCCGAAAATATTCATAATATCCGCAATACAATCGCGAATGGCTGCAAGGTCATACACCGTCAGCTCTGGACTGCGCCGCAGGCCGAATAGGCTCGAGAAGTCCGTCGCTCCGATCCTTACGTTCAATACATAATCCTGGTACGCATCCAAGAGCCGCTTCGTATCGAGCAATGTCTCAAGCCTGCTCTCTCTATAAATGATCGAAGCCGTTTCAAGTACAGGCATCCCATAAAGGACAGGCTCGTCCTTCTCTCTGCAGCTATTGTAATCGTCCAACAACTCGAAGTACCGTCCCCCGGCCGCAGGCGTAAACTTCGGGAATACGAAGCCAGTCAATATACGAACCGAATCCTCGAGCCTTACAAGCAGTCTCGCCATCTGATCCGCTGATCGAACGCGGATGAAGAGGAGCGGCAGTCGATCCTGCGACAGCAGACCACTATCGATTGCTGCGGCAACCCGCGACAGCTGCTGTATGAGCGAATATTCGGCTGCGTCGACCATTTGATCAGCTACAGCATCCTCCAAATCGATGACCGCGGTCACAAGATCGCCCAGCTTCCCCGCAATAAGATCGGCGGCAATCGTCGGTCGTGTCGCAGGCATGTACAAGGCGGCCCCAACCGCATAAGCAAGCTGTTCCCTTGGTGTACGGCTGCTGAACGCCATCGGTGGGCAGAAGAACATCGCCCCTCTTTCTTCCTCGGACAAATCATCATAATAACGCATGACGCTCGCTCCTCCCCTCTATCCCTGTCATACAAAATGTCTCAGATACGAACGAATCCCTCCAGAGTTGGAGGGATTCGTATAATAACTATGAAAGAGCGACTGCTGCCTGTCTCTTAAGCTTTTTCGTCAACTTTCTTACGGCGAACAATACTGAGCACGATCGCACCGCCGAATACGAGGAACATCGCTGCAAAGAACAGGTAGTGCGAAATATGAACGCCGAATGCTCCCAAAAGCATTTTGACCGCGATTACAGCGATCAGAACGAATGCTGCTTTCTCCAGCTCCGGGAAACGCTCGATGAGCTTGAGGAATACTTGTGCAACGCCGCGCATCATGAGAACGCCGAGAATACCGCCCAAGAACAGTACCCATACCTCGTTGCTCACACCAAATGCCGCGATAACGCTGTCGATACTGAATGCGATATCCATCAACTCGACCATTAATACAGTCTTCCAGAAGCCATAGGCTTTACCTTCGGTTTGTTCATCTCCGCCATGCTTGAACAATCCCTTGTATGCGATGAACATCAGGTAAGCCGCGCCAAGTACCTTCACCAGCGTAAACTTAACGAGGTATGTACCGAAGCCGATCGCTAAGAATCGGAATACATAAGCGCCAAGCAGGCCGTAGAACAACGCCTTCTTCTGCTGATCCTTCGGCAGGTGACGAACCATAACCGCCAGCACGAGCGCGTTATCCGCCGATAACAGACCTTCCAACAGGACAAGACTGAGAATGATACCCCAGCTTGCCGGGTCCGTGAATGTTGCTGAGATGTCGCTCCAGGAGAAGAAATGACCGTAGCTTTCTCCTATTTTGTTCAACCAATCCATAAATGCTGCCTCCAATAGAAATGGAATAATCGTATTCGAAACTCTCCGTTACGCTGCGCTCCAGCTGCAAGCCCAGCGGAGAAGTTGCTTCCGATAGTCATCGATCGCACGCCCGGATCGGACTGCACCGCTTGCTCCGCAGACGAAGCCGGGCTGCAATCTAGTTTGCGTCTAAGCCGTAGTTACGGCACAGCGCAGACAATCCGCCTGCGAAGCCGCTGCCGATCGCTTGGAACTTCCATTCGCCGCTATGGCGGTAGAATTCACAGAATACGACAGCCGTCTCCGTCGAGAACTCTTCGCCAAGATCGAAGCGAAGAACCTCACGGTTCGAAGAAGCGTCCACAACGCGTACGAATGCGTTCGAGACTTGTCCAAAATTTTGCTTGCGCGACTCGTAATCATAAATCGTCACCGTAATGCCGATCCGATGGATCGAAGCTGGTACTTTGCTTAAATCAATGTTGATCTGCTCATCATCGCCATCGCCTTCGCCTGTCCGATTGTCGCCCGTATGAACGACCGAACCGTTACCACCCGATACATTGTTGTAGAATACGAAATCGTCGGCGCCCTTCGCCTTGCCATCCTCGTACAGTAGGAAAGCCGAAGCGTCCAAGTCGAAATCAGCACCGCCGACATATTTATTCGTGTCCCAGCCAAGGCCAACAACAACTTGCGTAAGCCCTGGGTTCGTCTTCGTCAGGTCAATGCGTTGACCTTTGGATAGTGAGATGCTCATCGAATTCTTCCTCTCCTGACCAAAATGGCGTGCGGCAGACCAGTCGCTAACGCGAAGGTCTGCCGCACGGGCTTCGCCGCATATTACAAGCCGTAATCGCGTACCAATCCAGCCAAACCGTCTTTGTAGCCGCTGCCGATCGCGCTGAATTTCCATTCACCGCTATGGCGATACAGTTCACCTACGACAACGCCCGTCTCGATGGAGAAATCCTCGCCGAGATCGAAGCGGATCAGTTCCTCGTTATTCGCCTCGTTGACGATACGAACATAAGCACGGGACACTTGACCGAAGTTTTGGTTGCGCTCCGTTGCTTCATAGATCGTGATCGTGAATGCGATCTTCTCTACATTCGCTGGTACGTTCGGAAGATCGATGTTGATTTGCTCATCGTCGCCCTCGCCTGCACCTGTCCGGTTGTCGCCTGTATGAACGACGGAGCCGTTCTCGTTCTCGCGGTTGTTGAAGTAGATGAAGTTGCGCTCACCTTCGACCTTGCCTGCTGCATTCGTCAGGAACACCGATACGTCGAGGTCGAAGTCTTTGCCGCCGTCGTATTTGTTCGTGTCCCAGCCAAGGCCTACCGTTACTTTCGTCAGCCCTGGGTTTGTTTTCGTCAAATCGACCTTCTGGCCCTTCGTCAAGCTAATTGCCAAGGTAAACACCTCTCTCCCGCCGAGCCGGCCTCATGGCCGGCGTCCGCTTATTTATGCTCAGCAACCAATTGATTAATATGAACGGCGTGCGTGCCCTCACCAATCGCCGCGAATTTCCACTCGCCGCCATGGCGGTACAGTTCGCCACAGATTAGCGCAGTCTTGCCAGCATAGTTCTCCGACAGATTGAAGCGAACGAGCTCAGTGCCCTTCGTTCCGTCCATCACCCGTATGTATGCGGACTGAATCATGCCAAAATCTTGTTTGCGGTTGACGCAATCATAGATATTAACAACAGCAAGAAGCTTGTTTACGTCGGCTGGAACCTTCGCCAGATCAATGAAGATCTGTTCGTCGTCGCCATCGCCTTCACCGGTCAAGTTGTCACCCGAGTGAATAACGGATTGGCACGGGCTCTGTTTATTGTAGAAACAAACAACATGATGATCGTTCGTCATTTTCGATTGCTCATTGAGCATCAGGACCGAAGCGTCGCAGTCGATATTGGCAGCCTGCTTCTTCAAACCGAACAGTCCGCCTTTCGTCTGCACAGGATCCCAGCCCAGACCAACCGTAACTTTCGTCAGACCTGCGTTGCCTTTCGTCAAATCGATCTTCTGACCTTTTACCAAACTAATCGACATCGTTTGTTCACCTCCCTTCCAAGTGTAACTGCAGTAGGAACGCCTGTTGAACCAGAAGGTTAAAGCCTCGAATTTCCAGACTCTAACCCCAACTATACTCTAGTAATCATCAAAAATCTACTTGCTTATACAAACATTTAGACTGGGCTAAATAAGCTGATTTCATACGTTATATAAGGGAATAAAACGTTATAACAACAGCTTGTAACCTTCCATACGCACACCAGCCTAGAAAGGATTCAAAAAATATATAAATAACATTATTTGCTTACAAAAAGAGCCTTGCTCACCATGTTATACACGGTTAGCAAGGCTCTCCCTACTCCCAATTACGCCAGTTTCAGCCAGCTGATGCGAACGTCGCCCGTAAGGGTTACGAACACATCTTGTCGACCCGCTGCACCTTGCAGTGCGGAATCGAACGTACACCATGCTTGCTCGCCACCGGTTGCAGCAAGATCGATCGCTCCTGCCAGCGTTCCTTGCGCGGAGCCGAGGCGAACCTCGAGACGGCCGCCTTTCGCTGCCGCAGCCGCGCGAACTTCAATCGCTGCTGCGCCTGCGCCAAGTTCAACGTCCTTGAACGCGATCCAGCCTGCATCGCCGCTCAGTTCAACCGCCGCGAAGCCTTCCTTGCTCTCGCCGAGGAATGTACCTTCGTAGTCGTCGAAGTTCTCTGCCTTCGTCTGAACGCCAAGATTGCGAGCTGGAATCGTCTCTCCGTTGATCTTCACAACGGTAGAGGTGCGAATATCGTCTGACGTGCTGCCTACGAGCAGCGTATACTCGCCGGACTCAACGGCGTACTTCTCACGCGTAACGTCCCAAATTGCCAGCTCGATCGCTGGAACCGTAAACGTAACCGTCTGCGCTTCGCACGGCTGCAGCGCGATACGACTGAAGCCGTACAGCTTCTTCACCGGACGCTTCACGCGGGACTGCTCAGCGCGAACGTACAATTGAACAACCTCTTCGCCTGCAACGCTGCTCGTATTCTCTACGCGAACCGATACCGTTACTTCGCCATCGCCGCTAATCTCAGCTGCAGCGACTTGCGGCGTTCCGTATGCAAACGCCGAGTACGACAGACCATGCCCGAACGGATAAAGCGGCTTGTCTTCGAAGTACAGGTACGTACGTTTACCTTTAATAATGTCGTAGTCCATAATGTCTGTCAGCTGATCAGCGGAACGGTACCATGTCATGTTCAGGCGGCCCGCCGGATTGTAGTCGCCGAACAAGACGTCAGCCAATGCTGTGCCATGCTCTTGGCCGGAGTGCGACGAGTAAATAACAGCTGGAATATTGTCGTTGATCCAGTTGATCTCGAATGGATAACCGCCTGTTACTACAACCACCGTATTCGGGTTCGCTTCATACACCGCTTGTACAAGACGAAGCTGCGCTTCTGCCAGTTCAAGGCCCGGACGGTCGATTTCTTCTTTGCCGTTAACGAGCGGGTTGTTGCCCACGAACACGATAGCCGTTTCCGCTTGCTTCGCAGCTTCGACCGCTTCTTTCAGGCCGTCGCGTACAACTTCCTTCTCGAACAGCTCGGATGCTTCGAACGTCTTCGAATCGTTCACGGCAAGGCCTGCTTCTGCCGAAGTAACCGTACGGTCGTTCCAAGTCGTCATAGCATGTGCACCGTCGCCTTGCGGCACGAGGTGGAACACTTCTTTGACGAACCAGCCATATACTTCCTCAGCCGATGCCGTTACCTTCTCCTCGTCCGTCGTTACGTACTTGCCGTTGCTCTCCGCTTGCAGCGTCAGGCTGCCCCAGCCCCAATCGCCAACGTTGAACGTCTCAGCGCCAGCTGCATCAGCCGTTGCTGCAAGCTGCTTGCTCTCGCCTTCGCTGATCGCCAGGTACTGGCCATTCGCCTTCGAACGAAGCTTAATGCGATCGTTACCGTCCGCGAAGGAAACCGATTTGCCAGCCAGTTTGCCTTGGATTGCTTCAAACGGCGTTACTTTATAAGGAAGCGTACCGGAATACCAGTCACGATAAACGATATCGCCGAGTGGACCGATAACCGCTACTTTGTTCAGCTTGCTTGCGTCCAGCGGCAGCGCACCGTTGTTCTTCAGCAGAACGACGTTCTTCTGAGCAGCCTTAAGTGACAGTGCTTTATGCTCTGGCTTCATGAGGGACGCATCGTCAATTGCTGCGTATGGTACAAGCTCCTGTGGATCGAATTCGCCAAGACGCATGCGGACGCGGAACGTGTTCGTCAGTGCTTTGTCCAGATCGGACTCCGCCAGCAGACCTTGCTCAAGCGCTTCACGAATCGCCTCCGTAACGACCTTGAATTCATCCGTAATGCTGTCGATGCCTGCTTTAATCGTATCGGCAACTGCGAGCGGCATCGAATCATAATAGTTGTGATCGTTTACGATACCGATCATGTCAGCCGCATCACTTACGATGAAGCCGTCCATCCACTGGCCCTTAACAACGCTGTTAACCGTCTCATGCAGAAGCGCAGGCGTACCGTTAATGGAGTTGTAAGCTGTCATCATCGATTGTGCGCCGCCTTTAACGAACGCAGGCTCGAATGCTTTGAAATAATATTCGCGCATGTTGCGCGGATCAATGCTCGCGGAGCAGCTGCCGCGATTGATTTCGTTGTTATTGCCAAGGAAATGCTTCAGCGAAGCTACAGCTTTCAGGTATTTCGGATGGTCGCCTTGAATACCCTGTGTCAGCGCTGTCGTCAGTTCACCGGTCAGATGCGGATCTTCGCCGTATGCTTCTTCCGTACGTCCCCAGCGTGGGTCGCGCTCCATATCAACCGTCGGCGCCCACAGCGTCAGACCGTTAATCTCTGGATTGCGTTTGTAGAAAACACGCGCCTCCGTGCCGATGACATCGCCGACTTCCTTCATCAAATCCTGGTCCCATGTTAGGCCCAGTCCGATCGGCTGCGGGAAGCTGGTTGCTTCGCCAAGCCATGCGATACCGTGTGCGCCTTCCGTGCCGTGCTTGTAAGGTGCGATGCCGAGGCGTTCGATCGCCGTCATGTACTGCGGCATCGAATCCACCTTCTCGTCAAGCGTCAAACGGGAAACCAAGTCCGCTACGCGCTCCTCGAGCGGCAGCTCCGGATTGCGGAACGGATATTCATACTTCGTCATTGTCGTAACTCCTTCATATAGAAACATGTTGTTCAAATTGTAAGGTATTGGAAATGTTAGTTTAACCTTTAAACGAATGAACGATGCCCTCATTATACTAAGCGAAAGGGCATAAAACAATTCCTAAAACGATTTCGATAGCGCTTACATTTCAGTTGTTATGTAAAATATTAACAGCGTAGGCAGAATCTCGCCTACGCCGTCTTCCGTTCCATTCATGACTTCCTTATCCTCTTCATTCTTCGCCTTACGATTGCGAATGCGTTCCACTTAACATCGCATTAATCATACTGCTAAGCAGCTGCTGGTCAACAAACGGCGCAAGACTAGCTAGCGCATTCGGCGACAGCTTGCCCGTCTCTGCTGCCCCGAGTACGAGAATAGACAACTGCTCTCTTCCGAGGAATGGCGCCAGACTAACCAAGGTGTTCGACGACAACTGACCAGCCTCTATCGCTTGGCGCGCGAGCACATCCAGCCGCTCTCTTCCAATGAACGGCGCAAGACCCGTAAGCACATGCTCACTAATCCCGCCATGCAATCCACGCTCAGCCAGTCTGCCAAGTGACTCCTGGCTCATGAATAGAGCCAAGCCAAGCACAACCTCCTGACGGATCGAACCTTCTGCTGCCAGCTCTGCAAACCGATCGACTGCACTTCGCTCTAAGAACGGTGCGAGACCAACAAGCAGCGAGCCTTCAATCTGTCCATCAATCGCCCGCTCCGCTAAGCTGCCCAGCGTTTGCCGATCTAGGAACGGCGCAAGCGAGACGGCCATGTGAAGGTCGAACGTCCCTTCCTCCGCAGCCTGTACAAGTCGAGTCAGCTGCTGCTTGCTTAAGAATGGTGCTAGGCTCACAATACGCTGTGGTGAAATGTTCCCTTGCACGGCTCCATCCACAAGCCTGCTCAGCGATTGCTCGTGAAGGAACGGTGCAAGACCTTCAATGGCTTCCCAGCCCCAAGACTTCTCCTTTACGGTTGAAACGATCTGGTCAAGCGACTCTTTGGACACAAAAGGCGCCAGCTGAAACACAAACTGCGGGGTGAATACCTCTGGCGCCAGCTGTCCTGTCAATCGATTCAGCGTACTTGCCTTCAGCATCGGCGCAATTTCGATTAAATCTTCTGTTGCAGCAACGTTGCCATTAATAAGAGAAGCCGCCTCATTCGTTTGACCTTGCGAAAGGCCTTTAAGTAGTTTGCTGACATAGACGCTGCCCGCCTGCGTCCGGTCCCTGCTGCTGTTCATCAGCAGCTCATCTAATGAGATGTCGAGCAACTCCGATAATCGTGGCAGTATCGCAACATCCGGCAGCGATTCGCCCCGCTCCCACTTCGACACCGCCTGATGGCTTACATTGAGCTGCTCCGCCAGGTTGGACTGCGTCATGTCCCGTTCTTTGCGCAATTCCGAGATGCGTGCTCCAATTTTTCTTGAGTCGATCATTCCGAATCCCCTCCATATGGTATGGAACAGTGCGCACTGTCTGAATCGAGCATAGCATACGATTCTTCCAATTAGCTATCTACTGTCAGTTGAATCGGCTCAGCCCTTGCTGCTGCTGCATTCCCGGCACAACAAAAGCCGAATTCTACTGGCAGTAGAATCCGGCCCCATGCAGATAGGCATCTATTGTGACGGTACAGCTGCCATCTCTCCTCGAAGCGCCAAGCAACATATACTGGTGTAACTTATCCAATATGAAGTATGCGAAAGCGGGGATGTGGTTGGCAGTCTATCTGGGATTGAATGATGTCCTTCGAACCATCGATCAAGCGTTGACGGACCGCAAGCCGTTGTCGCTTGTTCGAATCGGTGATGGTGAGAATATTGTGCTTGCGCAGCAATCCGTATGGACTATGCGCAGAGTACTGCAAGAGCCCTGGGCAATCAAAGCGAGCAAAGGCCTGAAGGGTGTAACACTGCCCAACATCAAGCTGCGCAACGAACTTGTCAGATCGATCCGTTCTGCCTCCATTGTCGGTCTGCTCCCGCCAGGCGACAAGCAGATCAAGGCTCCGAATTATCTCAAGCGGCCTCTAACCAACCGAGTTTTCCGCTATTTCAAGCTGAACCCAGGCGTACAATGCCATTCGTGCGTCAATCGGGAAATGCCGGGCAGTGAATTATTTTGGCGTGCTTTGCGCCGCCGACGCATTCTCATCATCACTCGTTATCCCGGTCGACTCAAGTCTACACTGGAGAAAAAGCCTCAGAAACTTCAGGTTACACATACGATTTCGTTCTCTCGCTACAGCCAAATCAGTAAGACGTTGAAGACGGTCAGATCGATAAGGAACGCCTTCGATATTGCGCTGATCTCCTGCGGCGTCAATGCCGTCATTCTCGCACCGCAGATTGCCAGCCTAACAGGCAAGGTTGCCATCGATTTCGGCAAAGCCTCGGATCGGATTAATTCCGTTCAGAATAGGCACACAGCTGCACAACAAGCTGTTCACGGACTAAACGCTATTGCACGCCAGCCCGCGTCCCATCACCGAACCGCTCCAGCTTACCTGCCCCCTGCATCCCCCGTGTCGCATTACGCGCATCGTATAGGGCAGCAGCCTTCGCGACGATCCGCTCAATCGGCAGGCCGCCGTGATCGGTATGGATGACAACGCAACCGGCGCCAGACAATACCTCATCGGTCAGCTCCACCGAATGCATCACCGATGCGCCAATACGAACGGATGGCACATACGGATCGTAGTATTTCACCTCTGCTCCGGCTTGCTGCAGAAGCTTGATGAGCGGCAGTGCGCTTGATTCGCGCATGTCGGCAATATTTTTCTTATACGCAATGCCGATCAATAGAATGGATGAGCCGCTCAACGTCCGATCAGGACCGAGCAGCCGAATGATCCGGTTCACCATATATTGCGGCATCGTCTCATTCGTGTCGTGCGATAGTTCGATGAATCGGCTCTCCGCACCCGAGCGCCGCGCTGTCCACTGCAGGTACAGCGGATCGACAGGTATGCAATGTCCTCCGATACCAGGACCGGGTTGGAACGGCATAAAGCCGTACGGCTTCGTACTAGCTGCCTCAATCACTTCCCATATGTTCAGACGCAGCTCATCGCACAGCTTCGCGAACTCATTGATGAACGAAATGTTGATCAGCCGGAAGCTGTTCTCGAGCAGCTTGGCTGCCTCGGCAATATCGGTTGAGGATACGGGTACAACATGTCGGAAAATACACCCGTACAGTTCGGTAACACGTTCAAGACAGCGGGGCGTAATCCCGCTGACGAGCTTGGGCACATCCTCCACTGGATAGCTGTGATTGCCTGGGTCAATTCGTTCCGGCGAATAGGCGAGGTGAAAATCAGCGCCCGCCTTGAGCCCGCTCTGCTCAAGGAGCGGCTGTACCAGCTCACGGGTCGTGCCTGGATATGTCGTACTCTCGACTACGACAAGCTGATTCGGCTGAAGATAGGCACGCAAACACATGCATGCATTGGTGATAAAGCTAACGTCCGGCGTATGCTCTTCTGTCAGCGGCGTTGGCACGCAGATGATAATGCCACTCGCTTCCGTCAGTTGTCCGTAATCGGAAGTCGGCACCAATCGTCCAGAGCCGACGGCTGCCTCCAGTTCGTCGTCGTCGATGTCCTGAATATAGCTCTTACCATCCTTCAACAGCTGAAGCTTACGTTCATCTACCTCAATCCCAATGACTTGCAGCCCTTTACGAACACATGCCATGGCCAGCGGCAACCCGACATATCCAAGTCCGATGACACCGACCTTATTGGCTTCGCGTGACGACCTGTCGAATGCTGATGTCGTGTACTTATCATTCACAGCTCCGCCCTCCCTCCGGGTAATTACTGTTCTTGTATAAGGTACGGACAAGAACAGAGGTTGCGCACGACCGATGACCGAGAACAAACGACCATTTGCTTCGCACACAGAAGGAGGTATCACATGAACCGTTCTGCTTTGTTTGGCGGAAAGTTCAGCAGTAGTGTCAGCAGAGGTGTTACGATCGTCACATCGACGATTCGGCCGAAATATATGAAGCTGCTGCTAGAGAATTACGCCCGGCAGCAGTGGGCGCACAAAGAGCTTATTATTGTCCTGAATCGTGAGAGGATGAGTATGTCTCGTTACGAGGAAGCCGCGCAAAAGTACGACAACGTGCGCATCCTTCGGCTGCCATCCAAGCATCCGCTCGGCGACTGCTTGAATCTGGCGGCATCGCATGCACAATATCCATACATTGCGAAATTCGACGATGACGACTATTACGGTCCCGGCTACATCGCCGACTCGATGAATACCTTTGCGCAGACCGGTGCGGATATCGTAGGAAAGCGCTCCTTCTTCTTTTATTTTCCCCACCGTCAATTACTGATGCTGCGCATGCGGAAAGATCCCACGCAGGGCGACATCAAACGGGTGGCAGGCGCAACGCTTATGTTTCGGGCAAGCGTGCTCGAGCATGTTAAGTTCGGGAAGAAGAAGCAAGGCTCCGACGTACAGTTTTTACGGGATTGCCTGCAGCACGGACTGATGCTGCGCAGTGCGTCGCCGTATCATTTTGCTGCATTTCGAAGAGCTGACCAGAATACGCATACTTGGAAGGTACAGGAGAAGGAGCTGCTCGCTGATAAGAAGGCGCAGTTGATCTACACCGATGATTTCAAGCAGCATGTCGATCATCTCAACGTTTCACCAAACGAACTGCCCCCCGGCAAAGCAAAAAGCCGCACAGTCATCAGATGACTGCGCGGCTTTCTGCTTGTTAAGCCTTCGCTTCTTGCTTAGCGTCTGGAACTGGAACACCGAAGACTGGCATGCCGTCTTCATCCCAGCTCAGCACTTGTGCACGTGCGTGGCGGTTTGGATCGTACAGCGGATCGCCAACGATTTCTTTGTAGTTACGAGCATGGTACACGAGAATATCGTGCTTGCCGTCTTCCGAAACCGTGAAGCTGTTATGTCCAGGGCCGTATTGGCTGTTTGCTTCGTTCGTTTGGAACACGGGCTCAGGAAGCTTGTTCCAAGAAGCAGGATCCATCAGATCTGCATTCTCGTCTGCCCATAGCAGACCCATGCAGTAGTTGTAGTCCGTTGCGCTGCCGGAGAAGCTGATGAAGATTTTGCCGTTGCGCTTCAGCACAGCTGCACCTTCGTTTACGAGGAAGCCGATTTTCTCCCACTCGTACTCTGGCGTCGTAATCATCACTTGCTTAGCGCCAAGCGTCCACGGATTCGCGAGTGGTGCGATGTACAGGTTCGAGTTGCCTTTAATCGAAGGATCTTTCTGCGCCCATACGAGGTACTGCGTACCGTTGTGGTTGAACGACGTTGCGTCCAGCGCGAACGATTCCCATTCCGTAATGATTTGGCCTTTCTCTACCCACTCGCCTTCCAACGGATTAGCGGAAGCGTTCTCCAGTACGAACATACGGTGGTCGAACAGACCGTCTTGCGTTTCCGTCGTACGTGCCGCTGCGAAGTAGATGTACCATTTGCCATCGATGAAATGGATTTCTGGCGCCCAAATGTTAGCGCTCATCGGGCCTGTCTCATATTTACGCCAAGCTACAGACACTTCGCCTTGCGCAAGACCTTGAATCGTCTGGGAGCGACGAACTTCGATGCGGTCGTATTCAGGCACAGATGCTGTAAAATAGTAATAGCCGTCCGTATGTTTATACACCCATGGATCGGCTCGTTGAAGCAATACCGGATTCTGATATTCTGGAATGAACAAGCGGATCACCCTTTTGTGTTTATATAATAGCTATTAACATTTATATTACTATATTAACACCCTAATTACAATTACATGTGCAATTTTTCGGCCTATAGTTGGATGCGCTTACTCTCAAGTGTATTAAGGCTCAGGACGGTTTGATAGAAACTGGATTACGTTTGGTTATATCTAACATCGTTTATATAGATGCTCATCACTAGAGAAAATCATTCGCTCCGAAACAGTTCCGATCCTTACCAGATCAGCTATTCGGGCTGCGCATGTTATACTTATGGGTAACGAAATTATTTCGATACGAATTAATGAAGGGATTGTCTCCTTATGCAATCATATCGTCTTACCATTCCCGGGGCACCCCGCCCTGTCGAGTCAGCTTCTATTGTTGACGAGGTCAGTCGGAACACGGTTTCTACTACAGAGGATGATTCCGCCGACCGCAGCCGCCAAGCAGCCAGCCTTGCGCAGCGTGATGCATTGTTCTTTCAAGAGCTTGAGCAGCAGCAAATCCAACTGAATGACGACCAAGTGCAGGCCGTCCGTCATGGCGACGGTCCACTGCTCACGATTGCAGGCGCTGGCTCTGGCAAAACGACGACGCTGGCCTGCCGCGCGGCCTATCTGATGCAGGTGCGCCGCGTCTCGCCACGGCATCTGCTGCTAGTTACCTTCTCTCGCAAAGCGGCGGATGAAATGAAGCAGCGCTTAGCGGAAATTCCCGGCGTCCCGCTCCGGGCAGCCCAGAGCGTGGAGGCGCGGACGTTCCACTCCTTCTGTCTGCAGCTGCTGCGGCGCAACGGCGTAAGGTCGAATGTGCTCGGAGATGACGGCCAGCAGCGGATGACCATCAAACGATTGCTGCGCGAATCCGGCACGTCATTCGACTTTGAGCCTGAATCACTGTTAGCGCTGCTATCTTCCTACAAGTGCCGGCTGCTCACAGCCAGCGACTTGCCGGAAGCATCGCCGGCGGAGCGTGAGATTAAGCGAGTCCTGCTTCGCTATGAGCAGTGGAAGCAGGCTGGCGGCATGATCGACTTCGACGATCTGCTGCTGCTTACGTATAACAAGCTGAGCTCGGAGCCTGAGCTATTGGCAGCGCTGCAGGATCGTTTTCACTATATTATGGTCGACGAATTTCAAGATACGAATACGGTCCAATATGAAATTGTTCGTCTAATCGCAGGCGAGCGGCGTAATCTGATGGTCGTTGGCGATGATGACCAGACGATTTACTCCTTCAACGGTGCGAGCAGCGAGGCCATTCTGTCGTTCGACAAGGTGTACCCCGATGCAAAAGTTGTCGCATTGCGGATCAATTACCGTTCGAGCGCGGAGATCGTTGGCCTTGGCAATGCGATCATTCGCGGCAACAAGCATCGCCGGCCGAAGACGTTGACCGTGCCAGCTGGTCGTCAAAGGCTGGCGGATGGCAGCGATGATACGGTTGAAGCCGCTATTGGCGTAGAAGGCAAGCCGCTGTTCGCACGTCCTGCTACTGCCGAGGAGGAAGCGGCGCTCATTACAACCTCGATCCGCAAACTGATCGAGCACGGCGGCTATTCGTACGGCGATATCGCGGTACTGTATCGGTCGGCAGGCAGCGGTCGTGCGACGATCGAGCATTTGCTGCAGGCGGGCATTCCAATTGAAGAGCATGGCGACTTGCTCTCCTTCTACGAATCGCCGCTTATCCGTCCTGTGATGGCGCATTTGAAGCTGGCCCTTCAGCATCGGGACAAGCAGGCGATCGAGATGATGCTTCCTACGCTGTATGTGAACCGGGAGTCGGCGATGAGGTGGATTCGCGATAAGGATGCGCAGCAGGCGAAGAAATGGCCGCTCATCCACTTAACCTCCCTTCCGGGTTTGCAGCAATTCCAGAAGGATGCTGTCATCGAGCGGCTTCGATTAATTAAAGCAGCGGCAACCCAGAAGCCAGCGGCAGCCATTCGACGTATTCGCGATGCGTTCTTCGATAAGTTCGCGGAGACGAACCGAGGCGGGACGCCGCATAAGGAGCTGATGAAGGAGCTGCTGGACGAGCTCGAATCATCGGCGGGACGGTTCGAGACCGTCGAATCGTTTGTTGCTTTTGCAGAGGATATGGTGAAGCGTCAGGCGGAGGCTAAAGGGGATGTAAAGCCGGACAGCAGCGAAGGCTCGAATGGTGAGGGCCGCGTCCAAGTGATGACCATTCACCGCTCGAAGGGGCTGGAGTTCCCTGCTGTATTCGTCATTGGCGCCTCCGAAGGCATCATGCCGCATCGCAGCGCGATTCAGCCGCAGCAGCCAAAGCAGACGTCCTCGCAGGAAGAGACGGAGCGGGAAAAAGAAGAGGCGCTCGAAGAGGAGCGCCGTCTCATGTATGTTGCCGTTACGCGTGCGCGTGAACGGCTGTATGTTAGCTCGCCTGCCTTCTATCACGGGCAGAAGGCAGAGCTGTCTCGGTTTCTTGCCGAAGCGGGCGGTGTTCGTCAGACGTTATCTGCCGCAGGATCTTCACGGAGTACGCGGCGCACAATGCGATAAGCTCGAGCCCGTTTCTGCTAGGCAGGCTGGACCTGCTAACGGTTGCAATGGATCTTATCCAGCTCGAAAGGTGCAAGTTTGCTTGATAACGGTTGTCATTGCGCTTATTGGACGAACTGTCGCTTGAAACAGGCGATTTCCACATCCATAAGCTCTCCTGCATCCGTTATTGGATCGACAGTCGTATTTTTCGTAAAATAACCGCTATGGCAACCGTTGCGCACATAGGCAGACCATTGTCCTATTGGCAAGACATGCTCTTCTGCAAATTACAACTTGTAGAGCAATGACTGCGAACCGGAAGTGCGAAAATAGCCAACAGCGAAACAGCAAGACCAAAGGCGGCTACACGCCGTCCTTGAACCAGCTGCGAATTTTCAGACGAAGCGATGCTTGCAGCGGGGTGAGCGCCGAGGTGCGGAATCCCGCCGCGAGCGGCTTGTCGCTCCGATTGCCGAATGCATCCACGGCATAGACAGAAGCTGTGTATGCGGTATTCGGCGTCAATCCGTTCAGCTCGACCGTCAGCTCAGCAGGCATCGGATGCTTGTAAAACTCGGAGAATGCGTGCAGTTTCAGCACATTACGCTGCCCGCCCTCCCTCTTTACTTCAATATCGTAAGCGTGGACGAACAAGTTGTCCTTCGCCTGATCGAAGCGAAGCAGGGCTCGCGCAGCATGAACGGAGCTCGGTTCTACCGTTGCCTGCGCAGACGGCTCGAACGAAGGGTTGATCCGATCACGATCATCCGTGTAGCGGAAGGCTGTTTTGGAAGCGGGATAGTCAATGACCCAATCTTCCCCCGTCCAATCGTTGCGATGGAAGTCACGACGCTTCACGATAACGCGATCATCCTTCACCATCACGAGATATCCTTGCGAAATATCATCTGACGGGTGGTTGCCCTGCACCATGCCCGGCTCCAGCTCGGGGTAGCGGATCGAGGATGTGCCAAGCGACGTGAAGTCGCGCTGATGGATCGTCCTCGGACTCTCCAGCATGTAGTGCGAATGGCCGGAGAACGTAATGACCTGCGGGTACTTCGATAGGATGGCGTACAGCTTCTTATGATTTTGCGTATGCCCCCATCGGTCACTGCCATATACCGTATCGCTAATATGCTGATGGAACAGCACGAAGATCGGTTTATCCGCACTCGCGTGCTCCGCCAGCTTCTCCTTCAACCACTTCAATTGTTCATCCGACAGCTTGCCGCCGGTCGACTTATTCTCGCTCCCCAATACGATAAAATGATAGCCGTTAATCCACCGATCGTAATAAATGCCCGGCATCTCCGTCTTCTCAAGAAACAGACGCTGCCCTTTCATTGCGCCTGACGAGCCGTAATAGTCGTGGTTGCCGATCGTCAGCAAGCTCCGTGCTGCGGGCTGCTTATATCGATTATAGATCGCCATAAACGTATCGTACTGCTCCGCTTTTCCATGGTCCGTCAAATCCCCTACGCTCGCGATCGCATCATAATGCGGTGCCAGACGATTCAACTGCTCAAGCGCACTAGCGAATTTGGTCTCGGCCTTATCGCCGGAGCCGATATGAATATCACTCATCACTGGAAAAACAAGATTGTAGCCGTCACTTCGCTTCACCGTCGCGTATCGATCCCGCTGCGCTTCAGGATGTACGGCTGTATCCGCTGGAGCACCTAACACATTCAGGCCTGCAGCCGTAGGAGCTGCCGCGGAAGCCCCCGCCGCAACCGGGGCTCCTAATCCGAAGAGTAAGCTTTGCATAGCCAGCAGCCCCGCTGTCATTCGCGTAAGCCGTTCCTTCCCTCGCTGCAGTCGATTTCTCACGTTACCTGCACCCCAATCTCGAAAGGCATATTCGTAAGCGTTAGTATGGATCGATGTTACCGCAAAAATCCATTTAAACGCTAAGTCTGCCTTCTGCATGCGACAGCGTGCCGCCGCGGCGCGAGTGCGCATAAAGCTCCGCGTAATAGCCGCGGTCTTCCAGCAATGTCGCATGCGTTCCCTGCTCCTCAATGAGGCCGTTGCGCATCACAATAATGCGATCCGCATGCTGAATCGTCGATAAGCGATGGGCAATGACAAGCGTCGTCCGCCCCTCCGACACGACATGCAGCGCCTGCTGAATAAGCCGCTCCGTATGCGAATCGAGATTCGCCGTCGCCTCATCGAGAATGAGAATGCGCGGCTGATGCACGACGATGCGGGCAAAAGAGAGCAGCTGCCGTTCTCCCGCCGACAGGCCGCTTCCCCGCTCCGACAGTCGTGTATCGTACCCGTCCTTCAGCCGCATAATCATCGCATGCGCACCAACGAGCCGGCACGCTTCAATTGCCTGCTCTCGCGTAATCTCTTCGCGGAACAGCCGCACATTGTCGATGATCGAGCCTGAGTACAAGAACGGCTCCTGCTGAACAAGCCCGACAATCCGATGCAGATCGTCCTGCGGCATGCGCTTCACATCGATGCCGTCAATCATGATATTCCCCGCACGCACATCATAGAAGCGGGCAAGCAAATTGACGAGCGAGCTTTTGCCCGCTCCCGTCGTGCCAACGATACCGATGAACTCCCCTGGCTGAATGTGCAGGTCGAGCTCACGCAGCACATCGCGCCCTTCGATATAAGCGAACGATACGCCATTGAAATCAATCGCGCCGCGAACAGCTGCCGGTGCAGGCCGAACCGCTTCATCAGCAGACGGCTCCTTCACTTCTGGCTCCTGGCTGAAAATGCGCCATAGACGCTCGACGGATACGAAGGTCGATTGCAGCGTATTCCACTGCTGGGTCATTTGGTTGATCGGTTGGAAAAACTGACGAATGTAGTTGATGAATGCATACAGCACACCGAAAGCAATGGCATTATCAAGTACGGCGAGCCCGCCGAGCCAGACGACGAGAGCAACTGCGATGTTGCCAAGCGTATCATAGGTCCGGTTGAACATAACGGAGGTACGAATTTCACGTAAGCTCTCACGAAGATAATTGCTATTCTTCTCTGCGAACCGCCGCCGCTGCTCCTGCTCCTGCCGGAACGCTTGCGTGAGGCTCATGCCGGATAGATTTTCCGCAACGAATGCAATGACTCGCGACAGCTGTGAACGCGCCCGCTGATACGACTGCCGAAGCGCCCGTCGGAATGCGATCGCGATGCCGATAATGACCGGAAACAGCAGCAGACAAAATGCCGCCAGCCGTGCATCAAGCGAGAACATGAAGGCGACGACGAGAATGAGCATCAGGCCATCGCGTACGAGACTAATTAATACTTGCGTGAAAAACTGACTGATCGTCTCCGTATCGCTTGACTCGTTCGTGACGAGACTGCCGATTGGATGCCGATCGAAGAACGACATCGACTGGTTCGTAATATGCCGGAACAGATCTTCGCGCAGCCGTGCGACGATGCTTTGTCCGATGCGCTGCACGAGTACCGACTGCAAGTAACCGAAGGCGAAGCTGACGACCGCCATCAGCAGATATACGGCACCAAGAATGATCAGCTTGCGCATTTCATGTTCGCCGGTGAGCAGCTCGTCGTCGATGGCGATTTTGACAAGATACGGCTGGAGCAGATCGGCCGATATGGCCAGCAGCGCGGAACCGAATACGGCTGCAAACATCCAGCGATGCGGCTTCGCATAGCTGAGCAGCGCACGGAATGCCGCCGTTCGATTCGCCGGACGATTACCGCTGTTATCGCCGCTGGACGGCTTGGCGATTATTGGCGTCTGCGTCGGCTTGGGATCGCTCATATGCTGCACCTCCTTCGACGCTGTCTGCTGTATCCGTTCCGTCTTCTTGAATGGCACGGAGTGAAGCATAGTGTCCGCCGAGCTGCACGAGCTCCTCGTGGGTGCCTCGTTCGATAATCCGGCCGTTCTCCAAGACGAGAATCAAGTCCGCGTGCTTCACTGCACTAATGCGATGCGCGATAATGACCGTCGTCCGGCCTTTACGCTCTCGCTGCAGCTGTTCAATGATTTGCGATTCTGTCACAGCATCAACCGCGCTCACACTATCGTCTAGAATAAGTATGGGCGCATTCTTATACAGACCACGTGCCAGGCTCGTTCGCTGGCGCTGACCGCCTGACAACGTCAAGCCTCGTTCGCCCAGCCTCGTATCGTAGCCGTCGGAGAATGTTTCGATGCTTCCGCTAATTGCCGCCGATTGCGCTGCGGCATGGACACGCTCTTTAGCCCCGCTGCGATCGGAGAAGGCGATGTTGTCGCCAATCGTCTCACTGAACAGGAAGCCGTCCTGCGGCACGTAGGCGATACCGCTTCGCAAGCTTGCTAATGTTGCCTCTCGAATGTCGACTCCGCCTATGCGGATTGTGTCTTCAGGCGGCTCATAGACACGGAGCAGCAGTTTTGCCAACGTTGTTTTTCCGCTGCCCGTCCGCCCGACAATGCCAAGCGTTTGTCCCGTCTGCAGTGTGAAAGCGAGATCCTCCAGCGCCGGCCGACGCGCCTCCGGGTACGTGAAGGTCAATTGATCGACCATTAGATCAGCACGCGCCGTTGTCAATTCAATCGCTCCTTCTGCATCCCGTACCTCTGGCTTCTCTGAGAGCAGCGCATTAAGCCGATCCAGCGAAGCACGCGCCTGCTGCAGGCGGTTGATGACGTTACCGAACTGTTGAAGAGGTGTCATAATGACCCTCAGATAAAGCGTAAGCGCGACGAAGCCCCCAAGCGAGAACTTGCCATGCCCTGCAAAATAACCGCCGTACGTAATCGCTACGACGAGCGACAATGCACCCGCTAGCGGAATCGCGGACTGGAACATCGACGATGAACGCACAAGCGACAGCTGACGCTCTTGAATCCGGCTGACGGATTCGCCGAATCGGCGTCGTGCCACCTCTTCAACTACGAACGTCTTCGTCACTCGCACGCCGCCGAATTGCTCCTCGGCTGATGCCGTCATATTGGCGATTGACTCCTGCACCTCGTGTGAGCGTCGGCGAATGATAGGGCCGAAGTAAACGACGAGCACGGGAATTGCCAAGAGCGGTGCAATACACGCGAGCAAAAGCGGGTACGGGATGTCGGTCGACGCCATCATAATAACCGAGGTAATGAACAGGAAGGTCGCGTTTGTCAGCTGATTGATGCCGCCGCAGATCGTCTCGCGGATGCTCGTGACATCGCTGAGCACGTAGCTGAGCCATTTGCCAACGCCATGCTTAGCGAAGTACGCTTCACTCAGCTTAGTGAACTGCGCGAACAGCCGCTCCCGAATTTCGGCCTCGAATCGACGACCGAGCCGATGGTTGAGCAGCTGACCCACGCCGAACATGACGCCGTATGCGACTCCGATCACGAGCAGCTGTAAGCTGCAGCTGATGACAAGACTTTTCGTCAGCCCGCCCTGCTTCATCGTGTCGGTGAAACCGCCCAGCACATTCGGATAGAACGCATAGATCATATTGCCTGCCGCCATTACTGCAACCGCTACCATGTACATCCACTTGTTTCGCCTGAAATAAGCAGCCAGAAGTGCCGTTCCTTTCACATGCGTTCCCCCATTCTGTTGCACCAAAGGTGAAATTGAATTGAGATGAAGCCCCATTCCGATATATCGTTAATTCACACAACCTCCATTATAAGGACGACACCTAAAAAATCCCACCCCGCTCCGCGTCGAAAAAGCGTTCCCTCGTACGCTCCGTCGGCATATAAGCCGATTTTGCCGTACAATGAAACGCTTCTCTCTTAATTACTCGATTTGCCGCCTATATCAGAATCAATTCCCGCACCGGCCGCGGTTTCCAGCTTAGCTTCGGAGCCGTACTCTTTCAAGTATGCGATGACCTGCGGAGCGCCCATCGGCTTGCCGAAATAGTAGCCTTGAATAATCGAGCAGCCCGCCTCCGTCAACAGGGTGACCTGTTCTTCCTCTTCGACGCCTTCTGCGACGACCTCAAGATTCAGCTGCTGTGCTAGCGTCACGATTGTTCTAATAATGGCACGCCTTGCCGGGATATGACTCTGACTGATGAACAGCCTGTCGATCTTAACCGTATCGATCGGAATAAGATCCAGTGAGCCGAGCGAAGAATAGCCTGCTCCAAAGTCGTCCATCGACGCCTTCACCCCAATCTCACGCAGCTGGTTCAACTGGCGGATGACCTCGTTCATGTCGTGGATGACAATCGACTCTGTAATCTCGAGCTCCAGACGATCAGAAGGCAGCTTCGACTCCTGCAAACACTCCTTGACCATCTCGAACAAAATCTGACTGTCGAACAGCCTTACCGACGTGTTGACCGAAACCGTATATGTACCAAGCCCACTCTGCTCCCAGCGCATGCAGTCGCGGCAAGCCTGACGCAGAACGAAGCGGGACAACCCGACAATAATACCGGTCTCCTCCGCAATTGGAATAAACTCGGACGGCGCCACAATGCCGAGCTCCGGATGGTCCCAACGAACCAACGCCTCGAAGCCAACCGGACGACCGATCCTTGTATCCCATTTGGGCTGATAGTGAACGATAAACTGACCGCCATATTCGATTGCCTTGCGCAAATCGTTCTCCAGCTGCATCCGGCGAATCAGACGCTCCTGCAGTTCAGGATTGAACAGCTCATAACGGTTCTTGCCCGCAGCCTTCGCCTCGTACATTGCCGCATCCGATGAACGCATGAGCGACGAGCGGTCGCTGCCGTGCTCCGGATATAGGGCAATGCCAATACTGCATGAGACGAACAATTCATTGCTTTCGATATAAAATGGCTGATGGATGCGCGATAAAATCCGCTGCGCCAAATTCTCTGCCTGTGCTTGGTTGGCTCCTTCTGCGATCAGCAGAAACTCGTCGCCGCCAATGCGGAACACCATCAACTGCTTATTTGCCAAGGCTTCAAAACGTCTGCTTGCATCCAACACAAGCAGGTCGCCTACGTCATGGCCGAGTGTATCGTTGATCGACTTAAACTGATCGATATCAACGAACAGAATAGCGCCCCGGCTCGACCTCGACAAGAATGTTTCAAACCGACGGCTGAGCTCATACCGGTTCGGCAAACCTGTCAGTTGATCCTTATAGGCCATCCGCTCCAGGAA
Organism: Paenibacillus cellulosilyticus; assembly: GCF_003182255.1. GTDB lineage: Bacteria > Bacillota > Bacilli > Paenibacillales > Paenibacillaceae > Paenibacillus_T > Paenibacillus_T cellulosilyticus. Next base: position 8,670 of record NZ_QGTQ01000031.1, on the reverse strand, counting down.
GGCACGGTCAATAAACATCGCTCCCCATGACACGAGCAGCAGCGTTGCAATCGACAGCGTCACGACACCAAGCAGGAAAATATTATTATCCGTCGTCGCATCGATCGCCGAAGGTACACTGCACCAGAACGAGACCGATGCCATCCCCGTATAATGCATGCCGCACACAGCAAGTCCCATAAGTATCGCTGCAGCCAATTTGGATACGAACAGACCTTCAAAGCCGCTGCGGAATCGACTCATCATGAACAGCGCCGCATAAGACACGATGATCGCAACAAGAATAGACAATATCCAATAGAACGGATCATAGTTCATCGTAACGCCAGGAATGCTGACGGCCGCCATGCCGATATAGTGCATGGCGGCTATGCCCGCACCCATAATTAAACCGCCGATCGCGATCCGTCCCAACCCGATCTGCTCTCGCTGGGTGATATAGAACGCGATAAACGAAGAGAGGATGCTGACCACCATCGACAGCGCTGTTGACTCCACATCGAAAGTTAAAGGCATTTGCAAATGATAAGCCAACATGCCTACAAAATGCGTCGACCATATGCCGCTGCCCATGACGATCGCTCCAGATGTAATCCAGCCCCATCTAGACCGTCCTCGTGACCGCCATACCCGTCCGATCATATTAAGCGCCGAGAATGAAGACAAAGTGGCGATGAGGAACGAAAGTAGCACAATTCCAATGTTGTAGGTCCCATGCAACATAACCATAAGATGTCCTCCGATGCCGAATCATACATGTTAACCCTATCATTGATTATACACCGACTCTAGTCGGTAGACATCTACTATTATCCTGTAATGGACACTTATTCCCCCCTTTATTCGGTCGAAAGCCTCTTCTCATACTGTTCTGCCGTTAGCAGCCGTTGAAGTGCTTCCGGCACATCTCCTGCTGCAGCAATTTCGACGAGCCAGCCTTCCTCGTAAGGCTGTTCATTGACGAGCTCTGGCGCGGCTTGAAGCTGCTCGTTCACTCGAACGATGACGCCGTCCAGTGGACTGAACAGATCCGATACGGTCTTTACCGATTCGATCGTCCCCATAGGCTGTAAGGCCGTTGCTGTCGTACCGACAGTCGGGAGATCGACATAAACAATGTCGCCAAGCAGACACTGCGCATAGTCGGTAATGCCGACCCGTACGACACCATCCTTCACCAACACTGCCCATTCATGCTCCTCTGTATAGCAAAGCCCTTGCCGAATGTCGCTCATGTTAGACCGCCTCCCCGCGTATGCATATAGAACAGCTATCCCGCTGCAGCTGCTATTCCCCCTATATCTATGTCGAGGCAGCGAGAGATAGCCCTTCAAGGGTTCCCCCTAACCTTACATGATGAGGTGATTCGATGACGATGCGCAGAAGAACACCCCTCTATCCGCTCTATACTGAGCAGCCAAGCGTGCGCTGCATCGATTTCGCGGGCTGGGAGCTGCCCGTACAGTTCGCCGGCATTGTGAAGGAGCATGAAGCCGTCCGGCAAGCCGCTGGCTTGTTCGATGTATCGCATATGGGCAGGCTGATCGTAACCGGCCTATTCGCAGAAGCGTGTCTCCAGAGACTGACTACGAATGATGTCTCACAATTAAAGGACGGTCGTGCGCAATATTCGCTGCTGTGCAGCCCTTCAGGCGGCATTTTAGATGATCTGCTCGTCTATCGGCTGTCAGCCGATCAGTATATGCTCGTAGTGAATGCTGCCAATACGGCTGCCGATCTAGATTGGCTGCGCGAGCATCTGATCGGCGATGTGACGCTGGAGGATCGCACGGACACGACGGCTCTCATTGCCCTTCAAGGCCCCAACGCTGAGGATATTCTGGTTGAGGCAGCTGGCACAACTGGAACCTACGCCAGAGCGATCGCCGCTCTCGCCCCGTTTCAATTCAGATCTGGCGTGCCGATCGCCGATGCCTCTGTACTCGTCTCCCGAACCGGCTATACAGGAGAGGACGGCTTCGAGCTCTATACAACCGCCGAAGATGCTGCTGCGGTGTGGCGTACATTGCTGCAAGTCGGGGCAAAGGCAGGCTTGCAGCCGGCGGGACTTGGCGCGCGGGACACGCTGCGGCTGGAGGCGCGGCTGCCCCTGCATGGCCATGAGCTGTCCCCTTCTATCACACCGTTGGAGGCGGGGCTGCGCTCGTTCGTTAAGCTCGATAAAGGCAGCTTCATCGGCCGCAAGGCTTTGCTGACCCAGCTAACAGACGGCGGACCGTTCCGCAGACTCGTCGGCATCGAACTGCAAGAGCGCGGCATTCCGCGCAGCGGCTGTGAAGTCCTAACGAACAGCGGCGTGCGGGCTGGCTATGTCACGTCCGGCACCCATTCCCCCACCTTGAAGCGCAATATCGGTCTCGCGCTGCTCAGCGCCGAGTATGCAGAGATCGGTACATCGCTGATCGTTAATGTTCGCGGCACCGAGCATAAGGCCGTTGTTGTGCCCGCGCCGTTCTACCGCCGCTCTCCGTTCTCGCCAAGGAGGTAACGGCTATGACTTCTTATCGTCACCGCTACCTGCCCATGACGGATCAAGACGAAGCCGATATGCTGCAAGCTATTGGCCTCTCCTCTATCGACGACTTATTCCGGGATATTCCGGATTCCGTCCGTTACAAGGAGACACTCCCGGTCTCTGCGCCGCTTGATGAGTTTGCGTTGTGGACCCATCTGCGAGAGCTATCGGAGCGCAACACGGATACGTCGAGATGCATTAGCTTTCTTGGAGCGGGACTCTATGACCATCACATCCCAGCCGTGATCGGCCACCTGATATCGCGCTCTGAATTTTATACCGCTTATACGCCCTACCAGCCAGAAATCAGCCAAGGCGAGCTGCAGGCCATATTCGAGTTCCAATCGTATATATGTGAGCTCACGGCAATGCCCGTAGCCAATGCGAGTATGTATGACGGACCTACAGCACTTGCTGAAGCGGGGCTGCTCGCTGCTGGTGCCACCCGACGCAAGCGGCTTGTTGTTTCAAGAGGCGTCCATCCCGAAGCGCGGCAGCTACTAGCGACCTCGGCCCGAGGACTTGGCCTCGAGATCGCCGAGGTCGATTACATCCCTGCAGATGGCACAACCGATCCGGAGCTGCTGGAGCAAGCGGTGAACGATCAGACTGCTGCGGTTATCGTGCAATCGCCGAATTTCTTCGGCTGCATCGAGCGTATTGCAGACATCGCAGCTCTGGCGCATGCACAAGGCGCATTGCTCGCGGTCAGCGTTAACCCGCTGTCACTTGGTCTATTGGAGCCGCCCGGACGCCTTGGTGCCGACATCGTCGTCGGTGATGCACAGCCGCTTGGCATTCCGCAGTCGTTCGGCGGGCCGACCTGCGGCTTCTTCGCCGTCGCTGAGCCGCTTATGCGCCGAATGCCTGGCCGGATTGTCGGCCAGACCGTCGACCGCAATGGCAAACGAGGCTTCGTGCTTACGCTGCAAGCGCGCGAGCAGCATATCCGGCGGGAGAAGGCGACGTCCAACATATGCTCGAATCAAGCGCTGCTCGCCTTATGTGCAGCCGTGTATTTGTCCGTTATGGGCAGAGCAGGCATCCAAGAAGCCGCCCTTCTGAATACGCGCAAGGCGCATTATGCCGCCGCAGCCGCTGCGGCTATCCCGGGCTATTCGATGCCGATGGCCGCCCCTTTCTTCAATGAATTCATCCTCCGTCTTCCCGACAAGCTTTCCTGCGCGGCGCTGAGCGAACGACTATTAAATGACGGCATTCTCGCCGGCTATGACCTTGGGCAGTCATACCCCGAGCTGACGGGTCATATGCTGCTTGCTGTGACCGAGAAGCGAACGCGCGCGGACATCGACCGACTGCTGGCACGATTGGAGGAATACGCATGAACACCAACCACAATGAAGCGGATAACGGCGGACAGCCTTTCATTTTCGATAAAAGCAAGCCAGGACGCACCGCCTACTCCCTGCCCGAATGCGATGTGCCGGCGCTGCCTGCCGAGCAGCTCCTTCCTATCGATCTGCTTCGGACAACACCGGCTGCCCTGCCCGAAGTGTATGAGGTCGATGTAGTGAGGCATTATACGGCGCTGTCGCGGCGCAACTTCGGTGTCGACAACGGCTTCTATCCGCTTGGCTCCTGTACGATGAAATACAATCCGAAGCTGAACGAGGACGCCGCCAAGCTGCCTGGCTTCGCGGGCATCCACCCCTATCAGCCAGCTTCTACGGTTCAAGGCGCTCTTGAACTGCTTTATACGCTGCAAAATGATCTCGCCGCCATCACGGGCATGGACAGCGTGACGCTGCAGCCCGCAGCGGGTGCACACGGCGAATGGACCGGACTCATGATCATTCGCGCCTATCACGAAAGCCGCGGCGAGCAGCGGACGAAGGTGCTCGTCCCTGACTCCTCGCACGGCACGAACCCAGCGAGCGCATCCGCGGCTGGCTATACGACCGTTACGATCAAATCCGATGCGCGCGGGCTTGTCGATCTGGATGCACTCCGCGCCGCAGCTGGCCCTGATACAGCTGCGCTTATGCTGACGAATCCGAACACGCTAGGCTTGTTCGAGTCCCATATTGAAGAGATTGCAGACATCGTCCATCAAGCAGGCGGACTGCTCTATTACGACGGTGCGAACGCGAATGCGATTATGGGGATCGCTCGTCCCGGCGATATGGGCTTCGACGTTGTCCATCTGAATTTGCACAAAACGATGAGCACCCCTCACGGCGGCGGTGGTCCTGGTGCTGGACCGGTTGGCGTGAAGCGGCTGCTGGAGCCTTTTCTGCCAAAACCGCTAATCGTCCGTCATTCTGACGGTACCTATGGCTATGACGATAATCGCCCGCACTCGATCGGCCGAATTAAGCCGTTCCACGGCAATTTCGGCATCCTCGTGCGGGCGTACGCCTATATTCGATCCTATGGCCCTGTTGGCCTTCGCCGCGTTTCGGAGTGCGCGGTGCTCAACGCGAACTATCTACTAAGCCGTCTAAGCGCTGCCTATGACGTGCCTTATCCAGGGCTGTGCAAGCATGAGTTCGTCCTGTCTGGCGCAAGACAGAAGGCGCTTGGCATCCGCACGCTCGACATCGCGAAGCGGCTGCTCGACTTCGGCATTCATCCGCCAACGATCTATTTTCCGCTCATTGTCGAAGAGAGCATTATGATTGAACCAACCGAAACCGAAAGCAAAGAAACGCTCGATCAGTTCATCGACATTATGCTCCAGATTGCTTGGGAAGCGGAACATTCGCCCGAGACGATTCTGCAGGCGCCCTCTACGACAGTCGTCAGTCGATTGGATGAGGCACTCGCTGCCCGGCGGCCGGTGCTTCACTGTGACTGTAATTAAGCTGCTCGGTCGCAGGGTCGAGGTCAAAACCTAGACCATGATCGCATTGAACCGATATCTAATCAGACGTATAATCAACCTATTCCAAAATGGAAATTACAGGTCGTTTCGCTAGTACATTCTTCGACCAGCGATGCGCTGTCAGATGCGACAAATAATTCGAGTTGTAAATGGCCGTTCAAATCGCTAAACTTATTACTTGATTGTTAACGTAGACGTAAGATCGGAGAGGGTCAGAAAGTGAATCGCACTTGGAAAACGTGGCTGTGGAGTCCGTTCGTAGTTTTTACCGTAATTATGACCTTGAAGTTCTATATGTCCTGGAATGTCATCTATGACATCGGATTCAGCTGGAAGCCGCTGTTGACCGAGTTGCCGATCATTTGGGCTATCTTCGCCGTCATTGAACTGCTGGCAACTAAGCGTAAGCTTGGTATCTATTTATTCGTGAACTTATTGCTGACCGCTGTTTATTTCGCCGTCATTATGTATTACAAATATTTCGGCATTATCGTCACGTATCATGCGCTCGCACAGGTCGGGCAAGTTGGCGAAGTGAAGGGCAGCGTATTCCAGCTCATGCACGCATCGTTCCTGTTGATCTTCATTGACATCGTGCTCATCGGACTTGCGCTGACCTTCTATCGCCGCTTCCGCGGCTGGGCCAAGCTGTCCGCTGTTCGAGTGCCGCGTATAGCTTCGGCGGTCTTGTTGGTTGCTGCTATAGCCTGCTCCGTCGTTACGATTTGGAAGCACGACAGCGTGCTGAACGAGGTTCGTCAGACCGAAGAGATGGGCATTATCAACTACGAGCTGTACAAAGTCGTACGTACAAGCGACGCCGAGCGTACGATCCCAGTCGCTGAAGTAACCCGTTCGGCTATTGATGAGCTGAAAGGTTTGACACCTTCTACCGAAACTCCTGCTCACTGGGCGGAAGCTAAGGGCCGCAATGTTATCGTTATTCAGCTTGAAGCATTCCAGAACTTCTTAATTGATCTGAATGTAGAGGGCCAAGAGGTTACGCCTGTACTGAACCAGTTGAAGTCAGAGGGCGTATATTTCAATCATATGTTCCAAATGGTTGGACAAGGAAATACGTCCGATGCCGAGTTCATTACGAACACTTCGTTCTATGTGCCGCCTGTTGGCGCAGCGACAGATGAATACATTAACTATTCGCTTCCTTCTTTGCCGAAACGGTTCAATGCAGCTGGTTATTTGACCGCTACGTTCCATACGAACGATGTGAAGTTCTGGCATCGGAATGAAATGTATCCGGCTCTCGGCTTCGACTATTACTACGACAAGTCGTGGTATGGCGAGGACGATACGATTGCGTTTGGCTCGTCCGATAAAATTTTGTATGACAAGGCCATTGATGAGATTGCGAATATTAACAAGTCCGGGAAGTCCGTGTACGCGAACATTATCTCGATGTCGTCGCACCATCCATTCAACTTCCTGCCGGAGTCGATGCCGAAGCTGAAGCTGCCGGAGAAGTATGAAGGTTCTTTCGCGGGCAATTACATTCAATCCGAGCATTATGCGGATGAAGCACTTGGCGTTCTCATTAATAAAATGAAAGAGACGGGTATTTGGGACAACAGCGTACTCGTCATTTATGGCGACCATATGGGATTGCCGGTCTACTCGCTCGACGACACGGACCGCGAGCTGCTGGAGACGGTGCTTGGCAAGCCTTACAGCTATTCAAGCATGCTGAACATCCCGCTGCTCGTTGTTGCACCTGGTCTGCTTCAGTCTGAGGTTCGTACGCAGACGGCTGGACAGATCGACATTATGCCGACCATTGCAAACTTGGCTGGATTGTCGCTGAAGGATGACATTTATTTTGGCCAAGACTTGTTGAATCATACGAGCAACCTGCTGCCTGAGCGATACTACCTGCCTTCCGGCTCGCTTATTGGTAATAAGAGCATTTTCGTTCCAGGTGAGAAATACGACGATGGTGTCGTCTATCCGCTGCCAGCTGACTCGAATGCGCCTGCGTACCCGTCGGCTGACGAATTCAATCGTGCGCTTCGCCTGCTCAAGATGTCTAACAGCTATATCAAGTCACTCCCGCCAGTGGATGGACATACGGAACCAGGTGCAATGCGTACATCACAACAGAATTAAAGGAGATGGATCGTCATTATGCCTTCTATCAGAAAGTGGCTCGATCGCGATCGGCTAACGTTTCTCGCTCCATTGCTGCTGATGCTGGTGTTTCCTGTGCTCGGCTACTTGTATAAAGCGTTCAACCAACCGACGGATCAGGTGTACAGCTTGGTTACGCCTTTCGATCAATCGACGCCTTTCCTGAAAGGTTTCGCTATTCCGTATTCAATTTGGATCGTGTATATCTATATTTGCCTTATTTATTTCTTCTTCAAGGATCGACCATCGTTCTACCGCGGCATCGTTCTGTATACGCTGTGCGCATTGTCCTGCTATATGATCTATTCGGTGTTTCAGACGACGGTGCCGCGTCCAGTTGTGGTCGGCGACGATGTGCTCTCGCATCTCATGCGGTATATCTACAAGCGGGATCAACCGTTCAACTGCTTCCCGAGCATACACTGCTTCTCGAGCTATCTGATGATTCGCTTGCTCAGTGTGAGCCCGATTCGGAATAAGGTGAACCGCGCGCTGATCTACGGCATGTCGTCGACGATCATTGCTTCGACGCTGTTCGTGAAGCAGCACGTGCTGTGGGATGTTATCGGTGCGGTTACGCTTGTTGAAGTGATGTACCTCCTCGTCGTGGTGGTGCTGCCGCGGACTGTCGGAGCGCGCACTCGTGAGCGCGGACTGGATGCTTAATAGATAAAAGCTTGCCGTTGTGGAAACTCCGCAGGTGAATGTTCTTCCGATCGCTGTTGTGTCCAGATTGTTCTGATTAGAGTAGATCAGAATAGGTAACAATCCGGACACAAAGCGAACGCTGACGCTTCTACAGAACAATTCACCTGCTGCGTTTCAGCGGCTATCGCATTAAACATATGAAAGCCTGCAGCGGGAATCCGCGGCAGGCTTTTTGTGTAGGTTGGGCTCGCGGATCGGGAATGGATCCCGCGTCGCTTTAAGGAGGTTAGTTGGTTCGAGCGGGTGCAATAGTGCTTGTGCGTGGATATTGCTTGATGAGGAGGCAAGCTGCTACTGCTACTGCTACTGCTACTGCTACTGCTACTACCTCACCCCATCGGCGCTAAACATTCCTGTAGAGTCTAAGAATTGAGCTTGGACAAAAAAAGGAGCGCCTCGTATGATGGGGGTTGAACGGATCAATGTCCTAATACCCATC